>DFIU01000024.1 GCA_002371465.1 Lachnospiraceae bacterium UBA3689 | reverse complement strand
ATGACGGTGAATAATTGAGGCTAAGAGTTCGACTTAATATGAAAATTATTAAACAAAAAGAGACATAAGAAGACGAATCTGCCGATATCATAATGCCCATTGCAGGATATGCTATGTATTGAGTTTAGCTATGAGTCAGCCAGCTCCTTTTAGGAACAATCAAAATCTTCAGGAGTGAAAGTGCCTCTCGAATCCGAAGGCAGGGGGATTCTGATTTTGTTGAAGAGTATGGCGGATGGATTGAGGATAAGACTGGCAGAAGAGGAGATAGGTGGATGGTGCAAAATTCTACAGATAAGTGGTTCTATCCGGGGCAGGTGTGGCTGGACACGGATGGAAAGAAAATTCAGGCACATGGCGGGTCCGTGTTTTATCTGGATGGAGTTTACTATTGGTATGGGGAGAATAAAGAGAAAACGGATGGAAAAAACGGCATATGGACCTGGGGTATCCGTTTTTACTCTTCGACGGATCTGTTGCACTGGAAAGACGAGGGAGTGATAATCCAGCCGGATTTAGCGGATGAGGATTCACCCTTAAATCCATATCACGCGAAGCTGGATCGACCGCATCTTATTTTTAACGAGAAAACGAAAAAATATGTCTGCTGGGTCAAAATCATGAATGAAGATGGAACGCAGTCAGAGACGATATTGACAGCGGACTCCATTTTGGGACCTTATCGGATTGTAAGAAAGAATTTAAGACCGCTTGGTATGAGTGCCGGAGATTTTGATCTGGCTGTCGCGCCGGATGGAAAAGGATATTATTTCTTTGAGCGGGTACACTCTGAGCTGATCAGCGCAGATCTGACAGAGGATTACACGGATGTCACAGGATATTATCAGACCCATTTTCCAAAATTATATCCGCCGTTTGTCAGAGAAGGTGTCACGCATTTTGTGCGTGCTGGAAAACATTACCTGTTGACGTCTGGGACTACCGGTTATCTGCCAAATTCATCTCAGGCAGCGGTTGGGGATTCTTGGCACGGACCATATAAGGTTCTGGGCGATCCACATCCTTTGGATGACAGTCATACGTCTTATCACTCACAGATTTCTTCCGTGTTTAAGGTTGAGGGCAAGAGAGACCTCTATATTGCCCTGGCTGATCGCTGGCGACCAGACCTGATGAATTTACCCTATGAGCAGTATGCAAAGTGGTTTCAGCAGATGTTTGACGGAAGTCTGAGTGCAGACGAAAAGCAACAGTTAAATCGGAAAATGAGAGCAATGGGGGCAGCCGATGAAATGGCACCTACATGCGATTCTGAATATGTCTGGCTGCCAATTCGATTTGTTGATCCGTGTAAAGAATATCCGGACGGTATGGTCTTTATAGACTGGAAGGACCAATGGAGCCTTGACGAATATGAGTGATCTTTTTACCAAAGAGTTTCGGATTGATATCCGGAACTCTTTGGTAAAGATGTGTGTTTCAGCGACACATTGCGCCACCGTCAATGATAAGATCACTTCCTGTAATGAAACGAGCCGCATCGGATGCGAGATATACAACAGCCAGGCCTATATCTTCAGGCTGTCCGAGAAGTCCAAGCGGGGATTCTGCGCGCAGAGCCGCTTCCTGCTCGGGCATGCTTTTTATGCCCTGAGTCATCTCGGTCATAATAAATCCTGGATAAATTGTATTGACACGGATATGCCTGGGACCAAGGCGAAAGGCGAGTGTTTTGGTGATACTCTTTACAGCTCCTTTTGCCGCGGAATAGGCAAGCTGCGCTCCGGCGCGCAGAGCACCGAGTGAAGCGATATTGATGATGGAGCCGACTCCATTTTTGGCACATTCCGGCCAGGCGTGTTTGATACATTGAAATGTGGAGACAAAATCCGTATTCATCGTTTGTTTCAGGTTCTCCGTACTGAATTCCTCTTCCAATGTGCCAGATGCGCCGCGGCTTCCCGCGTTATTAACGAGAATATCAAGTCGTCCGAATGTATTTTTGCAAAAGTCGACAGCTTTTCTGCAGTTTTCTTCCAAAGTCAGATCTGCACTGATAAATTGGCAGATGTTGCCTTTTTCTTCGATACTTTTCTTTGTTTCTTCAAGCTTTTGAGTTCTTCTGCCCGTGATTACAACACTGGCGCCTGCCTGCGCAAGAGCCTGTGCGCAGCTTTTTCCTATACCGCTGCCGCCTCCTGTTACAAGAGCGCATCGACCTGTTAAATCATACATTTTTGTTATATTCATTGGGAATCATTTCTCCTTCGTGCAATTCAATCATTACGCCGTCCGGGCCTCGAAAGTAGGTGAATTTAAAACCGTCTTTGCGAGTGACGACATCATTCATGGGTTTGTAACCCAGCTTCTCTACCTGTGAAAGTGTTTGATAGATATCGTTTACTTTCATCATAAAGTGCATAGACCCGATATCTCTGTGCTCAAGCGGAGGGTGTGGTCTGGCAGGCGGAGAGACGTACTGATGAATTTCGAGAAAAGCACCATCTTGCCCTTTTAGCATCAGGCAGTTCATCACCTGTCTCGCGCATCCTGAGAGACCATGCGCAGGTTGAATCTGATTCCTGGCGTCAAACACGACTTTCATGCCAAGCGTATCCCGGAAAAGCTTGAGACATTCATCCACATCTGATACCATGACCCCAACCTGAAAGACACCGGATGTCAGAGCCTTGCTGGTTGTTGTGTTATTCATATGCCTGAAAATCTCCTTTCTATTGGCTGGAAAAACTGTCAGCTGGCTTGTTTTTGTGCTTTAGAGCATAGATTGTTTCGCGGAGATCAACAACCATCAATTTTATGGATAAGTGTTGTGTTAATAATGAGAAAACCGCTGAGGTGGAGAGAGCTTTTATGAATCAAAAGTTTAATCAGAGATTTAAAGAAACAGAGAATCATATTAAAAGTCAGCTGCTTTTGCTGCTTGCAGAAAAACCGGTTGAAAAGATATCAGTCAGGGAAATTTGTGAAAGGGCGCATATTAATCGGTCTTCTTTTTATCTGCACTTTCAGGATATTTATGCCCTGCTGGAGCAGATTGAACGAGACTTTTCCAAAGAACTCTATGAGATGATTCTCCTTCAGATGGAAGAGCATATAGACGATCGATCGTTAATCCAATCTTTTTTTGTTTTCTTCAGGGAACATGCGGCATTTTACCGTGCAATGCTTGCCGGTCATTTATCGATTACATTTTTTAAAGAGGCCCAGCATTCAGAACTTGCCAGGAGAATCAATGTGCTTCGTGGATTAGAAAAGCAGTCGCTCTACCAGGGAAATGATTATCATATGATTTACTTTGTCGGCGGTCTTCAAAATCTGCTGAAAGTCTGGATTGAAAAGGGATGCCGGGAGAGTCCGGAGACAATGGCGGAGGTTATCTACACGGAATACCATCGAAGCGGCACTAAAGAGAATCCATCAAGTAACGAACCTACAGATCATTCAACGCAAAAAAGGACATAAAAAGACAAATCTCTGAACATCATAATGATTTCTCGGCTTTTAAAATAAAGGCAATCAATGGGATTACCTTAAAAGCAAAGGAGAAGTTATGAAGGATCAAGCAAAGGGTGTTGGATTTAAAAAACTGATGGCATGGTCATTAAGACCTGCCTCAACAGGAATCTGTTTAATGATCATTGGGTATCTTTCGATATTTTGTACAGACACCCTTGGTGTGCCGGCAGCTGCAGTGGGGGCTCTGCTTCTGCTGAGTAAGTTCCTGGATGGTATAACAGACCTGTTTGCCGGTTATATTGTAGATAAAACAAATACAAAATGGGGCAAGGGACGCCCCTATGAATGGTGTGTTGTCGGGATGTGGGTCACAACCTTGCTGATCTATATGTGTCCGGCATACATGAGCACTTCTCTAAAATTAGTATGGATCTTTATCATGTATGCCCTGGCAAACAGTGTGTTTTATACCTTCCTGACCGCAAATACGAATGTTTATATGGTCCGCGCGTTTTCTTCCCAAAAAGAGTATGTTGAGCTCTCTACCTATGGCGGACTGCCATCTATGATCTTGATGTTGGTCTTTAATGTAATATTCCCGGTCCTCATGGGAACGCTGGCAACTTCTCAGCATGGATGGATTGAGCTGGTGCTGATCTTTGCGGTTCCTCTGGTGGTTCTTGGCATGATGCGTTTCTTTGTTGTCAAAGAGGTCCGCGATGTAGATATTGAATCTCATGGGGAAAAGATTCAATTTAAGGATGTTTTAACTGTCCTGCGAAGAAATCCCTACATCTATATCATAGCGCTCGGACAATTTGCCTTGAACTTTATTACGAATATGGGCGTTCAGGTATACTACTTCAAGCGAATTGTCGGAAATGTTGAGCTGATGAGTACACTGGCGATCACACAGGCGATTATTCTTCCGATGATGCTGATTCTTCCTCAGATCCTGAAAAAGAAAGCAACGGTATTTGTCATTAAAACGGGCGTGCTTGTTACAGTCGTTGGGTACATTATTAATTTCTTTGCAAAATCAAATGCCGTTTTATTAATCATAGGGAATCTTCTGACGGGGGCAGGTGTGGTTCCTCTCTCGATGCTCGCAGATCTTCTTGTCATTGAGTGTGCGGATTATAATGAATATATCGGAATTCGAAGACTGGAGGGAACATTAAGTTCTTTGAAGGGATTCGCCACAAAGGTAGGCGCCGGCATTGGAGCCAGTGTATTTGGAATCATTATCGGTATGTTGGGATATGACGGTAAACTAGAGGTACAGCCTGTAGCTGCCACCCATGCGATTCGCCTGTTTTATTCCCTGATACCGGCAGCATTTTATCTGATCATTTTTATCACCTATCAGTTTTACCATCTTGGGAAGAAAATGCCGGAAATCAGGGCTGTCAATGAAAAACGCAGAGAAGAGGCTGCATTAAAAAAAGAAATGGATGTATAAAATGTCAAATTGGATTACAACCGAAGAACAAACACAGGGACCCTGCCCTGTGTTTCAAAAAAAATGGGTGTGCAGAGAGCTTCCTGTGAAAGCTGTTTTGAATATTACAGCTTTGGGAGTATATGAAGCTGCAATTAATGGTAAGCGTGTCGGAGATTTTATCCTTGCTCCCGGCTGGACTTCTTACCAAAAGAGAATTCAGGTACAATCCTATGACGTTAGCGATCTGATCCATATAGGCGAGAATGTCATCGAGGTGGTCGTCGGTGAAGGCTGGTATGCTTCACCAATTCCGGGATGGATGATTCCTGAGAAAGAGCAGCACCAAGCGCAGAGGCAGACCGCGCTGAATGCTCGCCTGCTTATGGAAGATTCTCATGGAAAACGAACACCGATCAGAACAGATGAGAGCTGGACCTATCATGAGAGTAGAATCCGGTTCAGTGAGATTTATGACGGTGAGGATTATGATGCTAATTTCGCGGCATCCTGGGAAAAAAATGCGGTGTTATTTCCTGATCCTGAAGGAAAACTGATTCCTCAGGAAGGGGAACTGATTAAGGAAAAAGAAAAAATTGCTGCGAAATCAATCTTTATTACTCCAAGGGGGGAGAAAGTTGTTGATTTCGGGCAGGAAATTACAGGGTATGTCGAGTTTTCTGTGAATGCTGAAAAGGGAGATCAGATCCATATTCTACATGGAGAGATGCTCGATAAAAACGGTAATTTCTATAATGCGAATTATCGCACGGCAAAAGCGGAAATTCACTATACCTGCTGTGAAGGAAAACAGACCTGGCATCCTCATCTGACCTTTTTTGGCTTTCGCTATTTAAAGCTGGAGCAATTTCCAGGAAATCCAAAGGTATCAGATTTTACCGCTGTTTGTGTATATTCTGATCTGCGGAGAACCGGATGGATCACTTCCGGCAATCAGAAATTAAATCAGCTGATTTCTAATATTTTCTGGGGGCAGAAGTGTAACTATCTGGATATTCCGACAGATTGTCCGCAGAGAGATGAGCGCTTGGGCTGGACCGGCGATTCCCAGGTTTTTGTCAAGGCGGGAAGCTACAATTATGATATAGAGAAATTTTTCAGAAAATGGCTTCACGACCTGAGTGAAGATCAGAACGCAGATGGGAGCGTTGGATCTGTTGTTCCGAATGTTCTGCCGAATGATAAACCGAGCGCGGGATGGGGAGATACAGCAGTCATTTCCCCATGGCAGATCTATCAGACATATGGGGACAAGAGAGTGCTTGAAGACCAGTTTGTTTCCATGAAACGGTGGGTGGACTATATCACGCATGCCACAAAGCATAGAGGTCTCTGGACCGGAGGAACGCACTTCGGGGACTGGTTGGGGCTGGATGCGCAGGCAGAAAGTTATAAAGGCGCATCCCGAGAGGATTTTATTGCCAGTGCTTTCTATGCGCATGCAGTAGAACTTTTAGTAAAAGCCGGAAAAGTGTTGAGAAACGATATGACTTCCTATGAAGATCTGTATCAACTGATTCTGTCAGAGTTTCGTCAGGCATATTCCCAATGCCTGACACAGACCGAATATGTGATCTCTCTTGAATTTCATCTGACTGAGAATCCTCAAAAAGCAGCAGATGTGCTGGCACAGATGATTGAAAATGATGGATGCCAGTTAAGAACCGGTTTTATAGGAACACCCTATCTTCTGCATGTATTGAGCGATCATGGATATACAGAACTTGCTTATACCCTGCTCCTCAGAGAAAAGTATCCATCGTGGTTATATTCTGTCGGCAAAGGAGCCACAACAATATGGGAACATTGGGATGGCGTTATGGAAAACGGGGATTTTTGGAGTACGGATATGAATTCCTTTAACCATTACGCCTATGGCTCCGTTATTGACTGGATCTATGAAAAAGCTGCAGGAATACAGCACAGCGAACAGGACCCGGGATTCCAAAAAGCTGAAATTGTTCCACATCCGGATCCGCGCTTAGGGTTTTTAAATGTAAGGTTGAAAACACGACATGGATTGATATGCAGCAGCTGGAAGTATTTGGATAGGGAAATCCGCTATGAAATTACATGTGAGATGCCGGCTGTCATCTCGATTGATGGAAAGGAATATCATGTAGAGCCGGGCATCTACACGTTCTGGAGCCAACGGGGATAAGAAATTCCTTCTGAAACAGAAAGCTCAATGCCGATATAAAAAGAGAGGTGGAAAAAGATGAAATTAAAAGGAAATAGTTCTATGTCTGATTTTTTGGAAAGAATTGCGGAGTGCGCACATGATGTTTACTTTGAGACAAAGGAAGGAGACCGGTTAAATTTAAAATCAACCCTTTCAAAATTTATATTTACGACTTCGCTGGAAAATGCTGACTATTTTACTGATGGAAAGGTTATCTGTGAGGATGTTAACGATTATTCGATCCTCTCGGATTATCTTGAAAAGGATACGTGATGTTTGCGTGAAGTGATATAATATCCTTGTCTTTAGTGCCTGAATTTTGATGATTCAATCTTCAGGCACTTTTTGAATGAAAAGGCGGGAGAGGAGAAGTTGATGAAGATATCTGCGGAACATGTGGAAGAACGGCTGAAATTGCTGGGCGGATTGATGTATAGCGCAAAGGGAATTGGAGCCTGGTGCTTTGATAAAAACCAGCATTTACTCTATTCGACATACCCCTATTCCAAAGACCTGGTTAAATCCCCTTATACGAAAGAAATTCTGAGAGATATTATTGAAGATCCACAGACGATGTCTGAGCCGGGAATCTGGACGGACGAATTAAATCTGGTCTGGATTGCCGAAAAGGCGGTTCAGGATGTAGAAGGAACCTATATGGTCATTGTCGTAGGACCCTTTTTGTTTCAGAAACAGTTAAAGGAACATCTGATAAAGAAACTGACTTCTTTGCATCTCTCGCTTTCAACCAGTATGCACTACAGCCGTATCTTTGAGTCCATGCCGGTGGTCAGTCACGATTTTGCAAGAGCCATTTTTCATATGCTGCATTATATCATCTATGATGAATTTCTCCCGAAAAACGCAATTCATTTTAAAGAGCTGAAAAATCCCAAGCAGACGAAGGAAGAAGGACAGGTAAAGGAAAATGCGGACGATAAGCTTCAGCTGCATATAAATGATTTTGCCGGTATGGAGGAGCTGGAAAAGCGATTACTGGATAATATTCGGGAAGGAACAAGACCTAAAAAAGAAGGGGAGAAAAGAGTATTCACCAATGATTCCATTCAGGAGTTTCTTCTTCCAGATGAACTGCGTACATTAAAAGACAATATGATTATATTTTTAGACCACTGTACTTCGGCGGCTGTCGAGGGGGGAGTTCCCCTGCAAACGGCAAAGGAGATTGAAAGCCGGGAGATCCATAAATTGGAACTTGCTCATACAATCAATCATGCTGCCAACGCAAATTGGAATGCTTACCTGGCCTTTATTGACGCGGTAAGGCATGAGCAGTCCATTCAAAACCAGGGGATTTCAAAACCGGTCAGAGAAACCATGAATTTCATCCGTGCAAATTTTCAGGAAGAAATTACACTGGCGGATATGGCCAAACGGATGCATTATACGGAGTATTATCTTTCACGGAAATTTTCAAAAGAAACCGGGATGAAGATACAGGATTATCTGAAGCATGTGCGCATTGAGATGTCAAAAGTCATGTTGGTTACATCCCATAAATCGATTGACCAAATTGCTGAGGAAGTTTGTTTTAAAAGCAGAAGCCATTTTGATCATACCTTTAAAAAGCTGGAGGGAATGACTCCGATTCAATACAGAAACAATCCCAGGGCTTCAAAAATTTAACGAAAATTAAAAAAGCGAAAAGAAACATAGAAAGACGAACCTGTTGATAGGAAAAAGCAGGTTCGTCTTTTATGATATGGAGGAAGAAAAGCAAAAGTTGAATGTTTAAGTCAGGGGCAGGAGCGCGCCTGCATGGAAACAGCGTCAGGAGGAAATAAAATGGGAGAAGTGATGTATATCCCGAGTAAGGATCCTATGTTTCAAAAGCCATATATTGATCTTCAGGATGACAGGGTAAGGAAAGTGCGGGATGGATCAGAGATTCCATTTCATTATGTGCATGGTGGCTTTGGCGGAACAAATGTGAAATTTAGTCTCTGCTTTCCAAAGAAGGAACAGTACAGGGAATGCTTTATCCAATATCTTTCTCCATTTCCGGGACCGGATGAAGAAATGGCTTCTGTCAGGCAGGAGGGTGGCGTCGGTGACAAAATCGCCTTCTCCCTTACTTATGGAGCATACTTTGTGGAGAGCAACATGGGGTCCAAAGCCAGATTTGGAGGAAAAACAAAAGAAGAGGCAACCTTGGTCTGGAAGGCGAGTGCCGCTGTTGCTCAGTTTAGCCGCAAGGTGGCTGCTCAATGGTATCAGTATGATCACCGTCCCTATGGGTTTGTCTATGGAGGATCCGGCGGAGGCTACAAGACTCTTGCGTGCATTGAAAATACAAGAGTCTGGGATGGAGCAGCCCCGTATGTAATAGGCTCTTCCGCATCGTTGCCAAATACTATTACTCTGCATGCCCAGGGGCAGCGGGCTCTGCGGCATTGTTTTGGAAAAATTGTGGACGCGCTTGACGCCGGTGGAAGTGGCAATATGTATGCGGGGCTGACTGCTTATGAACAGTCCATGCTCAATGAAATCACAAATATGGGCTTCCCGCCCCAGACCTGGTTCCGAGAGGCGGATGGAACCATTGACGACGGATCACTTCCTGTTTTAATGCCCTTAATTCAGCGTGAAGATCCGGAGTATTTTAAAGATTTTTGGGAAAAAGAAGGATATGAAGGCGCAGATCCTGATGGAGATGCTCAAAGAGATCGTTTTGTGTTTGAAAGCAGAGTCGTCTCTGTTCATTTTCCCACAGAGGACAACACAGAAGATAAAAAAACATACAATAGTGTAGATAATGCCTGGAAAAAAATTCTGACGGACGGCGGCGGTTCATATATTGAAATTGAGACAGCTCCCAAAGCTGTCGAACAATATATGGGAGGAACTCGGATTTTATTTGAAAGTGGAGAGTGCAGAGGGAAAGAACTTGCCCTTAGTCGTCTGATTGAATCAGAAGACGGGGAACATAGTTATCTGCTTATCAATTATGCCTACGGTATGGGCAATATTACGCAGGTCTTGGAAGAAATTCATCCGGGGGATCTGATCCGACTGGATAATTCTGATTATGTTGCAGCTCTTTTTTATTATCGGCATCAGGTTCCGGAGGATCTGCATTTTCATGCGTGGGATCAGTTCAGGGATGAGACTGGTCGCGCTATCCCACCACAGAGAAAATTTCTCGGTAAAGAAATGACAGGAACCGGAACGGTTCAGGACGGGAATATTCAGTGCAAAGTAATTGTGACACAGGCACTGATGGATGAGTCAACCTGCCCCTGGTGTGGTGACTGGTATCGGGATCTTGTCAGAGACCGTAGGGGAACAGAAGATGACTTCCGAATTTATTATTATCAGCGGTGTTTGCATGGGAATGACTGGAATTCAGATAACAACATGGTGATTGAATACGAAGGGGGCCTCAGACAAACTCTTATTGATTTGATGGACTGGGTCCAGTATGGAAAACTTCCCTTACCGACAACGGAGTATGAAAGGGATGGAGGCAATATCTTTATTACAAAACGCGGCGCGGAGAGGAATGGTCTTCAGGCACAAGTTGTTCTATTGGCAAACGGAGAAAAATGCGCCCATGTCAAGGCAGGAGAAGAGGTACAGCTGACAACGAAAGTAGAGATACCCAAAGGAGCTGGAGAAGTAACTTCGGTATATTACGACTTTCAGGATAACTGGAAACTTCCGGATCCAGAGGCTTTTCCTATCTGTGGAAGCTTTCAGAGAACGCTGGATGATGGAGTCCATGGCGCTGTGTCAAAGATAACCCATCGGTATGACCAGCTTGGTACATACTTTGCGTCTGTTCGAATTACAACAAATCGAAATGGAGATGCAGCTGAAATTTACACACAGGTTAAAAATCTGGACCGAGTCCGAATCGTTGTTGAATGATTGACGCAGGATAAAGCAGGTCAGCATGATAAAAGACCGGATGCAAACTGTAATTTTGAGGAGATATTTTGAGACAATATGAAACTTTTGAGCTGAAATTTCAAGTAGAAAATCAAACTTCCGGCTATGACGATATGTCCATAACTGCACAGTTTCAGTGCGGAAAGGAACAAAAAACGGTCAGAGGCTTTTATGACGGAAATGGAGTGTTTAAAGTGCGCTTTTTTCCGGATAAAGCAGGAGAATATACCTGGAAAATCTCAGGTGCTGTGAATGACGAAGGATGTGCAGCTTGTGAATCTGCCGATGACAGACAGCATGGAATGGTGAAGGCCGTAGGCAAACATTTTGAATATGAGGATGGAACAAGGTTTATTCCTTTTGGAACGACCGTCTATGCCCTGCTTCACCAGGAAGATGCACTGGTAGAACAGACGCTTAAGACCCTGAGACATGCACCCTTCAATAAGATACGCATGTGCTTGTTTCCAAAGGACTATGATTATAATCACAATGAGCCTCCGCTGTATCCGTTTGAGAAAAAAGGGGATGGTTCATGGGATGCAGGACATCCTTGCCTTGCTTTCTGGAATCGTTTGGAAAAGATTTTAGATCGTATTAATGAGATGGGAATACAGGTCGATTTAATCTTATTTCATCCCTATGACAGATGGGGATTTTCGAGCCTTACGCAGAAAGAAAATATCTTGTATCTGGACTATTTGCTTCGCCGTCTCTCGGCAAAACCAGGAGCCTGGTGGTCTCTGGCTAATGAATATGATCTGTGTACGGAATCTAAGTCCCTGGATGACTGGAAAGAGCTTGAACATTATGTAGCAGAACATGACCCTTATGGTCACCTCTTGTCCTGTCACAATTGTTTTTGCTATTGGGACATAAAGCGACCGAATATTACGCATGCAAGTCTTCAGACCAATGCTTTAAGCGAAATCCCACGATGGATTGCAGCATATCAAAAGCCGGTTATGATTGATGAGTGTGGATATGAGGGGGACCTGCCTTATTCCTGGGGCAGTCTTTCTGCACATGAAATGGTCAGACGTTTTTGGCGAAGCTATGCAAGTGGCGCTTACTGTACTCATGGCGAAACCTTTCTTTCAGAAGATGAAGTGATATGGTGGGCAAAAGGTGGAGAACTTAAGGGCGAAAGCAGTCAGCGCATTGCGTTTTTGAGAAGCATTATCGAATCTGTTCCGGGCAATCTTACCCCTTATGATGGAATGTTTGCGCTGCTGGATAAGATGAATCCGGAGCAGATGGAAGCGTATCTGGCAGATGCTCCAGAGGAATCAAAAAAGTCTTTCCGGGCAATGAGTGTCAGCATCTCCCGCATGGATGGAAAAGATCATACGGCACATTTTGCCGGTGCGCATGAATGGTGTGCCCATGCAGGAGAAGAAGCATATCTTTGGTACAACGATCACCAGTGCTATGGGGAACAATTTCTTCCGCTTCCACAGGATAAAACATATCAGGTAGAGGTGGTTGACACCTGGAATATGACAAGGAAAGTACTGAAAAAACATGTCAGCGGGGAAACCGTGATTCATCTGCCGAGAAAAGAAAATCTTGCTGTGCTTGCTGTAAGAGAAAAGAATTAAGGGGGTGATGAATATGGAAGAGTATATGAACTGTTCTTTAACCGCGCATGAGCGTGCGAAACTTTTATTAAAAGAATTAACTCTGGATGAAAAAATAGCCCAGCTGATGGGCATTTTTGCAGACAGGATTGAGGAAAAAGATCTGGCCGATCTTTTGAAACATGGAATTGGCCAGGTCAGTACACTTGCCTTTCGGATGTGTAAGAGCAGCGAGGAGGCAGCTTGCTGGCAGCGGAAAATACAAAAGACTGTTATGGAGAGCAGCCGTCTTCATATTCCTGCT
The DNA here is from genome assembly GCA_002371465.1 of Lachnospiraceae bacterium UBA3689. Taxonomy (GTDB): domain Bacteria; phylum Bacillota; class Clostridia; order Lachnospirales; family Lachnospiraceae; genus Chordicoccus. The sequence continues at coordinate 26,062 of DFIU01000024.1, read as the reverse complement.
GCATTCCATATGGAGGGCCTTTGCGGCGCTTTTATTCAGGGTGCAACTGCCTTCCCCACAGGCGTCTCCAGAGGGTCCAGCTTTGATCCTGAACTTGAGAGACAAATAGGAGAAATTGTGTCACGGCAGGAGGCCGCTTACGGAATCACTCAGATTCTGGCGCCTGTTCTGGATATTTCCCGAGACTCCCGCATGGGGCGCCAGTGTGAGCCTTATGGAGAAGATCCTACATTGAGCGCGGCAATGGGAGTTGCCTTTACCAAGGGGATACAGGAAACAGAAACAGCAGGTAGGAAGCCGGAATCAACGGCAAAACATTTTCTTGGTTTTCATAATTCTCTGGGTGGAATTCATGGGGCAAACTGCGAAGCCAGTGAACGTCTGCTCTATGAAATTTATGGAAAGCCCTTTCAGGCTGCTATCAGCAAAGGTTGTTTGCGGGGTGTAATGCCGTGTTACGACAGCCTAAATGGTCTGCCTGTCCATGCTTCAAAGCATTATCTGACCGACACGCTGCGTGATGAGATGGGCTTCCAGGGGGTAGTCATGTCGGATTACAGTGGAGCAGAGAATGCTTATCGTGTCCAGATGATAGGGGAGAGTGAGGCGGAATGCGGATATCGCTGCCTGAAGGCGGGACTTGATATAGAACTGCCTATGCCGTCTCTTTACAGGGCAATGCAAAAGCTCTTTCAAAGCGGAGAGGCAGATCTGTTTTATTTGGATCAGGCAGTTCTGCGCGTGCTTGAGTCGAAATTTAGAATGGGTCTTTTTGAATATCCATATGCATTGACCGGCAGCCGGCTTCAATCGATTACAGTTCGGAAAAATGATGATGATGTGGCAAGGCGATCAGCAGAGGAGTCGATCGTTCTGATTAAAAATCATGGCATACTGCCGCTAAGGGGAGAGTGTAAAGTTATAGCTGTGATCGGACCGCAGGCTGTAAACGCACGTTATTATTTCGGTGGATATACCCATCTGAGCATGGTTGAAGCAGAGTATGCGGCTATGAACTCTATGGCTGGAACAGGCGAAGGCGGAGACAGCAGCAAGGCTGATATGAATCGTATTCCAGGCACTAATGTACAGGATGATGAGACAGAAGAATTTGACGAGGTGCTTCAAAACCTTGAACCGGACTGTAAAAATCTTGTGGAGGAACTGCAGGAACAGCTTCCGGAAGCAAAGATTTTATGGGCGAGAGGGTACTACAAAGCTGGTGAGGACCGAAGTGGATTCGACGAGGCTCTTGATCTTGTAAGAAAAGCGGATGTTACGATTTTAACACTCGGAGGAAAAAATGGATCCGGCTCTATTGCTACGATGGGGGAAGGGGTTGATGGGACAAATATTAATCTTCCAAATGGACAGGAGCAGTTTATCTGCGAAGCCGCCAAACTTGGGAAACCTCTGATCGGAGTACATTTTGATGGACGTCCGATTTCAAGCGATGCTGCAGATCGATATTTGGATGCGGTTATAGAGGCATGGAATCCGGCAACTTATGCTGTAGAGGCAGTTACCGATGTGCTTCTGGGAAAGGTGAACCCTTCTGGAAAATTGCCACTGACAGTTGCAAGGAATGCAGGTCAGATTCCTATTTACTATAATCACCCGAATGGATCGTCCTGGCATCAGGGACCCAGCATCGGATTTACAGACTATGTGGATGCACCGCACAGGCCACGATACGCGTTTGGGCATGGACTAAGCTATACGGACCGGACTTTGCTTACAGTAAACTTGAGATTGATCAAGAAGAGGTTGGACCAGACGATCAGGTCATCGTGTCCTGCTTCGTAGAAAATGTCGGGAATATGACAGGAACGGAGGTCGTACAGCTTTATCTAAAGGATCTTCACGCTTCCATGACAAGACCAGTCATGGAATTACAAGGTTTTGCTCGTGTTTCTCTTGGGACGGGAGAAAAAAAGAAGGTTCAGTTCTGCCTTTATCCAAGTCAGATGGCATTCTTAGATGAAGATATGAAGTGGAAAATTGAAAAAGGCGAAATACAGGTGCTGCTTGGCTCCGCATCTGACGATATTCGTCTGAAGGGGAGTTTTTACATTAGCGAGGATCGCTGGATCGTAGGGAGAAATCGGGGATTTTATGCAGATGTGACTGTAGAAGAAAACTGAAGATGCTCTGAAAAGTTCGATTCCGGACAGACCTGACGAAGTATAAGGGCAGACAAGGGGCAGTGACGGAATCGCTGCCTCTTTTTTTGATCTTTGAGCCGGAAGGGGGTATAATATTTTATCACTTTGAAATCGGAAGCCATGAGGAAGGTAAGTTGGAAGATCGTATTTTTATAGAAGAACAGGACCATTTAAAGACGCTCTATCAAAAGCTGACAACTATGAAGGAAGAGCTGGAAGCCGAACTGGTCGATATTTCCGAGAAGGCGGCGGAAGAGAAGAAGACGACCAGTGAGGACCTGCGGCTGAATTTCAACAACGACGCGGAGGCGCAGGAGACCCTGATCGAATTTGAGGTGATGAGCCAGGCGGTCGCCCAGCTCAATATCGCCAGCGACTCGGTCAGCGCCAAGCTGAAAAATGTGGACCAGCTCCTGCCCCGCGCCTATTTTGCCCGGATTGACGTTCAGTTTGATGAAGATGAGGAGCCGGAGAGCTTTTATATCGGCAGCGCGGCGGTTTCGGACCAGCACCACGACCAGCTGGTTGTGGACTGGCGGTCCCCGATTGCGGAGGTCTACTACAACCATGAAAATGGGAGAACTTCCTACCGGGTCGACGACCGCAGGATCGAAGTGGACCTGTGCCTGAGGCGGCAGTTTGACCTGAAGGCGGATGTGTTAAACGCCTACTTTGACACCAGAATTGCGATTGAAGACCCTCTGCTGCTGAGGTCCCTTTCCCGCAAGCGGACTGACCAGATGCAGGCGATCACCGAGACCATCCAGCGGGAGCAAAATACGGTCATCCGCTATCCGGATGTGCCGGCTCTTCTGGTCAGTGGCATCGCGGGCAGCGGCAAGACCTCTGTTTTGCTGCAGCGGATCGCCTACCTCTTTTTCCGGATGCGCAAGCAGCTGCGGCCCGAGCAGGTCTATCTGATCACCTTAAACCCGGTCTTTCAGCAGTACATTTCCCACGTCCTGCCGGAAATGGGAGAGCAGAACCCCAACAACCTGACCTGGGGCGAGTTCCTGGATGAGCTGGGGCTGCATGGCGTCGGAGAGGGGGACTTAACGGAGGCAGCTTCGCTTCGACAGATCGATCGGGGGCTTGCCTCCATCGCCCTGACCGAAGAGGACTTCTGCCAGATCCGGCAGAAGCATCAGGTTGTCCTGACCCAAAAGCAGATCGCGGACGTGGTCGCCCAGCATCCCAACATTGAAACCGGCGTGAGGCTCATCCAGATCTGCCTCGATGAGCTGGAGGAGGCGGCGCAAAAGAGCGCGTCGGACCTGGAAAAGAAGCGGATTTCGGAGGACGGCGAAAGTGATGAGGAGGGGCAGACGGACCAGAACCCCCAGAAGATGAAGAACCGGATCATGAACCAGTACGGCGGCGCCATCCAGGCGATCCGCAGCTTTAAGTGGCTTAATCTGGATCGGATCGGATCCCGGCTTTTGGGCAGAAAGAAGCTTACTCCGGCGGAGACCTTTTATCTGAAAATGGCGCTGACCGGTCTTTGCAACCGCAACGCCAAGTATGTGATGATCGACGAGGTGCAGGATTATACTGAGGCGCAGATGCTGGTTTTCCTGCGGTATTTTAAGAACGCGCGTTTTATGATGCTGGGGGATGAGTTCCAGTCGATCCACGAGGGAAATATTTCCTTTGAGCGGATCCATCAGATCTTTCAAGAACGGGGCAAGGACCTGGCGGAACTGTCTCTTTTGACCAGTTACCGGTCATCACCCGAGATCACCGACCTCTTTACCGGTCTTTTGCCCAAGGAGGTCCAGATCAAGACGTCTTCAATCCAAAGACCGGGGCTGACGCCGGTCATCAGGAGCTGTACCCATGAGAACTACAAGGAGGTTCTGCGGCAGGCGGTCAAAGAGGCGGAGGGAGAGCCGCATCTTACGGCGGTCATATGTCAGGATTGGACCGGGGTCAATCGGATCTCGCAAATTCTGGGAGGGGATGGCCCGGAGATTATCCGGGACAATGAATCTATGCCTGAAAGCGGCGCCATCCTTCTGGAACTGCGGCTTGCCAAGGGGCTTGAATTTGACTCTGTCATCCTTCCGGATGTTACGGCTCACGCCTATCCGGACAAGCTGCTGGCGCGACACCGCCTCTATACGGCAATTTCCAGGGCGACCCAGCAGCTGACGATCCTGTCGGATGGACCTTTATCCCCGCTTTTAGGCAAAGATAAGGAGAGCGGCCGATGAAGGAAGCTAAGAGGGGAAAGGGGCTTTTCCGTAGGATCAGGAGCCTCATAGGCAGGTCCATTGGAGCCAAGCTGACCCTTTTGATCGTCGCCATCGTCGCCTCCTCCCTTTTGATTATCGGGCTCATCAACGCTTTCTTCCTGGTTCCCTACTACACGAGGAACAAGGAGGGAAGATTGATGGAGGCCTACCGGGAGATCAGGGGGACGGATGCCGCGGATGGGGATTTTTCGGACCGGCTCATGGAACTTTCGATGAAGGACAACATCATCGTCACCCTGACCGACAGCGATTTTCAAACATTTCTTACGTCCGGTTATGACGGCAGGCAGAATGCCATGCGGCTCTTCGGCTACTACACCGGCTTTTATCAGGACCAGGTGAAAGTCCTGGAAAAGACGGACCGCTATGTCCTTCAGCAGACGGACGACAAACACATCAGTACCACCTACCTGGAGATGTGGGGCAGACTGGATACCGGCAGCTGGTTTTTATTGCAGACGCCCATGGAGAGCATCGAGTCGGCGGCAAGGCTTACGACCCTTTTTTATATCTTTACCGGCGTGATCGTCATGGCTTTAGCTGCCGTGATCTGCTGGCTGATCATGAAGCGTTACACGCGGCCCATCCGTCAGTTAAACGACCTGTCCAAGAAAATGGCGGAGCTGGATTTTGACGCCCGCTACCAGGGGCAGACCCGGGACGAGATCGGACAGCTGGGCAGCAGCTTCAACAAAATGTCGGATGAGCTGGAGCGGACCATTTCCGAACTGAAAACCGCCAACGTCAAGCTGCAAAAGGACAATGAAAAGAAGACCCAGATCGATGAAGTCCGCCGGGAATTTTTGAATAATGTCACCCACGAGCTGAAAACCCCTATCGCCCTGATCCAGGGCTACGCGGAGGGCTTAAAGGACAATGTCGCCGAGGACGCGGAGAGCCGCAACTTCTATGTCGACGTCATCATGGATGAGTCCGGGAAGATGAACAGCATGGTGAAACAGCTGCTGACCCTCAATCGTCTGGAGTTCGGCAATGACGCCGTGGAAATGGAGCGCTTTGACTTAACCCAGCTGATCCGGGGTGTGATTCGGGGTATGTCGGTCATGATCAGCGACAGTCGGGCGGACGTTTCCTTCCCCTATAGGGACCCCTTATACGTATGGGGGGATGAGTTTAAGATCGAAGAGGTCATTACCAACTATTTAAGCAACGCCTGTCACCATGTGGAAGGGGACCGCCGCATCGAAGTGACTATGGACCTGGAAGAAGAGGACACGGTCAGAGTGACGGTCTTTAATACAGGCAAGCCCATTCCGGAAGAGTCAATCGGCAGGGTCTTTGAGAAGTTCTACAAGGTGGATAAGGCGCGGACCCGCGCCTACGGCGGCAGCGGGATCGGTCTTTCTATCGTCAAGGCGATCATGGACGGTCACCACCAGAAGTGCGGAGTGCGGAATTTTGAAAACGGCGTCGCCTTCTTCTTTACCCTGGACGCCGGGACAGCCCCTAAGGTGCAGGAGGTATACAAGGCTGAAGATACAGACAAATAAGTCCTGACAGATCTTGGGTAAGCTATGGGCGAATGAGCCCATTCGATGAGGTTAAGACTAGGAGTGAATTTGCTGATGTCTGAATCATCAGCGACGGATTGCCCTTCTTGTGATATGATGGATGCGCTATGAAATAAGAGGAGAGACAGACTATGGTTGCGATTATTGATTACGATGCCGGCAACGTCAAGAGCGTGGAGAAGGCCTTTTTAAAACTGGGGCAGGCGGTGAAGATCACCCGGGACAGGGACGAGATTCTCTCCGCTGACTATGTCGTTCTGCCGGGAGTCGGGAACTTCGGCGACGCTATGGGTAATCTGCGCCGCTATGGGATGGATGATGTCATCCGGGAAGTCGTGGCAAGAAAGACACCCTTTCTGGGCATCTGTGTCGGCATGCAGGCACTCTTTGAGGGCAGTGAAGAAAGCCCCGATGTGCCGGGTCTGGGCATTTTAAAGGGCAGGGTCCGCAGGTTTGACGCAAAGCCCGGCTTTAAGATTCCCCAGATCGGCTGGAACTCCATTTTCATGATGAATGGGGGCGACCTCTTCTTTGATATTCCCAACGGTTCCTACGTCTACTTTGTCCATTCCTACTATGTGGAGGCGGAGAACATGAACCAGGTCAAGGCGGTTTCGGAGTACGCCAACATGGTTCACGCCTCTGTCCAGAAGGGCAAGCTCTTTGCCGTCCAGTTCCATCCGGAAAAATCGGGGGATCTGGGACTTAAGATTCTGAAGAACTTTATCCGCGCCGGAAAGAAGGAGGACCAGAAGTCATGTTGACAAAACGCATTATCCCCTGCCTGGACGTCAACGAGGGCAGGGTGGTCAAGGGCGTCAATTTCGTCGATTTAAAGGACGCCGGGGATCCCGTCGAGATCGCCAAAGCCTACAATGAAGAGGGTGCCGATGAACTGGTCTTTTTGGATATCACGGCGTCCTCCGACCAGCGCCGGACCGTTGTGGAAATGGTCCGTAAGGTGGCTGACCAGGTCTTTATTCCCTTTACGGTCGGCGGCGGGATTCAGACGGTCGAGGACATGAAACAGATCTTAAGAGAGGGCGCCGATAAGGTCTCGATCAATACCGCAGCGGTGAAGCATCCGGACCTGGTCCGGGAGGGGGCGGAAAAGTTCGGAAACCAGTGCATCGTCGCCGCCATTGACGCCAGAAGACGGCAAAACGGAGAAGGCTGGACGGTCTGGATCAAGGGCGGTCGGGAAGATACCGGCCTTGATGCGGTCGAGTGGGCGAAACATGTCGTGGACCTGGGAGCAGGGGAGATCCTTCTGACCTCCATGGACGCGGACGGAACCAAGGCGGGCTATGACCTGGAGTTGACCCGCGCTATTTCCGACGCGGTTTCCGTTCCGGTCATCGCCTCGGGCGGCGCCGGTCGGGTGGAGGATTTTTATACTGCCTTGACCGAGGGCGGGGCGGATGCGGCTCTTGCCGCCTCCCTCTTTCACTATAAGGAACTGACGATTGAAGAGGTCAAGACCTATCTGCAGGAGAGAAAGGTTCCGGTGCGGCTGTAAAGCGGGAAGGTTCCTTTGGAAAGGTTCCATGACCAAACAACAAGATGGGAGATGAGTCAGATGGCAATTACGGGAAGATGGGCAGAAGCTTTAAAGCCTGAATTTGGAAAACCCTATTACGCGAAACTCTATCGGACGGTCCTTAAGGAATACCGGACCCGGGAGATCTATCCGCCCAGTACGGACATCTTTAATGCCTTTGCCTTTACCCCTCTGGAAAAAGTCCGGGTCGTCATCTTAGGACAGGACCCCTATCACGAGCCGGGGCAGGCGAACGGACTCTGCTTTTCGGTCCACAAGGGGATTCGGATCCCCCCATCCCTGGTCAATATCTATAAGGAGCTGCACGACGATCTGGGCTGCGCCATACCCGATCACGGCGACCTGACCAAGTGGGCGAAGCAGGGGGTCATGCTCTTAAATACAGTCCTGACCGTCCGCGCCCACGCAGCCAACTCTCACAAGGAGATCGGCTGGCAGGAATTTACCGATGCGGCGATCCGGGTTCTGGCAAATGAGGACCGCCCCCTGGTCTTTATTCTCTGGGGCGGTCAGGCTCGGAAAAAGAAGAGTATGATCACCAATCCCAAGCACCTGATCATCGAGTCCGCCCATCCCAGCCCCTTGTCCGCCTACAACGGATTTTTCGGGTCCAGGCCCTTCTCAAGGTGCAACGACTACTTAAGTAAGAACGGCTACGACCCGATCGACTGGCAGATTGAGCCTGCCGAAGCGTAAGAGAATTGAGCATAAAGGAGTAAACAAGAACTCATGGCACAGGAAAAAGGAAAGGTAGTCCGGCAGGCAGCATTTTTGATGACGGCGCAGATGATCTCATCGGTCATCGGTCTGCTCTATCGAAGCCCCCTCCATCTGATTATGGGAGATGCGGGGGACGGCTACTATACGTTCGCCTATGAATGGTATACGATCATCCTGCTGATCTCGTCCTACAGCATCCCCAGCGCCATATCCAAAGTCATGGCGGAGCGGCTGGCAGTCAAAAAATACCGCAGCGCCAATAAGGTTTTTAAGGCTGCCCTTATCTATGTCTGTATCGTCGGCGGAGCCGGGGCCTTGATCGCTTTCTTTGGGGCGCCCCTTATCCTAAGGACGGAACCGGACGCGGTCCTGGCTCTTCGGGTTCTGGCGCCGACCATCTTTTTGAGCGGCATCCTGGGCGTCTTCCGGGGCTTTTTCCAGGCTCACAACACGATGAAGCCGACGGCGATCTCCCAGGTCATCGAGCAGTTCATGAACGCGGTTTTTTCCGTCCTCATGGCATACCTTCTGACCCGGCCCTTTGTCGGTCAGGACAACACCATGGGCATCTACGGCGCGGCTGGCGGTACCATCGGAACCGGGGCAGGCGTTATTTTCGGTCTCCTCTTTATCCTCTTTGCCTATGCCAGCAATCGTAAGATCATCAAAAGACGGCTGGCGCGCGACCGGGCATCGGCGGAAGAGTCCTACAAGCAGGTCTTTAAGGTGATCTTTTTGATGGTGACCCCCATCATCCTGGCAACCTGTGTCTACAATGTCACATCGGTCGTCGACCAGCTGATCTTTACCAACATCCTGCATTTCAAGGGAGTCAGCGCAGCAGCTACAGCCAGCCTCTACGGTCTCTTCGGCTATCGCTTTAAGCCCATCATCAACATCCCGATCGCCCTGGCATCCGCGACCTCGACCGCTCTCATTCCGGCAGTCGCGGCCTCGATCGCAAGCAGGGATACGGACGGAGCGGTCAGCAAGATCGACGAATGCGTCAAGCTGACCATGTTTATCGCCATTCCGTCTTCGATCGGCATCTGCATTTTGTCCTATCCGGTCATCCGGACCCTCTATCCGAGCGGAAATGTGAAGGGGGCGGCGATTCTCCTGTCCATCGGGGCAGTCTCGGTCATTTTCTACAGCCTGTCGACCGTGACCAACGGTGTTCTGCAGGGGCTGGGGCATCCGTCCGTACCGGTGCGGAACGCGGCGATCGGCCTGGGTATCAACGCGGCGGTTGCGGCTTTTACGGTCGGCGTACTCAATATCCATGTCTACGGAATCCTGGCGGCGACCCTGCTTTATTCCTTTGCTGTGATGGCCTTAAATGCGGGGGCACTTCGGCACTATCTGGGCTATACCCACCATATCAGCCAGTTTACGGCGCCCTTAAAAGCAGCCGTTATCATGGGGGCGGCGGTCGGCGCGATCTACTGGATCCCGACTCTCCTGGTGCCCTCCGTCTTTGACAGATATCTCTTTGGCGCCATCCTCATGGTCCTGGCTGTCCTTGCCGGCATCCTGGTCTACTTCATCTGCTACGGCAAGTTCAGCGGCCTGACGGATGAGGAACTGAGGAAGATGCCCATGGGGACCCGCATGCTGGGGCTCTTCCGCCGTCTGCACATCCGGTGATTTTCATGAATCCATTGACTTTTAAACGGACAGCAGGCTATCATGAGGGCATGAAGATCGACTGTCAGCAGCGCAATTTTCAAAAAGAGCTGGACCGGGTTATTGAAAAAGAAGAGAGGGACGGCAGAGTGCCGACCCTACTTTTGCACAGCTGCTGTGCGCCCTGCAGCTCCTACTGTCTGGAATATCTGTCCCGGCATTTTGCCATTACCGACTATTATTACAATCCCAATATTACGGAAAAAGCGGAGTACGACCACCGCATCGCCGAGATCAAGCGGCTGATCGGAGATCAGCCTCATCTGCACCAGGTAAAGTTTGAGGAGGGCCCCTATGAACCGGACCGCTTCTGGGAGATTTCAAAGGGTTATGAGGCGTGTCCGGAGGGGACGGACCGATGCCGCAGATGCTTTACCCTCCGCCTGCAAAAGACCTGCCGCTATGCGGCGGAGCAGGGCTTTGACTATGTGACGACGACCCTGACCATCAGTCCCATGAAGGATGAGAAGCTGCTCAATGAGATCGGGGAAGCCGCCGTCAGGAATCTTCGACAAGAGGGCTATGCCGTCAAATGGCTTCCTTCTAACTTTAAGAAGAAGGGCGGCTATCAGCGGTCGGTGGAACTGTCGGAGGAGTATCAACTCTACCGCCAGGACTACTGCGGCTGCGTCTTTTCAAAGAGACGGGATTATGTTAAACTTGGGAGAAACTCGCGCATCAATACGGTGAAGCAGTGAATTTATTATAAAGGAGATGATCGCTTGGCACAGTTATGGGGGGGCCGCTTTACAAAGGAGACCGATCAGCTGGTCTATCAGTTCAATCAGTCCCTGGGCTTTGATAAACGCTTATTTGAACAGGACATCCGGGGAAGTCTTGCCCATGCCGGCATGCTGGCAGCGCAGGGCATAATAACCGGAGAGGAACGGGATGAGATCATGGAGGGGCTGGAAGGCATCCTCAAGGATGTTTCCGACGGCAAGCTCAAACTCGAAGGGGAATATGAGGATATCCACAGCTTCGTGGAGGCAAATCTGACGGAACGGATCGGGGACGCGGGCAAAAAGCTCCACACCGGCAGGTCCAGAAACGACCAGGTGGCTCTCGATATGCGGCTCTATATCCGGGATGAGATCGACGAGACAAAGGACCTTTTGGCGGATCTTTTACGAGCGATTTATGAGATCTGTGACCAAAACCGCGAGACCTATATGCCGGGCTTTACCCACCTGCAAAAGGCGCAGCCCGTAACGCTCGCCCACCATTTCGGGGCTTATTTTGAAATGTTTAAACGGGACTTAGAGCGCCTTTCCTCCATCCGGGACCGCATGAATCTCTGCCCCTTAGGCAGCGGGGCGCTGGCGGGGACGACCTATCCTCTCGACCGGGCTTATACGGCGGAGCTGCTGGGTTTTGACGGTCCCTGCGAAAACTCCATGGACGGTGTATCCGATCGGGACTATGTTCTGGAGTATTTAAATTCCCTTGCCGTCACCATGATGCACCTGAGCCGTCTGAGCGAAGAATTTATCATCTGGAATTCCAACGAGTACCGCTTCGTCGAACTCGATGACACCTACGCGACCGGCAGTTCCATCATGCCCCAGAAGAAAAATCCCGATATCGCCGAGCTGATCCGGGGCAAGACCGGCAGGGTCTACGGGGCGCTCATGTCCCTTCTGACCACGATGAAGGGGCTGCCCCTTGCCTACGACAAGGATATGCAGGAAGATAAGGAACTGACCTTTGACGCCATCGATACGACCAAGGGCTGTATTCAGCTGATGAAGGGCATGATTGAAACCAGTAGTTTCCGCAAGGACCGCATGGAGGAGAGCGCCAAGCACGGCTTCACCAACGCGACCGACGCGGCGGACTATCTGGTCAGGAAGGGGATGCCCTTTCGAGATGCCCACGGCGTCATCGGACGGATCGTTCTTCGCTGCCTTGACGAGGGCCTAAAGCTTGACGACCTGCCCCTTACGGAATGGCAGAAGGAAAGCAGCCTCTTTGACGGGGATATCTACGACGCGATCTCCATGAAGACCTGTGTGGACCGCAGAACTACCAAGGGCGCGCCGGGCGCGATCGATCAGGAACTGGCAAACGCGAAAGCTTATCTGGATCAGCTGAAAGAAGACTGACAGAGCCCGTATTGGGGCAAGGAGGGTACTATGGCAGACGAAAAAATCAAAGTTGGCATCCTGGGAGCCACGGGTATGGTAGGGCAGAGATTCATTACCCTGTTGGACCAGCACCCCTGGTTTGAAATCAAGACTCTGGCAGCGTCCGCTCACAGCGCGGGCAAGCGGTACGAAGACGCCGTCGGCGATAAGTGGAAGATGGAAGTTCCCATGCCGGAAGATGTCAAGGATCTGGTCGTGAAAAATGTAGCGGATGTGGAAGAGGTTGCCGGAGACGTTGACTTCGTCTTCTCCGCCGTCAATATGTCCAAGGACGAGATCCGGGCGATTGAAGAGGAGTACGCTAAGACCGAAACACCGGTCGTCTCCAACAACTCCGCCCACCGCTGGACGCCGGACGTCCCCATGGTCGTGCCGGAAATCAATCCGGACCATTTTGAGGTCATTAAAGACCAGCGGAAGCGGCTGGGGACCAGGCGCGGTTTTATCGCGGTCAAGCCCAACTGCTCCATCCAGGCCTATACGCCGGCTCTTGCTGCCTGGAAACAGTTCGGCCCAAAGGAAGTCGTTGTTTCCACTTATCAGGCGATCTCCGGTGCCGGCAAGACCTTTAAAGATTGGCCGGAAATGGTCGGCAATATCATCCCCTTTATCAGCGGAGAGGAAGAAAAATCCGAGCAGGAGCCTTTAAAGGTCTTCGGTCATGTGGAGAACGGTGAGATTGTTAAATTCGGCGGAGATTTGAAGATCACCTCCCAGTGCATCCGGGTCCCGGTCTTAAACGGCCACACGGCGACGGTTTTTCTGAATTTTAAGGAAGATCCTACCAAGGAAGAGCTGATCGAGGCTCTCCGCAGCTACGAGGGAGAACCGCAGAGACTTGCCCTGCCGCACGCCCCCAAGCATTTTATCCAGTACCTGGAGGACGACAACCGACCCCAGGTCGCTCTCGACGTGGACTTTGAAGGCGGCATGGGCGTCTCCATCGGTCGGCTCCGTAAGGACAGCATCTTCGACTGGAAATTCGTGGGACTTGCTCACAACACCCTCCGCGGCGCGGCAGGCGGGGCGGTGGAATGTGCCGAGATGCTTAAGGCCCTTGGCTATATTACAAAAAAGTAAAGAAGCAGCAGATTGGGAAAGAAACTATTTATTTCTGAAAAACCTAGCGTCGCCCAGGAGTTCGCCAGAAGCCTTAGGGTAGGTGGCGGACGCCACGACGGGTATCTGGAAAATGATGATTACATCGTCACCTGGTGTGTAGGGCACCTGGTGACGATGAGTTACCCGGAGGCGTACGATCCAAAATTGAAGAAGTGGCGCCTCGATACGCTGCCTTTTCTTCCTAAGGAGTTCAAGTATGAGATCATTCCTTCGGTGGCAAAGCAGTTCAGGATCGTGAGCGCCCTTCTTGCGCGTCAGGACGTGGAAACGATCTATGTCTGCACCGACTCCGGACGGGAAGGGGAATACATCTACCGCCTGGTGGAGATGATGGCTGACCCCTGCGTCCGCCAAAAGGACCGGCGGCGGGTTTGGATCGACTCCTTTACCGACGAGGAAATCCAAAGGGGCATCCGGGAGGCAAAGCCGGAAGCTGCCTACGATACGGTCTCCGATGCCGCCTATCTTCGGGCGAAAGAGGACTATCTGATGGGGATCAATTTTTCCCGTCTTCTGACCTTAAAATACGGGTCCAGCATCGCCAATTTCCGCCACGAGCGCTACGCCGTCGTCTCGGTCGGCCGGGTCATGACCTGTGTTTTGGGTATGGTGGTCGATCGGGAGTGGCAGATCCGCCGGTTCGTCAAGGAACCCTTCTATCGGCTTTTGGGGACCTTCGACGGGATCGAAGCCGAGTGGAGGGCGGTCAAGGGCAGCCCCTATTTCGGGTCGCCCAAGCTCTATAAGGAAAATGGCTTTAAGACCAGGCAGGACGCGGAAGACCTGCTGGATCAGTTGAAGCAAATTGAACCCCAGGAGGGGCTGATTACCGAGGTCTCCCACAAGACAGAGAAGAAGAATCCGCCCCTTCTATACAACCTGGCGGAACTGCAAAATGACTGTTCCAGGATGTTCAAAATCTCTCCGGACCAGACCCTCCAGGTCGCCCAGGAACTTTACGAGAAGAAACTGACGACCTATCCGCGAACCGACGCGAGAGTGCTGTCCTCTGCGGTGGCAAAGGTGATCTCCTCCAATTTAAAGGGGCTGACCCGCTTTGAGCCGGAGGCGGACCACGCCGGGGAAGTCCTGGCGGGGGAGACGTGGAAGAAGATCGGCAGGACCCGCTATACCAACGATAAGGCGATCACGGACCACTACGCGATCATACCGACCGGTTCGGGACTGGGGGCTTTGAAATCGCTCAGTTCGACGGCACAGAAGGTCTACCGGGCGATTGTCAAGCGCTTCTTGTCCATCTTCTATCCGGCAGCGGAATACGCCAAGACCTCCTTTGCGATTTCAATTGGGACAGAGAGCTTTTTTGCCAACGACCGGAGGCTGGTCAAGGAAGGCTACCTGAAGGTGGCAGGCCGGGGCAATGAAAAAGAGACCGCCTCAAAAGTTGACGTCCGGTCCCTGAAAAAGGGGATGAAACTTAAAGTCGACGGCTATGAGGTCAAGGAGGGCGAGACTTCGCCGCCCAAGCGCTACACATCGGGTTCCATGATCTTAGCCATGGAAAATGCCGGTCAGCTGATCGAGGATGAGGATCTGCGGGAGCAGATCAAGGGATCCGGGATCGGTACCTCCGCAACCCGGGCGGAGATCTTAAAGAAACTGGTCAGCATCGGCTATCTCAATCTCAACAAGAAGACCCAGGTCATCACGCCGGAACTCCTGGGGGAGATGGTCTGCATCGCAGTCAAGGCTTCCATACCGGCTCTTTTAAATCCCAAGCTGACGGCAAGCTGGGAGAAGGGGCTGACCGGGGTGGCGGACGGCAGCATTTCCAAAGAGGAATACATGGACAAGCTGGAGGGCTTTATCAGCCGCCGCTGCTCAAGCGTCATGGAGGGCAGCAATTCCCTGCAGCTGATCAAGTACTACCAGACTTCCGCCTCCTACTACCAGAACCGGACCGGGACCAAGAGGCGGCGGACTACCCGGACCAAGACTTCGGCAAGATCAAGAGCGAAAAAGACTAAATCATAAAGAGTTTCAGCTTTATAAGAGATTAAGGCACAGATGATTCAGTCATAAAAGACCAGGCTGAAAAATTCAGATCATATCAGTTCTTAATAGGTAAGTGTTAAGCAGAACAACAGGGAACGGCAGACCGGTCTGGTTAGAAAAGAAAAAAACGAGGTAAGGACTATGGCACAGGAAGAACAGGTTCAAATTTCGGACCTTTTTGATTTAAAGGAGACGGCGGCAGGGGATTACCTGAAGGGCTTCACCTATCCCTGGGAGGCTCTGGGCGGCATTCACGATCTGATTCTTGAGATCGGGAAGAGCCTGCCTGAGGACCGCTATGACCGGATCGGGGAGGATGTCTGGATTGCCAGGTCCGCCCACGTCTTTGAGTCGGCTTACATCCACGGCGCCTGCATCATCGGCGAGGATACAGAAGTCCGCCATGGTGCCTTTATCCGGGGCGACGCCCTGGTTGGTAACGGCTGCGTGGTCGGAAATTCGGTGGAATTAAAGAATGTCATCATTTTCAACCACTGCGAAGTTCCCCATTACAACTATGTGGGTGATTCCATCCTGGGCTTTCACGCCCACATGGGAGCGGGGTCCATCACATCCAACATCAAGGCGGACCGGAAGAACATCGTCGTTAAGGGGCAGAAATCCTATGTGACCGGCAGGCGGAAGATCGGCGCCATCCTGGGCGATTGGGCGGAGATCGGCTGCAATGCGGTCCTAAATCCCGGCACGGTTGTGGGGCGACATGCCCAGATCTATCCGACGACCTGCGTCAGAGGCGTCATTCCGTCATGGACCATAGTGAAGCAGGACGGAAGCTGCAAAGAGAAGCAGGAGATGTAAGGGATAGAAAAGATAAAAGAAATATTTGCTGCCTTTTCCTTTTTTGCCGCTGTAAAGAGCCAAAAGAGGGAAGGCGATGAGGACGGCAGGCCACTCCCAGTACATGACGAGCGCGCCTGCCGTCAGTTGCGCCAGGGGGGCGTAGCGTAGGAGATAGAGGACGGAGATTAAAAGAATGCCCCGAAAGTCGTAGTCCGTCTTCAGCAAAAAGGCTGCAAGGCAGATTCCTATAAGGACCAGGAAGCGGACCAGATCGGACAAAAAGGCAGACCGGATCTTCTGCCCGCTTATGTCCCAGCCCCACATCAGCAAAAAGCCCAAAAGCAGAGTGAAGATGACGTTCTGGTGGCCCAGGTAAAATACCCTGTGGTAGAGCCCTAAGTCAAAGGGAATCTCGGATAAAAGGGCGAAGAGGAGAAGGCGCAGGGCGTAGGATTTCCTGCTTCTGGTGTAGCGAAAGCCCTCGGTCAGCATGAAGCAAAAGATGGGAAAGGCGATCCTGCCGATTCCCCGCATGAGACGGTAGATCAGGTAGAGCCGGTAAAGACCGGAGCCTTTTTCCAGCGGAACAGCGGGCTTAATGACGCTGAGCCAGATGATGCCGGCGGCGGTGTGGTCGATCAGCATGGTCAGGACCGCGATCGTTTTTAGAAAAGAGCCGTCTAAAAGGCGGAATTTTTGGGGCAGCTGCAGCTGGGTCATGGGGATTTTCCTTTCACAACATGTGCCGGGACTGGTTAAAAAATACTTCTTATTATTCTACCTTATTTTGCACAAAACTACATACATAAGTGAAATTTTGCACCGGATGATGTAGAATGACCAAGGATTACCATCCCTTAATTTCGTGAAAGGAGATTCAACTAATGGCAACGGTGATTCCTTTTTTAATCCTATTCCCGCTTGTCATGGCCTGCCTGATGTTCGTCATCAGAAACAACCGTGTGCGTGGAGTAGCAGCCTACCTTGGCTCCGTCATAGTCATGATCGGTGTCGGCGTCCTCGTCGTACAGTGGTTTTTGGCTGGGGCGAAACCGGTAGAGCTTTTTATTGAGACGGAGGTTGCAGATCACGTGATCCTGGCTTCCGAAATCGTGCTGATGGTCGTTGTGACCTGCCTGTGCTTTAAGTATAAAAAGTACTGGATCAGCCTTTTAAGCATTGTTCCGACGCTTTTGATCGCGTATCTGGAACTGTTTGGTCCCGAGATGGAGCCGACCTATCACATCTATCTGGACCATCTGTCCATCCTGATGTGCCTGATCGTTGGAATAATCGGAGGACTCATCGTTATCTACGCAGTGGGCTATATGCACGGCTATGCTCACCACCACAGCGAATTCCAGGACAGAAGATACTATTTCTTCATGCTGCTCTTTGGCTTTTTGGGAGCCATGTTCGGATTCGTCACATCTTCCTCCCTCCTTTGGATCGACCTCTTTTGGGAAGTTACCTCGATCATTTCCTTCCTGCTGATCGGTTATACCAAGTCGTCCGAGGCGATCACGAATTCCTTCCGCGCTCTTTGGATGAACCTGCTGGGCGGAACCGCCCTTGCAATCGCTATCGCTTACTATGCCTATGAAGCCGGGACCGTCACGCTGCAGCAGCTGGTCTTTGAGGGCAGTGTAGGCTCCAATATCGCCCTGCTGCCGGTCGTCCTGATCGCCTTCGCGGCTCTGACCAAGTCCGCGCAGCTGCCTTTCAGTACCTGGCTTTTGGGCGCCATGGTGGCGCCGACTCCGTCGTCCGCCCTGCTTCACTCCGCGACTATGGTCAAGGCTGGTATTTATGTCCTCTTCCGGCTGGCACCGGCTCTGTCCGGCAGAACATCCGGTCTGATGGTCGCCTTTGTCGGCGGTTTCACCTTCCTGGCAGCTTCCATCATGGCGATCGCCCAGACGGATGCCAAGAAAGTCCTTGCCATGTCCACCATCGCCAACCTGGGTCTTATGGTCGCCTGTGCCGGTGTCGGTACGGCTGAAACCATCTGGGCAGGCATTTTCCTCATGATCTTCCACGCGATCTCCAAGTCCATGCTCTTCCAGGATGTGGGCGCGACGGAAAATACCCTCCACACCAGAGATCTGGAAGCCTTCCACGGGCTCATTTACAGACTGCCGTTTCTGGCCATGGTCCAGTTCATCGGAATCGCCGGCATGTTCCTGGCTCCTTTCGGTATGTTGATCTCCAAGTGGGCGGCGCTTCGGGCTTCGGTCGATGAGAGAAATATCCTGCTGGTATTCTTCATCATCTTCGGTTCCGCCATCACCTCCCTTTACTGGACCAAGTGGATGGCTAAGCTTTTGGAGCAGTCCCGAGCCCCCAAGGTCAAGGATATCACCAAGCTCAACGAGAAGATCTCCCTGGGCATCCACGCGGTCATGATGATCGGTGTCTGCCTGCTCTTCCCGCTCTTATCGAGCAGCTATGTCGATCCGCTTCTGCGGGAAATGTTCGGCAACGCGGAGCAGGTTCTGCCGACGGCAACTTTGGTTGTCCTCATTGTCATCATCCTGATCGTCTTCGCGGTTCCGGCTGTGTCTATGGCGTTTGGTGAAAATACCAGGACCAACATCAAGCCCAACTACATGAACGGTATCAACGACGGCACGGATTACGGTTTCATTTCCTCCTACGGGGAAGTGCAGCACATGCATGTGTCCAACTACTACTTCGCGCATGTGATCGGACAGAGAAAGCTCATGCTGCCGTCCCAGATCCTGTCGACGGTCGTCATCATCGGAATGATCTGCGTAATCCTGGGAGGTGTATTATGAAATTTGATACAGCAAGACTGATCTGGATTATCGGATATCTGGTTTTAGCTCCCTTTATCGGCGGCCTTTTGGAAGGTTTTGACCGAAAGATCTCGGCGCGGATGCAGCGCCGGGTGGGACCTCCGATCCTGCAGCCCTTCTATGATGTGCAAAAGCTCTTCAACAAGCAGACGATTGCGGTCAGGAAGACCCAGTTCTCCTTCCTCATCGCCTACATGGTCCTCATGATCTTCACCGGAGCCATGTTCTTCGGCGGCGTTGACCTTTTGATGTGCTTCTTCGTCCTGTCGACGGCGGCGACCTTCCTGATCTTCGCGGCGTCCGTGACCAACTCTCCCTACTCCGCAATCGGGGCACAGAGGGAAATGATCCAGATGATGACCTACGAACCGGCTGTCCTCATGACGGCAGTGGGCTTTTATCTGATCCGCGGCACCTTCGATGTCGATCGGATCGCCCGGGCGGGCAGCAGCGCCATTGTCGTACTGCCGGGCTTCTTCTTCGCCTTCGTCTTCATTCTGACCATTAAGATGAGAAAGTCTCCCTTTGACGAGGCGGGATCTCACCATCCCCACCAGGAACTGGTCAAGGGCATTACGACCGAGATGGGAGCCAAAAACCTGGCTGTCTATACCATCACCGAATGGTATGAGAACGTCTTTTTGCTGGGGGTGGTCGGGCTCTTTATCGTCAACCGCAATCCCCTGAGCTACATCGGGGCGATTGTCGTGATCCTGCTGGTCTATTTCCTGGAAATTCTGATCGACAATGCCAGCGCCCGCGTCAGATGGCAGACCATGCTGAAAATGACCTGGGGCGTGACTCTGCTCACCGCCGGCGTCAATCTGATGATGCTCATGCTGATCTATCGCTAAGGAGGAGAAAATGGGAAAAGTAAAAAGATCGCCTTGGCTGCTCCACTATGACGGATCCAGCTGCAACGGTTGTGATATTGAAGTCCTGGCAACGCTGACTCCGGTCTATGACGCGGAGCGGCTGGGCGTCGAAAATACCGGCGACCCCATGCAGGCGGATATTCTTCTGATCACCGGCGGCATCAATGAACAGAACGCCCCGGTTGTCAAACAGCTCTATGACCAGATGCCCCGGCCCAAGGTCGTGGTCGCGGTCGGGATCTGCGCCTGCACCGGCGGCATTTTCAAGGACTGCTACAATATTCGCGGCGGCGTCGATACGACCATCCCGGTCGACATCTATGTACCGGGCTGCGCGGCTCGGCCTCAGTCGATCATCGACGGCATCATCAAGGCACGCGACCTGTTCCAGAAGCGGTCCGATGAGCATGATGAATATGAAAAGACCCACCACGGTGGAGCCGGAGAGGAGAAGATCAATGGCTGAAGTGATTGAGGCAGCAAATGAGATCGTGGAAGTAGACAGGGACAGACTCCTTGAAACCGCGATTTTGATGAAGCACCAGGGCCGCCGTCTGGTTCAGGCACAGACGACCTGGTATAAAAAAAGCGAGACATACGAATGTCTCTACACCTTTACGGATGATGATACGTATGATACGACGACTTACAAGGTTATTTTGACTAAGGATCAGTCGGTTCCCTCCATCACGTCTATCTATCCTTACGCGAATTTCTATGAGAGTGAAATGACGGAGCTGTACGGCGTCAAGATTGAGATGATCGACGGCGATTATCACGACAAACTGTACAGAATCAAGGCGGTTCATCCGTTTGGACCTGAGGAGGGAGAGAAGTAATGGCAAGAAAGACTGTAGTACCTTTCGGTCCCCAGCATCCGGTCCTTCCGGAACCCATCCATATCGACCTGGTCATGGAAGATGAAAAGGTCTTAGAGGCAGTTCCCAATATCGGTTTTATCCACAGGGGACTGGAAGGTCTGGCGGATAAGAGGGATTTTAACGAGCTGCTCTATGTAGTAGAGCGGACCTGCGGCATCTGTTCCTTCGGTCATGGAAACGGCTATGTCCAGGCGGTCGAAAAGATCATGGACGTCGAGATTCCGGATCGCGCCAAGTTCTTAAGAACGATCTGGGCGGAAATTGCCCGCATGCACAGCCATCTGCTTTGGCTGGGGCTTCAGGCTGACCAGTTCGGCTTTGAAAGTCTCTTCTATGAGATCTGGAGAATCCGGGAGAAGGTGCTGGACCTGCTGGAACTGACCACCGGCGGCAGACTGATCTTTTCGGTCAATAAGATCGGCGGCGTCATCAAGGATATCGGCGACGACAAGATGAAGGCGATCCTGACCAATATGTCGTCGATTGAAAAGGACATGCGCGTCGTTCAAAAGACCTTCATGGGAGATTACAGTGTCCAGTCCCGGACCAAGGGGATTGGCGTTCTGACCAAGGACCAGATCCATGAGCTGGGGGCTGTCGGCCCTGTTGCCCGCGCTTCCGGTATTTCCCGGGATATGAGAAAACTGGGCTACGACGGCTACGGTATGATCGATTTCGAGCCCATCACCAGCGTCTTCGGCGACTGCTTCGCCCGTATCGATGTCCGTCTCCGTGAAGTTTTCCAGTCAATCGACATCATCCGCCAGGCGATCGATAAGATCCCCCAGGGTGAGCTTTCGGTCAATGTCAAGGGCAATCCCAATGGGGAGGCTCTGGTTCGGATCGAACAGCCGCGAGGCGAGGCGATCTACTATGTCCATTCAAACGGCACCAAGTTCATCGACCGCTACCGCAACCGGACGCCCACATTCGCAAACCTGCCGGCTCTCTGTGAGATGCTCAAAGGCGCCAACTATGCGGACGTCGGCATGATGGTTGTCACAATTGATCCGTGCATCAGCTGCACGGAGAGATAAGGGGGCAAAAAAAGATGGCAAGAATTATGAGATTCGCGTCGACCATGCTGGCAAATCTTTTCAAGCCGCCGGTTACGACCAAGTATCCGGCAGAGCCGATCGATTTTCCGGAGGGCAGCCGCGGACATATTGAGATTGAAATCGACAAGTGTATTTCCTGCAGCCTGTGCGCCTTAAACTGCCCGGCAGGGGCGATCAAGGTCGACCGCGTCAAGGGAACCTGGGAAATCAACCGTATGGACTGTGTCCAGTGCGGCTACTGCACGATCAAATGTCCCAAGAAGTGCCTGCACATGATGCCCGGCTATACCGAACCGGAAAAGGAAAAGAAATTCGACCTCTTCCAGAGAGATCCGGCTGTCATGGAGGCGGAGAGAAAGAAGAAGGCGGAGGCCGCGGCTAAGGCAGCGGCGGCCAAAAAGTCCCTGGCAGCCAAAAAGGCGGCTGAGGCAGCTGCCAAAGCAGCGGAAAGTCCCGCAGCAGCTAAGTCAGAGCCAACTAAAGCCGAGCAAAAGCCGGCTGATCAGGCTTAAAAATTCAGGATGAAAGGACGGGCGGTGGCATGCCGCCCGTTTCGTCACTTAAAAAAGAGTTAAGGATGAAAGATCCTGAATTCTTTCATCACGATATGTGCCGTCTCATGAGGCGGCGGAATGGAGAGTATTATGTGTGTAGCATTACCGGGAACGGTTCTTGAAGTGAAGGACCGCAGCGCCCTGGTGGACTTCAGCGGCAACCGTGTGACAGCTAAAGCAGGGCTTGTCGATGTGAAGCCCGGCGACAGCGTGTTGGTGCATGCCGGCTGTATCATTCAGAAAGTGTCCATGCAGGAGGCAGAAGAGATGACGGCGCTCTTCCAGGAACTGGATGCCCTGGAGGAAGTCTGATCGGGTGACCTATGGTAACGTTAGAAGAAATTAAGGAGTATCTGAAATCCTACGATGGTCCCGAAATCAACATCATGGAAGTCTGCGGCAGTCATACCGCAGCGATAGCCAAAAATGGGATTCCGGGGATCCTATCCCCCTGGATTCATCTCTTAAGCGGTCCGGGCTGTCCGGTCTGCGTGACCCCCTCCTCCTATGTCGACAAGCTGTTAGAACTTGCCATGGAGCCGGGTAATGTCATTGTCACCTTTGGGGACCTGCTCCGGGTTCCGGGCAGCACGCCCGTAAATCTAAGTCAGATCAAAGGCAAGGGAGCCAGGGTCGAGATGGTCTATTCGCCCCTTGATATGGTCCCGCTGGCAAAAAATGAACCGGACAAGACCTTCATCTTTGCCGCGGTCGGTTTTGAAACGACGACGCCGGCCTATGCCCTTCTGATCGATACCCTGATTCGGGATCAGATCCAAAATGTCAAACTTTTGACCGCCCTTAAGACCATGCCCGAGGTGATCGATCACCTCTGCGCCAACGGAGCGCCGATCGACGCCTTTCTGGCGCCTGGCCACGTCTCCGTCATTACCGGCTATGAATGCTTTGAGCCCATCGCCAGGCAGTATAGGATTCCCTTCGGGGTCGCGGGCTTTAAGGGACAGGAGCTTCTGGCGGCAATCTACGGCATAGTCAAGCTGGTCGGGCAGGGGAGAGTGGTCAACTTCTATCCCTCCGTTGTCAGCCGGCAGGGAAATGCAGCCGCCCAGAAGCTGATCGATCAGTATTTTGAACGGGCGGACGTCGCCTGGCGGGGCCTGGGAGTCGTCAAAGGGTCCGGCAAACTCTTAAAGGATGAGTACAGCCGCTTTGACGCCGGCAGCCGGGGGCTGGTGGAAGATCATAAGGCGAACCGCGCCTGCTGCTGCGACAAGGTTCTGATGGGGAAGATGAAGCCGACCGAATGTCCCCTCTTTGGCAAGGTCTGTACCCCCATGACGCCCCAGGGCGCCTGCATGGTATCGACGGAGGGCAGCTGCTTCACCTGGCTGACCAACCATCGGACCCAGTAAGATAGAAAAATTGAGGAAGATATGGAAAAAGTTATCTCTATGGTACACGGCTCCGGCGGTCAGGCGACCGGGGAGCTGATCCATGAAGTATTTGCAGCTGAATTTGATAATGAGACTCTGGACCTGATGGAGGACAGCGCGGTCGTAAAGGGAGGCAGCCGGATCGCCATCACGACCGACAGCTTCGTCGTCACCCCGGTCGAATTTAAGGGCGGGGACATCGGCAGGCTCTGTGTCTGCGGAACGGTCAACGACCTCCTGATGCGGGGCGCCGAGCCCAAGTATCTGACCTGCGGAGCCATCCTGGAAGAGGGGGCGTCCGTCGATCAGCTAAAAAGGGTCATCCATTCCATGGCGGAGACCGCAAGAGAAGCCGGTGTGCAGATCGTCGCGGGCGATACCAAGGTCATCGAAGGCAGCGGCGGCATCTACATCAATACGACCGGCGTCGGCACCGTTCCCAAGGACCGGGACATTTCCTCCGGTAACGCGGAAGCTGGAGACGTCATCCTGGTTTCCGGTACCATGGGGGACCACCACGCCGCTATTTTAAGCGAGCGGATGAATATTGAGACCGATATTCAATCGGACAACGCCCCGCTTGGTGAAATGGTTGGCAACCTCTTAGCTGCCGGAATTCGGGTTCATACCCTGCGGGATGTCACGCGCGGGGGGCTGGCGACGGTTCTTAAGGAACTGGCAGAGGCGGCCGGCAAGCAGTTTGTCCTTGAAGAGGAGGCGGTTCCGGTCACGCCCAAGGTCCGGGATTTTTGCGGTATGCTGGGACTTGATCCCATCTATATGGGAAATGAAGGCAAGCTGGCGGCGATTGTCGACAGGGAAGACGCGGAAAATGCCCTTGAAATCATTCGCCATTCCCGCTATGGAAAAGACGCGGCGGTTATCGGACGTGTAGAGGATGGCGAACCCGGCAGACTGGTCATGAAGACCGGGATCGGCGGGGAGCGGGTCCTCGGCGTTTTGCAGGGAGAAGGGCTTCCGCGAATCTGCTGATTTTCCGAAAATCTTCTGTAAACGGCACAGGCATTGTGCTATAATTTTTTGAGGAATAAATCATCCAGAAAGGAGATTTGCAATGATTTACACACAGAAAATCGAATCCCAGTGTCCGGTTGCACAGGGCGTGCATCATGGCGCAGCTCCGATCCCTGAAGAAGGTCAGTGGATCCAGAGCAAGGAGATCAAAGACATCAAGGGCTACACCCACGGTGTAGGCTGGTGCGCTCCTCAGCAGGGTGCCTGCAAACTTTCCCTGAACGTAAAGGACGGGATTATTCAGGAGGCTCTGATTGAGACAATCGGATGCTCCGGCATGACCCATTCCGCAGCGATGGCTGCTGAAATTCTCCCGGGTCTGACGGTTCTGGAAGCTTTAAATACAGACCTTGTCTGCGACGCAATCAACACCGCAATGAGAGAACTCTTCTTACAGATCGCTTATGGCCGTACCCAGAGTGCTTTCTCCGATGACGGACTGGCAGTCGGCGCAGGTTTTGAAGATCTGGGCAAGGGCGACCGCTCCATGGTCGGTACCATGTACAGCACCCTGAAGAAGGGACCGCGTTATCTGGAAATGACCGAAGGTTATGTCAGAGAGATCGGACTTGACAAGAATGATGAAATCATCGCTTACAAGTATGTAAACTTCGGAAAGTTCATGGACTTCGTAAAGGCTGGCGACGATGCCAACGAAGCTCTGAAGAAGGCTTCCGGCGCTTACGGCCGTGTAGATGACGCTGCTAAGTGGATTGATCCGAGGAAAGACTGAGAGAGGAGGAGAGGACATGGCATTATTTGAATCTTATGAAAGACGTATTGACCAGATCAATGAAGTTCTGAACAGCTATGGAATTGCCTCCATTGAGGATGCTGAGAAGATTACAAAAGACGCTGGTCTTGATGTATATCACATGGTTGAAAATATTCAGCCGATCTGTTTTGAAAACGCAAAATGGGCTTACACTGTAGGTGCAGCCATCGCCATCAAGAAGGGCTGCCGCAAGGCTGCTGACGCTGCAGCTGCGATCGGTGAGGGACTTCAGTCCTTCTGCATCCCGGGTTCTGTCGCAGATCACCGCCAGGTAGGTCTGGGCCACGGCAACCTGGGCAAGATGCTGCTGGAAGAGGATACCCAGTGCTTCGCGTTTCTGGCAGGTCACGAATCCTTCGCTGCTGCTGAAGGCGCAATCGGTATCGCTAACAACGCTAACAAGGTTCGGAAGAACCCGCTTCGCGTTATCCTGAACGGTCTCGGCAAAGACGCTGCTAAGATCATTTCCCGTGTCAACGGCTTCACCTTTGTAGAGACCCACATGGACTACAAGAACAATGAGCTGGTTGAAGACGAGAGAATCGCTTACTCCGACGGTCCGCGTTCCAAGGTCTGCTGCTACGGCGCCAACGACGTAACCGAAGGTGTTGCGATCATGTGGAAAGAGAACGTTGATGTCTCGATCACCGGTAACTCCACCAACCC
>DFIU01000019.1:44465-65144 GCA_002371465.1 Lachnospiraceae bacterium UBA3689 | reverse complement strand
CAGCAAAGCCACTGTCTCCACGAAGGTAAAGCGGCATGGAGGAATACTTTTCCCGGTATTCTCTCATCAGGGGAATCATGAACGCACCGGATCCTTTACTGCAGTACTGGGTTCCGTCACGCAGTTCCGCCTTGAGGAGGTCTCCGGTCAGCCCATCGAAGCACAGCAACGGATGATACCCATGGGCCTGATAGTGATAGTTGAAGCCTTCTCCCTCCTGATGTCCATAGGTATTCAGGAGCGTTGAATCAAGATCAAACAGCATCATATCAGGATGTCTGATCGCATAGATCGTGTCTCGCATTGCCTGCTCGATCTGATCCATCTGATACAGAGAAAACTCATCCATTCGGTTCCAGAACCGTGACAAAGTGGGCTGAGAAGCAAGCGCTTCTTTCTGGAGAATCTCCAGAAATACCGGTTCATTGGTCAGCTCATCCGCACAGTTGTCTTCAAAATAGGCAGCGATGATCTGGAAGAGAACCTGGAGCAGGTTGTCTGCGTCAGCATGAATCCTTGCAGATGCATTGTTGGTTTTAAAAAATTTCCTGACAAGACTGATCAGGCCGGTTTTAGCGGCGAATTCTTTGATCAGAAGAAGGCCTGCATCGGAGGAAAGATCACCGCCGTTAAAATTTATTTTCACATGCTTATTGCTATCAAGAGAAAGGGTGGGTATGATGGACATGAAGAGCTGTCTCCTTTGGTTTTTTGTGTTTTCGTCGATACAATCATACCAAAGATCAGCTCTTTTTTGATTCACTTTTCAGATGAAAGCAATAAACTCTGTAAACATAGTAACAGTGCGGCTTTCAGCCGCCTTCACCGCATGACGGTGAATAATTGAGGATAAAGTTGAAAAACAAATGATAATTTTATAGGTGCAGGAACGACTGCTCTTACAATAATGTGGGAGCCTGAAATACGCGATGCTGTCCATCGGGACGGTAGCGGATACATATTGTAGAATGGTTAAGGATGTCAGTACGCAGCAGGCAATGCAAAGAGCACAGGAAGGGACAATGATACTTCTGTAATTCGCGGTACGGTCATAATACAGACGGTTTAGTTAGATTCCAATGGAGCAGAGGTGCAGGCTGCCGCCGAGGTGAAATCCCGGACTTCCGGGGTATGAAAAAATGCAGGAAGAACCATATTTGGTAGAAGGTGTTGGAATTGTAAAAAAACAGTCCTAATAAAAGAAGGAGAACAGGCGATTGTATAAGAAATATTTGTGGGTCTGCAGAAGTGCCAATATAATGGAGGGGAGATCATCGGTGGCAGAAGTAATGCGGGAAAACTTAGAAAGACAGGGACATAATGTATATAAGCTGCAAACTCCTCTGGCATACGTTAGTAGAGCGCAGCATGAGGAAAGAGGATTTGCAGCTTGCTGCCGGGTTTACTGCAAATCTGATTGCCAATATGGGTAAGAACATCAGTATGGAAACACTGGTTCGTATCTGTGAAACCTTGCACTGTGGTATTTCGGATGTAATAGAATTAGAACAGGATAATAAATGAGAGGAGAATAAGAAAACTTAAATTACCTTTCTCAACAGTCAGAAAGCCTTACAGGGAGTTTGAAGAAATATGAAAGTTTTACAGGCAATTAATTTAAGGAAATACTATGGTGAAAAAGGAAACATCACCCGCGCTCTTGATGGAGTGAACTTTTCCGTAGACGATGGCGAGTTTGTGGCAGTTGTCGGTACTTCCGGCAGCGGCAAGTCTACTTTGCTCCACATAATGGGCGGACTGGATACGCCTACTTCCGGCAGTGTATCAGTGCGGGACAAAGACTTGTCAAAAATGAACGATGAACAGCTTACGATCTTTCGTCGCCGGAATATCGGGTTCATCTTTCAAAGCTACAATCTTGTCCCGATTCTCAATGTGTATGAAAATATCGTTCTTCCCATAGAATTAGACGGAGATAAGATAGACCAGAATTTCATGGATAATATTGTGAATATGCTCGGACTGAATGACAAGTTGAATAATATGCCGGATCAGCTTTCCGGAGGTCAACAGCAGCGTGTTGCGATTGCGCGCGCCTTAATCACCAAACCGGCAATTATTCTTGCCGATGAGCCTACAGGCAATCTTGACAGCAGGACCAGCGCAGATGTTCTTGATCTCATCAAACGGACCAGCTTGGAATTTTGTCAGACCGTAGTGATGATAACCCATAACAACGATATTGCCCGTCTTGCTGATCGAATCGTCCATATTGAGGACGGAAAAATTGCAAGCTGAGGGGAGGCGGACACTATGACATGGCTTTTTGGAAATGGCGATACCCAAAATATCGAGCAAAGGTTAGCTGCACGAAATTTAGCCGCAAATAGGCAGAGAAGCCTTTTAACTGGGATCATTATTTTTTCCGCGTCGTTTTTGTTGTCCTTTTCAACGATTTTGCTTTGTAACGCCACAATCGATACAAAAATAATTTCTCACGTCGATAATACGCAGGAAATGACAGGTATCATTTTAAGCATTGCCATTGTCCTATTGTTCACAGCAGGGATCGCTATAAAAAATATCATGTATATCTCCGTCTTACAGCGCACGCGGGAATTTGCGCAATTAAGAACCATAGGGGCAACATACCGGCAAATAAAGGCTGTGATTCATGGTGAGCGAAAAAAATTATCGTGGAAATATATTGCGGGCGGTCTGCTTATGGGACTGTTTTGTAATTTCGCGCTGCCTCTAAAGTTTTATCTGGTCCCAAGCCTTGTCTGCGCTGTATTCTCAGGGGCTTTCGTATGGTTTATTGTTTTTTGTTCCTTTCGAACGCCAGCGAAACTTGCTGCTTCCTTATCCCCGATAGCAGCTCTGAAAATTGAGAATAACTATGCATCTAAAAATACAAGAAAAAGTGTTCGTATTACACCAAGCAATCTGGCAAGAAAGTACTTCTTCAGCAATCGAAAGAAAGCCACTTATACCATGCTGTCTCTTGTATTGAGCGGGATCCTTATGTTTGTCGTATTTTCTGTTATTTCATCCATTAACATAGAGGACCTCGTTCGTCAACCGTACTATGAAAATAGCAGTATCTATCTTATGCTGAACTCAACAGATGACGAAAACTCTACGTATGCGTTAATGAAGCATACACCTTTTACCGATGGGTTAAAAACTCAAATTGAAAATATCCCCGGAGTGACGGAAATTCATTCATCAAAAACATTAAACTCTGAAATAGCAGTTGAAAATTCAAAGCTTGAAATGTCACTCAACAGTATAGTTGGCAGATCGAACTTTGAAGCACGGTTGGTTGAAGGGAATATGCCATCCCCTCAAAATTCAGCTGCATCAATTCCGGTTGTGATCAATCGTGCATCTCCCTATTATGAAAGAGCAGGACTTAATTTAGCATTGGGCGATCATTTCTCTATGTCCGTTGACACAGGTAGATCCGTTAAAGACGTGGATCTTTCAGTATGTGGTTTTATTGAGAACAAGAATACAGGCATCGTATGCTACACTTCCCCTGAAAACCTGGATCTTTTATCTGAGATGAACTGTGATCTAGCGTGGTATATCTGTACGGACAGTGAACAGACAGATTCTGCTGTTGAAAAAATTAAAGCTCTTGTAAATTCAGATGATCGTCTTACTGTTTTTGTATTTTCGGATGACCTGTCTGAAGCCAGATCGTTTTTTCAAAACGCTAAAATTATTGTCATTGCAGTTATGATCTTGATCTGCCTGTTTGCCCTTATTAATTTGCTGAATACCTGCATTACAAATACCGTCGTGCGCAGTCATGAATATGCGCTATTAGAGGCCGCAGGTATGACAAAAAGACAAATCAGGCAAACACAGAGCGCAGAAAACCAACTTTATTTTGCCGGGAGCTTAGCGGGAAGCTGTGTAGTGGGAATGCCGTTGGGATTTTTCCTTTGCAGTAAGATTGCGGAAATTCCGGGATTATCGTATATCTCTTATCACTTCCCGTGGCTATTTTTGGTTGTATATTTTATTCTTGTATTTTTAGTTCATGCTGCGGTAACAGGGTATCAAAGGCGCATTTTAATGAAACATTCTGTAGTGGAACGCATTAGAATGATGGGATAAGTAATCCGGGTTATGCATAACAACGCATTCATCCTGTACGGAACAAACACTGCCCGGATCAACAGGGTGGATACAACGATCGTCTACGTACTTTGAATGCGGAAAATGCTCAGATACAATTTGTAAGTTCTTCTTTCTGCCGAACTGCTAATTCCAGATGTAGGATGTACGGAACGCGGGCCGGAAATGAACCATAATCAGGTCAGCGCATCAATGGATCATTCCAATCGAATGATCGGTCTATATGGGATACGTGCTTTGCTGATGCAGCGCGATAGAACGCTATCTCGGAAATTTGATAGCATCGCTGAAGCTTTTTTCAGAATTAGGGATAACGGATGAAATGTTTTGCTGGTAGCGCTGTACCGAAACCTGCTTGAAGCACCTGTACAAGAGTGCAGTGCTGCCAGAGGGATATTCCACAATGCAGGGGGCTGACTGTGCCGGAGAATGTTTCAGTAAGAATGCTTGCGGATTATGAAACAGGCAGCAGGTGGATGCGCCTGCTGTCTGTCCGGCAGAAAATGTTTCGTTTGTGTTGAGTCAGTTTCCGGAAGGAGATGCTGGTCTTTACAGTTGTTTCTAGCGGAGGTATTGCGCATCAAAAATCGGTTCCCGGAAGGAGATAACGATCTTTGCTGTGGGCGAGAGAGCCGTCTTTCATTACGGTCACATAGAGTACCTGATCGCCGCCTTTCAGCGTCGCATAGAATACATCTTTGTCAGTAAATTCATCGGTGATGTCCTTCTTTTGATCTTTGTAGAGCAGATACATCCGCCCATCAATGGTATCCGTAGTGACTTCGTTTGCGAGGTCCTCATAGATTTCATCTGCGGTCAGAGGGCGTTCGCTCCCGTCTTCCCCCAAAGCAACTCCGCCGCCTCCCTGGATTCGTTCCATATTTTCGTCCGAGATGGTGTAGGTCCCGTCCTCGTCCACAGTCAGAACGGCGTCTGTCTGATCGCCGTGCAGCCAGATCTGTATGGTTCTCTGGATGCCGCCGATATTGGCGGCATAAACGGTCGTTCCGCCAGCCGCTGCTGCCAGCACTACGCAGGCAGCGGTCAGGGCATGGCGTAATCTGAATTTCTGTTTCATCTTTTTTTCCTCCAGTTCTACTTTGAATCCATCTGATGTGTGAAGCGCAGAAAATGCCCTGTGATATTTTTCCCTATTCGTCATCTGTCCAGTCCTCCTTCAGCTCAGCTTTCAACATTTTGCGTCCTCTCAGCAATCGGTTTTTTACGGCGCTCTCTGAGATGGACAGTATCTTACTGATTTCCGACACGGAGTAGTCCTCGTAATAATACAGGTGGATCACGATCCGGTATGACTTTGGCAGAGCGAGGACCGCTTCCGTCAGGGCGAGGTCCTCCGGCTCCTGGAAGGAGATACTGCTCATGTAATCCTCCAGGGTCTCCTTTTTTCTGTGCCAGAAAGTGGTCAGTATATTTTTTGACTTGTTCACCGCTACCCGGATCAGCCAGGCTTTGATGTGTTCCTCACTCTCGAAGTCTTTCGCTGTATGCAGATAGTTGAGAAAGGTATCCTGAACAACATCCTCTGCGTCCTGCTGGTTGCGGCAGATACTGAATGATGCCAGATACAGATTTTCCTGATATTGTTTGACAAGGTATTCTGCCGACAATCTCATAGCATTGCTGTACTCCATTTCTGTTATTGAAGGGCCCTTCACTTAATATACAGATCAGCGGACGGTTTGGTCTCATGTAAAATAAAATTCGTCCTGCTTCCCTTTTAGGCTGTCTCAGTTTGTCATGCAGGCTCACTTTTGACAAGCTCTGCCGGGCGCGATATGCTTTTGTTGTCAGTGGAAAATGGTTCATGATGCGGATTAGCGTATTGAGCGGGCTTAAGAGGTGTTCACACATGTGATTGGATATTTTGCAGGGGCATCTAACTACTCATACGGAACGACAACTCAATCCACAATCATCTGTGAATTAAACGGAGAGGAAGAAACTTACTTTGTGAAAATCAGAGACGATGGAGTGATTCTCGAAAAGAAGGGAAATGAAGAAGTATTTGAGACGATAGATATTGATTCTTTACATACTGTTCCGGAGACCGTACATGCATTACAAGATTATTATGAGAGCAAGGGTGGTAGTGCAAGAACAAAATAATAGAATAAATACTGCTAATGCAGCGAGTTTATAGTGAGGATGATGGATGAAAAAGTTTAATCTTATTTTGAATCTCATAATGGTCTCCTGTGTGGGGGTTTTTGCAGCAATGAGCATTTATCAATGTTACGATTATTATGCTCACCCTGAATTGTATACATTGACGTCAATTCCTTGGTATACAAGCATTTGGCTGCATGGGGGAGTTACATTTGTAATATTTGTAATATGTGTACTAATGAAAGTGATGATCAAGCACAGGAAACAGAAATGAATTCCTATGAATATAAGATCTCTGTCCATAAAATGATTATGATAAAGCGGTGAGTTTGATTTGATGTAGAATAGATGAGTTGACCGATATGTAGTCATTCTCTACAACTATATTTCTATGATATCCATGAAAGAAAGTGTGAAGTCATGAACCCAGTAAAAGTTTCCGTTATCGTTCCTGCCTATAATGTGGAAGACTATATTGCCAGATGCATCGATTCCCTTCTGGCGCAGAGTCTTAGCGAGATTGAAATTGTTGCCGTTGATGATGGGAGTACGGATCGGACCGGAGAGATCCTGGATGCATATCAGAACAAGTATCCGAATCAAATGAAGGTCTTCCACGTTGCCAATCAGGGAGTGTCTCCAGCCAGAAATTATGGAATAAGGAAATCCAGCGGCAAGTATCTGGCATTTGTCGATTCCGACGACTGGGTAGAGCCTGATACCTATCGGTGTATGTATCAAACCATTGAAGAAACGGCTTCCGACCTTGTCTTTTGCGATGTCATGAAAGTATTTGAGGACGGCAGCAGAGAACGGGTGACCAGCCTGGATAAAGAGGAAGGCGTTATTTCCGTTGCTGCCTATCTGAAGGACGGACGCTATATCCAGCTTGCCTGCAACAAGCTCTTTCCAAGAAAAATCTGGACCAGGTACAGCTTTGAAAATAAGTATTTTGAAGATCTGGCTCTGATCCCGCAGATTGTCAGCGACTGTAAGAAGATTGCCTATGTCAAGCAGCCTTTCTACTGTTACTATCGCCGGACAGATTCCATTTCCACGACCTACATGAAGGATGTATATCAGTACAAAATCAAGTCCTATCAGTCTGCGATCCGGAATGTAAATCCGGCTTACCAGTATGAGGTGACCTTTTGGATCGTGCAAAATATTCTCGACTGCATGAAAAGGAAGGAGCTGGCCTTTTTCCGGGAAGATCTTAAGAAGGCGCTTAAGATGGTCTATGAGGAGGCTGTTGCCGGTAAAACTTCGGAGAGATGGCTGGAGCTTAAGGATCTGTGTCAAGACCAGCTGCAGGGCTGATCAGAGCAGAGCTTTTGCATGAAAATCCCACCGATCTATGCTATGATACGACTATCACATAAGCCGTAGAGGAGGGGACAAATGGCAGGACGAAAGGCAGGAAATAAAACCAGGCTGACAACAGCGGCGGTCGGTATGCTGCTGGTTGGGGCGGTCAGTCTGATTTATTCGATCACGCGAATCTTTCCGCTCTTTACCGGAACGCTTAAAGCCCTGCAGATTCCTTTGCCCTTTTATCTGGTCAACCTTATTTTGGGGGTTCTGACGGCAGCCGGTTTTATCATCTTCGGCATCGAAACTTTGAGGCAGCCGGATCGACCGATGAAGCGGATATTGGGACTTTCAAGCGGGATCTGCCTCTTGGGACTGACTCTTCTATCCCAAGTTGTCAATCTGCTCTTTGAACGCTACATCGGGGAAACGATCTGGATTGCCGCGATTCCGGCGGGTATCCGCGTCATCTTTGTGGGGCTTTGGCTGGATGAAAAGCGCCTTAGGTCCAGCCGCCGTCCAGCGTGATGACCTGACCGGTCAGATAGGGATGGCGGACAGCGGTCCCGTAGATCAGTTCCGCCGCTTCAACTGGCGTCCCCATGCGGCCGAGCGGGATTTCATCATTAAGTTCCAGTTTTTCATCTTCGGTCAGGCGGTCGTTCATGGCGGTATCGATAGCGCCGAATGCTAGGACGTTGACCCGAATCCTGCTGGGAGATAATTCCTGCGCCATCGCTTTGGTGAAGGCAATGACCGCTCCCTTGGAGGCGGAGTAGGCAGCCTCGCAGGAGCCTCCCTTAGTCCCCCAGACGGAGGAAATGTTGACGATCGAGCCGCTGTGCCTTTTCAGCATCAGCGGAATGGCGTACTTGGTGCAAAGAAAGACGCCCCGGACATTGACGCCCATGATGCGGTCCCAGTCCGTGACGGTCATATCCTGCAAAAGACCGAAATAATCAATCCCGGCGTTATTGATCAGAATATCCAGTCCGCCAAAAGCCTCTTCAATCTTTAAAAAGAGGGCTTTGATATAGGCTTCGTCGGACACATCTCCCGGGCTCATCAGCACCTCGGTGTTGGGAAAATGCAGCAGGTCCTCCTCCGTCTGCTTCAGTTCGTCGACAGATCGGGAGGCATTGATGACGATGCGGCAGCCGCCTTCTTGGGCAAATTTCAGGGCAGCGGCTCTTCCGATTCCGCGGGAACTTCCGGTGATAAGGACGGTCTTTTTCCTTGACGCTTCTTGTTCTGCTGTCTGCTTGATCATGAGAAGATTCTCCTCCATTTGAAACTATCTATATACATTCACTTGACAGATATTTTACCCTTTGTGATTTGCCGGATAAGTCCTTGCCAGGATCAACCTGCGGCATTACTATACCTAGAGTACACTTCTTGCGCCAGTTCGGCAATGGGTGTAAAATCAAGGCGATTGTGTTTGAAGAGGAAAAGTATGACAAATCGTATTCTGCTTATCTATAATCCCAGGGCTGGCAAAGGGCTCTTTTTAAACTCCCTTCCCGGCGTCATCGATATGTTCGTCAAGGCGGGCTATGCCGTTGAGGTCTATCCGACTCAGGCGGCAGGGGACGCGGCGGAGTATATCCGCAACCTGGAGGGCGAATACAATATGATCGTTCCGGCAGGCGGGGACGGGACTTTGGACGAGGTCTTTACCGGTATGATCGCCAGCGGTAAACGGATCCCGATTGGTTACATTCCGGTCGGCTCGACAAACGATTACGCCAGCTCGATTGGAATTTCTTCTAATATAATAGAGTGCGTCGGGGATATCATCGGCGGGACCAGGCATGGGGTGGATGTCGGCATTGTCAACGACAGCCATGTCTTTGTCTATGTCGCCGCGTTCGGAGCCTTTACCCAGGTCTCCTACGAGACCAATCAGGATATGAAGAATTCCCTGGGGCACATCGCTTACATCCTGGAAGGGGTCAGGCGGCTGGGGGACATTAAGTCCTATCCGATGCGGGTCAAGATCGACGACCGGGTCTTTCAGCAGGACTATATCTTCGGTATGGTGACCAATTCCATTTCCGTCGGCGGGATGAAGAATCTCCCCGGCAAGGAGAGTGAGATTATGCTGGACGACGGCGTCTTTGAGGCGACCCTGATTCATACCCCCCGGAACGTGATCGAGCTGCAGGAGATCATCGGAGCCTTGATGAGCGGCACACACGATACCGACATGATCGACTATTTTAAGACAGATCATATTGAACTGAGTACCAAGGAGCCGCTTCCGTGGACTATGGACGGAGAGTACGGCGGAACGTATACCGATGTTAAGGTTGTGAACAGACAGAAGGCGCTTGACCTTGTGTTTGAGAAACATAGAGCAACAATTTCCTGATCAGGTAAATCTATGGCGGCATAGTCCGCCGCAAAGAAGCGGAGGGAGCATGGAAGGCACAGGCACACTGAATTTACAGGATTTATTCGGCAGGGACGTCTTCAACGACACGGTGATGCAGCAGAGGCTGCCCAAGAAGGTGTACCAGAAGCTGAAACGGGTGATTGAGGACGGCGAAGAGCTGGACCTTCAGACAGCTGACATCATTGCGCATGAAATGAAGGAATGGGCGATGGAAATGGGCGCGACTCATTACACCCACTGGTTCCAGCCCCTGACCGGCGTGACGGCGGAAAAACACGACTCCTTTATTACGGCTCCGCTTCCCAGCGGCAAGGTTCTGATGAGCCTGTCCGGAAAAGAGCTGATCAAGGGAGAGCCGGACGCCTCATCTTTCCCGTCCGGCGGCTTGCGCGCGACTTTTGAAGCCAGAGGTTATACGATCTGGGACTGTACATCTCCGGCGTTTGTCCGTCAGGATGAGGGCGGGGCGACCCTCTGTATTCCGACCGCCTTTTGCTCCTACACGGGCGAGGCGCTTGACCAGAAGACCCCCCTCCTTCGGTCCATGGAGGCGATCAATAAAGAGGGCATCCGCCTGCTGCGCCTCTTCGGCAATACCACATCCAAAAAGGTCACTCCTTCCGTCGGAGCCGAGCAGGAATACTTTATCATCGACCGGGAAAAATATCTGAAGCGCCCGGATCTGATCTTTACCGGCAGGACGCTGTTCGGCGCTCCCGCTCCCAAGGGACAGGAGCTGGATGACCACTATTTCGGGACCCTCCGTCCCAGAATCGCATCCTACATGCACGATGTGAATCTGGAACTGTGGAAGCTGGG
The DNA here is from genome assembly GCA_002371465.1 of Lachnospiraceae bacterium UBA3689. Taxonomy (GTDB): domain Bacteria; phylum Bacillota; class Clostridia; order Lachnospirales; family Lachnospiraceae; genus Chordicoccus. Next base: position 54,379 of record DFIU01000019.1, on the reverse strand, counting down.
CGTTCCCGCCAAGACCCAGCACAATGAGGCGGCTCCTGCCCAGCACGAGCTGGCTCCCATCTATGAAAAGGCAAATGTGGCGACCGACCATAACCAGATCATCATGCAGACCTTAAAACGGGTCGCGACCCGGCACGGACTCCGCTGCCTGCTGGATGAAAAGCCCTTTGCCGGCGTCAACGGGTCCGGCAAGCATGACAACTGGTCGCTGACCACGGATGACGGGATCAACCTGCTCGATCCGGGCAGGACTCCCCACGAGAACATCCAGTTCCTTCTGATTCTCTGCTGCATCTTAAAGGCGGTCGACGACCATGCCGACCTGCTCCGGGAATCGGCTTCCGACATCGGAAATGAAGAACGGCTGGGAGGCATGGAAGCGCCGCCGGCGGTCATTTCCGTCTTTTTGGGCGAGCAGCTGGAGGATGTTATCAGCCAGCTGGTTTCCACCGGTCACGTCGACCGGTCCAAGAAGGGGGAGAAGCTGCTGACCGGCGTCTCCACGCTCTCCGATATCAACAAGGATGCGACGGACCGCAACCGGACCAGCCCCTTTGCTTTTACCGGCAATAAGTTCGAGTTCCGCATGGTGGGCTCCCGCGACTCCATCGCTCCCGCCAATGTGGTCCTCAACACGACCATTGCGGAAGCCTTTCGCGACGCCTGCGACGAGCTGGAGGGGGCGGAGGATTTCGGCAGTGCCGTCCACGACCTGATCAAGAAATACGCGACCGACCACCAGAGAATCATCTTCAACGGCAACGGCTATTCCGACTCCTGGGTCCATGAGGCGAAGAGGAGAGGGCTGCCCAACCTCCGTTCCATGGTGGATGCCGTTCCCGCCCTGACGTCGGACAGGACGGTGAAAATGTTCAGCGACTTTCATGTCTTTACGAAGTCCGAGCTGGAGGCGCGGACGGAAGTTAAATATGAGACCTACTCCAAGGATATGAACATTGAGGCTCGTACCATGCTGGATATGTGCGGCAAGCAGTACCTGCCCGCCATGATCAGGTACGCGGAGCATCTGGCGCATACGGCAAATGAGATCGCGTCTCTTGGTATCGACCCTGCGGCGGAGAAGTCGCTGCTGATCCGGGTCAATGAGCTGGTCGGTCAGACGCAGGAAAAAATGCAGGAACTGCGCTCTGCCGTCAATGAAGCGGAGCGGTATCCGGCGGGCAGGTCCCAGGCGGTCCAGTTCAAGGACCGGGTTGTTCCGGCTATGCGGGCTCTCAGGATTCCGGTCGATGAAGCGGAGCTGATCGTCGATAAAAAAGACTGGCCGGTACCGTCCTACGCGGACCTTATGTTTGAAGTCTGACCCAAGGCTTAAAATCAGCGAATTATACAAAAGGAAAGTTTCGGAAGCCCTTCTGTAAAGATAGACTGACGAAATTTTCCTTTTAATTTTGTGGAAATTGTAGTATGATACGAATGTCATTTATGAGATTTTCACAAAAAATATTGGCGGAGGTGCGAGCATGATTTCCAATCTGGTACTCCAGGATACCATCAACGGCATTAAGAATATTTCCAAGTGCGATCTGGCAATTGTCAATCTGGACGGAAAGATCGTTGCGTCTACGGATCCCGACGTTACGGTGAGCCGCAATGACGTCGTCAGTTTTGCGGAATCGCAGGCTGATTTTCAGGAGATCCGGGACAACCGGTACTTTAAGGTTTACGACGATTATCAGCCTGAATTCATCATCATCGCAAGCGGCGACGACAACACCGTGATGGTTGGAAAACTTGCTGCTCTGCAGATTCAGAACCTGCTGGTTGCCTACAAGGAACACTTCGATAAGGACAATTTCATCCGGAATCTTCTGCTTGACAATCTTCTGCTGGTTGATATATATAATAGGGCGAAGCGGCTGCACATCGCCACTGACGTCAAACGGGTCGTCTACATCCTGGAGTCCGAGCAGAGCAAGGACTACAGCACGCTGGAAGCGGTGAAGGAGCTCTTCTCCCAGTCCAAGAACGACTTCATTACGGCAGTCGATGAAAAGAGCATTATCATCATCAAAGAACTGGAGGATACGGACGGTCCGGAGGAACTTTACAAGATCGCGGAGACCATCATCGAGGCGCTCGACTCCGGCGACCACGGTTCCATTCATGTCTCCTACGGCAACGCCGTTTCGGAGATCAAGGAAGTGTCCCGGTCCTATAAGGAAGCCAGAATGGCGCTCGACGTCGGCAAGATCTTCTTCGAGGAACATAACATCATCGCCTATAGCCAGCTGGGCATCGGCCGTCTTATTTATCAGCTGCCCATCCCGCTGTGCAAGATGTTCATCAAGGAGATTTTCAAGGACAAATCGCCGGATGACTTTGACGATGAGACTCTGGCTACCATCAACAAGTTCTTTGAGAACAGTCTGAATGTCTCGGAAACATCCAGACAGCTGTATATTCACCGGAATACCCTGGTGTACCGGCTGGACAAGCTGCAGAAGAGTACCGGACTGGACATTCGCGTCTTCGACGACGCCATCACGTTTAAGATTGCCCTGATGGTCGTCAAGTACATGAAGTACATGGAGACCCTGGAATATTAACAAAGGAAAAGCTCCCGCTTAGAATTAGGAGGTATTTATGATCGATCTTGACCGCGTCAGCAAGACCTATGAAAAGGGCCTACCTGCGGTAGATGAGATTTCTCTCCACGTCGACAAAGGGGAATTCGTCTTCCTCGTTGGCGACAGCGGTTCAGGCAAGTCTACGCTGATCCGGCTCCTTTTAAAGGAGATCGAGCCGACTCACGGAATGATTACGGTAAATGGTCACGTTCTGAACACGATGAAGCACAAGGCTGTCCCGGCTTACCGCAGGGATATCGGCGTCGTATTTCAGGACTTCCGTCTGTTGGGAGAGATGAACGTATTTGAAAATGTGGCGCTTGCCATGCACGCCGTCGGCGCTTCCGGCAGGGTGATCCGGAAACGGGTACCCCAGTGCTTAAAGGAAGTCGGTCTGGCGGAGAAATACAGGAATCTTCCGCGTCAGCTCTCCGGCGGTGAGCAGCAGAGAGTGGCGATTGCAAGGGCGATCGTCAACCGGCCCAAGATTCTTCTGGCGGACGAGCCGACCGGAAACCTGGACCCCCATAACTCTTACGAGATTATGAAGCTGCTGGAAACCATCAATAACAACGGAACAACGGTGCTGGTCGTCACCCACGACAAGGAACTGGTGGACCATTTCCAGAAGCGCGTCATCACGATGCGCAGAGGTACGATCGCGCGCGACGTTGAGGAAGGCGGTTACATTGAGGCTTAGTTCACTCGGATACAATATCAAGCAGGGAATCAAGAACATTGCCCGCAACAAGATGTTCTCGATTGCTTCCATCGCGACCATGACGGCGTGCATCTTCCTGTTCGGCGTATTCTTCTCGATCATCATGAATGTCAACGCGGTTCGGACCGATCTGGAAGAGAGGGTCGGCGTCACGGTCTTCTTTGAAGAGGGGACCACGGATGCCCGCATGCAGGAGATTGGAAATGAGATTAAAAATCTGGACCATGTGACGGAGGTCACTTTTACCTCAGCGGATGAGGCCTGGAAGATCTACCAGAAGGATTATTTTAAAAATAATCCGGAACTGGCGGAGGGCTTTAAGGACAACCCCATCGCCAATTCGGCAAGCTACACGGTCCTGGTCGATAAGATCGAAAATCAGGATGCGGTCGTCCACCAGATCCAGACCATTCAGAATGTCCGCCAGGTCAACCAGAGTTCCGGCGCTGCCAAGACGCTCAGAGACTTTAACCGGATCTTTACCTACATTTCGATCGGCGTCATCATCATCCTGCTGATCGTCGCGACCATCCTCATTTCCAACACGGTCAATGTCGGTATCACGGTCCGCAAGGATGAAATCGCAATCATGAAGTGGATCGGCGCGACGGATCATTTCGTCCGCATGCCCTTTATCGTGGAGGGTCTCTTACTGGGACTGATCGGGTCCCTGCTGCCGCTGGTTATTTTGTATTTCTCTTATGGCTGGCTGGTCCGGACCTTCCTGTCCCGTTTTAACGGGCTGGCAGATATGGGTCAGGTCCTTTTAAACGTAGGACAGCTCTTCCGTTATCTGGCTCCGGTTGGAATTATCCTGGGTGTCGGCATCGGTTTGATCGGTGCGGCGTCGACGGTGCGGAAGCATTTGGAAGTATAAGCATAAAAAGAGAAGCGAAACTCCGGGGGATCTGCCCTCGGAGTTTTTTCGCTGGAAAGGCTCAGGTATGGAATTTAAACTTCATTCGGACTATCAGCCGACCGGCGACCAGCCGGAAGCGATCCGTGAACTGGTACAGGGCTTTAAAGAGGGCAACCAGGCCCAGACCCTGCTGGGTGTCACCGGATCCGGTAAGACCTTTACGATGGCAAATGTGATCCAGCAGGTACAAAAACCTACTCTTGTGATCGCCCATAACAAGACCCTGGCAGCCCAGCTCTACAGTGAGTTCAAGGAGTTCTTCCCGGAAAATGCTGTCGAATACTTCGTCTCCTACTACGACTACTATCAGCCGGAAGCCTATGTCCCCTCTTCGGATACTTACATCGCCAAGGATTCCGCCGTCAACGACGAGATCGACAAGCTCCGCCTGTCCGCCCTGTCTTCCTTGAGCGAGCGCAAAGATGTGATCATCGTCGCCTCAGTCTCCTGTATCTACGGCATCGGCGCGCCGGATGATTTCATGAACATGATGACGTCGGTCCGGCCCGGTATGGAGAAGGACCGGGACGAGCTGATCCGGGAACTGATCGATATGCAGTATGAGCGGAACGAGGTGGATTTCCACCGCGGTACCTTCCGCGCCAAGGGGGATACACTGGAAGTGATCCCGGCGGATACCAGTGATTACGCGCTTCGGATCGAATTTTTCGGAGACGAGATCGACCGGGTCTCCAAGGTGGATCCCCTGACCGGGGCTGTCCAGCAGGAATTAAGCTACGCCCCCCTCTACCCGGCCTCATTCTACGTCGTTCCCCAGGATAAAATGAACGCCGCCTGCCAGAGCATTGAGCAGGAGAAGGAGGAGCAGGTCCGAGCCTTTAAGGCAAATGACCAGTTCATTGAAGCCCAGCGGATCGAGGAACGCACTGACTTTGATATCGAAATGATGAAGGAGACAGGTTTTTGCTCCGGCATCGAAAATTACTCCCGCCATTTGACGGGGCGGGCAGAGGGCGAACCGCCCTACACTCTGATCGATTATTTTCAGAACAATTTCCTTATTATTGTGGATGAGTCCCACCGGACCATTCCCCAGATCGGCGCTATGTACAATGGGGATAGGAGCCGCAAGGAGACCCTGGTCCGCTACGGTTTCCGCCTGCCCAGCGCCCTGGATAACCGGCCTTTAACCTTTCCGGAGTTTGAACAGCATATCGACCAGATCCTCTTTGTGTCCGCGACCCCCGGCGAATATGAACGGACCCACGAACTGATGCGGGCGGAGCAGGTGATCCGGCCGACCGGTTTGTTGGACCCGGATGTTGAAGTCCGCCCGATCGAGGGCCAGATCGACGACCTGGTTGGCGAGGTCAACCGGGAGGTTGCTCTCCACCACAAGATTCTGATCACGACGCTGACCAAGCGGATGGCGGAGGATCTGACCGACTACATGAAGGATCTGGGCATCCGGGTCCGCTACCTGCACTCGGATATCGACTCACTGGAGCGGATGGCGATTATCCGGGATATGCGCTTAGATGGCTTTGACGTTCTGGTCGGCATCAATCTTCTTCGGGAGGGGCTTGATATACCGGAAATCACCCTGGTCGCCATTCTGGACGCGGACAAGGAGGGCTTCCTTAGAAGCGAGACCTCCCTGATTCAGACCATAGGCCGGGCGGCTCGAAATTCGGAGGGCCGCGTCATCATGTATGCGGATAACGAGACCGATTCCATGAAGCGGGCGATCGAGGAGACCAGGCGCCGCCGCAGGATCCAGATGCAGTACAATGAGGACCACGGCATCACGCCCCAGACCATTCAAAAGGCGGTCCGCGACCTCATTTCAACGGCACGGGATGTGGCGAAGACCCAGCAGAGCCTGGGCAAGGACCCCGAGGATATGACCCGCGAGGAGCTGGAGGACCTGATCGGGAAGGTCGAAAAGCAGATGCGGGCGGCGGCAGCGGAACTTAACTTCGAGATGGCTGCCGAGCTGCGTGACCAGATGGCGGACCTCCGCAAGAATCTGGAGGACGTGGAGGATACAGAAAGACGAGTGAGACGGGCTCACCGCAAGTCCTCCAAGACAGGCGACGGACCAAGTTCCATGGACCAGCCCAGGCATATGGGCAAATCCTTTTATAAGAAGCGCCGCAGACCCAACCGGGGCGGCATGGCGTAAAAAGCGCTGCGGATTGAACTGTTATGGGTGGCTTGATAAGCCGAAAAGGAAAAGAGAGAACACGGGCAAAAGAGCAGGTAGAGATGATAAGAAAAGAGGATTTAACATGATCTGTGACAGCTGTTCCAACTATATGATCGACGAGGAGGATGGGACCGGTCTCTGCGGTATGGATATGGATGAGGACGAAGTCTATCGCTTCTATACCTCTGCCAAGGATGAGTGTCCCTATTATCGGCTGGATGACGAGTATGCCGTCGTCCTCCATCAGATGTAAAATCGTTCTTGACAAGAATCCCGGGCGGGGCTATATTACTCTATAGATGTTAGCACTCTATATATCTGAGTGCTAACATACAAACGAAATTGAAACGGAAAGGAAGCAGGGACCAGATGGAACTGGATTCGAGAAAGGCAACCATCCTCGATGCCATCATTCAGACCTATATGGAGACCGGCGAACCGGTGGGATCCAGAACGATTTCCAAGTATACGGATCTGCATCTGAGTTCGGCGACCATCCGAAATGAGATGAGTGATCTCGAGGAATTGGGACTGATTGTACAGCCACACACCTCCGCGGGACGGATTCCGACCGACAAGGGCTATCGCTTTTATGTCAACCGCCTGCAGGAGAAGCAGAAGAAAGAAGAAGAGACGGCCCAGCAGGAGCAGGCGGTCAACTCCTTAATGATCGCCAGAACCAGCCGTATGGAGGAACTGTTAAAAAAGGTTGTTCAGTACCTGGCAGCCAATACCCAGTACACGACCATGATCTCTGCGCCCTCTTACAAGCGCAATAAGGTCAAGTTCATCCAGCTGTCCAAGCTCAACCCCAGACAGCTGTTAAATGTCGTTGTGATCGACGGCAATATCGTCAAGAACCATATCATTGATTTAAAAGACGATATCACGGATGAGCAGGTCTTAAAGCTCAACCTGCTCTTAAATACCCGTCTCAACGGCTTGTCCCTGGCGGACATCAACCTGGGTCTTATTTCCAACATCAAGGAGGAGGCGGGCGAGCATAGCTCCATCGTCAATGAGGTCCTGGATACCATAGCCGACGTCATCCGCGCCGAGACCGATGAAAATATGGAGATCTACACCAGCGGCGCCAATAATATTTTCAAATATCCGGAGCTGGCTGACGGGCAGAAGGCAAGCCGCCTGATTTCCACCCTGGAAACCAAGGATTCCTTAAAGGAACTGGTCAAGGATACGGAGGAGCAGGAGGCAAATGGCAGCGACGGCATCCAGGTCTACATCGGGGATGAGAACAGCGACGATTCGATGAAAGACTGCAGCGTTGTGACCGCCAGCTACGACCTGGGCGAGGGACTCCAGGGGACCATCGGAATCATCGGTCCCAAGCGGATGGACTACGAGCGGGTTATGGAGAATCTGAAAACGATGAAAGCATCCCTCAATGAGGCATTTAAGAAACAGCCGGCGATACCGGATCACAAGAAGGAAAGGGAGGTCGTACCTGACATTGAGTAGCATGGAAGACAGGAAGGAAGAAACACTTAAGTCCTCTGCCCAGGATACTGGGACTGGGACGAAAGTCGACGAGACGGCAGCATCCGCTCAAGAGACAAGCCCGGAAGGAGTTTCCCCGGCATCGGAACCAGCTGATGAGGGGAAGGACGCCGTGACAGACGCGGCAAAGGAATCTTCAGAAACGACATCAAAGGAAGAAAGTGCTTCATCTGGTGATGAGACCAGCGAGGTTTCTGAAATAGCTGACGAGGCTGCCGGATCGGAAGGGGATGCCGGAGTCGCTTCCGGGGATGACGGCGAGCAGGGCAAGGCTTTAGACTTTAAGACCCGCAAGGAGCTGGAGAAAAAGGATGCCCAGATCGCCGATCTGAAGGACCGCTACCAAAGAACCCTGGCGGAATATCAGAACTTCAGAAGCCGGTCTGAAAAGGAAAAGTCTGACCTCTACAGTTTCGCGGTCAGGGACGTGATGGAGAAGATTCTCCCGGTCCTTGACAATCTGGAGCGGGGGTTGTCCCAGATTCCGGAGGAGGCGAAGGAAGATGCCTTTGCCCAGGGCATGACGCAGATGAAGAAGCAGTTTGAAAAGGCTCTGTCGGATATCGGCATCGAGCCCATTGAGGCGGTCGGAAAAGAATTCGACCCGAATCTGCACAACGCCGTCATGCACATCGACGACGATCAGTACGGCGACAATGTCGTCGTGCAGGAACTCCAGAAGGGGTATACCTATAGAGGGACCGTGGTCAGACATTCCATGGTTCAGGTCGCCAACTAAATGAGGCGGCGCAGGGAACATTTTTAACATGCAGAATTACAAAATCAGTTTAGGAGGCAGTGATTATGAGCAAGATTATCGGAATTGACTTAGGTACAACCAACAGCTGTGTCGCCGTTATGGAAGGCGGTCAGCCGACCGTCATCGCCAATGCGGAGGGCGCAAGAACCACACCGTCCGTTGTGGCATTTACCAAAAACGGCGAGCGCCTGGTCGGCGAACCGGCTAAGCGCCAGGCTGTCACCAATGCGGACAACACCGTTTCTTCTATAAAAAGAAAGATGGGAACTGCTGAGAAAGTTCAGGCAGGCGGCAAGGAATGGACGCCGGAGCAGATCTCCGCAATGATTCTGCAGAAGCTGAAGAGTGACGCGGAAGCTTACACCGGCGAGAAGATCACGGAAGCAGTCATCACCGTACCGGCTTACTTCAACGACTCCCAGCGGCAGGCGACCAAGAACGCCGGCAAAATCGCGGGACTTGACGTCAAGAGAATCATCAATGAGCCGACGGCGGCAGCCCTGGCTTACGGACTTGACAATGAGCAGGACCAGAAGATCATGGTCTACGACCTGGGCGGCGGTACCTTCGATGTCTCCATCATCGAGATCGGCGACGGCGTCATCGAAGTCTTGGCTACCAACGGCGACGGTCATCTGGGCGGCGACGACTTCGACAATGCGGTTGCCAACTACATGATTGAGGACTTCAAGCAGAAGGAAGGCATCGACCTGTCCAAGGATACGATGGCTCTGCAGAGAATCAGAGAAGCGGCAGAGAAGGCGAAGAAGGAACTGTCCTCCGCAACCACGACCAACATCAACCTGCCCTTCATCACAGCGACCCAGGACGGTCCCAAGCACTTTGATATGGACCTGACCCGGGCCAAGTTCGACGAACTGACTAAAGACCTGGTAGAGCGGACCGTCACTCCGGTTCAGAAGGCTATGCAGGACGCGGGCCTTACCAACAGCGACCTGTCCAAGATCCTCCTGGTCGGCGGCTCCACCAGAATCCCGGCTGTTGTCGATAAGGTCAGAAGCCTGACCGGCAAGGAGCCTTCCAAGAACCTGAACCCGGATGAGTGCGTTGCGCTGGGCGCTTCCATCCAGGGCGGCAAGTTGGCAGGGGACAAGGGCGCCGGCGATATCCTTCTTCTGGATGTCACTCCCCTGTCCCTTTCCATCGAGACCATGGGCGGCGTTTCCACGGTTCTGATTCCGAGAAATACCACCATCCCGACCAAGAAGAGCCAG
>DFIU01000019.1:0-44420 GCA_002371465.1 Lachnospiraceae bacterium UBA3689 | reverse complement strand
AGAAGAGCCAGATCTTCTCAACGGCTGCGGATAACCAGACCGCCGTTGATATCAATGTCCTCCAGGGCGAGCGCCAGTTCGCAAGGGACAACAAGTCCCTGGGCCAGTTCCGTCTGGATGGAATCCCGCCAGCACGCCGCGGCGTTCCGCAGATCGAAGTTACCTTCGATATCGATGCCAACGGTATCGTCAATGTATCCGCTAAGGATCTGGGAACCGGCAAGGAGCAGCACATCACTATCACCGCTTCCTCCAATATGTCCGATGCCGATATCGACCGGGCAGTCAAGGAAGCTCAGGAATTCGAGGCTCAGGACAAGAAGCGCAAGGAAGGCGTCGATACCAGAAATGAAGCCGACAGCCTGGTCTTCCAGGTCGAAGACGCCATGAAGAGCGCAGGCGACAAGCTGGATGGAAGTGACAAGGCTGCCGTTGAGGCGGATCTCAAGTCCATGAAGGATATCTTATCTAAGCATCCGGATGCCAACGCTCCTTTGGAAGACGCGGACATCGACGAGATGAAGGCGGCAAAGGAGAAGCTGATGGAGAGCGCACAGAAGCTCTTCGCCAAGATGTATGAGCAGGCTCAGCAGAATCAGCAGGGCGGTCCCCAGGGTGGTCCCGATATGGGCGGCCAGCAGGGTTCCAACCAGTCAAACGGCGGAAATGACGATGATGTCGTCGATGCCGACTACAAGGAAGTCTGATCAATCTGATCTGATAAAGGCAGCTCCTCCTAACTTTAGGGGGAGCTGTCTTGAAGTCTTATAGGGGCTGCCTGCTTTAAGGCGGGCGGGAACTGATAAAGAACCGGACATCCGGTTTATCATAGATATTGAAGAAGAGAGATTATGGCAGAGAAGAGAGATTTTTACGAAGTCCTGGGCGTATCAAAAGACGCGGATGACAGGGCGATCAAAAAGGCTTATTTTAAGCTGGCAAAAAAATATCATCCGGATAACGACCCCAGCAAAGAGGCGGCTGAAAAGTTCAAGGAAGCTTCGGAGGCTTACTCTGTCCTCAGTGATCCGGATAAGAGGCGGCAGTACGACCAGTTCGGCATGGCGGCATTTGAGCAGGGCGGCGGTGCCGGTGGCGCGGGCGGCTTTGGAGGCTTTGATTTCTCCGGCGCCAGCATGGACGACATCTTCGGAGACCTCTTTGGCGGCATGTTCGGAGGCGGCAGGTCCCGGACCCGGGCGACCAGAAACGGTCCCATGCGGGGAGCCAATGTCCGGACCTCTGTCAATATCACCTTTGAAGAGGCGGTATTTGGCTGCAGCAAGACCATCGAACTCAACCTGCGGGAGCCCTGCGATACCTGCCATGGCACGGGAGCTAAGCCCGGCACCCATGCGGAGACCTGTTCCAAGTGCGGCGGCAGCGGCCGCGTGGTCCAGACCCAGCAGTCCATTTTCGGCATGATGCAGACGGAGACGACCTGTCCGGACTGCCACGGGTCCGGCAAGGTCATCCGGGAGAAGTGTCCCAAGTGCCACGGCACGGGCTATATGGTGAAGAAGTCCAAGCTCAAGGTGGATATCCCCGCCGGAATCGACAACGGCATGTCCGTCCGGATCCGGGATAAGGGCGAGCCGGGTCAGAACGGCGGTCCCAGAGGCGATCTGCTGGTTGAGGTCCGGGTAACAAGACATCCCATTTTCCAGCGCAGCGATACGGACATCTATTCCACCTCCCCCATCAGCTTTTCGACGGCGGCTCTGGGCGGCAAGGTCCTGATAAAGACCGTAGACGGTCAGGTGGAGTACCAGGTCAAGCCCGGTACCCAGACGGATACCAAGATCCGCCTGCGGGGCAAGGGCGTTCCCTCCGTCCGCAATAAAAATGTCCGCGGCGACCACTATGTCACCCTGGTCGTCCAGGTTCCGACCAAGCTCAATATGAAGCAGAAGAAGGCTCTAAAAGAGTACGCGAAAGCCTGCGGCGAGGAATAACCCCCATAATTGAATAAAATTTGAAAACGGCGCACGATTCCGATACAATGAGTAGCAGAATTGCTGCGCTGTTTTTTTGGAGAAAAATATGAAGTGGAAAACCTATACGATTCATACGACAGAAGAAGCTGAGGACCTGGTAAGCTTCATGCTCTACGAGCTGGGCATTACCAGCGTGGAAGTGAAAGATAAACGTCCGGTTACGCCGGAGGAAAATGGCGGCTACTTTGGGGAAGTTGTCCCGGAAATGCCCGAGGACGACCATCTGGCGGATATCACCTTCTACACCGATCAGGATGCCGATGACGCGGACCTGCTTGAGCAGGTGCGGGCAAAGCTGACGGACCTTTCGTCCTATGCGGATATTGGGGACGCCAGTATCGAAGAGGGTGTGACCGACGACCAGGACTGGGTCAACAACTGGAAGCAATATTTTCACAGCTTTCATGTCGACGATATCTATATTGAACCAACCTGGGAAGAGGGAACCGAAAAAGAGGCGGAAGAGGCAAAGAAAGCCGCCATGGTCCTGCACATCGATCCCGGCACGGCATTTGGAACGGGCAGCCATGAGACTACCCAGCTGGCGATCCGATCTCTTAGGAAATACATCAAAGAGGGCGATCAGGTCCTCGATATCGGAACCGGCAGCGGCATCCTGGGTATTGTCGCCTTAAAGAGCGGAGCCGCCCACGTCTTCGGGACGGATCTGGACGACAACACCCTCCCCGCCATTACAGATAACTTAAAGCAAAATGACATCGGGGACGAGCAGTTTATCCGGATTCTGGGTAATATCGCGGATGATCAGGCTGTCCAGGACGCGGTCGGCTATGGCAAATACGACATCGTTCTTGCCAATATCATCGCGGAGATCCTGGAGGACATCACACCCGCCGTTCCCCCGACCTTAAAGGAAGGAGGCATCTATATCACCTCCGGCATCCTGCGTGAGCGCGAGGACCTGGTCCTTGCCGCCGGTGAGAAAGCGGGACTTGCCTTAGAAGAAATCAACCGCATGGGAGACTGGTCATGTATCGTTTTTTCATACAGAGCGGACAGGTAAGGCTGAAGGAAACTGGGGGAAGCCTTAGTATCACCGGCAGCGACGTCAACCATATCAGCAACGTCCTTCGGATGAAGGTAGGGGAAGTGATCGATTGTGTCGACGAGACCGGTCGTGCTTACCTCTCCAGAATCTCCTCTTTTTCCGATCAGGAAGTTACCTGCGAGATTCTTGAGGTTCATGATCCCAAGACGGAACTTGCCAATTCCATCACCCTCTATATGGGGCTGCCCAAATCCGACAAGCCCGAGCTGATCATCCAGAAGGCGGTGGAGTTGGGGGCGGACCGGATCGTGCCGGTCGTCACCCGCTACACGGTTGTGAAACTCGATCAGAAAAAAGCGGAGAAGAAGCGTCAGCGCTGGCAGGCGGTTGCCGAGGCGGCGGCAAAGCAGTCGAAGCGGGCGATTATCCCGGAAGTCGCAGGGATCATGTCCTTCAGAGAAGCCCTTGAGGAAGCAAAAGATCTGGACGTCCTGCTGCTGCCCTATGAACGGGAAGAGGGCATTTCCCATACCAGAAAGGTGATTCGAGACATTCAAAAGGGGCAGTCCCTTGGGGTCTTTGTTGGACCGGAGGGCGGCTTTTCCAGGGAAGAGGTGGATCAGGCGGTCGCTTACGGGGCGGAAACCATTTCCCTGGGACACAGGATTCTTCGAGCGGAGACCGCCTGCATCACGGTCCTGGGCATTTTGATGTATGAATTGGACGCCGACTGAAGGATAGAGGAAGGAAATAGATCATGCAGAATTACAGAATGATCGTGCAGTACGACGGGACCCGCTATAACGGCTGGCAGAAGCTGGGGGATACGGACAATACGATCCAGTTCAAGCTGGAGGCGGTGCTGGAGCGGCTGGTCGGCAGCCATGTCGAAGTGCATGGGGCGGGCAGGACGGACGCCGGCGTTCACGCCAGGGGACAGTCCGCCCAGTTTCGCTTAACTGACGACCAGCAGAACCGGGTTTTAAAGCTGCTGGAACAGGGATCTGATACGGATGAAGCACGAGCAGGAGAGGGACCGAAAGAGGCGGAGGACCTGATCAAGTCCTATCTCAACCGCTACCTGCCGGACGATATTGGCGTTCTTTCGGTGCAGAAGGCGGCACCCCGTTTCCACAGCCGCTACAATGCCTCTTCCAAGCACTACCGCTACCGGATCGGAACCAACCGTGCAGCCCATGTCTTTGACCGCAAGTATGTCTATGAGTACGAGGGCAAGCTGGACGTCGCCGCGATGAAGGTCGCGACGATTAAGCTTCGGGGCGAGCATGATTTTTCGAGCTTTAACGGCAATTCAAGGATGAAGAAGTCCCGGGTCAAGACCATTTACAATATCCGAATTACAGAGACTGAGGATGAAATCGACCTGGACTTCTTCGGCAGCGGCTTTTTGCAGTACATGGTCCGCATCCTGGTCGGAACCCTGATAGAGGTCGGGGAAGGCAAGCGGGATCCCCAGTCGATTGACTCCCTGCTGGAGGCCAGGGACCGTCGCCTGGCGGGACCGACGGCGCCCGCCTGCGGACTGACTCTGGAGGAAGTCCGCTATAATTAGTACAGTTATGTGAAACAGCAGACAGTTGCAATACCTAAACGGTACAAATTAATGGATGGGTAAGCAAATTTATTGATTTTGACTATCCCTTGTGGAAACAGGGAAATTCGGGTAGAATAGACACCTGTTTTGGAGAACTGTGCTTGAAAAGAAGAAAGAACGATCATGAACGAAATTTATCTGGATAATTCCTCTACGACCAAGCCCTCCCGGGCGGTCCTAGAGATTGTAGAAAAGACTATGGCTGAGGACTGGGGCAATCCCTCCTCTATGCATAAACGGGGTGTCGATGCCGAAAGGTATCTGAAGCAGACGGCTAAGATTCTGGCGGACATTCTGAAAGTGAAGGACCAGGAGATCGTCTTCACGTCCGGCGGGACGGAAGCTAACAACATGGCGATTCTGGGGACTGCGCTTGCCAACCGCCGCGCCGGCAGGACCATTTTGACGACCGGCATGGAGCATCCGGCGGTCTCTGAACCCGTGCGGGTCCTGGAGGAATTCGGCTTTACAGTCAAGATCATTCCGACTGATGAAGAGGGACGGCTTGATCTGACCTTTTTAAAAGAAAATCTGAACGACGACGTGATCCTGGTTTCGACCATGTACGTCAACAACGAAATCGGCGCAGTGGTGCCGGTGGATGAGGTCGCAAGACTGGTCCATGAGCTGGCTCCCCAAGCCCTCTACCACGTCGACGCCATCCAGGCGTTTGGGAAATACCGCATTTACCCCAGGCGGGAGGGGATCGACCTCCTTTCGGTCAGCGGTCACAAGCTGCACGGTCCCAAGGGCAGCGGCTTCCTCTATGTCAGCCAGACGGCAAAGGTCAGACCGATTATCTACGGAGGCGGACAGAACGGCGGCAGGAGAAGCGGAACGGAAAATGTCCCCGGCATCGCGGGGCTTGGCGTCGCGGCAAGGGAAGCCTATACCGACTTTGATCAAAAGATCGACCATCTCTACCAGCTTCGGGACCATCTGATCGAGGGCTTAAGAAGGATCGACGGCGTTGTCATCCACGGTATGCCGGGGAGGGAAGGCGCGCCCCAGATCGTCAATGCCGCCTTTACCGGAGTCGGGGCGGAGGTCCTGCTCCACACCCTGGAGGACCATCAGATCTATATTTCAGCGGGCAGCGCATGCTCCACCCATAAACGGTCGGGCAGTCCGACTCTGACGGCGATTCATGCGCCCAAGGAGGAGATGGGATCGTCGGTTCGCTTCAGCTTCTGCGAAACCAATACGATCGAAGAGATCGATCGGACCCTGGACGTTTTACGGGACGTCCTGCCCAAACTGCGCCGCTATCAGGCACGGTGAGAAGAAAGGATATTCATGTACGATACATTTTTACTGAAATACGGAGAAATCGGAATCAAGGGCAACAACCGCCATCTCTTTGAAGACGCCCTGGCGAAAAAAGTCCGGGAGGCATTAAGACGGATTTCCGGAGAATTTGAAGTGACCAAGGAGCGCGGCCGGGTCTATGTCCACTGCTCCGGAGAGTGGGATGAAGAGGAGACCATCGACGCCCTTCAGCATGTCTTCGGTATCGTGGGCATCTGCCCGGTCCGGGTCGTCAGCTGCGAGAGCTATGAGACCCTCCGTGACGGCGTCCTTGCCTATATGAAGGAGGAACACTCCAAAAAGGAGGAGACCTTCAAGGTCAAGACCCGGCGCGCCAACAAGCAGTTCCCCATGACTTCCATGCAGATCGACGCGGAACTGGGCCACGATATCCTGGAAGCCTGTCCAAACCTGACCGTCGACGTCCACCGTCCGGACGTTCTCCTGGATGTAGAGGTCCGCGACGAGGCCTACATCTATTCCCGCATCATTCCCGGTCCGGGCGGCATGCCGGTCGGCACCAACGGGTCCGCCATGCTCTGCTTATCCGGGGGAATCGACAGCCCGGTTGCCGGCTGGATGGTCGCAAAGCGGGGAGTCACCATCGACGCGACCTATTTCCATGCGCCGCCCTATACTTCTGAGCGCGCTAAGCAGAAGGTAGTCGACCTGGCCAAGCTCGTGGCAAAATATTCCGGTCCCATCCGCCTGCACATCGTCAATTTTACGGATATTCAGCTCTATATCTATGACCAGTGTCCGCACGAAGAGCTGACCATCATCATGCGCCGCTATATGATGAAGATCGCGGAGCATTTTGCCAGGGAGCGCGGCGATTTGGGGCTTGTTACCGGGGAGAGCATCGGGCAGGTCTCCAGCCAGACCATGCAGTCTCTCCTTTGCACCAACGCTGTCTGCACCCTGCCGGTCTACCGGCCCCTGATCGGCTTTGATAAAAATGATATTGTGGAGATTTCCAAAGAGATCGGAACATACGAGACCAGCATTCTGCCTTATGAGGACTGCTGCACGATCTTTGTCGCCAAGCATCCGGTGACCAAGCCCAACCTCAATATGATTGAGCGCAGCGAGACGCATTTAAGTGAGAAGATCGACGACCTGTTACAGACCGCGATTGAAACGACGGAAGTCATGACTGTCACCGCAGATTAAAGGCTGTCAGATGAAAGAGACAAGAAAAAACGGAAGATCTGCAAAAGCGGATCTTCCGTTTCGTCACCAAAGATATGATGAAGGCTTATTCGACGATGTAGGGCTTTAACATAGACAGAACTTCTGTCAGCTTGTCGCCTTCCGTGTGGATATTCAGATCGATGGGCTTGGAGAGGTCCAGGCTGAAGATGCCCATGATGGACTTGGCGTCGATCACGTATCTGCCGGATACCAGATCGAAGTCAAAATCGAAACGGTTGATATCGTTGACAAATGTCTTGACCTTGTCGATCGAATTAAGAGAAACTTTCACTGTTTTCATGTAAATCAACCTCCTAAAGTGATATTTGAAGAAACATTCAGGATCTAATCTCTGCTTAGAGATATCTTAACGTTTCTCAAAAAGCAAGTCAATAGCCAACGAATTGGAAATAAAATGAGAAGAAAAGCAGCATTTCACAACTTAGGGTGCAAGGTAAACGCATACGAAACTGAGGCGATGGCTGAGGCTCTGAAAAGCGGAGGCTACGAAATCGTCCCCTTCGCGCCGGGCGCCGACGTCTACGTCATCAACACCTGCACTGTCACCAATATCGCGGACCGCAAGTCCCGCCAGATGCTCCATAAGGCAAAGGAAATGAACCCCGCCGCCGTCGTGGCGGCGGTCGGCTGCTATGCGCAGGATGCAAAGGCGAAGCTGGACGTCGATCCGGCAGTCGACCTGGTCATCGGAAATTCCGAAAAATCCAAGATTCTCGACATCATCAACCGCTGCTTAGACGGCAATGATACGGCTGACTATGTGGATGCTATCGAGGGTGTCCGGGAATATGAGGACCTGCACCTGTCCCGGACCGAAGGCAGAACCCGCGCCTTTATGAAGATCCAGGACGGCTGCAACCAGTTTTGCAGCTACTGTATGATTCCCTACGTCAGGGGCAGGGTCCGGAGCCGCAAGGAAGAGGATATTCTTGCCGAGGCAGAACGGCTGGCTGAGGCGGGCTATCGGGAGATCGTCCTGACCGGCATCCACATCAGTTCCTACGGGCTTGATTTTGACGCCCCGGGTCTAAATCAGCAGACGCCGGACGCCAAAGAGGCAAAGACCAATGTCAGATTGTTGAATCTGATCCGCAGCCTGGCAAACGTGGATGGAGTAAAGCGGATCCGGCTGGGATCCCTCGAGCCCGGCATCATGACCGGGGAATTTGTTGAGGGGATCGCGGAAATCCCCCAGATCTGCCCCCAGTTCCATCTGTCGATGCAAAGCGGCAGCGACCGGACCTTAGGGCGGATGAAGCGCAAGTACGACACCGCCTCCTTTGCTGGGATCGTCGGTATCATCCGGCAGCATTTTGACCATCCCGCCATTACGACGGATATCATCACCGGTTTTCCGGGCGAGGACGAGTCGGAATTTGCCGAAACAAAGGCATTTGTCGAAACGATCGGCTTTGCCAAGACCCATATTTTCAAATATTCGGTGAGAGAGGGGACGGCGGCTGCCGCCATGAAGGACCAGAACACCGAAGCGGTCAAGAAGAAGCGGAGCCAGGTCCTCATCGATCTGGATCACAAGGCCCGCTATGAGTATGCCTCCTGGTATTTGGATAAAGAGGTCGAAGTTCTCTTTGAGGAGGAGCGGACCTATAGGGGACATGCCGCCATGGAGGGACATACCCGGGAAGCCCTGACCGTCTATCTGCCCATCAGGTCGGAAGAGGATCGGGATTTATCCGGAAAGATTGTCAATATCCACATAAAATCTGTCGATGATGAGGGGAATCTGAGCGTCTGAACCGGTTGAATGTTTCAAGAAAGTAAGATAAAATGATAAAAACCAGGTATACGGAATGTAAGGTAGTGATTGATGATGAACAATGAAAATCTCGGCAATACACAATATTTTAAAGTACAATCCGAACCGGAGCTTTCCGTCAAGGAAGTCCTTCGCGTCGTCTATCATGCGATGGAGGAGAAGGGCTACAATCCGGTCAATCAGATCGTCGGCTACATCATGTCCGGCGATCCGACCTATATCACCAGTTTCAAGGGCGCGAGAAGCATGATCATGAAGGTCGAGCGCGACGAACTGGTCGAGGAACTCCTGAAGGAATATATCCGGAACCGGTCCTGGGAGAACCGCTGATCCATGCGGATCTTAGGGATTGATTTCGGGTCCCGGACTTGCGGGGTCGCAGTTTCGGATCCTTTGGGAGTAACCGCGCAGGGATTGGAGATTATCCGGCGCGAAAAAGAGAATCATATGCGGAAGACCTATCGGAGGATCGGCGAGCTGATCCGGGACTTAAGCGTTTCGGCGATCGTAGTCGGCTATCCTTTGAATATGGACGATTCCGTTGGCGACAGGGCAATGAAATCCAAAGCATTTGGGGAAGAACTGAAAGCACGGTTTCATCTGCCTGTATTTTTGTGTGACGAAAGACTGACCACCGTCGAGGCGGACGAGGTTATGGAAAAACTCGGCGTTCCGCGGGAAGATCATAAAAAGTACGTCGATAAAATTGCGGCGACCATTATTTTACAGGACTGGCTGAATAATCATGAAACCAATGAAATTCACGTCTGAGGACGGCAGCGAACAGGAATTCTATATTGAAGAGCAGACCCGTGTGAACGGAAGAGACTATCTTCTTGTGACGATATCGCAGGATGATGACGCGGAAGCTCTCATTTTAAAGGATCTTTCCGGAGATACCAACGAGGAGGCGGACTATGTCCCGGTCGAAGATGAGACCGAGCTGGAGGCAGTCTTAAAGGTATTTCAGGAAATGCTCGATGATACGGAAATCCGGATGTGAGCGAACTGATCGGATGCGTGAATTCACGAAAGGAGGAGCATTTTTGAAAAATAAAAAATCAGCTAATGGAAAGGTGAAGATCATTCCACTGGGCGGACTGGAAGAAATCGGAATGAATATCACCGCGTTTGAGTACGGGGACAGCATCATTGTCGTAGACTGCGGTCTGGAATTTCCGGAGGATGACATGCTCGGGATTGATTTCGTCATCCCGGACATCACCTATCTGCAGGAGAACTACAGCAAGGTCAAGGGCTTCGTTATCACACACGGTCACGAGGACCATATCGGATCGATTCCCTACGTCTTCCAGAAGATCAATGTGCCTATCTACGCAACCAAGCTGACCATGGCTCTGATCGAGAAGAAGCTGGAGGAACATAACATGCTCCGCAGCGTCAAGAGGAAAGTGGTCCGCTTCGGTCAGTCCATCAATCTGGGCGACTTCCGCGTGGAATTCATCAAGACCAACCACAGCATCCAGGATGCCGCGGCACTTGCCATTTATTCCCCTGCGGGCACTATTGTCCATACGGGTGACTTCAAGGTCGACTATACCCCGGTCTATGGAGACATGATCGATCTGCAGCGTTTTGCGGAGATCGGCAGAAAGGGCGTCCTCGCCCTCATGTGCGACAGTACCAACGCGGAACGGCCCGGCTTTACCATGTCCGAAAAGACGGTCGGCGTCACGCTGGACCACATCTTTGCCGAACACACCAACAACCGCCTCATCATCGCGACCTTTGCGTCCAATGTCGACCGGGTGCAGCAGATCATCAACTCCGCCAAGAAATACAACCGGAAGGTCTGCCTGGAAGGCCGGTCCATGGTCAACGTCATCGGTACGGCGGTTGAACTGGGCTATGTTGATGCGGGCGATACCCTGATTGAACTCGATCAGCTGAAGAATTTCCCGCCGGAGCGGACCGTTCTCGTTACGACCGGCAGCCAGGGCGAATCTATGGCGGCTCTTTCGAGAATGGCTGCCAACATTCATAAGAAAGTTAAGATTATGCCCGGCGACTGTATCGTCTTCTCCTCTCATCCGATTCCGGGAAATGAGAAAGCGGTCTCTGACGTTATCAATGAGCTGACGGAGATCGGCGCCCAGGTCATCTTCCAGGATGTCCATGTGTCCGGTCACGCCTGCCAGGAAGATATCAAGCTGATCTATGCCCTGACCCGGCCCAAGTATGCGATTCCGGTCCACGGCGAACGCCGTCATCTGCAGGCGCAGGCTAAGATTGCCCAGTCCATTGGTATTCCCAAGGACCATATCTGGATTCTTCACTCCGGCGACGTGCTGGAATTAAGTGATGAGAAGGCCAGAATTATCGGCAAGGCACAGACCGGCAAGATCTTAGTCGACGGTCTCGGCGTCGGGGACGTCGGCAATATCGTCATTCGTGACCGGCAGAGACTGTCGGAGGATGGGATCATTATCGCCGTTTTGACCCTGGAGCAGCACAGCAGCCACCTGCTGGCAGGACCGGATCTGGTCTCCCGTGGTTTTGTCTATGTGCGCGAGTCGGAGGGGCTGATGGAAGAGGCTCAGAAGGTCGTGGAGGATGCGGTCTGGAAGTGCCTGGATCGGAATATTACGGATTGGACCAAGATTAAGTCTGATATCAAGGATTCACTGAGTGATTTTGTCTGGAAGCGGACGCAGAGACGGCCGATGATCCTGCCGATCATCATGGAGGCGTCTGTCTGATCATTTTTCAGGCAAAACGAGGCATGGGCGAGTATGGAAAAACAGATTGAACACGCCGCGGGAATATTAAAGAAAACCATTTTAAAGAGCGAAACTTACCGGAACTACTTGAACAGCACCCTGGTGCTGCAAAAAAGTCCCGGGCTTTTGGAGCGAATTGAGGAGCTGCGGAAGGCGACGATCCAGACCTACCACGATCCGGACAATCAGGATCTGGCGGAAAGCTCGGATCGTCTGCTGGAACAGTATGGGGAACTGGAACGGAACCCGGCCGTCTCCGCCTATTTAGAGGCGGAGGACGAGCTGATCCGGACGCTTCGCAATGTGCAGACGGAGATCATCGGGGATCTGGAGGTTCATTCTCCCCAGATCTGACGGCAAGAAAGGAAGAGCAGATGGCAGGTCGAAAGAAAAATCAAACCTATGATCAGGCTGTTTTCGGCATGAAAAAGCTGACTGGTCTGCTGCTCTACATCCTGGTGGTGGTCTTCATCATCTTTGTCGGCAGAACCGCCTACGTCTACGGCTACCAGCTCTTTAACGAGACGGCGCCGGACAAGGCGCCGGGGCGGGAAGTGACGGTAGAGATCCCGGAAGGGGCTTCGACCAGGGCGATCGCGGATATCCTGGAGGACAACGGACTCATCAAGAGCAAGACCCTCTTTCTGGTTCAGGAGCGGCTCTCCAGCTACCATGGAGACCTGGGCAGCGGGACCTTCCGCCTAAGTACGGCTCAAAAGCCGACGGAGATAATAGCCATTTTGTCCGGTGAAAGTCCGGACATAAAAGAGGGGGCAGGCGATGTCGGATGAGACCAGGCTCAAGGTTTTTCTCGATTCTTTGAATCCGGGAAATACTCCATATCTGGAGCAGCTGGAGCGGGAAGCGCACTTAGGAAGGGTACCGATTATCAGGCGGCAGACCCAGAGCGCGATCAAGGTCATTTTGAAGATGAAACAACCGGTGGCAATTCTGGAAATCGGAACTGCGATCGGTTTTTCTTCTATTTTTATGTGTACCTATTCCTATGCCCATGTGACGACCATTGAAAATTACCGGAAGCGGATTCCGATCGCAGAGGAGCATTTTAAAGAGTCGGGCTATGCCGACCGCATCACCTTCTTAAAGGGGGACGCCGGGGAGATTCTGCCAACTCTGGATGGGACTTATGATTTGATCTTTATGGATGCGGCGAAGGGGCAGTACATCGAGTGGCTGCCCTTAGTTCTCCGCCTTTTAAAGACCGGCGGCGTCCTGCTGTCCGACAACGTCCTCCAGGATGGGGACCTGCTCAAGTCCCGCTATGCGGTCGAACGGCGAAACCGGACCATCCATAAGCGGATGCGGGACTATTTACATGCGGTCACGAAAAATGAGCAGCTCACGACGACGGTTCTGCCGGTCGGAGACGGTCTGGCAGTTTCCGTTAAACAAAGTTTGGAGAGAAAATGAAACACCCTGAATTACTGATACCGGCAGGCAGTCTGCCGGTTTTAAAAATTGCGGTCCTTTACGGGGCTGACGCCGTCTACCTGGGCGGCGAGGTCATGAGTTTAAGAGCCAAGGCAAAGAACTTTACCCGGTCCGAGATGGAAGAGGGCATAGTCTTTGCCCATCAGCGCGGCGTCAAAGTCTATGTGACAGCCAATATCTTCGCCCATGACGCCGACCTGGCATCCGCCGAGGAATATTTTAAAGAATTGAAGGAAATTAAACCGGACGCCATCCTGGTTGCCGATCCGGGCATGTTTGCCCTGGCAAAAAAGATTTGTCCGGAAATCGACCTCCACATCAGCACCCAGGCGAATAACACCAACTACGCAGCGGTGAATTTCTGGCAGCAGCTGGGGGCTAAGCGGGTTGTGACCGCGCGGGAATTGAGTCTTAAGGAAATCAAGGATATCCGCGCCCATATCCCGGGCGAGATGGAGATCGAAAGCTTTGTCCACGGTGCCATGTGTATCTCCTATTCCGGCAGGTGCCTTTTAAGCAACTATTTTACCGGCAGGGACGCCAACCACGGAGCCTGCACCCACCCCTGCCGCTGGAAGTATGCGGTGGTGGAGGAGACCCGACCCGGGGAGTATTTGCCCATCGAGGAAAATGAGCGGGGGACCTACGTCTTTAATTCCCGCGACCTCTGTATGATCGACCATCTGCCGGATCTCTACGACGCCGGGATCGACAGCTTTAAGGTGGAGGGACGGATGAAGACTGCCCTCTATGCCGCCGTCTGTGCCAGAACCTACCGCATGGCGATGGACGACTATGAAAAAGATCCCGCCCTTTATGAGAAAAATCTGCCCCTCTACCGCCGGCAGATTTCAGCCGGAACCTACCGCAGATTTACAACCGGCTTTTTCTACGGCAGACCGGACGACGACTCCATGGTCTATGACAGCAATACCTACCTGACGACCTATACCTTCCTGGGCTTTTCCGAAGGGCAGGACCAGGCGGGGCGCTGTATCCTGCATCAAAAGAACAAATTCTCGGTCGGGGAGACTGTCGAGATCATGAGACCGGACGGGCAGGATGAGATCTGCCGGGTTCTGGGTATCTATGATGCGGATGGCAATCCCCAGGAATCCGCCCCCCATCCCCAGCAGGAGATCCATGTTGATTTCGGGGTTGAGGTCCGGCCCTGGGAGATCATCAGAAGAGCGGAAACAAAGGAATGAAGGTAAATCTCTGGACTTCACTTAAAGAGCGGAAACAAAGGTTAAAACCGGCTCTCGCGGATGTAGAAGTCGGGAAGAACTTCCGCAACCGCTCCTCTCATGATGAGCTGGATGAGGGCGGCGCTGACCTGGCTGATCGGAAGATTAGTCTTGTTTAAGAGCGTGTCAAGGGAGGTTTCATCGCTGAAGGAAAGAGCGGAATAGACTTGTTTTGCTGTTTGGGAAAGGGTGCTGTCGGTCAGCACTCTTTTTTCTTTGCTTTTCAGCCGACGGATCGCCCGGTTATGGTCCGCATCCATGGGAAGGGTCTCCTCTTTGCGGTCAAATTCATCCAGAATCGCCTCCGGGCCGTAGGCGATTCCGGCGCCCTGGTAGATCAGGCGGTTGCAGCCGTCCGACAGGTGATCGTCGATCCGTCCCGGAACGGCAAAGACCGACTTGCCCTGATCTAAGGCGCAGTCGACCGTAATCAAAGAACCCGACTTTTGCCTCGCTTCAATGACCAGGACGATATCCGCCAGACCGCTGATGATGCGGTTGCGCCTGGGAAAATGCCAGCGCTCCGGGGGAGAGCCGGGCGGCAGCTCGGAGAGGATTCCACCCTGTGTAGTCAAGAGTTCGTAGAGATCCCGGTTGCCCTGCGGATAGCAGACGTCAGCTCCGCAGCCCAGGACGGCAAAGGTCCTGCCCTTTGCCTCCAGCGCCCCTCTCTGGGAAGTTCCATCGATTCCGGCAGCCATGCCGCTGATGATCTGGATGCCGTGGGCGGCAAGTTCCCGCCCGAAATAAAGAGCCTGGTTCCTGCCGTAGTGATCGCACAGGCGGGCGCCGACGATGGCGACGCTGGGCAGATCGTCCCGGGGCAGGTCCCCAATCACATAGAGCTGCTCGGGACTGTCCGGGATCTGTTTTAAGCGCTGGGGATAGGCGGGATCGTCCGGCGTCAGACACCGCATGGTGGGTTGGGGTAGAGACATACTTAGTCCTCCTGGAGTTGGAATTGACATGGTGAGGAAAATATCGTTGTTCGGGTAAGGAGTAGTGGGCGAGTGAAGTATAGCGCTGTAGGTAAAAAGCAGAGATCGAGTAAGTATGGTGGTGCAGGTGAGTAAAAGATAGCTATGTAGGTAGATAGAGCTGGATGGGCAGTATGCAGGTATACAGTTTAATCACAAGGGGAAATTAGATGTGTAAAAGACAGTAGGACGGGTTCCATAGGGAAAATTCCCAAAGAAGATTATGGAAGAATGATGGGAATTTAGTGGAAAGTCAGCAGTTCCGCAGGAGTCTGATAGTGAATGGCTTCAAGGATATGGTCCTCGCCGATGAGGTCGCATCCTTCGAGATCGGCTATGGTCCTGGCTGTTCTCAGGATGCGGTGGTAGGTGCGGACCGAACAGCCCAGCTTCTGGTAGGCGTCTTTGAGCCGCTCTTTGGCATCCGGGGTCAGGACGCAGAAGCGGTCGATCTGGGCGGGCGGAATCTCCGAATTAAAACGGAGGGGCGTACCTTGAAAGCGGTCCTCTTCAATCTTGTGAACCCGGCTGACCTCTGCCCGCATTTGCTCCGAGGAGGTCGGAGCCTTGTCCTGACCGGTCAGCTCGTCATAGGAGATTTCCCGGCAGAAGCAGGTCAGGTCGATCCGATCGAGAAGGGGACGGGAAACGCGGTTTTGGTAGCGCTGGATCTGGGAGGCTGTGCAGGTGCAGCGGTTCCGGTCCGGATAATAGCCGCAGGGACAGGGATTCATGGCGGCAAGAAGCAGAAAATCGGCAGGATAGCAGTAGGTCCCCGACGTTCGGGAAATGGTGATGGTCCGGTCCTCCAGGGGCTGCCGCAGAGTTTCCAGAGTCGTTCGGGAAAATTCGGGCAGCTCATCTAAAAAGAGAACGCCCCGGTGGGCAAGCGTCACGTCTCCGGGCAGGGGAATCCTTCCTCCGCCCACAATCGCCTGGGGAGTCGCCGTATGGTGGGGGCTGCGAAAGGGACGGCTCTCGACGATGGGATGGTGGGGATCGAGGAGCCCTGCGATACTGTAGATCCTGGAGATTTCCAAACTCTCCTCCAGTGAAAGCGGGGGAAGAATGGTGGGAATCCGTTTTGCCAGCATGGATTTTCCCGCTCCTGGGGAGCCGATAAGGAGCAGGTTGTGGAAACCGGATACGGCGATGATCGCTGCCCGTTTGACATCCTCCTGTCCTCGGATATCCTTAAAATCGACCGACCGGGAGACTTGATCTATAGGAGGCGGGGAGTCTTTAAGGGAAGCAGGGGGCAGGTCCCCATTTCTTAAAAAGGCAAGGGCTTCGGTAAGGGAGGCGACGCCGATGGCTTCAATCCCTTTTACCGCCCTCGCCTCAGAGAGATTTTCGGCGGGGACCAGAATTTGCCTGACCCCGGCTTTTTGTGCCTCGATGGTGCTGGGCAGAACCCCGTTGATGCCGTTGACGCTGCCGTTTAAGCTCAGTTCCCCGATCGCCATGACCGAATGGAGGGAAGTCTGGGGAATCATCTGACTGGCGGCAAGGACTGCCAGAGCAATCGGCAGGTCGAAGCGGGTGCCGCTTTTGGGAACGTCCCCCGGGGACAGGTTGATGGTGATGCGGGAGACCGGCAGCTGGAGATTGGAATTTTGAAAGGCGGTCAGGACCCGGTCGGAGGATTCCTTGACCTGGGAATTGAGATAGCCGACCATGATGAACTGGGGCAGACCGCTTCCGACATCAGCTTCGACCCGGATCGGGACGACGTCAAGCCCGCAGATCGCGGCAGAGAGTATCTGACTGTACATAGATAAAAACCTTTCTGGGATAGATTGAAGCGAATTTTAAAGAGGGGAACATTTATATAGGAAGAAATCCGACCGGGTGTGCGTCCGGTTTTTGATGCCTTTATTATAGGCTCTTCTGCCGGGAATGGGAATGGATCGGTGCCATCTTTTGAGAAAATGCCGCTTGCGGTTATGTTTTATTTGGGGTATATTGATTTACCATGAGTAAAGGGGATTTTTCAAACGGATAAAAAACAGCGGAAAATTCCCATAAAATCATCATTTGATACAGGAGCGGTCATGGCAGCTAAGAATCTTGTCGTTGTAGAGTCGCCTGCCAAGGTGAAGACAATTAAAAAATTTCTGGGATCCAATTATGAGGTCGCGGCGTCCATGGGACACGTCCGGGACCTGCCTAAAAGTCAGATGGGCATTGATGTCGATCATGATTTTGATCCGAAATACATCACGATCCGGGGAAAGGGAGAGCTGCTCGCCAAGCTGAGAAAATCGGCAAAGAACGCGACCCATGTCTACCTCGCGACTGACCCTGACCGTGAGGGGGAGGCGATTTCCTGGCACCTGGTTGCGGCTTTGAACCTGGATCCCAAGAAAATGCGCCGCATCACCTTTAATGAAATTACCAGGACCGCGGTCAAAAAATCCCTGAAAGAACCGCGCGATATCGATATGAACCTGGTGGATGCCCAGCAGGCTCGCCGGGTCCTGGACCGTATGGTCGGTTATGAAATCAGCCCGGTCCTTTGGAAGAAGGTCAAGCGGGGGCTGTCCGCCGGCAGAGTCCAGTCCGTCGCCCTGCGGATCATTGCGGACCGGGAGAAGGAGATTTCCGAATTTATTCCGTCCGAATACTGGTCCTTGGACGCCAAGTTTAAGGTTCCGGGGCAGAGAAAGCCGCTGACCGCCAGGTTCTACGGCAAAGACCAGCGGATGACGATTAGCTCCAAGGAAGAACTGGATCGCATCCTTGCAGACCTGGACGATCAGACTCCCAGGATCGATAATGTCCGTCACGGCTCCAGAAGCAAGAAAGCTCCGCTCCCCTTTACCACGTCGACCCTGCAGCAGGAGGCGTCCAAGGCGCTGGGCTTTTCAACCTCCAAGACCATGCGGATCGCCCAGCAGCTCTATGAAGGTGTCGATCTCAAAAAAGAGGGGACGGTCGGCGTCATTACCTACCTTAGAACCGATTCAACCCGGATCGCCGATGAAGCGGATGCGGCGGCTCGCTCCTTTATCCGAAGCGAATATGGGGAGGAATTTGCCGGTCATCCAAACGGCGGCAATGTCAACCAGCACGCCCAGGACGCCCACGAGGCGATCCGACCGACCGATATCAGTCGGACCCCGGTCCGGATCAAAGAATCCCTGACCCGGGATCAGTTCCGCCTCTATCAGCTGATCTGGCGTCGCTTTACCGCCAGTCGGATGACCAACGCTCTCTACGATACGGTCGCCGTCAAGATTTCTGTTGGGGATTATATCTTTACGGTGGCGGCTTCCAGGCTCAAGTTCGCCGGTTTCATGAATGTCTACACCGACGCCGATGAGGAGAAGGCGGGCGGCAATGACCTGGCTCAGGACCTGACGGAGGAAACTCCGCTCAGTCTTACGGCTTACGAGCCCGAGCAGCATTTTACCCAGCCGCCTGCCCACTACACCGAGGCATCCCTGGTCAAGGCAATGGAGGAGCTGGGAATCGGACGACCCAGTACCTACGCGCCGACCATTTCCACCATCCTGGCCCGCCACTACATCACTAAGGAGAAGCGCAACCTCTTTATCACAGAGCTGGGCGAAGTGGTCAACGACATCATGGTCCGCGCCTTTCCCCAGATCGTCGACGAGAGCTTCACCGCCAACATGGAGACCCTGCTCGACGGAGTGGCGGAAGGCAAGGTCGAATGGAAGACCATCATCCGCAATATCTGGCCCGATCTGAAGGCGGAAGTCGACCAGGCGAATGAGGAATTGGAGAAGGTCGAGATTCAGGACGAGGTCACGGACGTGATCTGTGAAAATTGCGGCCGCCACATGGTCATCAAGTATGGTCCTCATGGAAAATTTCTCGCCTGCCCGGGCTTCCCGGAGTGCCGCAACACCAAGCCATACTTTGAAAAAGTGGGTGTCAAATGTCCCAAGTGCGGCGGCGAAGTGGTCCTTAAAAGGACCCGCAAGGGCAGACGCTACTACGGCTGTGAAAATAATCCGGACTGCGACTTCATGTCCTGGTCCAAGCCGGTCGAAAAGCCCTGTCCCAAATGCGGCAGTTACATGGTCGAAAAGGGCAGGAAGATCGTCTGCTCCAAAGAGGACTGCGGCTACAGTGAGATCAAAAAAGAAGAAGTTGTCGCACAATAAGAAATCGTTAATTGAAAAGAGAAATTCAAGTGGCAGGCAGACTTTCGGCAGATGACCCTAAGATCTGCCTGCTTTTTGTTTAAAATCGAGATTTAAGCCAGCTTTTAAAAGAAACTTTTATAAAACAAAATCAGAAAATTTTTAAATTCGTATTTTTGGTTTGGGAAAAGTCAGGCTAAATTGAAGAAGTTGCATCTATTTCATGAAAATTTCTTGTGACTCCATCATTTATATGGTACACTTCAGTTGCTGAAGATCAGAAGCGCCGATCTGCGCTTTGATGAAGGGAGAGAAAACTATGAGTGTACAGTTACTGGACAGAACCCGGAAAATCAACAAACTGCTGCATAACGCAACAACCACCAAGGTCGTCTTCAACGATATCTGCGACGTCCTTGTCGATACCTTGTCCTCCAATATTCTTGTTCTCAGCAAGAAGGGGAAGGTCCTGGGAGCCGGCAGCTGCCAGGGAGTAGACGATCTTTCCGAACTGGTCAAAAGCGAAGTCGGAACCTTTATCGATGAAGAATTAAACGAACGCTTTCTCGGCGTTCTTTCCACGAAGGAAAATGTCAACCTGACGACCCTGGGTTTTGAAGGCGAGGGCATCGGGCATTACCAGGCGATCATTAACCCAATCGAGATCGCGGGTGAGCGGCTGGGCACCCTTTTTTCCTACCGCATGGACCGACCCTACGATATCGAAGATATCATTGTCAGTGAATACGGCACGACTGTGGTCGGTCTTGAGATCATGCGGTCCATCGATGAGGAAAATGCAGAGGAGACCAGAAAACGGTCGGTCGTCAAGTCCGCATTTTCCACCCTGTCCTTCTCCGAACTGGAAGCTATCATGCACATTTTCGACGAGCTGGGTGGCAACGAAGGCATCCTGGTAGCGAGTAAGATCGCGGACAGAGTAGGCATCACCCGCTCTGTCATCGTCAATGCCCTGCGTAAGTTTGAAAGCGCCGGCGTAATCGAATCCAGATCATCCGGAATGAAGGGGACCTATATCAAAGTTCTCAACGATTACATCTATCAGGAGCTGGAAGAGATCAAGAAGAATCGGAAAAAATAAGTGTACATGACTTGACATTCGGAAATGAATGGCATATATTATTCAACAGATGTTAGCACTCAATATAAATGAGTGCTAGTTACCCCGAAAGGGGAGTTTAGTAGTTTTTATCGTTTTATTATAAAAGGAGGCTTTACCTTATGAAGTTAAGACCATTAGGCGACAGAGTAGTGTTACAGGAATTGGAAGCTGAGGAAAAAACAGCATCAGGTATCATTCTTCCGGATAAAGCAAAGGAGAAACCGCAGCAGGCTGAAGTTGTTGCAGTAGGACCGGGCGGAGTCGTAGACGGAAAAGAAGTCAAGATGGAAGTTACCGTCGGTCAGAAAGTCATCTATTCCAAGTATGCGGGAACAGAAGTGAAGCTGGGCGAGGATAAATACACCGTTGTTCGTCAGAACGACATTCTGGCAGTAGTAGAAGACTGATCGCTTGCGATTGGCATAAGTAAGATACATTTGGAGGATTTAAAAAATGGCAAAAGATATTAAGTATGGCGTAGAGGCCAGAGAGGCCCTTGAAAGAGGCGTTGACAAGCTTGCTGATGTTGTCCGGGTAACCCTGGGACCCAAGGGCAGAAATGTCGTCCTTGAAAAATCCTACGGCGCACCGACCATTACCAATGACGGTGTTACCATCGCAAAGGAAATCGAACTGGAAGACGGCTTTGAAAATATGGGCGCTCAGCTGATCAAGGAAGTTGCTTCCAAGACCAATGATGTCGCCGGTGACGGTACCACAACCGCAACTATCCTGGCCCAGGCCATGGTCCATGAAGGAATGCGGAATCTGGCAGCAGGCGCCAACCCCATCATCCTGAAGAAGGGTATGCAGAAGGCGACCGACGCGGCAGTTGAAGCGCTGAAGAAGATGAGCAAGCCGGTCGATTCCAAGGAAGAGATCGCGCGTGTCGCGGCAGTTTCATCTGGAGATGAAGAAGTCGGTACTCTGATCGCGGATGCCATGGAGAAGGTTTCCAATGACGGCGTTATCACGATCGAAGAATCCAAGACCATGCAGACAGAACTGGACCTGGTAGAAGGTATGCAGTTTGACCGCGGCTATATCTCCGCTTATATGTGCACGGACATGGAGAAGATGGAAGCCAACCTGGAAGAGCCCTACGTTCTGATTGTCGATAAAAAGATCAGCAACATCCAGGATCTCCTTCCTCTGCTGGAACAGGTCGTCAAGATGGGGGCCCAGCTCCTCATCATCGCGGAAGATGTAGAGGGCGAAGCTCTGACCACCCTGATTGTCAACAAGCTGAGAGGAACCTTCAATGTTGTAGCAGTCAAGGCTCCGGGCTATGGCGACAGAAGAAAAGATATGCTCCAGGATATCGCTATCCTGACAGGCGGTACGGTTGTATCCGATGAACTGGGTATCGATCTGAAGGATGTCACCATCGATCAGCTGGGCCGGACCAAATCCGTTAAGATCACCAAGGATACCACCACTCTGGTAGACGGCGAAGGCGACAAGCAGGCGATTGCTGACAGAGTTGCTCAGCTCAAGGCTCAGATCGCTGAAACCAAATCCGATTTCGACCGCGAGAAGCTGCAGGAACGTCTTGCCAAGATCGCGGGCGGCGTAGCAGTCATCCGTGTCGGCGCTCCGACTGAGACCGAGATGAAGGACAAGAAGTTCCGTATGGAAGATGCTTTAAACGCGACCCGCGCCGCAGTGGAAGAGGGCGTTATCGCAGGCGGCGGTTCCTCCTATGTCCATGCAGCGGAAAAGCTGGATGAGGTGATTGCAGGTCTTCAGGGGGATGAGAAGACCGGCGCTGAGATCATCAAGAGATCTCTGGAAGCTCCGCTTTACCGGATCGCCGTCAACGCAGGTGAAGAGGGCGCAGTCATTGTCAACAACGTCCGCGCATCCAAGGACGGCGAAGGCTACAACGCTCTGACAGGCGAGTATGTCAACCTGGTCAACGACGGAATTCTGGATCCGCTCAAGGTTTCCAGATCCGCTCTGCAGAACGCCAACTCCGTAGCCGGCACTCTGCTGACAACCGAGTCCGCTGTCTCCATCATCAAGGAACCGGCACCGGCAGCACCAGCCGCTCCACAGCCGGGAATGATGTAAATTCTATCATCAAATAAAGAAAAAAGGCTAAGCCCGGGGGAAGAGTATTCCTCCGGGTTTATTTTTTGAAGTCTTTCCTGGCTGTCTGACTCTTATGGGCGTATTTTATGTGAATTCGCTTTTGTTTGCCAGGTCTATTGGCTTTTTGCAAAGGCTTTAGGAATGATTGCTTTGCCTTTTAAATTGTGTTATCATCGTCAATAATAATCGGAGAATACATAGATGAGTGATTTATTTACAGAATTGATCGTTGCCAGGAAACCCCAGGTGACCGACCTGATCGTGAAAGCAGTCCTGCTTGTCCTGACGGTGCTGGCGGCACTGGCAGGACTCTTTATCAATCCCGTGATTCTGACGGTATTTTTGATTCTGGTGATCGCGGACTATCTGATTTTCCCCCGCCTGCAGGTGGAATATGAATATTCCTATGTCAACGGAGAGATCGATATCGCAGCCGTCTACTCCAAGAAGAGCAGAAAAGAGCTGGCTTCCCTGAATCTAAATGAGGCGGAGTGCATCGCTCCCTTAGGTTCCCATCATTTGGACAGTTATGGTTCCACCTATCAGAGCGTAGATTACTCTGCCAAAGATCCTGCCGACAAGCCCTATGTGCTGGTGCTGGGTGGGGAGAAGAAGCAGAAGGTCTGCCTGCAGCTCGACTCCACTATGCTGAAAGATCTCAAGTACCGTATGCCCATGAAGGTTTTTACGGACTGAGAATTTTCATAGATACCCACTTAAGTGCATAATTTCATACCCATGAGACCAAGGAGGAAAACATGGCAACGATCATTGGTGACGGCATTACGTTTGACGATGTACTTCTCGTTCCCCAGTATTCAGAAGTCACGCCCAACATGATTGACATCGGTACCTGGCTGACTAAGAATATTCGTCTGAACATTCCGATGATGAGCGCGGGAATGGACACAGTCACGGAACATGGCATGGCGATCGCGATGGCAAGACAAGGCGGCATCGGCATCATTCACAAGAATATGTCGATTGAGCAGCAGGCTGGCGAAGTTGATATGGTCAAAAGAAGTGAGAATGGCGTCATCACCGATCCTTTCTATCTCTCCCCGGACCACACCCTGGGAGATGCGGAAAGCCTCATGCATAAATACCGCATTTCCGGCGTTCCGATCACCGAGGGCAAGAAGCTGGTCGGCATCATCACCAACCGCGACTTAAAGTTTGAGACCGATATGACCCAGCCGATCCGGTCCCGCATGACGTCGGAAGGGCTGATTACCGCCAAAGAAGGCGTTACCCTGGAAGAGGCGAAAAATATTCTTGCCAAGGCGAGAAAGGAAAAGCTCCCGATTGTCGACGACGAAGGAAATCTCAAGGGTCTCATTACCATCAAGGATATTGAAAAGCAGATCAAATATCCCAATTCCGCCAAGGATACCCAGGGCAGACTGCTCTGCGGCGCTGCCGTCGGCATTACCTCCAATGTCCTCGACCGGGTCCAGGCTCTGGTCAATGCCCAGGTCGACTGTATCGTCATGGACTCCGCCCATGGTCAGTCGAAAAATGTTCTGACCGCGACCCAGGAAGTCAAGGCTGCCTTCCCCGATCTCGACGTCATCGTCGGAAATGTCGCGACAGCTCAGGGGACAAAGGATCTGATCGAAGCCGGAGCGGATGCGGTCAAGGTCGGGATCGGACCTGGCTCGATCTGTACAACCCGGGTCGTAGCCGGTATCGGTGTGCCGCAGATCTCCGCTGTCATGGAATCCTACTCCGTCGCCAAGGAATACGGCATCCCGATCATCGCGGACGGCGGCATCCAGTATTCCGGCGATATGACCAAGGCTCTTGCGGCAGGCGGCAACGTCTGTATGATGGGTTCCCTCTTTGCGGGCTGCGACGAAGCACCGGGCGAATTTGAACTCTATCAGGGCAGAAAATTCAAGGTCTACCGGGGCATGGGCTCCATCGCCGCTATGCAGGCGGGCAGCGCGGACCGGTATTTTCAGGCAGACGCCAAGAAACTGGTTCCGGAAGGCGTCGAAGGACGGGTTGCCTACAAGGGCTCCGTTGAAGATACCATTTTCCAGATGGTCGGCGGAATCCGGTCCGGTATGGGCTACTGTGGCGCCAGGGATATCCCGACCCTGCATGAGAAGTCTCAGTTCGTCAGGATTTCTTCCGCGGGTCTTAAGGAATCCCATCCGCACGATATCCACATCACCAAGGAGAGCCCTAACTACTCCGTCGACCAGTGATGGGAAAGCAGTTTAAAAACTTGAAGCAAAATTATCAGATACTCCTTTTGCTTATATCAGGCAAGAGGGGTATCTTTTTTTGCTGATTCGGTTTATAAGGTGAGGCAGATAGGAGACTGGTACTATCCAAGAGAAGAAGATGATAGAAAGTCTGCTGTCGTTGTCCAAAGTGGGGGCTGACCAACAAATTTAGCAGGAACACCAAAAAAATAGCAAAGGTATGAAAAAGTATCAAGAAATTATGACAGAAGGCATTTTACTTGAAAATAAAGGTTAAATGTTTTACAGTATTGATAATTGATTAAAGACCATCGAGGGGGTTGAACCATGGTAATGCCGAAGATAAGCTTAAAAGCTGCGCGCGTGAACGCGAATATGACGCAGGATGACGTCGCGCATGAGATGCATCGGACCAAGCAGACCATCGTGAATTGGGAGAGCGGCACGACAGATATCAAGTACAATGATCTGATCGCTCTCTCTTCTCTTTACAGTATGCCGATCGAATACCTTCGGATACCGGAGAAAAAGAAGGCAAGGAACTAAAAAGGATCGATCAGCCAAGGAGGGCCTAAGGGCATGGAGATACAGAAGCTGGAGTCAATTCTGAAAGCAAAAGCTTACCCTGGAAGAGGGATTGTGATCGGAAAGTCCGATGACGGCAGGCACGCTGTCGTCGCCTATTTTATTATGGGCAGAAGTTCCAATTCCAGAAACCGCATCTTTGAGACCGTCAGAGACGGCATCCGTACCAGGGCATTTGACGAATCGAAGCTGGAAGATCCCAGCCTTATCATCTACGCCCCGGTCCGGGTCCTGGGACCGGATACGATCGTCACGAACGGGGACCAGACGGATACGGTTTATGAAGGACTTAGGGCAGGGCTGACCTTTGAGGAGAGCCTCTTAAGCCGAACCTTTGAACCGGACGGACCCAACTATACGCCCCGCATTTCCGGCCTGCTCCATGTGGAGGAGGGGGAATTTTCCTACAAGATCTCAATCTTAAAGAGCGCGGATAACCGACCGGATTCAGCCAGGCGCTATACCTTCACCTATAACCCGGCGCTCGCGGGCGAGGGCCATTTTATCAGCACCTACATCGACGACGGAACGCCGCTCCCAAGCTTTGAAGGCGAGCCGATCAAGGTTGCGATTCCCAATGATCTGGATGGCTTTACAGACCTTGTCTGGAAGGCTTTGAATGAAGAGAACAAAGTGTCCTTATTTACCCGTTTCATTGACCTTGAAACAGGGAAATTTGAGACCAGAATTGTGAATAAGAATCAGTGAGAGGAAGCGGGCGAAAGCTCGCTTTTCTTTTTCTTGACTTTTAGTAAAATAAATTAAGCGTAAATATAAATTAATTGCTGGATATGACAGATCATGAGCGTGAAACTGAAAAAATGAGAAGACAGTAGTATGGATCAAAATATTCTTGTTAAAACGGAATCCCTGTCGGTTGACTTTACCAGTGGAAAGATTGTTTTTCGGGCTCTTCACTGCGTAAATGCAGCGATTAATAAAGGAGAATTTGTATCGATTGTGGGCGTGTCCGGCAGCGGGAAGACCACGCTCCTAAATACGATCGGCGGTCTAATTACACCGGCGTCCGGTTCTGTTGTGGTAGACGGGGTTCGGATCAGTTCCTTAAGTGAAGAGGAACGAACGAGATTCAGAAGGGAACACATTGGGTTCATTTTTCAAAATGACAACTTGATCCCATCCCTGAACGTCTTTCAAAACATCTGCTTTTCCGCCTGGCTTGCCAAAAAAGAGTTTGAGATTGACGAGGTAAGAACGCTTGCCCGGCAGCTGCATATCGAAGATAAGTTAATGGAACTGCCGGATGACCTGTCGGGCGGACAGCGGCAAAGGGTGGCAATCGCGCGGGCGATGCTGGCAAAGCCTGCTCTTTTGCTTGCGGATGAACCGACGGGCAGTTTGGACTCCGCTAATGGAAGGGAGCTGATGCAGTTGCTCCGAGCTGCCGTCAGGGAACAGGGGATGACCGTTCTGATGGTGACCCACAATGAGGAATTTGCTTCGCTTACGGATCGGATCTTGCATATCGAGGATGGAAGAATTATTGCAGAAGACAGTGCGGGAAGACCTTGTCGATCAGGCGTATAAAAGAAAAAACAGATGGTATCGGCTTCTTTTAAGGGGAATAATTCTAATCAGCGTCATATTACTGACGCTGGTGTTGAAGCTGTCCGCGTCAAGAATCACCTCTTCCATGACAAAAAATATTGAAGAGCATGGAAATACGACTCAGGTTGAGCTTGATCAGGCGAATGCTGCGGCGGAGGCAGCCTTTTCGGGATCGGCAGAGGTCAGGAAAATCGGCAGGATTTATGATCTTGGTACGTTTGCGGACCACGAACAGGTATATGCCAGGTGTGTCTATACCGATCCAGCCACTTTTGGGACGATGATCCAGCCCGCCTTTCTTCATTTCTATGGGACTTATCCCCAAAACAGGTCCGAAGTTCTGCTCTCAACCGAGACGCTAAGATATCTAGGAATTAAGCAGCCCAAGATCGGCATGACTGTTTCTGCAGATTTTTATTGGAAGGACCTCTTTCATGAGCCGGGAACAGGGAGACAGTCCTTCAGACTGTCTGGTTATTACGACGCCTTGTCCGATTCTTCCCTTGTCTACTTGCCGGCTCAGACCAAGGAGGAGGGAAATATCGGCAATTTCCCCTGTACCTTACTCCTTGAGCTGACCAATCCCTTTCTGAGTGAAGATGAGATGGACCAGGTGGTTTCACGCATCCTGCCGGACCAGCTGATTCAAAGCACCTCTACCGACTCGGCGCTGCGGAAGGCTCTGGTCGATCTGGCTGGCGGCATGGAGCTTACGGCGATCCTCTTTCTTGTCATCTGCCTGCTGACCTTTTTTCTGATCAATCAGATGATGAGCGCCGCATATAAAGAACATATCCGGTTCTGGGGCTTGATGAAAGTGCTGGGGGTCAGTAACCATCAGTTTCGGACCGTTTTGAAACGGGATGCCCTTAAGAGCGGACTGATATCCTGTGCAGCTGGAGAAGGCTTCTGCTTTTTTACATTTTTCTTAAGCAGTCGGATTACATCTGATCACAACCGGATAGCTGTGCTTCAGCCGGACTTAAGGGTGGATGTCGGGATTTTCCTTTTTGTCCTCTTACTTATCCTGGTGTCTCTTGCCCTTCCGTGTGCCTTGGTACAAAAGCAGGTCACGTCCGTCTCGCCCCTTTCTGCCATGTCTTATTTGGGGGAAAAGGGGAAAAGTACGTCTCCGGCTAGGAAAGCCAAATTTAGATACAGCCGATCCATCCCACTGCAAATTGCGGTCATGCGCATTTACCAGGAAAAGAAAAAGGTAATTCGCACAATCATCTGTTTGTTTATCGGATGCGTAACCGCACTGATCTCGATTTCCCTGGCGCAAGGCGCGGATTACCGGAATGCCTTTTCCTCTGTTCCTGATTTTACGGTCCGCGTTACGCAGAAGTCCTGCACCTATATGCGGGAAAACTTGCAGGAAGGGGAATCTAATCAGCTGCTTGATAAGGACTTTATCGATATCCTGCATAAGCAAGTGGACGCGCCCTGGAAAAAGGTGGATAGGGTCAAGGGTTATTTGCCAAGTCTTGATACGGATGAAAATAGTGTATTGGGCGTCATGAAGCAAGATCAGAATACGCAGATTGTCATTCAGCCCGTGGCTAAGACTACTCTTAAAAAATTGTGTCAGATGGAGGTGGCTTCAGGAAATAAGGTGGATGAGTCCGCCCTGATGCAGCGAGGCGGCGCAATTGTCCTCAGTAAGCATCTTCAGTATGCGGATTCCCAGGAGATCGCCCAAGCGAATCTGGGGCGAAGAATACCGGTCTATGATACCCTGCCGGATGGAGCGGAAGTGGACCGCTATCGGTCGGGGCAGTTGGTGCTTGCCGGTTATGCCGACATGACGAAACGAGGGTCTCCGAAGATATCAATGGCTTGGGACGGCGAGAATACTCTTGTCCTGGCGGTTACGCCGGACACCTACCGGTGGTTGGAGGAATTTATGCGGGAACAGGTGCTGTCCGTAAGCTTCAGCACGGGCCCAAAGCTGGAAG
Source organism: Lachnospiraceae bacterium UBA3689 (assembly GCA_002371465.1). Taxonomy (GTDB): domain Bacteria; phylum Bacillota; class Clostridia; order Lachnospirales; family Lachnospiraceae; genus Chordicoccus. Next base: position 15,425 of record DFIU01000019.1, on the reverse strand, counting down.
ACCGCTCTAAAAAGCAGCTTGCTGCCTGGATCAGGGATGAAAATTACCGTAATGCGATGAAAAAGGGCTTATCAAATCTCGATTTACTGGAATATAAAGCCAAGTCGGATCTGCTGGCGGACAACCGGGCATACATCAACTTCAGCTGTATGGCGATGGGCGGCATCAGTGTAGTCTGTCTTGTCCTGGGGATCATGGTCTTTTTATCTGCTCTGTTATCCGAACCTGTCAGAAACCGGCAGGAAAATCACTTGCTGCACTGTCTGGGAGTTACCAGAAAGGAGCTGACGAAAGCCTCTATGCTAAAGGGGTTGTTCTACTTTGTTAGCCTTCTGCTGCTCCTATCCACGGTAGGCATCTGGCTGCTCCATCTGGCAGGCAGGCTGATTAAGATGGGCCTTCCTTATTTTGTCTATGCCTTCCCGACTTCGGTATTTTGGACGATGCTGGGTCTGCTCTTTACGCTGACAATTCTTGTTCCACTCCTGGTGAAGAAGATTGAGAATACTGGGAACTATCATGGCTGTTAGGATTGCAATTCCCCCTTAAAATCGCTATTCTTAAATAGTCGGAATATTAGCAGGTCCGACCAGTTAGCATTTCTCGGGTTTTTTTCTACTATCGTCAAGTGGCTTGTCGCCAGGCAAAGAGAAAAGGAGATGGAAATGAAAGATCTTGCACTGAAGTACGGATGCAACCCCAATCAGAAACCGGCACGGATATTTGTCAATGACGGACGGGAGCTTCCGGTTCAGGTCATCAATGGAAAAGCCGGGTATATCAACTTTATGGACGCCTTAAACGGCTGGCAGCTGGTCCGTGATTTAAAGCGGGCGACCGGGCTTCCGGCGGCAGCTTCCTTCAAGCACGTATCACCGGCAGGAGCGGCAGTCGGGCTGCCCATCACCGAAACCTTGAAGAAGATCTACTTTGTCGACGATATGGATGACTTATCTCCGCTTGCCTCAGCCTACGCAAGAGCCAGAGGCGCTGACCGGATGAGTTCCTTCGGAGACTTTATCGCGCTGAGCGATGAGTGCGATGTATCGACGGCTTCTATCATCAAGAGGGAGGTCTCCGACGGTGTGATTGCGCCGGGTTACTCTAAGGAAGCCCTTGAGATTTTGAAACTGAAGAAAAAAGGAAATTATACCGTGATCCAGATCGATCCGGACTATCAGCCCCAGGCGCTTGAGCATAAGGATGTCTTTGGAATCACCTTTGAGCAGGGCAGAAATGATCTGCAGATCGATGAATCCCTCCTCACCAATCTCGTCACCAGGAACCGGAACCTTCCTGATGAGGCAAAGCGGGACCTGATCATTTCCCTTATCACCTTAAAATATACCCAGTCCAACTCGGTCTGCTACGCTAAGGACGGACAGGCGATTGGAGTCGGGGCAGGGCAGCAGAGCCGCGTCCACTGCGTCCGCCTGGCGGGAGGCAAGGCGGACAACTGGCTGCTTCGTCAGCATCCAAAGGTCCTGAATCTGCCCTTTGCAGACGGCATCCGCAGACCGGACCGCGACAACGCGATCGATGTCTACATCGGACCGGAGTATGAGGACGTCCTCCGGGAGGGCGAGTGGCAGCGGATCTTTAAGACCAGGCCGGAAGTGTTTACCGAAGCGGAAAAGCGGGAGTGGCTCGATCAGCAGACCGGCGTCTCCCTGGGGTCCGACGCCTTCTTCCCGTTTTCCGACAACATCGAACGGGCAAAAAAATCCGGCGTCTCCTATATCGCGGAGCCGGGCGGTTCTGTCCGTGATGACGCTGTTATTAAGTGCTGCGACCGCTATGGCATGGCGATGGCATTTACCGGAATCAGACTCTTCCACCATTGATGAAAATCCCCGGAATCGGCAGCCGCAGGCTTACCTTTCTGCCTGGGATGGGCTATACTGATACTAGAAAGAACTTGAGACGCTTGATCGCTTGAAAAGGAGGGGTGACGAATGCTGGCGAATTTGAAGTATATCTTAGAGCCTGCCAGACAGAAGAAGACCTGCGTAGGTCAGTTCAATGTTCTGACCAGGGGAATGGCGCGGGGCGTTATTGACGCGGCTGAAGAGGCAAAAGTTCCTGTCGTACTGGGAATTGAGGAAGATCAGCTCGATATCTGCTCGATGCAGGATTTTGCGGCATTTGTTCTTCCCATGGCGGAAAATGCCTCTGTTCCGGTGGCGGTACACTTTGATCACGGATTTTCCGTCGACCGGTGCGCGGAGGCGTTAAGGCTGGGATTTACTTCCGTCAACTATGACCGGTCTCAGGACCCGCTCGACCAGAATGAATTTGCGGTTGCCGGGCTTGCTCATGTCGCGCACGCGTTCGGAGCCAGTGTGGAGGCGGAACTGGGACATACGCCGACCGCGGATGAAGCGGATGGAACGTATGCCTATACCGTTCCGGAACAGGCGGAGGAGTTTGTCCGCAAGACCAAGGTGGATGCGCTGGCGGTTGCCGTCGGCACGGCTCATGGGGAATACAAGACCCAGCCCAGCCTGGATTACGACCGGATTAAAAAGGTTGCGGAGGCAGTCAAAATTCCGCTCGTCCTGCATGGAGGATCGGGGCTGTCCGATAAGACCGTCCGGGAAGCTATTGCAAGCGGAATCAGCAAGATCGATATCTTTACGGACATCAATCTTGCCTGCTTTCAGGGGGACATCCAGGCTTACAACGATGGAATCCGCATGAAGAGCCAGGCGATCCCCTATGAATTGCACGCGGTCAAGGTCTATGCGGCGGAAAAGATCCGCCTCTTTGCAGGATTATAAGGAAGGTTTTCAAATGAATGCTAACATCCAGGGTGAAAGCCCTGGATGTCTTGCATTGCAGCCAGGAAAATAGAAATCTTTGGAATATGGGAAACAGCTATCGAGGGACTGGAAATCATGGACGCTATTCTGGAAGTCAATCACCTATATAAAACATACAGGGGCAGGCAAGCTTTAAAGGATGTGACTCTCTCATTTGAAAAAGAGCGGATTTACGGTCTGATTGGACAAAATGGGGCAGGTAAGACGACGCTGATGAGAATGATAGCGGGGTTAACCTTCCCCGACAGCGGAAGTCTGACTTTATTTGGAAAGAAAGATACAAAGAGTGTGGAACAAGCTCGCAAAAAAGTTGGTTTTTTGATAGAAAATCCGGCTCTTTATTCGGGGCTATCGGCACAGCAGAACCTGAAGATCCAGCAGATGCTGAAAGGCTATGACGATAAAAATGAACGGGTGAAACTCCTACAGCGGGTGAACCTTACCCAGGGCGAGCATAAGAAGGTGCGCGACTTCTCTTTGGGGATGAAGCAGCGGCTGGGAATCGCGCTGGCTCTGGTTGGACATCCTGATTTGCTGGTTTTAGATGAACCGATAAACGGACTTGATCCGGAAGGTATTGTCGATGTACGAAATCTACTGAAAGAGTTAATGGATGAGGGAACGACAATCCTTTTATCAAGCCATATTCTTTCAGAACTTATGAACGTTGTAACAGACTTTGTCTTTATGGATCACGGTGAGGTGATTGAACAGGATGACCGGGAATCCCTGATGCTTAAGCTGAAGAAACGATTTTGCCTTAGGACTTCCAACGATGAGAAGGCTCTTTTGGTATTGAGTGGTCAGTATGTTGGACTATCCTATAAGAGGACCGGCGATGCGCTTCTTTTGGAAGAGCAGGAGGGTATGAGCATCAGTCGGATTACAAAGATTTTGGATGACGAAGGGATCGTGATCCAAGAAATCAGAGAGGAGAGCATGCAGCTTGACGAATATTTTTTGAGTAGAACAGGCAGGCGGTGCGGATGATATGTTGAGAGCGGAACTGTATCAATCTATACATACCCGGATCAACTGGGTATATGGACTGGTGTCCATCCTGTTATCCCTGGTGTTGACGTTTGGAGAAGGAAGTGCGAACTCTATCGACGAGATTTTTAAAAGTTCCTTATATAACGTTCCCATAACACTGCTAGTTTCCTATTTATTTTGTTCCATCAGGTTTGGTCAGCAGTTCCGGAAACGCCTCATATCGCGGGAATTGGTAACCGGAGTTGGAAGAAGTCGCGTTCTTCTTTGCAAATATCTATGCTTCATCCTATTTGCAGCGGTTTTTAATATAGGACCGGTGATTGTGAACTGCTTGTTTGGAACTATGATCTTTCAATACCGGGGAGGTATCCATGGTACAGGCGTCAGACTGCTTGTTTTGTATATCCTCTTAAGTGCAGCCATGTGCAGCATTCCGTTTTTGATCGCCTTTCTGGTGCAGGAAATGGGGAAAAATCTGATTCTTTCCCTGCTGTTTTATTTTATGAGCATCTATGTGCTGAACGGCAAATATGCGCTGGCACTTGCGCGTTTTCTTCCCATCGGGCAGATGCGTCTCTTGCTGGCACACGCAGTTTCGGAAGATCAAGTTGCTGCCTTATGTTTGTTGTGGATTCTGGGTCCTTTGGCTGTTGCAGTCTTAAGATTTAAGAACTGTGAATTAAAATAAGACCCTTTAGGAGGAATGGTCAGTTGGGCGGACTGTTGAAAAAAGAAAATTATACCTTGCATCATAACCTGCTGTTCTGGATGACCCTGATCTGCCTTGTCCTGGTGGCACTTCTGGGAGCAAAGGGGTATCGTTTTGATTTAACTAAGCGGCGCGATGCAATAGGGATTTTCGATTCCATGGTCTATGATTCCGTTATCTGGATCATTCTGCTGTCAGCGGTATTTTCGGTTATCCTGGGAAGTGAATTTGCGAATAAAACGATCGATCATGAAATATTTGCAGGCTATAGTAGGACTTTTGTCTATTTCAGTAAATTCCTGCTGTATGACACCACGTTTTGCCTCCTGCTTTTGATCTATCCTTTGACTGGATTCCTGCGAATGTTGGGACCCTTGGGGCTTTCAGACAACCTAAGTATGACACTTGGTCTTGATCTGATCGGCTTGACTGCTGTTTTCATCCAGTACAGTGTCATGTTCTCACAAGTCCTCCTGGTTGTTGTTCTAAGTGGAGATCTGCTCAGGTCGACGGCTGTCAATGGTATGCTTGCGCTTACTTGTGGATTGGCGGCGGCTTATGGAGAACCCTCGGGTTGGTACAATAAATTCAGGTTGCTGAAACTGTTGCCGATGCAGCAGGTCAGAGATATTGTCTCTAAAGGGAATCCTACTTCCTTTGGGATGAGTCTTCTTTCTGGTTTGGGAATGATCACAGTGATGAATGGACTGGCGTTTCTGATTTTTCGGAAGAAGAATTTAAAATAAACAGCGAGGGGGCTGCCGGTCGGCAGCCCCCTCGTTGTTTGCCCAGGTGCGCTCCGTGGCGCACGGTTTATTTTTTGTCAGAGATGACTTTATTTTACTTCGTAGATCCAGCCCTCGGGCGCTTCAATGGTTCCCATCTGGATGCCGGTCAGGGTATCGTAGAGCTTCTGGATCTTGGGACCCATCTGGTCCATACCGGACGGAAGCAGGATCTCCCTGCCGTGGTTGTTGATGGAGCCGACCGGAGAGATGACGGCAGCCGTGCCGCAAAGTCCGGCTTCCTCAAATTCAGGAAGCTCGGTCAGCGGAATCTCCCGCTCCTCCACCGTCATGCCCAGGTAGTGTTCCGCGACATATTCCAGGGACCGTCTGGTGACGGACGGAAGAATAGAGGGGGACTTGACGGTTACAAAGGTGTTGCCCTTGATGAAGATGATGTTGGCGCCGCCGGTCTCCTCGACTTTGGTCCGCGTAGCGGAGTCCGGATACAGGTTTTCATTAAAGCCCTCGGCGTGGGCGGAAACGATCGCGTGCAGGGACATGGCGTAGTTGAGCCCCGCCTTGATGTGGCCGGTTCCGCGGGGAGCGGCACGGTCAAAATTGGAGATTTTCAGCTTGACGGGCTTCGCTCCGCCCTTAAAATAGGGACCGACCGGAGTGGTCAGGATGCGGAACTGGTACTCATCAGCCGGCTTGACGCCGATGACGGCGCTGGATCCGAACATGTAGGGGCGGACATAGAGAGTCGCACCGGAGCCGTAGGGCGGAACCCAGCTCTCATTTGCCTTGATCGTCTCAAGGACGGCATCGATGAACCGTTCCTTGGGAAATGCCGGCATTTCCAGCCGCTTGGCAGAGTCGATCATCCGGTCGGCGTTCAGGTCCGGGCGGAAGGTGACGATTCTGCTGTCCTTCGTCGTGTAAGCCTTCAGTCCTTCAAAGACGGACTGGGAATACTGCAGCACACCGGCGCATTCGGAAATGGTTACGGTGTGGTCAGAGGTGAGTTCCCCGTCGTCCCAGCTGCCGTTTTTAAAATTCGAGACATAGCTCTTGTCAGTTTCATGATATTCAAAATTAAGTGAGCCCCAGTCGATATTCTGTTTCTCCATAAAGATACCTCCCTTTTGCAAATACTGTTCCTATTATAATCCTGTGCTTTAGAGAATTAAAGTGCTAAAACCGGAAAATAAAAAACTTCCGCGCCGTGTATGCGGGCGGAAGTGCCGTTAGTTCTGATCCTGGCGGATTTTTTGCAGATAGAGGATGTAGGCGACAAAGGCAACGATGGAGACGACAATGCCGATGATGCTGACTGCCCGGACGCGGGGAGCGAGGAAAATGAGGGACAGCTCGCTCAGCAAAAGTACGATGCACAATAGCAGGGAAGCGCGGTCCATTTTCCGCCGATCGTAGAGCTTATTTAACTCATCCGCCTGCCCGCTGCTGAAAAGGCGCATCAAAACGTCGCCCTTGCCGATGGAGAACATGACGATAAAAAAGATTAAAAATACGACAATGATGAAATCGAGCGCGCCTAACATAAAAAATCCTCCTCTATGGAAACGGTGCTTTGCCGTAATTTACAAGTACTGTTTATTGTAAGGCAGCCCGTAAAAGTTCGCAACAATTTGATTGAATTTTGCAGGGACTTACGTTACTATATGAAAGAATATAGGCTGAGGAATTAGAATGGATTTTTATATCAATCGTTCAATGAGAAATACGAAAAATCAAAATAAGCAGACGACAAACAGCCGGGCGGTAAAGTCGAAGATCGGACGCAGGAGGATCCTCGCGTCCTTCCTTTTTGTCCTGCTGACGACCCTGGGCGTCCTTCTGGCGGCGAGCTGCTGCTGGGCGCTGAACCAGTTTGCGGACTTAAATATGGAAGAGATTGTCTTCGAGCTGACCGCCCCGCTAGAGGGGACCGGCAACGGCATGGTCGGCAAGTTCATCATAAACTGCGTCCTGCCGGCGGGGTTTACCCTGGTCGGGACCATGATCTTGAGCCTTGCCTTTATCCGCAGCCACCCCTTCCGCCTGGTCCTGGCGATCGGCGGTCTGGTCGGCGCGGGATCCATGCTGGCGTCCGCGGCGGTTTTCTGGAGGGCTGCGGGGCTGGGAACTTATCTGAAGAATCTCCACTCCAATTCGGATTATATTGAGCAGCACTATGCCGACCCTGCCCATGTGACCCTGGAATTTCCGGAAAAGAAGCGGAACCTGATCCGGATCTATCTGGAGTCGATCGAAAACTCCTTCACGGATTATGAACACGGCGGAGCTTCCAAGGACAACTTCATACCGGAATTGACCCAAGTGGCTCAGGAAAATGAAGATTTTTCGGGAAATGATCCCAAGCTGAACGGCGGCTACTCCATGCCGGGGACGACCTGGACCATCGGCGGTATCTTTGCCTCGACGGCGGGGCTGCCGCTTAAGACCTCCGTCGATGATAATGATATGTCATCCCAGCAGTCCTTTTTCCCGACGATCACTGCAATGGGGGATATTCTGGAGGAGCAGGGCTATCGCCAGGTATTTGCCTGCGGATCTGACGCGACCTTCGGCGGCCGGCGCCTGTATCTGACTGAACACGGTGATTTTGAATTTCTGGATACGGTATATGCCAAGGCGAATGGTCTCATTCCGCCGGATTACAGCGTTTTCTGGGGTTTTGAAGATGAGAAGCTGATTCAGCTGACCAAGGATCGGCTGACCGAATTGGGATCTTCCGACCAGCCCTTTAACTATACTATGCTGACCGTTGATACGCACGCTCCGAATGGCTATACCTGCGGACTGGACGGGGACCAGTTTGATTTTCCCTACGGGAATGCCGTTGCCTGTTCGACCAGGCAGGTCTATGACCTCCTGGAATGGATCAAGCAGCAGCCCTTTTACGACAATACCACCATTGTCATCACGGGCGATCATCCGACCATGGCGACCAGCATGGCGAACCGCCTGGACAAGGGCTATAACAGAAAGACCTACACGACCATCATCAACTCTGCCGCCCAGGTCGAAAATCCGGATTTGAAGCGGGACTATACAACCTTTGACCTCTTCCCGACGACGCTGGCGGCGCTCGGCGTGAAGTTTCAGGGGGACCGGCTGGGGCTGGGGACCAATCTCTACTCCGGGACCAAGACCCTGTCGGAAGAGGGCGGCTTTGATGCCGAAAGCGCCGAGATCGCCAAGACTTCGACCTTCATGACCAAGCTGGAGAAGCCCAGCCGGATGACAATTGAGCTGAAGAAGAAGTATAAGGATGCTGTGATCCAGTACGGAATCAATCGGACGACCCACGCCCTCACCTTCATTTCACCGGATACCAGCGACGACAGCGGGGTGATCAGCGGCGTCAACGTCCGGATCTGGCACTACGCCAACCAGCAGTATATTCACACAGTCATTGGAGGCAGGTCCTGGGGAGACGATGGGATCTACAGTGTCCAGTTCATCGACCGGGACAACAGCTATTTCAGCACGCATGAACTGCATTTTCAGTTGCTCATGGTGACGCCCGAGGGCAGTATCGATCTGGGACCGGAAATGGTTGTCGATCCCCAAAAGGACAGCAGTTTTTTGCTTGATCCGGACAGCCCCATCGCCCAATACGCCCTGGGCAAGGAGCAGGGGGAGCGGACTTTGCTTAAGAAGATGGAAGAGGACCGCAAGGTGACCAAGCACATTCTGCCCCAGTACCGGCAGTAGCGGCGGTTTGGCTGGTATCTAAAATTACCTCTTGACAGTAAGAGCGAAAGTGCCTATAATTTCATTTGTTGTCACACCGACAACAAATGCGCGAGTGGCTCAGCGGTGGAGCACCACCTTGCCAAGGTGGGGGTCGCGGGTTCGATCCCCGTCTCGCGCTTTGAACCAAAAGACCGGAATCCTAGGAAAATCAATGGATTCCGGTCTTTTTTGTTGCCTATTTTGGGGGTTCGTGCGACAAACTTGCGACAAAATCTGTCTTTTGGTGTCTGCTTCTGTCAGAGAATGCGGACCTTTTCCAGCCTCTCGCGATCCTGTTGCCTCATTCCTTCGGTCACATGCATGTATACGGACTTTGTGACTTTGCTGTCTGAATGTCCAAGTCTTCGGCTAATCGTTTCCAGGGGGACGCCGGCCTCCGCCAGCATGGCGGTGTGCGTGTGCCGGAGAGCGTGTGGTGTAAGCCTTCTACCGAGGATCCGTTCGCAGTTCTCGCGGAAGTATTTATTATACACATCATAGTTGATATACCCGCCTCCGAAGGCTGGAAGGAAGAGATCTGTCCGATATCCGTACAGCATTTCTTCTTCCCTGATGAGCTTCCGGATCTTTTTGATGCAAGCGGCAAGCTCCGGTTGCACATCCACATCTCTGGTGGATGTTGCCGTCTTTGTTGTGCTGATGGATTTGATAACTTTGCTGTATGTCTTGGTAACATGGATACAGGTGTCCACATCAGCGTCATTCAGAGCAATAGCCTCACCGATTCGTAAGCCGGACAGGATCAGGAACTCGGTAAGCAGCTTCCACCGGTCAACAGTCATGCCATCCAGCAAGCGGGTGATTTCCTCGTGCTCAAGGTACTTTTCCGCGTCCTTTACCCTTACAGAGTCATCCTTCTTTGGCGGTAGCTTGTCAATATACTGGATGTCCGGCACCAGATCCATGCGGTAAGCCCAGCGCATCCACGCTTTGAATCTCTTCAATCGCTCATTATATGTAACGGGGATTGCGTCCAGTTTATCCGCTACGTAAGCAGCACTCAACCTGTCCGCGATCGTGTCAGCACCCAGAAGGCGGATAATGGCATTCAGGTGCCTGCGGTCATTCTCTGCGGTCTGATACTTTACATGTTTCTTCTGATAGTCAATATAGCGCTCCTGAAGGCTTTTGAGTGTGATGGCGTCTATCTGATCGGATGCATCATAAATGCCCTTAATTTTAGCTCTGAGGGCTTCCTGAGCCACAGTATCATCGACCTTCTTCCTTCCGGTCGGTGTCAACGTGATAGTAACTCTCTTCCGCTTATCGGTCAGCGGATCGAGATACCACTCACCATACTGGACGTTTCCAGACGCTAATCTTCGTTTGAACATAGTTCTCCCTTCCGGGGTTCCATGCTATAATAAAAAGGCATGGAAATCCCTATTGTGGATGTGATAATTTTCATGTACCCTTGCCGCCTAGTGTTGCCTCACTGGGCGGCACTTTTATTTTGCCGTTATTCTTTGTCTTGTTGTTTTTCCTTTTTCTTTTTCCATTCGGAATGCAACCCGTCAATATGTTCAAATAAATTTGGTTTAATATCCGCCCACAGAGGATCAAGAACGAAATCAATCCCCTCTCTTCGTGCAAGTTTTGCGGCAGGAACGAAATCACTATCGCCAGCAATAAGAATAATCTGATCAACCTGTTTCTTTAAGGCAAGAGAGGAAATATCAATGCCAATTTTCATATCGACACCTTTTTGAGAAAAATTAATGCGAAAATCTGCCTCGGTTAAATCGGATAGCTGCCTTTTCCCAGAAAGAACATCCTTAGTAGCCTGCGCTGAAATTACAAAAGCGGCAAAATCATCAGACAACTCACCCAACCGTAATGCTACCTTTCTTTGCTTTTTGAGTTCTTCAAAGAATGTGTTGGTCCATGCATAGGTTTCGTTATGTCGGAAGTCAATTCCTTGTTGTAGCAGTGGATGATAAACAGTTTTAGCAAGTGGAGCGCAATCGTAATAAAAAATTCGATATAAATTCAGATCATCACAATATTTTCTTTCGTGTTTTAAGTGGGCATTGCAATATGAAATTAGTTCCTTTGCTCTCAGCATAGGATCCTTTTTACCCCATAGATAAGCGGCGCGTTTACGATAAAATCCCCCGTCAACTAATATTGCTGTTTTCATAGAATCCTCCACATAAAAATAAGGCCTTAGGTATCGGCATATCCCACATCTTGGGATTGCCTACCACCTAAGGCCTGTTCATAACATAATAGTAACCTCGAAGTGGCATTATTGCAACAACAAGATGTTGAATATTATTCGTACAAAAATCTATATATTGCAGTTCTACCCTGTGAAGCATAAAAAATAGCATAAAAAATAGGCTATACCAATTACAGTCTTCCCCTCACTTCCATAACTCTGCCTATGATCTTAACCGGAAGATCCTCCACCTCCTGCTTAGAGTAGTACATTGGTTTAATATCAGTATTGTCGGATAGGAGAGCAATTCCGTCAGTATAGCGACGAATCCGTTTGCATGTAGCGTGGTCACCGTTCACAGTAGCGACAACAACATCCCCATCTTCCCAACCTAATTCTGTATTAAAGATGATAGTATCACCATCCTGTATTCTCGGTATCATGCTGTTACCCTCGATCCGGCACGCACGAATGTGATCGCCCGGGTCTTTATCGTAATCAATCCATTCAATGATATCTTCCTCTGCATAAATTGGTTTTCCTGCAGCGACGGTTGTCAGAACAGGGATACGGTAATGACCATAAGGAGAGGGATGGACTGGGAGTCTGGGGTTTCTTTCCTCTACAAGATCCGCCTTACTAACGCCGAAGTAGTTAGCCAACATTTCTATTTTATCAATACGAGGGTATGTCTTTCCATTTATCCAGTCCGATACAGTCATATAGCTTAAACCCAAAGCTTCACAAATATCTTTTCTTGAAACTTCTTTCTGATCCATATAACGCCTTAAGTTTCGTGCCATTATCTGTTTATTACCTAAGTCGCTCATATAAGTACCTCCAATACGATATTACAGCTTTAACCGTGATTGTTCAATGAAAAAAAAGAAAAAATCACGGATTAACCGTTGACACATTTTAAAGATGGCGGTATGATTCAATCACGGAATAACCGTGATAAAAAGAAAGGAGCAGTAGAAAAAATGACACTTAGAGCAGCTCGGATCAACAAGGGTTATACACTAAAGAAAGCGGCAGAATTGATAGGTGTAAATCCTGATACTCTCAGTCGGTGGGAAAGATGTGAGAGTTATCCCACAGTTCCACAGATTGTAGCAATCGAGAAAGTATATGAAATTTCATATAACATGATTAATTTTTTATGCCAGGAAAACACGGTTTAACCGTGATAACGCATAGGAAAAACTTTGCTGATAACAAAAAAAGGTCTTTTGATAACAGGATTTCTATTTTCCATATATGTGGAAGGGAGGTGAAATTTATGTACAGAAGGAAAAAGTATTTTGCCAAGGAGTACGGGATCAGCGTACGGACGGTAGAGCGCAAGATTGACTGGATCAAGAGGCACGCTGATCGGTATCCCGCTGATGCTGTCGTTCACAACGGCAACATAGTCTTTGTCCGCGAGGACGTGTTTGAAGATGTCATCGTAAACGAAAACAGAATAGAGGCAGGACTGAAGCCGGCCCTCAAGCTGGTATAGGAGAAGGTTAAATAGCATAAGGGGGTAAACGTGAAAGAGGATTTAGTGTTCATGGTTCAGCAGAACCATAGGGAGAAGATCAAGGAGATGAAGATGGTCCGGAAAAGTTTTGTCGAAAGGGTCATTGATGCCATCCTTTACGCCACCGGGCGTCTTCTCAACCAGTTACGGTAAACAGCCGGGAACGGAGATATTAGCATGGCAGATTGGACTTTGGTAAGTAACCCGCAGGGGGTAGCACGGTACCGGGCGAAGGAATGTCCCGGCGTTACGGTGGAGGACAGACGAAACCGGTACTACCTGCTGTATGAGGGGCTGGAACAGGAATACTTCTCTCTAAAGGCAGCCATGCGGGCAGGGGAGAGGATTGGAAAATGGGAGGGACGATGATGCAGGACGAACGAACCAAACGGCTGGTTGCCATACTGGATGTGCAGGTCATTGTGATCACGATCCTTGTTCTGCTCGTGTGCTTTCTGTACCTCCAAATGCAGCCGATCGGCTGCCTCTTGACCGCAATCCTGGTCTATGTAGTTGGTATGGCCAAGGTGCTTGGTATCATCAATCCAAACTGGTGGATTGAATGGATCTTCGGGGGTGAGGCATGAAGAGGACACTACAAGAGGTATCTTCACGCTGCATCGACGACCTGGATACCTGGGAGTATGACAGTCTCCTTGATGACATTGTGAGGCTCTCTGACGTGGTACTGAAGAAGGTAGAGGAGTTATCAGATGGATACAAGGTTGAAGACTATGAACTGAAACGATTTTTGCACGACGTAATGTGGATACAGATCGCGTCAGACCGAATTTTAACAGGAGAGTTAAAACATGACACCAGAAGAAAAAAAGAATGCCCGCCGGCACTGAACCGATGGGCACATTCAAAGGAAAAATCTTCAGGCAAGAGATTGACGATTACGGCAGATATGGCGAGAGAGATGGCAAATATGCGTCTTTCCGGATCCAGTGTTGCCCATATTGCCGCCCATTTTGGAGTGTCAGACCAGACGGTGCGGAAGTACCTGGGGGAATATCAGAAACAGCATCCCGGTGTTGGGTTTACCTGGGCAAAGAATGTAGCGGAAGGAAGAGAGAGAAGAATATGAAGATCACAGTAACGTTTGACAGCATGGAAGAGAGCTGCACCGGAGATGTGGCAATGTGATCTTTGATCAGATTGATTCCATAGAAATAAAAAAGGACCTGATGTCTGGCAACATCAGGTCGGGGTTTATAACGTCAATATATCCACATTCATATTGTACTGCATAAACCCTTATGTTTCAAGAGAAAACAGGGACCTTTTCCCTGCTTCAGCGCTTGATAAAGTTATTAAATTTATGACCGAAGGGTGCAGGCAGGATGGTAAAAAGAAAGACATATCACTTCAGGAAGAATGACTTGATTGAAGTAGAGGAATTTCATGATGGCAACTATGGAGCCCCGGGAAAGAAGCGGAGAAAGAAGGAGAAGGCATCACCGGAGCAGATCAGAAAAATGAATGCCATCAATAAAGCGAAACGGTGCAGATACCGATTGCTGGAATATTTTGGAGAAGGAGATCTGTTTGCTACCTGGACGTATGAAGTGAAGCAGAGGCCGTCTGATATGGCGGAGGCGCTGAAAGATTTTCAAAAAGCAATTCGGAAAGTCCGAAAAGAGTACAGGAAGCGGGGACAGGAACTGTTCTGGATCCGGAATATTGAAAAGGGGACAAAAGGAGCATGGCATATCCACCTGATCATAAATGAGATCGGGGATACAGCCAGCATCATCAAAGATGCCTGGACAAAAGGCGGAACCTATGTGTGTGAGATCCGCTTCAGCGAAAAACTTTATGATGAAAACTTCGAAAAGCTGTCCAGTTACATGACCAAAGATGAGAACACATTGGGAAAGAAAGCTGACGGGACGATGGAAAAGGCAAGGATTGCAGAATCCAGCTACTCAACATCCAGGAATATGCCGATTCCGGATCCGAAGGTGGACAAACTGAAACGGTGGAAGGACACACCGAAAGCTCGGAAGGGCTATGAGATTATCCGGATCCGAGAAGGGATTAACCAGGTTACGGGATATCGATACAGGAGCTATACAATGGCCAGGGCAAAAGGAGGGCCTGGACGGAAACGGAGACGGGAGCAATGCCCATTGAAGCATAAAAATTTTAAAGGAGGAAACAAGGATGCACGATGAGAGACTAACACTCGCCTCTTTATGTGGCGGCGCGGTACAGGAGAAGGTGGACCGCGCATTGGAAAAGGTCGCGAAGAATATTCTCGATCCCAATACAGACCCTGACAAGAAGAGGACCATTACGCTGAAAATCACGCTGAAACCTGATGAGAACGATAATGAGGATGTGAAGGTAAACGCCGATGTATCGTATACGCTCGCGCCGGAGATTGGCGTTCAGACCCGGTTCTTTGTGAGCAGGGACATACGAGATGATCGTGTGATTGTAATGGAGCATAAAAAGGGTGAGATCAAGGGACAGCTTGACTTCAATGACATCGGAATGGTATCGGGCACGGCGAATGGATCACAGCAGCCATCGGTACAGGGAGATAAGGTCGATGATGTAGAAGCCGGTGGAAGCGTAGTAGATGTAGAGCCAAGAGAGACCATTAAATCAGAAAATTCCCATGAGATTCTGGATTTTAGAAAACAAGGATAAGAAGGAGGAGCAAACATGATTAAACCTCAATTATTCACCGTCA
>DFIU01000026.1 GCA_002371465.1 Lachnospiraceae bacterium UBA3689 | reverse complement strand
CCTACTTGGGGGTAGCATATCATATACGACAGTCCTTCTTTTTTGAAAAGCCTTACTCTCCGATATGTAGATATGGCTTTTTCAGTTCAGCCAGGTTCTCAACCTTCTTCTGTGTCATCGCCCCGTTGGCGATCTCATTTCTATGCTCCAGTTTGCCGGCATAAAGCATACGGGAACGGGCGATCTCCTCTTCCGGGAAGACGTACTCCGGCATACCGGAGATCAGGCGGACCTGACCGTTGATCCCGCATATTGCGCACTCCACCAGATTGCTCTTGGGATGTACTCGAAAGACACTCTGATGGCATACAGGACAGGCCCCTTCGCTTTCGCCTCTCCAGCGTCCAATCTCCTTGTCATCCTTCTTTTCAATCGCATCCAGGGCATCCATGACATTCTTCGCCATCTGGTCCATGCGCTCCATCTCTTCCGGAACGCCAAGCACATGTTCTACATTCATGGCACCATAATAGGTGTGCGTATCAATGACCTGAACACCGGTAGACATAAACAGTTCATACATAACCGGAACAGTGAAGATGGTCCAGTTCTCCGTCCTGGCCCCTCCGACAGCAAGGATGGCTCCGACTCGCGGTTTGAAGGCCCGCTCATCCGGCAGCTGGTCTCCGCTCTTTCCCTGTTCCATCCGTTCTTTTCTTGCCTCGGTCAAAAAGGCCAGATCGTGAGAGGGACCCATCCGGTCACACAGGGTCTTAAAGGTCCCAGTAGGACTGGTCTCATATACCGGAGATCCAATCAGGACTGCGTCGGCATCGTAGAAGGCATCCTCAATCAAATGGAAGTCATCCTTGTGGATACACTGGCCGTTATTTCTGCCGGACAGAATCCCGACGACACAGGCCGTACAGCCCGTGCAGGGTTTGATATCCATTTCATCCGGCCGCATAAACCGGACCTCGTGTCCGCCCTCCTGGCATTTTCGCAATACCTCTTTTAACATCACATCCGTGTTTGACATCTTTCTCCCGAAGGAGAGAGCTAAAACTTTTGCCATTTTCATTCCTCCTACCTTGCTGTTTCGTTCAACTTTAAACGTCTGTTGTTCTGTTTCATTATAGCAAATAAAACGCCCCAACGTAATACTATCCGATTCTGCCGATCATTCTTCAAAATTTCAATTTTGTGGAAGCTGCGCGTCAGCCCCCACTTCTTGCTGTAATTTTGCGAAAATGCTATACTTTATTGATCAGAGTCCTATTGGCAGCTCTTGGCTGCATAGGAGGCTAACAAGTACAAGGAGTCCTTGATATGTCACCTAATCCGGTTCACAGATCAAACAAATCCGAACACACCCGCCGTCGAATCATCCATTCCTACCTGGCTCTGATTCGACATAAAAAATGGGACAAAATCTCTGTCATTGAAATCTGCCGCTACACCGAAATCACTCGGGGTACCTTTTACCAGTATTTCAGCGACATCTATGACCTGATGGAGCAGATTGAAACAAGTCTTCTGGATGAAATTGCTGAGAGGTATGCCAGTGCTTCCCGGCAGCCGGAAGTTCATCTGACCAATGAGACCTTTCTTACTAAATTCAATCCGGCTCCGCCGGAAATTTTCAATACCTGGTTTCAGTTTTGCAGCAAGCATCGGGAGGCCATGATGGCGCTCCTGGACCGTAAATTTGGGGATCCCTATTTCGTCAAACGCCTGAAGCCTCTTATTGCCAGGAATCTTCAGGAGATGATGGATCGAGACGGTCAGCCCCGGGATGAACTCCGCAGCCATTTTGTCGACATCTTTGTCGAACTGCATTTCCTATCCGCCCAGAGTTGGCTGGATGCTGATGAGGATGCGGAACCTCTCGCTCCAGAAGACATCGTGAATCTATTGAATGTCATGCGCGTTGGAGCCATTTACATGACCTTAAAACGTAAGGAAGATCCGGAAGGTTTCCGTACCATCATGCGTATGCCATCAACTACAAAATATTCTTAAATCAAACAGATACATTTTTACAAAAGACAGATGCAGAAAGTCTTTAGCCCCAGTCAAAGACTTTCTGCGTTCCTGTTTCTCTGCTTATTTCCCTGTAAATGCGGTTGGGAATTTGAATATTCTCATCTCGCCTGGTTAGAATCAAGAGCTGATCATCCCCCTCTTTGGTGGGACTCCATCCGATTTTCAGATCTCCATTCTCCGAGGCTTCCAGATCATCTCCTCTTACTACCTCACCCGTCTTCGGATCAAACCAAAAGACATGTAACCTCTCTGGCAAACTTTTCTCCGAAATAAATTCTTTCATACGGAGAGTCCGCTCACCACCTACAGGGAAGTAAACAAGGACTCTGTCTCCGCCAGGTGATACTGCCGTCTGCACATGACTGTGCAAATCATCCGTACCCTCATCGACGAAAAGATTCTGACATGGCTGGTAGGTCTGTGGGTGAACAGCTTCCATAAAATCTCGCAGGATCTTCATCTGTGCCGCTCCCTCAGAATGCATTGCCTCAAACCAGGTAACTTTGGACACCTGATTTCTTTCCTTCTCGGAAATACAGTTCCATATAGAAGCGTGTCCATAGGTGAAACCAAACGCTCCGCTTAATAGACTCCAGTAGGCTCGTTTTCTTACCATATAAGCTCCGTGGAAGCTGCTGTTGTCCCTAACTGGCCATTCCGTCGGCATCATCTCATAAGCCGGCTCTCCGTCCCACACTGGCATCACCCGGGCTTTATATTCTCTTTGGACCAGGTTATAGTTTTTCACCTCTGATCCATGACCGGACTGCAGCATAACAAAACTGATCCAAGCCTCTTTCTCATCCCAATAAGAAAAAGTTGAACACTCACCAGTCTCCCTCTCGTAGCAGGCATGGTAAGTGATCAGAAGTTCTCTCCACATCTCCGGATCTTCATCAGACCGAAGATCCCGTCCAAGCACTCCTGCCGCCAGGCCTTCTGCTGCTCGTCGCCAGACAGGGCGAAAATCCCTGCCCTTGTGTATAGGTTGCCGATCACCGCCCAGACACCACAGAATGTTTTTGCGATGCCTGCATCTTTCTCCCAGCCATCGTGCAAATCCATAGGCACTCTTCTCTGTAATGGTTACTGGCCAGATTCTGCCACTCCAATCATCCCCTGTGACCAGTTGTCCCCAGAATGGCAGCAACAAAACATAGAAACCATAACGCTCCGCCATATCCAGAACAGAATCAAAGTAAGCAAAATAACGCTCGTTAGGTTTGTCCGCATTCCCATCAATTAGCGCCGGATTGCCGTCCGGATCCCGCATCTCCGGATTAAACTCCGGATCCAGCGCAACCATTTGTAGCACTGTGAACCCTTGTGACTTCCGAGTTTGCATATAGCAGGAGACATCGTCCCATTTTAATCTAGCCGGTACCGTCCATGCCGTATCTGCCAGCCACGAAAATGGTCTTCCATCCTGTGTTACAAAATATCTCCCATTATCGGATATTCTTAGCTTCTCCATACCACTCCAATCTGATCCTTCCATCAGAATAATTCACCCTATGTTGGTCTGCAGAGTCGTAATCAAGTTGTAATAGCCCGATTCTTCCAACGACCTCTTTTGTAAAAAACTGCACTGATGACTGCGCCAAAGATCCAGGCAATCAAAAGCGAAACATAGAGCATCTCTTTCCGCCCGATCGGATAAGCAGCAGATCTTGTCGCATAGCAGAGGAAATAGGCAAGCGGCACCCGAACGCCCATGATCTGAACAATCGAGATCCACATAGGCGTCATGGTATCCCCGGCGCCTCTCATAATTCCACCAAGAGTCTGAATGACCGCCATGGCAATGTAGCCGGCAGCCAGAATCCGCATCAGCTGCATGCTCATGTCAACCAGTTCCTGTGTATCGGTGAAAATGTGCATCAAATATTTTCCAAAAATCAGAATCAGAGAGGTAATGACCAGCGAGACCAGGACGGACAGCAGCAGGCCCTGTCTTGCCCCTTTCTGAACCCGCTTCATATCCTTGGCTCCAATATTCTGGCCTGCGTAGGTCGTAAAAGCGGTTCCAAAGGATAGATTGGGCAGCATGGCAAAGCCATCCACTCTCTGCAGCATGACATTGGCTGCAATGAAGGCTTCTCCATAGGAATTGGTCAGATTCTGACATAGAATCATCGCCATGGAAAGGATGGCCTGGGTGATCCCTGACGGAATTCCCAGGCGGATAATACCCATCCCGTATCTCTTTTTCCAGCGAAAATACTTCCACTTCATGTCAAACATATCCGTCATGCGGGTCAGCCTCAGGATACAGAGGATGCCGGAAAAAGCCTGGGCAATGATTGTCGCATAGGCGACACCCGGAACTCCCAGATGAAGGACTGCCACAAAGTACACATCGAGTACAATATTGATGACACTGGAAATAACCAGGTAGAGGAGGGCAGATATTGAATCCCCGAGCCCTCGAAGAACTCCGCTTAAAATATTATAGAAGGCCAGCCCCACCGAACCGGCAAACATGACAGATAAATAGGCTGCGCACCAGTCTATGATCGTATCTGGTGTGTTCAGCGCAACCAGCAGTGGCCGCACCACGATCAGTCCCGCAAGTGTGACCAGGGCGGAAGCTGCAAGAATCAGGATAATGCAATTGCCCACAGACCAGGAAAGCGATTCCCTGTCCCTGGCCCCAAGATACTGGGCAACCACGATACTTGCACCAATCGAAATTCCGACAAACAGCACAATCAAAAGATTCAGAATCGGTCCTGCGCTCCCCACTGCAGCCAGCGCATTATCCCCGATATACCGGCCGACGACAATGCTGTCTACCGTGTTATAGAGCTGCTGAGCGATATTGCCCAGCAGCATCGGTATAGAAAACTCCAGAATTTTCTTCCAGGGTGTCCCTGTCGTCATATCAACAGGCTTCATCCATCTCGCACTTCCCTTGCCCATACGTCTCCTCTTTATGCAATCGCCCTCGTCGACTCGTCCTATGTTTACCTGTTCCTGCACAGGAAAAGATCTGCCCAAAGGCTCCGGCCCGCTTGCGTGATTGCGCGCGGATACCGGGCAGCCTTCGAGCAGATCCTATTTGCAGACTGCTCAAACCCGATCAGAAATCGAATTTCTCAAATACCTTTTTTCCGGTGTAGACCTTCAGCTCTTCTTCTCCGTCCAGAACACGGATCGCTCCGGCTGCCATGGCCTCCATCTCAAACTCACCGGGATAAGCATATACGGGAGCGATGAAACTGCAGCTCTCTTTGATCTGATTGACCAGGTCCTCATTGTGGACCATGCCGCCGCCAAGCAGAATTGCGTTGATGTCGCCCTTTAAAACAGCAGCCATGGCTCCGATTCCCTTCTCGATCTGATAGATCATGGAATTCCAGACCATCTCCGCATGCCGATCGCCTTCCGCTGCACGCCTGGTGACCTCGATGGCATCAGAGATGCCCAGATGACTCACGAAGCCACCTGATCTTGTGCAAAGACGGCGCACCTCTTTAGCGCTGACATTCTCCTGTTCCATATAATCCAAAAGATCGTAGACGGAGATCCCCCCGCAGCGGGTTGGAGCCATGGGTCCTTCCCCGCCGACGATATCATAACCGTCAACCATTCTACCCCGACGATGAGCCGAGATCGAAATGCCGCCACCGATGTGGCAGACAATATAATTGCAGTCCTCGTACTTCTTCTTTTCCACCTGATGACTGTGCCGGATAGCAGTCTCCTTAAGGTTCAACGCATGCAAATGCACGGTACGATAGACCCCTTTGATTCCCGTCATACGGGCAAGATCCTGCAGCTCATCCACATCCGGAGGATTGACAACCATGGCCTTGGCGCCATAACGCTCCGCAAATTCATGAGCCAGCTGGGAACCCAGAGTCGCCGGATGCACGACGCCATTTGCGCAGGTCCGCGCATGTTCCAGCACCAGATCCGTGATTTCATAAGTTCCGCCTTCAACGGACAGGAGGCCGCCGCCGCGGCCGACAAAGACATCTATATCCTCAAGGGTCTGTCCAGCATCGCTGAGAATCTGTAAGATCATATCTCTTCGATAGGGCAGCTGGGCAGCCATATTAGGGAAGGAAGCCAGTTCCTTGGCATCATGTGCTACATTTTTGGAAAACAGGCAGGTCTCCCCGTCAAACATAGCGATCTTAGTCGAGGTTGAACCCGGGTTGATTGCAAAAACCTTATATCCCATCGCTTGCTTTCCCCCTCAGACCTTTTTCATGCCCGCTGCACGGACTGCTGAAATAATGACATTTCCCTTGATTTCAGAAACCGGTGCCCCTCTGGAGCAGTCACAGACTACGCTGTTGAAGCCCTGGAGCATAGGTCCATAGACATCAGCATGACCGAACTGCTGAATCAGCTTGACGCCGACATTGCCGACATTGAGATCCGGCCAGATCACGATGTTGGCCTTACCCGCTACCGGGCTCTCCCTCTTCACCTTTTTTTGTGCAACGGCCGGTGAGATAGCCGCATCCAGCTGGAATTCCCCGTCGATATTAAGATCCGGCCGCTTCTCTTTTGCAATCCGCACGGCCTCTGTGACCTTATCGATCAGCTCACCCTGGCCGCTTCCCAAAGTAGAGTAGCTGACCATGGCACAGCGCGGCTCCCAGCCAAGAAGGCTCTGCACGGTCTCACAGGCAGAAATCGCGATATCAGCCAGCTGCTCTGCATTGGGATTCGTGCAAACTGCACTGTCGCCGACTGCCAGCAAGGATTCCTCACTGCCCTCAAAGCCAGGAATATCCGCCAGACCAATGCTGGAGATTGTGCTGATGCCGGGCTTTAAGCCGATCATCATCTGTCCCGCTAAAAGGACATCGCCGGTCGTATTGTCAATGCCCGCAAAGGTAACGTCAGCCTCTCCAGCCTTTTGCATCGCCATTGCGTAGTAAAGCGGATCCGCCATTCTGCGCCGCAGCGCCTTCTCCTTTAAAAGGGTATCCGGACGTGCTACATACGCTTCAATAATCTTTGCCGTTGTCTCTTCATCCTCTATGTCCACAAACGTGAAGACAGATTCTTCATATCCGCGCTCCTTAACCAAAGCCCGGAGGTCTTCTGCCTTTCCGACGAGAAGGGGTATAATATAGCCCTCCTTGCCGGCTTCGAAGGCTGCCTGCATCATCTTTTCGTTCGCCGCCTCCGGAAAGGCGACCTTCTGCGGATTCAGCTTTGCCTTCTCATAAATTTTATCCAGAACGCTCATCTGTATCTCTCCTTCATGTATATGCCAACCCTGCGTCATCGACAGATTGATCTTGGTCGGATGCCGTTCCTCCCCGAACCTTTACTGACCAGCAAAAATCCGGGGAGGGATATTCGATATCACATTTCCTCTTCGACTACATCGACCAGATCACCGATCGTCTCACAGCCGGCCGCATCCTGAAGGGTGATGGTTGCATCCAGCTCATTTTCAATCTCAGCAACCAAAGCTACCATCTGTACCGATGCGCCCTTCAGTTCGTCCTTAAAGCTTGTCGATGTTGAAAGCTCCGCTGCATCCTTGTTATAAGACATCGCAACCAGTTCAATTACCTTTGCTTCCAGTTCTTTTCTATCCATAATCATCTTCTCCTTATTCATTAAGTTTATATAGAATGCCCGAGATTGTCTATACCAGAGCGTCTGGCAGCACTTAGAATCAGACACTCTCCGTTTATCTGTATATTACTGATCTTCATCCAAATCAAAAACGACCGTCTTGTAGCCATCCCTTTGGTAGATGGAGGCGTGCACATTCACCGGCAGGCCCTTGCCCTCAAGGATTTCCCGACGTTTTTTCTTACTGATGCCCCGAACGACGGCGTTCAGATGAGCGCCCTCCTCAATCTCAACATCTCCGTAGCAGAACTTGCCCAGATCTTTGTACTCCGGCTTCATTGAAAGCGGAGCAGGCATGACCATGGAATGCAGCTTGCCCTTGCCGCTGATCTCTACCCATTCCATATCCCAGCTTCCGCAGGAATTGCAGGCATAGACCGGAGGAAATTCTACCGTACCGCACTTCTTGCAGCGTTTCCCGGTGATCTTCCCCTTCTCCAGGTTTTCGTAAAATGTCTCAACAACCTTCTCTAACTTAATTGGGCTCTCACTCATCTTTTTTCCTCCTCTCATCATTCCTCTGTACGGATGATATAGGTGCAGATATTCTGCGCTCCGCCATATCCGCGCAGCATGGCAGTCTTCGGAATCTTCTTCATCTGGCCTTCACCGGCCTCGCCGCGCATCTGGTGTACTGCCTCGTACAGATCCGCCAACCCCGATGCCGCATGGGCATGTCCGAAAGAAGTCCGTCCTCCGTTTGTATTGATGGGCTTATCTCCATCGTAAGCGGTCCTGCCTTCGCAGATATATTTCCAGCCCTCGCCATAAGGCAGATAGCCGGCAATCTCCGCAGCTACCAGATGAGATGTGATGATGAAGTCATTTGCATAGAAGACGTCGATCTCCTCCGGCTTTACACCAGTCACCTCATAGACCTGGCGTACCGCCTCAATCGTTGCATTGACCTCGAAGTGAGGAGTCGTCGCTTCACAAGCTGCAGCGCCCACGCCCAGAACCTCAATCGGCTTATGCGTCTTGTTGCCCATGTACTTGTCAACCATATCGGTCGCGCACACAATGACTGCAGCTGCACCGTCACACTTCAGCTCCAGGCCGCTGGCGCGGAGAAAGTCTCCCATCCGGGGGTTATAGGGAGAGCGCATATAGTCAATGACATTGTCAAAGCCCTTCTCCTTCGCAATCTCCTCATAAGTGGTCCGCGCAATCGCAAGCGGGTTCTTGGATGCGTTCTTCCGATTATTGATGCACATCCAGTTCAGAGTATCGTCCATCTCCTGGTCGGTAAGACCCCGAGTCCGCTTATACCACTCGGCGGCATCGTCATAGATCAGGTTGAGTCCTCCCATCAGACTTCTGGTATACGATCTGTCATAGAGCCATGCGGTCGTCCTCAGGAACTCTTCCATGCTGATCTTGGACCGCTTATAGGGATGATCGGGAACTGCTACGCTGTCTCCGAATTCGACGCAGCCGGACAGGACACAGTTGTACTTGCCGCTGGCGACAGCGTTGACCGCCTCTTCAATGGCATAGTAACCTGTGCAGCAGGCCTCCGAATGATGGATAGAGGCCTTTCCCTTCATGCCGAACCAGTTGGCGATCTGGACATTCGGTGTCAGATAGTTGGAATTATTCAGCGGGCTGGCTTCGCCATGGAAATAAAAATCGACGTCCTGCGGATTGACGCCCGCATCCTCCATAGCCTTCAGCGCAGCATAACCATACATTTCTCCCTCTGTCAGGCCGTTTGTCTCCGGATGATCCACCGTATACATAAACGGGGTACAACCGACACCAATAATGGATACGCTTCTGCTATACGGGTGTACAGTCGTCTTGTTCATCACAACATCCATAAGTTTCTCCCTTCTGTTCTCCACGTTTCCCCAGGAACCAGTCCCAAGCTGCTGCCTCAGGTGCTTCCCCCACTTATCCGACACGCTTTAGCGCAAAAGATCTATAGGGGGATAGCCTCCACCGCAAGCGCAGGACTGATTGATGGCAGGATACTGTACCTTAATCTCTATGATGCCCCAAATTCATCCCGGAAGGCGACGATATTTTTATTTTCTCGGTTATTTATTGGAGCAAAATTTATTTTATCCAGGATATCCTCATCTAAAACGGTTCAGAATATTCCTCTTCACTTAGCATCATTTCTGTTCCATGCTTCCGGATCCACATTTCCATACCTTTTTCTGACCATCCTTTTTTAACTTTCCCCTTGTGATCTTTATGACCTTTATCAGCTTTCTGAATCTTCTCCTTATGCGCTTTCTCTTTCGATTCATACTGAAGTCCAGGGATTTTTGTCTTATAATAAATCTGCCAAACATATCCAGATAAACCATATGCGGCAGCTGTGAAAGCCGCATCCCCAAAGGAGAGATAAGATGACTGAAGAGGAAAAAATATTTGCCGGCAAGCTGTTCTTCCCCGGACATCCGGCGCTAAAAGCAATCAAACTAAAGGCCCACAACCTGGACACAGATTATAACGCGACCCATGAAGATGAAACCGAAAAACGAGCCCAGATTCTGGCGGACCTGATTGGCAGCCTGGGAGAACACTGTTTCTTCCAGGGCCCCATCTTTTTTCACTATGGAACGCACACGTCAATCGGTGACGGCTGCTTCTTTAATTTCAATCTGACAATCCAGGACGACGCAAAGGTGACCATCGGAGAGAGATGCAACTTCGGTCCCAATGTGACCATCGTAACCCCCATCCATCCTATGATCGCCCAGGAACGCCGCGGCATGACGGATACAGAGGGAGAGACTCACGGTCTGTGCCGTGCCAAACCTGTGACAATCGGCGATGACTGCTGGTTGGGGGCCAATGTGGTCGTCTGCCCCGGGGTAAAGATTGGTAGCGGAGTCGTTGTAGGGGCAGGCAGCGTCGTGACAAGAGATCTGCCGGACAACGTCTTCGCTGCCGGCAATCCCTGCCGGGTTATCCGGGAGATCACACAGGCTTACAGCTTAAAGGATATGCCTGAACTCTGGTAAGCCCCTGCAATTTTTGATTGATTTTTATCGTTTTTTGAAAAGAAGACCAGCAAAAAGTCATCTATATTAATACGGTAAAGTACATCAGACAAATTTAAGAATGCAGACCAGCGCAGATCATCTGACCGCATTCCTTTCATCTATAGGAGGTTATTACCATGTTCTATTCTTATAACGCAGAAGAGTATGTCACCGAGTTCGAAGGCCTTGAAATCCGCCCGGATCACAGCAGTCAGGAGACGAAAGTCAGCCTTCTTTCCAAAATCCGTTCTCTATTCCACACACCGGTCATTCTGAACGGTTCCAGAACTGTGGATGGAATCGTCGGCAGTAACGGTTCTTTATATCGCGTCGGCAATGCCGTATAAGATAATCCGAGTAAGTTTTTCAGGCCAAAAGACGGATCAACATTTCATCTAAAAAATGTTGGTCCGTCTTTTTTGAGTTTTTGCCCCAGATCACTTCTTGTCAGCTTTCATCCTGACCTTTACCTGTCTCTGGTAAGTATCATAGCCGATAGATGCAAGGAGCAGGATACCCTTGACAACATACTGCGAATTGACATCCATGCCAATCATCTGCATCCCGTTCGTCAGCACGCCAAGAATCAAGCAGCCAACCACAGCATCTGATACTCTCCCGGCGCCGCCAATGAAGGATACGCCTCCAAGAACGCAGGCCGTAATGGCGTCAAATTCAACGCCGGGTCCGATAGCGGAGCTTGCCGATCCCCCCCTGGAAGTCAGAATCACGGCTGCCACACCGAACAGACAGCCGGCCAGCCCAAAGGTCATGAGCTTAATCTTATGCACATTGACACCGGCCAGTCGGGCTGTCTCCGCATTTCCCCCGACCGCATAAATGAAACGCCCAAACACCGTCTTTGAGAGGATAAAGCTGATTACGATTCCGACGACAATCATGATGATGACCGGGACGGAAACAGGACCAACTGCCCCTTGTCCGATACTCAGGTATTTGTCACTGAAATCATAGTAGGACTGGGAGCCAGACAGAATATAGGAAATTCCTTTATACATAGTCATGGTTGCCAGAGTGACAATCATGGAATGAATCTTCAGCACATTGGCACAGGCACCATTAAAGCCTCCAAGAACGGCACCAATCAGAATCCCCAAAAGGACGGCCACCGGTACTGGGCATCCACCTCTCATCAGAAGAGCTACACTGACGCCGATCACCCCCATGGCCTGACCTACAGAAAGATCCGTTCCCCCGCTAATCATGATCAAAGCCACACCGATTGTTGCAATGATGAAATAGGCATTTTGCGTGAGAATGTTCATCATATTTTTGAAAGACCGGAAGTTCGGCGAAAGAATCGCAAAAACCAGCATGAGCAGAATCAAAATCAGCCACATCATATTCTTTCTGACAAACGCATTTACCTTCGATTTCTCCATCTTTTCTCTCCTCTTACGCCTCGGATGCCAGGTCAAGGATGCGCTCCTGACTGTACTCATTCCGATTCAATATTCCAGTAATTCTTCCGTCTGCCAGGATGATAACCCGGTCCGACATACCCAGCAGTTCCTCCATATCCGAACTGATCATGATGATCGACTTGCCCATCTCAACAAGATGATTCATCAGATCGTAGATCTCTGCCCTGGCTCCAACATCGATCCCTCTGGTTGGCTCATCGAAAATAACAATCTCTGTATCGGCCGCCAGTACTTTGGCCAGTACCACCTTCTGCTGGTTGCCTCCCGATAAATTCCGAACCAGCTGCTTAAGGGACGGGGTCTTGATATTAAGCATCTGCTCGTATTTTTCTGCCTCACTGACAATCTTTTTTTCACTCACCAGACCCCTTTTTGTCATGGACCGAATGTTGCCCATGCTGATGTTCCAGGATATGCTCTGATTCAAAAAACAGCCCTGCATCTTCCGGTCTTCCGGAATCAAACCGATCCCGCAGCGAATCGCATCTTCCGGACTTTTTATATGGACCTCTTTGCCATGTACATACACTTTGCCGGCAAGCTTTTTATCTGCGCCAAAGATAGCACGAATCAGCTCGGTTCGCCCCGCACCGACGAGCCCGGCGAAACCCAGAATCTCTCCCCGGTGCAATTCAAAACTGCAGTCTGTATTGACATAGCTGTCGATATGGTCCGCTTTCAAAACCACCTCGTCTGTTGCCCGGCAGGTGCGGTCATAGGTATGCTTTAATTCCCTGCCGACCATCAGCGCGATGAGGCGGTCACGGTTGGTCTCCTTCGTATTTACAGTATCGACATACTGACCATCCCGCATAATTGTGATCCGGTCTGTGACCTCGAAGAGTTCCTCCAGGCGATGAGAGATGTAGATCACCGCGGTGCCTTTTGCCTTTAACTCCCGAATAATCCGATATAAATTTTGAACTTCCGCAAGAGACAGCTGGGCCGTAGGTTCATCCATGACCACGATTTCGGGATCTTTGGATATTGCTTTTGCAATCTCCACCAGCTGCTGCCTGGCTGGAGGCAGCTGACCGACCAGGGCCCGTGGATCCAGCTGAATCTGATATCGGTCTAAAAGCTCCTGTGTCCGCTTGATTTGCCCCTTAAGGTCTACCATGCCATGCATTTTCTGCCCCAGGCAGATGTTTTCCGCCACGGTCAGTCCCGGAATCAGGTTGTACTCCTGGTAGATGACCTCAATCCCATTTGTCCGTGAGACCGCCGGCGTCATATGACTATAGGACTTTCCCCTGAGAACAATCGTCCCGCCTTCATTTTGCACAGCTCCGGAGAGAACCTTGATCAGGGTCGACTTTCCTGCTCCATTCTCTCCCAAAAGCGCATGTACCTCTCCGGCCCGCACTTCCAGACTGACGTCATCAAGCGCCCGGACGCCAGGGTATATCTTCGTAATGTTCTTCATGCTAAGAACAACATCCTGCTCCATTTCCGCCTCCCTGATTGAAAAAGAACTTCTGTGAAAGCTCACAGAAGTTCTCCATTTTTCGGTTCAAAACTAAGGAAAACTTACTTTTCTTTAAGAGCCTCTGCATTCAGCTTGACTGCATCGCCCTGAATGTCAACAAACGTCCCTCCGTCGAGCAGGGGCTGTACCGATTTCATCAGCTGATCTACGGTATGGTCGATGCTGCCCATGGATACCGTTCCGCGCAGCACGGCTTCATTGGATTCAGAACTGCGGATTGCGGAGATAATCTCTTCTGTCTCGTCGACTGTAAAGACAGCAAATTTGCTCTTGTCTTCAATCGGAGAGGAAGCACTCATAATGTAGCTGTTGGCAGCAGCCCCGACCGTATTTCCCGGAGTCAGGATGACATCGATGTCCGGATCGGCAAGAAGAGAATTTTCCACCAGCTGTCTGGACTGATCCGGGCTGTCCCAGTCAACCTCTGCAGTGGACAGCTTTACCTTGGAATTTTTTTCAGCAAGCTTCTGCATACCCGTACTGCGGTCTACTGCTTCCGGCGTATTGGAGGCTGTGATGCAAAGAACATCCACCTCTTTGTCTCCGGCGTCAGCAAAGGCCTGGTCAATCCACTCGCTGGCCATATCCGCTACAGATTCCCCCATCTCCTCGTCCGATGCAGCAACGTTATTTGCGGTTGCATCTTTAATCTTATTGGCAAACCCGAGAACCGGAATGCCCTGCTCAACCGCTTTTTTACAGGTACTGGAGATGCCATCGCCATTGACAGGCCACACAATCAGGGCATCACATCCCATCGTGATATCATTTTCTACCTGATTGGCCTGCTTCGTTACGTCATTATCAGCAGAATCGAACTGAACCTTGCAGCCAGCCTCTTCCAGCCTTCCTACAATTCCATCCCGCATAGCGACGGTAAAATCGCTGCTGATAGACGGAAGTGTGACCCCAATTAGCAGGTCGCCTTTCGCCGTTTGTCCTGCTCCGGATGATGCCTCACCCGCATCTGACTGCGCTGTTCCAGCGGCCGTTGAAGCGGATGATGTCCCCGCTGAACTGCCGCAGGCTGCCATAGACAGCGCCATCACTCCTGCCAGCCCAATTCCCAGAATCTTCTTAAAAGCCATATTCTTCTCCCTCCATAAAAATGCTTTATGCCTGTAACACCTTTATCATACCACTATATTTTACATATAAACTCAATAATTCTCTCTTTTTTTGTGCTTTTTATATACTAATTCTTTCCACTTTAGACCAGAGCGTCAAAATATGATCATAATTTTATTCAATCAGGCATTTTCTTTCGATCTTTTCATGTATTAAAGAAAGGGCCAGGGGCGAAATGAACACATTCCACCCCTGGTCCCCTTTTAAACCTGCTTAAAAATGTTATGACGCCTCGTACATCGCGGTAAGATCAACGAATCCTCTCTCGATTGTGGAATATCCTTTCAGATTTTTAGCAATGGCTGCTGACTTCATCATGGAATAGGTGTTGGAGAAGTACATCTCATCTTTCCAGGTCTGTTCCAGATTCGCCAGTTCCTTCTTTGCCTTTGCATCATCGGTCTCGGAGATAAACTGTTTGACGCCATTCTCGATATCCGGTGTCGTATACTTGCTTCCGCCGATGTTGAAGGTATCAATATTCTGCTGCATAAAGAAAGGCATGATAGCCGGGTATCTTGCATCTACCAGATCCCCTACATGAATCAGGTCGTAGTCACCGCTGTTTGCCCCCTCCACAAAGGCAGGAGTGTCCAGAATATCAATGGACAGATTGATACCTGCTGCACGCAGATTCTCCTGCATCACCGTGTAAACCGGTTCCTCGTCCTGCATTCCTATAAGCTTTAAGCTCAGACCATTCTCATATCCGGCCTCTTTCAGAAGCGCTTTCGCTCCTTCTACATCAACCTTTCGCTCTTCCGGGGTAAAGGTCGCATTGTAGTACTTGCTGTCTTCCGGGAAGTAGCCAAGAACCGATTTTCCGGATCCCGCTGTTCCAACCTGAGCGATCGCGTCAAAATCCAGAGCCTTATCGATTGCCTGCCGCACCCGGATATCTTTTGTTGCTCCCGCTTTTTTGCCCATATTGTACCAAAGTCTGGTATTCTGACCAAATGGATACATTTCAATGCTGACATTCTCACTTGCCGCATAGGTCGCCGCCTGGCTGAGCGGAAGGTCAAAGGCTACCTGGGCATCCCCCGCCTCAACCGCAAGTTCGCGAGCCGCTGAATCATTGGTGAAAGTCAGGGTAACCGTCTTATAGTATCCGACATAATCCTGATCCCAGTACTTGTCATTTCTCTCAAGAACAATATTCTGTCCGTGGTTCCACTCCTTGAACAGGTAGCGGCCACATCCCATAACCGGTTTTTTGGCGGCCTCCTCGACTCCTCCTGCCGCATTTACCTCGTCCTCACTGACAATACCAAAGTTTGACCAGGCCAGAAGATAGAGCATATCCGGAGCGGCTGTATTGAATTCAATGGTTACCGTATGCTCATCATCCGCTGTCGCACCAACAAGAAAACGCCCGGTATCCGTATTTGCACTCTTATCCTTCCACACATTGACAGAGTAAACGACATCATCGGCCACAAGAGGCGTGCCGTCCGTCATAAGGGCATCTTCCCTCAATGTGAATTGACAGTGAGTGCCGTCTGTCCACTTCCAGGAAGTCGCCAGATCCGGAACGACCTCACCAGTCTTTCTGTCCAGGCGGACAAGGCAGTCCCTGATCGCCGCCGCAATCATCTCTTCTTCATTCTCCACCTTTCCTGTCCCTGACGCCCAAAGCGTAGAGGGTTCTGATACCAGCCCGATCGTCAGATTCTTATCAGTCTTTTCTGTATTAACCGGATCACTGTTGGGTTTTAAAACGCCTGCCATTCCGGCAGTCTGTCCGGACTCTGCCATACTGGCAGTTGCTGCACCTCCGTTCGCAGCATTCCCCTTTGCCGGTGATGAAGTTGCTGCACCCCCGCATCCGGCGAGAGAAAAGGCAAGAGCAACTGCCAAACCAGTTTGAACCAGGTTTTTGACTTTCATCTTTCTTTTCATATGACCTCCAATGAAGTGGCGCAAGGTCCGCCACTTCATAATTGTTTTGATTGATCCATCTATTAAACTTACGTTATGTATACCTCAGTCGAATACGATTGTCTCTCCGGTCTCCGCAGACTGATAAACAGCCTCAATGACACGGGTAACAACCGCTGCCTGGTAGGAATTGACCGCCGGCTCACCGCCCTTTGTGATCGCATCGACCCATCTGTCCATGTCATACTCCCACATGTTATATTTCTCTTCCGGGTATCTGGTCTCCGTCTGCAGCTTGCCGTCTTTGACGCCAGTCACACGAACAGCCTCTTCAAAGCCCTCTCCCACCATGTCTGCACCGGCTTTTGTGCCCGCGATAGAGGCAATGATACCGGGAGCCTCCTGCTGCATGTTGGAACACCAAGCCGTCTCGATATAAAACATCATGCCATTCTTCATGGTGATCATGGCCATCGCCGTATCCTCGACATCGAACTGCTTCGGATCCCACGGTCCAAGTTCATTTCCTTCCGGGAAGTCCTTCATCTTGTCAAAGGTAACTCCACGGACAGTTGCCACTTCATAATTATCTGTCAGCCACATCGGCAGATCGATGGAGTGAGGGCCGCCATCCATCAGAACGCCGCCTCCGTTCAGCTCCTTATTGGTATAGACGCCATAGGCAGGCAGTCTTCTCGGACGGAGCTGGCTGGAGCGAATGTAATAGACATCGCCGAGTTCACCGGCTTTATACATTCTCTTCATCTCCATGGTCGCGGTGTTATATCTCCACTGAAGGCCGCAGGCCAGCTTCTTGCCGGATTTCTTCTCGGCTTCCCGCATCTCACAGGCATCTTCCCAGGTACATGCAAGCGGTTTTTCACAGTAGACATGCTTGCCGTTCTCCAGGGCCAGAATGGTCATTTCTTTGTGCAGTGGGTTCGGCGTACAGACATGGACAACATCCAGTGTCGGATCGGTGCAAAGCTCTCTGTAATCCGTGACAATCTTTGCATCAAGACCAAAGTCCTTGTTTGCCTTCTCGCATCTCTCCGGGATCAAGTCACAAAGAACGGCAATCTCCACCTCGTCACTATGCCGGACGAGCTGCGTAAGATGCTTGGTTGTTCCAATCTCTCCAATACCGATAATACCTACTCTTACCTTTCCCATGTTCATTTCCTCCTAATTTTATTTTTCCTTTTGGTTCTTTTAGCTTTTCTTTTATTTCTCTTTAATTTTTACTCTTTGATATTCCGAGGATACCTATCTTTTTCAGATGTCAGATTTCCTCTTTTACCTAACATCCAATCGGCAGCCGCCACGCTCATCCTCTTTATCCTTCAACTTCCAGACTGTGCAGCAGGTCCGCCGAAGCTTTTACCTTTGCCTCTCTGTCTGTAAAGGTAAAAAACTCAAGACCGAAGCCTTCTTTATAATCAGCTTTCTTAAGCTCTGTCAGGATGTAGCGGTAATTAAGTTCTCCCCCTGTGATTTCGCATCTTTCCGGGGCGCCTGCGCCATGGATATGTCCGATCAAAGGAAGATTCTCTTTAATTGTATTCGTAATATTGCCTGCGATCAGCTGCATATGAAAGATGTCATAGAGGAGACGAACATTGTCACTTCCCACCTCTTTGATAATTTCAAACGCTTCACCAGGATCCTTGAAGTAATGATCGCTGAGCGGCTCTGCCAGGATTGTAAGTCCGGCAGCTTCGGCAATAGGAGCAGCCGCTTTCAGGTTTTCCACCATAGCGGCATGAATCTCTTCTCTGGAAACATCCTTATCGTACAGATCATCACTGACGACCAGCTTTTTAACTCCAAGAGTTCCAGCCGCTTCTATGCTGTCCTTCAGCCCCTGTGCAAACTCCTCTGCTTTTCCGGGAACTGCCCACAGTTTGCCATTCTTCATGCTCATTGTGGCAATGCCGATGCCAAGTCTTGTCTTTGCGTCCGCCAGCCTTGCCAGATCCCTGCTATCAAAGTCAAAAATCTCAATAGCATCCAGACCATTCGCCTTCGCCAGTTCCATGGCCTGGATAATTCCGTCCGTGTCCGGCCAGATCGGACCATGCTCCCCCGGTGCCACAAACATAATGTCCGCTACCATACTGTATTCCATTTTTCATTCCTCCCTATCAAGCGCTTATATAGTCCGGTTCCGTGCTTCCCTAACCTATATATTTATCATAAATGTGTCTAACTGAAAGTGCGCTCTGATTTGAAATAGATGTATTCATATTTGAATTAAATATTCCCAATTCAGAAACCTTTTACATTGAAACAGAACACGCAGAGGGGTAAACTAAAGACCAGGATAGAAGTAAAGGAGATTGTAGGATATGAATGTGATTCAGGCACTGACGGAATTGTACGATTCCCAGAGTACGGATTCGATCTATCGGGAACTTGCAGGAAAGATTTTGCAGAATTTATCAGAGATGAAACGTGTGACGATCTATGATATTGCGGACCTCACCGCCTCCTCGCGCACAACCATCTGGCGGCTTGTCCAGAAACTTGGCTATGGCAGTTTTTCAGATTTTCGCTATGCCCTGCAAAGCGCGGCCTCACAGTATGTCTATTACAATCGCATGCTGGGGCTTCAGTCTGCAAATACTCCCAAAGGTATTATGGATGAAGTCGGAAGACAGTTGCTGCACTCCAAGAAGTTATACAATCAGTATCTCTCTGCCGACCTCTGCGAGGCCTTACTCAAGGAACTGCATACAGCAAAGAAGATTTATTTCTATATTCCCTTCCGCACCTCCTTTATCAGCAGTTTTCAACAGAATCTTTGGAAAGACGGCAAAGAGACCTGCTATGAAGTCCTCATCCCGAACATGATCGAGACCTCCGCGCATCTGGATGAACACTCGATTGTTTTTATCAACACCATTGAGTTTACGGAAACACTGGAGATGACAGAGGTATTTGAGAAAATAAAAGAAAAGAAGGCCACGATCTGGCTCTTTGCCAGCAAGGAATCACAGTATAGCCGATTCGCCGATCGCCACCTGCTGGCAGTTGATGCCAATGCAACCTCCTGGATTATTGCCTTTGAATGTTATCTGCTCACACTCAGCGAGTGCTACCGGGCAAGCTTCATTGATTAAATTCAGGCTTCAGAATTTCCATCGAATAAGCTTTTCATGGATTTCGGCTGGATTTTCTCTTGTTGGTATGCTATTATTTTACAAAATGTTGATCATAACGTCATTCTGCACTCGCAAAATGTTGATTCACAAACATTTTATCTCGTAAAATGTTGATGCTCTGCAAAAAGGGAAGTTCTGGAGGATATTATGCTGAGAAGAAAAATTACGCAAAGCCTGATAAACTGGAAAAAAAGCACTTCTAAAAAGTGCCTGATCATCCAGGGTGCCCGGCAGGTTGGGAAAACATTTTCCATTGAAGCGTTCGGTCAACAGAACTATCCCGAGGTGCTCACCATTAATTTTAAAGAAACGCCATTCGCCGCACAGATTTTTACGGGAGATCTGGATGTAGATACCCTCATCACTGCACTCCGATTCCGCTTTCCGGACAAAAAGCTGAATCCTGGTACAACACTGATCTTCCT
This sequence comes from Lachnospiraceae bacterium UBA3689, assembly GCA_002371465.1. Classification (GTDB taxonomy): domain Bacteria; phylum Bacillota; class Clostridia; order Lachnospirales; family Lachnospiraceae; genus Chordicoccus. The sequence continues at coordinate 67,657 of DFIU01000026.1, read as the reverse complement.
TGACGAAATCCAGGAATGCAGCGAAGCCATCACTTCACTCAAATTCTGGACCATTGACGGGCGGTATGATGTAATCGCATCCGGTTCACTTCTCGGAATTGATTATCGCCGGGCATCCTCCTATCCAGTTGGATACGTGAACTATCTCCATATGTATGGTCTCGATTTTGAGGAATTCCTCTGGGCTCTCAGCATAAACGAAGATCTGATCCATTCTCTGCAGGTGATGTTTGACAACCGCAAGCCCGTTCCGCCAGCCGTACACTCTGCAATGATGGGATATCTGCGCCAGTATGCCGCTATCGGCGGAATGCCGGAAGCCGTATCTTCCTATTTAAATTCAAAGGATTTCCGTGTAGCCGACACGGTTCAAAAAGCACTTCTTCAAGGCTATCAGTACGATATTGCGCATTATGAATCTGCCGAGGAAAAGGTGAAAGCCGAAAAATGCTATCTCACACTCTCAAAGCAGCTTCTGGATAAAGAGAATCACAAGTTTCAATACAAAGAAATTGAATCGGGAGCACGCGCTCAAAAATATTATTCCAGCATGGAATGGCTCGTCCGTGCAGATATCGTTCACCTGTGCCGCCGTGTGACAGACATCCGGTATGATCTCGCCGATTATGCACGCGATGACTTTTTCCGTGCCTACACAACGGATCTGTCTCTCCTCATTGCGATGCGGGATCTGTCCCTCAAACAACATATCGTGGAAAATACGCTCACAGGGAATACAAAGGGCGGTATCTGGGAATGCGTCATCGCAGATATTCTGTACAAGAAAGGATACACTCTTTATTTCTATAAAAACGAATCCTCCCGACGTGAGCTTGATTTTCTGGTTCAAAGGGAAGGCACGATTCTTCCGATCGAAGTAAAAAGCGGAAGAGGAAAATCGACCTCGCTGAACGAGTTTATGAAAAACCGTGATGACATTCCTGTTGCATACAAGCTGATTGATGGAAATATCGGAGCGGACGACAGCAGGGTTGTCAGCTTACCCCTGTATATGGCCATGTTTCTATAAATCTCGATTTCTGATCAAACAGGCGGCAGTAATACACTGCCGCATCCTCAGACCGCCATCGCTTTCTCCCACTTCTCTTCTTGGCATATTTCCAAAATAAAACTTGTCTGTGGGCAAGATCACTACAAGCGGGACTGTGCGCCCCAGTGTCTCCGCCATAAATGTCACATGAAATACTGCCATATGATACCTTCCTTCAGTGTTCCCGAGTTGACCAGAAGCTCAATTCCCCTTATCCCGGCCGGATACTACCCGTGTTACGAAATCAATAAACAGCTTTCTCCAGACATTCCACTGATGTCCTCCCAGCGGAGTATAACTGGTGAATGGGAGCCCTGCATTATAAAGTGCATTTTCCAGCGGAGCACCGAATGAGAAATATGCGTCATCATATCGTCCTGCTCCGACATGGACTTCCGTATTCTTCAGTTCCGGATCGGAAAGTTTCATCTCAAACCGACAGCCGCCGCTCCAGATCCCGACACAGGAAAAAAGCTCGGGTTTCGCCTCATATATCTCATAGGCGAGAAAACCTCCTGCTGAAAATCCTGCGAAATATCTTCTCTCCCGAGTGCGTGCCACGTGAAAACTCCGCTCCACTGCCGGAATGAGACAATTCGTTATATTCGGAATTGTTCTTGCCTGATTCTCCCATTGAAAAACTTCATTGCTCATGGTCACTACGACCATTGGCTCTATTAGTTTCGCATGAATCAAATTATTCATAATGCTCGGAATGGCTCCCTCTGTCATCCATGACAACGCATTCCCGCCTCCACCGTGGCTGAGATATATAACCGGATATGGTTTCGTGTGTTTGTCATTATACCCTGCAGGCAAGTATACCATTGCTCTCTGCTCCTCTCCAACTCCAAATGCGTGATCCGTCGGATAGGTAAAACATACAACCGAACCCCGTTCTCCATCAGGATCGGGAATCTGCAAACTAATATCCTCAGCGATTTCAGAGCATATTCTACTTCTCATCTCGCTACATTTGCCTGCTCCCTTCGGAACTGCGATCTGGCATTTTGCATGCAGTTCTCCTTGGTCGTTCCATCTGCTTTCCGTTGCCGGATCCGAAACCGTCTTCATCCGCAAAGGATTACCCTCCGGAATTTCAGTGATGAATTGATAATTGTAAATGCCCGTCGGGAGCGGTATCGTACATCTGAAGATTCCTGTCTTTGGATCCTTATCCATCTCATACATGCCTAAATTCAGGACATCCCAGTCAAAATCAAACTGTGTGACATCTATTTCCGCCCCTTTTCTGCCGTCTTTAAGGGCATCCGGTGACTCCCTGAGCCCTAGCAGGGTGTGTGGAAAGAGCCCCTTTCTCCACTCATGCGGCCAGATCCGTGCACTCTGAAATGTGCTTGAGTGATGAATATCCGAAAACATCCAGTCTCCCTGAACGGCGAGCCAATCACGTTCCGGTGCTCTCAGCCGAAATGTAACTACGTATCCTCCCGGAGAATCCGGCGACCTGAGGACGGCTGTGTGGTCAAGCTTTTCAAACTGCTCTTCTGTTAGCTCTGGTATGCAGTATTTTTTTGTCAGCTTCACTCCGTCATTCCCCCTCTTTCTCTTCTTCCGTCAACAGCTCAAACCTGTCCGGAAAGCAAGGTGTATCCGGTATAGATACATATCCACGACTATGCATCATGTCAAAATGCCAGTCCGGCATACTGATCACAGGTTCATTGTAAAAACGTTCGATGTACCACTTACCCCCCGCTCTTCGAAAATGATGAGTGTATTTGTTCACAAATACCATATATAAGATATCCGCGGCAGATTTTGACATACTCCGGAGGTTTGTTGTACCCCTGTCATACCATGTGGCAACCACGTGTTCTTTGTCGCCGTCATACTGCAGAACCGGTGTTGTCGGTGCATGCCAGGTATAATAGCGATTTCGGTACTGCGCGACCATGTCCCTGATCTTGGTCATAATATCTTCAAAAGTACGCAGTTCCTCTGTTTTGGTGCCAAAGCTGCGGATGAGCATAGAAACCGGAAAATCAGGGTGAAAAAAATAGTTCCTGCAGAACGCATCCAGCGTCCCCTGTCTACACGAATATGCCCATCCGTTAATAATGTTCTCGATCTGCATCGCATCAGAAACAGAGATCGTTCCCCCGTATTTCTGATCAACGGACCACGGCTCCTTACTCTGTCCTGCCTTATCATATCTCTGGTCATTTCTGTACCGCACAATCGGCAGGTCAATCAACTTCTGAATATGCAAATGGCTGATTTTCCAGCCGTCTACTGTATTCACATATCTGCCGCACACAGTGCAAAGCCTCCGGATAAGTGTCCACCTCGCAGGCTCCTTATCTTTCGCATCAATACGGAAGGTCTCTGCCATCGAGAGTGAGCATGCCATTCTCCGTGATTCATCAATTTCAATGACCGGTGCACAATTCAGGCCTAGAAATCTGTAACAGTGTGCATTTTCCTTTTCTCCCGCTAACGTCTCCTGAAACCATTTCGTTATTGCCTGATATCCCTTCACCGTTCTCTTTGACAGCAAATCAATCCTTACATTCGTCTGCTTGTCCTCGAAAAAAAGCTCATGCATCCGCTCCAGGCGATGCTCAAAAAACATATTCATCAAATTGCGAATCGCCATTCGATCTTCTTCGCAGTTTTGTTTCTTTACCTCTACAGAAGTTCCTGCTTTCGGAAGCTCTGGATACTTCGGAAGGGCACAGAAATCAATTTCCTTCGGATAGGTCCACGGTTTCATCTCTTGGATTAGATACCAACGGATTCTTCGAATCCGACAGCCTGTGCCAGTTGCTTCTACTGCTGCCTCCAGCCTTTTCATTCGCACCTGACAGTTTCCCTTTCCATTCCTGTTAGCAAAATGACAGGTAAATGTGTCACACGAAATATACCCGTTTCTTCCATCTTCTTCCATCTTGTATGCTGGAGTTAGACAGATCGACAGATCCATCTCCTTTTCATACCTCCCACGCCAAAGCTCCGCCTGCTGCTGCAGATGGAACCATCTGGAAAGCGCGTTCTCCATCTGTAAAAAATCCATTCCTATCCCCCTTCCTGACATTTTACAACGTCTGCTCATCTACTCCGCCACACCGGAAAAGACCGCCGCAGAAAAGCACGGCGGTCTCCTTTTTCAGCTTATTCCCTCTTTGCAAGCCATTCTGTGTACTGCTTCTGATTCTCCGCAATCACTTCATCCATACCTGCATCCTTCAGATCCTTAAGAAACGCAGGTAGTGATTCTCCGACGTCCACCAGGCCACATTCCAGTGAAGGTTTATCCGTATCAATGACAGAGGTGATCGCTGCCATCTGTGTTTTTACAGACTTGGAATCGAACGTATATCCAAGCGCATTGGATATCGTCGCCTTCTCAAGTCCAAAATCAGCAATTTTTTCATAATAATCCTCTGTGATCGGTGCAAATTGATACACCTCAGAGGTATCTCCGAACCAGTTGATAAATCCGCCCCAACCGATACTGGCGGGATCGGATCCCTCCGGATAATCAATAATGTGCTCACTTACCTTCTCATAATGTTCACCTTCAATTCCATAGTTCATAAGATTGGCAAGCCTGGTATCCTTAAAAATCAGATTGAGCAACTGGATCGCTTTCTCAGGCTGCTCAGAAGTGACCGGTACCCCCCAACTGGTCATCAGCGTGGACCCCGTAGTAATAATTGGCTCTGACAGCTTGACATATCCGAGATTAACACCTGTCGCCTTACTCAGCGTGACCTCATTCAGGTTCGCCTGAAATGGATTCTGAAAGGAGAAGCAGGTGCCCGCTGTAATGGTATCTGTCGTAGAAAATCCGCTGGTCATGGAATCTGGAACAACGTACCCCTTCTCATACCATTCCCTGCGCTTCTCCACCATCTGCTTATACTTGTCTGTCTCATACCAGTTTTCGATCTCCGTTCCATCCTTTACTTCCGGAAGAACGCCCGCGGCGAGATAGGAACTGTCACCAAGGGAATCATACGCAGAATCCCAGTTTACGGTGCTGGCTCCAGTACCGTCTCCCAATGTGAATGGATATATATTCGCCGGCAGTTTTTCCTTGCATTGCTCAAAAAAAGCGTCCCAGTCGCCATAGCTTGCAAGGGTCTCCGGAATATCGATGCCATACTCCTCCGCCATGTCCTTATTATATAATAGATTAAGAGACTCCCCAGGGTACAGATTGCCCGGAATCGCGTAAACCCGTCCGTCAAATTTTCCCGCGTCAAGAAGTTTTCCTTCTTTCTCGACAAGTTCCGGAGCATACTCATTAAGAAGGTCTGTCACATCTGTAAGAACACCGTTGGCGTGAAGATTTGCCGCGCTGCTTGTGATACCTGTCATGATGAGATCCACCTTTTCTCCACCTGCGGTAAGTAATCCAACCTTCGTAGCGTGATCAGCTACCGTGATCGGTAGAAACCTGACCGTGGCATTGATAGCCGGAACGGTAATCTCATTGATTGCATCCTGCACCGCCTCTGTATCCGCTGGCGTTGAACCATAAGTCATCAGTTCTACGACTATTTCATATGGATCGCCTTCTTCTGCGGTTGATGCTGTCCTGACCACGTCTCCGTTCTCCACCGTACTGCTTCCTGTCGTCTGACCGCCTCCACACCCAGCAAACATACTGATTGCCAGTACCGCAGAGAGTGTGAGCGCCATTATTCTCGTTTTTTTCATGTTCTCCCTCCTATAGATTACGTTAAATTGTGCTGCCATTGTTTACCTGATGACGTTCATCATATCCCATCAAGTCTCTTCTCCATAGTAAAATTCCGGCAAGTAATAGGGCTTTTCTGCCCCTGCGCTTACCCCTTTACCGCTCCTGCTGTCACCCCCTTCACAAAATAATCCTGGAAAAATGGGTAGATGCAGAGAATCGGAAGAATGCCGACCACTGCAATCGCCATCCGCACTGTTGTAGTCGGTACTGCCGTCCCCCCGCTGTGGGCAAACTGCATCAGGTATTTTGCATTACTGTTCATGTCGTTCAGTACGTTCTGTATTCCATGCATTGAGGTATCATCCAGATAGTACAAACCATTCTGCCAGTCGTTCCAGTATGCAAGTCCTACGATCAGCGCGACCGTCGCAATGATTGGCTTTGAGAGGGGCATAACCACCTTAAAAAAGATCGCCCACTCTGAAGCACCGTCAATTCTCGCAGCCTCTATCAACTCCGTCGGGAGAGATGTCTGATAATAATTTTTAATCAGCATGATCGTAAATGCATTGCAGAGCAGGTTGGGGATCAGCAGAGCAAAATAGGTGTTTTTTATGTGGAAAACAGAAACGTAGGTGAGATAAGTCGCTACCAGCCCTCCATTGAACAACATCGTAAAAATGACGTAAAAGTTCAGTATTTTCCTGCCCGGAAGTCCCGGTCTGGAAATCGCATACGCCATCAGTGCCGCCATCGTCACTCCGAGCAGTACTCCAAACAGAGTGACCCCCGCCGTGATCAAAAAAGCCTTCCCAAATATTCTGAAATTGGAAAAAATATATCGGTACGCGTCCACTGAGAACTTTTGAGGAAAAAAAGAATACCCATTCTGCACCGCTGTCGTCTCATCAGTAAAAGATGAAATAATCAACAACAGAAACGGTGCGATCAGCAGACAACTCAAGAGCAGTAGAACTATATGTGACAGTTTTAAAAAACGTTTGCTTGATCTATTCATAAAAAACTTCCCTTTCCTTAGAACATCGCATTTTCTTTGCTGTATTTGCGCATCAGACCGTTAAAAACCATGATTGTGATAAAGCATACGATCGACTGATAGAAGGACGCCGCAGAGGCCATTCCAATATCTCCGGTCTGCAACAAAGCCCGGAATACAAACGTATCAATCGTATCGGTCGCACTGTTCAGGAGCCCGACGTTTCTCGGGACCTGATAGAATAATCCAAAATCTGAGCGGAAGACATTACCCATGCCGATTGTAATCAGCATAACTATGGTGGGCTTCAGCATAGGTAGGGTAATTTTTTTAATCTGCTGCCATTTGGTCGCACCGTCAATTTCAGCCGCCTCATAATAATCCTTACTAATCCCAACGACGCTGGCAAATATCGTAATCGCATTGAATCCAATATTTTTCCACTCATAGACAATGGTCAGAATGAACGGCCAGTATTTTGCGTTCTGGTACCAAGCCACCGTATGAAGTCCAAAGGTTTTGAAGATAGCATTGATGAACCCCGTCTGTTCGCTCAAATATGCGTATGCAAGATAGGAAACCACGACCATGGAAATCAGATATGGCAGCAGAATGGCAGACATATAAAACTTTTTTGCCACCCTTGTGCGTACTTCGTTGAGGAAAATCGCCACCGCCACCCCGATGAACATGTTCAGAAAAATCCAGAACAGGTTATAACCGAGCGTGTTTCTAGTGATGATCCACGCCTCATCCGTAGAAAAAAGGAATCGAAAATTCTCCAATCCGACAAAATCACTGCCGAGAATTCCCTTTTGAACATTGTAGTTTTTAAACGCAATAATCAGTCCTCCCATTGGCAAATAGTTGTTGACAAAAAAGTAAATGATACATGGCAATGCCATAAGGTAAAACGGCAGCCATTTGCGAAATCCTGCTTTTCTTTTAGATATCATGATTACCCCCTGTACTTTTTCAAAACCGTTTGTTTTATATCACTATTATCATCTGCAGGAGAATTTCATTATAGGACAAAGAAATCGGCATTTAGGATTAAAATGCCGATTTCTTCGCGATTCTGTATTCTGTTGGAGTGATTCCTGTTTCCTTTTTGAATACCCTGGTGAAATAGGAATAATCTTCATAACCGGAGAACTGCGCGACAGATCGAATGGGAAGATCTGTATTTGCAAGCAGCTGCTTTGCTTTTCTGACCCGTTCCAGGGTGATGTACTCGACAACCGTGACACCTGTCTTTTTCTTAAAGTTTCTCATCAATCCCGTACTGCTACAATAGAACTTCTCTGCCAGTACACTGACAGATATATTTTCTAAAAGATGACTGGTAATATATTCCTTGATATGTTCTATTGTACGGTCACCCTCATCATAGTTACCAGAAAGTAAATCCCCTGTTTCTTCCTTATCTGTCTCATCCCGCTGCCGGAGAATCTTTCTCGCGATATTGATGAGAACCTGCTCGAGTTCTTCATATTCAATCGGCTTAAGGATATAATCCACGCTCCCCATCTGCATTGCTTTTCGCATATAGGCGTATTCCGGGTGGCAAGTGATACAGAGGCAGAAAGTGTCCGGACGCTCCTGCCGTACCTTCTGAATCAGCTCCAGGCCACTCTGGCCTGGCATCTCTATATCTGTCAACAGGATCTCTGGATTGTACTCTTCAAAAAGCAGCTTCGCCTGATCTGCATCTCCCGCCGTGATCAGATGATCAATCCCACAGATTTTCCAATGCACATTTTCCTTTACCGCCCTGAGGACCCTCTCCTCATCATCTACAAGCAGCGCTCTTATCATTGCCCGTACTCTCCTCTGCCTGATTTTACAGTCTCTCCCCGGAGTCTGACTCTCCATCTGACAACATCGGCAGCAGAATCCTGACCTCAGCTCCCCCATCTGGCGCATTACCTATGCTGATGGAATAATTCTCGCCGTAAAGCAGTGTCAGCCTCTGCACGACATTCTGCACACCGACTCCGAGTTTATCACTGTACTGCCGCGTCCGCAAAAATTCACTGATCCCGGTGAGCGTTTCCGCGTCATACCCGACGCCGGTATCCCGGACCGTAATATTGATCATTCCACTCTCTGTGTGCTTTGCAAAGATAATGATAAACAGCATATTCTTTTTATCGAACGCATACTTCACACTGTTTTCGACGAATGTCTGGATTATGACTGCGGGAATCTTCACGTGTTCTAGTTCCTCCTCCCATTCCACAAAGAATGAAAAGCGGTTTGCATAGCGGACCTTCTGAATTTCCAGATAATTTCTGGTAAACTCCATCTCCTGATACAGAAGGACATAATCAGAATTGAGATTAACAAGGTATCGAAAATATCTGGTTAAGTAGATGACCATTTTCCTCATCAGCGGAAATTCGGTCTCATCATATGTATATATGATGTTGAGCGCGTTCAAAATGAAGTGCGGCCGGATCTGCTGATTCAGGTAGCGCAGCTGAACCTTCTGTTCCTCAATTTTATTCTGATAAAGCTCCCTATTTCTCTGTTCGAGCATATCCAGCATGACATTGAAATCCGCATCCAACTCGTCAAATTCACTCAGAAACCTTGTCGCCCTGAGCGGGATGCGATAATTTTCTTCTCCCCGCCGCACATGATGCATGCAATTATTAAGCATCTGCAGCGGTTTTTCTATTGATATAAAAAATATGAGTGAGATCGCCGGACCAATAAGCCACGACAGCAACGATAAAAAGATGAGGAATGTGGAAACACTGCGGACTCCCCGAACAAGAATCCCCTCATTCATCATACATCCAAAGGAAAGTTCCATGCCGTCAGCCGCAGCAATACAGTTATAATAGCGATTCTTCCCGTAAGAAAATTCCCGGGATGCAGCCGGCAGTGCACCCTTGATTGCAATTAACGGACCTTCTCCTGGTTTTATCCATTCCCTGTTTATGGCAAAATACTGAATATTTTCTTCCTTATCCCCTGTCGCATTAAATTCGCTCATGTACGCATCCAGAGAAATGACGATCAGACAGCTTGCGCAGCTGTCCCGGCTGATACGTCCGAGGTAAGATTCCCCGGAAGACTCAAAGTAGAGCCACGTACCCTTTTTGTTCAGGATAACCTCATCGCCAGTCCCTTTCAGAATCTCCTCTGACTTTCTCATGAGGTCACTCTTCTGAGATGATACGACCGTATTTTTTCCAAGCAAAATCTTTCCCTCCGGAAAGTACGCGGTAATACCGACCACGTTGCTGCTCTGGGTGAGATAGGCAAGATAATCCTGGAAATCATTCAGCATGTCCGTTTCCGTCTGAATATATTCTACAGAGCTTCTATTTGAAGACAGCTCCGACAGCTTCAGATAATTATAATTTCTGCCTGTAAGTGTGCTGATATAGGTCTCCGTTCCGATAATGTCATGATTAAAATCCCGCGCAAAAGCATCCACTTTATTCTGCGCATCGCTCAGGAGCATCTGCCGTGCACGAAATATCTCCCGGTTAGCGTTATAGATGATCAGAATATTAACGGGAATCATAATCAAAGCAGGAAGCAGGATAATCAACCACAAAATTAAATTTTTTCTACGCATAAGGTGTCACTCTCTGCCAAAATCGTCTCCCTTTCTCAACCTCATTCCCTCTCATGGTATCCCAGCCTGCTCTGTGCCGGATACAGGAGCGCGGCGAGGAACGCCGACGCCGCGTACAGGAGGAGGACGCCGACCGCCTTCGCAGCCACGCCGTACAGCGCGAGGTACACGCCCCCCGCGATGAGGTTTGCCGCCTGGAGGACTGTGTAGATGACGGAGCACCAGAGGATCGCGCGGTGCATTGCCGTGCAATCCCTGAGGATCATTTTTTCCTCAGAGAAAAAGACCCTCGCCGCCTGGAATACCAGCACCGCCTCCGGCACAAAGGAGAGCAGTGTCAGACCACCCGTGAATTTCCAGGCGTTGAGAGGGGTTCGCGCAAAAGCCGCCAGCAGGAGCAGAAGCGCCGACAGCATCCCGAGATTCAGGTGGATCCGCCTGTACCTCTTCAGGTCACTGCCTGTCGCGTTCCAGGCGGCATACTTCCCCTTATACACATAGACATTCTTCATCCTGCCGTTCACGAGCTTCTGCTTCACATCGTAATCCTTCATGAGGCGTTCCTGGAAACTCTTCATCTTCTATCCCTCCATGAAATAGAATAAGCCGGGCAGACCTGTCGTCTGCCCGGCCGCATCTGTCCTCAGTGCTTGCGGAATTTACCGACCTTCGTCAGGCGGTTAGGAAGCTTGGGAAGCTTGCCCGCTGTCTGGATGATCGCCTCATCCTCGCATACTTCAATACACTTTCCACACTTGGTACAATCAAATTCATCAATCATGTGGATATACTTCGGCTTGCCCTCGATGCAGTCTTCCGGACAGACATCCAGGCACTCCCCGCATCCGGTACAGAGCTTTGGATCGATATAGATGTGGACGAAAGCACCGCACACGCCTGCCGGACACTGGTTCTTCTTGATGTGAGACTCATACTCTTCCGGGAACTTTTCTACCGCATTCAGTGGAGCGTAAGCCGCCCGCTGGCCCACTGAGCAGAGATTAGAGAACCGCATGGCCTCTCCGATCTCCTTGGTAAGATCCAGAAAATCCATCTTCCCTCTTGCCAGAGTGATTTCACGCTGCTCATGTTCCAGCTGGATAAGGCCTTCCCGACAGAATACACATTTTCCACAGCTCACCCGGCGGTACTCAGTCAGCTGCTTCTTCGTCTCTTCCACCAGACATTCCTTGTCGGTAAGGACGCGGACAAGGGCATTGCTGGCAGCTTCAACTGTCAGTTCCTCTGCCTCAGCGGGCGTATAGTAGTGATAGCCCGTCCAGATCGCTTTTGCTCCATCAAGAGAGGTCAGCTGACCCAGTTTTGTATCGCGGGCTACCTTCTTTAAAGGCTGACCATTGACCGCTACATAAACTCCATCTTCGTAGCTGTCTGTGAAAAGGTCAGCCAGATCTGCGGCCGATGCGAGATGAAGATAAAAGTCGCCCTCTGTCTTTCTTACATCAACGATGCCGCTGCAGATCTTAATATCGTACTTCTCGGCGACTGGCTGCAGGGCAGCTGCCAGCTCACTTTCTTTCTCAGGCAGATAGAGGTTAGCTTCTCCCGTATTAAGGGCAAGGGCTGCAATTTTGATTCCTTCCAGCACTCTCTCCGGATTCTCCCTTAAAAGGGCCAGAAGCGCGCCGTCCGTATCGGCGTTGTCGAGGCCAGCATCGACGGCTGCTCCGACAGAGCAAGCCTTTAGCTGCTCTGCAAGGTCGCCCATTCTCAGCCCACTCATCTTTAGTCCTGCTGCCTTTATTTTTTCAAAGATGGCGTCTCTTCCCAATTCCTTCGCACATTTAAGAGCATTCATTTATTCAGCCTCCTTTGAAAAATCAGCCCATGTCTTGGGTGTGGAAATCTGCAGCCGTAGGTCACACTGCAGGCATCTTCCCGCCTCCGCACAGGCATCCTCATCACACAGACCATGATCGAACAGACGAAAGTTGTCCTGCCGCATTTCAGCCGGATCGACCTTAGGCATCCTGCGCTTCAGCTTCGCAAAGTCATCAATCTCCCCGATATAAGGATCCTTAAACTGTTCCGGCGCGAAGACCTCCGAGATGTCTCCGTCGCCGCCCAGGTAGAGATCAATCTGGCTGGCAGCCTCGCGGCCTGACTCTACGGCCATGACAACTGACTTGGTGCCGTAAATACAGTCTCCGGCTGCAAAGATGCCCTCCAGCGAAGTCTTCTTGTCCCTGGTAATATCCGCAACGGTGATACTGTTGCCCCGGCCCAGTGTAAGGCCAGACGCTTCCGTGATATCCGGTCTCTGGCCGGTTGCAAAGATGACGGTATCCGCATCAATATGGTGTTCGCTTCCAGCCTCTTTTTTGATAATCGCGCGTCGGTTTTCATCGAAGGTAAAGGATTCTACATTCATGAAATCGACGCCTGTGACATGATCATCTCCGGTGATTGCTTCAAAGGTCTGGGCGGGATGAACGAAGATGCCTTCCTCCTGAGCCTGTTCGATCTCTTCATCGTCAGAGGTCATCTTATCCCTGGCTTCCAGGCAGGCTACATGAATCTCCTCTGCCCCCAGTCTCTTTGCTGTTCTGGCGCAGTCGAAGGCGACATTTCCGCCGCCCAGGACGATGACCTTTTTACCCAGGCCGGTCTCCTCACCCATGGATGCCTGACGCAGAAATTCAATATTCACTAAGACACCCGGCAGGTCATTTCCTTTCATCGGAAGACGGACGCCGTTGTGCCCGCCGATCGCCATAAGCACGGCGTCATATTCCTTAAGGAGATCTGCCGGCTTGTCGACGCGTACACCGGTTTCAATCTTAACGCCCTGATCGGTAAAGACCTTGATCTCCTCCTGAACGATCTCGCGGGGCAGGCGGTAGGAAGGAATGCCATATGACAGCATACCGCCAGCCTCCGGCAGGGCTTCCTTCACGGTCACATCATGGCCTTGTTTCCTCAGATAGTAGGCCGCGGTAAGACCGGCAGGACCGGCTCCGACTACGCATACCTTGCGTCCCGTATCCGACAGCTGCTTGCCCTTGCCTCTCCAGTACTTACCGGAATCATGCTCTACGGCATACCGCTTCAGGTTCCGGATGGACATAGGTTCGTTCACCTGTGTTCTCTTGCACTCCAGCTCGCAGGCGTGGTTGCAGATATAGCCCAGAGTCTTGGGCATAGACAGCCGTTCCCGGATGACCGCCGTCGCCTCGTCGAATTTCCCCTGCTTGGTATAGCGGAGATAAGTCGGAATATCGGCATGGGCCGGGCAGCCGGCACGGCAGGGAACAACATAGTCCTCTTTCTTCTTCTCCGTCGTAGCCAGGATATCCCGAATCGTGCCGGTCGGGCAGACTTCCGCGCAGGCCTGGCAGAAGCGGCAGTTCGCATCCTTCAGCAGACGATCCTTCAGGGTACCGGTATAGACTTCCAGATCCTCTCTCTTTTGATAGTGGAGGACATTGACGCCGCGGAGATCGTCACAGGCGCGCACACAGCGACCGCAGAGGATGCAGCGGTTCATATCATGCAGCAGAAGGGGGTTCTTATCATTTACGGCAAAACCCTTTGAGCGCATCTTCATGCGGCCGGTCTTGGGACCAATATACTGAATCAGGATCTGCAGTTCACAATTTCCGTACTTGGGGCAGGTCGAGCAGTCCTCAGGGTGACCGGCAAGCAACAGTTCCAGAGCCAGCATCCGCAGCCTTTTAATCTCCTCTGTCTGCGTGTGGATGACCATTCCGTCCTTTGCCTTCAGCATACAGGACGGCTCTACCTCATCCTTGCCTTCCTGCTGGACGATACACATCCGGCAGGAGCCCAGCGGATGAAGGTCCTTGTGGTGACAAAGATGCGGGATATAGATCCCTGCGTCCAGGGCACACTCCAGGACGTTCTTTCCCTCCTCTACTTCCACTTTCTTTCCATCAATTGTAATGACAGCCATGTCATCTCTCCTCCGTGTAAATAACAAAGAACTGGTCAGCTGCTAGATCGTTTTTTACTATGCAGGTGACCAGTTCCATATTTGGCGACGCGTAAGACTGCTCAGGCAGGTCTTTTGGCATCAATCCTCATCATCGATATATTCCACAGCCTGCATTCCGGCGATACGTCCGGTATTGACGGCGAATCCCATGGAGTTGCCGGGAAGAAGGAACATATAAGAGTCGTCATAGATGTTGCAGGCATCCGCGCCGGCAGCATACAGACCCGGGATCGGCTCAAACTCGCTGTCGCAGGCTTCGCAGTTCTCGTTGATGCGAATGCCGCCGACCGTTCCGTACCCGCCCGGACGGATCGCTGCCGCATAGTAGGGAGCTTTGACCAGCGGACGAAGGTACTTCTTCCTCTTGAAGAACTCCTCATCGGTGCTGTCGCAGTAGTCATTATATTCTTCAATGGTCTCCAGAAGATTTTCCTGATCAATTCCGGTCTTTTCAGCAAGTTCCTCAAGAGAATCCGCTACGAAGAGACCCTTGTTTCCGGTTTCTGCTGCCATACGGACGCCTTCGGTGAAGTCAGAGACATCCGGATTGGTCCGAACCATAGAGATCTCGTCCACACCGTTTCTCATGTAGTACTTAACGATAGAGCTGTCTACGATGCTGAAGAGCTTTCTGTGCTTAGCATGGGAAGCCGCGTTGCTTAAGAACGTAGTGTTCTGCATCTCTTCCTCGTCCATGACACGCTTTCCGTGAAGGTCAACGAGAAGGTTGGGCTGCATCAGCACGTTCGGAATAGACTGCGGAAGCTCATCAATTCCTTCAAAGTTTGCTGCCTGCTCAATTCTTACCGGCACATGATCGACGCCTGCCTCCCAGGCCATGCGGATCCCATCGCCCACATTTCCGGGAATTGCAAAGTTGAACATGTCCTCGCCGAACTTATAGCCAGTTTCCTTTTGAATCAACTCCGGATTAGCGCCGGCGCCGCCTGTTGCAATGATGGCAGCCTTGCAGGCAATTGTAATCTCCTTGCCTTCCTTATCCTCAGCAACAACGCCGCAGACCTTTCCGTCCTCATCCTTCAGAATCTTCTTGCCTGCTGTCTCCAGCAGGAACTTAACGCCCAGTTCCTGCCCACGCGCGTAAAGAGCCTTGTTCATAAAGGATGCGGCACGAGGACCGATTCCCTGATCCGTCTTGACAATGTGCCAGGTGGGTTCAGACTTTGTGAAGTACTTGTAAGCGCCTTCAAACTCAACGCCCATATCTTCCAGCCACTCGATCGTCTCCGCAGACTGCTCGAAATATCTCTTGATCAGACGGCCATCGACATTGTAGTGGGTGTATTCCATAAACATCTTAAGAGCCTTCTCAACGGTGATATCGTACATCTGTCTTTTCTGGTACTTTGTACCGATCCCAAGAGGGCCCATACCCATATTGGCCGCTCCGCCGACGGCTGCATTCTTCTCAAGCAGGATGACCTCTGCGCCATCCTCTGCTGCCTGGACTGCAGCGCAAAGTCCAGCAGGACCACCTGCAATAACGACAACCTGTGTCTCAAAATCTGCCATAATTTCCTCTTTTCCGGATCCTGGGATCCATTGATCTTGTCCAGCGGTTCTCTGACTGCTTTCAATACAGTTATTATAGTCCGCTCCGCTGTTTTATTATTTTCGATGTTTTACATATATCTCATGCGAAATCTGACGTCCAATTGACCACCCATCAGTGCAAGTCAACCTTTTCACTCTTTTTTTGACCTTAGCACGGCTGCAGCACATCCCAGTGTTCCGCCAGCAGGCCATCCTGCATCCGGTAGATATCAACGACCCGGCACTTAGTCTTGCCTTCCGGGTCTACATTTTTCAGATAAACGGCGACCAGGTCATCCTCTTCGATGATCTTCTGGATCTCCAGATGGAAGGTCGGCTCATCTATAAATTTCTGCCGAAAGCCATCCATCAGGGCCTGCCGCCCCTGCCCGACACCGGGATTGTGCTGCACATAGTCCTCGCGGACATACTTCTTTGCAGCCTCCACATCATGTCCATTAAAAAACTCTCGGTACATGGCGCGGATCACTTCTTTATTCGTCATTTCCCTGTATCCCTTCTTCTCCACTTAGATGTAAAAAATGCTATCTTCAGAGCCCAGGAAGAACTTCCCCATCTGGGGGATGTGCTTATTAAAGATCGCCCCTCCCACGGTTGCGCGGAAGTCCTCCTCCGATTCCCACTTGGAAAAGTAGACGACACGCCCCGGTGTCTTGGGATCTGTCGTCACCTCCATGGCAAGGCAGCCCTTTTCATGTTGAAGCGAATCCTCGACAAAAGCCCGGGCAAGCGGCAGATAAGCCTCTACGTCACTTATCCGATCATCATTCATCACAATAACCATCTTTTATTCTCACTTTACAAATTTCTCTGCGTAGTGGCAGGCGACCTGATGATTGGGCTTTAATTCCCGAAGCATGGGTTCTTCCGCCCGGCACTTATCCGTTGCATAGGGGCAGCGGGCAGCAAAACGGCAACAGGGCTTGGGATTGATCGGAGATGTCAGCTCTCCCTTCAGCACCATGCGGTCATGCCTGGCGTGGACATCCGGAATCGGAATTGCAGAGAGCAGAGCCTGCGAGTAAGGATGAATGGTATCCCGGAAGATCTCATCTGCCGGACACTTCTCAATCATCTGGCCCAGGTACATGACAGCAATGTCATCCGAGATATGTTTTACAACCGACATATCGTGGGTAATAAACATATAGGTCAGGCCCCTTTGCTCCTGCAGGTCCTGCAGCAGATTCAGGATCTGCGCCTGGATCGAAACATCAAGAGCCGACACCGGCTCATCGCAGACAATAAACTCCGGATTTAAGGACAGGGCGCGGGCGATTCCGATTCTCTGTCTTCTCCCGCCGTCCAGCTCGTGAGGATAGGAGTTCTCCAGTCTCTTTGCCAGACCAACCAGCTCCATCATCTCCCTGGCCTTGGAAGAAACCTCCGCTCTTGACAATTTGCGGTTATTGACCCGGATGGGCTCTTCAACCAGCTGAAGGACACTCATACGGGGGTCCAGGGAAGCATAGGGATCCTGAAAGATCATCTGGATATGGGACCGGTAGTTTTTCTTGAACTCCTTGATCGGCATACTGGCAATATCGGTCCCCTTATACAAGACCTGACCCGAGGTCGGCGTATGCAGCCGCATCAGGGTCTTGCCCAGGGTAGACTTTCCACAGCCGGATTCCCCGACAATCCCAATAGTCTTGCCCTTCTCAATGTTGAAGGTCACATTGTCTACCGCATGGAGCAAACCGTGAGGAGTAGAAAAATATTTTTTTAGATTCTTGACTTCCAGCAGATTTTTTTCCATCTCTCATTCCTCCCCTGCGGCGGCAGCCGATCCTTCCCATTCCGGCGTGTACTGGAAGCACTTGGCATAGTGTCCTTTTTCCACATCGACAATCCAGGGATCGTGCTTGGCACAGTTTTCATTTTTCTTGGTGCAGCGGTCACAAAAGCTGCAATGTTCGGGAAGGTTGGACGGATCGCAGACCATACCCGGAATCACATGCAGACGGTGGACGTCCTTGTCCAAAGAAGGAATAGACTGATAAAGGGCCTGCGTGTAGGGGTGCTTGGGATTATCAAACACCTGCTCCGTCCTGCCAAATTCCACAATCTCCCCGGCATACATCACCGCGCAGTGATCGCACATCTCAGCCACGACGCCTAAATCATGCGTAATCAGGATCATGGATGTGCCGTTTTCCCTCTGCAGCTTACGCATCATGTCAAGAATCTGCGCCTGAATGGTCACGTCCAGAGCTGTCGTCGGTTCATCTGCGATCAGCAGGTCCGGCTCGCAGGCCAAAGCGATCGCAATAACAATTCTCTGCTTCATCCCGCCGGAAAACTGGTGGGGATACTCCCTGTACCGCTCCGGGACAATACCGACCATGGCCAGCATCTCCTGGGCCCTCTTCAAGGCTTCCGCCTTGGAGCAATGGTTATGAAGTTCCACCACCTCGGCGATCTGATCGCCAACCGTCTTTACCGGATTGAGCGCCGTCATGGGGTCCTGGAAGATCATGGAGATCTTCTTGCCCCGGATCGACCGCATCTCTCTTTCTGATTTGCCGAGAAGGTCCTCTCCCTCAAACAGGATGTGTCCCTGTATGACGTGTCCGACCTTATCCGGCAGCAGCCGCATGATACCAAGCGCCGTCGTGGTCTTGCCCGCCCCAGTCTCGCCCACCAGACCGAGGATCTCTCCTCGTTCGAGGGTCAGATTGATCTTATTTACCGCCTCAACAACTTCCTCATCGGTCTCATAGTGAATTACGAGATCTTTGACATCCAATATTCTTTCGCCCATCTTACGAACTCCTTATTTCAACTTCGGATCAAACGCATCACGGAGACCATCCCCCATGAGGTTGAATGCGAAGCAGGTAATCATGATCATCAGTGCCGGGAAGAGCATCATATAGGGAGCGGAGGTCAGATAGGACTTTCCGTCGTTCAGAATGAGGCCCCATTCCGGCGTCGGCGCTGCAAGTCCCACGCCAATGTAGCTCATCGACGACATCATCATGATAGAGACGGCAAGGAAGCCGACGAAATAGATGATCATGACACCGACGGCATTCGGGATCATGTGCTTTAAGATCAGCTGGAACTGGTTGCAGCCAATGGCCTCCGAAGACTCAATGTAGTCATTGCCGCGTACACGAAGAATGGCTGCCCGGTTATTTCTTGCCATCGTAGGCATGGATGCAAACATGATCGCTGCAACCAGCTGCGGGATGCCATTGCCCAGTACCGCCACAATGCACATAGCCATCATGATCATAGGGATCGCCTGGAAAATGTCCATGATACGCATGATTACGGTATCGACCTTGCCACCGAAATAGCCTGCGATAATACCCAGCAGACCGCCGCTGAAGAAGGCCGCAATCGTGCAGAAAAGCGCGATGATCAAAGAGTAGCGGGCTCCATAGATACAGCGGCTGAAGATATCCCGACCGAACTGATCCGTTCCAAAGAGATGCTGGGCGGACGGTTTTTGCATCATAGCCGCGTAATCCTGGGTCTGAAAATCATAGGGCGCGATCAGCGGCGCGAAAATCGCCACCAGGATCAGGGCTGCCACGACGATCAGGCCGATCGTAGCAGTAGGGTTTCTGCGAAATCGTTTCCAGGACTCGTAAGCCGGAGTCGGATTCAGCGGTTTCTTTCTCTTTGCATTCTTTTTTTCTATTTTCTCCATCGCGGGAGTGTGCATTTTTGACATTTTTTAATCCTCCCTTATGCCGCTGCCGGCTTTGATTTTTTTCTGGATGCGCCGCCTGAAATGATGGTTGTCTTCAGTCTCGGATCGATCAGGACGAAAGCAATATCGACCAACAGATTGATTACGACCAGGACAATCGCAATGATCAGAGCGCCGCCCAGGATCGACGGATAGTTACGTTGGGTGATGGAGTCAACGATATACTTACCGACTCCGGGCACGCCGAACACGGTCTCAACAACCATACCGCCTCCGATGGAGTTGCCAAGCGAGGTACCGATCGACTGAGCGACCGGGATCATGGCGTTTCTAAGGGCGTGGTGATAGGTGATGTTGTGTTCCGTCTGTCCTTTCGCGCGGGCAGTACGGATATAGTCTTCTCCCAGAACTTCCAGCATAGAGGATCTGGTAATTCGCGTGTAACTGGCAATGGAGGGAAGACCGATACAGAGCATGGGCATAATATAGCCGAGCGGATTCTCGATTCCATTGGTCGGAAGCAGGTGCAGATTTACGGCAAGAACCATAATCAGAACCAGGCCGACGACAAATTCCGGCACAGATTGGAAAAACATGGAAATCACCAGGACTAAAGAGTCCACCCATGTATACTTTTTCAGTGCGGAAAGGATCCCCAGAATAATACCAAGGAAGGCACCGATGGCGACAGCTCCCAGCGTAATGACGCCGGAGGTCTTAAGTCTCGGCAGAATCTCTTTCAAAACCGGCTCACCGGTTCGGTAAGAGTCGCCGAAATCCCCTCTGACAACACCGCCGATATAGCGTACATACTGAACCACAACCGGATCGTTCAATCCAAGTTCTTCTCGCTTCGCGTCGATCTGTTCCTGGGTCGCATCGTTCCCCAGAATCTGCCGCGCCGGATCCCCTGGCGTGACTGTCTTCAGGGCAAAAATAATCGCCGAGACGCCAAGCAGAATGGGAATCAGGAGAAGGATACGTTTGATAATATATTTTAACATTCTTGATTCTCCTTTAAATCATACCTAAATCAGCTGCTCCGTATGGCCTTTGGGGCTGCCCTTTTATCACGCGGAGCAAGGGTTCTCTGGACTTTATGTAAAAGAGTGCCATGAAGGAATTCGTCCTCCATGGCACGCCTTTTAACTATGGAAGCTTCATTTCTAAAATTTCATTTCTGTATTCCAGATTCCAAAAGAAGCGGATCGAGTCTTCTTTCGGCAGAGACTCAGGCCTTCTTATAGAAGTTGGTAATATCCATGAAGCCTCTCTCTCTTGTCGTATATCCCTTAATGTCGGTTCCGGTAATGACCGCCTTCATCTCCGGGTAGAGATTGGAAACAATCATTTGATCCTTCATGGTCTGCTCAAGAGCGCCCGCCTCTTCCTTGGCCTTGCCGGTATCCTTCTCCTCGATCAGTTTTGTAATGGCCGCATCAATCTCCGGTGTCGTGATCTTGGGTCCGCCGATAACGAAGCCGGAATCAACAGTTGCCTTCTGCAGGAAGGGAATAAGAGTCGGATATCTCTCTGCCGTGTACTCACCGACCATAATCAGGTCATAATTGCCGCCGAAGGCATCCTGGACAAAAGTCGGAGTATCCACGGTTTCGATATTCACCTTAATACCGATCTTGGAGAGATTCTCCTGGATAACGGTGTAAACGGCAGCGGTATCCTGCATACCGAGGATATCCAGCTCAACAGAGCCGTCTGTTGCGATACCTGCATCCTCCAGAATCTTCTTTGCGCCATCCAGATCTACCGCGCGTTCCTCTTTTGTGAAAGTCTGATTGTAGTAGGGACTGTTGTCCTCAAAATAGCCGAGAGCCGGAGTACCGAATCCTGCCGTACCAACCTGAGCAAGGGCATCAAAGTCAAGAGCCTTGTCAATAGCCTGACGCATTGCCAGGTCCTTTGTCGCATGGTCACCGGTCATGTTGTACCACAGATGGGCGACCTGACCGAAGGTATATACAACCGTGCTGACCGCATCGCTGCCCTTGAAGGTTGCAGCCTGACTGACCGGCATATCATAAGCGACCTGGGAATCACCGGACTCAACTGCCATCTCTCTTGCTGCCGCATCATTGGTGAAGGTCAGGTTGATGGTCTTGTAGTAGCCCTTCCAGTTGCTGTCCCAGTAGTTGTCATTCCGCTCCAGGACGATCTTCTCTCCGTGCTTCCACTCCTTGAACTTATACTTACCGGAGCCAAAGGTCGGAGCCTTCGATGCGCCTTCCGCACCTCCGGCTGCATTGACCTCAGCCTCGCTGAAGATACCGAAGTTGGTCATGGACATCATCTCCACCATAGCCGGAGCCTTGACATTATATTCTATGGTTACGTGGGTGTCATCATCCTTGGTCGCGCCGACAATGAAGCGGCCGGTATCGGTAGAAGCAGACGCTGTTGTCCAGACGCCGACATCATACACGACGTCATCCGCTGTCAGTGCCTTGCCGTCTCCCATAGTCACGCCGTCTCGAATCGTGAACTGCAGATGGGTGTCGTCCGTCCACTTCCACTCCGTTGCCAGTCCTGGTACGAGTTTACCGGTTGCCTGATCCTTGTGTACCAGGGTATCCGTGATTGCCCCATATACGATCTGGGCTTCATTTTCCGTCGAACCGGTTCCGGACGGGAATAGGGTAGAAGGTTCTGACGCCAGACCAATCGTGATGGCCTCGTCTGTCACTTCCGTATTGGCCGGATCTGCATTAGCGGTTAAAACTCCGGCAGCCTTTGCATTCGCTTCTGCCTGGGTCTCGCCGGATTCGGCCACTGCAGCATTGGACGTTGCTGCCCCCGATGCCGGAGCAGAAGAGTTTCCGCAGGCCGCCATAGACAGAGCCATTACCCCTGCAAGTCCGACACTTGCCAAGTTTCTAAGTTTCATTTTCTTTCCTCCTTCGTCTCGATAGAGTACAACCCATGGAACTGTTCCTATCCTATCAGTAAATTTAACGAATAAATTCTATAGTCATAGTTTTTTTTCCGTCAAAAATGCACTTTTCATCCAGACGAAAGAAGGAATACGTCAAAATTTGATAACTTGATCTGACCTTTCTCTTTGTTGATCAGCCCTCATAGAAAGCAGGCAAATCCGGCCACCCTCGTTCAATCGTATGAAGTCCCTTGAGATTCTTGGATAAAATGATCGCGTACTGGTCTTCAAACAGGTCTTCTACATAGAAGTTATCTTTGAAAGTCTGCTCGATCGCTGCGAGCTGTTCTTTCGCCTTATCCTGGTCCTTTTCAGCCAGTGCTTCTGCAATCGCGCCATCGATCTCATCTGTGGTCCACTTGGGGCCGCCAACACTATGATCCAGATTCGCTTTACGGAATGCCGTAAATGCAGTGGGTGTCCGAACATATTCATCAGAGCCGACGTAAATGAAATCATAGTTTCCGGCAAAGGCATCCTGAATGAACTGAGGAGTATCCTCTGTATTGATGGTCAGCTTGATCCCAATCTTTGCCAGCTGGGCCTGGATTGTTGTATTCAGCGGAACACCATCTGCGGTACCAATCGTGATCAGTTCCAATCCATTCTCGTATCCGGCCTCTTTCAGCAGGCCTTTTGCCTTTTCAAGATCAACTTTTCGTTCATCCTTCGCATACGTATCGGTATGGTAGGTGCTGTCATCGCAGAACCAGCCGGTTGCGACGTCCGAGTAACCTGCTGTCGCTACCTGGGCAATCGCATCGTAGTCAAGCGCCCTGTGAATGGCCTCCCTTACTTTAGGATCTGTGCAGGCGCCATTTCTAAGGTTGTAGTAGAGATGTTCAATCTGCTTATAGCCATAGATCTTAACCTGAACAGCGTCATTCCCGACAAAGGTAGCAGCCTGGGAAACAGGCATCTGCATGGCTACATTTGCGTCTCCTGCCTCGACTGCCATCTCACGGGAAGCGGGATCCTGGGTAAAGACAAATTTGATCGTCTTATAGTAGCCGGCATAATCGGGATCCCAATAGTCGTCATTCCGCTCTACCGTTACGGACTGGCCCTGTGTCCAGTCAACAAATTTATAAGGTCCAGCACCCATTACAGGTTTTTTAACCGCAGCCTCGACACCGCCAAGCGCATTGACCTCATCCTCACTGAAGATACCAAAATTCGCCCAGGCCAGCAGGAACAGGATATCAGGATTTGCCACATTGAATCCGATCGTAACGGTATGCTCGTCCTCAGCGACCGTTGTAGCCGGATCGAAGTAGCGGCCAGAGTCTGTATTGGCGCTGTACTGTGCCAGTGTCTTGACCGTATAGATGACATCATCCGCCACAAGAGGGGACCCATCGGTCATCTTTACATCGTCACGCAGATGAAAACGGATGTGCATGTCATCAACCCAATCCCAGGATTTGGCAAGCCTGGGTTCAATTTCAGTCTTGTCAGTATTGGTGGTGACCAGTCTGTCCATGATGCAGTTGTCAATGATATTGGGTTCATTTTCCATGGTTCCCGAACCTCCACACCACATGCTGGAAGGTTCTGACTGACAAACCACAGTCAGTGTCTGATCTGATTTTTCTGTATTGGCCGGATCGACTCCGACTGCAGTGACCTGCTTCAAAAGTTCACCATCCACCGCGTTACCATCTGATGCGGCCGTGCTGGCAGCAGCCGTACTGCCGGCATTTTGTGTCCCGGTCTTTCCTGAGCTGCCTGCCGATCCTCCGCAGGCAACCAAAGACATGGCTGTCAATGCAGCGATTCCGATACTCAGTAACTTTTTTGCTTTCATTACGTTCCTCCTTTGATATAAGCGTTCCGTTTTTCTATCGCACTGCGCGATACCTCTGTAATCTCAAGATACCTTGCCCGCAACAACTTCGCAATTTATCCTTTTCCGTTATATAGTGGAAATTTTTCTTTTCCCAAAGGAGTGTTGTCAGCAAAAAAGAGCAGACAGTCCGCTCTTTTTTGCTTCCTGTCTGCTCTATCTTGCTGGTCAGTATATAGCCAAATCAGATGCTGTCCCTTTTAAGATCCAGATACTCGCACTCCTCCTTAGTCAGACGAACATCCAGTGCGCCGATGCTCGACTCAAGTTCTGCACGATTTGCTGCGCCGACGATGGGGAATACATTCATCGGTCCATCAAGGATAAAGGCAATCGCCACCTGAGGTACGGTGCAGCCGCGCTGCTTGGCAATTTCTGCGCAGCGATCAAGCCTGGTAAAGTTCTCTTCCCCAAGGTAAGCCTTCAAGCTGCCCGGAAGGGAATCCGGCTCATTTTTCCACATTTCACGGGTGAAGCGTCCGCTCATCATGCCGCCTGCCATGGAAGACCAGGCAAGAACCGGCATCTGAGTCTTCTCATACCACTGCCGGGCATCCGCATTCTCCGGACCGGAAATGGTAACGCAGCCGGGCGCAAAGGGATTGCTGTACTGCTGGGCAAGAGAGTAGTTGGGGCTGGATACCGTAAAGCCCTTCAGGCCATGCTCTTTACAATACTCATTCGCCTCCTGGATACGGCTGATTGACCAGTTGGAAGCGCCATAAGCACCGATTTTTCCCGCCTCGTAGTACTTATCAAGAGTTTCAACCAGAGGGCCTACCGGCTTCGACTCATCATCTCTATGCAGCATGTAAAGATCAATATGGTCTGTCTTCATCTTAACAAGTGCATCGTTCAGATCAGCTTCCATATCATAGGTAGTTACCCGAGTTCTCCACGGTGACGGATGGCAGCACTTGGAGATCAGGAACACCTTGTCCCGGTTTCCACGGCTTTCAAAATACTTTCCGAGTGCAATCTCGGTCGTTCCCATGCCATATCCCATAGCAGTATCAATGACATTGATACCAAGATCCAAAGCGTCGTCCAGGCGCTTGAAATCTTCCGTCAGGTCGTCCTTGTTGACAATGTTCATTGTACCGACGATAAACCGGCTTACTTTCTTTCCATTTGCTTCAAAAGTTGTATATTCCATCACTTGTTACCTCCTAAATAATATGGTCAATGTGCCTGTAGTTTGTCACTTTACAGCAGGTTCTCCCTCCCGCTCATAGCTGTGACCGACCTTCTTGGGATCAATATTCTTATAGATTTCCACAATAATGCCAAGCTGCTCTCTCAAATCCAGGTAAGAGAAGTCCATCAGGCCGCCGATTCCCTGACCGCGAATCCAGGGGTCCTTCCCTGTTTCCTTCTTGTACTCATCAAGGACCTTGTCGTAGGGCTCGTCAATCGCCATCGCAACATGATGGATGCCAGGGCCATGCTCATCAAGCCACTGCTTATAAGGAGAATCCTCAACCGGCTGAATCAGTTCAATCTCCATTCCATATCTGGAAAGGAAAGCCTGCTTGCAGATTACGCCCTTTCTGGGTTCGCCGTTAATCTTCAAATCATCCAAGGGCGGATTCTCTCCACTTAAGCCGCCCATGGTCCACGGGCCAATACCGAACTTCTCCTCCCAGTTTTTCAGTGCCTCATCCATATCCCTTACGATGATACCGATCTGAAACAGCATTGGAAATTTAGGTGTCATTTTTTGTTCCTCCATTTTCTTTATGATTAAAATTTTATTTATTAGACAAGTTCATGTTACTGCGTCTACCTGTTACCGGGATCACTTGCAGTGATCCTTTCTCAAAGTTCCGTCCAGGCAGAGTCTTCCTGGCTGCTCTTTACTGCTGCATGAATAAAGCGCACGCCCTCAATTCCATCGTCAAGATCAGGGAAATCCAGATCTGTCTCGCTTAACGTTTCCCCGTTCTGTTTCTTAAGAACTGCCCCAATCCATACTTTATAGATATTGGCGAAGGCCTCATACAGGCCTTCCGGATGACCAGCCGGCAGTCTGTTCATCTCAGCGGAGCGGCCGCTTACATAAGCCATTCCCCGATGATAGATCTGCATAGGCTGTCCCTTCTTCGTCACATAGAGAACATTGGGTTCTTCCTCGTGCCACTCAATAGAGCCTTCTGTGCCGAAGATCCGTGTCACAAGTCCGTTCATATGTCCCACGCAGACCTGCGACGAACAGAACACCCCATGTGCGCCGTTGTCAAATTCGACCAGCATATTGGCATTCAGATCCAGCGGCTGTCCAAAGTAGTCCAGCTTCGCCGCAACTCTCTTCACACGCAGCCCGGTCATATAGGCTACAGTGTTCTCAATGTGCGTGCCGATATCTCCCACGCAGTTAGATATTCCGGCAATTTCCGGATCTTTTCTCCAGGAAGAGAGCCGGTTCATCGTCTGATCTCCCTTGCCGATATCATCGACCAGATACTCCTGCAGATATTCCGCATTGACATCGATAACCTCGCCGATCTGACCACTTTGGATCAGCTCGCGCGCTTCCTTCACCATGTTGTTGCCGGAGTAAGAGTAGTTCACGCAGAACAAAAGGCCCTTCTCCGCTGCAATCTTCTTCAGCTCCTCCGCCTCTTCAACCTCGAAGCAGAGCGGCTTCTCACAGAGCACATGAATTCCATTCTCCAGAAAGACTTTGGCGGTCTCGTAATGCACATTGTTCGGCGCAGAAATCACGACAAAATCAATGCCATCCTCGCGTGCGCCTTCTTTCTTCGCCATCTCCTGGAAATCGCCATATACGCGCTCCGGATCCAGCTTGTAGAACTCGCCGCAGGCACGGTTCCTCTCTTCGTTACGGCTGAAGCATCCGCTCGCCAGGCTTGCCAGACCGTCAAATCCGGCAGCAACCCGATGCACATTACCAATGAAGGAATTCAGTCCGGCTCCAACCATTCCATAGGTTGCATATTTCTTCATCATGCGTCCCTCCCATATCAGTTCGCGATCGCCGCGTCAAAAGCAACATCGGAAAGCCTAAAATCAACCTTCTTCACGAAAGCACAGGACTCTGTGGCACCTGCAATACGATCCATGCCGGAGTCTTCCCACTCGACGGAGAGCGGCCCCTGATAATCATGCGCGTTCAGCACCCGAATGATCTCCTCGAAATTCACCGTTCCATGTCCGAGAGAGCGGAAATTCCATCCTCTTCTCAGGTCGCCGAAGTCGATGTGCGAGCACAGAAGTCCGGATCTACCATCCAGCGTCACAGCAGCGTCCTTCATGTGTACGTGGTATACACGATCCATGAAATCATTCAGGAACAGGTGTGGTGTAATTCCCTGCCAGATCAGATGGCTCGGATCGAAATTGATTCCAAACTCCGGACGGTCACGGAACACTTCCAGAATTCTCTGTGTGGAGTAGTAATCAAAAGCGATCTCACTCGGATGCACCTCGAGAGCAAACTTGATTCCATTCTCCCGGAACACATCCAGAATGGGGCACCAAAGGTCGTAAATCTTCTTGTACCCTTCATCGATCATTTCCTTCGTCGTCTGCGGGAAGGAATAAAACCACTTCCAGATCTCGGAACCGGTAAATCCGGTTACGATGTGCGCACCAATATTCTTAGCTGCAATCGCAGCATATTTCATATTCTCGATGCCCCACTCACGGATCTTGTCCGGCTGATCTGCCAGCTCTGCAGGTGCGAAATTATTCAGTCTCGGATCATTGTAATCTCCGACGCACTGTCCGATGATATGAGCGGCGATCGCCTCACATTTCAGTCCGTACTTGTCCAGTGTATCGCGGACCTCTTTTGCATATGCCGGATCCGTGGCCGCGCGCTTAACATCGAGATGCTTTCCCTGGCAGGCGAGCTCGAGGCCGTCATACCCCATCTCCTTTGCGGTCTTGCACACGGTATCCAGATCCAGATCCGCCCACTGCAAGGTAACCAGTGTTACTAATCTTCCCATATCTCATTCCTCCTAACTAAAATCATTTCTTAAATTTTATCTGCTTACTGAACTTCCCAGAGCGCCCACTCTTTGTTCATGGGTTCTGTCTGTTCCACTCTTGTTCTCATGGTATAGACCTGTCCTGTCTTTGCGGAAGACTCTAGGGCATTGAGGGCCTCTACGACATGAAGCGAAAGTTCCATAGATAACCTGGTCGGGCGATTGTCGAGGAGCGCCTGCGCCATATCGGATACTCCCAGTCCCCGCATATTGCTCCTCGGATCCGGATCGGACGGGAACGTCAGCGGAAGATCCTGATGACATTCTTCCTGCGCCGTCATCATTGTGAATAGCTTTGCCGGGAACGGATCCTGCACGGCAGCTACCGTCTCTCGCAGCTTAACTCCATCAAATATGGAAGCCTTCCCACCAAAATTATTCGGATCCGGTACCTCAACGCTTCCTTCCGTTCCATAGATCTCCAGCAGCGGAAGACCTGTCTTCCAGGTATCAAAACTCATGGTCATCGTCCCGATCGCGCCACAGTCAAATTCCAATATGGCGGTGTAGGTAGTCGGAACCTCTGACTCTACCTTTTTGCCCAGAATATCGCGAATCGGTCTGCCTTTCTCTGCGAAACAGGACACGCGGCGAATGGACCCCAGCAGATAAGCCAGAGCGGTCAGATAATAAGGGCCCATATCAAACATGGGGCCGCCTCCATTCCGGTAATAAAAGCCGGGATTCGGATGCCACAACTCGTGGCCTGCACAAGTCATATTTGCGGTAAAACCAATTGGCTTTCCAATCTCATTCCGATCAAGAACTTCTCTGACGGTCTGAATTCCTGCGCCAAGGAAGGTATCCGGTGCAGATACGCAGCACAGTCCGCTTTCAGAAGCAAGGTGAACAAGCTCCTCTGCCTCTGAAAATTTCATGGCCAGAGGCTTTTCGCAATATACGTGTTTGCCCGCCTCGAGGATCTGCTTATTGACACTGTAATGTGCCGCCGGAATAGTCAGGTCAAGAACGATGCTCACTTCCGAATCTGCAAGCAGTTCCTCAACAGTGCCTGCATGTGCTATGCCATACTTTTCTGCGGCCTCTTTTGCTTTTTCAACATACAGGTCAGCCACCCAGATCAAGTTCAGGTTGCCATAATGCTGGGTAATATTCGTCATATATACATCAGCGATTGTGCCGCATCCAATAATTCCTACTTTCACCTGTTTTTTCATATGGCTTCTTCCTCGATCCGCTATCAGTTATAAATCTTCCCAAGCACCTGTTGAATATAGTAGGCAGAGAGCGTCATAGCCGCCAGATAATCAGGCGCGCCGTCATCTTCAACTGTCACCCAGCCCTTGAATCCATAATCCGCTACATGCTGCCAAAGTTCCTTTAACGGGATAATTCCTTCACCGGGTTCCCAGAACCAGCGATGGCCGTCATCCTGAATCTCTACATCCTGAGCGAACCGTCCCTCATCCGGCACACCGATATCTTCGGTATCCTTATAGTGGAAGGTACAAATCCGTTCCTTATAAGTGTCATAAAAATCAATCAAATCATCGCCCATCAGAGAAATCTGAGCAGTATCCAGACAATAGTGGACATATCTTGGATCCGTCAATTCGATCAGCTGCCGATGATTATACTTGTTGGAAACGCAGAAGAACTCATTGTGAATCCCAATCCGGATTCCCTTTGACTCTGCATACTCACCGATTTCATTCAGGCAGGAAGCAATGTTCTTTAATCCCTGTTCATCTAAAGGACCATTTCCATAGTAATTATTGCCAGGACAGGTATTCAGATGTTTTCCGCCGAATGCGGCACACACATCGACTGCCTGTCGACCAGCTGCTACAACCTCCTGGTGTTTTTCTGCAATATGGGAGTCATCACATCCATGAAACATTCCACTGACTTCAATGCCATGATCCTTTGCAAAATCCGTATAATCTTTCGGAGTGCCAAACAAGCCCAGAATCTCATTCAGATCCCACGGAGCCAGTTCAATTCCCTCGTATCCAGTCTGCTTATGGTAGCGGAGAATCCTGTCCCAGTCCTGGTAGTAGCAGATATTTGACTTATCCTCATAATAGTATTCGCGGAAATTATCGATCTGTTTATATGGCACGGTCTTCCAGTGACTCATGTGCGACAATCTAATATTCTTTCCCATGATCTTCTCCTCCTCAATCTGTCAGAACCGTATCGACATAATATCTCGCCCGTAAAATCGACCGGCAAATAAAATTAGAATTTCTGCAGTTGATGACGAAGGTTCCAGAGAAGCCCGCCTCTTCCGCGGCTTTCACATAAGCTTTCAGGTCCAGACTTCCTTCTCCCAGATCCCGGAATACCATAGTGGCACGCTTTGCCGGGAACTCCGGCATGACCTGTTTATAGGCTTCCTGATCATCTGCAAAAGAAGTATCCGTCAGCGTGATATTTCCGATTCGGTCTGCATTTTCCGCAATGAAAGTTTTCACATCTACGCCTGCAATAAAGAGATGAGCCGTATCCACATCCATCAGAACATTCGGCTTCATATCTGCCACGAACGCCTCGATCCGCTCTCCGCGAAGCAGACCCCAATACTCATTCTTCAGGCAAAACTTCACGCCGCAGTCCGAAGCCTTATCCGCCAGTCTCTGTACCATCTCTTTGGTCATTCCAAGGAATTCTTCCTCGGTCTTATCTCCAAGAATCTTTCTTACCGCGTAGACGGTCGGCGTCGCAGTCAGGACAAATGCCTCAGCTCCTGCCTCAGCAGCAAAATGAATGGCCTCTTCCGCATAATGTTCTGCCGCTCCCAAATACATAGGAAGCGCCCCCTGACAGAAGAGCGTTGGATTTAAGTGAATCGACTGGATACCGTCAATTCCATTTTCCTTCAGATACTGAACATATTCCTTTACTCCGCCAAATTTCACCTGGATAGAGCGAAGGGTTCTGGGAATCCCTGACCTTCCTCCGAAATCCCATTTGGGTTCATAGGGAATCGCGATCTGACGAAACCCTCCGGCAGAAATCAGGTGATTCATCTCATCCCAGAAATACTTGCTCTCTCGCTTGTTCCGATTCGGCGCCTGGTTGTCCAGATCCACCACTTCCGTACTAAAACTGAACTTCATGCTCTGTTTCCTCCTTTGTTTCCTCACTGTTTTTCAACCAGTCCTTATCACTGATCTAAGAATACTCAATCTGACATTTTGCATCAAATTATGTTTTTCCTCCATGTGGCGGAAATGAACTCTGATCTTTTCTGTACCGATTGTGATACAATTTTAGATAACGTAAGATGAAACTTACTGAAAGGAGGAAGCTGCTATGATTTCCTTGAGTACCAGGCAAAAGAAAATACTGGATATCCTGAGCAGCAGTGCAGATGTCGTGTCCGGTTCCGTTCTGGCCGATAAACTTCGGGTATCGACCCGGACCCTGCGCACTGAAGTCACTCACATCAATGACGCACTGGCGCGAAGCGGCATTCAGATACTTTCCTATTATGGGCGGGGATATGGACTGCAAAATGACAACCGCAGACTGTTTAGCCAGCTGATGGCTTCTATGGATAAGGCAGTTTCCAGAGATGATCGCATCCACTACATCCTCCTGCAGTTAATTGATACTGATGACAGTGTGGATCTCTGTGATATTGAGGATGAGCTGTATATCAGTCGTTCTACTTTGGAGAGCGATTTGAAAATCATCCAGGAAAAGGTGTGTAAGAATGAGCCCTATATCAACCTGAAGATTCATAAAAATACTCTGATCATGGAGGATGATGAGCTGAAGAAGAGGAATATTCTGCTGCACCTGTTTTTGGAGATGTGGGATTTCAACTCCCTGCAAGGCATTCAGGACAATCCCTGGCTGGAAGGGATCGAATATCTGGAGCCGATTCATCAGGTCCTGCAGAGTGTCCTCCATAAAAGCGGCATTTTGCTGGATGAGTTTCAATTTGCTTACCTGACCTTATCCGTGCTGTTGATTTACACCAGAAACCTGCAGAACCATCATCTTTATGAAGGAAATCTCAATGACAGCATTGTGCTTGAGCTTGCGCGGGCAAAGAAAATCTTAGATCAGATCCCCTTATTCACAAAGATGAAGCCGTATGATGGGGACTATGCGTGGTTTGCAGAATCTTTATCGGTCTTCCATCACTGCAATAATGCCCTTACCGACGGCGAGCTGACAGAGGAAGAGGTACAGCTTACAGACAGTCTCCTCAGAGATTTAAAGGCGGAATATGGCCTCGATTTTTCTGGAGATCAGATTTTTTACCGCCAACTTTGCTGCGAAATCCGTAAATATCGGTTTCACATGGTAGCGCTGACCAGCAATATGAGATTTTACTATCATGATATCGAAAAGAAGTACCCCTTTCTGGGAGACATTGATCGTTATTTGGAATGGAAATTGGAAGGTATCTTCCATTATAAAAGCCGCATGGAAGAAATGGGCCACATGATTCCAATTCTGGCTGCGGCATGGGTGCGAAGGGCCGACACTGATCAAAGACAGATGACAGCCCTCCTCGTTACCGGATTGGACACAACGATGGCAGCCTATCTGATGGAATCAATTAGCTTAATGTTTGGGGATAGGATGAAATTGATCGGATGGGTCACTCCACATGACATCAAAAAAGCGGCAGAGATGCGTCCTTCCATGATACTCACAACTTTGGCTGATACAAAGACCTGGTATGAATCCTCCTCGGTCGTAACATTAGCTCCCGTCCTCCGGCCCAAGGACATCCAAAAAATCAATTCCGCTCTGGAAGAAGTGGAACTTACGATCAGATTCCCCAAACTTGCTTATCCACTGGAGAGCTATTTTCCAAATGAGCTTCGTGTTCAAAAAATGCAGGGAAAGGACATCCGGTCCTTGCTCATAGAAATGGCAGACCTGCTGGTAAAAAAGGGATACATCCATCATATGATGGATGAGAAGCAGATGCGATACGGCTTTCCACAGGAGGATATGCTGTTCTGTTATTTTCTGGATGGCTCAGTTCCCCAGACAGTCTTTTTAGATTATACGCTGAATAAAGAGGTTCCATGGATCAACCGGAAGCTGATTCGCCGAATTGTATTTGCCTCCATTTCCCCTAAAGACAGCCGTTTTATTGGCAGTTTCTACTGTCAGCTGTCGAAACTGAACTAACAAACAGATAGATTTATTTCTGTTACAATCGTTAAAAGCAAACTTATTCGCAGAGGAGGAAGTTATGAGAGTGTTATTGATTTATTATTCGCAGTCTGGAAACACGCAGGAAATCGCCAAACATATCGCACGTGGTATCAAAAGCACCGGTGCATACATTCATGTATGTCCCCTGAAGGAGGCAACCTATGAAATGTTGGAGGACTATGACTTAATCGGCATCGGAAGCCCTGTCTGGAAGGTGGATACCCCGAATATGCACAAATTTATCGACGATATGCCCGACCAGCACGGTCGGCAGTTCTTTGTATTCAATACCCATGGAACTCTGCCTCACCTCTACTTCCCGGTTGTTCTCCCCGTCATTAAGAGCAAATCTGCTGTGGTAATCGGTTACAAAGGCTGGTACGGCGATGTAGCGATGCCCGGCATGCCAAAGCCCTACTACACAGTGGGCCACCCGGATGAACAGGACTTTGCCGAAGCAGAGTCCTTCGGAAGGGAGATGGCCGAAAACAGTCCCAAGATTGCTGCAGGTCAGACGGATCTCTGCTATACGGATCCTGAGATCAATGACAAGGTAACGGAGCAGGCCCTCCTTGCCAGCACGATGTTTGCCAATCCGGATAATCCTCAAGGCAATTTTATCCGCGATCCGGAGAAATGCCACTATCCTTCCTGCCATCTGTGCATGGACAACTGTACTATGGGCTACATTGATCTGTCCCAAACACCGCAGGTGTTTGGGAACCGCGGAAATATGTGCGACGACTGCCACGAATGTTCCTACTGCTACATGATCTGCCCCTTTGGAGCCATTCGAACCGATCCGCCCATGGAGGAGCAGGTACAACGGGATCTTGGCGTCCGGCATCTTAATTTTGAGAAAATGCTTGACCGAGACGAGAAGGAGGGACTTTTCCGCAGACACATTGCTGCGGAGGATGTGGGCTACGATCACCCTTACATTTTCTGGCATCCTCAGCGTCCCTTCCTCAAAGTTCCAAAGCCGCTGCGTGATGAAGATATCTAAAATCCCGCCCCATCCCTAATCTCACCAATCACAAAACAAACAGACAGCGGACTCTCCCCCTCCAGGAGAATCCGCTGTCTGTCTATTTTGTGATGAACTGCTGTCTTACTCGTCCAGCTCAAAAAACAGGGTGGTGTACTCGCCCATATCATAGAATACGGGGCGTACACGTACCGGGAGTTTGTCCTCAATCTCACGGCCCTTCTTCTTATTGATACCCAGAATGACTGCGTTGAGGGAAGGACCTTCATCCAGCTCCACTTCTCCGCAGACATACTTAAGGCCCCGATCCTCCAGCTCAAGACGGGCGTTGAGGACCCCGGTAAAGACAAAACTTTTCAGCTTGCCCTTACCTGTCAGCTGAATCCATTCCGTTTCCGGATAGCCGCAGGTATTGCAGGCAAGGTGGGGCGGGAATTCAACCGCTCCGCAATTAGAACATTTCTTGGCGTAAATCACGCCCTCTTTTAACCCATTCCAGAACTTTTCAACGACATGTTCCGGATTCCAAAACTCTTC
Source organism: Lachnospiraceae bacterium UBA3689 (assembly GCA_002371465.1). GTDB lineage: Bacteria > Bacillota > Clostridia > Lachnospirales > Lachnospiraceae > Chordicoccus. The sequence continues at coordinate 32,639 of DFIU01000026.1, read as the reverse complement.
CGTTTTAATCTTCTGACTAACCATTTTTCTCAGCCTCCTGCAGGTCTTCTACTCAATCAAAAATCGGATTCCAAAATGATGCAGCGGACATTCTGTCCTCCGCCAAATCCTCTCAGGAGTACATGCTTCGGAAGTTTCTTGACCTGGCGCTCGCCGGCTTCGCCGCGCATCTGGGTTACCGCCTCGAAGACATCCGCCATACCAGATGCAGCCATTGCATGACCATAGGAAGTACGGCCGCCGTTTGTGTTGATCGGCTTGTCGCCATCGTAAGCAATACTGCCATCCAGGACATACTTCCAGCCCTCGCCCTTGGGCAGATAACCAACTTCTTCAGCAGCAAGGAAGGCTGAAGATCCGATAAAGTCATTGACATAAAGGATATCCATATCATCTGCAGTAAGACCGGTCAGTTCATAGACCTGACGGGCCGCCTCAGCAGTTGCCTTCTTTTCAAGATGGGGAACAATCGCATCCAGAACCGATGCACCAATGCCAAGGACCTTGACCGGCTTATCGGTAAACTTGTGTGCGATCTCGGTCGGCACAACGATGCAGGCGCCCGCGCCATCCGCCACACAGGAGTCGCTGGATGTCCGCAGATACTGGGTCATCTTGGGGTTGTGGGGGGACTTCATATATTCCCAGACATCATCATACCCCGCTTCCTTCGCAATCTCCTCATAAGGCTTTCTGCGGATTGCTCTCGGACAGAGCGTTGCCGCCCGACGGAAATGATAAGCCTGATGGGCAAGGACATCATCAATGAACTCCTTGCTGAAATTATACTCATGAGCATAATAGTTGATCCAGTCGTCGTGGTTCATGCCGGGACCGCCACCCAGGTATCTGCCATAGGCAGCATCAAAAATCGAATCCAGATCCGGGAAGAGGACCTCGGATGTCATGGGTACACGGCGATGAGCCGGTGTATTGCCGTCCGGCATACTGGTTGCCTGATCAGCAGCTCCAGTCAGCACGACATCATAAGCGCCGCTCGCAACAGCAAAGACCGCTTCTTCCAGTGCGATATAACCTGTGCAGCAGGCCTCGGAGTGAGAGATAGACCCCTTTCCACGCATACCGCACCAGTCTGCAACCTGAATATTCGGCGTAATGCAGTGGTTCAGCACATAGGGGTTTGCAGAACCGTGGAAGAAGAACTGGACATCCTTGGGCTGGATGCCGGCATCTTTCATCGCATCCAGGGCTGCGTGACCGAAGAGTTCTCCGTTAGAAAGACCCCTGTAGGTCTCATTTTCCACACCATTAAAGAACGGAGTTGCGCCGATCCCAACAATGGAGACGCTTCTCATATTCTTGTTGATTTTTACTTCCATCCGCGCTTAAGCCTCCTCCATAATATAGTCGGCGAGATCGCCGATCGTCTTATAGTTGGCAAATCTTGCAACCGGGATCATGACATCGTAATCATTCTCGATGGAAGCCGTCATGGCGACGCGCTGAGCGGACTGAACGCCAAGCTCATCAGCGATCGCGGTATCCTCATGAATGGAAGCGGCATCCTTATTGAAGGCCATCGCCGCATACTCGATCAGCTTACTAACTACTTCATCTCTGTTCATCCTGGAAATCCTCCTCTATCAGTTTCTATTGATTCGCTCTAAATAAGGGACCTATGACGCTTTATACTGCCTGATCGGCTGCGATCAGGGCCTTCATAGCTTCTTCCGCTTCCTTGGGCATGGGCTCATAGTTGCCCAGCAGTTTCGCATAGTATGTTGTAACTGCCATCTCCTCGGTATACGTTGCTGCAGCCATGGCAGCCTTCATATCCTTGCCGCAGGAGAACATGCCGTGGTTCTTAATCAGGACCGACCTTCCGTCGCTGCCGATCGCCTTTACAACCTTCTCCGCTACATCGTCGGAACCCGGCATGGTAAAGGGAACGATCCGAACAGGAGTGAACTCACACTGGGGCGGGGTGATGGGGCGAAGTTCATTGTCCTCTCCCATGGCCATAATGGTTGCAAACATGGCATGGGTATGAACGGTTGCCTTGATGTCCGGTCTTGCGCGAAGTACAGCCGTATGCATGGGGGTCTCAGATGATGGCTTGTAGGGACCGTCCAGCCACTTTCCGTTCAGGTCCACGATTGCGATATCTTCCGCCGTCATGGTTGTGTAGGAAATACCACTGGGCGTGATCGCTACGACATCATCCTCATCGTCCCGAAGGGCAATATTGCCAGATGTACCGTGGACAAGCCCCTGCTCAACGGCAGTCTGGATTGCCTCCAGGACAACCTTTCTGATCTTTTCATATTTCATAACTTAATTACCTCCTGTTTCTGCTATGTTTCCAGGCACTGTGCGGGAGCGGCGTAAGCCAACGGCTTGCTCCCACAAGTGCGATATCACATTGATTGACTTTCTGTTACCAGCATAGCAAGTCCATCAGGTAAAGAACACAACATTTTTCTTTGATTTGTATGATTCACCTGCTGATTACAGCATCATCGCCGCATCATAAGCCTGGCTCATCGCATGATAGATAATCCCCACATTCCTGCAATCGCCAATAATATAGTTCTCATCAACCTCTGCTGTAAGCGCGTCGACGGTCTGATCATCGGTTCTGAAACCCAGAGCGCAGACAACGGTATCTGCCTGAATCACAAATTCTTCTCCATCGCGGCTTACACGAACTCCATCCGGCAGAATCTCCTTCACGGTCGTGTTGACACAGCAGGTCGCCGCCTTCTCAATCTGAGGCATCAGGCCTCCCCGATAGAAGCTGTTGACCTCTCCGGCGATCTTGTCCTTCATCTCGACGATTGTGACATCGTGACCCTCATGACGGAAACTGATGGCAGCTTCGCCGCCGACAAGACCTCCGCCCATGATCACGACCTTTCTGCCCAACTTCTCCGGATGCATCTCCGCGTCGATCGCCATCACGACATTGGGACGGTCAATGCCCGGAATAAAGCCCGGTTTCCACTCCCTGGAGCCGATCGCGACGATGAGGGCGTCCGGATTCAACTCCCGAATCAGATCCGGCGTAACTTCCGTATTCAGCATCACCTTTGCGCCTGATCTCTTCAGTCTTCTTTCGAGGACACCGGTCAGCTTGACGATATCTTCCTTAAAATAGGCTGCTCCTGCGGGATGCAGGTTACCTCCGAGGACAGAAGATTTCTCACAGAGGGTCACCTCATGTCCGCGGCTGGAGGCAACGATCGCCGCCTCCATTCCACCCGGTCCGCCGCCGACAATAAGAACCTTCTTGCTCCGCTCAGGCGCCTTGTGTCCGTATTTTTCTTCCAGCTCGTGGCCGATGATCGGGTTCACCGTACACTTGATCATCTCACTTTTGACAATCTCGCCGAAGCATTCATAGCAGCGCAGGCAGGGGGTGATATCATCGGCCTGGTCATGCATCGCCTTATTGGGAATTTCCGGATCCGCAACCAGCGCCCTGCCCAGTTCCACGATATCAGCCTGGCCGGAAGCGATGATGTGTTCCATCTGGGCAGGATCATTGAGGGACCCCACACAGGCCACCGGAGTCTTTACATGCTTTTTGATGCCGGCAGCCAGATAGACATTTACGCCGCGCGGCCAGAAAGCGGACGGATGAGTCCGGCAGAACATCTCCGGGTCCTCGTGATTGCCGCAGGAGACATTGATCAGGTCGACTTTATCGTCCACCATCTTAGCCACTTCGATACAGTCTTTTTCGCCCAGACCATTCTTCATCATGTCGTCGCCCGACAGCCGGATCTCGATCGGGAATCTGGGACCGACGGCCTTCCGCACGGCATCAAGAGCCAGCAACAGGAAGCGGGCCCGGTTTTCCAGGCTTCCGCCGAATTCATCGGTTCTCTTATTCATCACCGGTGAAAGGAACTGGGAGAACAGCCAGCCATGAGCCGCATGGACCTGGACCATATCAAAGCCGCAGTCCTTGACCAGTGCCGCACCTTTGCCATAGGATTCAATGATCTCATAGATCAATTCCCGCGGCATCTCCTGTACCTCGCCGACAGGGGTGATCTCATGACTCGGACCATAGGCGATCCGGCCTTCCTTGTCTTCGTCACCACCGACGCTGGCCAGGCCCGCGTATTTTCCGCCGTGGGACAGTTGAATATTCGCGTATGCCCCCGCCCGGTGAATAGCCTCTGCGCACTCCTTTAAGCCCTGGCGATTGCCGTAGGAATCCAGCTGCATCTGCATATTGTGCTGCTTGCCCGTCGTGGAATGTACGATTGACTCTCCGTAGGTGACGACAGCTGCACCGCCCTTGGCCTTTGTCTCCAGGTAGGCCTGCATGGCGTGCGTCATGTGGCCATTAGTATCGATCATGCCCGGACTTGACGGTGCCGCAATGATGCGGTTCTTCAGCCGGAGATTCCCAATACGGATCGGCGACAGCAGATGTGGATATCTCTCTTTTCCCTGGTATGTTCTTGCTCCCATTACATAGCCTCCCTGCCTTTTATGATCCTTAAGCTCTGGTTTTCCAGAGATATTTTCCCTTTTCTCCGTTCAGATAGGCGTCGATTTCTTCCGCCATCATCCGACCTGACCAACCGTCTACGTCGGTTGTCAGACCTGCCATATGGGGGGTGCAAAGGACGTTTCTCATCTGAAGAAGCGGATGATTGACCGGAACCGGTTCCTCCCAGTACACATCCGTTGCCGCTCCGGCAATCTCACCGGACTGCAGGGCTTCTACAAAATCCTTCTGGTCAATGACTGCCGCTCTTGCCGTATTGAGGAGATAGGCGGTCTTCTTCATCTTGCTGAACCAATCCTTATTGACGGAAACCCGGGTAGAAGGCAGAACAGGAAGATGCACGCTGACGATATCCGACTGAGCCAGCATAGTGTCCAAATCCGCAGGAACTGCTCCGTCCGCCTCAATCTTTGCCGCATCCAGGTAGGGATCGTAAGCAAGGACCTTCATGCCAAAGGCCATCGCGCGAACCGCAACTTCACGGCCAATTGCTCCATAGCCGGCAATGCCCAGCGTCTTGCCGTAGAGTTCAAAGCCGATGCCATAATCCATGAAGGGATGCTTTTCATCCAGAGGACCAAAGGTTACATTCTTCACATCCGGGACATCATAGATATTCTCTTTTGCCGGGCCACAGTGATCGCCCTTGTGCAGACCTTCGGCGGAAAGGGCCAGATGTCTTGCCATGGCAATCATCATTCCCATAGCAAATTCAGCAACTGCCACACGGTTTCTTCCGGGTGTGTAGTGCAGATCCAGGCCGCCCTCGCGAATGGCTTCAAAATCAACCGTCGCCGGCGTTCCCTTTGCCACGCCGATAAACTTCATGCCAGAGTCCAGCCAGGCATGGATGGTATCTGTGCCTGCATACTCATCTCCCAGCACAACCAGTTCCTTGCCCATGCACTCCTCGCGGACAAGCTCCTCGGGTGCATTTCCCTTGCCGTGCTTTAATTCTCCGCAGATGGTGATATCACACACCCCTTTGAGCTTTTCCAGTTCCTGCTCCGGGAGCTTTGTACAAAGTGCCATTGTCTTCTTTGTCATGATTGATCCTCCTTATTCGTGATAGGTTTGTATGGATGAATTGTATTTATATTTTATAGTTTCTGCTTCAGTTGCCTGATGGACCGACAGCGCGGTCTTTTTTATGCCGCGGCTGACTTTTGGTCCTTGCTGCCTGCTAAGCCGATAACCACAGCTGTAATAACAGCCGCTGCTGCCATCCCGATCGCCGCGATCTGATAGACATGCATAGGGGTGACAGCACCGAAGATGGTCCGGGAAGCCGCATTTAAAATGAAGGGCGACACGGTCTGGGCAACATCCTGGAAGCAGGTAAAGATACCGGCCGCCAGCGCCGCCGCAATCGGAGCGACCGCGTTGGAAACCCCCACCATACCGGTCGGAATGAAGATGCCCTGCGAGAATCCGCAGAGGATGGAGCCAATTGCCATAAGCGGAAAACTGGTCGGAAAGAGAACCAGCAAAACCGCACCGGCGGAGAAGCACAGCATGGCTGCCGGCATGGTGTACCGGCCTGTCAGCTTTGTGACAAGTCCCAGTAGAAGACCAATGACGATCTGAGCCGCGGAGAAGATGCCGGTCAGAGCGCCGGACACACCGCTGCTCCCAGCCAGACTGCCTCCAAGATGCATGGAGATGTTGGTCGTAAAGGTAATCAGGAACAGCCATTCAAAGAAGGCCACTGTGGAAATTCCGAAAACCTTGGCGTTGAGACGGATCTTCCCACTCTCCTGCCCCTTCTCTTCTCTTTTTTCTGATGCAGGCAGGTTCAAGGCGATCAGCGCAAAACAGATAAAACCGAGCAGGTTGATCAGATAGGAGGTCCGGAAGCCGTGGGAACCAAGGATTCCGCCAATCGTTGTGACGATTACCATACCAGTCCCGACGCTTGCCGCCTGGATCCCCATGACCTGCACGCGTTCCTTCCCCTCGAACCACTCTGCTACAACCGCCGTATTGAGAGCGGTAGCAAGGCCCAGGGAAATGCCGTAGATAGCCCGGCAGGCAAAGAGCAGGGCAAAGGAATCAGCAGCAAAGGGGAGCAGTCCGACGATTCCGGACAGGAGCGCCGCAAAAATCAGCATGGCCCGCTTGCTGAACTTTAAAACCAGCACACCCGAGAGCAGAGCAAAAACAATCGCCACAAAGGCAGGTGCTGTGATCAGCATTTGGACCAGACTGACATTTACGGTCGGATAGTGGCTCTGAATCTGATTCAGTACCGGAGAGGTGGAAAACTGCAGACCCTGGATGAAGGAAATTCCAACAATCGACAGAATGATACGAAATTTCTTTTCTTTACTCATACTCAATATGCCTTCTCCAGAATTCCGATGACGTCTTCTTTCGTCACGCCCTGCCTTGGGTTGAACTGAAGAGGAACTTCCTTCAGAACTTCTCCAGCCAGCATATCAAAGTCTTCGCGCTTGATATTCTGCTCGCTTAAGGTGCGGATATGAAGTTTCCGGGTCATTTCCAGCAGAGCCTCAGAAAGAAGATACTGATCCTTTTCCATATCTCCGGTCGGTGCGATCCCGATTGTGCTGGCCATCTCAACCATCTTCTCCGGGCAAGCCTCAGCGTTGAAGGCCATTACATAGGGCAGCACGCAGGCATTAGCCATGCCATGGGCCAGACCGAAGTGAGCGCTCAAAGTATGGGCAATCGCGTGATTAAGGCCCAGATTTGCGTTGGAGAAACCAAAGCCGGTGATGATGCAGCCCAGCATCATCTGCTCACGGGCCTCCATATCCTCCCCATTCTCCACGGCTTTCGGCAGATTCCTGTAGAGAATCGACAGCCCCTGCAGAGAATTATATTCTGTAAGGGGATTGGCCATATTGGAAATGTAGCTCTCTACGGCATGCGTGATGGCATCCATTCCTGTTGCTGCAGTCACGGAGACAGGCATCGTCCTTGTGAACTCGGGATCGCAGATGACATCAGATGCGACCAGACGGTTGTCGATCACGACATATTTAACTACTTTTTCGGTATCAATCAGGGCGCTTACATTGGTGATCTCGCTGGAAGTCCCCGCGGTCGTCGGTACCGCAATCAGGGGAAGGAGATCATGTTTCACCTGCCCCACACCGCCGTAATCTTCAATCTTTCCAGGATTGGTCATCAGTACATTGACCGCCTTGGCCAGATCGATGCTGCTGCCGCCGCCTACGGCGACAAAGCCCTGCACTTCTTCATCTTTGGCCAGTGCGGCAGCCTGCTCAACGACCTGGTTGGTCGGGTTCGGAATGACCCCGTCAAAAATTACGTAGTCCGCCCCACTTGCCTTTACCTGGTCCACGATCTGGTCCGCGATCCCAGCTGCCTTCACGCCGCCGTCATAGACAACCATGATCTTTTTCAGGCCGTGTTTTTGAATCAGGCCCGGAAGTTCGGCTACAGATCCCTTGCCAAAGATAATGTTGCTGCTGATAAAAAAGTTATAGCTCATATTCTGCCCCTTTCTCATTTCATGGTCAGTCCCTCTTGTGACTTTATATAAAAAACTACCCCAGCGTTTCACTTAAAACCAGTACAATTCCTTATCTTTTGTCGCAATCGAACAGATTCCTGAATTTTGTTCATTTCACTTCCCTGTCAAGACGCAAAAAGGCACCCCCGAAGGGATGCCTCTATCCGTCACACTTTATTCAGTCCAATCGTCATGGAACTCTTTGATTCTCTTCATGAGTCCATCTAAGCGGTCCTTATTAGCCATGATCTTGGGAGCGACAATTGCGCCAAAACTCTGAATCTCAGCGGTATGTTCCCGCAGCCCCTTGAAGGTACCTCTTGCGCGCTCCTGCTCCTCCTTGGGGAAGTCGACAACGAGTTTCTCTCCCTCGATGGAGATCTTTCCATGTATCCCACACAGGGGGCAGGTGACCGTTGTCGTTCCGTTGACCATAAGGAGGTTCTGGTGGCAGACCGGACAGGTTCCCTGGTCCCCATCTTTTCCATAATACGGAATCTGATCAGCCGGAAGGTCGACGGCAGCTGCCACTCTCCATCCGATCTCGTGAACGTCATCCATCATCTTCTGATCCAGAAGAGGATTGCCGATGTGGCCCATGTCATTGGCATTATAGTTGGAAATGACCCTCATCCCTTCAGATAGGCCAAACAGATGCATCCCCGCTGTTCCCATAGAGGTCCAGTCCGGAGTTCTTGCCCCGCCCACAGCGAAATAAGCCACCGGCTTCTGGCGAAGTCTTTCCATCGGGAAGTCATCCGGATCGCCAGGCGCCTCGCCTCTTCTGCGTCTGTCCAGCACATAGGGAATTGCGGAGATATCATGTCTGCAGGCATAGCGGTCCGTGAAGTTCTTGAGCTGGCCGACCGGCTGCAGGACGTATACCGGGGCAGATACGATGATGGCATCGGCCTCTCTGCAAAGGTTCTCCAGATACTGGAAATCATCCTTGACCACGCATGCATTGTCCTTCCCCTTCTCCAAAGCCGTGGAGCAGGCCCCGCATCCGATGCAGCGGCCAATCTTTAATTTCATAGTGTTGACAAACTTGATCTCCACATTTGGCGCGTACATCTTTGCGCTGTACAGGGCCTCTTTGGTCAGGATGTCACAGTTTGAATTTACACGTCCAAAAGAAATACCTAATACCTTCATGACTGATCTCCTTACTTATTTCATGTTGCTTCATGATTGTGTTAGTTTCATTCTAAAAGGGTCGGACATCTTCCAATACATACAACTGCACCATAATCATTTCCTTTTTTTGACCAGATTCTTCTCTATTGTCTCTTGAAAAGTCAAAAAAATATACAAAAAAATGCCCCGGCAGGCACCGCTTATGCAGCAATGTCTATCGGGGCAGGCTATTTTTCATTCAATCTCTATAGTATTTCGCAAGTTATGCAAAATAGGATGACAGGCAGCTTGTATTTTTGCTGAAGGACTGAAAAACTTCCTTTAAGTATTCAGCCGCATTCTGCCTAAATGTCTTCTCTTCTGTATTTCCAGTATTTCTCATCATAATCTTATCCTCCCTATCAAGAAATCATTTATACGGTGATTCCGCTTCTGTATAACTAAAATCGAATATTACGAAGAAGCGTTTTCCTTATTGATTACAAGAGATATGATACTGGACAACAGATAAAAGGTCTTTTCATTTTCTTTTAAAATTCAATCAAATCTTGCTTTCTCATTTCAGAAGGTAATCTCTGCCTCCTCGCTCAGATCGGCCTCAGAGCTTCCCCCAACAAAGAAGCGGAAGGCTCCATCCTCAAGCCTTAAGTGACCGTCGTTATCATAAAAGCCCAGTTCCTTTTTGGGCAGCCTGAAAGAGATGGTCCTGCTCTCCCCCGGATCGAGCGTGATCTTCCGAAAGCCCTTCAGTTCCCTGACCGGGCGGACAAGGGAGGCCGTCACATCCTGCATAAAGAGCAGGGCTGTCTCCGTTCCTCGCCTATCCCCGGTATTCCGAACCTCAGCCCGGATCTGCAGCTGTTTCTCCCCCTCACTGATCTCCAGCTTGCTGTAGGCAAAGCTTGTATAGGTCAGACCAAAGCCAAACGGGTAGAGGGGCTTAAAGGGAATATCGAGATAGCGGGAGGTGAACTTGCTCCGGCTCCCTGGCCGTCCGGTATTGGGATGATTGTAATAAATCGGACACTGCCCAACGGCAGCCGGAAAATCAGCAGAGAGCTTGCCCTGGGGCATAACGGCGCCGGAAAGTACCCTTGCGATGGCAGGTCCCATCTGCACGCCCAGGTGCCAACCCTCTACGATAGCCGGAAGGTGGGCATCCTCCCAGTCAAGGACAAGAGGCCTGCCATTCATCAGAATCAGGACGACAGGTTTTCCAGTCTTTAGCAGCATCTGCAGTAGATCTCTTTGCTTTCCCGGAAGGGTGATATCCCCGCGGGAAGAGGCCTCGCCGGACATGGCATCGGTCTCCCCCAGCACCGCAACCAGCACGTCACCATAAGACGCAGCCTGGTCCACATCGGCCTTGCAGATCTCTCCCTCCGGTCCTCCGCAGGGGAAGTAGCGCAGATTGGGGAACTCCTGCTCCATTCCTTCCCTGATGGAGACACAGTCCTCTTTCCTCCAGCTCATGGCCCAGGCTCCGATGATCTCCTCGCGGCTTGCCGCCAGGGTACCGACCAGAGAGATCTTCTGATCCCTGGCAAGCGGCAGCAGCGATCCCTCATTCTTCAAAAGAACAATGGATTCCTCCGCAGCTCGCCTTGCCAAAGCCAGATGGTCCTCGGGAAGGGTATCGTAGCGGCGAGCGCACTCTGAACTGACATAGGGGTGGTCAAAGAGTCCCAGCCACATCTTGACCGACAGGATGCGGCGGACAGCCTCATCGATGGTCTCCTCCGAAATCTTTCCATCGGCAAGAGCCTGGGCGAGGTGACCGCTGTAAATCCCGGTCCCCATATCCATGTCCAGTCCGGCATTGACAGCCTGGATCCCCGCATCTATCTCATCTTTGGCAATCCCGTGGATGACACACTCCCTGACGGCATTGGCGTCACTGACGACAAAACCAGGGAAGCCCAGAGAGTCCTTTAAAATGGTCCGTAGGGTAAAGGGGTTGACCGTACAGGGAACCCCGTTTAAGTCATTGAAAGAGGCCATGACGGTCGCCGCCCCCTCCTCTACAGCAGCCGCAAAGGGCCGCAAGTAAGTATTGTAGAACAGGTGCATCGCCATGCTGACCGTGTTGTAATCCCGGCCGCTCTCACAGGCTCCATAGCCGATGTAGTGTTTCAGACAGGCTGCGACGTAATGTTCCGTCGAACTGCGGTCATTCTGTAAGCCCCGGACCTTTGCTCTTGCAAAAACCGACGCCAGATAGGGGTCCAGCCCCGGACCTTCGGATACTCTGCCCCAGCGGGCGTCCCGGGCAATATCCAGCATGGGGGCAAAGTGCCAGGCGACGCCGGCTGACCTGGATTCCCGAGCCGCCATAGCCGCTGTTTTCTCCATCAGATCCGGATCAAACGATCCTGCCTCTGCAATAGCGATCGGGTAGACGGTCCGAAAGCCATGAATGACATCAAGACCGAAGATGAGGGGGATTCCCAGTCTGGACTCCTCAACCGCAATTTTCTGCAGCCGATTCACCTCTTTGGCATCCTGCACCATCAGGGACCCGACCTTCCCGTCCCGGATCTGGTCTTCGTGAAAATCCTGCTTAGCGGTCTTCATGATCTCCTCGAACTTCTCATGGGATATCCGACCATCGGTCATCATCTCGATCAGTTCCTCAAAGGGAACGTCAAACCCGCCGACGATGGACGGCGACACCTGATTCATCTGCCCAATCTTCTCCTTAAGCGTCATCGCTTTGAGAAGATCTCCCACCCGCTCTTTTTGGTCCTCAGTCAACTGCAATCTCATCAAACTTTTCCCTCCTCTGCGTAGCGCAAAAGAGCTGCCACAAGCGTGACAGCCCTCTTTTCTGCTTCATTACTTTTACTGAACTTCTGCCAGAGTCATCTCTTTTGCCTGTTTATTTCTCGCATCCAGATCTGCACCGATCTCATCCATTCTCTTCTTCGGCAGATTGTAGAAGAAGATCGAAATGGTCGAGATCAGGATAATCACTGCCGGAAGGAGATTGACCAGCACATTGATCCCATGCTTGACGGTCTCTGTCTGCTCCGCATTCGGCACATAACCGATCTTTGCAAGCAGCAAAACGGTTGCAGAGCCGGTGATTGCCGTTGCCAGCTTCACGCCGAAGCTCATGAAGGAATAAGTCAGTCCCTCCTCGCGGATGCCGTACTTCCAGTCGCCGTACTCGATGCAGTCCGACAGCATACCGGTGCAGATATTCGCATTGCACATGGCAAGACCGATCAGCGCACTGACCAGGACCAGGAAGACCTTGTTGTTTGCAGGGACCAGATACATCAGAACCATAGCAGCGATCTGCACGAAGGACGTGATCAGCATATATCCCTTCTTGCCGAAGGTCTTGGTTCCCCAGGGAAGGGTAAAGTTACCGACGAGCTGCATGGCCGTCATCGTCGGGAAGATCACGGAAGTCATCATCGGGTTGCCAACCACGTAGATGCAATAGAAAGCAAGCATAGACATTCTCGCCATGGCTCCCATGGCTCCTGCAAACACACAGAAGACGGTAATCATGAGATACTTGTTCCTGCAAAGGGTCAGCAGGGCCTTGCCCACCGGAACCTTTCTCTTTTCTGCTGCAGGCGCATCAATATGGACGGTCTCCTTGCACTTTGCCGCGCAGGCCCAGAAGCAGGGAAGTAAAAGGATCGAGCAGCATAATGTTGTCCAGAAATAACCTCTTGCTGTCGGGACTTTGCTGTGACCAAAGTAGAGGATCAGCGGCATAGCTGCTGCAGAGAGGATCATCTGAATAACGCTGCCACCGATCGCCCGGCAGGATGTGTAATTCATGCGGACCTGAGAATCACGCGCAATCAGATTGACGATACCGCCGTAGGTGATACAGATGGCAGTGTAAGCCATCCCCGCGCCGATGTAGCAAATCAGACAGAGCAGGACCTTAGCAAATCCCTGGACCGGGAAAACGGTGAAGGTGAGCAAGTTAAAGACCGCAAGGAAGGGCGGAGCGAACATCAGGTAGGGACGGAACTTTCCCCATCTCGTATGAGTGCGGTCCGCAATTGCTCCCATCATCGGATCGTTGGCAGCATCCCAGATTCGGGCAATCAGCATAATCGCCGAGATGGCGGTAGCCGACAGGCCGACAATATCGGTATAAAAGATGGTGAGATATGTATTGATCATGTACCAGGACAGCTGGGAACCAACTTCTCCAAGTCCATAGAAAACGCCTAACCCCCAGTTTGTTTTTTCCTGCACAGCCGGCTGTGCAGAGGCTACCTTTGAATCAGCCATTGCTTCTCCTCCTCGCATCAATATGACGAATCGCTTTCTCACCAGCTAAAGATTGCTTAGCTGACGAATGTAGCTTTCATTTTAAGGAAGAAGGAGGCTCGTTTCCATGACCTTTTTGACACATTTCTTCTTGCTATTTGCATTTTATTCAGGCACTCGTTTTACATGCAACAAAAAGAATAATTATATTGCATTTCCGTGCATCTCCCGCCAAATGCTCAAGATCAGACCCTGCAAATCGTAATCTCCCGCATCTCATTTGGCTGCAATTCTACCGAAAAGTTCAGTTTTCCCTTTTTTGCCCGCATCCGCCTGATCTGTATCGTAGGAACGGCTACCTGGCGAAGATAATTCACAACGCTTCGAGGCAGCTCCTTCTCACAGCCAAACTGAATCCATTTGTTCAAGGCTGACCCATTCTCCTTATTAAGGATTCTTTGCTGCACCAGGTATTGGTCGTCATCTCCCGGCAGGTGCAGGTCAAAGCGCATTTCATGCGCCTCCCCTTCGGGGAATAAGTCAGGAATATCCCCAGGCCGGTAGCAGTTCTCCTCAGCCAGATAATATTCTGTCCCAGGATTTTGACAGGAGAAGCACAGGATATGGATCTCATTCTCTGTCTCCGCTGTCACAATGCAACTGTCCGTCTGCTTCAGTTTCAGTCTTCCCATCGTGTTCAAAAATTCAAAGGCATAGAAGGCCGGTTTCGGGATGCCAGAACGCGAAACAATTCCTCCAGATCCTGAGAGAACCTCTCTCGTATCGGAAAAGACATTGAGCAGGTCCGATGCGTAAAAGATGCCGATATCATCCACTTTTTCATAATTTCTCAATACATTTTGCAGGAGGAAACAACCCCGGTAGACACTGTCCTGCATATAATTCCGATTCGCGATGCTAAAGCCCAACTCGGTGACAATCAGCTTTCCGGTAAATTCATATTTTCGCAGGGCTTCTTTCAGGATATCGATTTCTTTCGTAAAGAAGTCGCTGTCCTCTATCCGATGAAAGGACTGCTTTCCAACGTGAATCACCTGGGTATCGCCGCCGATTTTGTCATATGGAAAACAGATACAGGTAAAAATATCCGGGGTGCAATTCGCGTCCAAAAACTGCTTTACCAGGGCCTCCACCAGTTCCGCATCGCCGTCTCCGGGAAGTCCCGGTCCCGCAATGACTGCCCCGGGCAGAGCCTGCCGGATCGCACGAAAGGTCTTTGCATAAGCGCCGCTGATGCTGTAACGATCAGTCTGATAGTAGGGCTCAGCATTTAAAAACAGGGTAATCTCAAAGACCCAGCCCAGCACCTCCTCCTTGCCGTACCGCTGCACGCAGTGGGCAACAAAGCTGCGGACCAGTTCCAGCCAGACGATCTCACTTGAAAAGGGAATCACGCTGCTGTAATCGTAGATACTCATCCGCTCATTGGCCAGCGCAGCGTCTGTCCTTTGTCCCATGTCAATAAAGGGTTTTAAATGATGATCGACGCAAAAATCCAGAATCTCATCCAGAAAAGAAAAATTATAGGTTCCCTTGTCTCCCAGCACCATCATTTGCTTGGAGAAGGGACTCCACATACGCAGATAGCGGACCCGCAGCCGGTCTGCAATCTCGGTCATCTGCCGCTGCATGCCTGCAGAACGCAGGTGATAAAAGGTGCCTCCGTTCAGGATCTCAATCCTGCGCTTCCGGTTGGGACGACTCTGCCTCACATCTGCCTCCACCAGAGTCCGCTCATTCCCGACAAGGCGACTGCCCCCTCCGGCTTCCTTTATAGCCTCCCGGAAGTTCTGCTGAATCTCCTTCCGCTCTTCGCCTGACTGTAAAGCATTTCTTCTCCGGTACTCGGAGGGCGACATCTGATAGCGCTCCCGAAACACCCGGTTCAATACAGATGGACTGGAAAAGCCGCTGTCCAGGCCGATCTTTGTCACCGGAAAGTCCGTATGCAAAAGGTCCTTCACAAAGTGCTGCAGGCGAACGGAATTGGTATAGACGGCAAAATGTTCCCCGGTCTCACGCAAAAAGAGGCGGGAGGCCGCAGAGGTCGACAAGCCGATCTCCGCAGCAACCTCCCGCAGACTGATCTCGTTCCTGTAATTCTGCCGTATGTAACTGATCATGTGCATGGCTCTTCGGCTGCACTCAGATCGACCAGTGACCAGACTCTCTTTCGCCAGAAATTTCTCCTGCAGGATATCCAACACCATATAAAAGGCAGCGCGTTCCCGATAAGTGTGGCCTCCCCTTTGCTCCGACCAGGCCAGCAGCAGCTTCTGCATATCCGCTGCGATCTTTCGACAGGAGCTGCTGCCGCTCAGACAGCTGTTCAAAGAAAATCGAAGTTCATCCGTCTCAAGAGTCCGGCACATCTGGTAATAATCAACTGTAAGTACCGCTGCCATCACATTCTGATCCATGCTGATCCGGCAGGTCTCCTGGTGATTGACAAGAAAGATATCATTCTTCCCCGCCCGGAAGGTCCTGCCAGACAACAGGACATCTCCTCCACCTCGCAGGAAGTAAAAGATCCGCAGTTCCTCTACCTGTTCTGCGATATCAGATTTCCAGTTCAAAAGCTCAATCTCATATTCCAACATGAACCGTCTGTTCCTCTCAGATGTTGGGTACCTTTCCGAGCTGCTCATCCAGCCGGTCAAAGTCCGCAACTGCAATCTCACGCTCACTTAAAAGATCGCGAAGTTTCATGTTTCCAAGGATCTGCATCATCGCCTCAAAGGTAAGTTCCGGAGCAAAGGGTTCAATTTTTTCTTTCATCTGGGCGATTACCGGAGCCAGAATTTTCTTGGCTTCCGGATTGCCAAACAGCCTGCTGACCGTACAGTCAAGGGACAACCAGGCCTCTCCGTCGTCTGTAACATGGGGCTTACAGACCGGTTTTGTCATACCTCCGTCACCAAAATCCCCCAGCATATCCCTGAGCCAGCTTATGCTGTCCTCTACCCAGTTTTTGACCCGGTCCGCAATAATCGTGTTTCGATTCTGCACCGAATGATCCGCCGTCGAGAAACCGTGAGGTCCGAATGCATAGATGTGGGTCTCAAAGGAAATGCCGCTGCGGTTCAATGCGGCAGCCATATCGATCGTATTCTGAATCGGAACAACGGTATCGGTCCTGGTTGCAAAGATGAAGCAGGGACAGGTCTTTTCATCCACGTAAGGAATCACAGAAGGGGCTGAGTCAAGGCAGCCCTTTACATCCTCATTCAAAACAGGGTAACCCAGAATGGCCGCTGCCGGCCGATGGTCAGCCATGGTCGCCGCCGCTCCCGCCAGATGACCGCCTGCGGAGAAGCCAATTACCGCGATCTTATCCGGCAGCAGGTGCCACTCCTTAGCATGTGCCAGCATAAACTCCATGGTCTGATCGTAATCCTTGAGGGGCTGCGGCCACTTAGCCGCCTCCTTGACCGAATAGCGGAGAATAAAGGCATCATAACCCGCCTTTAAAAAGGGAAAAGCCACCGGATCAGCTTCCCGATCCGAACAGAACGAGTAGCCCCCTCCGGGCAGAATCAGAATTCCCGGTCTTCTGGTCACCGTGCGGTACTCTCCGCCGACCTCCTGGAGGTAAGCAGTCAGGGTAACCTGGCGTTCTTCGTTTAATACAAAAGTTTCCATCCTCATCTTATTTCTCTCCTTTCATCCAGTGCCGCATGGCACATTATAAGGTTTCCAACGTTTCCAACATTTCCCTCAATTCCTTCTCGTCAGCCGATGACAAATAAAGGTCAGGCAGGCTCCAACGGTGCTTAAGGCAGCGGCGACAAGGAAGGCCCTGTTGTAGCTGCCGGCGGAAGCATAGATATTTTTCATAATCATAGGACCGAACAATCCGGCCAGGGCAAAACCGATGAACATGATACCGTAGTTTACGCTGTTGTTTTTTGCGCCGAACTGGTCGGCGGTAAAGCCCGGATAGACCCCCATGAAGGCCCCAAAAGAAAGTCCGGTGAGGGCGATTCCTCCATAGAAAGCCGGCATCCGGCTGCCGACAAAAGCGAGCAGCAAAAGTCCCAGGAAAGACAGGATGCAGGAGATCAGCAGAGTATTGATACGCCCTATCCGATCAGAGATATAGCCTGCCAGGAGACGGCCGCATGCGTTAAAGAGAGCCAGAACCGAAACGACAGCACCGGCAGCTGCGGCTGTCATGCCAAGCATACCGGAGGCCACGGCAGAGGCCTGCGAGATGATCATCATCCCGGAAAAGGCTCCGCACATCAAAAGGACCAGCATGACATAAAAAACCGGGCTTCTCAGCATCCCCCGCCAGTCCTGGTCAGGGGAGGCCTGCTTCCTGTCCGTCACAGCGGGCGGCGTCCATCCCTCCGGAACAAAGCCCGCAGGACATTGTTCCACAATAAGAGAGCAGATCGTCATGATGACCAGAAAGGCCATTCCGACGTAACGAAAGGCAGTCGTAACGCTCGCCCTCTGCACGATGGTCGTAACAACAGGCGGAAGGATGACGGAAGAAAAACCGTAGACAGCTGTCGTAATGCCGCCAATAAGGCCGCGCTTATCGGGGAAAAATTTGACACAGCTGCTGATCGTGCAGCCGTAGGCCATCCCAAGACCCAGCCCGCACATAAGCCCATAGGTCACAAGCAGGGCCCCAATTCCATTAGCGAAACTCGATGCGATCATACCTGCCCCGAATAGAGCGCCGCCGACAAAGATCACTTTCTTCGGTCCGAAGCGATCGTTGAACCAGCCGCCTGTAATCATGGTGATCGGACCCACGGCATTTGCCACGGTGTAAACAATCGCAAGGTCGCCGGTCGTGATTGCCATTCCTCTTAGGGAGGTCAGATAGTCTGCCATGGGAGAGGCAAAGACGCTCCAGGCATAAATGGAACCAAGGCAGAGATTCGCCAGACAGCAGGCAAACAGGATGATCCATCGTTTCTTTGTGTAGTTTGCGTCCTGTTTTTTCATCGTTTCCTCCGGTATTCTTATCTGGTCTTGTGGACGCGGATGACCGCGATCTCATTGGGCTGCATCTGTTCCTCGATCATCAGGACACCGCCGATAGCCTCCGTCGTACTGATGGTCAGATTGGGCTCACAGGCACGGCGGAAGTACTTGATATCGTTTCTGGAAGGCTCCTTTTCAAAGTCCAGCTCCTGCCAGATGCGCAAAACGCTGCCGTTCTGGTCATTGATCCGATAGATCTTGATCGAATACTCACCGTCGGAGGCGCCTGAGATGCGGACGCGAATGTTCAGCCGGCTGCGGCCCTCGTAATACTTCCACATACTGTCCCGCTCAAGAGCGGTCTCCGGGGTCAGGTAATAGTTGTAATTGAGCCGCTGCTGGTTGTGGCAGATGATGGCGTAATTGTCGTGCAAATCCGTTGTGACGAGATAGTTGCGGGTCTTTCCCAGATAGTAGGGAAAGAGTCTGTGGTTCAAAAAGTCGAAGGCAAAGGCTGCGGGCTTCATAATTCCATCGTTGGTCAAGAGGCCCGCCCCTCCAAAGAGGATCTCCGATGTATCATAAAAGGCATAGGTCCGGTCACTTCCCGCCCCATATCCCATGGCATCAATCAATCCATAGACATCAATAACATTTTTGACGATGTAGGCCCCCTTGAAGGTGGTGTCATTGATGTAGTTTCGGACACTGGGAGTGAGGTTCCACTCATTCAAATACAGGGGCACATCTCCGAATCCGCACTCTTCCACCAGTTTTTTTTCCCGCGAGAGCATGTGGAGAAGGGCATCATTATCTGTCGTCTGCTTCGCAAACCGGTCCAGTTCATCGCCGCCCCGCTCATAGCCGTAGTACATGATGCTGATAAAATCAGGCCGGCAGGCCGCCTGGTTGAGTTCAAGCAGGAAATTCCGCCGCCGCTCCATGCCCGCATCCATCCGAATGCTGTAACCTCCGAAGGCGATCCGGTCATTGCAGCTTTTAATCAGTCGATAAGTCTCGCAGAACATCTCAATATAACGGGAGTTATATTTCTCTGGGTTCCGCCTCCAGTCCTCGTCATACCAAAGTTCCATCTGCCAGCCGTCCAATATATCCTGTCCATACCGATTGGACAGATGGCGGAGAAAGGCTTCAACCATTCTGGTCCACATTTCAAGCGTGATCTCGTCCATCTGTCCCGCCTGATCACCATCCCCCGACATTCTTCCGATCTCATAATGGATCAGGTTGGGTTTCATCCCCAGCTCAATGAAGGGTTTCATCCCCTGCTCCAGAATAAAATCCAGAATGGAATCAATCTGCGCGAAATTATAAGTCTCCTGTGCCGGATCAATATACAACTCCCTGGAGAACAGATTCCAGAACCGCACATACTCAAAGCCCAGGGCCTCTTTTAAAATCAGCAGATGTTCCCGGACAGATGAGTGGAGGAGATTGGCAGCAGATCCAAAATTAATAATTTTGCCCCAGTAGGGTACAAGCGGGGTCTGCTCCTCTACTGAAAACTCACCGGCCGTCACATTGACTCTCTGACTGCTCTCTCCTGGGTCCGCATGTCCGTTCAGGACCTTTTCCAGCCTTCTGGTGATCTGCTTCTCGTGTTCCGGATTCTCCTTTTCCATTTTCTTGGGGAGCGCCCGTTTGCGGAATTCCGATGGTGTGATTCCGTAGGCCTTTTTAAAAGCCTTGTTGAACATGGCCGCTGAGGTGAAGCCGTTGTTGTAGGCAATCCGGGTCACCGGGGCCTCTGTATAGAGCAGATCATCCGCGGCATGATAGACACGCACATTGGTCAGATAGGTCACAAAACTCACCCCGTAGTTCTTCTTAAAGAAACGGGACAGATACCCGTTTGACAGGTATAATTTCTCAGACAGATCCCGCATACTGATCGCCTGATTATAATTGGCATAGATGTAGTTATTGATCTGGTTCAGTCTCTCTCCATAGCGGTCATGCTCTTCTCCGCCCGTAATCTCCCCCGTGCGGATCATAAAGTTTGCCGTCAGCTGGTTCAAAATCGCGTAACAGTCGCTTAGATAGCCAAAGGAATCCTGTTTTCTGCCGGACTCGATATAGTGATTCAGCATCCGGCGCACCAGGATGCGAAGGTCTTCATACCGTTCATTCTCTGATACGGTAGAATCACACCAGAAGATGACATCTCCAGTCTGAAAGACCTCTGATACTACAGAAAAATCAATAGAGAACACGAGGTAGAGAACATTGTCCGCCGCTCGCGACACATAAGTTTTATTGGCATTGACGACCAGAAGGTCCTCTGCTTTCAGGTGGGAGATCTTGTTTTCAACCTTGACCTCCAGGCTGCCCTCCAGAACGAACAGCAACAGCACCTGCTGGTGGAACTGCTCACCACTGTCCGCCTTATCATATATTTCAACATTGAAACGATCTCTTTTTGCCATCAGTCTTCCTCACTTCTTAGGAAACAGATACAGCCTGATCCTGCCGTACATTCCAGTCGGATCACTGGCCTCATAGGTAAAATCAAAGGGGGCGGCCGGATAGCGGCTCTGCTCCCGTGCCGGTGTCGTCGCCACCTCAATCTCCAGCTCATTTTCACCGGCGTGAAGAAGCGGTCCCAGGTCCACGGCATAAGGCGGGGTCAGCCTGCAGGCAATCTTCTGCCCATTCACCCGTACCCGCATAACATCAAAAACATGATCAACCTCAAGGAGAGCCGAATCCGGCTCCTGCTCCAGCTGAATTTGCTTACGATAACGGATCATACCGGAAAAATCCGGATGATCCTCACTGTAGGGTTTAAGGCCTGCAACCTGGTCTTCAGCCGGATAGTCCGGGTAGGTCTTTGCCCGAACAGCCGAGACATCCCAGCCTTCACTGATGTCCAGAACGCGTTCGGCCTCTTTTTCTCTTGCCTTTAGGGGCTTCCAGCCGCCGCTCTCTTTTAAGGCACAGTTCTCTGCAATAAGAGCCTTCCTCTCTGCCAGGATGCAGCTTTCCCCTGGATCAAGCGCAATGGTTACCATACAGCCCTCTGCCGTCCGTCTGGGCTTTAAGGTAAAGACCTCATCGCCCATGCCATCGTAGAGAACCGGTGCCTCTTTAAAGGGAAGGGTGAGATCTCCCTCAAAGCTTTGCTCCGCCGATGCATTATGCAGCATGACCAGACCGGCGCCATTTCGGACATATTCATAGATTTCCAGTCTTGGAAAGGCTGGTTCTGCCGATAGGCGGTTCCATCCTCTGACACGGATCTGGTTAGCCAGTTCCTTAAGGGGCAGGACACGGAACCTGGACTTCCAGGAATCACCCTTGGGTGCCTCCCTTCTTTCATCCATCAAAAGCCGCTCCGGCAGCTGATCTGCAAACCAGATCTCAAACGTGGGATCCTGCTGGGCGAAGGGCAGTAGCTTCTCCGGCAGATAGTCTGCGCCGGGGATAAGGAGGGCATGAAAGTTCACATCCTGAATGGTCAGGACCCCATTCTCCAGGCTTCCATTGACCGCAGGCAGGTCGCTGAGCATATCCAGACTTACAATATCAAAATCGATCTGATTTTCCATGAGAGTCCGACAAACTTTCTGCATGGGCATACGGTCCCCCGCCCAGTCCGCCTCCCCATCATACAGAACAGCAACTGAAGCGACGTGCCTTCCATCGTTCAGTAGCTCACACATGCGGTTTCCATACTTCATCAGCTCCGCGAAGAAAGGAAATTCGGGATTATTTCCCCTTGCGTAAAAGTGTGGAGGACAATCCGCGTCCGGATACTCTGCCATAGAAAAGGCGTGCGGCACGAGATGGTTGACTCCCCGGACCAGCAGGTGATCCAGCAGGCGCTTCTGGTCCCTTACGCCAAAATTCCAACCGTAGGCACCAAACAGTTCACACATGGTACGACCGCCTTTTTTGGGATCCAGGTGTCCGGCGGACGCTCCAAGCTTGCCCAGTGTGTAGTGGAAGAATTCTCCGTCCATCCGGAGATCTCCCATCCCCGTTCGCTCCTCAAGTGGGGCGCCAAAAACCACCTGTCCCCCAATCGCGTCGATACCGGCCATATCCTGGCCTGCCATAGCACGGAACCAGTGTCCAGCGCCAAGGCCTAAGCGGCTGTGGACACTGTTGTCCTCTACGACGTGACCGATATACTCTACTCCGTGAGCATGACACCAGTCCCCGATGGTTTTAGAGAAGTCCCTCTCATAGAGTCTTGAGACGCAGTCCATGTAGTCATAGCGAATCTGGGGCGTCAGCTCTCTCTCCTCTCCCTCTGCAAACAGGAAGGGAAGCGCCTTCTGGCAGCTGGTCCCGTACCGGTCCCGCAGCATCTCCTCAAGCTCCTGGCTCCAGGGCAGCTGCATGCCCGGCTGTCCCAGCCTGGTCTCACTATTCTGCGAATTCGTATTGCCAAACTGGGGTTCGTCAGAGAAAAATCCGGCTATCACCGGTCCGAACAGGTCCCCATATCTTTTGTAATGCTCCTCATAGACGCCCTCAATCTGCGTATGGGCAGAAACGGCATCGATCATGTTGATGTAGGACGGATTGCCGCCGTCCGTACGGGTCGTATAGAGGACATGTATCCGCCACTGCCCCTCGGGAAGGGTAAAGGTCAGATTATCTCCGCCCTTATATTGATCGGTGAGATCAAGAGCATCTTCATGGAAGAGCTTCCCTTCCGCAAAGCGCACAGCAAGGACGGCCAGCAGGCGATTGCTTTTTCGTTCTTCTTCATCGACCGGCTGTCCGATCTGCCAGAACCCGATCGTCGGCTTCATCATCCTCCGCACATTCAGGGTGTGGGGGCGTTTCTCACCAAAAATATCGCAGACCGAGCAGGCAAGATATTTCTTTCTCCGCTCCGGGTATTTGGTATCCAGAAGGCCGTTGGCGTATCCAGTCGGAAAATGCCTGTCGTCCAGAATCCAGATTTTCATCCTCCGGCGAACCGCCTCATCAATGACAATATCCAAATCATGCCACCAGCCCGGACCGCAGAAATCCTTGTGAGGGCGGGCCTCCAGACAGACCGCTCCGATTCCGCAGGCATCAATCCGGCTCATCTCCTCCCGGATTACCCCTTCCGGCTCCCCACGCATCCACAAGAACGGAAATATATAATTCTTCATCGTTCCATTTCCTCTTTCTCCCGCTCATACGGGCATGCATCTTATCAACGTGCGCTCTCTATTCTTAGAAAATCCGCTCTATAAAGATCCACTATACCAAAAGTCTGTAAGTTCCAGTCATCTCAGACAGAAATACGCTCCAGCGACGCCTCACTCTTTTTTCTCCAGGTATTTCCCTGGTAGCGAAGAAAACCGATCAGCGCAGACCCCGCCCAGCCGACCGGAGTCGCCCACCAGATTCCAAAATAACCTGCGGCAGCCGAGAAAACAAAGGGCAGGATACTTCTTGCCGTAATCTCACATATACTCATCCAGATCGTCGGCACAATATCTGAGGCACTACGCAGGAAGTTCTGAAAAATAAAGACAAAACCCAGAAGCGGGGCAAATACCGCCGTAATCCGAACCATCGGAACACCGATCTCCACAACCGCATAACTTGTCGTAAAGATCCGCAGGACCTGGGGAGCAAAGACAAACATCAAAAAAGCCATCATCAGAGAGTAGAGAATGTTGATAATGGCGCCGCAATGGATGCCTTCACGAACCCGGTCATACTTTCTGGCTCCGATATTCTGTCCGCAGAAGGTTCCTACCGCCATGCCAATTGCATAACTTAAGCACAAAAAAGCCTGTTCTGTACGGTTGCCCGCCGCGTAGGCTGCCGCAGCATCCGACCCGAACAGGTTGACTGCCCGCTGAATACACATGGACGAAACGACGACAATCGCCGAGGAAAAGGCCGCCGGGAAGCCAATCCGAAAGACTTCTTTCGTGATGGATCGATCCATGCACTGCAGGTCAAACCGGAAAATCTCCGTCCGGCGGACGACACAGACCAGACAGAAAAGGCCCGCAATCATCTGGGCCAGAACTGTCGCAATCGCAACGCCGAAGACGCCAAGATTAAAGCCGATCACAAAAAGCAGATCGAGGCCGACATTGACAACAGAAGATAAGATCAGAGCAACCAACGGGGTGGTCGAATCGCCAACAGCGCGGAGGCAGGAGGACAGGGCGTTGTAGAGGCAGGTCGCCAGAATCCCCCCACAGATGGTCCGCAAATAGATGACAGCATCTCCCATGACGTCCGCCGGTGTTCCCAACAGAGTAAGAAGCCCGCGGGCTGCAAGCAATCCAACGACCGTCAGTGCCCCACCTGTCATTAAAATCACCGTGATAGAAGTGGTGTAGGACCGCTGCGTCTGTCCCGGATCTCCTCCGCCGAAGGCCTGAGCCAGCAGAACAGAAGCGGCAGTCGCAAAGCCAGTGACCAGGGCAATGATCAAACTATAGGCCGAACCACAGCCGCCAACCGCTGCCAGTGCATTTTTTCCAACAAACTGACCGACCACAATGGAGTCCACCATGTTGTAGACCTGCTGAAAGATGTTTCCAATAAACAGAGGAACCGCAAACCGCAGAATCAGGGAAAAGGGATTCCCTTCCGTCATATTCAGATTTTTTTCCTTTGTGTCCATGTCGTCAAAACCTGCCTGCTCTCTTTATCGAAGGATCCGGTAATAATCCGCCTTATGTTCAATAGGCGCTGGAAGCTCTCCGTCCGGATAGCCCAGTATGCAGCAGCCGACGCCGATATAAGCCCCTTTGTAGCCCGCTTCATCAAGAAGTTCTTTCCCGATCGGATCTTCCAGCATCCGGTCCGCGCGGTTGATCCATCTGCCACCCAGGCCCAGGGCATAGGCAGCATTGAGCATATTGCCAATCACCAGGCTGCCATCCTTGACTGCGTCCGGGGAAGCGGAGTCAGCCGCAACCACAATGACGGTCGGTGCCCCATAGAAGACGTCGAAGCCCTCCGGTGCCCCGGCAATCTGCGCGTTCAACCGGCAGAGGCGGCCGATCCACTCCCGGTTCTGTACCACAATCATGACTGCGGACTGGCGGTTTCCGCCCGACGGGGCATTCATACCTGCTCGCAGAATTTCCTGCAGGTCTTCCTCCTTAACCTGGTCCTTCCGGTACTGTTTCACGCTTCTCCTGTTCTGTATGTCTCTCAAGGTTTCTCTCATAGTATGACTCCTCTTCTTTTTGTACAATTTTTCTGTACAACCGCTCTACATAAACCCTCTGTGCCCTCCGCCGGATGCGCGAAATGCCATCGTCAATTCTTCCTTTTTCTGAGGAAGATGACAAACAGGCAGAAAAAAGCGCAAGCAGATCAGCATGTCATCTCTTTCAGCTCTGCCCAGTCAAAAACGGCCCGGTTCTCGGTCTCTTCACCGTTTCCGGAAGCAAACATGCCAACCAGAGTGCCAACCATGCCCCCGATCTCCTCCGGATTGATCCTGCGCCCATCCGCATGGACATAAAATTCCACCAGCTGGTTCTCATCTGGTCCCACTAAGAAACTAAAATCCTGCTCCTTCCCGGCCAGCGAGAAGATCAGCTCATCGTCATCCCCTGTACCGGGCAGAAGCTCATCAACATAGCTTTGTTTCAGAGTCTCCTCCGTCGTGCTGCTCTCATAACCGGGCAGGAAGGGAAGTCCCTTCTGAACGGTCGTTGCGAGGACCAGGACCAGAGCCTGTCTGTCCTTTATGCAGCGCTTTTCCAGCCGATACTGGTGATTTGCCGCCTGCATGACAACCATGCCCGCAGACTCGGTCCCGTGCGCCGTAAACCGTATGGAAAAGGAGAAGCGGAAGCTTCTGCTCCTTAGCCTGCGTCCCAGGAAGCTGACATTGTCACCGCGGCTCCTGTCCACATGCTCGAAATCAAGCGGCCTTAGCTTCCTCGCCAGGGGTCTTGGCAGGCATTTGAGGCTCAGGCAGCTATCTTCGATTTTCCAGAAATCCATGTAGGGCGTCCCCCAGAAACTCCAGCAAAGATCCAGGGTGGCGGAATCAAAATCATCCCTTGCCATCTCCGGCGTAGCTTCCGTCCAGGGCAGGTCCGGGTCGGCCGGAAGGACGTCCTTTATCTTTCCGCTCCCGGGTGCGAAGACCGGCCAGTTCCGCTCCCACTGGACCGGGCAGATGAAAGTTTCCCTGCCCAGGTTCATATGCTGTCCGCCCATGATTCTGACGCCCAGTTCCACGGCGTACCATCTTCCGGACGGGGTGTCCACCAGATCCGCATGCCCGACATTTTCGATCGGATACTCCCAACCGAGATTCCGGTGTGTCAGAACCGGGTTCGCCGGATCTCCCTCATACCAGCCATCGATGGTCCGCGAACGGGCGACTGCCACAGAGTGGTTATGTTCCGTCCCCCCCTCTGCAATGAGCAGGTAGTAGTAATCTCCGATATGATACAGGTGCGGAGCCTCTGGCGCCCAGGCCCGCCTAAGCGCGCTGTCCCAGATCTTTTTCCTCTCTCCTGCCACGTGAAATTCCTCGATGTCGTAGGGCGTGAGGAAAAAGGCCCTGCCATTGTCAGCATCGGGATCATCTCCCGGACTTATGAGATAGCAGCTGCCGTCCTGATCAAAAAACAGAGAGCAGTCAATATCCGGCACATCCGTAATCCAGTGGGGCTCGGACCAGGGCCCCCGCGGATCCGCAGCGGTCACAATAAAGTTTCCTCGATCTCCAAAGTTCGCGTTGATCACATAAAAGACGCCGTCCCGGTAACGAATGGTGGGAGCCATGACACCACCCGAATAGATATTGGCCCCCACATGGAAGCCGTTCTCCTTTGTCATCACATAGCCGATCTGTTCCCAGTTGGCCAGATCCCGGCTGTGAAAAATCGGGATGCCCGGATAAAGTTCAAAGCTGGAGCAGACCAGATAATAGTCTTCTCCAACCCGCACAATGGAGGGGTCCGGATAAAAGCCCGGAATAATCGGATTATGGATCATATGGCTTTTCTCCCCTTCACGATTGTCCTGCCCTTCCAGATTTCCCTGTCTATTCTGGGCATGATTCCCAGCCTGTTTATATCCCTCGCCTGTTTCCCACATCAGCATTCTCCTATCTCTTATGTTTCTGGATATAATCAACAAAACTGCTCAATCGGCCGTCTTCCTTCCTCTGCCCACCATTTAAGCAGGCAGAACCAGCTTAGCGACAAAGTAATTCTTTTTCTTTAGTAGGTATACCACTGCACCCGCAGGGTCTTAAGTTTCTCTCCGAACCTGACAGACATCTGTTCATCCCCATTCAGGACCCTTGCCCTCACGAATTTTCCGTCACGGATCTCACCTTCCTCAATACGAAGGACTCCCACCTTCCGGTTGACACCCGGCTTGACGGCAGCTTCTACGCGGCACATCATTCCGGTCAAAAGGAAATCATTTCCGTCCCTCTCCAAAAACAGGCCCGCTGCCAGCGGCTTTCCGCTCTGTCTCGGATCGTAGGCGACGCGGATATCCAGGTCCCGGAAATGAAGAAGCGTGCCATAGTCGTTCTCTCCGTGTCGGACAAAGCACTGCATCCGGTCTGTTCCCCGGTTTTCAAGTAACAAAGGCTCCATCTCATGCAGTTTTGCATAAGTAGCGGACAGAAGGTCCGCACTTCCCGCGATATCAAAGGCGGAGGGATCGATATTAAGGGCAATCATAACCTCCATCGGAGGGCGGTCCACCAGGGCTGGATCCATCGTGATCTCCTCAATCCCAAACGGCGAGTAGCCAATCGCGTTTTTGGCGCCGAAGGCATACAGGCAGTAGGAGGCTGTGACCGCATCTTTCCGGATCTCCGGCACGAACAGGGGATTATCCGCTGTTCCATATTCATCCAGGACCTCCGCACAGTAAGGCACATAGATGTCCGGCGCAAAAAAGCTGATAGAGGGAGCTGCAACCCGCCAGATGGCCTGCATCTGGGGCA
Source organism: Lachnospiraceae bacterium UBA3689 (assembly GCA_002371465.1). GTDB lineage: Bacteria > Bacillota > Clostridia > Lachnospirales > Lachnospiraceae > Chordicoccus. Next base: position 4,379 of record DFIU01000026.1, on the reverse strand, counting down.
CGGGTCCCCCTGACGGATAGGATCCCGGATACCAGGGATACTGCTTGAGCCAGGAATTGGCGTACATCGGCAGCGGATATTCCCTGCTTCCGGCTGAAGTAATCTGCTCCACCGCCCGGGCAAAGTGCCAGGCCATGAAGGCCTCCTCTGCATCCGCTCCGTAAGCCTCCTGCCAGGTTCCCTGTTTTCCCGTTGCCGCCGCCAGCTGGTCCGGAATTGTCCCTTCAAATCGCTCATTGGCCTGGTCACCATAGTCCCTTGCGCTGCCGAGAACGCCAATCTCATTTTCCACCTGAAGCATCAGAACGGTACCATGCTCGCTGTCGAGGTCCTTAAGATGGGCCATCAGCTCCTTAAAGCAGGCCGCATCCCGGTCAATGGCTTCCTGGCAGAGGGGAGAGATGGTGTTGAGGCGATCCCCAGCCACGGTCTGCACCCGGAAATACCGGTCGGTATCTTTCTTCATCCAAGCCGGAACATACATGGACTCGGCGTTTTTCCACAGGCCAAACCAGAGGAGAACCAGATGCAAGTCATGCTCCCTAGCCTGTAGGACCAGACTATCCACATGGGAAAAATCATAGGTCCCCTGCTGGTCCTCAATCAGCTCCCAGTAGACAGGAGCCACAACGGTATTCATGTGAAGCCCCTCTAAAGCCGGCCAGACTGCCCGCTGCATATAAGCAGGATCACTGGTGTCCGAATTATGCAGCTCTCCTCCATAAATAAAGAAGGGCCTATCGTCTACATACAGAGTCGGTATTCCTCTCTCATCCTTACGAATCTCTGGTATCCTCATATTCTTCTCCTCTCATTATGATTGCTTGCGCTAATTTCTTCTCAACAAGTCAAAATATTCAATATGGACCTATCGACTCTATTTTATCATTTCATCCATACCTCCCAGCCTGTCTAAGGGGAAATTCTGCTATTTATTCCTATACAGATACAGTATGCCTTCCCAGGCAGTTTTCTTCATCCTTTGTCCTCACCAAAATCCAGGGCAAAATGCCCCTGTCCGGCTTAACCAATCAAGGAAAAAGTCAAGGCGAACCACATTATTTTGACCTATTTGCAAGTGTCAGGGTGCCCAGGACACAAATCGCAAACTCTTGGGGCAGGTCATAGGGAAGATTGTGGCTGCCGGGGAAATAGAGAGTCCGCTTTCCAAGTTCCCTTGCCAGCCCTTCAGCTGCGCGAACATAGGCGGTATCTCCACTCTTCTCCCCTGCCGCAATTGTAATCCGGTCAGCATGGCACCGCATCCAGTCTACGTCGGGCTGATAGTCAAACAAGGAGGGAATCTCTACCGCCAGGGCGTATTTTGTATTGGACAATTCCCTTTGAGAGAGACTCTCCGTCTTTTCCGGACTGCGTCGATCGTGTGTGCCGATCTGCTGGGCCAAGCGAAAGAGAGCCATATTAAACTTCTTCCGGTCCACCAGATCCCGCATCTCCAGCGCCCATCTGCGAAAATCTTCATCATGCCGCATCATCAGCCACATCACCGCAGGCTCATACAAAATCAGATGCCTGACCCGTTTTGGATACCGTTCCGCAAAGCGCTCGCCAATCACGGCCCCTGCACTTACCCCAACGACATAGGCCTCATCCGCTTCCTCCTGATCCAGCAGATCCCGGATGTCCCGGATCTGATCCTCCATGGAAAAGGCCTGTTCATCTCCCCCCTTGCTGCGGGAGTTTCCCCTCCGATCATAGGTGATCACACGGAAGCAGGAGGACAAGAGGTCTGCCGCAGTCTCAAACGTTCCCGCATCGGTCAGAACGCCGTGAATCAGAAGGAGGGGTGCTCCCTTTCCTCTCACCTCATAGTACAAAGTCCGTTCTTTATTTTTCAGATACATCGTCGCCTCCGCCCCTCTCAAATCCTCTGATGCTATGATATACTGACCCTAACTAAACTGACTCTGCAAAAGCCCGGGAGATATCATGCCAATCATTTATTACACCTATTATACCCCAGTTTCCTCCTCTGTCACCGCAGTCAGTAACCAGGAGCATCGACTTGGCCGCCAGCTGCTGGCAGCGGGGCTTAATAACTTCTTTGGTCTTTCTGTCCCGAAGGACCTTCCGCCTGATTTCGTGCAGCTTAAGCCGGGCGGCAAACCCTTTTTACCGGATCATCCGGAAATCTTTTTTAATATCACCCACTGCAAGGGCCTGGCTGCCTGTGCCTTTCACCATCATCCGATCGGGATTGACGCCGAGCTTCCCGGCTATTTCCCGGAGATTCTCATTCGCCGTGCCCTTGCCGAACCGGAGCAGCAGATCCTTCAAGTTAGAGGAAGGACGCCCGCTCTCCGTCAGGAATGGTTCTATCGTCTGTGGACACTCAAGGAGGCCTATGTAAAATGCTCCGGGACCGGAGTGGATACCGATCTTACCGCCTTTTCCTTTTCTTTTACTCAGCAAAAAAGCGGGGCCCCCAAGATCCTATGTTCCGATTCTTCCATTCAAGTCTTTCAGCATCAGCTTAATCAGGGTCAGGTCCTGTCAATCTGCTGTAAGCCGCCTGTCGATCGGTTTTCATGGGTGGAGCTGCCTCTGTAACTATAGTAGCAGAAATCAGCCCATAAACATGACACTTTTCAGTAATCTGTCTAATTCACGCACTTTTGTGGAAAATGTTCTGTTTCCTGTCATAAAAATTCCCTAAGATAAGACTAACTATATGATGAAATCACGCTGTTATAAACAAAGGCAAATGGCAAGGAGGAATTTCCCATGAAATCAGTTGAAGGTTATCTGATCGGCATGGATGTCGGCACGACCAATGTCAAAGCCATTCTCGTAGACAACCATGGTCATCAGATTGCAGCCGCCTCCCGGCGGAATACATTGCTTGTCCCGGGTCCCGATATGGCCGAGGAAGACGCAAATGAGTGGTGGAAGAATGCCCGCGAAGTTTTCCAGGAATTATCAGCAAAGGCAGGCCCACAGATTATGGAGCAGGTAAAGGGCATCTCCGTCAGTTCACAGACTGTAACCATGCTGCCTGTGGACAAGACCGGTCAGCCCCTGCGCAATGCCCTGATCTGGATGGATGTCAGATCCTCTGAAGAAATGCACGAAATCTCAGCCGCTGTAGGACACGACCGGTTCACTGAGATTACCGGCGGCCAGCCGGATGCCGGCTTCCTGCCCAACAAAATCCTCTGGTTCCGTCGGCACGAACCCCAATTATTTGCCAAAACCTACCGGATCATGCAGTGCAGTTCCTACATCAATTACCATCTGACAGGAGTCTTCTCCATGGATGTCGATCAGGCAAATCGGAGTCAGTGCATGGAGATCCACACTCTCAACTGGTCAAAGGAGATCGGGGATGCCGTCGGCGTCTGCTTCGACGACCTCCTTCCCCAGGTATATCTGACGACGGAGGTCATCGGTCAAGTCACAGCTCCCGCTTCTAAAGAGACCGGCCTTGCCGCCGGCACTCCCGTTATTGCCGGGTGCAGCGATGCCGCCGCTTCGGTATTCGCAACCGGTCTGTGCCGCCAGGGAGAAGCGGCGGAATCCACCGGAACCTCCTCGCTTGTCTTTGTGGCAAGTCCCTTACGTGGTGATATGAGGCTTCCGGTCACAACCAAGCCCTGCGCCATCCCCGGTGTTCCCTATGTCTTTGATGCCCCGATCAGCACCTCCGGCGCGGCTGTCAAATGGTATCTGGACAGTCTGGGCCAAAGAGAAGCTGAGCTTGCCGCGGCACAGCAGTCAGACCCCTACACCGTGATGAATGAGCTCGCTGCCAGCGTCCCCGCCGGATCGAACGGAGTTCTCTTCTTCCCTTATCTTATGGGAGAACGCGCTCCGCTTTGGAACTCCCACGCCCGCGGTATGTTTATCGGAATGTCCCTGTCCACGCAGCATGAAGATTTCTCCCGGGCCGTTTTTGAGGGCACCGCCTTTTCTCTCCGCCATGTCATGACAGAGATCAATCGGGCCGGCGGTCATGCCAGCAGTCTCCGGATCACCGGAGGGGGAGCCAAGAGCCCAACCTGGACCAGGATCAAAGCTTCTATGCTCCGCATGCCCATCTATGTCCTGGATGAAAAATCCGGTGACGTTCCCTTCGGAGATATCCTGATGGCCGGTCACTCAGTCGGTCTCTTCCCTGATATTGCCGCTGCTGTAGATGAAATCCTGAAAATCAAGGAGATTGTAGAGCCGTCAGAGGAATGGGCCAGGGTCTATGACCAGATGTATCCTTACTACATCAGTCTCTACAAAGATCTGGATGAAGATCTTAGATGCTACAAGGACACTGTCTCGGATCTGGGACTTCACCGCTGAATATTTACTTTTTAATAAGGGCTGGTCCAGGCAAGAACCTGCTTTGATATGCTACCCCCAAGTAG
>DFIU01000022.1 GCA_002371465.1 Lachnospiraceae bacterium UBA3689 | reverse complement strand
TGCTTCGTGAATAATTCAGGTTAAAGAAGCTATTGACAGGATTCTGGAACTGCAGCAGCCGATAACCGTAAATGTGAATGGGGAAGACTATAGTACGGTAAGGTTAAACCGGGTTCCGAAGGAGAGGATTGCGGAACCCTTACAAGTTTCTACACTTTCCAGCCTTGTGCAGTATATTACAAAGTTCAGCGAAGCTAGAAAAGATGTACCATACCTCGTTCATGTGGTGGACCCGACAAAAGTCAGATTTCTTTCAGGGCTGGATGGCGACAGGGAGAGAGAGACTCTGATCGTCGCTAATGCCGAAACACCGAGGATTCCGTTTGGTTCGTTCATTGACAACGAGACGATGCTTATCGCTGTTCAGTCTATGTTCATAGAAGATCCTGATACTGACCGGGCGGCGGTTCTTAAATTCGCTGGGACCGTTACAGCAGGTAGCGTAAAGGAATACGGAGACGATGGAGTTACACAAAAAGCCACAATCAGGCAGGGGCTGGCTTCAAAAGCGGAGGCAATTGTCCCTTCTCCATGCGTACTTCGACCGTTCAGAACATTTCCAGAAGTCGAGCAGCCGGAATCGCAGTTTATTTTCCGAATGAAAGAAGGAAGGGACAAGGAGGTTTTATCTGCAATTTATGAGGCAGACGGCGGGGCGTGGAGAAACGCAGCAAGAGAGAATATCCGGGCATATCTTGAAATGTGTCTGCAGGAAACAGGCGTGACCGTGATCTCGTAAAGAAAGGGCGGACAGGACATGTTTGAGAAATTCGGAGAGCTGAACTCGTTTGAAGAGATCAATGAACTGGCAGAGCGTCTTTTTAATGAGCAGGACTTTCAGTCCCTGAAGGCACTGGCAAAAGAAAATGGGATCCCGGCCGATTTTGCATCAATGTATGAAAAGGGAGATCTCCCTGTACTCTGCGATGCCCAGACGGCAGCCATTGGAAAGATCGATGTGGAAGCAGCCGAGCTGAAGCTGGAAGGGATTATGGAAGATTGGGTGGAATATGTAAAGGGGCAGATCCTGAACAGTGATGATATGGCAAAAAAGGTCCGGAGCAAAGGGAAAAGTCTGAAAGGCATGATTGGAAATCTCCTGGTATGGTCATTCCGGCATCAAAAAGAAGTGGATAAGAATATTCTGAAGGCAGCGGGAGTGAAGGCAGGGAAGGTCACGCTGGGAATCCCCGGAATGGGAGAAGCTAAGAAGATTATCAAAGAGTACTACATGGGAGAACAGAAATGAGAAAGAAGGGATTGCTGGACTCTGTTCCGTGCAGGGTTCCGGAGATGGATTCAAACCATGAATATGTAATCGCATCTGCACAGCTGATTCAGGCGCAGGGGAAAGAGATCCTCAATATTGATCTTTTCTGGGAAGGAACGAGGAAAGCCAGGTATTTTGCCGACAAGGAAGTACCGGACTGGGCGGTATACGATGAGACGAATGAGCCCAAATGGAAGAAAAAGAGACTGAGAACCGTATGCAGGGAAATTATGAGATTGGCCTATTGGGAGGATGGAAGGTACGAATGGTCCTCAGAAAGGGAAAGAGACCTTGTGAATCGGTATGTGGAAACATACAGTGTTGACTTTTTTGAAGATTCCATAGCTTCCGCACGGAAGGAGATGGCAGCCCGAAGAAAGATGAAAAGAATTGCTGATCTGTTCCGTGGGATGGATCCGGTTCCGGAAAGGGCAAAGCAGTGGTTGGATGAGGAGGTTTTTCCGGAAAATTATCTGTTTGTACAGGAAAAAGGTGACAGGAGTACCTATACCTGTACAAAGTGCGGAAAGACTTCCTGGACAGCAAGGAAATTCAAGCAGTATGGGATTGTTGCTTGTCCGAAGTGCGGGGAACCGGTAAAGGTTGAGAAAAGCGCAAGTGTCAAATGCAGGGAACAGCCGGTTGTCACCCTTCAACCAATTAACTCTCCGGAAGACCCGAAGTATGTGGAGAGGCAGTTTGAGGCGGAATGCGAGTGGGATCGGAGAGGGAAAAGAATAAAGCTGTTCGAGAACATCCGCTGCCTGATTCCAAAGGGACATCAATATGGAAACGTGTATTACGGTACCAGACGGGAGGCAGAAGAAGATTCGCAGATATGGTGGGATAAGAAGCGCTTCGGTCAGGTATTCCGAATTTCGCGGCTGTATCCGTATAGCCTGCACGAGGTTCTTCCCTGGGCGAAGATGGACCATTCAGGTATGGAAATTCTTGCAGAAAAAGGAATCAGATTTAATGTCAACAACTATATTCTGATTGGAGGCAGCAAGCCCTATCTGGAGTATCTGATTAAAGCGGGAATGACGAAGATGGCAACGGACATTATTAATGACAGCAGATGGCATGATCCGACCGATATGAATCCAAAAGGAAAGAACCTGAAAGAAGTTTTGAAACTTGATGGAAACCGGGCCGCAAGGATGCGGGAGATAAATGGGTCTTTTCCGGCGCTTAAGTGGCTTCAAAGAGAGCAGCAGACAGGGGAGAAGGTTACACAGGAGGCTCTGGAATATCTTGAAAAACACAGGGTTGGTCCGAGTGATACAGGAGTGATACTAAAGGAACTGGGAAGTGTGACGCGGATGGTCAATTATATGAAAAAGCAGTCCTGCAGTCCGAAGAGAACCATCGAGATTTGGAAAGATTATCTTAGGATGTCGAAAAGGGAAGGCTTGAATCTGCAGGATGACATCGTAAGACTGCCGAAAGACCTGAAGGCCCGCCATGATGATCTGGTAGAAGTGATCAATAAGAGAAGGGACCGGGAAAGGCTGAAACGCGATGCAGAAAAATACAGGATGATAGATGCCAATATCCGTCGGCATATCGAAAAAGCAGAAAGATATTATTGGCAGAATGCGCAGTATATCATCGTCCCCGCGGCGAAATGTGAGGAACTTGTGGCAGAGGGGAGAAGACTTCACCACTGCGTGGGGGCATCAGATCTGTATATGAACAAGATGGCTGAGGGCAAATCCTGGATTTTGTTTTTACGCAGGAAAGCAGAGCCGGAAAAGCCGTACTATACAATCGAGATCGACATGAATACGGATGAACTTCTTCAATGGTATTCCGAGTATGACAGGAAACCGGACAAAGAGAAAATCAGGAAAGTACTGAGTGAGTTTAAGCAGAATCTGAAAAGGGAACGTGTAAGGACGACCGCGTAAAGGAGAAAACGATGGAATATCTGCAGATGACCATTGATGAATGGGTTTCGACGAAGGCAAAACTTCAGGCGGAATTGCTGGGAATCCGAAAGAGCTTTGTAAAGATTGGATATTATCTCAGGAAGATCGATGATTCAAAGGGATATGAGAACGATGGATACAAAAGTATTGCGGATTTTGCAAAAGGCGAGTACGGACTGGAAAGCTACACGGTATCTCGGATGATGGCCGTGAACCGGGAGTATTCCATTGGGGGCTACTCGGAGAATTTGATGCCGGAATATGAGAATTTCAAGCGAAGCCAACTGGAAGAAATGCTCCAGCTGACCGTAGAAGACCGAAGTATGATCCGACCGGAGACACAGAGGACGGATATCCGGGAACTTAAGACCTTTAATAAAACGACGCCGGAGAACGGAGACGTGGATGATTTCAGGAAACTGGTAGAAAGATTCTTCAAGGAAAATCCGGAAATCCTGGAGGCTGTCTATGAATCAATCGGAAATACAGAAGCAATGAAAGAAGCGGTCAATCCTTCCGGAAGTCGCTCTTATCGGAAGGGAATGTACTTTTTGATGATGTATGAGCGGGAGCTCCGGTTAAAGAAGTTTGGTCAGGCTCCGGAAACGCATTCCTGGGAAGAATTCTTTGAACTGATGAAGGAGGTTTTTGGGGAAGAACCGGAGATTCTGAAAGAAGAGCCAAAAGAATTGGACCCAGTAGAAATTGCGCCGGCGCAAATTTCCGGGACTGTCCCGGAAAAGGCAGCGGTTTCAGAGGTGAAGAAGGAAGAACGTAAGGCTGAATCCAGTGAAAAAGGAACCCTGGAAGCAGCTGAACAAGATAAACCTGCAGCTGAAGTCTTAGATCGGGGAGCAGAAGAAGGGAAGGGAGTGCATGAGAAACCGACTAAGCGGGCAGAACCGGCAGCAGAAAGGGACAAGACGGAGGAAGAAGAAATTGCGCCGGCGCAAATTCCCAGGAAGTCCCCGGAAAAACAGAGATTAAGGGATACCGCAGATGATCAGGGAGAAGAGAAAAAGAAGATCGTATTGCAGCGCGTACTCGGTCATTACAGGCAACTGAAAGAATCTATGAAACAAGAACGCTACCAGAGTGCGTTGCTACATGCCAGCAATTTAGTGAAAGAACTCAGGGAATATCTCCAGTGAGAGCGGATATGGCTACATCTGCGGCAGCGGTACACTGTTTGAATGATTTGTGGCAGCGGTACACGGTCTAAATTATCTGCATCCGCGGCAGCGGCATATGGCCTGAAGGGTATGCAGGATACCTAAGTGGGAAAGCGCTAGGGAGGACATAAATGGGGGCAATAAGAAAGAGAAAGCAGATTGTGACGTGGTATGCACCGGATGAGAAGCGACCGCCACGTGAGAAGGACGTAATTATTACATTTTCCGGGACTACGCGGAGAGTGATATTTGATCATGCTCTTGGAATTGCACAATGGTGGGAAACGGCGGGGATTTGGGCGATCGAAGGAGTTACACTTGAAGAAAGCGAAAAGATGAAGGTCCATGCATGGGCTGATTTAGAACCATATGAGGGGAGTGATGTGTAACATTGAACCAGGAAGTATATGAGTTCTTAACACGACCGCGGAGGATCGGAAAGAAAATCATGAGGCTGGAAGCACGCCGGAACGAGCTGATAACCTGTATGCTGCCATCCGGGATTCGGTATGATCTGGAGAAGGTGCAGACTTCCCCGGATGATCCCATGATCAGACTGGCCGGGGAGATTGACGAAATCGATCGGGAGATCGCGCAGCTGAAGCAGGAGAAGATAAAGGCAACCCGGCAGATCAGCGATACGATCGAGACGCTTCCGGACGAGGATGAGAAGACTGTGTTGATGCTGCACTGGGTGCACAGAGAAAAGATGCAGGATGTTGCTGAAAAACTTTACTGCTCGCGTAGGACTGTATTTAGGATTTATCAGCGCGGGATAAATGATCTTGAAGAAAAGTTGGCACACTTGGCACTCTAGAGAGTGCTATTATGGTATTGTGCAAAAAGTAAATGAATAAAGATGACGTTTAACGGATCTTCATGTTCTCAAGCCTCAACTTAAAATATGTTGACATATACGCATTAAAGGCGTATTATATCAGTATAGGAGGGCACAGATGAAGAGAAGAGAGTTGATTAAACGGCTGGAAAAAGCCGGATTCATCTTCAAGGAACACGGGCATGATCATGATAAGTATGTCAGAGGGTCTGACACGGAAGAGGTTCCAAGACACAGAGAGGTGAATGAACGACTTGCAAGGCACATAATAAAAAAATGGGGGCTGTAAAGTCCCCGTGCCTTGATTTCTCTTTGATATATAGAAAGGAGTAGAGAACATGAAATTAGTATATCCGGCGTTTATTAAACAGGATGGAAATCAGTACTTGGCGTATATTCCTGATTTTGACGGCATGACAGAAGGCAATTCGTTTGTTAATGCGATTGAAATGGCAAGGGACTATATCGGATTGATGTGCCTGGACTATGAAGATGCAAACCGGAATCTTCCGCCTGTTTCCACTGAGGATCAGGCGCGAAGCATTGCCAGGAGCAAGGCGGATGAAGAGGATTTCAAATATTCAACTGGGACACTGACGTATATAGATTTGGACTATGCCAGGTACAAGGCAAAGGTCAGGAATCAGTCGGTAAAGAAAAACTGCACTCTTCCGCAATGGTTGTGTGAAGAAGCAGAAGATAAGGGGATTAATTTTTCAAGAGTATTACAAGAAGCACTAGAGGAAAAATTGGCGATTCGGTAAGCAGCTGATTAAGCAAAACATTTTTGCTTAGCTGATGCATTGATCTATGAAGGGACATCCGGAAGGGTGTCCCTTTTGTATGTAAGGAATTAAGTATGGCTAAAGAGTACGCAAAAAAGTTCTATGCATCGGGTGTATGGCATAAGTGCAGAGATGGGTACATCAGGTACAGACAGTCAGTCGATGGTGGGATGTGTGAGGTTTGTCAGGATCAGCCTGGATATATTGTGCATCACAAGCAGGCTATAAGACCGAGCAATATCAATGACACGGCGGTTACGTTGTCTTGGGCTAACCTGCAGTATGTTTGCAAATCATGTCACGATAAGCTACATGAATATGGTGGAAGATATCAACCGCAAAGAAAAGTTATTTTTGATACGCGGGGGAATCCGATAGCCCCCCCTGAATTTCAAAATGATTTTTAATTTTTCTGCACCGGTGCCGAAGATTTTTTTAACTGAGTAGCGTTTTTTATGGGGGTGTTCAGAAGATATGGAGGAAAAAGAAAAGGCAATACGGGAAGAAAGAAATCTTATGTTGAAACTTCTGGATATCAATCCTATCAAGAAACGGGATACTGATCTAGGAGAGGCACTGATTCGACGAACAGTCAGTGATATCGCCTTTATGCGTATTGAGTTAGATGGATTGAAGGAAAAGTTGGCTTTGGAAGGTTGGCAAGACGATTACCAAAATGGTGCAAATCAAGGTGGTACAAAGCAAAATCCGGCGGCAAAGACCTATATCGATGTCCAGAAACTTTACAATCAAACAGTACGACATCTTGAAACGCTTGCACAGGGTGCCGGTGCAGACACCGATGAATTGATGGAATTTTTAGGGAAATGACAGACCTGGAGCGGTATGGTGTGGAGGTATTGGACGGAAAGATTGCTGCAGGCGAAAAGATCAAAAGAGAATATGAAAAATTACTTTACGAATTGTACCATCCATCCAGATGGCATTTTGATGAAGACAGAGCATTAAGACCGATTAAATTTATTGAGGCCTTCTGTAAGCAAAGCCAAGGAAAAATTGGAAAGCCAATCAAACTTCAACTCTATCAAAAAGCTATGATCGAGGCCGCCTATGGTTTTATCGATGATGAAAATATCAGGCGGTACCAGGAAGTGCTTAATATCATCGGACGAAAGAATGGGAAAACAACACTCCTGTCGTGCTTACAGCTTTATATGTTAATTGCGGATGGCGAGGGTGCCCCTGAATGCTATCAAATTGCGACTGCGCGTGATCAGGCACTAAAGGGGTTTACCGAGTGCTGCAACATGGTCCGGCAGTCCAAGACGATTGCTCGACACGTTCGGAAGAGACAATCCGATCTGTATTGTGACGTGAACATGGGATTCATTAAGGCACTCGCATCAAATACCAATAGTCTTGACGGACTGAATGGGCACTGTATCGTCATCGACGAACTGGCAGCTATCAAGAATCGGGATATATACGACCTTATGAAGCAATCAATGTCCGCGAGGTCACAACCTATGCTGTGGTGTATCACGACAAATGGATTTGTGCGAAACTCAATCTATGATAGCCAGTACGAGTATGCGGCGCATGTGCTGGAGGGGACAATTAAGGATGAGCGGTTCTTGCCGATCATCTACGAACTGGACAACCGGGAAGAGTGGGCTGACCCGGGCAAGTGGATTAAGGCTAACCCAGGCCTGGGGACGATCAAAGATGAAGACTTCCTTGCCGGGTGCGTCGAGAAAGCAAAGAGCGATGACACTTTTCGGCCCACAGTTATGGTGAAGGATTTCAACGTTACGGAGAACAGCGATGCCGCATGGTTGTCGTGGGAAGACTTGACAAACGACGAAGCGATTCCGGAGGACGCAGTCTTCCGATACGGAATTGGAGGCATGGACGCGGCGGATTCGGTCGACCTTAACTCCGCGAAACTTATCTGTATGAGGCCAGGAGACCAGCGGATCTATGTGCAGTCTATGTACTGGATTCCACAGTCGAAGCTCGATCGGACGAAAGACCGGCATCATCCGGACGATGTGCCTTATGAGATATGGATCGCACGGGGGCTTATGCAGGTAGTCCCTGGAAACAAGGTGCCGAAGCAGGTGTTTTTTGACTGGTTTGTTGAGATGCGGGACAAGGAGGATATCTGGCCATATCGGATAGCTTATGATCCATGGCATATAGACGACAGTTTGCTCCTGAGATTTCGCCAGGAATTTGGAGCGTCTACAATGGTGCCGATCCGGCAAGGGGTTGCCACGCTCTCGCAACCGATGAAAGACTTGAAGGCTGACTTTCAGGCAAAGAACATCGTCTATGGCAGCAACCCGATTGATAAATGGTGCTTTGCAAATACGTATGTAAAGACGGATATCAACGGAAATATCCAGCCGAGTAAAGGGCAGAACTCAAATAAAAGAATTGACGGGCTGGCCTCTCTTTTGGATGCCTATGTGGTGCTGAGGGATGAACGGGACGAATACCTGTCTATAGTGTGAGGAAAAGATATGAGATTTTTTGACAGATTCCGAAAAAGGAAGGTTGCCGGGGTTGAGCTTATGACACAAACCGGAAATAACTACTTGTCGTGGAGGGGCAAGGTCTACGATTCAGACATCGTACGGAGCTGCATGCGCCCGAAGGTCAAAGCGGTTGGCAAGCTTGTGGGGAAGCATATTAGAAATACGCTAAAGGAAGACGGGACACGGGATTTACAGGTGAACCCGTCGGCGGCCATACGGTTTTTGCTGGAAGAGCCGAACCCGCTTATGACAGGGCAGGAACTCCAAGAAAAAATGGCGGCGCAGTTGTGCCTTAACTCTAACGCCTTTGCCCTGATCCTTCGGGATGATGCGGGCTTTCCAGTCGGGATTTACCCGATTGCCCCATCGACGGCGGAGGCGATATACGGACAGGACGGGGAGCTGAGCTTGCGTTTTCGATTGCCAAACAACAGGACTTATACCTTTGCTTATAGCGACGTCATCCACCTGAGGCAGGATTTCAACGAGAATGATGTTTTTGGGACCCCTATCACGCAGGCACTTACACCACTTTTGAATGTGGTGACCACGACGGATCAGGGCGTGATAAACGCGATTAGAAATGGTTCTCTGATACGGTGGCTTCTGACCTTTACCAACAGCATGAGGCCGGAAGACTTGACACAGCAGGCAAAAGATTTTGCAGCGAACTTTCTTGAGACATCCAGCGGAACAGGAGTGGCAGCGGTTGATGCAAAGGCGAAGGCCGAACAGATCAAACCAACAGATTATGTCCCGAATGCATCGCAGATGGATCGGACGACACGACGAATCTTTGAACTTTTCAATACTAACGAGAAGATCGTTTCTTCCAGCTATACGGAAGTCGAGTATAACAGCTTTTTTGATGCGGAGGTGGAGCCCATAGAGGTACAGCTTAGCGGAGAGTACACGCGTAAGCTTTTCTCCAGACGAGAGAGGACTTTCGGGAACAAGATCGTGTTTGAGGCTGGCGCGTGGGATTCGGCATCTATCTCGACGAAGCTGGCCTTACAGGCAATGGTGGATAGAGGGGCTATGACACCCAATGAGTGGAGGGCGACCTTTAACATGGCTCCAGTACCGGGTGGAGACGAACCTATTCGAAGATTGGACACGGCAACAGTGGAAGGAGGTGAATAAATGAGAATTGACGTAAAAGGTGCGATTGTGCCGAATGATGAGGAATGGATCTATGAACTTTTTGAGGTGGATAGCATCTGCCCGAAAGCTGTACACGAGGAAATCGAGGCGGCGAACGGTGAAGACCTTGACGTCTACATCAACTCTGGTGGTGGAGACGTCTTTGCAGGATCGGAGATCTATGCGGCGCTTAGGGATTACACGGGTACGGTGAATATCCATGTAACGGGACTTGCGGCATCGGCGGCAAGCGTGATCGCGTGCGCTGGCGATTCAGACATCGCTCCCACGGCCCAGGTGATGGTGCATAACGTGATGACCTATGCCGCGGGGAATCATAGCGACATGGAAAAGACAAGCGAGCGACTGAAACAGGCCGACCGGGCCATCGCGGCGGCATATGTCGAGAAAACCGGCATGAGTGAGCAGGATGCACTCGACTTGATGGAGGCGGAGACATGGCTGACGGCGCAGGACGCTGTCGACTACGGGCTGATCGACAGGATCGCGGAGAACAGCAACACCGGGCACCTCGTGGCGGCGGTTATCGACTTGTTGCCCGCGGCACTGGTTGACAAAATGCAGAAGAAACGGAGAGAACTTATCAACTACTTTACAGAAGGAGAAGAAAATTGAAAGTAGGAAACCACACATACAGCATCCCGGAACTGATGAAGCAGGGAAAAGCCTACGCGAAAGCAGGAAAGTTTGAGAAGGCTGAAGAGATCAAGGCAGAAATTGAAAGTCGAAAAGCAGAAGAGGCGGCGCTGAAGGACAATCACACAGTCCCAGAAATGCTCTGGGGAGACCACAAAATGGGAGAGGAAATCAACATGGGAAATCTTGACGCAACAAGCACTGAATACCGCAATGCTTTCCTGAAGCACATCAGCGGGCGCGACGACCAGATGACGAAGCTCGAGAACGAGGCCTTTGTACATACGACGCAGAACACGCCGAACGTCCTGCCCGTCACCATGGCGGATGAAATCTGGGATCTTGTCTCCAAGAACCACGTGATCATGGACGACGTGACGATCTACAGAACCGGAACGATTCTCGAGGTTGCGAAGCATACCGAGATTGTGCAGGGCAAGGCAAAGAAGGTAGCAGAGGGAACGGCAAACGACGATGAGCAGAATGACTTTGTCAAGGTTACGCTGTCCGGCAACGATTTTAGTAAGTCCGTGGAAATCAGCTATGCAGAAGCGGCGATGTCCCTTGACGCGCTGGAGAAGTACCTTGTAACGGAAATTTCCAACTCCATCGGCGAGGCTCTGGCGGAAGACGTCGTGGCGAACGCGATCGAGGCGAACATCAACGTGGCGAACAAGATCGCAGTCACGGGCAACCTGAAATTTGCGGACGTGGCGAAGGCTTTTGGAGCCCTGAAGAGGGTTGCGGATCCTGTCGTGTACTGCACTAGGGCAACCCTGTATACCGCCCTTGCCACGCTGGAGAATACCGCGGGTCAGCTCATCTACCAGCCGTCCGCAACTGTAGGCGTGCCGGGCACGCTCATGGGCGCAGAGGTCAAGATCGAAGACGCCGTCGCGGACGGAAAACTTCTGATCGGCGACGGAAAGCGGGTTGTGTATAACATGATCCAGGACGTGCTGATCGAGACCGACAAGGACATCAAAACGCACAAGTATATTTACTCCGGCTATGCCCGCGGCGAGGGTGCGCTGGTTGATGACAAGTCCTTCTCCGAGATCACGATTGGATGACGGATCTTGTAGAAGCCGCCCGCGGGTGGCTTAGAATTGGGACGCGATCCCGGGACGACGAAATCAGGCAGACCATACAGGCCTGCCTGATTGACCTCCATAACGGCGGCGTTGCCCGGGCACCTGAGGACGATCCTGTTATTCAGCAGGCTATAAAGCTATATCTGAAAGCACAGTTTGGGTATGACGCGGAGGCGGAGAGGTTCGCGGAATCCTATGAGTTTTTGAAAGGTTCGCTGGCCTTGTCGGGAGAATACAATGGAACGTCTGGGTGACATAACCTTTATCACAACCGAATATGTCAGAGACGCGATCGGGCAGGAGCGCGAGGTTGAAGTCGGGAAAGGCCCATTTTGCGTGGCGGTTAACAGTATCAGCCGACAGGAGTGGACGGCGGCGGGACAGCAGGGGTTAAAGCCTGCATGTATGCTCCGCCTGCCCGATTCTGACGATTATAGCGGGGAAACCACGATCAAGGTTGAGAACTGCCCCGGTGTAAAGCCGGGGCGTTACTCTGTGTATCGTACATATCTGACAGACGATGGCGGAATTGAGCTATACATCAGGGAGGATGCTGGATCATGAAGATTGTGCGGGTGGATGAACTGTCTGAAGCAATCAAGGAAGAACTTGACGCGATGAACGACGAAGTAATCGAGAAGTGCAACGAGGCGGCGGAAAATGCGGCAACGGAAGCTGTGCGCGAACTGAAGGCCAGCTCCCCGATACGGTCGGACGGATTTAACCGGAAATACCCGCCGGGAAGCTATGCGAATAGCTGGACAAAGCGGAAAGAAGGGAACGCGCTGGGGGTTGTGTCGTACACAGTTTACAACTCGAAGCACTATCAGCTTACGCACCTTTTGGAGTTCGGGCACATCATCGCGGAGACAGGAAAGCGTGCAAAAGCCTCCCCGCACATCGCAAAAGTTAACGACAGCGCATCGCAGAAGTTTTTAGAGGAAGTCGAGGGGATGAAGCTGTGAGCTATGAGACAATTCAGAAAATCCTTGAAGAAATGGGGCTCCCGTATGCCTACTATGAGTTTAACGGTCCGATCGAGGCGGAGCGGTATATAGCCTACTACGAGGACACGAAGGAAACTTTCCTTGCGGATGACCGGGTGTACAAGTGGGAACCACACTTTGCGATTGAGCTCTATACAAAATACAAGGAGCCCGAGACGGAGGAAAAGCTTGTAGAGCTTTTTGATAAGTACGAAGTGCCGTGGGCGGGCGGAGAAACGTCCAGGATCGACACGGAAAAAGTGTTTGTAACAATTTTTTATTGCTAAAGGAGAACGGAATGAAAAAGAACAAAATTACCTTTGGACTGTCCAACGTGCATGTGTGGCCTATCCTTGAGACGTCGGAAGAGGGAACGCCGACCTATGGGCCGGTAATCGTCATGCCGGGAGCGACAGAGATGTCCCTTGATGCAGAGGGGTCATCGGATCCCTTCTATGCCGATGATGGGGTCTACTATCAGGGTGTAGCTAATAATGGCTACTCCGGATCGATCACCTTTGCAGACCTGCCGGATGAGTTTTTGACGGAGGTAATGGGAGAGATTGTGGACAAGAACGGCGCGAAGTTTGAAAACGCTGACACACAGCCGAAAGAATTCGCAACCGCTTTTGAGTTTAAGGGAGACGCAGCCCGTAGACGGCATCTATTTTACAGGTGCAAAGCGACACGTCCATCTGTTGGATCTTCCACGAAAGAGGACAAGATCGAGCCGAATACGCAGGAGCTTAGCTTCACGGCATCCCCACGGATTGATAACGGCTACGTCAAGGCACGCGCAGAAGAGGGGGATGCGGCCTATGCGAATTGGTATGGAGAAGCACCTTACGAGTTTGTAGCAAAGGAGGGCGAGATCGGTGGTTAAAACGCTGGAATTTGGGGATAAGAGCGTGAGCTTTTCCACGTCTTTTGCGTGGATGTTTCGTTATAAATCGCAGTTTGGTGTGGATGCTGCACAGAGTCTTGTACCGATTATCAAGAAGGCATCGGAGACCACGGCAGCGGAGGATCAGGCCTATATCTTATTTGAAGAACTGGGCTTCACTGGGATTGCTTCTATCGCGTGGGCGATGGCAAGCCTTCTTGACAGCTCAATTCCAGATCCCGAACGGTGGGTTACATCTTTCGGGGATGACTTTCCGTTTCTGGATATCGTGAGCGACCTGATACCGGAAGCAATCGCGAGTTGCTTCACAACAAAAAAATCAAAAGCCCCGGAAGTGACGAACCCGGGGCAGTGAATACAGAGCTGATCCTTGCGGCGGGGCTCTCACGAGGGCTCCGTATGCAGGATGCCTATGATATCACGTTAGGCATGTGGATCGACTATATCATCGAGTGCAACAACATGGCAGATGAAGAAGCGGACGACAGCCGGGAGGCTACACAGATAGACTTTGACAGGTTCTAAGATATGGCAGGAAGTATAAAGGGAATTACAATCCAGATCGGTGCGGACACAACAAAGCTGTCCAGTGCATTGGCATCTGCAGATAAATCCATCAGAAATACACAAAAGTCCCTTTCGGCCGTGAATAAGTCTCTTAAGTTTGATCCGGGCAATACGGATCTCTTACGCGACAAGCAGGCCCTTCTGGCTGACAAGATCAATGCGACTAAAGACAGGCTTGCAGCATTGCAGGCGGCACAGGACGCATTAGACGCGCAGGGCGTAGACCGGAACAGCGAGGAATACAAGGAACTTCAGACCGAGATCGACGTCACAAAATCCAAATTAAACGGTTTTCAGTCAGAAATGGATAAGTTCGGATCTGTCGGTGCCCAGAAAATCGCGGCGGCGGGGCAGACGGTCGAAAAGGTCGGAGACAAAATGTCAAAGGTCGGCGGAGGATTGACGAAAGGTGTAACTGTGCCAATCCTCGCAGTAGGAACAGCGTCGGCGGCTGCCTTCAAAGAAGTTGATGCCGGGATGGATACGATTGTGACCAAAACTGGGGCTTCAGGTGATGCACTGGCAAAAATGCAGCAAAGCGCAAAAAATATTGCGACCACTATTCCAACAGACTTTCAGACCGCTGGTGATGCTGTTGGGGAAGTTAACACGCGATTTGGGGTGACAGGCGACGCGCTGGAGCAACTGTCTGGGCAGTTTGTAAAGTTTGCAGAGATTAACGGAACTGATGTTTCGGAGGCAGTTGACAGTACACAGGCAGCAATGGCAGCCTTTAACCTTGACGCAAGCCAGGCAGGGCCGTTTCTTGATACCCTTAACGCCGCGGGTCAGGCAACCGGGGTATCTGTCACGCAGCTTGCGGACAGCATGACGAAAAATGGCGCAGCACTTCAGGAGATGGGAATGAGCGCTTCTGATGCCGCGATGTTCCTAGCCAATCTGGACAAAAATGGTGTGGATTCTTCAACGGCGATGACCGGTCTGAAAGCTGCCTTCAAAAATGCGACTGCGGACGGGACAACGATGCAGGAAGCTTTGAAGGGACTTAACGGCGTCATGAATTCCGGGGCATCTGATACTGAGAAGATGCAGGCCGCTACTGAGCTTTTTGGTTCAAAAGCCGGCCCGATCCTTGGGAAAAACATGATAGATGGGAAGCTTAATCTAGAGGCGCTCGGAACAAGTATGAAGGACTTTTCCGGTAGTACGGAGGAGGCTTTTGCTGGCACGCTGGATCCGGCAGATCAGGTGACCGTCGCCCTAAATAATCTCAAGGCAACGGGCGGGGAACTCTTTGCGACAGTGCAGACAATGGCATCCCCGGTACTAAAAGAACTGACTGATAAACTAAAGAATTTAAATACGTGGTTTACGAACCTATCGCCTGCGCAGCAGGCGATGATTGTAAAAATTGCTGGCGTAGCTGCAGCTATCGGGCCTTTGCTTATAGGGGCTGGTAAAGTGGTGTCGATGGTAGGAAAGATCATGCAACTAGCACCAGTGCTGAGTGGTGCGATGGGAGCATTGACAAGCCCGATAGGGCTGGTGGTTGTCGCGATTGCAGGAGCTATTGCGATCGGCGTGGCGCTGTATAAGAACTGGGACAAGATCAAGGCAGGCGCGGCGGCGCTGGGGCAGTCAGTAAAGGACAAGTGGAACGCACTGAAGGTGGAGACTGCGGAAGCGTGGGAAGGAATCAAGACAGCGGTTTCCGAGAAGTGGAACGCCTTGAAAAGAGCGATTGCTAACAGCTCTGTTGGGCAGGCGGTTGGTACAGTGTGGGAGGCGGCGAAAGTAACGACAAGCGAAAAGCTTGCGGCGATTAAAGCAGCATATGACGCGCACGGCGGAGGTATGTCAGGGGCGGTAGCGGCGACCGGAGAGGCAATTAAAGGTTACTTCTCCGCCGGCTTTAGTTTTATCAATAATCTGACTGGTGGGAAGCTGGGAGAGATCGGAGCAGCTTTTAAGTCAAAGATGGGAGAAACGTCGGCAACTGTGTCTTCAAAGCTGGAAGAGGTGAGGAACTTTTTCTCGAACAAACTGGGCACGGCTGCAAATATGGCGCAGGCCAACTTATCGAAGGTGTCGGGCTTTTTCAAATCAAAAATGGCAGATTCATCCAGCACCGTAAGCTCAAAGTTGGAGAGTGTGAAGAACTTTTTCTCTAGTAAACTGGGCAACGCAGCCAGCACAGCGTCAGGCAAGTTAAACACGATCAAGGGCTATTTCTCGAATTATATTGGCAGTGCGGCGAGCACGGCCGGAAGCCACCTTACAGGTTTTGCAAATGCATCAAGGGACAAGATCGGACAGGCGGGAAACTTTATTAAGAGTGGTCTCGACAGGATTGCGGGCTTCTTTCATGGAATCAACTGGAGCCTTCCACATATTAAGCTTCCACACTTTTCTATAAGCGGTAATTTTTCGATCAATCCGCCGTCCATCCCGCACTTTGGCGTTAGCTGGTATGACAAGGGCGGTATTTTCACGAATCCAACGGTTATTGGTGTTGGTGAGCGCCGGCCCGAGTTCGTCGGTGCGCTGGATGATTTGCGAAAAATTGTTCGTGAAGAAGCTGGCGGAGGAAATATGGAAATCATGCGTGAAATGTTGGGACTTATGCGGAAGATGGCAGCGGTGCGCCCGGTGACGATCAATCAGACGATTAAAGCGGAGCAGACAAGCTATGTTGGACAACAGAGACAGGCTGCCAAGCGCATTCGGGAAGTTATGGAGGCGCTCGAATGAAACCGCAGGAAATGTTGACATATAAAAATGCAAATGGAGATAGCATCGTATTCGGTGTTGGCTCCGTTTATCATGTCAATGTGGCAAAAGATGTAACAGGGCTGTCTGATTTGGAGGATACGATCTTCTCGACAAGGTCAAGTGGACAGGATGGTGATACTTACATCGGCGTTCGTATTGAGCCACGTGATATTGTAATTAAAGGTAAAATTCGTGATAGTACAAAGGCTAATCAGCTTACATATAGACGAAATGCGTTAAAAATCCTTAATCCAAAAAAGATGGGAATACTTTATTACTCCGTAGGTAGTTACCGACGTAAGATCGGAGCAATCGTGGACGGTTCACCAAAATTCACACATGCAAATTTGTCACAGGAATTCGAGGTGGATTTCAAGTGCCTTTCCCCATTTTGGGAAGAGGAAAGAGATAAAAAAGAAGATATCGCAACCTGGCTTGGTGACTGGGAGTTCCCGACAGAAATCATCAAAGATGATGAACAGAGTATGAGCTTTGGTCATCATGAAGAATCTGTCATTGTTGATATTTTTAACGGCGGAGACATCACAACAGGAATGAGGATCATCTTTAGGGCAATTGGTGCGCTGTCAAATCCACTGCTTTTTAATGTTAATACGCGAGAGTTTATCCAAGTCAATATCGACTTATCGGCTGGCGATGTCCTGTCGATTGATACCAACTATGGCAGAAAGACGATCACGCTCACACATAATGGCGTGGAGACAAATGCCTATAGATATATCGATGTTGATAGTACGTTCATACAGCTTGAGGTCGGTGATAATCTCTTTCGATATGACGCGGCCAGTGGATTCGACAACCTGGAATGTACAATTTACTTTTCACAGAAGTATCTGGGGGTGTGATCATGGAGATCCGGGTATATGACAAGACACTTAGCGCTCTGGGCGTGATAGACGAGAGTACCTCGATGATTTGGACAATCAGATACTTCGCTGTTGGAGAGTTTAAGATCCTTGCGCCAATTACATCAAACAATAAAGCACTCCTGAAGACCGGAAATATCATGGTCAAGCACGATGAATACAACGACTATGTGGATGACTCTGGTACGATTTGGCGACGGGCTGTTGAAATTACATACGTTCATTATCAGAAGGATGAAAATGGGCAGGAGCAAATTGAAACTCGCGGATACATGATTACGCGGTGGCTTAATCAGAGAATCATCACTCCACAGATACAGATGCTCGGTACACAACAGCAGATCGTCAATGCGCTGATCCGTCGAAATATCGGAAGTAGCGCTTCCAGCAAGCGGAGATTTCCACAGTTTACAGTTCTTGCTCAGGAGATAATCATCGGAGATAGTGTGAACTATTCAAATGAGGCCTTTAAAGCTCTCGGTGATGAGGTCCGAGACCAGTGCCAGCAGGGAAAGCTCGGCTATGATCTGCTGGTCGATGAACGCAATAGGCTGTACGGCTTCTATTTATACAAGGGTAGGGATCTGACCAGCGGGAACGAGGAGGGAAATGCGCCGTGCATTTTTTCCCGCGACTTTGAAAACGTGAGTGAACAGGAGTATGAGCAATCCATCGAGAATTTGAAGAACTATGCTTATGTTCGAGGAGCATCGGACGGTAATAACGTGCAGTCGATACAGGAAGTAGACGGAGGCGGTCAGACTGGGCTTGGCCTTATAGAATTTCTTCTTGATGCGTCTGATATCTCAAGATCTGCAGAAGACTCTTCTGGAAAATCCTCTGAAATTCCAGAGACAGTCTATAAGAAGATGTTAGCGGACCGCGGAAGGGAAGAATTAAAGGGCTGGATTGAGACATATACCTTCAACAGCTCGATCAATATGCGATCTAACCTTAAATACAAGAAAGATTTCGATTTGGGAGATCGCGTTACCTGTATGGACCGGAGCTGGGGCATAACAATTGATTCCAGGATTACGCAGATCACTCAGACGTTCGAGGCAGGAAAAAATAGTATCGAAGCAACTTTTGGAGAGTCATCACCAACCCTTTTGCAAATGATTAGGAAGAAAACGAGGTAAATACGACATGAACTATATGCCATTTAACAGTGTAGATCATGACCGGGTGTATAAGGCAGAAGACTGGGCCTGGTACTTTTCCACGTTCATCACGAATGGTATTTTCCCGTCGCCGTCGGACGGTCTGCAGGTCGTCGCAAACAAGGCGATGACGGTACAGGTCCTGCCTGGCTTCGGTTTTATCAACGGCTATGCCTTCCGCAATCAATCTAATTTTGAAGTGACGATTGAAAATGCTGACGGAGTATTGTCCAGGATTGATCGCATTGTACTCAGGTGGGACCTGATTAAGCGCATGATGTCAATTGAGACTTTGCGAGGTGCAGTATCAAAGTATCCAACTGCGCCAGAACTGACAAGATCTGCAGATATTTGGGAACTTGCACTTGCGGATGTGTCGGTTACAAAGGGTGTGACCACTATTACTCAGGCAATGATTACGGATGACCGGTTCAAATCTTCTCTATGTGGTATCTGCGCAGGTGTGATTACTCAGATTGATGCAAGTACGCTGACAAAGCAGTTCAATAGTTTTTTTGATACGTATCAAAAAACGATTCTTTCAGATTATGAAGGATATACAAAGAGCATCGCTGATTATGAAGAAGCGTGGAAGGATTCACTTAACACGTGGCGTTCAGCACAGACATCAGAGCAGGACAGATGGCAGAGTACACAGTGGCAGGCATTCAATGATTGGTTAGCACAGATCAAAGATTTACTTGGTACGGAGGCGGCTGCTGCTCTTTCGGCAACTGCTGCAGATCATGACGAACGGATCAATTTACTGGAATACATGAATCGGTTTGATGATTTCTTTTGTCCGATTCTTGATGATAGCGATTGTCCAATCGTAGATGATGACGGAATGGTACTCATGGGGGATTGGAAATACTCATATCTTTAATTCATTTTAATTTATAGGAGAGAGATAATGACAATTGACGTAAGTAATGGACGCAGGTTCAGTGATGAACCGAAGCTCACAAAAATCACAGAGGATGATGCAATTGTACTGATCCGTACATCTACTGGCGTAAAAGCTGTAACGATGACAGCGCTACAAGATTTCTTCCTGCAGGGAAAAATCACAGATTTAGCCACATTAGATAAGGAAAGTGTGGTTGCGGCGATCAATGAGCTTGTTGCTGCAAAGAATGAGGATGAAACGAAGATTTCAGGAATGCAGGAGATCATCGCCAATTACCCTGGAGCCGGTTCGCATAACAGCATCTATCGTGGCAAGAATTTGGGAGCAAGTGTAACTTCTGCACAGTGGGCGGCTATCTCAAATGGAACGTTTAAGGATTTGTATATTGGTGATTATTGGGTTATCAACGATGTGACTTGGCGTATTGCGGCGTTCGATTACTATTTAAGGAGCGGAGATATCGAATGCACAAAGCATCACGCTGTAATTATACCCGATGCAAATTTATATAATGCACAAATGAATACTACAGGTACAACGAACGGTGCATATGTGGGTTCTGCTATGTATACTGCTAATCTGAATCAGGCTAAAACAAGTATCAATGCGGCTTTTGGATCTTCTCATGTGTTAGACCATAGAAATCATTTACAGAACGCTCAGGCAAACGGTAGACCGTCTGGCGGAACGTGGTACGACAGCAGTGTAGAACTTATGACAGAACAGAATGTATACGGCGGTAAGAGTTTCTCATCTGTATCTGATGGCTCTACAGTTCCTAATAACTATACAGTCGATAAATCTCAGTACCCGCTCTTTGCACTCAGACCAGATTTGATTATCGAAGCAAAAGGATCACGGTATTGGCTGAGGGACGTAGTATCGACGGCCTCCTTCACACGTGCCAATGGCGCTGGGCTTACGGAATGTGGCAACGCTTCTGACTCTTGCGGCGTTCGCCCCGCTTTCTCAATATCTTAAATCAGCGACCCCTTGTGGGTCGCGTTGAAAGGAGCTTTCTATGTCAGTATTAAAAAGCAAACGTAAGGCATCACGATCAACCGGAAGAAAACAAGAATCATAAAGTTGTCGAGTTACTGGCGATTTCTACAGATACAATACTCTCTCACCGATACCGGACGAGTAATACAAAAGATCAATCCGAAACGTCTAACAACGATGAGACGGAAGCTTAAGAAAGTTGCATCTATCCTGTCAGAAAAGGATTTTGACAACCTTTATCATTCTTGGTTCGATGCTCACTACAAGATCATGAGTAAGCAACAAAGAGACAATATGAACACGTTATATAAGCAGTTGAAGGAGGTAAACAGGAATGTACACAATCACACTTGCTGATGGAACAAAGATTGAAAATCTGACGCTCAACGGTAATAACTGGGTAAGTCAGACACAGATCGACGAAGCCATATTCACCGACGATGCCCTCAAGACCGTCACGATCACTGACGGTGAAACTACAGAGGCGCACGAGAATATGTTTCTGAATCAGCTCATCGAATTCAACGGTGAGTACTGGTTCATCCTTCTTGAAAAAGACCATACGACACTCCTAAGGGAAACTCTCGAGCAGGAATTGACAGGCGTACAGACGGCATTAGCCGAAGTGTATGAAACCGTACTGGGAGGAGGTGGTAACTAATGGTTCAGATTTATGTAGCTCTTATCCGTAAGGGATTACGGACACTTGAGCAGGTTCCTGAGAAGATCAGGGAAGAAGTAAGAGTTGCTTTAGCGGAGGTGTAGTCATGAGACTACTACATCTGTTTCATCATTATTTCATTCTTATCAAAGAAAGAGAGGTAAAAGAAATGGCAGTTATTTATGTAGCACTTATCGTAAAGGGCATCAGAACGTATGCGAGTGTTCCGGCAGTTATCAAGCCAAAGGTAAAGGAACTTCTGGAACAGCTTGAACTAAATGACCTGATTAACGAAGACTAATTTAAGGGGAGAGAAGATACTCTCTCCCTGAATACTACAAGAAAGAGGAATTTATCAATGATTTCACCGGAAACGATGATTGTAAGTATTATTGCAGCAGTGTTCGC
Organism: Lachnospiraceae bacterium UBA3689; assembly: GCA_002371465.1. Classification (GTDB taxonomy): domain Bacteria; phylum Bacillota; class Clostridia; order Lachnospirales; family Lachnospiraceae; genus Chordicoccus. Next base: position 43,240 of record DFIU01000022.1, on the reverse strand, counting down.
TTCTACAGGCTTTTGGGCTTTTGTGACTTATATGGTGCAGCGCAGAGATGCAAAAGAGAGTTCAGAGGGACAGATGCTTAAAGGCTTGGGGCACGATCGTATCATCGAGCTTGGAAGCACTTATCTTGAAAGAGGATTTATCACAAAAGACGAGTACGAGAATATCCACGAATACCTGTACAAGCCATATACGAAACTGGGGGGGAATGGTACTGCAAAGAAGATTATGGACGAAGTGAATAGTCTACCCCTAAAGGAAACGAAAGCACGATAAAATGACAAATAAAAATAGGTGCTTACAAAAGAGTTGTAAGCGTGTCCGATGGGACTATGGGTAAATCGCCTGTGGTCTCATTTTTTATTGGGAGGAGAGATTATGAATATCAACTGGAAAGTACGTATCAAAAATAAAAACTTCTGGCTGGCAATTATCCCAGCAGTGATTTTGTTAATTCAGGCAATTGGAAGTGTGTTCGGCATCAGTATTGATCTTGGGGAAATCAGCAACAAACTGATCGAGGCTGTCAATGCTGTATTTGTGGTGCTTGCCATTGTTGGAGTAGTAGCAGACCCGACAACTGCCGGGTTGTCTGACAGTGAGCAGGCACTGACATATGCCACACCTAAAGAGGGCTGATCATGACTAAGCACAACATGGACGTTCTGGTGAATGCTATAGGGGCGGTGGAATCAGGCGGACAGATCTACGGGCGGAGACGATACTCTGCCTATGCTGCCCCCTACACCAACAGTCAGAAGGAACACACCATCACACTGGGATGGGCGCAGAACTATGGAGATGAAGCGCAAAAGCTAATCTCGATGATCTATACCAAAGATCCGGAAGCCTTTAAGCAGATTGATAGGTCCGGATCGATCAGAAACATGATTGACGGAAGACATGATTGGGTCAAAGAGAGATGGAATCCATCTTCCGCCCAGAAACAGACCCTGATCAGTCTGATTGATTCATCAGCGGGGCACGAGTGCCAGGACAGGCTTTTTGCTGATCTGATGGAGAAGTACATTGCTGACTGCGAAAAGACGTACACGAAAAGCACAAAAGCCGTAATGATGTACTGCGAGATCCGTCATCTGGGCGGTCTGAAACCAGTCAACCGGATCTTTGATCGGTTAGGCGGTAATTTCTCCCTGGATGCGATTATGGCATCCCTGGTCAAAGATCAGAGGGATCCCAGCTCTAACAATCAGGTGGGCGATGCGAAATTCTGGTCGCGTCATTTAAAATGCAGGGAATTTATTGATCGATACTGCAAAGAAGAGCAGCCAAAAGGGGTGAAGAAAGAATTGACAGCAATCACAGATTTTTCAGCATATAAAGGGAAAATTAGCAACAGCGGACATGATGAGCGGGGACGCTACTCCGGCGGCAAAGCTGGAGACCAGACCGGGACTGAGTGGTCTGTTATCAATTGGTACAGCCGGCCGTGGACGCATGTGATCAGATTCAGCGACCGACAGATTGCCGAAATGCTGGCGACCTTATCCATTTATGCCGCACAAAATGATCTGGTCGGCTACGATCAGTACAAGCGCACGTCGTACTGGCAGCATCTTGAGGCATCTGGGTACGATCCCAGGCAGATCACAGTACCCTGCAACAACGATTGCTCTGCAGGTGTGTTGGCAAATGTCAAAGCATCCCTGATCCTGACAGGGCATAAGGACTGGGCGGATCGTATCAATGTGGACGGATATACCGGAAACATGAGGAAAATCATCACGTCCTGCGGAGCTGATGTGAAGATCCATACTATGTCAGAGTATGTATCCAGCCCGGACAAGCTCCTGCCGGGTGATATCCTGCTCTACGAGGGGCATCATACGGCTGTCAATCTTGGAGAAGGCAAGGCAACTATGCGTAGGCCGGTAAAGGCAGCCTTTGACTACAGACCGGTCTTTGACGATGCCTTCTATAAGTCCAGGTACTCGGATATCAAGAAAGCTTATGGATCCAAAGATGCTTATGAGCATTTCCGGACCTATGGAATTAAGGAAGGACGACAGGGATGTTCTACTTTTGATCCGGCGTTCTATAAGGCGCATAACCCGGACGTGGCAGCGGCATATGGAGAGGACTGGACCAAATACTACCAGCACTACATCACGTTTGTGCTGAAAGGTACAGAGAAACGTCTTGGGGCAGATACAGTATCCGCTCTTGATCAACTGCAAAAAATTGCGCCGGCGCAAAAAATGGCAGAAGTGTTGACTGATCTAAATGTCAGAAAGCACCCGGTCAAAACTGCGGAGCGGTGCAGCTTCTCCCCGCTCAAGCAAGGAGAACGCGTGACTGTAGTTAAGCCCTGCGTGGGAGGTTGGTATCTAATTGAAAACTCAGTCGGGAAGCGAGGCTATGTCTCCGGTAAATACATTGGATTTAAGTCTTAATTATTTGAACGTGTCTGGCGTATATTGAATCAAACCCCGATATACTATCACTGCGGTACACAGAATTTGCGTAAAGTAAAGGAGAGACCCGGAGGAAGGCTTCCGGACCTTTTACTTTTTCTCTTAATTTCATGCGACAAACATGCGACACAATTTGACACTCATAGTCGAATTGTGTCATGATGTATTCGGTGAAAACCCGATTTTACACATGCAGACGTGCTATGTGTTACAGAAGGGAAGCCCGTCTCGCGCTCTTTTTATTTTCTATATTCTGTGGGGCATAAAGAGCCGGGACCTGTTCCCGGTTCTTTTTTTGAAAGAGGGGGAAACAGGCAGATCTGGCTTGTTGAAAGAATCCACTTGTTCTATAATGATGAATGTTGAAAACGCTCTGCTTAGGAAGGAACGGTCATGGATAAAATTGCGGTTTTGATCCCGTGCTACAACGAGGAGAAGACGATTGAGAAGGTTATTAAGGATGCACAGGCGGCTTTGCCGGAGGCGGTCATCTATGTGTATAACAATAACTCCGCCGATCGGACGGCTGAAATTGCCGAGGCTGCGGGCGCTGTGGTGCGCAATGAGTATATGCAGGGCAAGGGAAATGTCATCCGCCGTATGTTCCGTGAGATTGACGCGGAGTGCTATGTTATGGTGGACGGCGACGATACCTATCCCATGGATAAAGCACCGGAGCTCGTTGACCGGGTCCTGAACTACAATGCGGAGATGGTGGTCGGCGACCGTCTGTCCTCTACTTATTTTACGGAAAATAAGAGACCCTTCCATAATTTTGGAAATTCCATTGTCAGGGGCAGCATCAACCGCCTGTTCGGCTGCAGGATCAAGGATATCATGACCGGCTTTCGGGCTTTCAGTTATGACTTTGTCAAGACTTATCCCGTGCTTTCAAGCGGCTTTGAAATCGAGACAGAAATGACCATCCATGCGGTTTACAACAATATGCAGGTGGACAACGTCATCATCGAATATCGGGATCGTCCCCAGGGCAGTGTCTCAAAGCTCAATACCTATTCTGACGGCTTCAAAGTCTTAAGGACGATTCTCAATCTTTTTCGAAACTATAAGCCGATGGCTTTTTACGGCTTCCTGGCTCTGGTCTTGACCATTGTGGGGGCGGCGTTTTTCGTACCTGTCTTTGCGGCTTATCTGTCGACCGGAGTTGTAGCCAAGTTCCCGACGCTGATTGTCTGCGGCTTTGTGATCATGGCGGCTCTGATGTCCCTCTTCTCCGGCTTTGTTCTGTCCAACCAGCAGAAGAACGATAAGCGAAATTTTGAGATTATGAGAAATCTGGTCCATAAAGCGAAAAAAATCGGTTGACAAAGACGGAGATTTCCGATATAGTATTATTTGTTGTGAGGAACAACAAATGCGCGAGTGGCTCAGCGGTGGAGCACCACCTTGCCAAGGTGGGGGTCGCGGGTTCGATCCCCGTCTCGCGCTCTTTTAAAAGGGATGCAGGTTTCTGCATCCCTTTTTCATATACAAAAATACTGCAGGGCGCTGTATTTAATGATTGTTTGGTTGACGGGGATTTCCGGGTGTTTGACCGCACGCTTATATCTTGAGAGATATTTTCTGAACCCGGATCTGATCTTATTTTCATGTCCCTTTATAACCGTCCATTCTTCTGTTTCAATCCAGGCTGTTTGACTTGAGATAAAAGATGGGTCAGTGATGGGGATAGCCTTGGTGTAATCCAGACCTGCCTCTCCGACTGTAAAAAAGGCATACTGATGATGGATATGATGTCTGAGTGGAATTGCATAGACTATATCGTCTATGCGAATCGTCAAGCAGACATAGGGACGATTTTTCTTTTTTAAAATCTCAGAATATCGGGAATAAGAGGAATAGAATGATTCCGATAGAAGAACAATTTTCATGAAGAGACTTCTAACAAAAGACCCTCTGCACATTGTGCAGAGGGCATTCAATTGAGCTTTTTTTATTTTTAATTCCTCACGCTCTATGAGGAAGTGTCATCAATTGGGCTTTCTGATTATCATCCCTGCCCTGGGGATGTTTCCACTATTATTATAGTGAATCCGCTCTTCCTTTTCAATGGACTTATGTTATTTCCCCGTAAACTGTACTATAATCGAAGCATACTTGGTTGAAATGTATCTTAGGAGATGAACTGATGGGACAGGTGAAGCGGATGTGGATCAAGCGGACGGTACGGATGGGGGCAACCCTTCTGACGGCGGCTGTCATAGGGACTGTCCTGCCCGGCGGCTTGACGCAGGCTGCGGAGACAAAGCCAAAGATTCTAAAGCCGCAGGAGGACTATACCAGTTACAATGGGCCTTCCGTCGATCAGGAGGGCTGTCTTCACCTGACCAATAACAGTACGATCTCCGACGTCAGCGTCAGGAAGCTGCGTCTTAAGCAGTTCTCGTTTGAAATTCCCGGAGCCTGGGTCGGGCAGGTTGTGGTCCGGGTACTCTACCTGGATCAGACCTTGAGTACTGATTTATACAAGAGCCGGACCCAGGATTCCTATGTCATCCGTTTTTATGAAAAAAACACCTGGAATAAGTATCATTCGGGTGAGAATACACCTGCCGGCAAGGCGGCTTCCATGGGGGAGCTGGCTGAGCTGCGCATTATGAACCGGTCGAAAAATGATACCTCCCGCTGGAGTTCGGACCCCATGTATCTTTCCTTTGCTTCCGTCCAAGGCGGGCAGACGGCGTATGACCTCTATTTGTACCGCCCCAAGCGGACAGAAGGGCTGACCGATCCGGACTTTGCATCCGCCAGCGGCTACTTAAGCGATATTGATTATAAGGGCTGTCTGGTCAGTTCGTTTCGGTGCCAGTCCGATCTCAAGCTGACTTACCGGAATTCCTATATTTCAAAGACCCTGGTGGATGGCTTTGATCCGAACGGGGAAGGCATGGAGGATGGCAGCGCCATACCGGAGGGCTATGTCCCCAAGGGGCTGGAAGCGGCTAAGAATCAGACTGATCAGGCTCCGGCAGCGCTCAATCGTCTGACGGGGAATGGTCCTTCTTCCGGTTATGCCTGGCAGGACTTTGCAGCGCCCTGGACCTATCCGGATCGGCAGATGGACTCGGACAGCCGGCAGGTCCAAAGTCTGCCTGATTCTGCTTCAGAAGCAGTTTCCCTGCCGGATCAGGCTGAAAGTCAGGAGGACAGCCTAAGCCAGCCGACAGAACCTGCCGATCCGGCAGGCGGGACCACTACCCCTTCGGTCAGTCCGGCTCTTCCCGAGCTGGGTGGGGCTTCGGACCCGGCGCAGGATAACGAAGATGGCGGACAGACGGGCACGGGCGATCCGACAGAAGGGAGCCCTTCGGAGGCGGATGACGCCAATAAGAACCTTCCGGCGCCTGCCGGGGATAAAAATGGGGGAGTGTAATCAGGTGAAATGAGACAGAGGAAAGAATGGGATTCTAAGCTCGGGACAGGGGGAAAGGGCCTGAAAAAGGCTGCGGTCCGGGGGCTTGCCGCGGCGGCAGTTCTGCTGCTGGCCTTTACGGCTTATCGGTTCTTTAAGACGAGACCCAGACGCGGAGCGGACCAGGTGAAAGAGGCGGCGTCCTTTTCCGTCGAGGAGATCGGTGAGTTTGATGAACTAAAGGCTGTCTATACCGGCCAGGCTTACGAGGGCGACCGCTTTGATCCCAAGAAAGTCAGCGTAGAAGGTATAAGTTCAGGCGGCAGCAGCCAGAGCATTCACCAGTTTGACTGGGAAGGGGCGGAGACGATCGGAGGCAAGTCAACCTATACGATCTTTACCTCTTATGGAGAGACCGGGCTGACCGTCGACCCGATTCTGATTCAGTCCTGCGTGGCGGAGGATGGAAATTACTACGCCGGCAGCGAATTTTCCGGGACGATCAGGGCTTCCTATGCCGACGGAACGGTGAGGGGAATCCGATCTTCGGATGTCTCCTTCCCAAATGGCAGCCTGCTGACGGCCGGCGTTAATCAGATTCCCTTTGATTATCAGGGCTGCCATCACACCCTCTACGTGGAGGCGGTCGCAGGGGGCAGGATTGCGGAGGCGAAGGCAAAGTCACAGGGCGAGATACAGAGTTCCGTTTATAACTCAATAACGGACACCATCTTTATGACTGTATCGAACATGCAGACGGAGGGCGGCAGCAGCTATCACTTGACCCATATTGTCCTGTCCCGACCGGACCAGCTGCACGTCGGATTTCCGGAAGAGTTAAATGGAAGTTACCTGTCTATGGATGCGGCAGCTGCCCGTTTCGGCTGGCTTTGGGGTGTCGGCGTGGATCGCGCTCTGGAAAGTCAAACCTATGGAGCTGCTGCAACGGCAGAGGGCGGACTTTCTGCAGGATGTCTGATCCGCGGAGGCAGGATCCTGGCTGCGGGCAATACGACCGGAGATGAGATCTGCCTGACTGCCGAAGGAGCGCTCTTTTCTCCTCCGCCAGGTCTTACCGCCCAGGATCTGCTGGGTCAGAAAGTAACCGACACAATTTCGGTCAACTTCCCTCTTTTGATCCAGGATGGACGCACCTATACCGAAACCTTAAGGGATGCGGAAAATGAGAGCGTAGGGTCTGCTGTCGGCATGGTCAGGCCCGGTGAATATTATGTTGTGACGGCGGATGGGATGGGCTTGACCCTTACGGATGCCCAGGAGATTTTAAGCGCAAAGAACTGCGCTTTTGCCAGACCTGTTGCGGGAGGTTCAATGGCAGGACTCTATTATCGGACGACGCCGATCGTTGAAGCGGCGGGGGCTGTCGGGGACGCGATCTACCTGACCGATGCACAGTAAAGGTGGGATGCCCATGGATGAACAGAAGAAAGACCGGAAGGGCTTACAGAAAAAAAGCGATACCCTAAGGAAAGGGAGAAGTTCCTTTGACTTTGATGAGGGAGATCTGTCCCAGGAGGAAAAGGAGACAGACCGGATGACACTGGCGATCACTATCATGGCGTTTGCCATCGGAGCGGCGGTGCTGATTCTGGCTGTCCTGTTTTTTATCAATCCTTTACGAAAGGGAGGAGGAAAAGACGCCGGGACTGTCTCGGAAAGCAGGGCAGGACAGGTTGAAGATTCCGTCACGGTCCCCGACTTAAGCGGTAAGACGGAAGCTGAGGCGGAAGAGCTGCTTAAGAAGCTGGGACTGGGCATGAAATACAGCGGAGAGCAGCCCTCCAACCGGGATGAGGGGGTCATTCTTTCCCAAAATCCGGAAGCGGGAACCAAGACGGATGCCCACACAACCGTGTCCTATGTCCGCAGCAGCGGACCGGAAGATCTGAAAATGCCCGATACGGAAGGGATGACGCTGCTGGAGGCAAGGATGCTGCTTCAAAACAAGGGGTTTGAAGAGATCAGTCTTGCCTTTAAACGGACCGGCGGGACGGTAGGAAAGGTCCTGATCCAGAGCCCGGCGGAGGGCGGGCGGGTCCACACCACTGATCCGGTGACACTGACCGTCAGCCTGGGAGAAAAGAGCCGGACAGCATATGTCGGAACTTACATCGGTCTTAGACCTGACCAGGCGGCAAATGAAGCGGCGTTCCGAGGGCTTATCTGTGACGCGGTCTACGGCCGCAGTGATCTGGTTGATGCGGGCATGGTCATGACCCAGGATGCGGAACCGGGATCCCAGGTCGCGTCGGGCACTTTGGTGACGCTCACGGTCAATGAACAGGCGGTCGGAGAGGAAGAATGCGAAACTGCAGGGACGATCCGGCTGGGTCAGCCGGATAATTATACCGGCGGACCGGTCACCCTTGCCCTGTTTCAGGAAAAGCAGGGGAAAGAATATCAGATCCTGCAGAGCAAACAGGACTCATTGACCTTTCCCTATGATCTGACCTTAAAAAAACTTCGAGGGATTTCCGAAGGAAGGCTCTGGATCTATGAGGAGACCAAGGAGGGGCAGGTCAGAAGGGCAAGCTGGAAGATCGACTGAGCTGAGGGCAGGCTTTTTTATGACACTCCTGAGCGGTGGACCCATCTGCCTGCAAGTCGGAAAGATGAGGGAAAAAGATGAGGGTATCTGGTAAAATCCGGGGACTGGTCGGAGCTTTGCTGCTGGCTCTGCTCCTTGGCTGTATCGTCAGCCTGATCCGGTCGGGAGGACTGGCAAGTCTTCAGTACAGGCTAAATCCAAAGAGTGTCACCCTGGATCTGTCGAAAGCGGCCTATAGGGAACTTAAAGGTACTGAAAATGGTATGATGACCGTGACGGGAGAGGATGCCGGGCTGATCTGGAACCTGGACGGCTCTTTCCGCCACACCCTGCTGATTACGGCAGAGGCAGGTCTTAATGATGCAGAACCCTCCTATCTGAAGGTTTACTATGGCGGCCGCGACAAAGAGCTGACGGAAGAAAAAAGCAGGAGGGTCCGGCTTCATAATGGTGTCAATCAGTTGACTGTTCCGATTGACGGTCCTCTGGGGGTTCTGCGCATTGACGCCAAGACCGCTTTAGGAAATGGATTTTCCGTAACCCAGGTTCGGGAGACGGCGGATTTTCATGCAAATGGCGGCAGGCAGGTCCTGTTTGCGCGGGCAGTCCTTTTGACCCTGGCCTTCTTTTTCCTCCTGCTCCATGTGGTTTGGGGGATTGACCGTCTTTATGCCTTTCTCTTTCAAAGGCGCTGGCTGATCGGTGCCTGCCTGCTTGCCCTTGGCGTGCTCATAAATCTCAATGGGTCTTCCCTTGAGATGTGGAAAAATCTGCTTCCGATCGATCAGGTCAGCCGGGTTTTTGGATCTCCCCGGATTATGAGGACGGATGAATATAATGTGATGACGCCCTTGTCCTTTTCCCAGCAATTTGCCTCTCCGGCATATGGCTGGACCAGCAATCTCCTGCGGGGAGAAGCGACGGATGTCTTTATGGTCTACGCGCTGCCGGTAAGGACTGTATTTGAAATCTTTCGCCCCTTCCAGCTAGGCTATCTGCTCTTTGGAGCCGAGCGCGGGCTGAGCTTTTTCTGGTGCGCGCGGGGAATCGTCCTCTGGCTGGTTAGCTTTGAGATGATGAGAATCCTGACCAGGGACCGCAGGGCGCTGTCGGCAGCGGGAGCCTGTCTGATCTTGTTCGCGCCCATCGTGCAGTGGTGGTACGCCATCAATTCCCTGGTGGAAATGCTGATCTTCGGTTTTGGAGCGGTGACCCTCCTCTATTGGTTCTTCCGTGACAGAAGACTTTGGACGAGGATTCTATGTACACTGGGAATCTTTGAATGTGCCGGAGGTTATGCCCTGACTCTCTATCCGGCCTGGATGATCCCCCTTGCCTATGTATTCGGAGTTCTGGCTGTCTGGGTTTTGGCGGCTGCGATTCAGGAGGGGCTTGTCCGCAGGCGGGATCTGATCGCTCCGATCGGGGCGGTTCTGGGGGCCGCGGCGGTCGTCCTTTTGATTTTGGGGCGAACGTCTGCGACCGTTTCAACAGTGCAAAATACGGTCTATCCCGGCAAACGCTTCAGCACCGGGGGCGGGGAAGGGAGACGCTTCTTCTATTACCCGGCGGCTCTGTTCTTTTCGGCGTTTCCCTCTGTCGTACATCCAAGCAGCGTGGAAGATTCCGTCTTCTTCACCCTCTTTCCCCTGGGTTTGCTCCTGTCAGGATCGGTACTGATTCGGCGAAAGGGCAGAAACCTGTTGATCTGGCTCCTCTTCGCGCTTACTGCTTTTATCGGACTTTATACAACCCTGGGACTCCCGCCTGTTCTGGCAAAGATTACCTTTCTGGGGTCCAGTCTGGCTCATCGAGCGGACCTGGCTCTGGGGCTGATCCAGGTTCTGCTTTTGATCATCGGTCTATCGGAGCGGACTGCGATCAAAGAAGAAAGAAAGATCGGGCAGATGAATCTGACCTTAAGAGGGATTTGCCTTTGTTTGATCGTATCCTTGAGTGGTTCGGCGGCTGTGGTCTTTTTGTCAAAGATTTTGGGGATGGGTGCTTACTACCGGAAACATCCCTTCCTGCTTCCCCTTCTGATTGTCATCTTGACTCTGCTGACCTTTTTCTGTCTTGCGGCAGACCACTTTCAAAGGCTTATGCCCTTTTCGCTTGCGGCCGCTGCCCTGGTCTGCGGGCTTATGGTCAACCCGGTGGAGATCGGTTCGGCAGGGCTTTACCAAACGGACCTGGCGCGGGAAGTCAAAGCCGTTCGGGATCAGGATCCCGGGGCTCTTTGGGCATCTGCCGATGGGGCAGTCAGTCCTATGGGCAATTACCTTGCCATGCTGGGGGCTCCAACCGTGACGACAACCAACACCTATCCGGATCTTGAAAAATGGGCGGGGATTGATACAGGGAAGAAGGAAGATCAGGTTTATAACCGCTACGCCCATTTGGACCTGTTCATTGTTCCGGATGAGGAAAAGGATCCGGATAAACAGTTTGAAATGCTTGCGATGGACCATATCCGGGTCTATATCGGAAATGAAGATGTCAGGAAGCTGGGCATCCGCTATCTGCTGACGACAAGCGCCATGGAAGGTCTGTCCGACGAGACTGTTACCTATCAGTTCGTCTCTTCAGCCGGCAGATATTTCATCTATCGAGCCGGCTGGTAATAGCAGGAGAAAGATCTGGAATCTGAATAGTTGAGAATGTGATGCTTTTAGACTGTAAAACCATGAAATATCAAAGATGAAATGCCAACGGCGGTCAGGAATGGGACTCCCATTTCTTGACCGCCGTTGGCTTTTTATCTGATCTCTTATTTGAGAAAATTAAAAAAATTGAGAAACCTGAAAAGCCTGCTTATTTGGCTGCCAGATCAAAGACCTTCTGAACCTCTTCGCGTATGTCTTCATATGTCATGCCAATGTGGGCCTCAAATGCTTTCTCTTCGTCCACAAAGAAGGTCGGTGTGGCATAATAGTCATAGGCATTGGCGATATCCGGCTGCTCGTCCTCCTCGATCTTTTCGATCTCGAGCGCGGCATAGGTCGGATTGGAGGCTCTCAGCTCTTCAATCGCCTTGAAAGCCTTAGCGCAGTAACCACAGTCTGTTAAATAAAACATTTTGATTTTTTTCATATTTGTATTGGATTCCCGATTAAGAATAGGGGAATCTGCTCCTTTCCCGGGAGTCGTCCCGTCTATATTCTATCACTACGGAGACATTGTAACATAACAATTGACTTGTGTGCAATCTTTGTTATAATCACATCATAAATCAGATTGGAAAGAAAATTATGGAGATTAACAGCGCCTATCTGGCGGCAGCATTAAAGGATTTAACTGAGGCTTCTTCTAAGGAAACTTACCTGATTGATCAGTTAAAGGAGTTCGGTTTTACGGTTGAGAAGTTTGAAAATGGAACCATCTTCGCCTACCTGTTGGGGGATATGCCGGGCAAGGAGGGGTCACTCTTTGCGGCAGGCTACGATCCCGACCATTTGCCGGGGGCAGCGGAGATCCTGGCGGCTATGCACAAGATCACCTCGCCGACTTCCTACCGGTCGGTGATCCACCATCCGGATATTGAAGTAGTCTTTTCACCTTCCCTGGATGCGGAAGCTGTCCCGGATTTTAAGAAGATCTTTTCGCAAAATGCCTATTTGTTGACTCAAAATGCTCCGGCGGGGCAGATCGTCAGCGATGGGGAGGCGATCGTTTCTGACCGCTTCCGCACGGTCAGCGAAGGGCTGGGCAACCGGTTCCTGGATCGGGAAGAAGAGGCAGGAGCCTATCAGAAGGAATTTTCCTCCCACGCGATCCGGACGGCAGCGGTATCCTTCGGAGCTGAGGACGGGGACTATGCCCATGCGGCTGAAATTGTCCTCTTCCTGGCAGTTGCTTATCGAGAATAACATGCTCTTTGTTGACAGTTGTCTGATGGGAATGATTTGTTTTTTGCAGACAGTTGCCTATTAGGAATGAATTATCTTTTTCCTGACACTTACCCATCAGAAATGACTGGGTTTTAGATTGTACTATAAAATGTATGGAAAGAAGAGTTTACCATGATTAAGAATCAGGGCTTGTATGACCGTTTTATTCGGTATGCAAAGATAGACACGAAATCGGAGGAGGAGACGGGGCAGCACCCCTCGGCCAGGAAGCAGTTTGCTCTGGCAGAGGTTCTGGCTAAGGAACTTGAGAATCTGGGTGCAAAGGTGGACTTTGACCGGGAACATTGCTACGTCTATGCCCAAGTGCCGGGAGTTCAGGGACAACCTGCTCTCGGTTTTATCGCGCATATGGATACCTCTCCGGCTGTCACGGGAAAAAATGTCAAGCCCCGCCTTTTGGTCAACTATCAGGGTAAGGACCCTCTTAAGCTATTGGATCCCCAAAAGTTCCCCGAGCTTTTGAACCACATCGGCGAGGATCTGATCGCAACCGACGGGACCACCCTGCTGGGAGCGGACGATAAGGCGGGCGTCGCCGAGATCATGAACCTGGCGGAATATTTGCTGAGAAATCCCCATGCGCCTGCCCACAGACCTATCCGGATCGCCTTTACGCCGGATGAGGAGATCGGGGAGGGGACAGCCTTCTTTGATCCTGACCGCTTCGGAGCTAGGGAGGCTTACACGGTCGATGGCGGCAAGCTGGGCGAGATTGAGTATGAGTGCTTCAATGCCGCGGCAGCTAAAGTGTGCGTAAAGGGCATCAGTGTCCATACGGGTGATGCCAAGGACGCCATGATCAACGCCAACCGTCTTGCCCTGGAGTTTCAGTCCATGCTGCCGGAGGCGGAAGTGCCCGAGCATACCGAGGGCAGGGAAGGCTTCTACCACCTGGATGCCATGACGGGCAATGTGGAGAGCGCGGAGTTAAAATACATCATCCGGGACCATGACCAGGAGAAGTTTGAAGAGCGGAAAGCCGTCATGAGACGGATCGCGGACTATCTCAATAATAAGTACCGCTCAGCCTATGGCGGGGAGGTCATTTCCCTTGAAATAAGCGACCAGTACCGCAACATGCTGGAGATCATCAAGGACCACATGGACCTGCCCAACCGCGCCGTCAGGGCGCTAAAAGATCTGGGCGTCAAGCCGTCTGTTCAGCCCATTCGGGGCGGTACGGACGGGGCTGTGCTGAGCTTTCGCGGCATTCCCTGCCCCAACCTCTGCACCGGCGGTTACAACTACCACAGCCGCTTTGAGTACGCCAGTGTGCAGGAAATGGAAAAAACGGCGGAACTTTTGATCAAACTATCTGTTATCGAAGAGAAATGAGGCTGAAACAGGCGCCATCTATGAGAAATAAACGAAGAGACCTGATTGTATATTTTTTAAAGGGCAGCGTCCGATTCTTTGCGCTCAGCATAGGATTTGCGATGCTGGCCTCATTTTTTGACCTGCTCTCCCCCAGAGTCGTCGGCTGGGCGGTGGACTCCTTCCTGGCAGGAGACGACCGGGCGGTCCGGTCCGCTCTAACCGTGGCGGCAGTTGCGGGGGCGGGAGCCATTTTCCGCTACCTCTACCGCCTCTTTAACTCCATGGGGGCAGAAAAACTGGTGGAGCGGATGCGAAACCGGCTCTTTGAGCATATCGAGCGGCTGAAATTCTCCTGGTACTCGGAAAACCAGACCGGGGATATCATCCAGCGGTGTACGTCCGATGTGGAGACGGTCAAGAGCTTTCTGTCCGACCAGCTGACCTCGGTCTTTCGGATCGTAATTATGATCCTCATCGCCATGGGCTTTATGATCAGCATCAACTGGAAGCTGGCAATCGTGGCGGCGGTCTTTATTCCGGCGATCTTCCTCTACTCTCTCTTTTTCCACGGCAGGATCGGATCGACCTTCCAGGAGGCGGACGAGGAGGAGGGGACTCTGTCCACCATTACCCAGGAAAATCTGACCGGGGTCCGCGTCGTCCGCGCCTTCGGACGGGAGCGGTACGAGCGCAGACGGTTTGAGCATCAAAATGACATCTACACGGCTGCCTACTTAAAGCTCAGCATCCTGATTTCCGCCTTCTGGTCGATGGGGGATTTCTTTGCCGGAGCCCAGGTTATGGCGGTCGTCGCGGTCGGAGCCTACCTGGCTGTCAAGGGGCAGATCACGGCAGGCGATTATATCGCCTTTATTTCCTACAACTCCATGCTGTCCTGGCCGGTCCGGTCCCTGGGCCGTGTCATTTCCGATATGTCAAAGGCGGGCGTCTCGGTTGACCGTATCGGCTATATCATGAACTCCAAGGAGGAAGAGGACCCGGACCGGGCGATCCGTCCGGCTATGGACCGGGATATTGCCTTTTCCCATGTCAGTTTCCGCTACGGACCGGATATGCCCAAAATTCTGGATGACGTTTCTTTCACGATTCCGGCGGGTAAGACGGTCGGAATTCTGGGCGGCACCGGCAGCGGCAAGTCGACGCTTATGTATCTGCTGGACCGGCTCTATGACATCGGTGAGGGCAGCGGCAGCATCACAATCGGAGGCGTCGATATCCGGGACATTCCGCGGGACTATCTTCGGGACCATATCGGCATGGTCCTGCAGGAACCCTTCCTTTTCTCCCGGTCCTTAAGTGAAAATATCGGGATAGCGGCTGACGATGCGGGGCAGCCTGCCATTGAGCGGGCGGCGGGGATCGCCTCCCTGTCCGAGACGGTCCGGCATTTCCGCCACGGGTACGATACCATGGTGGGAGAGCGGGGCATGACCCTGTCCGGCGGACAGAAACAGAGAACGGCGATTGCCCAGATGGTGATCCGGGATACCCCTATCATGATCTTTGATGATTCCCTCTCCGCTGTGGACGCGGAAACGGATGCCAGGATTCGTGTCGAACTGAACCGCTGCATGGGAAATGCGACCATCGTCCTGATTTCCCACCGCATCACGACCTTGATGGCGGCGGATGAGATCGTGGTCTTAAACCACGGTCGGGTCACGGAGACCGGAACCCATGAGGAACTGCTTAAGAAGCAGGGACTCTATGCCCGAATCTGCGGAATCCAGGGGATTGCGGCAGAAACCAAGAAAGGAGGGGACAGTAAGTGACTAACACGGAAAGTAAACACTTGAAATGGTTCGGTCTGCCGGCGATCGCCCAGTACTTAAGACCTT
The DNA here is from genome assembly GCA_002371465.1 of Lachnospiraceae bacterium UBA3689. Classification (GTDB taxonomy): domain Bacteria; phylum Bacillota; class Clostridia; order Lachnospirales; family Lachnospiraceae; genus Chordicoccus. The sequence continues at coordinate 27,778 of DFIU01000022.1, read as the reverse complement.
ACCGCAGGCAGACCACGGTCATGATCCTGTTGGGTATCCTAAGTTCTGTCTGCGACACGATCTACCCCCTCTTCAACCGCTATGCTTTGAACCATTTTATTACTTTGGGGACTTTGGATACACTGGGCATGTTCCTGGCGACCTATATCGGCATCCTGCTGGCCCAGGTCGCCGCCAACTTCATTTCCAGCTACCTGATCGGAAAAGTTGAGCTGGATGTGGGGCGGGACCTGAAAAATGCCAGCTTCAACCATCTGCAGACCCTGTCCTTTTCTTATTTTAATACCCACAACGTAGGCTACATCCACGCCCGGGTCATGAGCGATACGGACCGGATCGCGACGACCATTTCCTGGCGGGTCATGGATATCGTCTGGAACGTCAGCTATATCGTCTTTGTCTTTGCGGTTATGCTGGCGGTCAATGTGTACCTGGCGCTCTGGCTTCTTCTTTTGATTCCGATCGCCGCGGTGCTGGTCATCTTTTTCCAGCGCCACCTGGTCGTATTAAAGCGGAAGGTGAGGGAGATCAACGCGACCATTTCCGGAGATTTCAACGAGGGCATCACCGGCGCCAAGACCATCCGCACCCTGGTGGTCGGGGACCGGATTCAAAAGGATTTTGAAACGGACACGTCCCATATGAGGCGGACCGCCGTCCACTCGACCCACTGGTCGGCTCTCTTTACGGCTTCGGTCACCTTGATGGCATCCATCGCCCTCAGCGTTGTACTCTGGAAGGGAGGGAAAATGACCGTCCAGCGTTTGATGGAGATCGGTACCCTGTCGGTCTTTATGTCCTACGCCCTCGCCATGATGGAGCCGGTTCAGTATGTGATCGAGGCGGTCTCGGCTCTGATCGATGTCCAGGTCAATATCGAGCGTTTCAAAGGTCTCATGGACAGCGAATCGGATGTCGTCGATACCAAAGAAGTCATTGAACAGTATGGGGATGCCTTCCATCCCAGGAAGGAGAACTGGGAGGCTCTGAAGGGGGATGTGGAATTCCGAGACGTCTCTTTCCGCTATCCGGATGGAGAGGAAATGGTCCTTGAACACTTCAATTTAAAGATCCCCCATGGGACAAATGTCGCCATCGTCGGGGAGACCGGAGCCGGTAAATCGACCCTGGTCAACCTGGTCTGTCGTTTCTATGAACCGACCAAGGGGCAGGTCCTGATCGACGGCAGGGATGTTCGGGAGCGGTCCCAGCTCTGGCTGCACAGCCGGATCGGCTATGTCCTGCAGACGCCGCACCTCTTCTCCGGCTCTGTCCGGGAAAATCTGCGCTACGGCAAGCCCGACGCCACCGATGAAGAGATCATGGCTGCTTTGAAACTGGTGTCGGCTGAGGAAGCGGTTGAGCGGATGGGACATGGTCTTGACAGCGACGTTGGAGAGGGGGGCGATCTGCTCTCGACGGGAGAGAAGCAGCTCTTATCCTTTGCCCGCGCGATCCTGGCAGACCCCGCCATCCTGATCCTGGATGAGGCGACCTCCTCGATCGATACCATGACGGAGAAAAAGATCCAGGACGCCATCGGCGTCATGATCAAGGGCCGGACATCCTTTATGATCGCCCACCGCCTGTCGACCGTCGTCGACGCAGACCTGATCATCGCCGTTGTCGACGGCAGAATTGTTGAGATGGGGAAGCATGAAGAGTTGATGGCGCGGCGCAGCTACTACTACCGCCTCTTTACGCGCCAGTACGAGGAGGCGGCAACTGCCGGAGAATTAACCTGAATAGAGGCAGGCTGCGGTCAATTTCTTCGGTGAATGAGGGATTTTTATGCCATCTGTCCTGATTCTGATTGAATACTGTGCCACCTGATGATAAAATAATCCCTGTTCTTATTTTATAACGTTATCTCTGTGGGGGAGATGACACGATACCAGAAAGGTGTGTGTGAAATGGAAAACTTCTTCAAACTGAAGGAACACGGCACTGACGTCAAGACGGAAGTCCTCGCCGGAATTACGACATTCATGACGATGGCTTACATTCTTGCCGTAAACCCCAGCATCCTGGGTGAATCGGGCATGGACAGCGGAGCTGTTCTGACGGCAACCGCTTTAGCGTCCGCAATAGCTTCCTTTCTTATGGCTCTCTTTGCCAACCTGCCGTTCGTACTTTCCGCCGGCATGGGTCTTAATGCCTTTTTGACTTATACGGTTGTGCAGGGGATGGGCTATACCTGGCAGGTCGCGCTTGCCGCTGTTTTCATCGAGGGTCTGATCTTTGTCGTTCTGTCACTGACCAATGTCCGCGAAGCTCTTTTTAACGCCATCCCCGGCACGTTGAAACTCGGCGTATCCGTCGGAATCGGTCTTTTCATCTGCTTCATTGGTCTGCAGGATGCGCATATCTCCGTATCCAGCTCAACTCTGGTGACGATGTTCTCGTTTAATAGCTCGCTGAAGAACGGAACCTTCCATTCAGAGGGCATCACGGTTCTTCTGGCTTTGATTGGAATTATGGTTACCGCCTTCCTTGTGATCAAGAATGTGAAGGGAGCCATCCTGTTGGGGATTCTGATTACCTGGGCGCTTGGTATTATCTGCCAGCTGGCAGGGTTCTATGTTCCGGATCCGGAAAATGGTTTTTTCAGTCTCATTCCGACTGCCGTTTTTGCGGCTCCGGCCTCTATCGGACCGACTCTTATGAAAATGGATTTCTCGATCCTTCGGACCAACCCGATTAACTTCCTGGTTGTCATGTTCTCCTTCCTCTTTGTCGATATGTTCGATACTCTGGGCACTCTGATCGGATGTGCGTCAAGAGCCGATATGCTCGATAAGGACGGTAAGCTTCCGGGCATCCGCGGTGCGCTTTTAGCTGACGCCTGCGGTACGGTCGTTGGTGCCTGCCTGGGCACTTCAACCATTACGACTTTCGTGGAGTCCTCCTCCGGTATCGGAGAGGGCGGTCGGACAGGTCTTACTTCTGTTACCTCCGGCATCCTCTTCCTGCTGGCAGCCTTCTTAAGCCCGCTGTTCCTGACGATTCCATCCTTTGCGACAGCGCCGGCTCTGATCATCGTCGGTTTCATGATGATGCAGCAGGTCACCAAGATTACCTGGGGCGATGCCCTTGACGCCATCCCTGCTTATATCGCCATTTTCGCAATGCCCTTCTTTTACAGCATTTCGGAAGGCATTTCTCTTGGCGTCATCTCTTATGTTGTCCTGCACCTGTTCGCAGGCAGGGATGAAAGAAAGAAGATCACGCCGGTGATGTACGCACTCTGCGTCCTGTTCGTCTTAAAGTATATCTTCCTGTAATTTTTATTAAATAGCTAATAAGAGAGTCGATTTCCTATTCCCGGGAAAACGGCTCTTTTTCTTGCGAAACAAAGGCACAGGCGGTAAGCTTGAAAGCAGTGCTAAGTGAGGGGATTCGGAAATGTACGTGATTACTTGGAGGGTCCTTTCTGGGGTGCTTCTTTAATCCGGGAACTATAAAAGCTGATGAGCGCTGGGACGGAGAAACTTGAGCGTGCAGTTCGATTTTTGTTTATAGGGCATGAAATCTTTTATAGGATATGGAGGGGATAAAGAGATGAAAGGATGGTATAAAAGCGGAGCGGATCTTCTTAACCAAATGCGGGACACTCATCTGCCGGACCGGATGCTGGCGATCTGGTACCTGGGGCAGGCAGGGATCGCAGTGAAGACGGGCAGCCTGCTCGTTGGCATTGATCTCTACTTAAGGGATACAGATGAGCGGCTTCTGCCGCAGCCCTTTACGCCGGAAGAGGCTGGTGAGATCTTTGATTATGTTCTTTGCACGCACAACCATGAGGACCATCTGGATGTGGTGACGGTCGAGGGGATGGCGAAAGCGTCTGATCGGACTAAATTTATTGTTCCTGCACCCCATGTCTCGGTGCTGACGGATCTGGGAATTTCCCAGGATCGGATTCTGCCCGCCCGCGCCTGGGGAAAAATGGATGTTGGCGGCATCAAGGTCCTTCCGACCCCGGCAGCCCATGAGGAGTTTGAGCTTGATGAAAATGGATCTTACACCTGCCTGGGCTTCGTTCTGGACTTTTCGGCGGGGCGGCTCTATCACTCCGGCGATACGATCGAGTGGGAGAACATGGTGGAGGACTTAAAGCCACAGTCTATCGACATCATGTGTCTTCCCATCAATGGGTCCGACTGGAAGCGCAGGCGCCAAAATATCATCGGCAACCTGAACAGCCGGGAGGCGGCGGACCTTGCGGAGGAGTGCGGTGCGGACCTGATTATTCCGCTGCATTTTGATATGTTTGCGGGAAATGGAGAGAACCCGGCTCATTTTGCCGACTATATGTTCCGCGACCATCAGGGTCACCGTTACCATATCTTTGCCCCGGGCGAGCGCTTCATCTATATGAAGTGAGTGGGGGCGAATGATTGATTTGTGGATTAACTCCAAGATGAAAGAATTTAAAAACAATATCCTTGTAACTGCAAAGAGCGCTGACCGCATCATGTCGGTCAGCGCTCTTTCTATCTAAGGGCAGGTTGTAGGCGATATTGAGGGCGTATTTTGCCCACTGGGAGGCGATGATGTCATCCCTAAAATGAGCCTTAAGACCGCCCATCTCGCAGAGATCCTCAATCGCCTGGATACGTTCGGTCTTATGAGGGCTGTCCTTTTCCCCCAGATAGAGCCCGCCGGTAAAGAACGGATCAAAATTGATGGAAGAGCCGACCCTGTGGGAAGCGATCCGCATGAGGGAGTAGACGATCTGGGAGGGATCGATGACTTCGCCAATGATTTCCTCGGAGTCGATCCCATTTAAAAGGCTCATGACGATGGTGTGATCGTCCGAGACTGCCCGGATTTCCGGCAGGGCAGCGGGAAGTCCCTCATACTTGGTCGCAACCAGCAGCAGGTCCGCGCCATGCGCCTCATTGGGGGAGACGACGTTTAGATCATAGCGCCTGCCGTTGATGGTAAGTCCCTTTTTTCTCAGACGGTCGGCACGCTCGCCTTCCGCAACGACGCAAAAATTCTGCCCCGTTTTTTCCTGCAGACCGCTGATAAAATACGCGCCGATAAGGGCGACAGTCCTGATCTCCATAAAATCTCCTTAAGTATTTTCAAGATTAGTGCTTCACAGAGGTGTCACTTATTCCGATTTTTTGATCAATAAGTCATCGTTTACTCATAGGATTTACACGTATCCCACGGCTGGCGATTGCACGATAGCAAAGTTAATCAAACTTATACTAACTCGTCGTGGTTTTTGGGGGAGCCCTTCAGTTCGCCCTCTTCTTCGCGCATGACGGACATATAGGCGGGACGGATGATCTTGCCGCAGCCGACCAGTTCCTCCAGCCTATGGGCGCTCCAGCCCGTGATGCGGGCGATGGCGAAGATGGGCGTGTAGAGTTCGACCGGAATATCCAGCATGTTGTAGACAAAGCCGCTGTAGAAGTCGACATTGGGACTGACGCCCTTGTAAATGTGCCGTTTCTTAGCAATGACGTCTGGCGCCAGCCGCTCGACGCTGCGGTAAAGTTCCATATCTTCCTGGCGATGTTTGCTCTCTGCCAGCGTTTCCACAAAGCCTTTAAAAATGCGCTCTCTGGGGTCGGATACGGAATAGACCGCGTGACCCATCCCGTAAATGAGTCCCTTTTGATCAAAGGTCTCGCCATCGAGAATCTTAGACAGGTAGGCGCTCACTTCTTCGTCGTCGGACCGGTCCCGGACATGGTCCTTGATATCCCGCATCATTTCGATGACTTTAATATTGGCGCCGCCGTGCCGGGGTCCCTTGAGGGAGGACATGGCTGCACCGATCGTCGCGTAGGTGTCCGATCCGGAAGAGGTGACGACCCGGGTCGTGAAGGTTGAGTTGTTACCGCCGCCATGTTCCATGTGCAGCATGAGGGCGGCGTCGAGAACCCTTGCCTCGATTTCCGTATAGGCGCGGTCCGGGCGGAGCATCATCAGAATATTTTCCGCTGTGGATTTATCCGGATCGGGGCGGTGGATGTACATGCTGTCCATATTTTCGTAGTGGTTATAGGCGTGATAGCCATAGATGGCGAGCATGGGGAAAACGGCAATGAGCATCAGGCACTGGCGGATCACATTTTCAAGAGATGTATCGAGCGCCTCCTTGTCGTAGGAAGCCAGAGTCAGGATACTGCGCGTCATGGAATTCATGATGTCCTTGGTCGGCGCCTTCATGATGATGTCGCGGGTAAAATTGGTCGGCAGATCCCGGGACAAGGCGAGATTTTTGATAAAGCCAGCCGCCTCATCTTCATCCGGAAGCTTGCCGAAGAGCAGAAGATAGGCGAGATGCTCGTAGGCGTAGCGCCCCTTGCTGTAGGTCGAAACCAGATGCTCTATGGGATAGCCCCGGTACCAGAGCTGACCGTCGATGGGAACGAGGACTCCATTTTCCTTCTTGCGGGAAACGATTTCCGAAATGTTGGTCAGACCGGTCAGGACGCCGCGCCCATTTAAATCGCGCAGCCCCCGTTTGACGTTGAATTCCCGATAGAGGTCATCCGGGATCTGACCGCTTGTCTTAACCATTGCTTTATGGGAAGCAGCATATTGCTGCAGGGTTTCCAGTCTCGATAATTCTGCCATAGGACCTCCAATCTCATAGTTTACCATGTTAAAAATGCTGAACTATTGCAAAGTATAGCAGAGGGACCGGGCAGGGGACAAGGGAAATAGTGTGAAATTTCTGTAAATTTTCTTTGCAATTTGGAAACCAGACCTGCACCTATATTGATCCATAGAATCACAGAGAGATAAATGAGCGGACAGGTCAATAGATGGGAATCGTTGAGATTACTTTTGAAAAATTTAGGAATACGATGTCCTTTTTGAGATTGACACTGTTAATTAGATTTCGCTAAAATGTAATTAGACGAAACTAACTTAAAGCGAGTAAAACAGGGAAAGGAGCAGACATGGTTGAAACAAGAGTTAAGGTGAGAGGGATGATGTGCGGTATGTGTGAAGCCCACATCGCGGATGTGATCCGAAAGCAGTTCCCCCAGGCGCGGGGCGTCAAGGCTTCCCGCAAGAAGAATCTCGCAACTTTTCGCACGGACCGGGCTGTAGACGGCAGTTTATTAAAGAAGGCAATCGAAGAGACCGGTTACTATTATGATGGGTATGAGACTGCCCGGGTAGAAGAGAAGAAGGGCTTGCTGGGACGGCTTCTTGGGTGAGGCTGATCAACTTTGCGGGTTGACAAGCGGCGGAAAGTTATATAAGATAAACTCAAGTTAATAGTAACTAACCGTAATCAACATGAAAGGAGTCACACCATGAATTTTGCGACATTTTTCATTCTTGCTTTAATCGTCGCAGCGGCAGTCGCGGCGATCCGTTACAGCATGAAACACGGTTCCTGCGAAGCCTGCGGAATGAACCCCGGAAATGGCAGCTGCAGCGGCAGGGATTGTAACGGATGTGCCATGCAGCCCATCGAAGCCGAACAGGAACGGCGCTACATGGAAGCGTGGAAGAAGAAGTTTCCGGATCAGGTGACCAAGTAAACTCTTTACCAAGTGATTTCTTAAGGAGGAGGCAGATATGTTGCCATTGACACTCGCCAGAGAGGGCGAAGATATCGTTGTCGGCAGAGTTGGCGGAAATGATGCGGCGAAGCAGCATTTAGCTGACCTGGGATTTGTAGAGGGGGCAAGAATTCAGGTTGTGAGTGCCCACAGAGGGGATCTGATCGTCAGCCTCAAGGGAACCAAGCTTGCCATAACGAAAGAGATGGCGCAAAAGGTCTTATTAAGACCCGCCTGAAACATTTTTTGGCGGCTTAAGAGTTTTTAACCGGTTTAAGAGACAGAACCAACGAGGCGGAAAGAAAGGAAAAAGTTATGAAATCATTGAGAGATGTGTCGGTCGGACAGACGGCAAAGGTGATCCGGATTCACGGCGAAGGTAAAGTGAAGAGAAGGATCATGGATATGGGCATCACCAAGGGGGCTGAGATTTATGTCCGCAAGGTCGCTCCGCTGGGAGATCCCGTAGAAGTTACCGTCAGAGGATACGAACTTTCACTGAGAAAGGCCGACGCTGACATCCTGGAAATGGAATGAGGCGTCTTTTATTTTCCACATAGGTTAATTTAGACTAACCAAAATTAGAGGAATAAAACCTCGGCTGGATTTTCCTTAGAAGATCCTGGGAACCTCCTGAGAATCCGGAAAACGAGAATCAGGGAAGTGCTTGGGATATGATCAGGTTTTCATCAGATTCTGCGTCAACAAACAAACTAGGAGGAAGGAAGATGGCAATTAAAATTGCACTGGCAGGGAATCCGAACTGCGGCAAGACCACACTGTTCAACCATCTGACCGGCAGCACCCAGTATGTAGGCAACTGGCCGGGCGTAACCGTTGAGAAGAAGGAGGGAAAGCTAAAAGGTCACAAGGACGTGATCATCGAGGACCTTCCCGGCATCTACTCCCTGTCGCCCTACTCGATGGAAGAGGTCGTCTCCAGAAATTATCTGGTGGACCAAAAGCCGGATGCCATTTTAAATATCATTGATGGAACCAACATCGAGCGGAATCTTTACCTCACGACTCAGCTGCTGGAAATCGGCATTCCGACCGTTCTTGCCGTCAATATGATGGACCTGGTCCGGAAGAATGGAGATCAGATCGATTTAAAGAAGCTCTCCGAAGAACTGGGCGTTCCGGTTATGGAAATGAGCGCGATCCGGGGAGAGGGGGCGCTGGAAGCCGCGGAAGCTTCCCTTGCGGAAGCCGGGAAAGCAGCGGGAAGAACAGCGCAGGTGCCGGAGATCTATAGCGGAGATCTGGCAAAGGCTCTGTCCCGGATCCGGACCCTTTTAAAGGGGCGGGTGGACGACCGGAACCTGGAGTGGTTTGCGGTCAAGACCTTTGAAGGGGATGAAAAGGCGCTTGAGAAGGTGGATCTGTCCGATATCAAAGCGGAACTTGACAACATCCGGACCTCCCTGGAAGAGCAGGAGGAGGACGATGCGGAATCTCTCATTACAGCGGCAAGATATGAATATATTGGGGACGTTGTAAGCCACGCAGTCGTCAAAAAGACGGTCAGGGGCAAGCTGACTGTCTCCGATAAGATCGACCGGGTCGTCACAAACCGCTGGCTGGCGCTGCCGATTTTCTTCGTCATCATGTGGTTTGTCTATGACCTGGCGGTCGGGACCCATCCCTGGTCCATCGGCTCCGTTTTAACGGACTGGATCAACGACGTTCTCTTCCCAAAAATCATTTCCCCGGCTGCCGTTTCCGGTCTTGAGTCTGTCCACGCCGCCCCCTGGCTTCAGGGACTGATCGTTGACGGCATCATCGGCGGTGTCGGCACAGTCCTGGGCTTTATCCCCCAGATGGCAGTCCTCTTTCTCTTTGTCTCGATCCTGGAGGATTCCGGTTACATGGCTCGTATCGCCTTTATCATGGACCGGATCTTCAGAAGATTCGGTCTTTCCGGTAAATCATTCATCCCCATGCTGGTCGGCACGGGCTGCGGCGTTCCCGCCATTATGGCATCCAGAACCATTGAGGAGGAAAAGGACCGGAAAATGACGATCATGCTGGCGACCTACCTGCCCTGCGGAGCCAAGATGGAGATTGTCGCGATTATGTCCATGACCTTCTTCCCGGGAAATTCCCTGGTTCCGACCTCCATGTACTTCATCGGCATGGCAATCGTCGTCATAGCCGGCATTTCCTTGAAGAAGTTCGGCTATTTTGCGGGCGATCCGGCTCCCTTCGTCATGGAGCTGCCGACCTACCACGTTCCGTCCGGCAGAGGTGTCTTCATCCATGTCTGGGAACGGGTCAAGGGCTATGCCATTAAGGCTGGAACGGTTATCTTTGTCGTCTGCTGCATCCTTTGGTTCCTGATGAACTTTAACGCAACCGGCTATACGGCAGATATTGAAACCTCCTTCTTAAAGTCAATCGGAACCGGTCTTGCCTACCTCTTCGTCCCGCTTGGCTGGGGCAACTGGCAGGGGGCTGTGGCAGCGGTCTCTGCGGAACTTGCCAAGGAACAGGCTCCGGCGACCCTGGCACTCTTAGCCCATGCGGCTTCCGACGGCGAGGCTGATGTTGCGGCTTCCCTCCTCCGGATGTTTAACGGATCAGCTCTGGCGGGGCTTTCCTTCATGCTTTTCAACGTTTTTAACGCCCCTTGCCTGGTTGCGATTGCGACGGCTTTCCGTGAATTCAATTCCCAGAAATGGGGCTGGGCGACCTTCGCCTTCCAGATGGCGGTCGGCTACTGCCTGTCCCTGTGTGTTTTCCAGATCGGGACCTGGGCAACGACCGGAGCCTTCGGCATCGGTCAGATCGTGGCGCTTGCCATTATCGCCTTTGTCCTCTACGCCTTCTTTAGACCCGCGTCCAAGGGGCGCGTCCCGGCCAAGGCAGCACTGGCATAAGATTCGAAAGGTTTCCTCCCTACTCCGGGGCAGGAGACCTTTTTTGATGCTTGTTTGTTATAGGAATTATTTATAACAAACAATAAAATTCATATATTGGACAGGAGGTTTTCTCTGCGGTATCATAACAGCATCGAAGGCAACAGACGAAAAAAAGCAAGTCTCCCGGCAGCCTTTAGGATCGGGAGATGTAAAAAGGAACATGGAGGAAAAAGATATGGCAAAGATCACAGAAGAATTTGAAAAGTCCTGGAGCTTTGAAACCAAGCAGGGGCATGTGGGTCAGGAAAATCCGGATTCGGCAACGGATGCGAGAGCAGTACCGATCTATCAGACTTCTTCCTATGTATTCAACAATTCCGATCACGCGGAAGCCCGCTTCGCCTTAAAGGACGCCGGCAATATTTACGGCCGTCTGACCAATCCGACCGAGGATGTCTTCGAGCGGAGAATCGCGGCTCTTGAAAACGGCGCTGCCGCTCTGGCAGTCGGCTCCGGTGCAGCTGCCGTCACCTATGCCTTCAAGGCAGTCGCTCATGCAGGTGATCATATCGTATCCGCCAAGAACATTTACGGCGGTACCTACAACTACCTGGCTCACACCTTCCCGGACTTTGGCGTTTCCACCACCTTCGTCGATCCCTACAACTACGAGGAGATTGAGCAGGCGATTCAGGACAATACCAAGGCTCTCTATGCGGAGACCCTGGGCAACCCCAACGGTGAGGTGCTGGATCTTGATAAATGGGCAGAGATCGCTAAGAAGCACGGCCTGCCCCTTATTATCGACAACACTTTTGCAACTCCCTACCTGCTTCGTCCGATTGAACATGGCGCCAACATCGTCGTTCATTCCGCGACCAAGTTTATCGGCGGACACGGGACAACCATCGGCGGTGTGATTGTCGACGGCGGCAACTTCGCCTGGGACCAGTCCGACAAGTGGCCCTGGCTGACAGAACCCAATCCGTCCTACCACGGCATTTCCTTCTCCCGTGACACGGCTCCGGCGGCCTTTGTCACCTATATCCGGGCCATCCTGCTCCGTGATGAAGGCGCGGCAATCTCTCCCTTTAATGCCTGGGTCCTCCTCCAGGGAACCGAGACTCTGTCCCTTCGGGTAGAGCGTCATGTGGAAAATGCTCTCAAGGTTGTGGATTATCTGAAACAGAATCCGCACGTTGAAAGCGTCAGCCATCCGGCGGCATCTGAGGATGCGGCCCAGAAGGCTCTCTATCGGAAGTACTATCCCAACGGCAGCGGTTCCATCTTCACCTTCAATATCAAGGGCGATGAGAGAACAGCTAAGACTTTCATTGACAATTTGCAGCTCTTCTCCCTGCTGGCAAATGTCGCGGACGTCAAGTCCCTTGCCATCCATCCGGCTTCCACAACCCATTCCGAATGTACGGAACAGGAACTGGTCGACCAGGGAATCGGCTCCAATACCATCCGCCTGTCCGTCGGCATTGAGCATATCAAGGATATTCTTGCTGATCTGGACCAGGCATTTGCAAAGACCTTCCAAGACTGAATTTGTTTCCATCTGTTATCCGCAGACGGCTCGAATCACAAGTAAAAAGATAAAATGTCAAATCTTAAGTTGCCATAGTGCTTTACTTACAGAATCTGCCACAATACTTTACCATACTAAAGTATTGTGGTATTTTACTGTATAAGTCTCATTTTATGAAAACGACCTGCAAGTTTTAGGTTCATTTTGTGCAGGCTATGAGGGGGAAAGAACATGATACAGGCGAATTTAGAGCATCTGATTGCCATGGTTTTGTATATGGCGGCAGTTGTTGGAATCGGGATCTATTTTGCAAAGAGGGCGAACAAGAATACAGAAGCCTACTTTCTGGGAGGCCGGTCCTTAGGTCCCTGGGTGGCGGCTTTCAGCGCCGAAGCATCCGATATGTCGGGCTGGCTCCTGATGGGCTTGCCGGGTCTTGCCTACTGGAGCGGACTGGCAAATGCCGGCTGGACCGCGATCGGTCTGGCTGTGGGAACTTACCTGAACTGGCTGATTGTGTCCAAACGCCTCCGCCGCTACAGCATCAAGGTGGACGCGATCACGATCCCGGACTATTTTTCCAACCGCTTCCATGAAAAGAAGAAGATCCTCATGACCATCTCTTCGGTTATGATTATTGTCTTTTTTACGCCCTACGCCGGCAGCTGTCTGGTCGCCTGCGGCAAGCTCTTCAGCCAGCTTTTCGGTCTGCCCTATAACCAGATGGTGGTAGCGGCAGCGGTCTTTGTCCTGATCTATACCTTCCTGGGGGGCTTTCTGGCGGAGTCGGCATCCGATTTTATGCAGGGTATCGTCATGCTCATTGCTCTCATTTTCGTGCTGGGACTGGGCTTTCATGCGGCAGGAGGTGTCGGCAATGTTTTGAAACATGCGGGCTCCATCCCGGGCTTTATGGATATGCTGCGGCAGGCGTCCCCGACCGGAGAGGCGAGCGGGGGGCAGGCGATTTTCGGAAAAGCCCTGCCGGTCGGCGGACTCTTCATTGTCTCCCAGCTGGCCTGGGGACTGGGGTATTTCGGCATGCCTCAGGTTCTGCTCCGCTTTATGGGCATCCGGTCGGAGCAGGAGCTGACCAGATCGAGACGGATCGCAGCGACCTGGTGCATCATTTCTCTGATCTGCGCGGTGACGGTCGGCGTGGTCGGCAGGGTCCTCTACAGCGACGTCTACTTATCCTATGGTTCCGGGCAGACGGAAAATATTTTTATCCTGATGGCGACGAAGCTGGTTCCGCCCCTTTTGGCGGGCCTTATCTGTGCCGGCATCCTGGCGGCTTCCATCAGTTCCTCGGATTCCTATCTTTTGATCAGCGCGTCGGCTGTTTCCCAGAATATCTGGAAGGGGCTGATTCGCAAGAAGGCGTCTGACCGGGAGGTGATGACGGTCTCCAGGATTGTTCTGGTTCTTATCAGCATCTTTGCGGTCTTTGTCGCGACCGGTAAGAATCCGGTCATTTTCCGGATTGTCGATTTTGCCTGGGCTGGCTTTGGCGCGGCGTTCGGACCACTGATGCTCTTCAGTCTATTCTGGAGGAAGACGACCTATGAGGGCGCGGTTTCTGGCATGGTCAGCGGAGGAGCCATGGTCTTTATCTGGAACTTCTTTATTTCAAAGTTGGGCGGAATCTGGGGCATCTATGAGCTCCTGCCGTCCTTCCTGATTTCCTCTGCAGTTATCGTGATCGTCTCCTTTTTGACCAGAAATCCCAAGGAGCTGGAGGAAGAGTTTGATTCGGTTAGGGAAACTCCGGCAGAATTTTATGCGGATGTCAATACAAGGGAATAAGAAAGAATTTATAAATCCTACTTTTGCAAATCCGAAGGATCAACTATAATAAGACCGGATTTGGGTTCTGGGAGAGAACTTAGTTATATCTGACTTGAAAGCCCCAGATGTACAGGGATGAAGGGAAGGAGTACTGTTTGACTCTTACCCGCAGGTCCGGCAGGAGAGACAGAAAGTTCTGGTTGAACCATCAGGAAAGGAGACAATGACATTGTCGATATTTAATTTCTTTACGCTTTTCGGAGGGCTGGCGTTTTTTCTCTTCGGAATGAACCTCATGTCCGGCTCTTTGGAGAAGATGGCGGGGGGAAAACTGGAAAAGCTGCTGAAAAAAGTGACGGATAACCCCTTCAAGGGTCTCCTTGTCGGAGCCGTCATTACGATAGCCATCCAGTCGTCATCCGCGACGACTGTTATGCTGGTCGGCTTTGTCAACTCGGGAATCATGCAGCTGGCACAGACCGTCGGCGTTATCTTCGGCGCGGATATTGGAACGACGCTGACAGCATGGATTCTCTCTCTTACCGGCATCCAGGGCGACAGTAATTTCTTTCTTGGTCTCCTTCAGCCGAAAAACTTTTCGATGATCTTCGCCCTGGTCGGTGCTGTCATGCTGATGATGGGCAGGAGACAGCGTCAGAAGGATATTGGGACGATGCTCCTGGGCTTTGCGGTTCTGATGCAGGGTATGACCATGATGTCCAGCTCGATGGCACCTCTTGCTGACCTGCCCCAGTTTGAAGAGATGATGCAGCGCTTCAACAATCCGATCGTCGGCGTCCTGGTCGGGACCCTGATTACCGGAGTGATTCAGAGTTCCGCCGCATCCATTGGTATTTTACAGGGACTGTCGATGACCGGGTCCATCACGCTGGGTATGGCGATTCCGATCGTAATGGGAGCCAACATCGGTACCTGTATGACCGCGGTTCTGTCCTGTTTTGGTGTCAATCGAAAGGCAAAGAGGGTAGCCGCGATCCACGTCGCCATCAAGGTGGTCGGTACCATTTTGTGGCTGGTCGTCTTCTATGGCGCCAATTTATTCCTCCATTTCGGGTTTATGAGCTGGAAGGCGAACACCTTCTACATCGCTCTTTACCACACCATTTTCAATATCGTCAACACCGCGATTCTGTTTTGGTTCCAGAAGAGCTTTGTCCGGCTGGCATATAAGATTTTCCCGGATTCGGCGGAGGACAAGGAACTCTTCCTCGACGAGCGGCTGATGCAGACGCCCGGCATAGCGCTCGCCGAAGTGGAAAATTCGATGAATAAGATGGTCAGCAAGGCAAAACAGGGGCTCGACAACTCGACCGGTATGCTGCTGAAGGGGTTCAATCAGGAGCTGTTCGATTCAATTCAGAAAAATGAGAGGAAGATTGACGGCTACGAAGACCATATCGGTGCCTACCTGATGAAGCTGACAACTACCCAGCACTTGTCTGAAGAGGATAAGAAGAAGGCGTCCAAGATGCTGCAGGGCATCGGAGAGTTCGAGCGTCTGGCGGATCATGCCTCCTATCTGTCCAAGTCCTGCGCGGAGATGAAGGATAAGCACATCAGCTTCTCACCTAAGGCCCAGGTGGAGGAAGCAAAGATCCTGTCTGCCTGCCAGGAGATCTACAATATGGCAGTGACGTCCTTTCTGACCGGCGACGTCCAAACCGCCCGCAAGATTGAACCGCTTCAGAATGTCGTCTCCGTTATGTGTGAGACGTATAAGGAGGCGCATGTCGAGCGTCTTGCCGATGGTACCTGTACGGCGGAGCAGGGGTTCATCTTTAATGATATTCTTTACAGCTGTGAGCGTATAGCCGACCACTCGATGAATATAGCCGCGATTACGCTCCGCGTATCCGATGTCAACCTGGACAGCCGTAAGTACATGCATGATATCAAGCTGCGGAAGACTCCGGAAAATGAGCGGCTCTACGAGAGTTATTACCAGAAATACATGTCCGCGTAACGATTTGAATTTTTGCTCATCAGATAGGAAGAAGAGGTCCTTCGGCAGGTTTTGCCGGAGGGCTTTTTTCGTGAAAAAATATTTTTAATTGTATACCATTTATATGCTTCGGATGCTATAATCAGTTGACTTTAAATTTGGAAACTCTGCCGCATGAAGCAGAGGGAAGTCAGACTGGCGAAAGCTATCAAATCCAGGAGGCTGATCAGGAGGAAACTGAAATTGAAAAAAGAGCTGATTCGTTTAAAGGGCGTATCCAAAACGTATGGGGATAAGACCGTCCTTGATGATCTCGATCTGACGATTCATGAAAATGAATTTGTCACGCTGCTGGGCCCTTCCGGCTGCGGAAAGACCACTACCCTGCGGATGATCGCGGGCTTTGAAACGCCGGATCAGGGATCCGTGTGGTTTGACGGAAAGGACATCACCAATCTGCCGCCAAATCAGCGTCAGCTGAATACTGTTTTCCAGAACTACGCGCTGTTTACCCACATGAATGTGGCGGACAACATCGCATTCGGCCTCAATATCCGGAAAAAGGAGAAATCCTATATCAAGGACAAGGTGGACTACGCCCTGAAGCTGGTGGGGCTTGAAGGCTACGGCAGGAGGTCGGTGACCAACCTCTCCGGCGGGCAGCAGCAGCGGGTCGCCATCGCGCGCGCCATCGTCAACGAGCCCAAGGTCCTGCTCCTCGACGAGCCGCTGGCAGCTCTTGATTTAAAACTCCGGCAGGACATGCAGTACGAGCTGATCCGGCTTAAAAATGAGCTGGGCATCACCTTCATCTATGTCACGCACGACCAGCAGGAGGCCCTGACCATGTCCGACACCATCGTGGTCATGAACCAGGGCTATATCCAGCAGATGGGGTCTCCCGAAAAGATCTATAATGAACCGGAAAATGCCTTTGTCGCCGACTTTATCGGGGACAGCAACCTTTTCCCGGCGGTCTTTTTGCGGGACGAGCGGATCGCCATCGACGGGGTGGAATTTGCCTGCGTTGACAAGGGCTTTGGAAAGAACCGTCCGGTCGATATCGTCATCCGTCCCGAGGATGTGGAGATCACCGAGCCGGAGAAGGGGACGGTGACAGGGGTGGTTACGGACCTTATTTTCAAGGGTGTCCACTATGAAATGTGTATCGATGTAAACGGTCGCGAGTGGGTCGCGCACTCGACCCGTCCGCACGCCGTGGACGAGCGGGTTGGTATCACTATTGATCCGTTCAACATACAGGTCATGAACAAGCCGGAGTCGGAAGACGAACAGGCTGCGGAACTGGAAGCTTGAGGTCGGGGGGAGAGAGAAGATGAACAGAACAAAACATATCAGCCGGGTTCTGGGGCTTCCCTACCGGCTCTGGGCGGCGGTCTTTATCGTCGTGCCGCTGGTCATGGTCATCTGGTACGGGCTGACCGATGCAAACGGCCACGCAACCTTCGCCAATGTGGCGGCGATTGCGGACCCCGCCCACAGCAAGGCTCTTTTGATGTCGATTCTTCTGGCAGCGGCGGCGACCCTGGTCTGCCTGCTCCTTGCCTATCCGCTTTGCATGTTTCTGGTGGAGACGGAGAGCCATTCCAACTCTTTTTTGACTATGCTGCTGATCATTCCCATGTGGATGAACTTCCTGCTTCGGACCTACGCCTGGCAGTCCATCCTGGAAAAGACCGGCATCCTCAATACGGCACTGACGGCTTTGGGGCTTCATCCCCTGCGCCTCATCAATACGCCGGGCGCTATCATCCTGGGTATGGTTTACAACTTCCTGCCCTTCATGGTCCTGCCCATCTATAACTCGCTGGAAAAGATCGATCCGAACGTAATCAACGCGGCAAGAGATCTGGGAGCAAGTTCCAGACAGACCTTTTTAAAAGTCACCTTCCCGCTCAGCCTGCCGGGGGTCATTTCCGGGATCAACCTGGTCTTTGTCCCGGCTCTGACGACCTTCGTCATTACTTCCCTTTTGGGCGGCGGCAAGATCCTTCTGATCGGCAACGTCATCGAGCAGGAATTTACTCTCGCCTATGACTGGCACCTGGGCTCGGGTCTGTCTCTGGTCCTGCTCATTTTTATCATCATCAGCGTGGTCATATCGACCTTAACGGACAAGGAAGAGGAGGCATAAGATGGAAAAACTTACCTACTCCTCCGGCACTATGCGGAAGGAGGCAGCTCTAAAGCGCAGAATTGCCCGCCAGGAGCAGAAGAAGCGCTACCGCCACCTGGGTTTAAAACGGTTCTATATCGCCCTCATTTTTATCTTTATGTATGCGCCGATCGTGCTTTTGATCATTCAGTCCTTTAACAGGTCCAAATCGCGCGGTCATTGGGGCGGCTTTACCTTGAAGTGGTACGCCTCCCTCTTTACCAATGCGGAGATTCTTCAGGCATTTGTGACGACCATCCTGCTGGCGGTCCTGAGCTCACTGATCGCCGTGATCCTTGGGACCATGGCCTGCATCGCCATGGATCGTATGAAGAAAATGGACCGGCAGCTGATGCTGGGCGTGACCAATATCCCTATGCTTAATGCCGATATCGTCACCGGCGTCAGCTTCATGCTGCTCTTTATGACGCTTCGGATGGAACTGGGCTTTGGAACCATCCTGCTGGCTCATATCACCTTCAACATCCCCTATGTCATTTTAAATGTCATGCCCCGCTATCGGGAACTCAACCCCCACATCTACGAGGCGGCTCTTGACCTGGGGGCGACTCCGGCTAGGGCTTTCTTTAAGACGGTTCTGCCGGAGATCATGCCCGGCATCCTGTCCGGCGCCCTGATGGCATTTACCATGTCGCTAGACGACTTCATCATCACCCACTTCACAACCGGGGCGGGCGTCGATACCCTCTCGACCAAGATCTACGCGGAAGTCAAGCTGGGCATCAAGCCGGAAATGTATGCCCTGTCGGCGATGATCTTTGTGACGGTGCTGGTTCTTCTGGCCCTAGTCAACCGGTCACAGACGGCGGAAGCCAGAAAGGCAGGTGACTAAAGTGACAAAAATCTTTGCAAAACTGATAGGGCTTTCCCTGGTGTCGGTTACGGCTCTTGCGGGGGCGTCGATCCTGACCGGCTGCGGAAATAAAGAGGACAACAGCAAGGCCCTCTATGTCTATAACTGGGGCGAATACATCGATCCTGAGGTGGTTGGCGATTTTGAAAAAGAGACCGGGATCTCGGTTGTCTATGATGAGTTCGAGACCAATGAAGTCATGTATCCCAAGATCGACGCCGACCCCTCCCAGTACGACGTGATCTGCCCGTCCGATTACATGATCGCGAAGATGGCGGAAAATGGCCTCTTAGCCAAGCTTGATTTCAGCAAGATGCCAAACGCTAAGAAAAATATCGGAGAGACCTACTGGAAGCAGTCCGAGGATTTCGATCCGGGGAATGTCTACTCCGTCCCCTACTGCTGGGGTACGGTCGGTATTCTCTACAACACCAGGACCATGGACCGGGTGCCGGATACCTGGGACGTCCTCTGGGATCCCAAGTATGATGACGAGATCCTGATGCAGGATTCCGTCCGAGATCTCTTTGCCGTCGCTTTAAAGCGGCTGGGTTATTCCCTGAATTCCACCGACGAGCAGGAACTTCAGGAGGCAAAAGAATCCCTGATCAAGGAAAAGCCTCTGGTCCAGGCTTATGTCGTTGATGAGGTCCGTGACAAGATGGTCGGCGGAGAGGCGAAGATGGGCGTCATCTTCTCGGGCGAGGCGGAATATACCCGGGAACTTAATCCCGATATGGCTTACGTTATCCCCAAGGAGGGGACCAACGTCTGGATCGATTCCTGGGTCATCACCAGCGGGTCCCGCCACAAGGATGCGGCGGAGCAATGGATCGACTATATGTGCCGGGCGGATGTGGCTCTCAAGAACTTCGAGTACATCTATTATTCCACGCCCAATACAGCGGCAGTGGAGCTGATGGATGAGGAGGAGCGAAATAACGACGTCCTCTTCCCGGATCTGAGTCAGTACGACAACCTGGAAGCCTACACCTATCTGGGAGAGAAGATGGAGACCCATTATTTCAATCTCTGGAAAGAGGTCAAGTCGGCATAAAATAAGAGAAAATCCATATCAGACAACATGGTAGACGTGAAGGAGGCAGCGGCGCTGCCTCCTTCACTCTGTCACGTCCAGTGGCGCGAAAACTTGTTTCGTGCTAGAATGGGAACGATGATCGGGGAGTATGGCTTATGGGTCTGCTTTGGATCATTTTCGTCAAAGTTACCCGCTTGCCAGCCTGTGGTTATTTGGTTGGGAGAGGGAGTACGGCTTTGATGAATCAGCATTTGATTATTTAGAAGGGACTTTGTTTTATGAAACGTGAATCCGGAATTTTATATCCGATTTCCAGCCTTCCGGGGAATTACGGCATCGGCGGTTTTTCCATGGAAGCTTATGAATTTGTAGATTTTTTACATGCGGCGGGGCAGCGCTACTGGCAGATTCTGCCCTTTGGACCGACCGGCTTTGGCGACTCGCCTTATCAGAGTTTTTCCACCTTCGCCGGCAATCCGTATTTTATCAGCCTCGATAACCTGATCGAGGATGGGCTTTTGACCCGGGAAGAGGCGGACAGCTTTGACTGGGGCAGCAATCCCGAACAGGTCGATTACGGGGCGCTCTATAACGGTCGTTTCAAGGTGCTGAAAATGGCTCACGACCGCTTCAAGGAGACGGAGGATCAGAACCGGGATTATCGGGAATTTTTAAAGAAGAACCATGACTGGCTGGAAGATTACTGCCTCTTCATGGCTTTGAAGCTGGAAAATGGCGGCAAGCCCTGGTCCGAGTGGGGGTTTCTCTACCGGATGCGGGACCGCACGGCGATTGATGTACTGGATGCCGTGATCAGGGAGACAGTTGATTTCTTCCGCTTCCAGCAGTATGAGTTTATGTCCCAGTGGACCCGCCTCAAGGGTTACGCCAATTCCCACGGCATTCAGATCATCGGGGATATTCCCTTTTATGTCGCTTTTGACTCGGCGGATACCTGGAGTCATCCGGAGCTTTTCCGGTTCGACGAGGACTTAAAGCCGCTCTTAGTAGCGGGCTGCCCGCCGGATGCCTTTTCCGCGACCGGTCAGCTCTGGGGCAATCCGGTCTATAACTGGGCTTACAATAAAAAGACCCATTACAAGTGGTGGATCAGCCGGATCGCCCGCTGCTATGATCTCTACGATGTGCTGCGGATCGACCATTTCCGGGGCTTTGACGAATATTACGCCGTTCCGGCAGAGGATGAGACTGCGGAAAATGGCAAGTGGGAGCCGGGGCCGGGGATGGCCCTTTTTACGGCGGTCAAGGAGCAGCTTGGAGATGTCCGCATCATCGCGGAGGACCTGGGCTACATCACGCCTACCGTCCGTCAGCTCCTTGCGGAGACGGGCTTCCCGGGCATGAAGGTTCTGCAGTTTGCCTTTGACGGCAGCGAGAACTCCTCCTATCTGCCCTATAAGCATATTCAGAACAGCATTGTCTATACCGGGACCCACGACAATGAGACGACCCGGGGCTGGATCGAGAGCATCAACGACCACGACCGCGACTACGTCCGCCGTTATATCCATTCGGAAAATACGGATTACGGGACCTTTACCTGGGACTTCATCCGCGAAGCCTTCCGGTCGGTAGCCGATATCTGCATCGTTCCGATTCAGGACTATCTGGTCAAGGGAAATGAAGCCCGCATGAACTGCCCGTCCGTGGGGCAGGGCAACTGGCAGTGGCGTGTGCTGCCTCATTTTCTGAGCGAGGACCTGGCGAGGAGTATTTTTGAGCTGACCAGGCTCTACGGTCGCCTGCCCAAGGAAGATCCCCAGCTTCCTGAAGAAAGTGAAGAGCAGGAAACTGAAACAAAAGAAGCTGAAGAAAAAGACACTGAAGTCAAGAAAACTGGTGTCGAGGCAGCTGAAGGCAAGTAAGTCCAAGTTAAGAAAATTGTAATCAGGAAACTGGAATTAGATAAACAGGCGCCTAGGGGGCTAAAATCAAGTAAACCCAAGCTAAGATGACTGAAATTAAGAAAAGTTGAAACTAAGGAAGCAGAAACTGAGAAAAAAGAGAAGGGAGAAGCATGAGTCAGGCTGATGATCTTTTTATCCGCATGTGTCAGGACATCATCGAGCATGGAACCAGTACGGAGGGGCAGAAGGTCCGACCCCACTGGGAGGATGGAACCCCGGCATATACGATCAAGCAGTTCGGCGTCGTCAACCGCTATGACCTGCGTAAGGAATTTCCGGCGATCACCTTAAGGCGGACGGCGCTTAAGAGCTGTATGGATGAAATTCTCTGGATCTATCAGAAGAAGTCCAACAATATCCACGACCTCCACTCCCATATCTGGGACAGTTGGGCGGACGACAGCGGCAGTATCGGACGCGCCTACGGCTATCAGATCGGGACGGCGTCCAAGTATCCGGAAGGGGAATTCGATCAGATGGACAGGGTCCTCTATGACCTGGAACACAACCCCTTCTCCCGCCGCATCATGACCAGCCTCTATAATTTCCACGACCTCCACAAGATGGCTCTCTATCCCTGCGCCTGGAGCGTCACCTACAACGTGACCCAGACGCCGGGAGAGAACCGGCTGACCCTCAACATGGTCTTAAATCAGCGGTCTCAGGATATTCTGGCGGCAAATAACTGGAACGTCTGTCAGTATGCCATTCTTTTGATGATGGTCGCCCGGTCGGTCGATATGATCCCAGGTCAGCTGGTGCATGTCATCGCGGATGCCCATATCTATGACCGCCATGTGGATGTCATCCGGGAACTTATTTCCCGACCGACCTATCCGGCTCCCAAGGTATCTTTAAATCCGGATGTCCATAATTTCTATGACATCACGACCGACGATCTGATCGTGGAGGACTACCAGTACGGTTCCCAGGTCAAAAATATTCCGATTGCCATATAAATTGATAAGGAGGCAGGATGAAAGCAATTGCAGCAGTAGACAGGAACTGGTCAATCGGCAGGGACGGCAAGCTCCTTGCCCGCATCCCCGACGATATGCAGTTCTTCCGCCAAAATACGCTGGGGAAGGTCATGATCATGGGCAGAAAGACTCTGGAGTCCTTTCCCCACAAGCGTCCCCTGCCGGATCGGGCAGAAAATATCGTACTGACCCGGAACCCTGACTTTGAGTGCGCTGGGACTGTCGTGGTCCACTCCGTTGAAGAGGCATTAAAAGAGGCGGCAAAATGGAACAATGAGGCTGTCTATGTCATCGGCGGCGGAGCCATTTACAAGGCTCTGCTTCCCTATGTCGATGAGTGTCTGATCACTAAAATCGACTATGCTTACGATGCCGACACCCATTTCCCCAATCTCGACCAGGACCCGGAGTGGGAACTGGTCAGTGAGAGCGAAGAAGGCACCTACTTCGATCTGATCTACACCTTCTGTACCTATAGAAGAGTCAAGTGATCCGGTCGAAGCTTTTAAGTAACGCTTGAGAAATTTCAATCGAATACAAGGAATGGGAGAAATTTATGGCGTATAGAGATCATACCAGGGAAATCCATATCGGGAACAAGACCATCGGCGGGGGCAACCCCATTGCCATCCAGTCGATGACCAATACCAGGACCGAGGATGTGGAAGCGACCGTCGCCCAGATCAAGCGGCTGGAGGAGGCGGGCTGCGATATCGTCCGCTGTACGGTCCCCACCATGGAAGCCGCGAAGGCGCTGGGCGAAATCAAGACCCAAATCGGAATCCCGCTGGTCGCGGACATTCATTTTGACTACCGGCTGGCGATCGCCGCTATGGAAAATGGGGCGGACAAGATCCGCATCAACCCGGGCAATATCGGCGGCTCCGATCGCATCAAGGCAGTTGTCGACCGCGCTAGGGAATTTGACGTCCCCATCCGGGTCGGCGTCAATTCCGGTTCTCTTGAAAAAGAGGAGTTGGAAAAATACAGCGGCAGGGTCACGCCGCAGGGCCTGGTTGAGAGTGCTTTAAATAAGGTCAAAATGATCGAGGACCTGGGATATCGGAATCTGGTCATCAGCATCAAATCCTCGGACGTTCTCATGGCGGTTAAGGCACACGAACTGATTGCGGAGCGGACCGATTATCCCCTCCACGTCGGCATCACGGAGGCGGGGACCGTTTATTCGGGAAATGTAAAGTCCTCGATCGGTCTGGGCATCATTTTGCATGAAGGGATCGGAGATACCATCCGTGTTTCCCTGACCGGAGACCCGACGAAAGAGGTCCGGACCGCAAGGCTCGTTTTAAGGACCCTGGGACTTAGACGAGGCGGAATCGAAGTTGTGTCCTGTCCGACCTGCGGCAGAACGGAAATCGACCTCATTTCCCTTGCCAATCAGGTGGAGGAAATGGTACAGGATATTCCGCTCGACCTCAAGGTCGCTGTCATGGGCTGCGTTGTCAACGGACCCGGCGAAGCGCGGGAAGCGGATATCGGGATCTGCGGAGGCAAGCACGAGGGGCTTTTGCTGCGCGGAGGGCAGATCATCCGCAAGGTCCCCGAGGACCAGCTGCTCTTTGCGTTAAGGGAAGAACTGATCCACTGGGGGGAAAATTAAGAAATAATAAGCAAACCTTCGGCAGCGAAAGAAGGTAAGAGGGACAGGCACTTGAAATAAACTAAGATAGATATTCGAGAGAAAGCAAGAAACAAGCAATTATATTGAGCAAAGTTACTGCAGCAAAGGAAAGTAAACAAAAGACAGGCAATCGTAATAGGAAAAGAAGACAACAAAGAACAGGGCATGTAGGAATTACGGAAAGGGAGGCTCCTCATGGGCGGATTTTTCGGTGTGGCATCACATGACGACTGCGTTTTTGACTTATTCTACGGAACGGACTACCATTCCCACCTGGGCACCAGAAGGGCGGGCATGGCGGTCTACAGCCGGGACGACGGATTTGACCGGGCGATTCACAACATTGAAAGCTCGCATTTTCGACCGAAATTCGCCTGGGATGTCGAGCGGATGCATGGTCATCTCGGCATTGGCTGTATCTCCGACTACGAGGCACAGCCCCTTGTTGTAAGGTCCCATCTGGGCGTCTTTGCGATTACGACCGTCGGCAGGATCAACAACCTGGAGGAACTTGCTGATCAGCTCTTCGGACAGAGCCGCCAGCATTTTATGGAAATGTCCTCCGGCGGGATCAATCCGACCGAGCTTGTCGCCTCCATCATCAATCAGAAGGAGTCCCTGGCAGAGGGCATCCGCTTTGCCCAGGAAATTATCAAGGGGTCCATGACCATGCTGGTGATGACCCAGGACGGCATCTACGCCGCCCGAGACCGCTTCGGGCGAACGCCTGTGGAAGTGGGTGTAAAGGGCAATCCTGCCAAGTTTGAGGTAAATCCGGACAGCGGCATCGACAACTCCGGTTACTGCGTCTGTTTTGAATCATTTTCCTATCTGAATCTTGGATATCAGCCGGAGAAGGAACTGGGACCCGGTGAAATCGTCTTTATTACGCCGGAGGGCTATGAGACGGTCGCGCCGCCATTTTCCGAAATGAAGATCTGCACCTTTCTGTGGATATACTATGGTTATCCGACCGCTTCCTATGAAGGGTTAAATGTCGAGGAAGCCCGCTACCGCTGCGGCCGCGCCCTGGCAAAGCGGGATATGCAGCGCGGGATCAGACCGGACACCGTCGCCGGTGTACCGGATTCCGGCATCGCCCACGCGATCGGTTACTCCAATGAATCCGGGATCCCCTATTCGAGACCCTTCATCAAGTACACGCCGACCTGGCCCCGCAGCTTTATGCCCACCCATCAGAATAAGCGGGACCTGATCGCCAAGATGAAGCTGATTCCCGACCAGACTTTGATCGGCGGAAAATCCCTGCTTCTCATCGACGATTCGATTGTGCGCGGGACCCAACTGAGGGAAACGACGGAATACCTCTTTAAGAATGGGGCGAAAGAGGTCCATATCCGGCCTGCCTGCCCGCCCCTGGTATTTGGCTGTCCCTACATCAATTTCTCCCGCTCCAACTCGGAAATGGAGCTGATCACCAGGCGCATGATCAAGGAGCTGGAAGGCACTGCCAATCCGTCTGACGAGATCCTTGAGCAGTATCTCGATCCCGACAGCGACCAGTACCGCGCCATGTTGGATAAGATCTGCAAACAGCTCAATTTTACCTCCCTTCACTATCACCGTCTCGACGATATGATCGAAGGGCTGGGAATTGACCACTGTAAGCTCTGTACTCACTGCTGGAACGGCAAGGGATAAAAAAAGAGATAAGAAAGTAATTATATTATAAGGGGGCTGCCTCCGGTTACCGATGCCAGGTATGATATGCTACCCCCAAGTAGGACACTGAAAAGAGATACCACTTGGGGGGGTGTTTTTATGCCTAGGAAAAGTAAGATTGATCCAGTTGAGAAGGTAAAGATTGTAGAAAAAGTTATCAGAGGAGAAATAGGCCTTGAGGAGGCTGCCAAAAAATCTCATGTGTATGATACGACCATAGAAAAATGGATATCAATCTATCAATCGTATGGGCCGTCTGGTTTATTAGACCAAGCCCAAAATAAATCATACTCAAAAGAACTCAAGCTTTCTGCTGTAAATGACTATCTTTCCGGCAAGGGAGGATATCTGAGCATCTCGCAAAAGTATGGCCTCCGTAGTCCTACACAGTTACGACGCTGGGTAAAAGCGTATAATACTCATGGAGAAATCAAAGCCCGCGGAAGCGGTGGAGGTAGCTACATGAGAAAAGCTCGTCAGACCACATATGAGGAACGTTTGAGCATCGTCAAGGAATGTCTTGAGAATGATAAAAACTATGGTGCGATGGCCAAGAAGTACAACTGCTCCTATCAGCAGGTGCGAAACTGGGTCAAACGTTATGAAGAAATGGGAGATGCCGGGCTCGAAGACCGCAGAGGACGACGAGCAGGTTCTATGCCCAGTCGTACTCCGGAAGAAGAACTCCGAGACAAGATAGCTGAACTGGAGCGTAAGAACAAAGACCTTCAAATGGAGAATGACCTGCTAAAAAAAGTCAGAGAGCTAGAGATGAAGGATCGCTATCTCTAGCCCGCCATCTGTATGAATACCAGGCGATCAAGGAACTGTCTGAAGAAAAGCATTATCCGGTCGAGAAGCTGTGTAAATACCTTCACATCGCCCGATCGGCTTATTACCGCTGGCTCAGGCATCCGGTAAGTCCAAGCGAGTTGAAGAACCAAAGCATCGCGGACAAGATCATTAGCATCCATGAGCAGCATCCGGACATGGGATACCGGCGTATAAATGATGAGCTGGCTGTCCATCACGGTACGAAGGTAAATGACAAACGTGTCCTGCGGCTCTGCCGCAAGGAACACATCCAGTCGACCATCAAGTGGAAACCAAAGAGCTGTACTCGTAATGCGTCTGATCCAATGTATACAGCCAAGAATTATCTGAAAAGAGAGTTCCATGCTGATAAGCCTAATCAGAAATGGCTGACGGATGTATCTGAATTCAAGTACTTCATCGGGTCTGAAATTCACAAGGTTTACCTGAGTGCGATCCTGGACCTCTGTGACCGACGGATCGTCTCATTCGTAATCGGTGATCACAATAACAATCCACTAGTCATGAAAACCTTTGATCAGGCTGTCGCAGCTGAGCCAGATGCTCATCCGCTCTTTCATTCAGACCGTGGGTTTCAGTACACAAGCGCCCAGTTTCACACAAGGCTCAAGAGCCATCATATGAAGCAGAGCATGTCCCGTGTAGGACATTGTATAGACAATGGACCAATGGAAGGTTTCTGGGGCATGCTGAAACGCGAGATGTATTACGGCAGACGTTTCACAGACAGAGAGACATTAGTCAACGCTATCAGTGATTACATCAGTTACTACAACAACGAGCGTATCCAGCGGAAGCTGCTGCGGATGAGTCCGGTGGAATATCATGATCACCTGGAAAAAGCAGTATAAGAAATGCCAGCTGGAAAGCCGACTGGCATTTCTCAGATCTTATTAAATTTCATTGTCCACTTGACGGGTAGCACACCA
>DFIU01000013.1:64112-77214 GCA_002371465.1 Lachnospiraceae bacterium UBA3689 | reverse complement strand
GTCCACTTGACGGGTAGCACACCATAGCACACCAGGCTGCGAGAGCAGCCCTCTTTTTTGGCAAAAAAAGAGGCGGGAGATGAATCATCATCTTCCGCCTCTTCCTCAAGTTTTAATTTAAATGGAAGGTACAGGACTCGAACCTGCGACCTTTCACACGTCAAGCGAATGCTCTCCCAGCTGAGCTAACCTTCCATGTCGTTTCGATGAAAGTTATTATAGCACACGGATTCCGGATTGTAAATTTATTTTTTCATTTAGCTGTGATATGATAGATAAGAATGCGGAAAAGCCGCATTTTTAGCTGAGAAAGGTGGGTACATGCAAATTCTGATCTACGTTTTATTCGTTCTTTTGGTCCTGTGGCTGATCGCAATCAGACCGGAGAACGGACGGCGGGAGCGGATGCGTGCCTTTTCTAAAACTTATATCGCCCACCGGGGGCTGCACGATAAGGAGGCAGGGATCCCGGAGAATTCTCTTGCCGCCTTTAAAAGGGCGGTGGAAGCCGGCTATGGGATTGAGCTTGATGTCAGGCTGACCCGGGACGGTCAGCTGGCGGTTGTCCACGACGACAAGCTGAAGCGGGTCGCGGGACTTGATAAGCGGGTTACGCAGATGACCATGAGCGAGGTAAGAGAGGTCCACCTTTGGGGGACGGAGGAGCAGATTCCAACCTTTCAGGAGGTTCTGAAAATGGTGGACGGCAGGGTTCCCCTGGTCGTCGAGATCAAGTGCGAGGACCGGCATTACCTGAAGGAGATCTGCGAAAATACTGCTTTCTGGCTGGACAACTATCGGGGATTGACCTGCGTCGAGTCCTTTCATCCCCTGGTACTGAACTGGTTTCGCCGCCACCATCCCCAGACCCTGCGGGGCCAGCTGTCCGACCGTTTTCGGAAGGGCGGACCGTTCAAGGCTCTGGGTGGTTTCTTTTTGAGCCTTTGCCTATGTAATTTTCTGACACGGCCGGATTTTATTGCGTATAATATTCACTATGCGACCCTGCTCCGTTATCAGATGATCCGGTTTCTGCACGGCTTCGGCGTCGGCTGGACGGTCCGAAGTAAGGAGGAGCTGCAGGGGGCGAAGCGTGATTTTGAAGCTTTTATTTTTGAAGACTTTTTGCCGGGCAAACCCAAATTGGAAGAAGAGAGATCTGAGGGGGATGGGAAAGCGATGACAGATCCGATACGCCTGCACCTGCTGGTCAGCGGAGAGGTCCAGGGAGTCGGCTTCCGCTACCGCGCCTGCCGCATCGCCCAGGACCTGGGCGTGACCGGCTGGGTCCGAAATCTCTACGATCTGCGGGTGGAAATGGAAGTGCAGGGGACCAGGCTGATGATCGATCAGATGATGGACCGGCTGGGAAATGAGCGCTTTATCCGGATCACGGACATTGAGGAGTCGGAGATCCCCGTCGATCCGCATGACTATGAATTCAAAGTGAGAGATGGAATATGATCATTTTTAAACCACTGATCTGGTTTTCCCATAAAGTGAAGGCGGCGCACGGTCTGCCCCTGGTGATCTTTCTTTTGATCTACCTCGCCTGGTTCCATCTGATAGAGGTGATCCCGAGAAAACGATATATGACCATCATCCTGCCCATCGACCGCAAGATTCCTTTTTGTGAACTCTTCGTGGTCCCCTACCTGTCCTGGTTCTGCTATATCGCAGTCGGCTGCTTTCTGCTCTACTATCTGGACCGGCACGCCTTTGATGGCGTGACGACCTACCTGATGATCGGGATGAGTCTTTTTCTTCTGGTCTCCACCTTTTTGCCCAACCGTCAGCCCCTGCGCCTTTTGGAGATGCCCCGGGACAATTTCTTCACGGCTTTGGTCGCTAAGGTCTGGAGGACGGATACGCCGACCAATGTCTGGCCCAGCATCCATGTCTTTAACTCCCTTGCGGTGGAGAGCTGGATGCTGCGGTCTGACCACCACTTCTTTAAAAAGAACTGGGTTCGGGCGACCGGGCTGATCTGGTGCGTCCTGATCTGTTTCTCTACGGTCCTCATTAAGCAGCACTCCCTCTTCGACGTTATCACGGCAGTGCTGGCGATCGCCGCCTGCTATCTTTATGTGGTGATCTGTCAGCAGGTCTTTCATTTTCCTAAATGGGACGCCTGGTGCAAAAGCCTTGAGAGACGGTACTTACGAGATGGAGAGTAAAGAAAAAGCTGCCCTCTGGGCAGCAAAAGGTGGACAAGAAAAATGGACGGTACAGGGCTCGAACCTGCAACCCCTCACACGTGAAGCGAGTGCTCTCCCATTGAGCTAACCGTCCGCAGAATATTATAGCACTTAAGCTTCGGGACTGCAAATAAATCTCAGGATTTGTTCCGGCGCTTAAAAATATCTGGAAAAGGAGTTTTGTTATGAAAGTAGCATTTGGAAGCGATCACGCCGGAATTGAACTGAAACTGCAGCTGATGGAGCATTTAAAGGACCAGGGGTATGAGTGTGTCGATTACGGCAACTTTGATCCCAATGACCGAGGCGACGACTATCCGGTCCCGGGCAGAAAGGTGGCGGAGGCGATCGCCTCCGGCGAGGCTCAAAAGGGCGTTCTGGTCTGCGGGACCGGAGTCGGTATCTCCCTTGCTGCCAACAAGGTGCCGGGCATTCGTGCCTGCTGCTGCAGCGAACCGGCGACGGCGGCACTGTCCGTCCGCCACAACAACTGCAACATCATTTCGATGGGCGCCAGAATCATCGGTCGGGAAGAGGCATTTATGATTGCGGACGCCTTCTTCTCCGCTAAGTTTGAAGGGGGCAGGCACGCCAAGCGGGTCGAGATGCTCTCCGCGATTGAACGGGACTACGGGGATCGGAACTGCTAAGAAGCGGGGGTTATATTCCGGCTACAAACGAGAAGAAATGTATCCTGGCTCGGTACATTTCTTTTTGTTTGCCATTCCCCCGGGAGGACTGATCCCCTATAATAGGGAGGTTGAAAGGTGGTAGGATATGGGTATTTGGCAGATTCTGATCATTGGCATCGGACTCTCACTGGATGTGTTTGCATATTGTTTATATAAAGGGGCTATGATCTCGGAGATCCGCAAGGGGAATCTCGCCAAACTGATCGGCATCTTCGCCGGTTTTCAGATGGGCATGGTTGTGGTCGGCGGCGCGATTACGATGATTCCCGCCATCAGACGGTCCTATCTGTCCGCCAACCGGCTTTGGAACGCCATCGCCGCGGTCCTCTTCCTGGGATTGGGTGTCTGGATGATCGCCAAGTCCTTCCGGAAAAAGTATCGCAAGATCGAAGAGCAGGTGGACGACCGCTTCAACATCCGCGTCGTCATCTTCTGGGCCTTTATGACCTCTCTCGACGCTCTGATCGCGGGGCTTGGGTTTGGCTTACTGTCGATTGAACTCTGGGTCCTTGCGGTCATGCTGGGTGTGATTACGGCGGCGACCGTGATCGCAGGCGTTTTTGCCGGCTACCGCCTGGGCTGCGGTCCTATGAACCGCTTTGTAACGGTCGGCGGCTGCATCGTTATCATAGGCGGCATTGATGTCCTGGCTCGGTATCTGAGCCTTGCCTTCTAAAGAATAAAAGAAAACCTCTGCCGCAGCAACAGGATTCCAAAAATCTGGAAATCCTGTTGCTGCGGCAGAGGTTTTTTGTCAGTTGGAGTTCTTAATCAGGTCCAGCACGGAGTGGGAGAGCAGGTACTGGTAGGATTCCGCCAGTTCCTCCGGCGTCAACTCCAGGTTGGAGGTGATCCAGTCCCGGATGACATTGACCAGACCGTAGGTGTAATAGGTGGAGATCATCTCCGGAGTCAGGACCGGGACCTTATCGACGGTCTTGACCGAGAAGCGGTCCGCAAGTTTTAAAAAGGTCTGGTAGACATAACGGGTCAGAATGGTCTCAAAGGAATTGGGACCGGGTTCCATTTCCCAGGCGCGCCGGTAAAACTTGCGGTCCCTGCCCAGACAGCGGCAGAGCATGACTACGGCGTCCAGTTCCATATGGTTGGTGATGAGCAGGTCCACACTGGCGGCGACCTCGGTCTCAAAGACCCACTCCAGGACCTCGTACTTGTCCTGGAAATGCTTGTAGAAGGTCGGACGAATGAGCCCTGCCCGGTCTGTAATCATTTTAATTGTGATTTTATCAAAGGGCGTGGTCAGCATCAGCTCCTTGAAGCAGCCCGCCAACAATTCCTTGGTCAGATCCCGTTTATTTTCCATTATTACCTCAATGTGTGAAAGAATTATAACACGGAACGGCAAAAAAAACAGGGAAAAGGCAGGAGAGGGCAGAAAAGTGTCATTTTCGTGCATAATCATTGCGGAATGGTTCCG
This sequence comes from Lachnospiraceae bacterium UBA3689, assembly GCA_002371465.1. Taxonomy (GTDB): domain Bacteria; phylum Bacillota; class Clostridia; order Lachnospirales; family Lachnospiraceae; genus Chordicoccus. The sequence continues at coordinate 72,886 of DFIU01000013.1, read as the reverse complement.
GCGTGTCACAAAAACGTAATAATTCGTAAAATAAACTTGATTTTTAGTCTGCCTCGTTATATAATCGTGCTTGTTAAGTGGAAATTTGCAGGATGAAGTGCATGCTGCATCCGCAAACGTGAAAAAGGAGAAATTGATGAAGAAAAAGTTACTGGGTTTTTTACTTGCCTCTGTACTTACTGTCTCAATGGTCACTCCGGCATTTGCCGACCAGGAGAGCGATCTTCGCGCATCCAGAAGCCAGGCTTATTCAGCACTTGATACGACGAAACAGAATCTTGCGGCTTTAAGTAAGAAGCAGAAGGAAATAGAATCGCAGATCAGTTCCCTGAATTCCGATATTGTCGACCTGGTGATGCAGATCAATCAGGCTCAGCAGGATATTGAGTCCACCAAGGGGCAGATCGCGGAGACCGAGACTAAGATTGCAGATACCGAGACTAAGCTGAAAGCAGCGGAAGCGGATCGCGACAAGCAGTACAGCGATATGAAGAAGCGGATCCAGTACACCTACGAAAACGGTGGAAATGCCGGTTGGCTGACCGCTGTTTTAAGCTCTGACGATTTTGCTTCCTTTATTAATTCGGCGGATTATGCCAGCGAACTGCAGAGCACGGATCGGAAAGCGTTTGAGAAGCTGGTCGAGACCGTGCGCCAGGTTGAAGAGCTGAAGACTTCTCTTGAGAACCAGAAGGCTTCTCTTGTGGACCAGCAGACCGTTCTTGAAAATCAGAAGAAGCAGCTGGACAGCCAGAACGTGGAATTACAGAATCAGAAGGCTCAGGCTGAATCGGCAAATGCCGCTTACGCCAGCCAGATCGATCTTGCCCAGCAGCAGGCAGCAGAGCTGAATTCTCTGATCAGCCAGCAGACTGATGCCATCCATGAGATCGAGCAGCAGCAGATCGCGGCAGCTCAGCAGGCGGAAGCGGAGGCTGAGGAGCAGGAAGAAGAGGAAGTCCAGGAGACCGAAACGACATCCCGGTCTTCTTCGAGAGCATCATCCAATGAGTCACGGTCCGAATCATCCTCAAGGCGCAGAACCAGAGTTTCATCTTCAGAAGCCGAGTCCATCGCGTCCGAGCAGGCAGAGCAGGCGAGAAGAAAGGTCATCAGAAGCGGCGGTTCCGAATCCCAGGCTTCCGAAGCGGCATCTACCGTCAGGGCGGCCGTGAAATCAGCGGCTAAGTCCGGCGCTTCCAGGAGCAGCATTACAGACTACGCCAATAAGTACGTCGGCGGCAAGTACAAGTGGGGCGGCAATTCTGATTCGGAAGGCTATGACTGCTCCCACTTCGTCACCAAGGTTCTGACCGATACCGGTCATTACAGCGGCGGCTACAAGACCTCCGGGGAATGGGCATCTGTCGGTAAGTCTGTCGACAGTCTTAAGAATGCCAAGGCAGGCGATGTTCTGGTCTACTCCGGTCATGTCTCCATCTACGACGGTCACGGCGGTCAGATCGAGGCGCAGAGCTCCAAGGCGGGGATTACCAATAACCGGCGTGTCAATCAGGACAGGCTCGTCGCAATCCGCAGCGTATCCTGATCCAAGCAAATCTTCAAACAACCTTCGGAATGAGCTTCCGGGGGTTGTTTTTTTTCGTCAAACAGGTAAAATTATTGTATTATTGATAAAAGAAAAATTATGAACGGATACAGTTTATGACCCGAAATCAACTGATTGAAAAGAGAAAAAGAAAAAAGCAAATTCTGATGCTGAAGCGGGCGGGAATCGGCGGAGCCGGTGCCATCCTGCTTTTGGTCCTGGTCTTTGCCCTGCTCCCCGCTTTAAGAGGGGCAGGCGCACCCAAGCCCCCAAAGATTGCGGAAGCGGCTAAGGCAGATACCGATACGGCCTCCAAGGTGGCGCTTGATGCAGGTCGGGCGGGCAAGTCCGGCTGGAACTTAGATGACAACGGCTGGTGGTATTTAAATGACGATAAGACCGTATTTTCCTCCGGTTGGAAGACGATAGACGGGCAGCGCTATTATTTTCAACCTGACGGCTATATCGCAACCGGCTGGGTCAATACGGGGGCGGCGACGGACTCCTATTTTGACGACAGCGGCATCTATGACCCGACACAGAAACAAAAACTCGTTGCACTGACCTTCGACGACGGTCCCTCCAAGAATACGGACACGATTCTCGACGTTCTGAAAAAGTACAATGCCAAGGCGACTTTCTTTGTTGTGGGTCAGCAGGCGGAATACTATACGGACCAGCTGAAGCGGGAAGTCAGTGAGGGAATGGAGATCGGAAACCATACCTATGAACATATGACTCTGAAATTCCACACGCAGGAGGAGATAAAAAATACACTTGACCGCAATGATGAGACAATCAGTAAGCTCACCGGCGTCGTTCCGGCTGTGATGCGGCCAACCGGAGGCGGCGTCGATGAAAATGTTGCCAGGGCAGTGACCAAACCCATGATTCAGTGGAACGTCGACACTCTGGACTGGAAGACGAGAGATGCGAACAATACGGTAGCGACCGCGACGTCTAAAGTGACCGACGGGTCCATCATCCTGATGCACGACCTCTACGAAGCAACGGCGGACGCCGTCAAGGAACTTGTTCCCCAGTTGCATGCCATGGGGTATAAGATGGTCACGGTCAGCGAACTGGCTGAGGCTTACGGTTATCCGCTGGAACGGGGTGGTCTTTACTTTGACTTTAAGCCCGACGGAGCCAAAGCCAATAAGAGCCCGGCTGAGCTGCTTGAGGCGATTCAAAACGGTTACAGCGCATAAGGAAAGGAGCTTTGAGACGGAACGGATAGTTTCTCTTTCAAGGCTCTTTGCTTTTGGGTCAAATGCATGAAAGGGCGGACTTGTCAAGCCTTTTTCTTGTTCTGACGGCGATTTCGTGTTATATTTAACAGCGTTGCATTGAGATGATATGAGGAATAATAGTGATGAGTGAAATAACAAGAGAAGATATTCGGAATATAGCCATTATCGCGCATGTCGATCACGGCAAGACCACCCTGGTCGACGCCATGCTGCGGCAGAGCGGCGCTTTCCGTGCCAATCAGGAAGTGCAGGAGCGCGTGATGGACTCCGGCGATATCGAGCGTGAGCGCGGTATTACCATTTTATCCAAAAATACAGCCATTGAGTACCAGGGCGTCAAGATCAACATCGTCGATACGCCCGGCCACGCGGACTTCGGTGGTGAAGTCGAGCGAATCTTAAAGATGGTAGACGGTGTGATCCTTCTGGTCGACGCCTTCGAGGGGACCATGCCCCAGACCAAGTTCGTCTTAAAGAAGGCTCTGGACCTAAATCTGCCGGTTATCTGCTGCATCAATAAGATCGACCGCGACGGAGCAAGACCGGATGAAGTCGTCGATGAGACCCTGGAGCTGATGATGGATCTGGACGCATCCGACGAGCAGTTGGACGCCCCCTTCCTCTTTGCCTCCGCCAGAGACGGTTACGCCATCCGGGACCTTGCCGATGAGCATGTGGATTTAAAGCCCCTCTTTGAGGCAATTCTGGAAAATATTCCGGCGCCCAAGGGAGATCCGGGCCGGGGAACCCAGGTCCTGATTTCCACGATCGACTATAATGAGTTTGTCGGTCGGATCGGAATCGGCAAGGTGGACAACGGCAGACTGGCAGTCGGTCAGGAGATTGTGCGGGTGAACTTCCATAATCCAAAGATCCATGAAAAGACCCGGATCACCAAGCTCTATGTCTTTGACGGGCTGAAGAAGGTGGACGTTCAGGAAGCCAGCGTCGGAGATATCGTGGCGATCTCCGGCATCGGCGATCTGCAGATCGGGGATACCATCTGCACGCCGGGTGACGACGAACCCATCCCCTTCCAGAAGATCTCCGAGCCGACCATCGCGATGAACTTTATCGTCAACGACAGTCCCCTGGCCGGCACGGAGGGAAAGTACTGCACCTCCCGCCAGATTCGGGACCGCCTGATGCGGGAATTAAATACCGACGTTTCCCTCCGCGTGTCGGATACGGAGAGTACGGATACCTTCCGGGTCGCGGGCCGGGGTGAGCTGCACCTGTCCGTCCTCATCGAGAAGATGCGGAGGGAAGGCTATGAGTTCGCGGTCAGCAAGGCTGAGGTTATTTTCAAAAAGGACGATCAGGGACACAAGCTGGAGCCCATGGAAGTCGCCTATATCGATGTGCCCCAGGACTTCTCCGGCACGGCAATTTCCATGATTTCTGAGCGCAAGGGAGAACTGCAGGGCATGACGACCCTGGCGGACGGTACCGCAAGACTGGAATTCCGGGTTCCCGCCAGAGGTCTGATCGGCTTCCACGGCCCCTTCCTGACGGCGACCAAGGGAACCGGCATCATTAACAGCGTCTTTGACGGCTACGAAGCTTACAAGGGGGATATCTCTTACCGCAAGAACGGGTCCCTGATTGCTTTTGAAAATGGGGAGGCGGTCACTTACGGCCTCTTTGCCGCCCAGGAGAGGGGAGCTCTCTTCATCGGACCGGGCACCAAGGTTTACGCCGGCATGGTGGTAGGCGAATCCTCAAGGGGCGAGGAGATCGAGATCAATGTCTGCAAGACCAAGCATCTGACCAACACCCGGACCTCCAGCTCCGATGAGGCGTTGACCCTGACCCCGCCCAGACTTCTTTCCCTGGAGCAGGCGATGGACTTTATCGACACCGACGAACTGCTGGAAGTGACGCCCAAGACCATCCGTATCCGTAAAAAGATCCTGGATTCCCGGATGCGCAAGAGATCCAACATGAGATAAGAAGGTGAGAGTATGGCGATATTCAGGGGTGCCGGCGTTGCGATCGTGACGCCGATGAAGGAGGACGGCTCGATCTCTTATGAGAGCTTCGCCGCCTTAATTGAAGACCAGATCATCCATCATACGGATGCCATTATCGTGTGCGGCACCTCGGGAGAGGCGCCCACCTTGGAGGACGACGAACATCTTGAGGCAATTTCCTTCTGTGTCAGGCAGGTCGGAGGACGCGTGCCGGTGATTGCCGGAACAGGCTCCAATAATACGGACCACGCCGTCATGATGTCCCGTGAAGCGGAAAAGGCAGGAGCGGATGCGGTCCTTCTGGTGACGCCCTACTATAATAAGGCGACCCAGCAGGGTCTGATTGCCCACTTTACGACCATTGCCAAGGCTATCCACATCCCCTGCATCCTCTACAATGTGCCTACTCGGACAGGCGTCAATATTCTGCCGGAGACGGCGGTCTACCTGGGCACCACGGTGGAAAATATCGTCGCCATCAAGGAAGCGAGCGGCAATATCAGTCAGGCTGCCAAGCTGGCGCGCCTGGCTGAGGGAGTCCTTGACATCTATTCCGGCAATGACGACCAGATCGTACCCATCTGCTCCTTAGGGGGCATCGGCGTGATCTCCGTCCTCTCCAATGTCGCGCCGCAAAAGACGCACGACCTGGTCCAGGCCTGTCTTGACGGCAACTACCGGGAGGCGAGAAAGATTCAGCTTGCCGCCCTGCCTCTTGTGGATGCCCTTTTCTCCGAGGTCAATCCGATCCCGGTCAAGGCGGCTTTGAACCTCATGGGCAGACAGGTCGGAAAACCGAGACTTCCCCTTACGGAGATGGAAGCCTCTCATCAGGAAACTTTAAAACAGGCTATGAAAGAGTTTGGGTGTCTATCATGATTAAAATCATTCTTAACGGTGCCTGCGGTCATATGGGCAGGGTCGTCGCGGAAATCGCGGAAGCGGATCAGGAAACGGAAATCGTGGCAGGTGTCGACGCCTTTGGCGAGGCATATTCCCACTTTCCCATCTACCGGTCCTGGGACCAGGTTCGGGAAGAAGCGGATGCCATCATCGATTTTTCAACGGCAGCGGCTGTGGACGCCCTGATCGCCTATGGGACGGAGCGGCAGATCCCCATGGTTGTCTGCACGACCGGTCTTTCGGAAGACCAGGTCGGAAATCTTAAGGAAGCTGCCAGGAAAGTCGCGGTTCTGCGCTCGGGCAATATGTCTCTGGGCGTCAACCTTTTGGTCAAGCTTTTAAAGCAGGCGGCAAAAACCCTGATTCCCAACGGCTTTGAACCGGAAGTGATCGAAGCTCACCATAACCGCAAGATCGACGCCCCCAGCGGGACCGCCATCATGCTGGCGGACAGCGTCAACGAGGGAGCGGATGGAAAATACCACTATACTTACGGCAGGGCTGACCGGAGAGAGAAGCGGGATCCGGATGAGATCGGCATTTCTTCTATCCGGGGCGGCACCATCGTCGGTATCCACAACGTGATGTTTGCTGGTCAGGACGAAGTGATCGAGTTCAAGCACACCGCCTATTCCAGGGCGATCTTTGCCAAGGGCGCGGTGTCCGCGGCTAAGTTCCTGGTCGGTAAAGCACCGGCTCTTTACGACATGAGCAACGTTATCGACGACCAGCTGGGCTGATTTTGCTCTGACGGCAGGCGCATCGACACGGCATCCCGAAAGCAGAAGAGGTCTCCAAGATGAAATTCAGACCCTGTATCGATATTCACAACGGAAAAGTCAAACAAATTGTCGGCAGTTCCCTCAAGGATCAGGGGGATGCGGCTAAGGAGAATTTTGTGGCGGGCCACGGAGCGGCTTACTACGCCGACCTCTTCCGCCGGGACCATCTTGAGGGCGGTCACATCATTTTGCTCAACCACAAGGATTCCCCTTATTTTGAGGCGACGAGGGCAGAGGCGCTGAGCGCCCTTGCCGCCTGGCCGGGGGGCATGCAGATCGGAGGCGGTATTCATGACGGGAATGCCGCCTTTTATTTAAAGGCGGGGGCGAGCCATGTGATCGTGACGTCCTATGTCTTTCATGACGGCAAGATCTCCATGGACCACATCAAAAAGCTGGAGCAGGCGGTCGGCAGGGACCATATCGTGCTGGACTTATCCTGCAGATGTAAAGACGGTCAGTTCTATATCATGACGGACCGGTGGCAGAAATATACAAAGACCCCGCTGACCATCCCCATGATGGAGGACCTGGCGGACCATTGTGACGAATTCCTGGTCCACGCTATTGGCGCCGAAGGCAAGGGGCACGGCATCGACGAGGACCTGGCTGACCTTCTGGCGGGCATGGGGGACTTCCCGGTGACCTACGCCGGCGGTATCTCAAGTTTTGAGGATCTGAAAGAGCTGGACCAAAAGTGCCGGGGCAGGGTGGATGCGACCATTGGATCGGCGCTCGATCTCTACGGGGGCAGCCTGCCCTACCGGGATGTGGTCGCCTATTGTAAGAAGATCAGCCAGCCCTGAACGCCTTACAGTCGGTTTCCATGAAAAGGCCTTTTTGATGCCTTGAAAACAAGTCAGACATTTTATATAATTGTCTTAACAAATAAGCGGTGCATCCGCCGCTAAGCTGCGGATGCGGCAGACCTCAACCGGTCTGTACGAAAGGGTGATTCTATGAATTTTATCATCAGCGGTAAAAACATCGATGTAACACCTGGTTTAAAAAGCGCGATTGAAAGCAAGCTGGGCAGGCTGGAGAAATATTTCGCTCCGGATACCAAGGCAGTGATCACACTTTCCGTTGAGAAGGAGCGGCAGAAGATCGAGGTGACCATCCCCGTCAAGGGCAGCATCATCCGGTCCGAACAGGTCAGCAATGATATGTATGTCTCCATCGACCTGGTCGAGGAGGTCATCGAGCGCCAGCTCCGCAGATATAAGAAAAAGCTGATTGACAAGCACCAGGCGGCTGGCGATTTCCAGCAGGCCTTCCTGGAACATGACTACGACCAGGAAGAGGACGAGATCAAAATCGAGCGGGTCAAGAAGTTTGACATCAAGCCCATGTATCCGGAGGACGCCTGTGTCCAGATGGAACTTTTGGATCACAACTTCTTCGTCTTTGTCAACGCGGAGACCGGGGAGACCAATGTGGTCTATAAAAGAAAGGGCGGCACTTACGGTCTGATCGAGCCGGAGACATAAGGAAAAGAACGGTTTTGCTAAGAGAATCCCAAAAGGCGGTCGCGCAGATCTTCTGCACGGCCGCCTTTTTTCTGCCCGGTAAGAGCGGGGGGATGCCGCTTGTTTCCGCCCTCTATCCGTGCTATGATGTCTGAATAGTGCGTGTGAGTACTGATTGCAAGATAAAGGAGAACAAGGAAAATAATGGGAATTTTTGCCAGGATGTTTGGTACGCACAGCGATCATGAGCTGAAACGGATCAGACCGCTCGTTGATAAAATTGAATCTCTTCGTCCTGAGATGATGGCGCTTTCCGATGAGGAACTGAAGGCGAAGACGCCGGAATTTAAGAAGCGGCTGGCGGAGGGAGAGACGCTGGACGACCTGCTGCCGGAAGCCTATGCGGTCAACCGGGAGGCGGCAAGGCGGGTTCTGGGCATGGAACATTTCCGGGTCCAGCTGATCGGCGGCATCATCCTGCACCAGGGGCGGATTGCGGAAATGAAGACCGGTGAAGGCAAGACCCTGGTCTGTACCCTGCCCGCTTATTTAAATGCCCTTGAAGGTCAGGGCGTCTGTGTCGTTACGGTCAATGACTATCTTGCCAAGCGCGACGCGGAATGGATGGGCGAAGTCCACCGCTTTTTAGGTCTTACGGTCGGCTGCATCCTGCAGCCCATGAAGCCGGATGAGAGACGGGACCAGTACGCCTGCGACATCACCTACATCACCAATAACGAGCTGGGCTTTGACTACCTGCGCGATAACATGGCGATTTACAAGGAACAGCTGGTGCAGCGGGGACTTCACTACTGCATCATCGACGAGGTGGACTCCATCCTCAT
>DFIU01000013.1:62163-64075 GCA_002371465.1 Lachnospiraceae bacterium UBA3689 | reverse complement strand
GACTCCATCCTCATCGACGAGGCGCGGACGCCCCTTATCATTTCCGGTCAGAGCGGCAAGTCCACCCGGATCTATGAGGTCTGCGACATCCTGGCAAAACAGCTGGAGCAGGGCGAGGCATCCGGGGAAATGACCAAGATGACCGCCATCATGGGCGAGGAGATCGAAGAGACCGGAGATTTCATCGTCAATGAGAAGGATAAGATCGTCACACTGACGGCGGAAGGCGTCCGCAAGGCGGAGCAGTTCTTCCACATCGACAACTTATCCGACGCCGACAATCTGGAAATTCAGCACGGCATCGATCTGGCTCTGCGCGCCAACTACCTCATGCACAAGGACCAGGACTACGTCGTCAAGGATGACCAGGTCCTTATCGTCGATGACTTTACGGGGCGGATCATGCCGGGGCGCCGCTATTCCGACGGTCTCCACCAGGCGATCGAGGCAAAGGAGCATGTCAAGGTCAAGCAGGAGTCCCGGACCCTGGCGACCATCACCTTCCAGAACTTCTTCAACAAGTTCGACAAGAAGGCGGGTATGACCGGTACGGCAGCGACGGAGGAGCAGGAATTCCGGGATATCTACGGCATGGATGTCGTGACCATTCCGACCAATATGCCGGTCGCCCGGACGGACTACAACGACCTGGTCTTTAAGACCAAGAAAGAGAAATACCACGCGGTCGTTGCAGAGGTCAGGGAGGCTCACGCCAAGCACCAGCCGGTCCTGGTCGGCACGATCACGATCGATGTATCGGAGCACATTTCCAAACTGCTGAAGAAAGAGGGTATTCCCCACAACGTCCTGAACGCCAAGTACCATGAGCTGGAGGCAGAGATCGTCGCCCACGCCGGGGAGGCGGACGCCGTGACCATTGCGACCAACATGGCGGGCCGTGGTACCGATATCAAGCTGGACGAAGAGGCGAGAGCCGCCGGCGGTCTGAAGATCATCGGCACGGAGCGGCACGAGTCGAGACGAATCGACAACCAGCTGCGCGGCCGGTCCGGCCGGCAGGGAGATCCGGGTGAGTCCCGCTTCTACATTTCCCTGGAAGACGACCTGATGCGGCTCTTCGGGTCGGAGCGCCTCATCAAGACCTTTGAGACCCTGGGTGTTCCGGAAAATGAGCCGATCGAGCATAAGATGCTCAGTTCCGCCATCGAAAAAGCACAGAGAAAGATCGAGAGCAATAACTTCGCAATCAGAAAGAATCTGCTGGAATTTGACCAGGTCAACAACGACCAGAGGGAGATCATCTACGACCAGCGGCGCAAGGTCCTGAATGGGGAAAATATGCGGGACCAGATCTTCGGCATGATGAACGCCGTCGTGGATCGCAAAGTGGATATGACCATCAATGAGGACCAGGACAGCGAGGAGTTCGACCTGAAGGAACTGCAGCGGGCTCTCTTGCCCATCGTTCCGCTCGAGCCCATTAAGAAAGAAGCGGTCAGCAAGCTGAACCGGGAGAAACTCAAGCAGTATTTAAAGGAAGAGGCTGCCGCCCTCTATGAAAAGAAGGAGGCGGAATTTGAAGAGGCGTTCCCGGGTCGGGACCAGATCCGGGAGCTGGAGCGGGTGGTCCTGCTCCGGGTCATCGACGCCAGATGGATGCAGCATATCGACGATATGGAACAGCTGCGGCAGGGAATCGGTCTTGCCGCCTACGCCCAGCACGATCCCAAGGTCGAATACCGGATGACCGGTTTTGATATGTTTGAAGAGATGACTAATGAGATTCAGGAAGAGACGGTCCGCGTCCTCTACCACGTCCGCTTGGAACAGAAGGTCGAGCGGGAGGAGCAGGCAAAGAACATCAGCACCAACCGGGGGGAGGATGACTCTTTGAAAAAGACGCCTACCGTCAAAAAGAAGAAGATCTATCCCAACGATCCCTGCCCCTGCG
>DFIU01000013.1:2351-62126 GCA_002371465.1 Lachnospiraceae bacterium UBA3689 | reverse complement strand
CCCTGCGGCAGCGGCAAGAAGTATAAGAACTGCCACGGCAGACCGGGCATGCCGCCGTTGGAGGAAGCCTAAACAAAGCGTCTTAAGAACAGAAGAGAATTAACGAGCAAACAAAAAGCCGGGACTGCATGATGCAGCCCCGGCTTTTTGCCTGATCGAAACGTTCACTAAAGATTAAAATCTCTGATTAAGCTTAGTGCCTTTTCCAAAGATTTAAATTCAGGGATAAGCTTCGCATAGTTTTGAAGATTCTTAAGCGTTTTAATTCAATTTTAATCCCTTCAGAAGTGAACCGAGGTTAGTGGTCAGTTCCTCTTCTTTGGGCAGTTCGACCTTCTCTTCCTCGTACTTTTCAGCTTCCGCCTCCGGAGCCTCTTCGACCGCCTTCATGGACAGGGAGATCCGACCGTCCTTGACGGACAGGACCTTGACCTTGACCTTCTGCCCGACTTCCAGCATTTCCCTGGGATGCTTGAGCCGCCTGGTGTTGGTGATCTGGGAGATATGGACCAGACCGTCTACGCCCTCGCCCAGGGAGACAAAAGCTCCGTAGGACTGCAGGGACTGAACGGTTCCCTCTGTGACCATGCCTTCCTTTAAGTTGGAGACGAATTCGGCGCGGTCCGCATCCCGCTTTTCGCGGAGCAGGTCCTTGCAGCCGACGACCAGGCGCTTGTCCGCCTTGTCAGCCGTGATGACCCGGCCTTCGATGGTGGTGCCGACAAAGACCGAGAGGTCTTCCACATAGCTTAAGGACAGCTGGGACGCCGGGACAAAGGCGCGAACGCCATCCAAAAAGCCGATGACTCCGCCCTTGACGGTCTCTGTAATCTTAAGGGATACCGGAGTCTTCTCCTTAAGCTCTGTCTGGAACTTTTTCCATGCCAGTTCATCGGCAGCTTCCCTTCTGGAGAGAAGGACGCGGCCCTGCCCGTCGTCCATGCGGAGAATGACCGCCTGGATGCTCTCGCCCGGGTGGACGTCATTTTTTATGGAAAATGCCGGATCTGCGGTATAATCGAGCGGACGGATGATGCCCTCCGCGTAGTAGTTGAGGTCGACGGTGACTTCGGTTTCCGTGACGCCTGCGACCGTGCCGTCTACGAGATCGCCGACTTTCAGCTGACGCATGGAGCGGTCAATCGCTTCTTTATAATCGTCCATGGTCTCGATGGTTGTGCTTATTTGTTTTTCTTCAGCCATGATACTTCTTCCCTTCTTGATAGATTTGAATTTGGGTCATACGACCTGATTCGAACTGCCTCTCATTCTATCATACTTTCTCAAAATTTGAAGCAAATGGGCGGGAATCCTTTGGATTGTGGAAACATTTTGAATGTGCTATCATTTATTTAAATGTAATCAAATCGAAAGGAAACGATACGGATATGGGGGAATCTCAGGTCAAAGACGGGCGGGACAAGCAGAAACTGACGGTCCTGTCTGTCATCCTGATTCAGGCTGCAGTCATCATCTATACCGGTTCTTCGGTGTGTTCCAAGCTGGCTTCCAGCCATCCGGGGACCATTTCCATCTTTGGAGCAGAGTTACACTGGCTCAACTGGGTCGGCGTCTTCTGGCTCTTTATGGAAGTAGTCTGTCTGGGACTTTATGCCATCTTCTGGCAGCAGATCATTAAAAAATTCGATCTGTCCATCGCCTACGCCAACCGTGCCTTTGCCATTTTCTGGACCTTTTTATGGGGCGTCCTCTTTTTCGGAGAGCATGTGAAGCTCTTGAATCTGGTCGGCGTTGTCATTGTCTTTTTGGGAATTTTACTGGTGAATCAGGATGCTGAATAAAGTCAATCCATGGATACTGCTCTTTGCCGTTTCAGCGACGATCGCGTCTTTTGCCCAGATGCTGCTGAAACAAAGCGCGACGGAAGAACATGCAAGTGTCCTTAAGGAGTATCTGAACTGGAAAGTAATTGTGGGCTACGCCCTTATGTTTGCCGGTATGCTGCTGGGCGTCATCGGCTACGGGAAGGGAGTGGAGGTCAAGCAGGGACCGGTCATGGAGACTATCGGCAACGTCTGGGTCGTCCTCCTGTCCCGTGCCTTTTTCGGGGAGCCGATCACGAAGAAAAAGGTCTGGGGAAATGTCCTGATTATCTTGGGTATCATCATCTTTAACCTCGCCTAAAGGCAGTAGCAGTATAAGATAAGGAAGACAGGGAATGGGATATGTCAAATACGGACGATCTGAAACAAACAATCAGTGAGGCGGCGACCCGGGTTACCGACCTGGTCAGCGATGCGGTCAAAAGCGGGGAGTTTTCGGGACTTAACCGGGATATCCAGCAGATGGTTAAGTCGGCGGGAACTTCCCTTCAAAACGCCTACAAAAAGCCGAATGTTCCAAGCGCCCGGGCGGTTCAAGCTGAGAGAGTGGCGCGCGAGAGGCAGCTTGCCCCATACTTTATGCCGCCGGCAAGTTCGACCGGCAATAAGATCGTCGGAGTCGTCGGAACGGCGGGAGCGGTCCTGTCCGGGGCGGTGACCGCAGCTACCGGTCTGATGGCAACCCTCTTTAGCGGGGCGCTGGTGGCGGCGGGCTTCTTCGGGCTTCTGACAGCGGGCTGCGCGGCTCTTGCCATCTGGCAGTTTCGGGCGGCAAAGAACCTTGACCGCTTCAATCAGTACCGCTTCCATTTAAGCGGCAAGCTCTACGCGGATATACCGGAGCTGGCGCAGAAGATGCGGCTGCCCGAGCAGACGGTCGTCAAAGATTTAAAGCGGATGACTCGCAAGGGACTGATCCGCCAGGGGCATTTTGACCGGGAAGAGCGGTGTTTTATCGCTTCGGACGACCTCTATCACCAGTACCTGCTGACGGAACAGCAGGCAGCCGCCCAAAAGCAGTTGGAGGATGAAAAACAGCAGGCAGTTAGGGCGTTGGACCCGCAGGTGAAAGAGGTTCTGGATCAAGGGAATTCCTATCTTACGACCATCCACAGTGCCAACGACGCCATTGAGGACCCTGTGGTTTCCCAGAAACTGAGCCGGATGGAGGGCATCGTCCGCCACATCTTTGAGGAGGTGCAGGCGCGTCCCGCCCTGGCGGCAAATCTCAGTATGTTTATGAACTACTATCTGCCGACAACCGTCAAGCTGCTGGATGCCTACCGGGACCTGGTCGCCCAGCCCGTGCAGGGGGAACATATCACGGCTGCCAGACGGGAGATCGAGGGCTCTTTGGATACGATCAATGATGCATTTGAAAGCCTTTTAGACGGATTCTTCCGCGACAAGGCGCTCGATGTATCCAGTGATATTTCCGTTATGAAGACCATGATGAAGCAGGACGGGCTGACGGCGGACGAACTTGACAAGATGCGGTCGCATGCCGGATCGGAAAAGGAGGAAGAATGATGGGAGAAACAAGTGGGAGCCTGGCGCCCTGGGACCAGCCAGTAGAGGCAGCAGCCCCGGCACAGGCAAGTCAGGCAGCTGCAGAAGTTAAGCAGGAGGACCTGCTGACGGCGGAAGCCGGGAACCTGACCGAGGAAGAAAAGAAGCAGGTGGCGGATTTTGCCCAAAGCATCGACCTGACCAATACCAAGGGGATTGTGGAGTACGGCAGCGGCGTACAGAAGAAGATGGCAGATTTTTCGGAGACCATCCTGCAGTCCGTCAAGACCAAGGACCTGGGTGAGGTCGGGGATATGCTGACCGGCATGATCGGCGAGCTGAAGGATTTCGATCCCAACGCCAAGTCCAAGGGCGGTCTCTTTGGCCTCTTTAAGACGCCGGAAAAGAAGATGGCGGAACTGCGTGCCAGCTACGACGATGCGGCGGGATCCGTAGACAAGGTGGCAGAGGGGCTTAAGCAGCACCAGATCAAACTCTTAAAGGATGTCGACATCCTGGATCAGATGTACGCCTTCAATCTGGACTATTATAAGAACCTCAATATGTACATCGCCGCAGGCAAGCTGAAGATCGCCAGTGTGCAGAATGAAGACCTGCCCCGGGCAAAGGCAAAGGCGGAGGCATCCGGTCTGGCGGAGGATTCCCAGGCGGTCCGGGACCTGGAGGACCAGGTTCTGCGCTTTGAAAAAAAAGTCCATGACCTGGAGCTGACCCGGATGGTCGCCATTCAGACCGCTCCCCAGATCCGTATGATTCAGAACAACGACACCATGATGGTGGAGAAGATCCAGTCCACGATCGTCAATACGATTCCGCTCTGGAAGAACCAGATGGTTCTTGCCATGGGACTCAATGATTCCCTGCAGGCGGCTAAGGCGCAGGCGAGTGTGACGGATATGACCAACCAACTCCTGAAACAGAACGCAGACAAGCTCAAGCAGTCCACGATTGAGACGGCTAAGGCTTCCGAGCGGGGGATCGTCGATATGGAGACTTTAAAGAAGACCAATGAGTCCCTGATCTCCACCCTCGATGAGGTCGCCAAGATCCAGTCCGACGGCAGGGCGGCGCGACGGCAGGCGGAAGAGGAGCTGCAGAACATGGAGCAGCAGCTAAAGGCCAAGCTCCTTGATTTTAAGGGCGGGAGTGAAAGCTCCGGCAGTTGACAGGCATAGGCAACTGGAGTAAATTTACTGGGTATGTGAAAAATTTCCTGCAAGTCCGCACGGGCAGAAGTGCGGACTTGCAGGTGACTTCATTTTTAGCACCAGATTTTCCCCGCCGGGCGCAGGGGGCAGCTTAAGGAGAGATTATGAAAAAGGAACTTGCAAAGACCTACGATCCTAAAGGTCTTGAGGACGGTCTGTACCGGAAATGGCTGGATAAGGGCTATTTCCATGCAGAGGTCAATCCCGACAAAAAACCGTTTACCATCGTCATGCCGCCGCCAAATATCACCGGTCAGCTGCACATGGGACACGCTTTGGACAACACCCTTCAGGATATCCTGATCCGCTGGAAGCGGATGGAGGGCTACGAAGCCCTGTGGCAGCCGGGCACGGACCACGCGGCGATCGCGACGGAAGTGAAGGTGACCAATTCCCTCAAGGATAAGGGGATCGATAAGCACGAGATCGGTCGGGACAAGTTCCTTGAGTATTGCTGGGACTGGAGAAATGAGTACGGCACCCGGATCATGAACCAGCTCCACAAGATGGGCTCCTCCGCCGACTGGGACCGGGAACGCTTTACCATGGATGAGGGCTGTTCGGACGCCGTCCAGGAAGTCTTTATGAAGCTCTACGAAAAGGGTTATATCTACAAGGGATCCCGGATTATCAACTGGTGTCCCAAGTGCCAGACCTCCCTGTCCGACGCGGAGGTTGAACACGTCGATCAGCAGGGTCATTTCTGGCACATCCACTATCCGGTCGTCGGAGAAGAGGGCAGGTTTGTGGAAATCGCGACGACCCGGCCGGAAACTCTGATCGGGGATACCGCCGTCGCAGTCAATCCGGATGACGACCGCTACCAGGATCTGGTCGGCAAGATGCTCAAACTGCCCCTGACGGACCGGGAGATTCCGGTCATCGCTGACAGTTATGTCGACAAGGAATTCGGGACCGGCTGCGTCAAGATTACACCGGCTCACGACCCCAACGATTTTGAAGTCGGCAAGCGGCACGACCTTAAAGAGATCAACATCATGAACGACGACGGCACCATGAATGAGCTGTGCGGCAAGTACGCGGGTCTCGACCGCTATGAAGCAAGAAAGCAGATGGTGGAGGACCTGGATCAGGCTGGCCTTTTGGTCAAGGTTGTTCCCTATACCCATTCGGTCGGTACCCACGATCGCTGCGGCACAACTGTAGAGCCCCTGATTAAAAAGCAGTGGTTTGTCAAAATGGAAGAGATGGCTAAGCCGGCGATTGAAGCCATTCAGACCGGCGAGTTGACTTTCGTGCCGGAACGGTTCAATAAGATCTACCTGCACTGGCTGGAAAATATCCACGACTGGTGCATTTCCCGTCAGCTCTGGTGGGGCCACCGGATCCCCGCCTATACCTGCAAGAGCTGCGGCAAGGTGATCGTCTCCCGGGACATGCCGGATACCTGCCCGGACTGCGGCGGCAGCGACTTCGAGCAGGATCCGGATACCCTGGATACCTGGTTCTCCTCCGCCCTCTGGCCCTTCAGCACGCTGGGCTGGCCAAAAAAGACACCGGAATTTGACTATTTCTTCCCGACTGATGTTTTGGTCACCGGCTACGACATCATTTTCTTCTGGGTCGTCCGCATGGTCTTCTCCAGCATCGAGCAGACCGGCAGGGTGCCCTTCCACCATGTCCTGATTCATGGTCTGGTCAGGGATTCCCAGGGCCGCAAGATGAGCAAGTCCCTGGGCAACGGAATCGATCCCCTTGAGGTCATCGATAAATACGGCGCGGATGCCCTGCGCCTGACCCTGGTGACCGGCAACGCTCCGGGAAATGACATGCGCTTCTACTGGGAACAGGTGGAAGCCAGCCGCAACTTTGCCAATAAGATCTGGAACGCCAGCCGCTTCATCATGATGAACCTGCCGGACGGGGAACTTGCCGTACCTACGTCGGATCAGCTCATGCCGGCGGATAAGTGGATTTTATCAAGGGTCAACACCGTCGCCAAAGAGGTGACGGACAACATGGTCCGCTATGAACTGGGAATCGCCGTTCAGAAGATTCACGATTTCTTATGGGATGAGTTCTGTGACTGGTACATCGAGCTGGCGAAACTCCGCCTTCATTCTGATTCAAGGGACGCAGCCCTTTGGACCTTGAAGACGGTATTGAGCGAAGCCTTAAAGCTCCTGCATCCCTACATGCCCTTCATCACGGAGGAAATTTACTGCACCTTGAATCCGGATCAGGAGACCATCATGACGGCTGCCTGGCCTGCCTACCAGGAGGACCGGAATTTCCCGGAGGATGAGGACCTGATCCGCGCTTACATGGAGCTGGTCAGGGGTGTCCGCAACATCCGCATGGAGATGAATGTTCCCAACAAAAAGAAGACGGAACTGGTCCTGGTCGGCAAGGATCCGGCGGACAATGCGGCGTTTACCCATCTTAAGAAGACTCTGGGCGATATGAACCGCATGGTCAACGCGTCCGGGATCCGGATCCAGAGCGACAAGACCGGCGTCGGAGAGGATGCCGTCACCGTTGTCACCAGCCGCGCAACGGTCTACATTCCGCTCAATGAGCTGGTCGACCGCGACAGGGAGATCCTCCGCCTGACGGAAGAGAACAAGAAAATGGACAAGGAAATTGCCCGTTCAAATGGTATGCTGAATAACCCCAAGTTTGTCAGCAAGGCACCGGCGGCTAAGGTCCAGGAGGAAAAGGACAAGCTGGCAAAGTATCAGGCTATGAAGCAGCAGATTGAGGAACAGCTTGAAAGGTATAAGAATTAAAGCAAAAAATTTAGGACCCATGCAGGAGACAAAAGAGGGCAGGCTCATCGAGGTGGGCAATCGCTATGCGCTTCTTTGGCATGCCCTTGCCTGCCTGATCGGCTATTTTCTGATTGAAGCCATGGCGAGGCACTCCCTTGCGGATGCCTGGGCGTTTGTGGATGAGCGGACCAAGGTCTTTTTCTATAACGCCTTTTTGATCTTCACCACGACCCTGGTCGTCTTTTTCTTTAAAAGACGCGCCTTCTGGCGGATCCTGATCGGTCTTGTATGGCTGCTTCTGGGCGCGGCAAACGGTCTCATCCTTGCCAACCGGGTCACACCTTTGACCGGACCGGACCTGGGCATGTTAAACGAGTTGGGCGGCGTAGCCGGAAAATACTTCAACGGCTTTCAGGTGGTTCTGGTCCTGATCGGCGTTATCGCCCTTTTGGTCTTCCTGGTCTGGCTATTTATCCGGGCGCCCAGATACAAAAAGAAGAGGAAGTGGAAGCTGATCATACCGGGCTTTATCGCCGGTTGGGCCGCTCTGGCGGGACTGACGGTCTTTAACCTGGAGAGCAAGCAGCTGTCCTCATATTTCAGCAATATCGCCTATGCCTACCTGGATTACGGCTTCCCCTACAGTTTGTCCGTAACCCTTCTTGATACCGGCATCTCCGAGCCCAACCGCTATTCCCAAAAATTGGTCGACGGCATCACCAAGACGCCCCAGATGCAGAAGGAGACTAAGCTGAAGGCCGGGCAGGAGCCCAACATCATTGTCGTGCAGCTGGAGTCCTTCTTCGATCCGACCGAGGTCAAGTGGCTGCACTTCAATCAGGATCCCCTGCCCAACTGGCATCGCCTTTCCAAGGACTGCTCTCACGGCCTCTACACGGTTCCTACGGTTGGAGCGGGGACGGTCAATACCGAATTTGAGACTCTGACGGGCATGTCCCTCCGCTTCTTCGGACCGGGGGAATATCCCTACAAGGGGGTCCTGAGGAAGGAGACCTGCGAGAGCGCGGCGACGGCACTGGCAAAGCTTGGCTATTCCGCCCACGCCATTCACGACAATACCGCGACTTTCTATGGCAGAAAGACCGTCTATTCCTATTTGGGCTTTAATTCCTTTACCTCCGCGGAGTACATGGATACCCAGAACGATGTCAATGAAAATGACTGGATGCGGGATGAGAACCTGATTGGACCGATCACTGACGCCCTCGATTCTACGGAGAACAGAGACTTCGTCTACACGGTCTCCGTTCAGCCCCACGGCGCCTATCCGACGGAGCCGACCATTGAGGACCCGGTTATCAAGGTTTCCGGCGCGGCATCCGACGGAGCCAACAGCGCCTGGGAATACTATGCCAACCAGATCTATGAAGAGGATCGGTTCGTGTCGGACCTGATCGACAATCTCAGCAAGCGGGAGGAGCCGACCGTCGTGTTGTTCTACGGCGACCACCTGCCGACCATGGGATTGAAGGATTCGGACCTGACGACAGGGAACATTTTTGATACCAACTATCTGATCTGGAACAATATGGACCTGCCTCGGCACAACGGGACCATGCCTGCCTACCAGGCGATGGCACGGCTCTTCCAGCTGATCGGGATCCATGAGGGGACCATGTTTAAGTTCCAGCAGACCATGAGGAATTCGGAAAATTATTTCTATGATATGCAGGTCCTTCAGTATGATATGCTCTATGGCAACCGCTATGTCTACGGACAGACCAATCCCTATTCCCGGTCCGTCCTCGCCATGGGGGTCAAGCCCATTTCCGTCAACCGGATTCAGAAAGTGAGTGCGGACGGCGTCTACTATGTACTGGGAGAGAACTTCACCCAGTCCTGTAAGCTGGCGGTCAACGGCGAAATTGCCGAGACGACCTATATTGATCCGACCAGGCTTCTGGTCAAGGAAGTCGATCTGAAGAAGGGGGACTGGGTCAATGTGAGTGTCCAGGCAAATTCCAAGGGCCACGGGATCCTAAGTACGTCCAACACCCTGGTCTACGGCATCGGGAGACTGGCGGACCAAACCGCCGATACGGTCAGCTCCGCAGAATCATCTGAGGTGAAATCATGACCTATGAGGAAGCTTGTGCTTACATTGAAGGCCTTGTAAAGTTTACGGCAAAACATTCGGTGGACCATACCCGGACCTGCCTGGATCGTCTGGGCAATCCGGACCGGGGTTTTTCTTCGATACATATTGCAGGGACCAACGGCAAGGGGAGCGTTTCGGCTTTCCTTGCCGCTGTGCTTAAAAGGACCGGAAAACGAACCGGTCTTTTTACCTCTCCCCACCTGATCCGGGTCAATGAGCGGATGAGGATTGGCGGCAGGGAGATCCCGGATGGGGATTTTCTTGCCATCTTTGAGAAGGTGCGGACCGTCTCCCTTCAGATGGAGGCGGAGGGGATGGGCCATCCCTCCTATTTTGAGTTCTTATTTTTGATGGCAATGGTCTGGTTTGCTAAGGAAGGAGTGGATGTCGCCGTCATTGAGACCGGGCTGGGCGGACGATTAGATGCGACCAACGCCCTGGAAAAGCCCTGCCTTACAATCATTACGGCGATTGGGCTCGATCACACCCAGTATCTGGGGACGACGATCAGGGAGATTGCGGGAGAAAAGGCGGGGATCATCAAGCCCTATGTCCCCTGTGTTTATCTCGCCGATCAAAAAGAGGTGACAGCTGTCATCGCCGACCGAGCAGCCGCCCTTAAAGCACCGGCTTATCCCCTTACAGACCAGATGTGGCAGGCAAAGCGGAGGGAGGATGGGAAGATTGATTTTTTTACATCCTTCCGTTATGATGGTATCCGTGAATACCATACCTCTTCGCCCGCTGTCTACCAGGCGGAAAATGGAGCCCTGGCGGTTCTGGGACTTAAGGTCCTTAGGGAAAGTGATCCCAAAAACTGGAGAGTTCTGACCGGCAAATGCCTGAAAGAAGGCATCGCTTCCATGACCTGGCGGGGCAGGATGGAAGAGATCCGTCCCCATATCTGGCTGGATGGAGCGCATAATGATAACGGCATCCGCTGTTTTCTGGAAACGGCAGAAGAGATTACCAAGGGAAGACCGGCAGGTCTTCTGTTTGCCGTTGTCAGGGATAAGGAGTTCAGCGACATGATCCGGGACCTGGCGACTGCGATCAGCTGGGACTATGTGGTGGTCGCGGAAGTCGGGGGACAGAGGCGGACCGATCCTGAGGACCTGGCGGAACTTTTCCATGAGGCAGGGGTCAGGCGGGTTTTTGCCGTCAAAGATCCCGAAGAGGCATTTGAGCAGGCAGTGCGGATGCAGGGGGAGCGGGACTTGTTCGTCTGCGGCAGTCTGTATCTGATTGGAAAGATTGAGGGGATGTTCCATGATCAATTATGAAGAAGAACTGAAGAAATTTAAACCCAGTCTCGACGTCGATGAGGCGGAAGGGGCGATCTACTCCCGGGACCTGACGGACGTGATCGATATTTTGAAGGAAATGATGAAGGAAACTTCGGAAAATAAGAAGGGCAGATAAGCGATGAAGTGTATGAACTGCGGCGCTGAGCTGACGGACTCTGCCTATTGTCCCAACTGCGGCTTTGACGTTTCCGTCCAGAAACAGGCGATCGTCCTGTCGGGGCTTTACTACAACCAGGGGCTGGAGAAGGCGCAGGTCAGGGACTTAAGCGGGGCGATTGACCAGCTCAAGCGGAGCCTGAAATATAATAAGGAAAATATCACGGCAAGAAACCTGCTGGGTCTGGTCTGTTTTGAGACGGGAGAGGTGGTTGTCGCCCTGTCGGAGTGGGTTATTTCCAAGAATATTCAGCCGGAGAACAACATAGCGGCGGACTATATCGAGAACCTGCAGCGGGACGCCAATCGGATGGATTTGATCAATCAGACCATCAAGAAGTACAACATTGCTCTTCGGAACTGCCAGGACGGCAATGAAGACGTCGCCATGATCCAGCTGAAGAAGATCCTGGCGCAAAACCCCAAGCTGGTCAAGGCTTACCACCTGCTCGCCCTGCTCTACATCCATAAGGAGCAGTACGAAAAGGCAAGGAGGCTTTTGCGGCGCGCCATCCGCATTGACAAGACCAATACGACGACCCTGCGTTTTTTGAGGGAAGTGGATGAGCAGACCGGGACGGCGACCGCTTTGGAGTCCCGCTTTTCAATCTGGAACCGGCGCACCGCGGATGCGCCTAAGGCTTATGAGGAAAGACCGGAGGAAACTCAGCCGACATCCTATCACGCACCGGCTGCCGGTTTGCCCTGGATCAACATTCTGATCGGCATCTTAATCGGAGCGGCGGCGATCTGGTTCCTCTTTATTCCGGCAAAGACCAGGAGCATCAACCGCACTGCCAATGAAAAGGTGACCAAGTACTCCTCGGATATGGCAGTCTATTCCGCCCAGGCTCAGGCTCTCAACAAGGAGATCGAGACCTCCCGGGAGACGGTCAGCTCTGCTAACGCCCGGATCAATGAAGCCAATGCCAAAGCGACGGCAAATGAAAATCTGCTGAAGGCTGTCGATGCTTTCCAGAATAAGTCTGTTGATACGGCGGCTACTGCCCTGGGTTCTGTGGATCCGACCCTGCTCTCGGTAGAGGCGAAAGAGGTTTACAAGTCCATGACCAATGAGCTGCAGACCTCCCTTTTGTCCATTTACAAAAAGGCGGGTCTGGACGGGTTCGGAGGCGCCGATTATGAAGCGGCGATCACCAACCTGGAGAAGGCGAGATCTATAGACGGAACGGACTATGATACGCTCAACTATCTTGCTCACGCCTACCGTCTCAAGGGGGATGCGGCAAATGCCGACAAGATCTTCCAGATGATCATTGACGCCTATCCCGGGACCCAGCGGGCGGAAAATGCCCAGCAGTATCTGAGCGTCAATGCGGATCAGCTCTCGGATGCCTCGGCTGAGGAGACCAGGGATCAGATGACGGCAGCTGCTTCAAAGACCGCTCAACAAGTCGGTGCAGCCGCCTCCTCGGACAGCGACCAGGGAAATGAAGCGGATGACGAGGCAGAAGAAGGCGATGATTCCGACAACTACGACGAAGAGGATGAGGACGAAGAGGATGAAGAGTAATAAATCCGACTTGGAGTCAAGACTGGTGGCAGCAGCCGGGCGGGACCATGTGCTGGTTGATGAACCCATGGCTCTGCATACGACCTTTAAAATCGGCGGTCCGGCAGATCTGTTTCTGACGCCGACCACAGAAGAGGAACTGGCGGCTGTCATTCGGATTCTAAGAGAAGCTGCCTACCCCTTTACGGTGATCGGCAACGGCAGCAACCTCCTGGTTGCAGATAAGGGCTACCGGGGGGCTGTGGTGTCCCTGGCAAAGGTCCTTACCAAAATCGAAGTCCGGGGCGATGTGGTCTTTGCGGAGGCAGGAGCCCTGCTCTCCCAGATCGCGGCTGCGGCACGGGATCATTCCCTGACCGGTTTTGAATTTGCCGGCGGAATTCCTGGGACCTTAGGCGGCGCCTGCATGATGAACGCCGGTGCCTACGGCGGAGAGATGAAGCATATCTTAAAAGCGGTCCGCTGCATCGACCGGGAGGGGAAAATTCGCACCGTCTTAGCCAAGGATCTGAAACTGGGCTACCGGATCAGCGTCTTTATGATCGAGAACTGGATTGTCACGGGGGCGGAGATCCAGCTGGCTTTAGGCAACAAGGAGGAGATCACCGCTAAGATGGAAGATCTGACGGAGCGGCGGCAGACCAGACAGCCGCTGGATCTCCCCAGTGCGGGCAGCACCTTTAAACGGCCGGAAGGGTATTTTGCCGGCAAGCTGATTATGGACAGCGGGCTTCGGGGCTACCGGGTCGGCGGAGCTCAGATATCGGAAAAGCACTGCGGCTTTGTCGTCAATCGGGACCATGCTACGGCGGCGGACGTCAGGCAGCTGATGGCGGATGTCCAAAGAACCGTCAAGGAGAAATTCGGCGTGGATCTCCATCCGGAAGTCCGTTTCCTGGGAGAGTTCTGAACGTTACCATAAGGAGGAGGGAGTTCAATGAGATTTGTGATTGTGACCGGTATGTCCGGAGCAGGAAAAAGTACAGCGCTTCACTATCTGGAAGACGCGGACTACTACTGCGTCGACAATCTGCCGCTGCAGCTGATCAAACCATTTGCCCAGATTGCAAATGACGGAACTTCATCCGAGTTCACCAAGATCGCGGTCGGGATCGATATCCGGAGCGGTCTTTCCAAGAGGGAACTCTGCGGCGTCTTGAAGTCCATGCGGGAATCCGGCATCAAATATGAGATTCTCTTCCTGGATGCCACGGACAATGTCCTGTTGAAGCGCTATAAGGAGACCAGACGCAACCATCCCCTTGCCGGCAGGAGCAAGAGTCTGGAGGATGCGATCAGGAAAGAAAGGAGCCAGCTGGACTACATGAAGTCGGAAGCTGACTACATCCTGGATACCAGCAAGCTGCTGACACGGGAGCTGAAACGGGAACTGGTCCGGATCTTTGTCCAGGATAAGGCGTTTAAGAACCTGATGATCACCGTCCAGTCCTTCGGCTTTAAATACGGAGTTCCCGCGGATTCCGACCTGGTGATCGACGTCCGTTTCCTGCCCAATCCCTACTATGTGGAGAACCTGCGGCCCCTGACCGGTCGGGACCAGCCCATTATCGATTTTGTTATGGCGCAGAAGCAGACCGGGACCTTCCTCAAGAAATTTGAAGAGCTGCTGAAATTCCTGATCCCCAACTATATCAGCGAAGGCAAGAACCAGCTGGTCCTCTCGGTCGGCTGCACGGGCGGCAGGCACAGGTCCGTCGTCCTTGCCGAAGAGATCTGTAAGAGGCTGAGCGAAAACAGCGATTACGGTCTTCGGCTGGAGCATCGGGATATCGATCGGGAAACCCTGCGCTTTAAAGCGGCGGAAGGGGAGAAGTGAGATGTCCTTCTCCTTAAAGGTGAAGAAGGAACTGTCTGAGATCGAACCTAAAACCCGGCACTGCCTGCTGGCAGAACTGTCTGCCTATGTCCGCCTGATGCGGGTGGAAAATGGGGAGGAAAGCGGGAAAAAGGACAGCCCGCTGACCTTTCGGTCAGAGAATGCCCTCGCCTCTCAAAAGTTCTTTACTTTATTAAAAAAAGCATTTAATATAAGTGTTGTTGCGAGCCGGGAAGGCAGTCGGATTTCCGGCAGAAAAGGAAACCGGATTGAGATCTCTGAGCCAGACCAGGCGCAGACCCTGTTGAAGGCGACGACCAACGATACCGTTTTAAAAATGATGTGCTGTCGGCAGGCTTTCCTGCGCGGCGCTTTTTTGGCAGCGGGCTCTATCAGCGCTCCGGAAAAGTACTATCATTTTGAAATCGTCTGTCCGGATCATCAGACGGCGGACCTGGTTCAGGGGGCAATGATGTCCTTTGATCTTGACGCCAAGATCGTGCTGAGAAAAGGGGACTATGTCGTCTATTTAAAGGAAGGCGAGCAGATCGTCAACGCTTTAGGCGAGATGGGGGCGAGCAGATCCTTCCTCAATTTGGAGAACATCCGGGTTGTCAAGGAGATGCGGGGCGATGTCAACCGCAGAGTCAACTGCGAGACCGCCAACCTCAATAAGACGATCGTTTCTGCCGTCAGGCAGATCGAAGACATTCGCTATATTAAGGAACATGGGGGCTTTGCCAGGCTAAAACCGGCACTTCGTGATATGGCAGAGGTCCGATTGGATAATCCGGATGTTCCGTTAAAGGATCTGGGTCAGTACTTAGATCCTCCGATTGGAAAATCAGGAGTCAATCACAGATTGAAAAAACTGAGTGAATTTGCAGCGGAACTGCGGGAGGCAGCTCTGCCTGAATGATCGTATTATCATGGGAGGATGAGTTGTTATGACAAGAAAGGATATCATTGTAAAGCTTGACAGCGGTCTGGAAACACGGCCGGTTGCCCTGCTGGTACAGATGGCAAGCCAGTTTGAAAGTGACATCTACCTTGAGATCGAAAACAGACGGGTGAACGCCAAGAGCATCATGGGCATGATGACCCTGGGACTCGATACCGGAGCGGAAGTGACGGTATCGGTTAATGGCAGGGATGAAGAAGAGGCGATGAGCAAGATCGAGACCTATCTGACCAAGGGGAACTAAAGTTTTTCGTGGTTGATATCAGGTTAGGAATAAAATTAAAAAGAGTAAACACATGAAAATCCCCGGCGGCAGCCGGGGATTTTCATGTGTAAGAGAAGCTTTAGTTGCTTATCTTTAGGCGTTTGCACCAGTTTCTATCTGCATGATCCCCAGTTTGATGGATAAGAGGGGCGTCATCCCGGTGATCCAGAAGAGGATCAAACCATATCGGAGCGTTACGGCAAGGGCTGAGGTCGGCACAAGGAGATGGCCGATACCGGTGAAAAGGAGAGTCCCGGCGATTGCGACGAAGAAGCGGAGCAGCTTATCCCGCAGACTTCCATCATTTTTAAAGAGAAGGTACTTGCGCTCCAGGAGATAGCCGCAGGTAAAGCCGATGGCAGTGCCGGCGGTCCCAAAGGCGTCCTTAGCCAGGAGGAAGGGAACGGTTTTGTTTTTTGTCAGGACCTCAGCCAGGATCAGGGAAGCGATGGAGACAAGCAGCAAAAGTCCGGGCAGGAAATATCCCCGGGGGATCTGAAAGCTTCCGTCTGCCTTCATCCAGGCAAAAAAGACCAGGGTTATGACCGCTCCGACCAGAAAACCGACCGTGACGTCGAGCGGCGTGTGACAGCCCAGCCACATTCGGGAAAAGGGGACCAGGACCAGCATCAGGACGGCAGAGATCCTGATCCATTTTTCTTTGCGCGTAAGAAGGACGGAGGTATAGAGGGAGGCGGTATTCTGCGAGTGAACACTGGGGAAGGAGTAGCCGGTCGCGGAGGAGATGGCGCTCTTGACGGCGTGAAAGCTGGGATCGAGGACCCAGGGTCTGGGCAGGCGGACGCAGATTTTTATGCTCTGGGCGACCAGGCTTGAGAGGTAGAAAGCAAAGCTTATCAGATAGCCCTGCCGTTTGTTGACGTTGAGATAGGTCCAGGACAGGATGCCGGCTGCCGCAAAGGGCGTACCCAGGCAGCTGATGACCAGCATCAGATAGTCAGCCGGGGGATTTCGTAATTCTGCCAGAAGCTTTAGAACAGTCATATCATACCTCTTTTACGCGGAACCAGTAGCGGTAGGAGTCCGTAAATCCGAGCTTTCGATAAAGGGAGTGGGCGGGGGCGTTGTCGGTGACAACCTGAAGGTAGGCGTGCCCGGCGCCCCGACGTTTTGCCTCATTAAGAATTGTCTCAATCATGAGGGAGGCGTAGCCCTGACGGCGCAGCTCTTCGCTGACGTGGATGGCGTAGACGCCTACATAGTCCCGGTCCAGAATCCCCAGCCCCGTTGCGGCGATCTTGCCATTTTTCCTGACCGAAACGGCGATCTCATCCTTGGGGATGGCGGCATACATAAGGGGGACAATCTTCCGATGAATGGGGTCTTTGGTCTTTTTTAAGGCAAAGAGCCCCTCGATCCAATCGGAATAGACCCTGGGCTCGATCTGAAGGACTGGGTTTGAAGATGAATCCTTTAAAGCCGACTGCTTCAAATCTGCTTGATTTGACGGAACTAAATTTTCACCCTCCAGGCTGCGGGTCATAACCGTGGTGTGGTGCTGGATCTCATAACCGCGGCTGCTTAAGCAGGCGTCCGTATCCGGATCGCCGATGGGACTGATCTTGAAAATGCAGGGAGTCCCCCATCTGCGGTAGGTCTGTTCGCAGTAAGCGACCTTGTCTTTTAAAGGCAGGACGGGAGACCCGATCTGCTCCACGCAGTTGGTCCGGTGGGTGTAGAAATAGGAAAAGCGCAGGATCCATCCATCGTACAATTCGATCTGATGGGAGGGCCAGGCGTTTAAGGAAAGGTCCTCGATTGTCTTGATATCTGTTTCCATAGGTGTCGACCTCATCTGGCTGGTATGCATAGATTATAGAAGATTTAGGATCGGAGGGCAAGGAAAGGGGCGGGAGAGGAAGGTATGTACAGATCTTGGTTTGAATGATAAAATGGGGATGACTAAATTGGAGGACTGGAAAATGTCTAAATTCCTGAAATTTATTGTAAATGTATTCCTGATCGCTGCGATCCTGACTGCGGCTGCCATTTTAGTGCCGCCGATCTTGGGGATTCAGACTACAATCATAGATTCGGCGACCATGGATACCAACCTGCCTATGGGGTCAATTACCTATGCAACCGATATACAGGCTGCGGATGTCAAAGTTGGAGATGAGATCTTAAAGGATGATAATGCTTCCACCTACGCTTATATGGTGAAAGAAGCAAATCCGGAAGACGGGAATTTTACGGTCGTCAGTGCATCTGAACAGGATGGTCAGCCGGAAACGATCACTTTGAGAAATCAGGTTCCCAAGGTGGCGGTGATTGTTCCCTATATCGGTTATGTGATTATAGCCATGCACAGCATGGAAGGTATTATGATCATTGCCCTGGTTGTTGTGCTGATGATCATTTTATTCATCCTCTCGGAACTATGGAAGGATCGTTCGGATGAGGAAGAGGAACCGGAAGATGATCAGAATTCCGATAAGCTTTTGGACGTCGATGAGGTGACAATCGATGATGTGCCGGAGATTAAGCCGGATATTCATGCGGATGACCGGATCCTGGAAACGGAAGAGGAGGATCTGCCTCTGTCCGAACTCTCTACAGCGGAACTTCCCAAGGCGGCGGATTCTGCTTGGTTGGATGCAGACGCTGAGGCAGCCGACGAAGTTGACCGGTCAGAAGATCAGGCTTCCGCAGATGATGATTCCCAGCTGACAGCGGCGGAGGAAGAACAGCAATCGGAAGCATTGCAAGGCTTAGCCACAGAGGCAGAGGAAGCCTCAAAAGATTCAGCTACAGAGTCAAAAGAGGTGCCGCAAGGACTGGCTGCAGAAGAAGCGGCAGCCGGCACACCGCAAGATTTAGCTAAAGACGCAGCAACATCGGCGGTAGCTCAGCCAGATGCGGATGAGATAAGCAATATATATAAGAAGAAAGCCGATCCTAACCAGGAAAAGCGGGGGGAAGCTTCTTCGGAAGAGACCTTAGCCAATACCCATCCGGAGATTGACCTCTCCGACGCGATTGAACATGCCACTTTAGAAGCGGAGGAAAAGGCGGATCGGAAGGCCGTTCAGAACCAGCCGACAGAGGCGGCAGGAGATGAGACCCAGATCCTGGACCTGCCGGACGACCAGACCGGAGAAACCCAGGATGAGGAAGAACCCGATGAGCAGCAGGCGGACCATTTTGTTCCGGTCGAGCGGGCGACCCTCAATGAGATTCTGGATCAGGCAAAGAAGGACGGTGATGAGCCGGATGTCATCAAGGATGATACGACGGGAATCACGATCGTCGACTACTCCAGGATCATTTGAAGGAAAACAGAAAAAACATCGAAAACCCCTTGCATTTGCAGGGGGTTTTGTGTATACTAACCTTTGCTGTGACATGATAGCAATGAAGCGTGAAGTTGCTGCAAATTTTGCAGGTTCTCCGTGGAGCGAATGTCAAGTCAACGATACTGGCGACAAGTCACTGTGCCGAAATACCACAGCCTGTGTTGTGGGAATAAAGCCGGGAGACCTCTGTACAAAAAGAAGAGGAAACACCCGGATATGTGTACAGTCACCGCTTGTCGTACTCGTAAAAGTGCGAAAAGGAGGCGACTTTTTTTATGGCAAGTCAGGTAATGAGAATCACTCTCAAGGCTTATGATCACACTCTGGTGGATGCATCAGCAGCGAAGATCATCGAAACTGTTAAGAAAAACGGCGCACAGGTGAGCGGACCGGTTCCGCTTCCGACCAAGAAGGAGGTTGTAACCATCCTTCGTGCAGTCCACAAGTACAAGGACAGCCGCGAACAGTTCGAGCAGAGAACTCATAAGAGACTGATCGACATCATCACACCGACCCAGAAGACAGTAGATGCTCTGTCCCGTCTGGAGATGCCGGCTGGTGTCTACATCGACATCAAAATGAAAAACAAGTAAAGCATCCAACTAGAATGATTGTTCGCTTTTTTGAACAATCCGCTGTAAGGAGGAACAAGAAATGACAAAAGCGATTCTCGCTAAGAAGATCGGCATGACTCAGGTCTTCAACGAAGACGGGACTCTGACACCGGTAACGGTTCTGCAGGCTGGCCCGTGCGTCGTGACTCAGGTTAAGACAGATGAAAACGACGGCTACACCGCTGTTCAGGTTGGCTTTGACGACAAGAGAGAAAACCTTGTCAACAAGCCGCAGATGGGCGTCTTTGAAAAGGCCGGCGTTTCCGCTAAGCGTTTTGTCCGGGAATTCAGATTTGAGAATTCTGAGGACTACAAGCCGGGTCAGGAGATCAAGGCTGACATCTTCACAGCCGGTGATCATATCGATGCGACCGCTATTTCAAAAGGTAAGGGCTATCAGGGTGCCATCAAGCGTCTGGGTCAGTCCAGAGGACCTATGGGCCATGGCTCCAAGTTCCACAGACATCAGGGTTCCAATGGTACTTCTTCTGATCCCAGCCGTGTCTATCCGGGCAAGGGGATGCCTGGCCAGATGGGCAGCAAGCGTATCACCATCCAGAATCTGGAAGTTGTACGCGTTGATGCGGAAAATAATCTCCTTCTTGTCAAGGGTGCCGTTCCGGGCGCAAAGAAGTCCCTTGTTACAATCAAGGAATCAGTCAAGGCTAACAAGTAATAGAAGGAGGACGAATTACGATGGCTAACGTATCTGTATATAATATGGATGGCCAGGAAGTCGGAAAAATCGATCTGAACGATGCGGTTTTTGCAGCTCCGATTAAAGAGAACCTGGTACATCAGGCAGTCGTGCTTCATCTCGCTAACCTGAGACAGGGCACACAGAAGGCCAAGACCCGTTCAGAAGTATCCGGCGGCGGCGCTAAGCCGTGGAGACAGAAGGGCACGGGCCACGCAAGACAGGGATCGACAAGAGCTCCGCAGTGGAGACACGGCGGCGTTGTATTTGCTCCGGTTCCGAGGGATTATTCCTTTAAGATGAACAAGCAGGAGAAGAAGGCGGCTTTAAAGTCTGCTCTTTCTTCCAAGCTCGCAGACAACAACCTGATCGTTGTCGATAAACTGGCATTTGACGATGTCAAGACCAAGAACATGGTCAGGACTCTCGCCAACCTGAAGGCTGAGAAGGCTTATGTGGTAACGGATAAGACCGACAAGAACGTACTCCTCTCTTCCAGAAACCTTCAGAACGTCGAGCTGACCAATGCGGGTTCCCTGAATGTTTACGATATCCTGAAGTATGAGAAGCTGGTCCTGACTCAGGACGCAGTTAAGACGATCGAGGAGGTATTTGCATAATGGCAGATCTGAAATATTATGACGTCATCCTTCGGCCGGTCATCACAGAAAAATCCATGGACGCTATGGGCGCAAAGAAGTACACCTTCTATGTCAACCCGGAAGCCAATAAGGCTCAGATCAAGGAAGCTGTTGAAAAGATGTTCGACGGCGCCAAGGTAAAGAGCGTCAACACCATGAACCTCCCGGGCAAAAGCCGCAGAAGAGGTTACATCGAAGGAAAGACCGCAAAGAGAAAGAAAGCGATCGTTGCTCTGACTGAAGAGAGCAAAGAGATTGAAATCTTCAACGGACTTTAATTTTCAGTCCGAACCTATACGCAGGAAAAGCGTGAGAACAAATAATAAGGAGAAAAATAATGGGTATTAAGACATACAGGCCTTATACACCGTCCAGAAGAAATATGACAGGATCTGACTTCTCTGAAATCACGAAGTCTGCTCCTGAAAAATCTCTGACGGAAGTACTGAAGAAGCACGCCGGCCGTAATAACCAGGGTAAGATCACGACCCGTCACAAAGGCGGCGGAAACAGAAGAAAGTACAGAGTAATCGACTTCAAGAGAAACAGCAAGGACGGAATGCCGGCAGTTGTCAGGAGCATCGAGTACGATCCCAACAGAACGGCTAATATCGCTCTGATCGTATACGGCGACGGCACAAAGTCCTACATCCTGGCGCCGGAAGGTCTGAAGGTTGGACAGAAGGTTATGAGCGGCGCTGAAGCTGAAGTCAGAGTCGGCAACTGCCTTCCCTTCGCCCAGATTCCGGTTGGTTCCAATGTTCACAATATCGAGCTGATCCCGGGCCGCGGCGCGCAGATGGTTCGCGCAGCCGGCAACAGCGCTCAGCTGATGGCTAAGGAAGGCAAGTACGCAACCCTTCGTCTGCCGTCCGGCGAAATGAGAATGGTTCCGATTGAATGCCGCGCAACCATCGGCGCTGTCGGAAATGGCGATCACAACCTGATTAACATCGGCAAAGCAGGCCGTAAGAGACACATGGGTATCCGCCCAACTGTCCGTGGTTCTGTCATGAACCCCAATGACCATCCGCACGGTGGTGGTGAAGGTAAGGCACCGGTTGGTCGTTCCGGACCTGTTACCCCGTGGGGCAAGCCGGCTCTTGGCCTTAAGACCAGATCCAGCAAGAAGGCTTCTAATAAGCTTATCGTAAGAAGAAGAAACGGTAAGAACGCATAATCAAGGCAAGGAGGAAAAATAAATGGCACGTTCATTAAAGAAAGGTCCTTTCGCAGACCAGAGCCTGCTTAAGAAAGTCGATGCATTAAATGCTGCAGGCGAAAAGGCTGTTATTAAGACCTGGTCACGCCGTTCCACAATCTTCCCGAGCTTTGTGGGACATACATTTGCAGTACATGATGGCAGAAAACATGTTCCGGTCTATGTGACGGAAGATATGGTCGGCCACAAACTGGGTGAGTTCGTCAACACAAGAACTTACAGAGGCCATGCGAAGTCTGAATCCAAGACTTCCGTACGGTGACGCGTAGTTGAAAGGAGATTATAATGGCTAAAGGACACAGATCCCAGATTAAGCGGGAGAGAAATGATTCACAGAGAGAGACCAGACCTTCTGCACGCCTTTCCTACGCTAGAATTTCGGTCCAGAAAGCTTGCTTTGTTTTGGACGCGATTCGCGGAAAGGACGTCGAGACTGCTCTCGGTATCCTCACATACAGCCCAAGATACGCTTCCGCTGTTATCAAAAAACTGCTTGAATCTGCTATTGCGAACGCTGAAAACAACAATGGCATGAACAGAGCAAACCTTTACATCGCAGAGTGCTATGCTGACAGAGCTTCCATTATGAAGAGAGTGCAGCCGAGAGCGCAGGGCCGTGCTTATCGTATTGAAAAGCGGAACAGCCACATCACGATTGTTCTGGATGAAAGATAATAGGAGGACAGAATGGGTCAGAAAGTTAATCCACACGGCTTAAGAGTCGGTGTTATCAAGGATTGGAACTCCAAATGGTATGCGGACAAGGATTTCGCTGACAACCTCGTTGAAGATCACGAAATCAGAGAGTTCCTGAAGAAGCGCTTATACAGCACAGGCATTTCCAAGATCGAAATTGAACGGGCGTCTGACCGCCTTAAGGTTACGGTCTGGACTTCCAAGCCGGGCCTTGTTATCGGCAAGGGAGGTTCTGAAATCGAAAAGCTGAAGGCTGAACTCAATAAGAAGATCGGCAAGAAGACTCTGATCGATGTCAAGGAAGTGAAGCGTCCGGATCGTGACGCTCAGCTCGTTGCAGAGAACATTGCCCTTCAGCTGGAGAACCGTATTTCCTTCCGCCGCGCGATGAAGTCCACCATGCAGAGGACTTTAAGAGCAGGCGCTAAGGGTGTGAAGACCACATGCTCCGGCCGTCTGGGCGGTGCGGATATGGCTCGTAAGGAGACTTACAGCGAAGGTACCATCCCGCTGCAGACCCTCCGCGCTGATATTGACTACGGCTTCGCAGAAGCTGATACCCAGTACGGCAAGGTAGGCGTTAAGGCTTGGGTTTATAATGGTGAAGTACTTCCGACTAAGGGAAACAAGGAAGGGAGCGATAAATAATTATGTTAATGCCAAAGAGAGTAAAACATAGAAAGCAGATGCGCGGCTCCATGAGAGGCAAGCAGACCAGAGGCACCAGGATGGCTTATGGCGAGTTTGCGCTCGTTGCAACCGAACCGTGCTGGATCAAGTCCAATCAGATTGAAGCTGCCCGTGTCGCGATGACTCGTTACAATAAGCGTGGCGGTAAGGTCTGGATCGACATTTTCCCGGATAAGCCGGTAACAGCAAAGCCTGCTGAAACTCGAATGGGTTCCGGTAAGGGGTCTGTTGAATACTGGGTAGCAGTTGTTAAACCGGGCCGTGTTCTTTTTGAGATTGCCGGTGTACCGGAAGCGGATGCCAGAGAGGCTCTTCGCCTTGCTATGCACAAACTTCCCTGCACATGCAAGATCGCTACCAGAGAACAGCTGAACGGCAAGGCCGAAGCAGAAGGCGGTGAACAGGCATGACAAAGAATAATAAATATTTGGAAGATTTAAGAGGCAAGTCCTCTTCGGAATTACAGGAAGAGCTGGTTGCAGCTAAGAAAGAACTCTTCAATCTGAGATTTCAGAATGCGACAAATCAGCTTGACAATACCGCTCGGATCAGAGATGTCCGCAGAAACATCGCTCGGATTCAGACTGTCATTGTTGAGCAGGCTCAGGCTGCAAAGGAGGCATAAAGGACTATGGAAGAAAGAAACCTCAGAAAGACACGTGTCGGCAGAGTCATCAGCGATAAGATGGACAAGACTATCGTAGTTGCAATTGAGAATCGTGTTCAGCATCCGCTTTACAAGAAGATTGTCAAGAAGACATACAAGCTGAAGGCGCATGACGAAAACAACGAAGCGAAGATCGGCGATACCGTAAGAGTTATGGAGACGAGACCTCTGTCCAAGGACAAGAGATGGAGACTGGTCGAAATTGTTGAGAAGGCTAAATAATCGTTTCGTTTATACGGTTATATTCAGGAGGAAACAGGTATGATTCAACAGGAAAGCAGACTGAAGGTCGCTGACAATACCGGTGCAAAAGAGATCCTGTGCATCCGCGTAAGCGGCGGTTCTTACAGGAGATATGCCAACATCGGCGACGTGATCGTTGCTTCTGTCAAAGATGCAACACCCGGCGGCGTTGTCAAGAAGGGTGACGTTGTCAGAGCCGTTGTCGTTCGTACCAAGCACGGTGCGCGCAGAAAAGACGGTTCTTACATCAAGTTTGATGAAAATGCTGCCGTAATCATCAAGGATGACAACACACCGAGAGGAACTCGTATCTTTGGACCGGTTGCCCGTGAGCTTCGTGAGAAACAGTTTATGAAGATCGTTTCTCTTGCTCCGGAAGTATTATAAGGAGGAACCTCGAGATGGCATCTTTAAAGATTAAGAAGGGTGATACCGTTAAGGTGATCACCGGCAAGGATAAGGACAAGGAAGGCAAGGTTCTTTCTGTCAACGCGAAGAAGAACACCGTGATCGTAGAAGGCGTCAACATGATCACCAAGCACCAGAAGCCGTCAGCTGCCAACCAGCAGGGCGGTATCGTCAATAGAGAAGCTCCGATCAACATCTCCAACGTCATGCTGGTTGTAAACGGCCAGGCTACCCGCGTTGGCTTTAAGATCGAGGGAGACAAAAAAGTCCGTGTAGCGAAGAAAACCGGCGAAGTGATTGATTGAGGAAGGGGGTAAGAGATTTGAGCAGACTGAGAGAACAGTACGACAATGAAATTGCTGCAGCAATGCAGAAAAAGTTTGAATATAAGAATCCGATGGAAATCCCGAAACTCGTCAAGATCGTAGTGAATATGGGTGTCGGCGAAGCCAAAGAAAATGCCAAGCTTCTGGATGCAGCTGTTGCGGACATGGAGACCATTACGGGTCAGCACGCAATCCGGACCAAGGCTAAGAAGTCTATCGCGAATTTCAAGATTCGTGAAGGCCAGCCGATCGGCTGCAAGGTAACCTTGAGAGGTGAGCGGATGTACGATTTCGCTGACCGCCTTATCAACCTGGCTCTTCCGCGTGTCCGTGACTTCCGCGGCGTCAATCCTAACGGCTTCGACGGCAGAGGCAACTACGCGCTCGGCATCAAAGAACAGCTGATTTTCCCGGAAATTGAGTACGATAAGGTCGACAAGGTCCGCGGTATGGATATCGTCTTTGTCACGACTGCCAAGACTGACGAAGAAGCTCGTGAACTGCTGCGGTTATTCAATATGCCGTTCGCTAAGTGATAAGGAGAATTAGGATCTATGGCTAAGTTATCAATGAAATTAAAACAGGCTCGCAAGCCGAAGTTTTCAACAAGGGCATATACCCGCTGCAGAATCTGCGGTCGTCCGCACTCTGTTCTGAAGAAGTACGGCATCTGCCGTGTCTGCTTCCGTGAACTTGCGTATAAGGGCGAGATCCCGGGCGTTAAGAAAGCATCCTGGTAATCGGGTGCCGACAGGGCACTCCGGAATCTATGAACTTTGAGAAAGGAGAGTAATCAATATGATTACGACAAACGATCCGATCGCAGATATGCTTACAAGAATCCGTAATGCTAACACTGCGAAACATGATACAGTCGATATCCCGGCGTCCAAGATGAAGATCGCTATCGCAGATATCCTTGTCGACGAGGGTTTCATCAAAAAGTATGACTTTGTAGGGGAGGGCGTTGATAAGGCGCTCCGCGTTACCTTAAAGTACGGCGCTGATAAGAACGAGAAGGTTATCACCGGCCTTAAGAGAATTTCCAAGCCGGGCCTTCGGATCTACGCAGGCAGCGAAGATCTTCCTAAGGTACTTGGCGGCCTTGGCATTTCCATCATCTCCACCAGCCAGGGCGTTATGACAGATAAGAAGGCAAGAAAGCTCGGCATCGGCGGAGAAGTTCTTGCGTATGTCTGGTAAATATTGCACTGAAAACAGAAGAGCATCTGCTCTTCCGACAATCTAAGTCAGGAGGACATTTTTATGTCACGAATTGGTAGACTTCCGGTCGCAGTTCCGGCCGGTGTGACAGTCGACGTTAAGGAGGGGAACGAAGTTACCGTCAAGGGACCTAAGGGAACTCTGACCAGAACGTTCGACCCTGCTATGAATATTGAGGTCAGGGACGGCGAAGTCGTCGTCACAAGACCCAACGATCTGAAGAAGAATAAATCGCTTCACGGCCTCACCCGCGCCCTGATCAATAACATGGTCATCGGCGTAACAGACGGCTACACCAAGACTCTTGAGGTCAACGGCGTCGGTTATAGAGCAAACAAGCAGGGAAAGAAGCTTGTCCTTTCTCTGGGTTACAGCCATCCGGTCGAAATGGAAGATCCGGAGGGGCTGGAATCCAAGGTCGATGGAAACCATATCATTATTTCCGGTATCAGCAAGGAAGCTGTCGGTCAGTATGCTGCTGAAATCAGAAGCAAGAGAGCGCCGGAGCCTTATAAGGGCAAGGGTATCAAGTACATCGACGAAGTCATCCGCCGCAAGGTCGGTAAGACAGGTAAAAAGTAAAGAAAGGAGAGTGTGAAGTATGATTAAGAAGACATCCAGAACTGAAATTCGTGAACAGAAGCACAGAAGACTTCGCGGTCATCTGAGCGGCACTGCGGAATGCCCCAGACTTTGTGTATTCCGCAGCAACCAGCACATCTACGCACAGATCGTAGATGACGTGGCAGGCAAGACACTTGCAGCTGCCAATACTCTCCAGGCCGATGTGAAAGACGGACTGCAGTATACAGACAACGTCGAAGCAGCAGCAAAAGTCGGTAAAGTGATCGGCGAAAAGGCTGTAGCGGCAGGAATCAAGGAAGTAGTCTTTGACCGTGGTGGTTTCCTTTACACAGGAAAGATCCGCGCACTTGCAGACGCTGCTCGCGAAGCAGGTCTTGATTTCTAATAGGAAAGGGAAAACACATGAGACCGAATAATAACAGAAGAAACAGAGAAGAAGATAACGGCATGGAAGACAGAGTCGTTGCGATCAAGCGTGTTACCAAGGTCGTCAAAGGCGGTCGTAACATGCGCTTCTCAGCGCTGGTTGTTGTCGGCGACGGCAATGGACATGTAGGCGCTGGTCTTGGCAAGGCTGCTGAAATTCCGGAAGCGATCCGCAAGGGCAGAGAGGATGCACAGAAGAACATGATTACGGTTGCGAGAACCGACTTCAACAGCATCACTCATGACAACTACGGCGTCTATGGCGGTGCTAAGGTTCTTCTTAAGAGAGCCCCGGAAGGTACCGGCGTCATCGCCGGCGGTCCGGCTCGTGCCGTCATCGAACTTGCCGGCATCAAGAACATCCGTACAAAGTCTCTTGGATCCAACAACAAGCAGAACGTTGTATTCGCAACACTTGCAGGTCTGAAAGAGATTAAGACTCCTGAGGAAGTTGCACGTCTTCGCGGCAAGTCCGTTGAAGAGATCCTGGCATAAGGAGGCAGAAGGTAAATGGCAGACAAGAAATTAAAAATCACACTTGTGAAATCCACAATCGGTGCTGTTCCGAAGAACAAGAAGATTGTTGAGTCCATGGGCTTCCATAAACTCAACTCCAGCGTCGTTCTTCCGGACAATGCTGCTACCCGCGGCCAGCTGGCTAAGATCGGCTACATGGTCAAGGTAGAAGAAGTCGAAGAATAATCAGGAGGTGCGATCATGGATTTATCTAATTTATCACCGGCTGAAGGCTCCAGATTCAGTGACAACTTCCGCAGAGGAAGAGGTCACGGATCAGGAAACGGAAAGACGGCAGGCAAGGGCCACAAGGGTCAGAAGGCTCGTTCCGGAGCTCCGAGACCGGGCTTTGAAGGCGGTCAGATGCCGCTGTACAGACGTCTTCCCAAGCGTGGATTTACGGATCGTAATTCCAAGAAGATCACAGCCATCAATGTCGATGTGCTGAATCGCTTTGAAGACGGCGCAGAGGTCACACCAAAGGTTCTGCTTCAGAGCGGGGCTGTTTCCAAGCTGAACGACGGCGTTAAGATTCTTGGCAACGGTGAGCTGACCAAGAAGCTTACCGTTAAGGTGAATGCAGTTTCTGCATCCGCAAAAGAGAAAATTGAGGCAGCAGGCGGCACAGTTGAGGTGATCTGATGTTTAGGAAGATGATTGACGCTTTTAAAGTAAAGGACATCCGGCACAGGATTTGGTATGTGCTGTTTTGTCTTGTCATCATCCGAGTAGGTTCCCAGATTCCGGCAGTAGGTGTCGACCGTACTTTCTTCCGTGACTGGCTGCAGGGCCAGGCGGGAGATGCCTTTAACTTCTTCGATGCCTTCACCGGCGGCTCTTTCTCGAGCATGTCGATTCTGGCGCTCTCCATTACGCCTTACATCACATCTTCCATTATCGTTCAGCTGCTTACGATTGCGATTCCGGCACTTGAGGAAATGCAGCGTGACGGCGAAGACGGCAGAAAGAAACTGACGGCGATTACTCGTTACCTGACAGTCGGTCTTGCGCTGTTTGAATCCATTGCGATGACGATCGGGTTCGGTAATCAGGGACTTATCCCGGATATGAATTTTGTCAAGGCCTTCACGGTCGTGGCATCTCTTACGGCAGGTTCTTCTTTCCTCATGTGGATCGGTGAGCAGATGACGGAGAAGGGAGTGGGCAATGGAATCTCCATGGTCCTCTTAATCAACATCCTTTCCCGCCTCCCTCAGGATCTGATGAGCCTTTACGAGCAGTTTGTAAAGGGTCAGACCCTTGCCAGAGGGGCACTTGCAGTCCTGATCATTGCGGCGATTATCGTCGGTATGGTCGTTCTGGTTATTGTTCTGGATGGCGCCCAGCGGCACATTCCGGTCCAGTATTCCAAGAAAACAGTCGGTCGCAGGCAGTTTGGCGGACAGTCAACCCATATTCCGCTGAAAATCAACACAGCCGGCGTTATCCCGATCATTTTTGCCGCTTCCATCATGTCTTTCCCGGGGATCATTGCGACCTTCATGGGCAAGGCAAATGCAGGCGGCTGGGTTGGAACCCTGCTGGGGATCCTGAGTGAGAACAATTGGTTTGATTTCACTCATCCGGTCTACAACGTAGGGCTGATTATCTATATCGTTCTGGTCATTTTCTTTGCCTATTTCTACACTTCCATCACCTTTAATCCGTTGGAAGTTGCGGACAATATGAAAAAGGCCGGCGGCTTTATCCCGGGGATCCGTCCCGGAAAGCCGACAACAGATTACCTGACGAGAATCCTGAACTACATCATTTTTATCGGTGCGGTCGGACTGGTCATCATCGCGATTATCCCCTTCTTCTTCAACGGGGTCTTCGGCGCCAGCGTATCATTCGGCGGTACTTCGATCATCATCATCGTGGGAGTCATCCTTGAAACGGTGAAGCAGATTGAATCGATGATGGTAGTGCGGAACTACAAGGGATTCTTAAGTGAATAATGAGGTACTTTGGCTAAGGGGAGGTCTTTGGGTCCGACAGGGCAGGAGGCGTTCCCTTGGTTTATAGTTGCAGGAATACGATTGATAAGAGGAGGATTGTTGATGAGACTGATTATGCTGGGAGCGCCCGGAGCGGGCAAGGGAACCCAGGCGGCAAAGGTAGCGGAAGCTTATGGAATTCCCCATATTTCGACAGGTGATATTTTCCGTGCCAACATCAAGGGCGGTACGGCACTCGGCAAGAAGGCGAAAGAGTTTATGGACGCCGGCAAACTGGTTCCGGATGAACTGGTCTGCGACCTGGTTGCGGATCGGATTGCCCGGGAGGATTGCCAGAAGGGCTATGTCCTGGATGGCTTCCCCAGAACTATCCCCCAGGCGGAAGCCTTGGAAAAGGCGGCGGCAGACCTGGGAACCAGGATTGACTATGCGGTCGATATTGAAGTGCCGGATGATGCGATTGTCGAGCGGATGTCGGGCAGAAGAGCCTGCTTAAAATGCGGCGCGACCTACCATGTCCTCTACAATCCGCCCAAGGAAGAGGGGATCTGTGATGTCTGCGGGTCCGAACTGGTCCAAAGAGCCGACGACAAACCGGAGACTGTCAAGACCAGACTGTCCGTCTATCATGAGCAGACCCAGCCTTTGATCGATTTCTATCAGGGCAAGGGCGTTCTGGCGACCGTCGACGGGACCCTGCCTATGGAAGAGGTCTTTGCAGCCATCAGGGACCGGCTGGGAGAATAAGAAATGGCGGTCACGATCAGATCGGCAGAAGCTTTAAAGCGGATGCGGGAAGCCGGCAGAAAACTGGAGATCGTCCACGAGGAGCTGCGGGACTTCCTGCGGCCGGGTCTTTCGACCAGGGAGGTCGATCAGCGCTGCCTGGACCTGATTCGAAAGCTGGGGGCTGAACCCAACTTTCTTGCTTATCGGGGCTTTCCGGCTTCGGTCTGCGTCTCGATTGATCAGGAGGTCGTCCATGGAATCCCATCCCCAACCCGCTATCTGGAAGAGGGACAGATTGTATCCTTAGATACCGGACTGATCTGGCAGGGCTATCACGCCGACGCAGCCCGGACCTGGGGGATCGGGAAGATTTCCGACGAGGCAGGACAGCTGATCGAGGCGACCCAGCAGGCTTTTTTTGCGGGCATTCGGCAGGCTCGGGCTCATCAGCACCTCTATGATATATCGGCCGCCATCGAATCTTATGCAACCGATCACGGCTGTCAGGTCGTGGAGGGGCTGTCCGGTCACGGGATCGGCAGACACCTCCATGAATATCCAACTGTTCCCAATGTCGGTCAGAAGGGTCGGGGCATGATCCTTGAAGCCGGCATGACCTTTGCCGTCGAACCGACCCTTGCCCTGGGCAGGGGAGAGGTTGAGACGGACGAGACGGATGGCTGGACAGTCCGAACCCTGGATCAGAGCCCGGCAGCCCATTATGAAAATACCATCCTCATCACGGAAGGTGAGGCGGAACTTTTAACCTGTACGAAGGGGGAATGAAAGCAGATGTCAAAAGCTGACAATATTGAAGTGGAAGGCAGAGTTCTTGAGAAACTGCCCAACGCGATGTTCAAGGTCGAACTTGAGAACAAGCATATCGTGCTTGCCCACATCAGCGGCAAGCTCAGAATGAATTTTATCCGGATTCTTCCGGGAGATAAGGTTACGATTGAACTTTCACCGTATGATCTTGACAAGGGCAGAATTGTCTGGCGCGATAAGTAAAGAAAGGCTTGCATATTGCCTTTGTCAATGATAAAATGAAAGACGCTGTTTTGGGATCAGTTTGCCCAAAATGGTTTTTCGCTGTTATGATTCACTGAAAGGAGGATACGATGAAAGTAAGATCTTCTGTGAAACCGATGTGCGAAAAGTGCAAGGTTATCAAAAGAAAAGGCTCGATCAGAATTATCTGTGAGAACCCGAAACACAAGCAGAGACAGGGCTGATCCGATCTTTGCCGCAACTTTACTCATTTTGTTAAGCCAACAGCCGGGCGGATGCCTGTCTGTTTACTATAGATCAGCTTGCGGGCTTGAGATATAGCGCTTAATACCGATGCGTCATTTCATCGGAAAGGTCACGCATGGCAAAATGATGTCAGGGACAAACAAGCGTGGCTGGGCTGTGTGTAAGCGGCCCCAATTGAGTTACAACGTTCAATCAATCACAAGAATTGGAGGAAACACAATGGCTCGTTTAGCTGGAGTGGATTTACCGAGAGACAAGCGTGTTGAAATCGGCCTTACCTATATCTACGGTATCGGCAGAACAACAGCAAACAAGATTTTAGCCGGAGCTGGTATTGATCCCAGCACCCGCGTTCGCGATCTGACCGACGAAGAAGTCGCAAAGATCAAGGATACCATGGATGCTTCCGGTATTCTGGTAGAAGGTGATCTCCGCCGTGATACCGCTATGAATATCAA
Organism: Lachnospiraceae bacterium UBA3689; assembly: GCA_002371465.1. GTDB lineage: Bacteria > Bacillota > Clostridia > Lachnospirales > Lachnospiraceae > Chordicoccus. Next base: position 29,959 of record DFIU01000013.1, on the reverse strand, counting down.
GCGCCTTCAGGAAATCGGCTGCTACAGAGGAAAGCGCCACAGAGCAGGACTTCCTGTCCGTGGACAGAACACCAAGAACAACGCCAGAACCCGTAAGGGCCCGCGTCGTACTGTAGCAAACAAGAAGAAGTAATCGCAGATCAGAAAGGATAAGTAGGTTAGTTTTTTATGCCAGCAAAAAAGAATACAAAGTCGGCTGCTTCCAAGCGCCGCATCAGAAAAAACGTTGAACATGGACAGGCACACATTCAGTCATCTTTCAACAACACGATTGTGACTCTGACTGACGCACAGGGAAATGCTCTTTCCTGGGCATCTGCAGGTGGTCTGGGCTTCCGCGGTTCAAGGAAATCTACTCCTTATGCTGCTCAGATGGCAGCTGAAACTGCTGTAAAGGCAGCTCTTCCTCACGGTCTTAAGACAGTCAACGTCTTTGTCAAGGGTCCGGGATCAGGGAGAGAAGCAGCGATCCGCGCTCTGGCGGCTGCAGGTCTTCAGGTTCTTTCCATCGAAGACTGCACACCGGTTCCCCACAATGGTTGCCGTCCGCCTAAGAGAAGAAGAGTATAAGCCTTTCTTGCCTCTTCTTTTATAGAAGAAAGACCTTATCTGAAAGAAACAACAGCCGATTTTTATAGGAGGAAAACATGGCAGTTAACAGAGTACCAGTCCTGAAGAGATGCAGATCCCTCGGTCTTGAGCCTGCATATCTGGGTATTGATAAAAAGTCTACAAGAGAACTGAAGAGATCCAGCCGCAAGGTTTCTGAATACGGCACGCAGCTGCGTGAAAAGCAGAAAGCAAAATTCATCTACGGTGTCCTGGAGAAGCCCTTCCGCAATCTGTTCGCTAAGGCAGACAGAGCTAAGGGCATGACCGGTGAAAACCTGATGCGCCTGCTGGAGCTTCGCCTCGACAACGTCGTCTTCAGACTTGGATTTGCCAGAACCAGAAGAGAAGCTCGTCAGATCGTTGATCACAAGCACATCCTGGTAAACGGTAAGCTGGTCAACATCCCGTCTTATGAAGTTAAGGCAGGCGATGTCATCGAAATCAAGGAAAATAAGAAGTCCTCTCCGCGTTACAAGGCTGAGAACGGGATCCTGGCTGCAACAGCAGGCAGACTGGTTCCGGAATGGCTGGAAGCGGATGCAGAAAACCTGAAGGGCACGGTCAAGGATCTTCCGACGAGAGAACAGATCGATGTTCCGGTCAACGAAATGGCTATCGTCGAGTTGTATACGAAGTAATTCAAGCGGATTACTTCGTCAACCCCTCACGAATCGTGTTTACCTAAGGAGGGAAACTGAACGTGTTTGATTTTAACAAGCCAAAGATTGCAATCGAGGAACTTTCTGCCGACAATCAGTACGGAAGATTCGTTGTAGAGCCTCTGGAAAGAGGCTATGGCACAACTCTTGGCAACTCACTGAGAAGAATCATGCTCTCTTCTCTGCCGGGAGCAGCGGTCAGTTCAGTGAAAATCGAAGGTGTCCTTCATGAGTTCAGCCCGATTCCGGGCGTCAAGGAAGATGTTGCGGAGATCATTATGAACCTCAAGTCTCTGGTGATCCGCAACAACTCCGAGACGGATGAACCCAAGACCGCCTATATCGAGTACGAAGGCGAGGGCGTGGTTCACGCTTCCGATATCCAGGTTGATTCCGATATCGAGATCATGAACCCGAACCTGGTTATCGCAACTCTCGACGGCGGTGCTGACTGCAAGCTTTACATGGAAATGACCATCACCCGCGGACGCGGCTGGGTCAGCGCTGAGAAGGGCAAGCAGCCTGATCAGCCGATCGGCGTCATTGCGGTCGATGCCATTTATACGCCGGTTGACCGGGTCAACATCAGTGTGGAGAACACGCGTGTCGGTCAGCAGACGGATTTTGATAAACTGACGCTGGACGTCTGGACCCGGGGTTCCATGGGACCGGAAGAGGCTGTCAGTCTTGCGGCTAAGGTGCTGAGTGAGCATCTGAAGCTGTTCGTCGATCTGACGGAAACGGCAAGAACGGCGGAAGTCATGATTGAAAAGCCGGATGATGAGAAGGAAAAGGCTCTGGAGATGAACATCGATGAGCTGGAACTTTCTGTTCGGTCCTATAACTGCCTGAAGAGAGCCGGAATCAATACTGTTGAGGAACTTTGCAGCAAGACTTCCGAGGATATGATGAAGGTCCGCAACCTGGGCCGTAAGTCCCTGGAAGAGGTTCTGGCAAAACTGAAGGAGCTGGGTCTTTCCTTAAAGCCCAGTGAAGAGTGATCACTAAGAAAACACGGTTTTTTACGTACCGTCAGTAAGTCCGAAAGAGCGTGACGGTTACGCACCGCATGTGGAGGAAATGAAAAATGGCAATGTACAGAAAGCTCAGCAGAACATCTGCACAGAGAAAGGCATTACTGAGAAACCAGGTCACCAATCTTCTTTATCACGGTCACATTGTAACAACCGAGGCTAAGGCTAAGGAAGTTGCCAAGATCGCGGAAAAGCTGATTGCCCTTGCCGTCAAGGAGAAGGATAACTTCGAGACTGTCACCGTCAAGTGCAAGGTGGCAAAAAAGGATGCCGAAGGCAGGCGGATCAAGGAAGAGCGGGACGGCAAGAAGGTTGCTGTCTATGAAGAGCAGGACAAGGAGATCCGGAAGGATCTGCCGTCCAGACTTCATGCCAGAAGACAGATGAACAAGGTGTTCTATCCGGTAACGGAAGTTCCGGCAGCAGGCAAGGGCCGCAAGAAGAACACCAGGAAGATCGATATGGCTCAGAAGATGTTCGACGAGATCGCTCCCAAGTATGCAGAGCGCAATGGTGGTTACACCAGAATCGTCAAGATTGCTCAGCGTCCTGGTGATGCGGCAATGAAGGTTCTGCTGGAACTGGTTTAATCGAATTTTGATGAGTTTTAGACAGGAATCTGATGGAGACATCAGGTTCCTGTTTTTTATAGGATCATTTTTGAGAAAAATTGAGGAAATATATTGCAATCAATCTGGTTTTCTTTCCCACCCGAATGCTTTATAATGAAATCTGTATCTTTTTAGGCTTTATGGAGATATCAAATGAAGAAGTGGATTGCGTGGCTGCTTGCGGCAGCCCTTCTGACGACAGGCGGATGCGGCAGGGGCTCAAAACCTTCCAATTCCCAACCTTCGTCCGCAGCTAGCAGGCCTCAGAGCGAGGCAATGAGCGCCCCGGAGGCGGTCAGCCAGCAGGAGGGACCGGAATCGGGGCTTGATGTCCTGGATGACCTCCTGGGGCGTCAGGGGCAGGTCTATCAGATCTATACCTTTGATCCCTCCCTCATGGACCTGGTCCGCCGCTATCAGCCGGACTACCGGGATAGGCAGACGACCCTTTCGTCTAATGATCTGGCTGCGGAGCCGCTAGGCTCATCGGAACCGGATGGGGGGGCTGACGGAGAGGACTCTGCGGTCATCGGCGATGTAACCGTTAAGTGGCATCTGGAAGAGGACCCGGACCGCTACCAGGACCTGCTGGATAAGGCTCTGGTCGATGAGGATGCAGGCGATGATGACAAGGTGGATCTCTTTTTGATCAGTGGGGAGATGGCAGCCAAATACTGCGACGCTGACTCGGACGTCGCCCTGACCCTTGACCAGCTGGGTCTTAAGGAGACGGATCTGAAGAACCAGTATTCCATTACCCGGGACCTGGTCAGGGATCAGGATGGCAGACAGAGAGCTGTTTCATGGCAGGTTCCGGCAGGAGCTTTTGTCTACCGGCGGTCCATTGCCAAATCGGTCCTGGGTACAGACAATCCGGTCCAGGTGCAGAGCCGGCTTTCCAACTGGAAATCCTTTGAGGAGACGGCAGGCAAGCTGGCAGACAGCGGCTATCAGATGCTCTCCGGCTATACAGATGCCTACTATGCCTGTCTGGGAAGCCGGGAAAAGGGCTGGGTTGACGGAGAGGACCGAATCACGGTCGATCCTGCCATGGCGGACTGGGTCTCCCAAACCAAGATCTTTGCTGACCGGGGCTACTGCGGAGATTCCGACCGGGTCTTTAGCTCAAAGTGGCAGGAGGGCTTTGGGGAGAACGGCAAGGTCTTTGGAGCTTTTTTAACCTCCTCCGAGATCCGCGACCGGCTGCTGCCGGCAAGTCTCAAGACACCGCTTGAAAAAGACGGAAAAACTGAAGCCGGCAACGGTTCATTCGGGGACTGGGCGGTCTGTCAGGGACCCAGCGCCTTCTACCAGGGAGGCGTCTGGCTCTGCGGAGCGGCCGGGTCGGACAATTCCGTTTTAACAGGAGAGATTCTGAAGAACCTGACCTGCAGCAGGGACAACCTGTCCTCTCTGGCGGAAGAGACCGGTCAGCTGACCAACCATGGCGAGGCTATGCAGGAACTCGCCCTCGACGATGCCGGGGGCTGGAACTTTCTGGGCGGACAGAACCAGTTCCGCCTCTTTGATACAGCCGCAAGAGACCTTAAGGCGGATGCGGCAACTTATTATGACAGTGGGATCAACAGCGCCTTTCAGGCAGCATTTCTTCCCTATTTTGAAGGCAAGACGGACAAGGGTTCCGCCCTTAGTTCCTTCTATAGAGAGGTTCTGAATCAGTATCCGGATCTGTTGAACGGCTGATTGAGAACCCGGAGGTAGTACATGGATAATCAAAACAATGGCAATAAGCAAGGAGGAAACCGCAACGGACAGTCCCTGCTGATCCTGCTGATCTGCGTCATGATCAGTCTGATCTGCATGAGCATCTTCTCCGGAGCATTTTCCAGTTCCTCCAGCAGACAGATCACTTACAACGAGTTTATCAAGATGCTGAATGACAAGAAGGTCAAGTCGGTTGAGATCAACGACGAGACCATCAACATCACACCGGTCTCTGACCAGGGCTTCGAGGCGATTACCTACTATACGACCCGGACCGAGGACAGCACGGCGCTGACCGAGCGGCTGGAAAAGGCGGGGGTCACCTTCTCCCGTAAGCAGACCAGCATGGCTCTCCAGGTTGTCGAGACCATTTTGAGCTTTTTAATCCCCTTCGTCCTCTTCCTGGTCGTGTTCAGCATTTTTATGAACCGTATGAACCACGGAGCCGGCGGAGTCATGAGCGTGGGCAAGAGCCGTGCCAAGTCCTATGTGCAGAAGAACACCGGCATCACCTTTAAGGACGTCGCCGGGGAGGATGAGGCGAAGGAGAGCTTACAGGAGGTCGTCGACTTCCTCCACAACCCGGGCAGATATGTGGACATCGGCGCCAAACTGCCCAAGGGAGCCCTTCTGGTCGGCCCTCCCGGAACCGGCAAGACCCTGCTGGCTAAGGCGGTGGCAGGGGAGGCTGGAGTCCCCTTCTTCTCCCTGTCCGGTTCGGAATTTGTCGAAATGTTCGTCGGTGTCGGAGCCAGCCGGGTCCGGGACCTCTTTGAGGAGGCGAAGAAAAATGCCCCCTGCATCATCTTCATCGATGAGATCGACGCGATCGGCAAGACCCGGGAGAGCGGCCGTTTCGGCGGCAATGACGAACGGGAGCAGACCCTCAACCAGCTGCTGGCGGAGATGGACGGCTTTGATTCCTCCAAGGGTCTTTTGATTCTGGCGGCGACCAACCGGCCGGAAGTGCTGGACCCCGCCCTGTTGAGGCCGGGCAGATTTGACCGCCGGATCATCGTGGAACGACCGGATCTAAAGGGTCGAGTCGCCATTTTAAAGGTCCACTCCAAGGGGGTGGCGATGGACGACACGGTGGACTTAAACGCGATCGCCCTGTCCACCAGCGGGGCGGTCGGATCGGAGCTCGCCAACATGATCAATGAGGCAGCGATCCTGGCAGTCAAGAACGGCAGGCACGCCGTCAGTCAGAAGGACCTGCAGGAAGCTGTGGAGGTGGTCCTGGTCGGCAAGGAGAAGAAGGACCGTATCTTAAGTTCGGAAGAGCGGAAGATCGTCTCTTACCACGAGGTTGGTCACGCCCTTGCTACAGCTCTGCAAAAGAACACCGAACCGGTCCAGAAGATCACGATCATACCCAGAACCATGGGGGCCCTGGGTTATGTCATGCAGGTGCCGGAAGAGGAGAAGTACCTCAACACCAAGAAGGAGCTGGAGGCTCGTCTGGTGACCTCTCTGGCGGGGAGAGCCGCAGAGGAACTGGTTTTTGATACGGTCACGACCGGGGCGGCAAATGACATTGAGCAGGCGACCCGGATCGCCAGGGCGATGATCACCCAGTTCGGCATGTCTGAAAAGTTCGGTCTCATGGGGCTGTCCTCCCAGGAGAATCAATATCTGGACGGCAGGACCGTTATGAACTGCGGCGACCAGACCGCCACGGAAGTGGACCACGAGGTTATGGACCTTTTGAAGAAGTCCTACGACCAGGCTCTGGACCTGCTGAAGTCCCATCGGGAGACTCTGGATCAAATCGCCGCCTTCCTCATTGAAAAGGAGACCATCACCGGCAAGGAATTTATGAAGATCTTCCGGGAGTGCGAGGGTCTGTCGGATTCCAAGGATCAAGAGGAGGGAAACCCTGAACCTGTGCCGGATAATCCGGCGGGGGAGGAGGACCGGCCTTCCGATCAAAAGGAAGAAAAACCAAAGCAGGCAAAAACCTTTCAAGAGGCATGGGAACAGATAAAAAGGGTATAAATGAGCGCTGTTTTCAATATTGAAGAAGAGTTGAAAAAACTGCCCAAGCAGCCCGGAGTCTACATCATGCACGACGCCAATGACGCGATCATTTACGTCGGCAAAGCGGTGAGCCTTAGGAACCGCGTCCGGCAGTATTTTCAAAGTACAAAGAATAAAACACCCAAAGTGATCCGCATGGCGTCCCAGGTGGATCACTTTGAATATATTGTGACGGATTCCGAGCTGGAGGCCCTGGTTCTGGAATCCAACCTGATCAAGGAACACCGGCCCAAGTACAACACCATGCTGAAGGACGATAAGACCTATCCCTACATCAAGGTGACCTTGGGCGAGATGTACCCCAGGATCATGGTCGCCCGGCAGATGAAGAAGGATACGTCCCGCTACTGGGGACCCTTCCCGACGGCGGGGGCGGTCCGGGACACCATCGAGCTGCTGCGGAAGCTCTTTCACATCCGGTCCTGCAGCCGCAAGCTGCCGGAGACCCAGGGCAGGGAGCGGCCCTGTCTCTACTACCACATCGGGCAGTGCTACGCTCCCTGTCAGGGCTATATCGCGTCGGAGGATTACCGGAAGAATGTTGATCAGGCGGTCGACTTCCTGAACGGCAATACCAAACCGATCATCAAAGAACTGACGGACAAGATGAAGACGGCGTCGGAAGAGATGCGCTTTGAGGAGGCGGCTGGCTATCGGGATACGATCGAGAGTATCCGCCTGGTCAGTGAGCGTCAGAAGATTACGACCACGACCGACGACGAGGACCGGGATATCATCGCCCTTGCCGTCGACGATCTGAAGGAGGGAAATGCCTCCCTGGATCGGACGGAAGCGGTCGTCCAGGTCTTTTTTGTCCGGGGCGGCAAGCTGATCGGGCGGGAGCATTTCTTCCTGACTGTGGAGGACCCCGACGATAAGGGCAAGCTGCTGCAGAGCTTCATCACCCAGTACTATGCCGGAACGCCTTTTGTCCCCAAGCAGCTGATGCTGGAAATGGACATTCCGGAGCATGAGCTGATCGAAAACTGGATGAGCGAGCGCCGCGGGTCCAAGGTGTCGATCCTGATTCCCCAGAGGGGGACCAAGGAACGGCTGGTTCAGATGGCTAAGGAAAATGCTCAAACCGTCCTGACCCGGGATCGGGAACGGATGCAGAGGGAGGCTCTTCGCACCTTCGGGGCGGTTCATGAGATTGAAGACCTGCTCCACCTGCCGGATTGCAGCCGCATGGAGGCGTTCGATATTTCCAACATCAGCGGCGTCAACTCCGTCGGCTCCATGGTCGTCTTTGAGCATGGCAAGCCCAAACGGACGGACTACCGCAAGTTCCGGATCAAGACCGTCATTGGACCCAACGACTACGCGTCCATGGAGGAGGTTCTGACCCGCCGCTTTACGCGGGCAAAGGACGGCTCCGACGGCTTCAGTGTCCTGCCGGACCTCCTGCTTATGGACGGCGGCAAGGGGCAGGTCCACATCGCGGAGAAAGTCCTCCGGGAGCTGGACCTGCATGTGCCGGTCGCCGGCATGGTCAAGGACGACTATCATCGGACCCGGGGACTCTACTACCACGGGGCGGAAGTGCCCATCAACCGGACGTCCGAGGGCTTTAAACTCATTACCCGGATTCAGGATGAAGCCCACCGTTTCGCCATCGAATACCACCGGCTTTTGCGCAGCAGGGGCCAGGTCCACTCGGCGCTTGACGATATCGACGGCATCGGACCAACCCGGCGGAAAGCCCTGCTTCGTGCCTTCCGGACCATCGAAGCGATCCGGGATGCCGATCTGGATGAACTGGAGCATGCTCCCTCCATGAATCGTGCCGCAGCTAAGAAAGTCTGGGAATATTTTCACAACAAGAAAGAAAATATGATAAACTGAATGTATATATGAAGCATTTGGTCGGAGGTGTACGATGAAAACGATAGTGAAGCTGTCCAAGTTTGCAGACGCTCTGAAGCTGAAGAATCTGACGCCGGATATCGATATGACCAATATCGAAATTACAACGCCCGATATCAACCGACCTGCCCTGCAGCTGACCGGTTACTATGATCACTTTGTCAAAGAGCGGGTTCAGATCATCGGCTACGTGGAGTATTCCTACATCATGCAGATGGAGGAGAGCGAGCGCAACCGGGTCTATGAGCGGTTTGTATCGAGCGGGATTCCCTGCGTGATCTTTACGACCCTGACGGAGCCCCTGGAGGATATGCTCAATATCGCCAGAAAGTACGGCGTTCCGACCTTCGTGACCGAGCGGACCACGTCCGGCTTTATGGCTGAGGTCATCCGCTGGCTGGGTGTGGAACTGGCGCCCAGCATCTCCGTCCACGGCGTTCTGGTCGACGTCTACGGCGAAGGTGTCCTGATCATGGGAGAGAGCGGGATCGGCAAGTCCGAGGCGGCTCTGGAGCTGGTCCGGCGCGGTCACCGCCTGGTCAGCGACGACGTCGTCATCATCCGCAAGGTATCCGACATTACCCTGGTCGGCTCCGCTCCGGATCTGACCCGGCATTTCATCGAACTTCGCGGCATCGGCATCATCGATGTCAAGACCCTTTACGGTGTCGAGCATGTCAAGGACACCCAGCAGATCGATCTGGTCATAAAATTAGAAGACTGGGACAAGGATCGGGAGTATGATCGTCTGGGACTGGAGGAGGAGTATACGGAGTTTCTGGGCAACAAGGTTGTCTGTCACTCCCTGCCCATCCGTCCGGGGCGTAACCTTGCCGTCATCGTGGAAACGGCGGCGGTCAATCACAGACAGAAGAAGATGGGCTATAACGCGGCGCAGGAGCTGTACCGCCGGGTTCAGGCGAATATGGCAAACCATCGGGAGGAGAATTGATGAAAACCTATTGTTTTGGTATTGACGTCGGGGGCACAACCGTCAAGTGCGGTCTCTTTGAAACAGCTGGCAAGCTGTGTGATAAGTGGGAGATCAAAACCAGAATCGGCAACGGCGGGGAACAGGTCCTGCCGGATATCGCTGCCGCCATAGAGAAGAAGCTGAAGGAAAGGGGAATTGATAAGGCTGATGTCGCCGGTATCGGTATCGGCGTCCCCGGACCGGTCCGGGAGGGCAAGGTCCCCTTCGCCGTCAACCTTCACTGGGGCGAGACCGATATCGAGGGCGTCCTGGGGCAGCTGACCGGACTTCCGGTCAAGGCTGGAAATGACGCCAATGTCGCCGCTCTCGGCGAGATGTGGCAGGGCGGCGCAGAGGGGCATAAGGACGCCATCGTCATTACGCTGGGAACCGGCGTAGGCGGCGGCATCATCGTCGACGGCAGAATCGTGGAAGGCGCCCATGGGGCGGGCGGCGAGGTCGGTCACGCCCATGTCGCGGACGACATCAAGGAGCCCTGCAACTGCGGCAATACCGGCTGCCTGGAGCAGGTCGCCAGCGCGACCGGCATCGTCCGGCTGGCAAGAGAGGAGCTGGACCGGATGGATGCCAATGATCAGACCAACCTCAACCCGGAGAAGCTGTCCGCCAAGTCCGTCTTTGACGAATATAAGAAGGGGGATGAGGTCGCGGCAAGAGTGGTCAACCGCTTCGCTTCCTATCTGGGAACGGCTCTCGGCGCTTATGCGGTCGTCACGGACCCGGAGATCATCGTTCTGGGCGGCGGCGTATCCAAGGCGGGAGAAGCTCTGATCGACGCCGTAAGCCGCTACTATCGCGCCTACGCCTTTGCCGCCTGCAAGAACACCCCCATCGTCCTCGCCAAGCTGGGCAACGATGCCGGCATCTATGGCTCTGCCAAGCTGGCAATCGACAGCATCGGATAAAGAACAGATTTATAGAAAAATTTGTCAGATCGTAAATTATCTGCTTTTTAGCAGTTGGGGGATTATATGATGAACAGACAAGGTGTGGAATCAATCTGTTTGGGTATCGTGTTGAATGGCTTGGGGCTTGCCTACCGCTATGCCTATGCGGCTCTTGAAACCAAAAGGCAGGAATCTTACAACTCCCTGCCGCTTCTCAGCCTGATCCTGGTCAGCGCGGTCCTGTTCGGGTTCTTACTGGTCCTTTGGAGTAAGAGACCAAATTCCCTTTCTTCCGTCATCAACCTCGTTCTGGCTGTGCTGCTGGTCATTATGATCTGGAGGTCCAGACTCAATACTCTGTCAGCCGTCCACCTGATCATCGCCGGGAGCTGCCTGGGGCAGATGGTGCTTAGCAGAAAGCTTGGAAAAGCTGCTGCCGAGTGAGCCGAATGGCTTTCCCGATCCAATCAGAAGAGCTGGCATCCTTGAATTTGAACGAGGTGGGATGCATCGCCCCCTTCATACTGCACAAAAAAATCCGCCGGAGTCCGGCGGATTTTTTTATGAAAACAGAGTATAAACAGATACTTTACTGATTGCCGATGATGTCCCGGATACCGCTGGGAACGAAGAGGCTGCCCCTTTTGTTCGTATCATTCTTGATCAATCTGATCGGTATCGTCGTCGGTCAGGCCGCCTTGATCGAGATCCTCCTCATCAGGATTGTAGTCTCCGGTATCGTCGGTGTCATCCGCATTTTCGTAATCGGCGTCTTCGTCCTCATCATATGTATTATCCTGGTCCTCATTGTATGCATCATCTTCATCCGCATCCGGGTCCGGGGCGACGTTGGATGTCTTGTTCCGATAGGTAAAGGTCTTTCCGTCCGCTTCAAAGCTGCCGTAGGTTTCGGCATCCACCTTGTTCCAGTCGGTGTGTTCACACTGCCTGCAGGTCTTGGTCGGAACCTGATCTTTGGGCATATACTCCGTCGTAACCATGGAACAGCTGCCGGAAGGCTTAAGTCCTGTGTGGGCACAGACTTCCACTCGGACAATATCGGAAGGCCGCTGGAAATCCGTTACGGTTTTGGAAGCTGTCAACCGTTCCATGACATTTTTCCAGAGCTTTTTATGGAAGGTTCGGTAGGTTCCCTCCTCAGGCAGCTTGGTATTGTCGTCGTAGCCGGACCAGACACCGATCGTGTAGTAGGGGGTATAGCCGCAGAACCAGACGTCATTGTACTTGGATGTCGTACCGGTTTTGCCTGCGGCTGGCATACCGTTGCTGAGCTGAACGTCGGCTGCAGTGCCCCGCTTTACCACATCCTCCATGGCATTGGTGAGCAGCCAGGCCGTGTCTTCACTGATGACTTTGCTGGTCTCCGGCGTATTGTCGATGATGACGGAACCGCTTTGATCCAGAATCTTGGTATAGAAGATTGGCTTGGTATAGGTTCCTCCATTGGCGATCGCCGCATAGGCAGCGGTCAGTTCCAGGTTGGAGACACCATTTGTAATACCGCCGAGAGCAAGCGGCTGGTAGACGTCGTTGGCGGGATCGAGAGTGGTAAACCCGAACTTCTGCAGTTCATTGAAGCCCGCCTGGGGCGTCAGATCGGTGATCGCCTTGACCGCCACCACGTTGATGGAGTGGACGATCGCCTCCCGGATGGTGGTCCAGCCGGAATAATTACGGGAGGAGTTATGGACTTCCGTGCCGTTGGAATAGGCGTATTTGCTGTCCAGATAGGCAGAACCCAGGAACTTGGAGCCGCTGTCAATGAGGGGGGCATAAGTGGACAGAATCTTGAAGGTAGAACCGGGCTGGCGCAGAGTGTTGGTGGCGCGGTTGAGGGTCAGGGAAGCGGTTTTTTCTCCCCGACCTCCTTCAATTGCCTTGACATAGCCGGTCCGCTGGTCCATGACAATCATGGATGACTGGGGCTGGGGGGCAAAGGAAGCCCGTTCGGCAACGATGCTGTCGCCATTTCCGATGACATGGGTCTTGTAGTCATCGATGTAGCTCTGTCCCTCTTCCGGAGTATCGAAATTCAAATCAAATGCCGCTGCCTGATCGGCGGGTAGGTTTTCTTTGTAATACTTCTCCAGCATCTCCCGGCTGTAGTTGACCAGAGTGCCGTCAGCCTTTTGGACCGTCAGTGCCCATTCCATGGCGTACTGCGTCCCATTGGGAAAATTATCGGGATTCTGATATTCCTCATCAACGGTATGTTGAATTTCAGGATCCTGAGTGGTGTAAATGCGGAGACCGCCGGAGTAGAGAGCCTGATAAGCCTGGTTCTCAGTATAACCCTTCTGCTTTTGCAGATCGTTGACGACCTGTTCGGTCAGTTCGTCGATAAAATAGGAGTAGACCGTGCCGGTTTCCTGGGTCTCATTTTGCGCCGCGGCGATCTCGTCATAGACCGGTTCGGCAAGGGAGGCGTCCATTTCCTCCTGGGAAATGTAACCCTGGCGGACCATGCGTTTAAGGACGGTTCGCCGCCGTTCCAGATTGTTTTCCGGATGGCGGATGGGGTTATACTTAGCCGGGTTCTGGGTGATGCCTGCGAGGACCGTAGATTCGGTGAGATTGAGATCCCAGACGTCCTTGTTGAAGTATTTTCTGGAAGCCGCCTCTACACCATAGGTGCCGGCGCCCAGGTTGATGGTGTTGAGGTAATTTTCCAGAATCAGATCTTTATTTTGCAGCTTCTGCTCCAGTTTGACCGCCAGAAACTGCTCCTGGAACTTGCGCTCAATCCGTTCGATGACGCTCTCATGAGTCCAGTTGGTAAAGACGTTGTTCTTCAGCAGCTGCTGGGTGATGGTACTGGCGCCTTCCGAAAAATGAAAACCGTGGGTCACGCCGACGACGGCGGCGCGGGCGATACCTCTCGGATCGATTCCGTTGTGGCGGTAGAAGCGCTCGTCTTCGATGGCGATGACAGCGTGCTGAAGGGCGACCGGAACGTTGTCCAGGGCGACTGCCGTCCGGTTGGAATCGGACGAGGTCAGCTTCTGCAGCTGATTGCCGTCGGAATCGTAAATGAAGGTCGCAAAGCCGCTGGGCTGGATATTGATGTCGTCGATATCCGGCGCATTGGCTATGATGCCCCGGGTGATGCCGATGGAACCGCAGATCACCATGACGACTGCCGCGATCAGAGCCAGAAATAAAACCCGGATCGCTGCTACGCCCACCCGCTTTTGATTGGATTCGGAAGAGCCTGCCAGGCGTTCTTCCTTTTTTTTGATGCCAAGTTTAGTAAAATCCATGTAATTCCTCCGTGACGGAAAGGGCAAGAGTCTGCTCATCCGACGATTAAAAGAACCTATACACAGGCTATTTTAACATAAGAGGGCAGTCTTTAAAAGCAGGGGAGATTTTGGGTATAGCTCCATCTGCGATAGAATGAGTCCTTCAAAAGCATCAGGTGAAGAAGTTGAGAAATTGCCATAAAGATATGATAGGTCTGCTAAAGGCATCAGGCAAAGAAGGAGTAAAGAATCAGGGATAAGGGAAGTGGTCAGAAACTCTATTTTCTGCTAAGATGGCGGGAGATAAAAGGGAAACGGAGAAACAATCTATGCTGAAGGAATATAAAACCGTCGGTCGGTCCGGTGCCGGTGAATATGAGGAAAAGAAGTCCCGGTTTCTGGGAGAGGCGATCCACATTGAATCGCTGCAGGAGGCAGAGGAGGCGATCGCGGCAATCCGCAAAAAGCATTACGATGCCCGCCACCACTGCTTTGCCTTTTTAGCGGGAGAGCCCGGAACGCCGGAGGAGATCGTCCGGTCCAGTGACGACGGAGAACCGTCCGGAACAGCGGGAAAACCGATTCTGGAAATCCTGAAGGGCAGGGACCTCCATAATACGCTGATCGTTGTGACCCGCTATTTCGGAGGAACGCTGCTGGGAACCGGCGGCTTGATGCGGTCCTATGTCAATGCGGCAGCGGCAGCGGCGGATGACGCGGAACTTAAGACTATGGTCCATGGCATCCGGATGAGCATTACCTGTACCTATCCGGCTTACGGAAAATTTCAGTACCTGTTCGCCCGGGAGGGAATAAGTCTTGGGCAGGCAAGTTATCAGGAGGATGTAACCTTTGAAGTGCTGGTCCCGGAAAAGGAAGAGGAGAGGGTCCGAAAGCTGGTCACGGAGACGACGGATGGGCGAGGAACCTGTACCGTCAAAGAGAACTTGCTGTATCAAAAAAGCTGAGCCGCCTAAGTGACCCAGCTTTTACTTTTTAATGAACGACCGGTTCCGGATAGTCCTGCCCAAAGGTCTCGACCGTAACGGTCTTCATAACCTGGTCCTCAAGCGGCTTGTCGGACAGATCGGTCCTGGCTGCAGCGATGCGGTTTACCACGTCCATGCCTTCCGTGATCTTACCGAACGCCGCATACTGACCGTCCAGATGGGGCGCGTCTTCGTGCATGATGAAGAACTGGCTGCCGGCGGAGTTGGGGTCCATTGTGCGTGCCATGGACAGGACGCCTGCCGTATGCTTAAGGGCGTTGTCAAAGCCGTTTAAAGCAAATTCGCCGTCGATTCCATAGCCCGGACCGCCCGTGCCGGTTCCGGTCGGATCCCCGCCTTGGAGCATGAAGCCCTTGATGACGCGGTGGAACATGATCCCGTCGTAGAAGCCCTTCTGAATCAGGCTGATGAAGTTGTTGACGGTGTTGGGCGCGATCTCCGGATAGAGTTCCGCCTTCATGATGCTGCCGTCCTCCATGGTAATGGTGACAATTGGATTTGTGGCCATAGTAAATCTCCTTTCCTGTTTAAAAGCTGAACGATTTGCCCGATGCGGGGGATTTGTTCTTTAGTCCTGAACTTGCATCGCGCGCTTGATCGCGGCGAGCAGATCGTCAAATGTCTCATATGCCGGCAGTTCCGGGTGATCTGCTATGATCTGGGGAGTGCTGCGGAAGAGGAAGCCCGCCTTGCTCGCCTGAATCATGCCGAGATCGTTGTAGCTGTCGCCGCTTGCGATTGTGTCATAGCCGATCGACTGCAGAGCCCTGACCGTGCTGAGCTTGGAATCTGCGATCCGCATCTTGTAACCCGTGATCTCCCCATCCGGAGCGACCGTGAGGGAATTACAGAAAATGGTGGGCAGGCCCAGCTTCTCCATCAGCGGCTTGGCAAACTGCGTAAAGGTATCGCTGATAATAATGACCTGGGAGATAGAGCGCAGCTGGTCCAGAAATTCTTTGGCGCCCGGCAGCGGATCGATATGGGCGATGGTCTCCTGAATTTTATTTAATTTCAGACCGTGTTCCTTGAGGATTGCCAGCCGGAACTTCATCAGTTTGTCATAGTCCGGCTCATCGCGGGTCGTCCGGCTGAGTTCCGGGATGCCGCTTGCCTTGGAAAATGCGATCCAGATTTCCGGTACCAGGACACCCTCGAGATCAAGACAGGTAATATACATCGTTCAGCCCTTTCTTAAATATATGTGGTTTTAAGTTCCCGTCATTATACCATAAAAGAGTTTTGAATTCTTGACTGGATAGGAGGAAACCAATAAAATTAGGATAAATTTTTGATAGGGAAGGAAAATGATCAATGGAAGTCAGAGAGGCAAAAATCCCCAAGTGGCGCTTTAAATTCAGATACAATGTGACAGCCTGGATCGTGATCGGTCTGGCAGCGGGCATCCTGGTCGGTATTTTGATGCCGGATGTCCTCTACACTCCGCTTTCCGTTCTTTCGACGATCTATATGGCGGCGCTGAAAATGTTGATCTATCCCATGGTATTTTGCTCTTTGGTTATGGGTATTATGGGGATTGGCAGCATTTCCCGTACCGGCAAGATCGGGCTGCACTCGATTCTCTGGTTCACGGGAACGACGACTCTGGCTTCCAGTATCGGACTGGTGCTGCCGCGGATTCTGCGCCTGGGGGAGGGTGCCAGGATTGTGGCGACGGATACCAAAGTGGAGGCTGCGACATTTTCCGGACTCCTTGATACCCTCGAACACATCATTCCGGACAATCCGGTGAATGCCTTTACGGAAGGAAATATGATTCAGATCCTGGTCTTTGCCGTGATCATCGGGATCGCCTGCCTGGCTTTGGGGGAGCGGGCAAAACCGGTCGTTGATCTTTGCAGCGCGGTCAATGACATCGCTGTCTGGTGGGTCGGCAAGGTCATGCTGGTGACGCCCTTCGGTGTCTTTGCCAGCATTGCGACCGTCATGCATACTAATGGAATCAGGACTATGGTCCAGCTGGCTCAGGTCATGATCGCCCTCTATGTAACCTATTTTGTCTATGCGGCTCTGGTCTACGGAGGCATGGTCCGGATAGTTGGAAAATACAATCCCTTCAAGTTTTTTAAGGATGTCGCCCCCGCGGGACTCCACGCCTTTGGAACCTGCTCCTCCAACGCGACCCTGCCCATTTCCATGCGGTGCGCCCATGAAAATATCGGGATTCCCGAGGAGATCACATCCCTGACCCTGCCGCTCGGCGCGACGATTAATATGGACGCCGTTTCGATTCTGATGAGTTTTATGATCACCTTCTTTGCGGCGGCTGCGGGGACGTCCCTCAGCATCGGAACTATGGTCACGATCCTGGCTGCTAATGTCCTGCTCAGTGTCGGGACGCCCGGTGTGCCGGGAGGCGCGATTGCGGCATTTGCAGCCCTGGCGCCTATGGCTGGACTTCCGGTCCAGACCGTCCTGGGCGTCTACATTTCCGTCAATACCCTGGCTGACATGGGAGCGACCTGCGTCAACGTGCTGGGAGATCTGGCGACCGCAACCGTGCTGAAGCATACGCTGCACCTGGATGGGGAATAAGCGGATCGCAGGAAGATCTGTAAGAATTCAAGGAGTCAACAAAATTTAAATTGAAACGTAAAATCCTCCGCTCAAAAGCGGGGGATTGCTGTTGTGGGAAGATCTTCTTTCAGGCTTTGATTTGATATAATCGGGAAAGAAGATAGGACAATGAGAAAATCGAGCGTTTCCCCAAAACAAGCTCACTTGCTTCCTTCAGAAGTGGCACAAAAAGTGGCAAAATTGTGCCAAAAGTGGCAAAAATCTGCCTGATTTAGGGCAAACAAATATCCCGTAAGCCCGCATAAACACTGGGAATATGCGAATTTACGGGATTTTTAAGGAGCGGAGAGGATGGGATTCGAACCCATGCGCCCCGAAGGACAAACGGTTTTCAAGACCGCCTCGTTATGACCGCTTCGATACCTCTCCAAAGCTATTGGTTAAACAGCGATCATTATTATAGCAAATGCCCCTGGGGTTTTCAACTATTAAGTTATTTCCTTATCCTCATTTGGTTTCACGATACTTATAGCAAAGCTTTCATCAAGCCTTGTCCGATCTTCCGGCGTTTTTGATTCCTATTCCGGTCAGGAAGAAGAGGGCGATTGAAAGCAGGGGAATGAGCGCTGTCGCGTAAAAGTTAAAGACAATAAAAGCTGATTTGACATCGGAGATTAAGAACTGGGAAAACCAGGAGATCGCAAAGGCATATACCAGGCTGATTCCCAGGAAACAGAGTGCTGTAAATAATAACAAAAGGACCTGTCTGTAGGAGTTCTGGTTCTGCTGCTTTCTGGCTTGATGCAGCTTTTTAATGGAGGCAATAAAGCCATAGACAGCAAAGAGGACCAAAGCAAGATGAAAGATCCGATAGATCCGGATAAGACCTGCAAAGAAGCCAACCGTCTGCAAGTAACCGGTGGATTGGGTAAAGTCATAGTTCTGTAAGTAGGGTAAACTGGTCATTTCTATCGCGTCCCGCACACTGCTTGAGTCTTCAGTTGACCCCAGTCCTTTGATATTAGCCTTGTAATCTTTTAGAACAAGGAGCGAGCGGAAACTTTCACCTACCAAAGGAAAGAGGGTCGAGATCTCTTCAGGAGTCCTGCCGACGGCGGAAGAGAGCAGCTTGATTTTGTGACTCTTTTGCAGTTGACCATTTTCAAAAGCGGTATCCACCTCGCTGTTGATCTGATGGAAGAGACCGTTGACCTGTTTTTCTGATTGCCAGATGTTAGTCTGTATCAGAGAGATACGCAGTACCCAGGTCAAGAAGTCCCCTTGGATCGGATTTTTCTCAATGTCGCCATAGAAAAATGATGCATGAAGGATCGAATCCAGCAGCTCCGGATGAGTCTGGAAGGTAGGGGAGACTTCGTACATTTTTTTGATCGAAGAAGCGGGAACAGTGTACTCATAAGTTTGCTCCGGAGATTCGATCTGGTAGGCGTTGCTGACGAATTTTCCCAACTCGCCTTCCGTCCGGGTCTGAATCTCTGCCACCTGAAAATATTTGTAATTGACCGCCTTGTAGATCTTCGTCCCGGCAAACAAAGTAAGCAGGGGTAAAATGGCGCAGAGGGTGGAAGTCAGTCCTTTTTTGTAGGAAATGTTACCTTTTACGATTTGGACCAAGAGGATGAAAAGGCAGACAAACATAAAGAAGAGTAAGCAGGCGGCAATCCAAATGCCATCTTCCTTTATGAAGTAGGTAAAAAGCAGAAGGATACTGAAACAGGAAGCTCTTAAGAGCAGTACTCGGATGGTCACATCATTACGAATCAGATGAAAAAAGAGCAGCAGGAGCTGGCAGAAGGTCATCAGCACAAAGGGCGCGATGAGTGCATTGCGATAGATGCGAAGCCCTGCGGCAGCATGATAGGCAACCGGATGGAACAGGATAAAGCTAAAGGCGATGCAGGAGAAAATGCGGTTTTGAAAAAGATACTGGATCAGTCTGTAAAAACAGAAAGCCGCAGCGATCCAAACCAGAGACAGGGCGATTGCATAGCTGATGTGAATTTTATGAATCACATACAGAAAGAGCGGGTAGCTCATTGTCTTAACAAGGGAGAATGGACCGGGAGTTTGAAAATGCTTCCTTAGATAGGCGTAGGATACCAGGAGCTTGTCATCGAGAATAGCACCCGAAATAAAATAATAGCGGAGAGCCTGCCCCATGAGCAACCGCAGAACAGACAAAACGGTGAGGATGCCGGCTGTAAAAATTGAGGGCGAAAATGTTTTCATATTTTGCTTAATCATGGTGTATCTCCTGAAATATTGTTAGGTTGTTTGGATTTGCGATATTTATTGAAAAACTCTCATCAAGCGTGTGTGTTACAGAGTTTCTTCTTTCGCGGCAGGATCGCCTTCCAAATCAAAGTATCGGAGGTCCTCGGGTGTGGTGACCTTGATATTGGTATAGGAGCCCTCCACCAGGTGAACCTTGGAAATGCCGGAGGCCTCGACGATCATGGCGTCGTCGGTGACCCCCTCCATGCCGCGCGCCTGCATGATCTCATTGGCGCGGCGGATGATGGGATAGGCAAATGCCTGGGGCGTCTGGATGGTCCAGACGTGCCGGCGGTCGGGCGTAGAAACGACAAAGTCCTCCTCGTCCGTAATTTTGACCGTGTCCTTGGAGGGCATGCCGACCGCAACCGCGCCGTAAGCCCTCATGGCGGCGTCCGTCCGCCTGATGATATCTTCCGTGACGAAGGGACGCGCGCCGTCCTGTATCATGACATAGTCGGAGTCGGGACATTTAAGCAGGGCGTTCCAGACCGAGTTCCACCGCTCTTTTCCGCCGACGAGGATCTCCCTTACTTTGGGGATCTGATAGCGGTCGACAATTTCATTTTTGCAGTAGGTCAGATAGTCAGCGGAGGTGACCAGGAGGATCTGATCGATTTCGGGACTTGCGGCAAATGTCCGCAGGGTCCGGACCAGGATAGGTTCTCCATTTACCGAAAGGAACTGTTTGGGAATCTGACCTCCCATTCGCCTGCCTCTGCCGGCGGCGACAATGATGGCGGTCGTCATATCAGCGTTCTCCTAATTTCAGCCCCGGGTTGGCGTTTAAATCCCAGCCGGACCGGATCCCCTTGACATATTCGTGGTAGGCGGCGACGCCGATCATGGCGGCGTTGTCCGTGCAGAAAATGGGAGAGGGGACATAGAGGTTGAGCCCATGTTCCTGACAAGCTTTTTCCATACCGGCGCGGAGGGCGCTGTTGGCGGATACGCCGCCCGCCATGGCGACCTCTTTGATTCCGTATGCTTTGGCGGCGTTGACCGTATGCTGACAGAGGACGTCCACCACAGCTTTCTGGAAGCTGGCGGCGAGATCGGCGCGGCTGAAGTCCTGGTGCATCATGTCGGCGTGGTTGATATAGTTTAAGACCGCGCTCTTTAAGCCTGAGAAACTGAAGTTGTACTCGGAGCCGTTGACGCTGGCGCGGGGGAAGGAAATGGCGTTTGGGTTCCCCTCTTTAGCCAGCTTGTCGATTTTGGGACCGCCCGGATAGCCCAGACCGATCGCGCGAGCCACCTTATCAAATGCTTCGCCCGCGGCGTCATCGACGGTCCGCCCCAGAATTTCAAACTCCGCCCAGTCTTTGACGATGATGAGGTGGGTGTGACCGCCTGATACGATAAGCCCCAGGTAAGGGGGCTTAAGCTCCGGATGCTCGATGTAGTTGGCGGAGATGTGTCCTTCGATATGGTTGACCCCGATCAGGGGCTTTCGGGCAGCCCAGGCAAGCGCCTTTGCCTCCGCCACGCCGACCAGCAGGGCGCCGACCAGGCCGGGACCGTAGGTCACGGCAATGGCGTCGACGTCAGAGAGCGTCATGCCGGCTTCTTCGAGGGCAGCCTTGACCACATAGTTGATCTTTTCCACATGTTTCCTCGATGCCAGCTCCGGCACAACGCCGCCGTAGACCGTGTGAAATTTGATCTGCGTATAGATTTTATTGGAGAGAACTTCCTGCCCGCTGCGGATGACGGCGGCAGCAGTTTCATCGCAGGAACTTTCTATTGCCAGAATATCGATATGTCCATTCATGATGATTGAGCCTTTTCTTCTTCAAAGTTGAGAGTCGTCTTCCGGCCGTCTTTGGCGGCGCAGGTCCGGGGGAAGATCTTGCGGACAGACCCCATATAATCTTCGGGATAGACGAGGGAGGGACTGTAGTGGGTCAGCCAGAGCTGTGCCGGCTGCGCCTTGGCGGCGATGGCTGCCGCCTCCTGCATGGTCATGTGGCGGTGCTTCTTTGCCTTATCTTCCATGCCGTCCTCCCCATACATGCCCTCCAGGACAGCAAGGTCGGCACCCTGGGCGTGACGGAGGATCGCCTCGGTCGGCCGGGTGTCGGTGGAGTAGACGACTTTCAGCCCCTTGCGGGCAGCGCCCAGGACCATGTCCGGTGTGTAGATCCTGCCGTTCTCTTCGCAGGTCCTGCCCTTTTGCAGGGGGTTCCAGAACTTGAGCGGAATCCCGGCTTCTTTCGCGCGGGCGGCATCGAAGCGGCCCTGGCGGCGGATGGCGATTTCCCAGCTGTAGCAGAGGATGTTGTGGTTGACCTTAAAAGCCGTGACATCCATGCCGTTTATGGAAAATGTCTCCTCCGGTCCGTTTATTTCCCGCGTCCTCGTCTCAAAGGGCAGCTCCGGAGCCAGGGTCCGGACGGCGCGGATAACCCGGTCGATTCCCTTAGGACCGATGATGGTCACGGGTTCCGTCCGCTCCGCATTTCCCATGGTCAACAAAAGCCCCGGCAGACCAGCGATGTGGTCCGCATGGAAATGCGTAATCAGGATGGTATCGATGGGTTTGACGGAACAGCCGTGGTCGTGCAGGGCGATCTGGGTGCCTTCACCGCAGTCGATGAGGAGGCTGTGACCGTTGTATCGAAGCAGGAGGGAGGTCAGGTAGCGTTTGGGCAGCGGCATCATGCCTCCCGTCCCCAGTAAACATATATCAAGCATAATTTTCTCACTTTTGATCTGGTTCCGGTCGCTTTGCCATCACGATGGCGTCCTCTTCCGGATCACTGTAGTAGCCTTTGCGAAAGCCGATCTGCTGAAAGCCCATTTTCTGGTAGAGATGGCGGGCAGGGGCATTGGAGACCCGGACTTCCAGATAAGTGGTGTGGACTCCGGCAGCTTCCGCCCGGCGGAACATTTCCACCATCAAAGCCCTGCCGATCCCGGCATTGCGCCTGCCGGGCAGGACCGTGATGTCTAAAATATCGGACTCCGGCGCCGTCATGATCAGCCCCATGAAGCCGACCACGCGAGGATCCCAGTCCTGATCGTTGGGCTTGTCGTCATTTTCATCGGCGACCAGCAAAATGGTGTCGTCCCGGACAAAATAGGTAAAGAGGGCGCGGTCGCTCCAGGGATTGCCGGAGTATGCCGCCTCCATTTTCGCGACGGCGGCGATATCGCCCAGCTCAAGACTTCTGATCTGCATGAAGTTTTGCTTCCCTTTCCCGCTCCGCCTGGGATTTCCGTAAATAGATGGGGACGTGCCGGTCGGCAGGGATGGCTTTGCCCTCTGCAAAGAGGACCTCAGCCAGCGCTCCCACGGACGCGGCGCGCTGCTTATTGGCATGGGCAGGGGCGTAGGTGTGGGGAACCTTAAGTAAGGCATCCAAAAGGTCCCGATAGACCGGAACGCCGTCCCCCAGGAAGGTGACCCCGTCTTTCGTCAGCCCGGGATCGAGCTGATTTAACTCCTCCACAAGGTCCGCCACGGCGATCGGTCTTTGGTCCGTCACGGTCACCAGCTTATGGTCGACAAAGCGGTAAAGCCCGTTGTAGACCTGTTTGCGCCGGGCGTCCATGATGGGACAGATAAGGCCCCGGGCATCAAAGAGGTTGTAGGCAAGACCCGCCAGGGTCGGAACTTCGACGATGGGTTTATCAAGAGCCAGACAGATCCCCTTTGCCGTCGCGGAACCGATTCTTAGTCCCGTAAAGGAGCCGGGACCCGCGGCGATCGCGACGAAATCGATGGAAGCCGGATCCAGTTCCACCATCTTGGAGATTTCATCCAGCATGGGCAGCAGGGTCTGGCTGTGGGTCTTTTTGTAGTTGACGGTATATTCAGCCTTCAGGTTGTCGTCCTCCAAAATGGCGGCGGAGGCGACAAGACCTGAGGAATCAAGTGCGATCAGGTTCATCTTCTTCTCCCTTGGAAATGGTGATCAGGCGGTAGTCGAAGCCTTTCTCCGTATCCTTCTGGATGCGGATGTGGAGGGTCTCCGGCGGCAGCAGGTCCTCAATCTGGACCGCCCATTCGACCAGGCTGACGCCGTCGCCGTAAAAGCAGTCCTCGTAGCCGATCTCGTCCATTTCATCCTCGTCGACGATCCGATAGACGTCAAAGTGATGGAGGGGCAGCCGCCCCTCATGATAGCTCTGTAAAATGGTAAAAGTCGGAGAGGTGACCGGCTCCGTGATGCCCAACCCGGCGGCAAAACCCTGGGTGAAGACGGTCTTGCCGCAGCCCAGATCGCCGTCGAGGGCAAAGATCTGCCCCGGCCTAGCCTCCTGTCCCAGCGTCCTGCCCAGCCGGTAGGTCTCCTCGGGACTGTGTGTTTCGATGATTTTCATGGCATTACCCTGTAATTATTTCTTCTATTATAATAAAGCTGTTAGCTCTTCTGACCTGATTTCTCAGTATAGCACAGCCTGTTTTTAGTGACAATAAAGGCACTGCCGGTTGGAAGGGCAGTGCCGAAAATATTGTTTTTAGTTAGGAAATATCTGCTGCCTGTGCAGGTCTGGTGTCCCCTGATTTCGTTGGGAATAGGGGGATCAGTTGGAACAATTCACCAGTCACAATTTGACCATCCGGCAACCTTTAGGAATGGGGAACGTTCTTAGGGTTGACCTTGACTGCCAGGCGGCAAAGGGCAGAGAAGGTGTCCTCACTTAAGTCGTGTTCAATCTTGCAGGCATCTTCCCGGGAAGTCTCCGGATCGACCCCCAGATCGATGAAAAATTCAGTCAGGATCTTGTGGCGGGTATAGATCTTATCGGCAATCTCCATGCCGCTCTCGGTCAGCGTGATGAGCCCGTCGCGGTCCATGGTGATAAAGCCGTTTTCTCTTAAGCGTTTCGTTGCGTAACTGACGGAAGGCTTGGTGACGCCGAGTTGACCGGCAACATCGATTGAACGGATAAATCCGTGCTTCTCCTTCATCATCAGCATCGCTTCCAGATAATCTTCTGATGACTTTCTGATTTCCATAGCAGCCTCCGTGTCCTTAATATTTTCCTATGGTAGCACAATCGGAAATGAAACTCAATGCGGCAAAGCCGCCTTCCGATTTATTTTCGGTTGTCAGTGGAGCAGGTCTTGTGGTATAGTGCCTATGGGCGACTAAATGTTGTTCCACATAGGGGAGTAGACAAGTCAGGCAGGCGCTTCGCCTGCCTGTTTGCTTTTGAAAGAATCAGTACCCATGCAGGGTAGCTGATAAACAAGTAACCTACAGGGATCTCATACAGCTGAAGCGCGGAGCTGGCTGAAACCTGCTGCAGATTGAGATCAGGATTTTGCCTGAGAGCAAACAATGGGGTGAAGACGAGATGAATTACGGAACGATCAAAGAATGTGATATCGCAAATGGAGAAGGAGTGCGGACGACCCTGTTTGTTTCGGGCTGCACCAATCACTGCAAGGATTGTTTTCAGCCCGAGACCTGGGATTTTCACTATGGGCAGCTCTTTACGGAAGATGTGGAGCAGCACATCCTAAAGACGCTTAAGCCCCCTTACATCGACGGTCTGACCCTTTTGGGCGGAGAACCGATGGAGCCGGACAATCAGAGAGTCCTGGTGGACCTGGTGAAAAAGGTTAAGGACACCTACCCGGACAAGACCATCTGGTGCTATACCGGCTTCGTCATGGATCAGGACCTGCTGGAAGGGCAGAGGCGGCATACGGAAGTGACCGATACCCTGCTCTCCTATATCGATGTTCTGGTGGACGGTCCCTTTATGACGGAGCTGAAAAATATTTCTCTCGCCTTCCGGGGGTCGGAGAACCAGAGGATCATCGATATGAAGAAAACCAGGGAGGCAGGAGAAATTGTTCTTTATATGCGGTGAACTTATATGGAGTAGAGTGCTGTGAGAAAATTCTGACCTCACCTCTGCAGAGGCATTTTGTAGTCTGGGGATTTTAGCGGTACAGATAGATAAACGTGAAAAGATAGAAAGAGGACTAAAGTAAAAAAATTAAAGATAACGAACTTACTTTTGTGTGAGATCAAAATTAAAAAAAAGGAAAAGTGAAGCCCCCGGCGCAGTCTTGCGTTGAGGGCTTCACTTTTTTACTGATGTTGCAGTCTGTCGTACTGGCTACGCTGAAAAGTCGCATGAGCCATGCTTTATTGGCTTTATTTTTTCACCGGGAACAGTTTGGTCAGGATGACCATGACCAGGATCAGGACTGCCGTGACGGCGAAGATGCCCAGCATGCCCAGCCCCATGACTTCCAGAGATTGAAGAAATTCAGAATTCATTGTCTGCCTCCTTATTTGATCAGGGTGAGGATCAGACCTCCGGCAAGCACCGAAGCGATCTGACCCGAAACGTTTGCGCCGACGGCGTGCATGAGGAGAATGTTGGTCGGATCCTCATCCATGCCCATTTTGTTGATGACCCGCGCCGACATGGGGAAGGCGGAGATGCCGCAAGCGCCGATCATGGGGTTGATCTTGTTGTGGGGCGTGAACAGATTCAGGATCTTGGCAAAGAGAACGCCGCCGATGGTATCGAAGATAAAGGCGACCAGGCCCAGACCGATGATCATCAGTGTTTCAACCGTCAGGAAGGAGGCTGCCTCCATCTTGACGGCGACGGTCAGCCCCAATAAAAGGGTGATCAAATTGGCGAGGGTGTTCTGGGCGGTGTCTGAGAGCGAGTTGAGGACGCCGCATTCCCGGATCAGATTGCCGAACATGAGAAAACCGACCAGGGCGACCGACTTGGGCGCGACCAGGTCGGCAATGATCGTCACGAGGATCGGGAAAATGATCTTGGCGGTCTTGCTGACGTGGTTGGCGGCGTAGGACATGCGGATCCGGCGTTCCTTTTTGGTCGTGATCAGCTTGATGACCGGGGGCTGGATGATGGGGACCAGCGCCATATAGGAATAGGCGGCGACGATGATGGCGCCGACATATTTGGAACCGAAATGGTTGGCGACGAAGATGGATGTCGGACCGTCCGCCGCTCCGATGATGCCGATAGACGCCGCGTCGTGGATATCAAAGCCCAGGGCAGTCGCCAGGGACAGGGTGAAGAAAATGCCGAACTGGGCAGCGGCTCCGAACAGCATCATTTTGGGATTGGCGAGCAGGGGGGTGAAATCGCACATGGCACCGATGCCGATGAAGAGCAGCAGCAGAAATATTTCATTCGCCACGCCCTTGTCGAAGAGCCAGTTGAGGGGACCGATTTCGCCCGCCGCCTGAGTGATGGCGCCGGAGAGGGGCAGATTGGCCAGGATGGCGCCGAAGCCCATGGGGACGAGCAGAGTCGGCTCCATTTCCCTGCGGATGCCCAGGTAAATCATCACGGCGCCGATGATCCACATGACGACGCTCTGCCAGGTGATATTCTGCACATTTGAGAACAGACCGAGTATTTGATTCATGACACACTCCTTCTTGGGATAATAACTCTATCATAGTATCATAAGCTCCGGGAAAATGGCGGTAATTTATAAAAATGAAGGGAAGAATTGATTGTCAAACGGGAAGAACTCCTGTAAAATTGCGACAGAATCTCAAAAAGTGCTCTTTACTGACTTTTTGAAGCAAAAACCCGAGGTGGCGATATGGAACGGAGAAATACAGAGAAAAAGCAGGCGATCCTTGCCGAACTGAGGCGGTTTCGGAACCATCCGACTGCGACAGAGATGACAGAGCGGCTTGCCCAAAATGGAATAAAGATCTCCCGGGCGACGGTCTTTCGTGTCCTATCGGATCTGGCGGATGACGGTACGATCCGGCGGGTTGAAGTGGAGAACAGTGACACGCGCTACGACGGCAACATTTACCCCCACTACCATTTTGAGTGCCGGATCTGCGGCAAGGTAGAGGATCTGGACCTGCCCTACGCGGCAGAACTGGACGAAATCTTAAGCGGCGAGGGCTATGCAGTCGAGGGCCACAGCGCTGAATTCTACGGAATCTGCCCCACCTGCCGGAATAGTCTTGGAACAGATGAAAAAGTGCTTGCAAAATCCCGGAACGTCTGATAATATTTATGTTGCTGTTTGAGAGACGGCAAATTTCATAGTTCGATGCATTCGAGCAGTCTGGAGAAGTACCCAAGCTGGCCG
>DFIU01000013.1:0-2254 GCA_002371465.1 Lachnospiraceae bacterium UBA3689 | reverse complement strand
GGTTCAAATCCCTCCTTCTCCGTCAATCCGCAAGATTCACATTTGTTGATCTTGCGGATCTTTTTTGTTATAGTAGTTTAACGATTTAAATTGCTAAATTGTACGGAGAAAAATGGATGAGTCAGATAGAGTTTGAGAAGCTGAAAAGAGCCGCTGAAAGCGGTGACTATGACGTCGCTCCCATTGCGGAGAAATTGCTTGCGGACAGCCGGACCCCGGTTGAGGTCCTGAAGATCCTGATGAATGTGTCGGACCACGTCTTTATCTTAGAGAGTGCGGAGGATCGGGAGAATTGGGGCCGTTATACCTTCCTGGGTTATAAACCGGAGCTGACGCTCACCTGTACCAACGGCGTGGTCAGCCTGGATGGGCAGGAGATTAAGACGGACCGTCCCCAGGCTGTCATTCGGGACCTTTTGACAAAGCGAAGGAGTCCCGTCGTGGAGGGGCTTCCCTCCTTTACCGGCGGTCTGGTCGGCTATTTTTCCTATGACTACCTGAAATATCCGGAGCCCAGCCTGAACCTGGACGCGGAAGATACGGAGGGCTTTCAGGACCTGGACCTGATGCTCTTTAACGACCTGATCTGTTTCGACCGCTTTGCCCAGAAGATCCTTCTCATTACCAACATTTCCCTTGCCGGAAATCTGCAAGAGGAATATAAGAAGGGGCAGCAGAGGCTGAAGGCTCTAAAGGAGTTGATTTTAAGAGGGCAGGCAGGAGGACCCCGTGCCGGAAGGCTAAAAGGGGAGATTCGCCCCTATTTTTCCAAAGATGCCTACTGCGGCATGGTCGAAAAGGCGAAGCATTATATTAAGGAAGGGGATATTTTTCAGATCGTCTTATCTAACCGCTTGGAAGCCCCCTTTGAGGGCAGCCTGTTGAACACCTACCGGGTACTTCGGACGACCAACCCATCTCCCTATATGTTTTATTTTTCCGGCAGTGAGATGGAGGCGGCAGGGGCTTCTCCGGAGACTCTGGTCAAGCTTGAAGACGGTGTCCTCCACACCTTCCCGCTGGCGGGGACCAGGCCCAGGGGCAAGAGCGCGGCAGAGGATGAGGCGATCGAAAAGGACCTGCTGGCAGATCCCAAGGAGCTGGCGGAACACAACATGCTGGTCGATCTGGGCAGAAATGACCTGGGCAGGGTCAGTAAGTTCGGGACGGTCGAGGTAAAGACCTACCACCAGGTCCTCAAATACTCCCACGTTATGCACATCGGCTCGACGGTCCGGGGAGAGATTCGGGAGGACCTGGATGCCATCGACGCGATCGACTCCGTCCTGCCGGCTGGGACCCTGTCGGGGGCGCCCAAGATTCGCGCCTGCCAGCTGATCAACGATCTTGAGGGAAATAAGCGCGGCATCTACGGCGGAGCGGTCGGCTATCTGGATTTTAAGGGAAATATGGATCTGTGTATCGCCATCCGGCTTGCCTATAAACGAAACGGCAAGGTCTTTATCCGAAGCGGGGCGGGCATTGTCGCGGATTCGGTTCCGGAAAAAGAGTACCAGGAGTGCTTAAATAAGGCGGCAGCTGTGGCGGAGGCGTTAAAACAGGCAGGGGAGGTAGAGGAATGATCCTCTTAATTGACAATTACGACAGTTTTTCATACAACCTCTATCAGGCGGTCGGGACCATCGACCCGGATATCCGGGTCGTCCGCAACGACGCCATGACCGTGGAGGAGATCGGAAGCTTAGCCCCGGACCACATCATTTTATCCCCCGGACCGGGCAGACCGGAGGACGCGGGGGTCTGCGTGAACGTGGTCAGGACCCTGGGCGGGCAGATCCCCATTCTGGGCGTCTGTCTGGGCCACCAGGCGATCTGCACCGCCTTTGGAGCAACTGTCTCCCACGCCCGGACGTTGATGCACGGCAAACAGTCCCAGGCGCAGATAGATCCAACCTGTCCGATCTTTGCGGGACTGCCGGGCAGCGTCAAGGTTGCCCGCTACCATTCCCTGGCGGCTTTGGAGGAGACCCTGCCCCGGGAGCTTATCGTTACGGCAAGAGCCGACGATGGGGAGATTATGGCGGTGCGGCACAGGACCGAGGAAATCTACGGCGTCCAGTTTCACCCGGAGTCGATTATGACCCCGGAGGGGCCAGCCATGATCCGGAATTTCTTAAATCGCACTTGCGGTTGATCCTGTTTTCTGCTATAGTAACTTAGTGCCTGGCGATGCGTTGGGTACGGGGGCTTATAGCTCAGCTGGTTAGAGCGCACGCCTGATAAGCGTGAGGTC
>DFIU01000014.1 GCA_002371465.1 Lachnospiraceae bacterium UBA3689 | reverse complement strand
CATGACGGTGAATAATTGAGGATTATATTTAAAACCTTTATCTGTGATATTTGCTGCTGATACCGGTGCAGTTGACAACGTCAAGGCGCTTATTAAAGCAGCACTTGTTAATAGGATTCTTTTATAATTCATATACCTATCACCCACTTCCTTGATGTAAAATTTTTGGTATTTGAAATTTCTCTATATTAAAGATGGTTGCTGCGCTCTAAGATGTCAGCAACAGAACAGAGTGCAACAACCATGATGTTTATAGAGAGTTATATCATACGATTGTTACGTCTCCTCTTCCTGACCAATCGGGACTCCATACTCCGGAGACTGTTCCAGTTCTGCTGGTTCCCCTCATTCTGAGCCAGGTCATGACATAACCGGAAACTCTGTCCCCTCGTTCATATACTCCATTTGTAATGGCATAGGCACGACCATTTCTTAATGTGGCAGTGCCTACGGAAGTCTTATTAGTCGGTCTTCCTCCTACATTACAGTAGGTCTGGACATCTGTTCTGCGAGAAGGAGATTTCGATGGCTTAACATAGACCTTGCTGGTATTGGTTTTTTCGTAAGATCTTGTTGTATGCCAACTGGCATTCACACAATAGTAAGAATATCCTTTATCGGTCGTATTGGCAGCGGATACAGGCGCAGTCGTTACTGCCAGTGCGCTCATAATAGCGGTAGCTGTTAACATGAATCTATTGAACTTCATAGGGCTGTATTCCTTTCTTTTGTGGGTGATTGGTTTGAGTTGCATGAAATTTGGTTCTTTGGCGTCTCCAATGGAATCACCTCCTCCTCTTGAACGTGACATATTTTAAATGCTATCCCATTGAATGGTGACAGAATTTAAATATCGCAAATTTAAATATCCAAAGATACCGCAATTATTTGTGAAAATATGATCTTAGGCCTCCTTTTTCAAATCTTGACTCAGGTGAATTGTTTTGGGAGCATTGTTTGCCATTGGATCGTCTGTAGAATCTATCATTGCATACAAGTAGAGCTGTCCATTCTGGGCTGCCTGATATTCATCGTCAGTGAGGTGGTATGCCAAAGTATAGGTTACCGATTTTCCATTTTCCGGTGAATTGATCTCAAAATAGTTTTGGTCTCCTCTCTTTCCGTTTCCCTTATCGAGATAAACTGCATCAGAGCCGTAGAGTGGTGGATACTGATCATCATCCTTCTTTTTCTTCATGAGCTCTTCCATGGCAGATAGGTTAGATTCGGTCATGGGAGAAAAGTTATTTGCCAGGAATGTAGACAATAGCTCACCATCTATATTAGGAGCTGCCGTATACTGCATCGTTACAAGCAGGAGATGATCCATATTTTTATAATCATTTTCTTCCACAATTGGATCCATTTCTTCGAGAGAAATTCCAACGGCTTGTGGCGAATCGGATAAAGACCAATTTTCTACCTGATAAACACCGCCACTGACTAACTTATCTTCTAAGCGACTGGAGGAAGATGGTTGATTAGCGCTTACTGATCCGGGTGACGCCGGTGCCTCTGAAGGAATGCTGCTTACGGATGAGGTGACCGCAGTTCCTTCGGAACAGCCGGAAAGCAACAAGACCCCGGATAGAAACAGGGTAAGAAGTTTCTTGTTTTTCATAATAGCAATTCCTTTTGATTTGATTAAGATGCTGTGCTCTAAGCTGTCAGCAAACAGAGAAGAGCGCAGCATCCATCCTGATTAGACTCTTACTTTATACGATGATTACATTTCCTCTTCCTGTCCAATCGGGACTCCATACCCCGGAAACCGTTCCTTTTCCGCTTGTCCCTCTCATTCTGAGCCAGGTCATGACATGACCGGAGACCTTATCTCCTCGTTCATAGACACCATTTGTAATCGCATAAGCTTGACCATTTTTCAATGTGACAGTACCTGCAGTGGTTTTATTGGTCGGTCTTCCTCCTACATTACAGTAGGTCTGGACATCTGTTCTGCGAGAAGGAGATTTCGATGGCTTAACATAGACCTTGCTGGTATTGGTTTTTTCGTAAGATCTTGTTGTATGCCAATTCCCATTTTGGCAGTAATAGGAATATCCTTTGTCTGTTACATTTGCTGCGAATACGGGAGCTGTTGTTACTGCCAGTGCGCTCATAATAGCGGTAGCTGTTAACATGAATTTATTGAACTTCATAAGTTTGCCTTCCTTTCTTCTGTGGATGGTAGTTTTGGGCTGCATGAATTTGGTTCTTTGATGTCTCCAACGGAATCACCTCTTTCTCTTGATCGTGGGCATGCTTTAAGCGCCTTTTCGTCGAATTGTGCTGGATTTTACATATCCTAAGATACCGTGGTGATATGCTTTCGCCCATCCGTTGGAGAGCTTCATAACATTAACGATATCCCCCTGATATATAGTCTTCAACTTTTTGCTTTTCACGCTGTTTGAAGCATAGAAGCCGGTGCTGGAGACGGATACGGTATATAGAGTTCCGATTCCGGGCATTCTTGCGGCAGCGGGATTTCCGGTCACCTGTGTTTCAAAGGAAGGCTGGATTTGCGCCCTTTGCTGCAAGGCAGGTTGGACAGTAGCAATGCGGTTGCCGCCTGAAAATGACAGCATAATTGTGGGAATTAACAAAAATTTAGTAAAAACTATTTTAATTATCGTACTCATCCTCCTTTCGGCTCACTATTGACTTGCTCTTGGAAACCAATATAGCACTTTTTTTAGCGTTCAAATCTTAAAAATTCTTAAATCTGCAGAGGGTAAGTTTGAATGATTTGGTCAATATGCACAATTAGGGGAAGGAGGATTTATTGAAACAGGGTTTACAAAAGCTGCTATATACGATACATTTATTAAAAGCACGGGCGACAGAGCCCGATTTTTTAGCAAATATAAATGAAACGATTAACTCTTTGCGCGAGGCGGTATCATGCATAAATTTTTTGATCCGGACAGTCCGATGATGCAGTTCTTCAGCCTGCTCTTTGACCTGGTATTCTTGAATGTTCTGACTCTGCTCTTTTGTCTGCCCCTGGTGACAGCAGGGGCTTCGATTACGGCAATGGACTATGTCCTTCTCCATATCATCCGAGGGGATGATACGCACCTTGTCGGTAAGTTTGTCGCTTCCTTTAAGAAGAACCTGAAGCGGGGGACTGGTATCTGGTTGATCCTGGCGGCTCTGGCGGTTTTGATTGGCTTTGACTTTGTCCTGCTGCTTTCCATCCATACGTCGGTTTCAGCGATTTTGCGCATAGTCCTGCTTGCCTTACTTGTCCTGTTGCTGGCGTTTTCGATGTTGTCGTTTGCTCATCTGTCAAGGTATGATATTCGAATAGGAGAGGTCATGAAAAATGCCCTGTTCAGCCTGTTGGGATATTTTCCTTATGCCTTACTGATGGCGGCAGCGGCGCTTCTTTTCTGGTTTATTATTGTTTCGTTTTATAAAAGGATGATGATTTTTGCCTTTCTTTGCGGCTTGACCCTTCCGGGATATCTTGCCATGCAGCTTTGCAACCGGATCTTTCAAAAACTGGAAGGGACTGCCGATAAAAACGAGACGGAGAGGAATTAAGGTATGGTGACGATCAAGGATATAGCGGACGCCTGTGGGGTCTCTGTGGCGACGGTGTCAAATATCATCAACGGCAAGGGGAAGTTCAGCGATGAGACCAAACAGAAGGTACTGTCTTATGCCAGGAAAATGCGTTATAAACCCAATGCCGTTGCCAGGAATCTGAAGATGAAGCGGACCCACAGTATCGGGGTTATCGTGGAGGATATGACTATTTTCAGTATTCCGGATATCGTCGATGGGATTACGGACTACTGTGACCAGATGGATTATCAGATCCTCTTGGTCAACTTGAGACTGTTTAAGCGCTTCAATGACAGCTACTACAATAAGGACTTTTATTACGAGGAAGTTCGGGACGCGATCCACAGCCTCATCTACAAGCAGGTGGACGGGATGATCTATGTGACCGCCCATGAACGAGTGTTGAACTGTATCCCGGAAGGGGTAGAGATTCCGACCGTCATGGCTTACGGCTACACCAACAGCAAGCAGATTCCATCCGTTGTTGTGGATGATGTCGATGGAGGTTATCGGGTTGCCCAGGGGCTAATCGAAAAAGGGCATAGGAAGATTGGCGTGATCACGGGAAAATCAGATTCTTTG
Source organism: Lachnospiraceae bacterium UBA3689 (assembly GCA_002371465.1). GTDB lineage: Bacteria > Bacillota > Clostridia > Lachnospirales > Lachnospiraceae > Chordicoccus. The sequence goes on along the minus strand of DFIU01000014.1, from coordinate 8,886 downwards.
CATGCCCAGGCAAGACTTTTAGGCGTTCAAAAAGCACTGTATGAACATGCGATCCCCTTTATCCCCGAGCGGATCAAAACCGGAAACTGGGAGCGGTCCTCCGGCTATGAACTGACAGACAGCCTGCTAAAGCAGGGCGTGACAGCGATCTTCTGCATGAATGATCTGATGGCGGGCGGCGTCTATGACCGCCTGATCGAAAAGGGAATTAAGATTGGTTCGCCCGGCGGCATCTCGGTTATCGGCTACGATGACCGACAGACCTCGGAATATTACCGACCCTCGCTTACGACGGTGCGGCTGCCTCTCCACGATGTGGGCTATGTCTCGAGTATGGTCATGCTGGACCTGCTGGGAGAGAAGACCGGACTTCGCGGCGAAACGGCGAAAGTTCAGCCCTCTGTCAGATGGTTTTCCGAAGGGGGAGAGGACAAGCCCCTTGTCTACAGCGTCCCCTGCGATCTGATCCCAAGAAATTCCGTGGCATCGTTGCTGACGTGAAGCAAATCTCTTTTTATTTATCTCTTCTTGTGCAATTCCAACAAAGTTAAACGTTTAATTTTGTATAGATCGAATTGCCTGATTTTGGCGAAAATGCTTGCAAGAAAATGGTGAAACTGTATAATTATGATAGATAAAACAAAACGGATAGGAGATGAATCGATAGAACAGGACGCTGCAGTCTTATTTTTTTACTTATTAAGTGAAACGATTAAATCAATGAAATGAAATTATCGTAGAGACAGAATAATGAACAGGATGGATAAAATTCCTGGAAAAGTCAAAAGATGCTTTATTATGACGTATTTTAAGGGATAAGAGAAAACTCCGGGATTATGACAAGAAAAGGCATTTTGATAAGCATAGGTTAAACGATACATCAACAATGATCTTATCAAGAGCCAAAGAATTGACTTTCGTTACTTCGGGCGCAGGACGCTCAGAAAATATAATTTATTTCAAGGAGGAGAACATGAAGAAAAGATTACTCTCCCTGCTGCTGACGGCAAGCCTGGCAGCGGGACTGCTCGCAGGATGCGGATCATCGGCGGGCAAGTCAAAAGATGCAGATTCCGTTGATGAGGCAGGCGGCAAGACCGCGATGTCGGTGGAAGGCGACGACGTTACCACTCTGAACGTCTGGACTTTCATTGAACTGCATCAGAAGTTCTATACCACAATGGCGGAAAAGTGGAATGAAGCGCATCCGGACAAGAAGGTCAAGCTGGTCCTGTCCAACATGCAGTATGACGATATGCACAATAAACTGTCCCTGGCTCTGGAATCGGGCAAGGGCGCTCCGGATATCGCCGATATCGAACTGGGAAAGTTCCCGTCTTTTACGGCAGAAAAAGATATCAAGCTGCTGGATCTGACGGACGCGATTGCTCCTTACAAGGATGATGTCGTCCAGTCCCGTTTGGATATCTACACCAAGGACGGCAAGCCCTATGGTCTGCCGACCCACGTCGGAACGACCGTTGCCTTCTACAATACCGACCTGCTGCAGGAGGGCGGCATCGACTATACCGCCATCAAGACCTGGGATGACTTTAAGAAGGCGGGGATTGCCTATCATGAAAAGACAGGCAAGGAATTCGCCTGTGCGGAGACGACCGCTTCCTGGATGGTCAATCTGATGCTGGCGCAGAAGGGTGGTGATTATCTGAAGGAAGACGGAAGCCTCGACGTCAATAATGCTAAGGTGGCAGAGGTTCTTCATATTATTAAAGACATGCAGGATGCGGGCGCACTGGCAACCGTCCCCGGTGGACAGCCGGACAACGAGGAGGCTTATCCTCACTACAATGACGGAGAATTCGCCGTACAGATTATGCCCTTCTGGCAGACCTCTCGCTTTACTTCCTATATGAAGGATCTGAAGGGCAAGATTGCGATTGCTCCGGTTCCGAAGTTTGGCGACAGCGACGCGACCTGGACCATTGGCGGTGGCGGAACAGGAACTGCCGTTGTAGCTAGCAGCCCCAACGCGGAGTTGGCAGCGGAAGTGATGGCGTTTGTGAAGCTGTCTCCGGATGCCAACAAGGAAGTCTGGAATGTTCTGGGCTTTGATCCGGTCAATACCTCTGTTTGGACGGACAAGGATCTGACGGAAAATCCGGATAACCAGTTTGTTCAGTTCTTTAACACCAAGCCTTTCGATACGCTTCTTACGATGCAGGATGGAATCGGTTCTCTGAAGTCTCTGCAGGATGAGAAAGCTCCGTCGATCAACAATGTCATGGTTACGGAAGTTCTGACCAATATCTTTGATAATGGAGCGGATATCCAGCAGACTTTGGACGATGCCCAGTCTGAGCTTGAAAATGAATTTGCTTCATGACGGCTCTCTCATCTGAATGAGAGCTGATTGGAACAGGTTGTAAGAAGGGGCGCGAGCCGCCATGCGGTTCGCGCTCTTCGTATTAATAAGGTGAGGAGATTCCGGATGAAAAAGTTGTTTTATTCTCAGAAAGCAGCACCTTATGTGTTTGTGCTTCCTTTTGTGCTGACGGTCCTCCTGTTTTGGATCGGTCCTGTGTTTAAGGGCATCCTCTTAAGTTTTCAGGATACTATGAAAAATCAATGGGTTGGCTTGTCCAACTACCAGAGGATCATGGGCGACCGGATCTTCTGGATCGCGGTGAAGAACAGCGTCAAATACACCTTTTTTACACTGCTGCTCTTGATTCCCTTTCCGATGCTCTTTGCGGTGCTGCTGAATTCCCATCTGATGAAGCGTCCCAACTTGTTTAAATCGATCTACTTCCTGCCGGCGCTGACTTCGGTCGTCGTCGCAGGTACGGTTTTTCGGCTGATGTTCGGGGAGTCGGATCAGGCGCTGATGAATCAGCTGATCGGACTCTTCGGGGCAGCTCCGATTAAGTGGCTTAAGCGCGGCGACACTGGATTTTTTGCCCTGCTCCTGCTTTGCTGCTGGAGGTGGACGGGCGTCAATATCATGTACTTTTTGGCTGGAATCCAGTCCATTCCGCAGGAACTTTATGAGGCGGCGGATATCGACGGCGCGTCCAAGTGGCAGCAGTTCCGTCAGATTACGATTCCTCTGGTAAAACCGACCACAATCTATGTCCTGACCATCAGCATCTATGCCGGCCTGTCAATGTTCCTGGAGTCCTTTATGCTGTGGAAGGGAAACAATTCTCCCAACTACATTGGGATGACGATTGTCGGCTATCTGTACCGGCAGGGGATTGAAAAGCGGGCAATGGGTTACGCCTGCGCGGTCGGCATTGTTCTTTTGATCCTGGTGATGGTTGTCAATCTGATTCAGCTGAAAGTAAATGGAACATTTGATTCGGAGGAGGCGTGATATGGCAGAGGAAACAGTCCCGATGAAACAAGAGAAAATGAAGAAAGGGTCCCATGATACCGGCAAGATCGCCGGGCTGCTGGTCCTCTTTACGGTCCTTGCCCTTTTGATCATCGCCCCCATCTATGCCCTGTTTGTCGCCAGCTGGAAGCCTGGGGAGGAACTGCTGCAATACGGACTTAATTTAAATCCTGAGTTCAGTCATTGGGGACTGAGCAACTACAAGCTCCTGTTCTTCGGTGATCACGATTACTGGATCTGGTTTCGCAACTCCTTGATCCTGACGGTTATTACGGTCCTGTTGACCCTTCTGGTCAGCGCCTTTGTGGCATATGGATTTTCCGCCTATGAATTTAAGGGCAGGAACTTCCTCTTTGTCATTGTTCTTGCCATCATGTCCGTTCCCTTTGAAGTCATCATGCTGCCCCTCTATCAGCAGATGTCCGACTGGGGACTCATGGACAATTATGCAGCGATCGTTTTGCCCTTCCTGGCGCACGCATCCACCATTTTCTTCTTCCGTCAGTACCTGTTGGGCATGCCCAAATCTCTGATAGAAGCGGGCAGAATCGACGGCTGTACGGAGTACGGCATTTTCTTTAAACTCATTATGCCGATCATGAAGCCGGCGTTTGCGGCGATGGCGATTTTAAATGGGATGAATTCCTGGAACAATTACATGTGGCCCCTGCTGGTCATCCGGTCTTCGGAGAAGTATACGCTGACCCTGGGCTTAAATACCCTGATCAATCCGTATGGAGATAACTACAGCCTGTTGATTGTAGGGGCTTTCTTCTCCATTATCCCCATCTTCATCCTGTTCGTCGCTTTCCAGAAGTATTTTATTGAAGGAATGACGGCAGGAGCGGTGAAGGGCTGATACAATGCGAGCATGAATCTGTTACGAACGACAATATTGATTACTGAGAGGTGACTTATGTCTGAAATGGGAAGAATCAAGATGGTTCTGGATAAGGATTATCAGTTATCGGAAGTCGACAAGAGACTCTTTGGATCCTTCATCGAGCATCTGGGGAGGGCGGTCTACGACGGCATCTATCAGCCGGGGCATCCTCTTTCGGATGAGGACGGTTTCCGCAAGGATGTCATGGACCTGGTCCGGGAACTGAATGTGCCGATCATCCGCTATCCGGGCGGCAACTTTGTATCCGGTTTCCGGTGGGAAGACTCTGTCGGTCCCCGGGATCGGCGTCCCAAGCGGCTGGATCTTGCCTGGAGAAGCACTGAATCCAATCAGATTGGAATCCAGGAGTTCAGCAAATGGACTAAGAAGGTGGATTCCTCTGTGATGATGGCGGTGAACCTGGGAACGCGCGGCGTCCAGGACGCCCTGAACCTGCTGGAATACTGCAACCATCCGGCGGGGACCCGCTATTCGGACCTGCGGATCGCCCACGGGGACCGGGACCCCTATGACATTAAGGTCTGGTGCCTGGGCAATGAGATGGACGGTCCCTGGCAGATCGGGCACAAGACGGCGGAGGAGTACGGCAGACTGGCGGAAGAGACTGCTAAGGCGATGAAGCTGATCGATCCCGGTATCGAGCTGGTGTCCTGCGGCAGTTCCAACGTCGATATGCCGACCTTCCCGGAGTGGGAAGCGACCACTCTGGAACATACCTATGACTATGTCGACTATGTCTCCATGCACAATTACTATGGCAACCGGGACAACGATACGGTCGACTATCTTGCCGGATCCGACGATATGGACCGTTTCATCCGCACCGTGATTGCGACCTGCGATTATGTAAAGGCTAAGAAGCGGGGCAAAAAAGATATCAATTTGAGCTTTGACGAGTGGAATGTCTGGTTCCATTCCAATGAAGAAGACGACGATATCATGCAGAACCATCCCTGGCAGCATCATCCCAGCCTGCTGGAGGATCAGTACAACTTTGAAGATGCCCTGATGGTAGGTCTGCTTCTGATTACGTTGATGAAGCACGCGGACCGGGTCAAGATGGCTTGCCTGGCTCAGCTGGTCAATGTCATTGCTCCGATCATGACGGAAGCCGGGGGCGGCAAGTCCTACCGGCAGACGATCTTCTATCCTTTCATGCACGCATCCACCTACGGCAGGGGCATTGTCCTGGTTCCGTCCATCCATCAGACCAGGCACGCGACGAAGAACCATGATGAGGTTACGGACTGCGAAAGTGTTGTCGTCTACAACCCGGAAAAAGAGGAGATCAGCATCTTTGCGGTCAACCGGACTTTGGATAAGGATGTGGAGCTTGAGGCTGATATCCGCAGCTTTGGCGATTACAAGGTCAGGGAACATATCGTCCTGGAACATGACGACTTAAAGGCAGTCAACACCGCTCTGGGTGAGCAGGTTGCGCCGAAGATCGTGCAGCAGTCCAAGGTGGAGGATGGCGTTCTGACCGGACTTCTTCACAGGGCTTCCTGGAACGTGATCCGGCTGGGCAAATAAAACGGGTTGAAATAGAGTTTGCTCTATGTTCATAAATCTTTCCTTCAAAAGGAGTTGCCAAGAAATGACGTTACGTTTCTTCGCGGCTCCTTCTTTTGATAAAGGATGTCGAAAGGGGCGGCAAAGAGAGCCTCTTTAAATCTTAATAATTCTTATAATTGTCTCCCTCGTATTTACACGCCGTTGCTTTGCACCGATAATAGAACCTAAAAAGGATTCGAGGGGTGGTTTTATGCAGGAGACGAGGAGACAGACGATCAGAAATCAGATTTTGCTCTATTTTCTACTGGGCTTTTCGGTGGCAGTGGTGCTGTTTGCGGTGTTGGAGTGGTTGTCGCAGCAAGTGGTGACCCTTGAGCTGATCCGCACAGACTATGTCTGCCGGAAAGAAGAACCCTACGTTGATGCGTATCAAAAGTATATCGATGACCATGATTACGGTCTTGAAAACAGCTTTGAGCTGAAAAAATGGGCTGATGATCATAAGATTCCGGGGATTCTGATTACGGATAAAAGACAGGTCCTTCTTGAGTACCGGACAGATGTCACTGCCTACTACACCTATCGGACCGACAGCGTTGAGGCGCATCTAACCTCATCTTTCACTATGCCTCTGACTTTAAAAGGCAGGACCGTGGATGTCTTTATCGATACCGGGGCTGTTTCCAGACTCTATCAATCTGTCCGCCTCGCCTGTCTGATGGTCAGCGTGCTGGTCTGGATTGTCATCTTGACTCTGGGCATTCGCAAGGTGATTAGGCGGATTCGGCTCTTGGATTCGGAAATTTCGGTTGCTGCAACTGCCCAGGACCTGGATCTGAACCATCCGATTACGGTGAAAGGGGCGGATGAGCTGTCCCATCTTGCCTTCCAGGTGGATCGCGCCAGAGCGGAACTGCTGGACTTGAACCGCAAGCGGGAGAAGCGGGAGAAAGAGAGGCAGGAATTCGTCAGCGGGGTCTCCCATGATTTAAGGACGCCGATTACGATTATTTTGAATTATCTGGAGCTGGCGCAGAGGGCGCAGACCATGAAAGAGGTCGGGACTTACCTGGACAAGATCAAGGAGACGACCCTTGAGCTGGGGGAGATGACCGACGATCTGTTCGACAGTTTCATTTTAAATGATAAAACCAAGGTGAGCCTTCTGGGACCGGAGCGGACCAGGTCCGCTTTTGGCGATCATTTTTCGGAACTCATTCTGATGCTTAAGGAGGAGGGCTTTGAGGTCAATACGGACCGACTGGATTTTCCAGAGGTGCCGGTGCGCTTTTCTCCTTCCTTTATGAGCCGGATCGTGTCCAATCTTCTTTCCAATATCGAAAAATACGCGGAGCCGGGGTCCTGCATCGAGATCTATTCCAACTGTACGGATGAGACCGTTTCCTTTACGGTCGAAAATAAGATTGCCTACCAGGAGATGTCCAATCATGGGACCGGGATTGGAACAAGAAATATTTCCAATATGATGCGGCTGATAAAGGGCAAGTCGAAAGTAAGAAAGGAGTCGGAAAAGCTGGAATACGCGATGACGCTGGTCTTCCCGATCGACAGGGGAGAGGGGGAAGAAGGTGAGAGCAATGAAACAGAAATTGTTGGTGGTTGAAGATGAAGCGGAGATCCGGGAATCCGTCCGCGAACTTTTGCAGCAGGAGGGCTATGACGTCCTCTGCGCGGAAAATGGGTCGGATGCCCTGATTCAATTCAGCAGTGAGATCGACCTGATTATTATGGACGTGATGATGCCGGGCATGTCCGGCTATGAGGTCTGCCGGGATATCCGCAAGAAATCCGACGTCCCCATCCTCTTTCTGACGGCAAAGTCGGAAGAGGAGGACCTGGTTCAGGGCTTTGGCGCCGGAGGGGACGACTATCTGACCAAGCCCTTTTCCCTCAGGGAACTGATCATGCGAATTGGGGCGATCTTAAGACGGACGCAGAAAATCCCGGAAGAAGCAAATCCGGTATACATCCGGAAGTGGGGTATTGAACTGGATCTGAGCAACCACAGGGCAAAGCAGGATGGAAAAGAGGTCCGCCTGACAGACACGGAATTCCAGATGTTGGCTTACTTTATGCAACAGGCGGGGAAGGTGCTGACGGTCAGGATGCTCTATGAGAAAGTCTGGCAGGAGAAATTCTACCGGGGCGCCGCCAATACCGTGATGGTCCACATCCGCAAGCTGCGCCAGAAACTGGAGGTGGACCCCCAGGACCCGACGCTCATTGTGACCGCGTGGGGGAAGGGGTATTACTTTAAGGGGGAGTAAACTGGTCTTTTAACCCGTGAAAGATTGAATGCCGGTGTAGTATGAACATTTTTCTAGGATGACTTGGGGCAATATTGTTATGATAGCTGCAAGTATTGATCTGGGACAAAGTGATGTCTTGCAGAGGATTGAAGAGAAGGTACTTGGGGCTGCAGGCATTTTTGAGTGATGAGAGCAGCGGTATCTTCGGCTTCGTCATAATTTTGCAATAAAGATCCTGTATAATGAGTACGTATTTCTTAGGATGATACAGGAGGTGGAAATGGTCTATTTTCAATATAAGATCACAAGTCCGATCGGACTGCACGCAAGACCGGCTGCCAACATCACCAAGGCTGCGGAAAAATACGTCAGCAAGATTACGATCGGCAGGGATGGAGACAAGCTAAATGGCAAATCCCTCATGGGTATGATCGCGCTCAAGGCATACGAAGGGGCTGTCCTGGACGTCTGGATCGAAGGTCCGGACGAGGAAGAGGCGCGGGTCGGGCTTCTGGAGGCTTTTGACCGGGAGCTGAGCCGGGAGAGCTATGAGAAATTAAAAAATTCCCCTTGACGAGGCAGAGATCCCGCGGTATGATAGCACTCGTTCGCGTCACGGACCATTGATCCGGGCCGAACAAAACATGGCAGGAAAGCGATTGAGAAATCTTAAAACTTTCTAAAAAAGTTGTTGACAAACGTCACAACGAGCCATATACTATTTCTTGCTGTCGACGAGAGAAGACAGCAAAATAAAACTCAAGTTCCTTGATAACTGAACAGTGAAACACATACAAAACTCGAAAATTTCTTTACCGTTTCTTGAAACGGAAACAAAAACA
>DFIU01000025.1:40125-44931 GCA_002371465.1 Lachnospiraceae bacterium UBA3689 | reverse complement strand
ATCGGACGAGGACTTGACCAAAAGGTGGTCGGGAAGTCAGACATAGGTGCTGACGTTCCGGTCGAACGTCTGAATGATTCGTATATGCGGTTTTGAAGGTATGTAGAGATGAGGAACTGGCTTCGGTCAGGTCCTTTTTTGTGCTTTAAAAAATGTTCCCAACTAAAATCTCCGGAAAGATCATGGCAATCTAAGTGAAAAATCAAAATTTACATATTGTAATTGTGGGACTAATTAGGCATAATAAAGCTAGCTTTTAGAAAAGCACAGACAACTGACTAGTATAAGTGTCTGGCAAATATCAGGAGGTATGGTTATGGATAAGTATGTATGTGACGTATGCGGATATGAATATGACCCGGAAGTTGGCGATCCGGATAACGGGATTGCACCGGGAACTGCATTTGAAGATCTTCCGGATGACTTTGTTTGCCCGGTTTGCGGCGTAGGCAAGGACGAATTCAGCAAGGTTGAATAAAGCACCTGACCCGATCTTTGATCGGGGAGCGGAAGCTGATGAAGGATCTGAAGGGGCGGACTGTGAAAATAACTTTTTTCGCAGCCCGTCCTTTTTGTGAGTATGAGTACGCTGTTTTAACAACCCGCGCAGGAGTAAGAACTGAGCACCATATTATCAGGAAGAGAACTTATATGGTTATAAAGCTTTGGTGATTCCATAAAAAAGACATAGCCTTTCCCATAGAATCGCATAAAATAAAAATAATGACTAGTCCCAGAGAAGAAGATCAGTAAAAAAGATTGGTAAAGAAGATCAATAAACAAGATCAGTGATAGGCTACTTATAAAAAAAGCTCTACATAAAAAACATAGAATAACATAAACGTGAAAGGTGAGGGAAACAATGACAGAAAAAGAGAAGATGTGTGCGGGAAAAATCTATGACTGTACCGATCCGGAGCTGGTTGCGGGACGGGAGAAAGCCCACCGCTTAAGCCAGGAGTACAACCAGACCTTTGAGACCGAAGAAGAGGAGAGGGAGAGGCTGACCAAGGAATTGGTCCCGAATGCTGCTGAGGGGGTCTATTTTCAGGGACCCATTCAGTTTGATTACGGTTGGAATACGGAAATCGGCGAGGATTCTTATTTCAATTTTAATTTCACCTGCCTGGACTGCGCACCGGTTAGGATCGGGAAAAATGCATTTTTCGGACCTAATGTATCGATTATGACCCCGGTTCATCCCTTGAGGTGGCAGGATCGTAACCTCTATCAGAAGGAGGACGGGGGCTGGACCGATCAGGAGTACGCCCAGCCGATCACGATTGGGGACAACTGCTGGATTGCGGCAAATGTGACCATCTGCAACGGCGTAACGATCGGGGATGGCTGCGTGATTGGAGCGGGCAGTGTCGTGACGCGTGATATTCCGGCAAATAGCATCGCGGCGGGAGTTCCCTGCAAGGTGATACGTCAGATTACGGAGGAGGATGCCCTGGACCGTCATCCGGAACTGTTTTGAACCGAGGCTCAGTTTGGAGACTCTTAGTATATGCAATTCGGAACAAATCAAATTACAATAGAACTTTGCAAAGAGAAGGAGTATCTAAGAGAGGCAGTCTCAAAGAGATGTTTCAAGAAGTGTAATAGTGATAAGGATGGTAGCAAGATGGAAGAGGAATTAAAGCCTTTATTTACCCCGTGGAAGATTGGAAACTGTCAGATCAAGAACCGGATCGTCATGACCTCGATGGGCGGAACTAACCTGTTCGGCTGGATGGAGCGGAATCATTTTGACAAGATGGGCGCGAACTATATTCTGCGTGTCGCAAGAAATAATGTGGGTCTGGTCCTGCCGGGCTGCCAGCCTGTCTACAACCCCATTATGGGGCAGTGGCTCTATAAAAATGAGAAAATGTACAAGGACCTCGCCAAGTGGCTGCCGGAATTTCATAAAACGGGAGCCAGGCTCTTTGTCCAGCTAACGGCTGGCTTCGGCCGCTCTTTTACGATCAGCAGGTCGATGGAGAAGATCTACACCAATCCTGTCCTTCGGAAGGCGGCGAAGCCGGTCTTTGACATTGACAAGATCACAGCATCCGCCTCTTCGGTCCCCAACCGTTGGTCGGACCTGGTCCCCTCCCGGGAAATGACAATCCCGGAAATTCAGGAGTTTGTGGAGGCATTTGCCAAAACCGCAAAGCTTTTGAAGGATGCGGGCGTGGACGGTGTGGAGATTCATGCCGTTCATGAGGGCTATCTTTTAGACCAGTTCACCTTAAGATATGTCAATCACCGCACGGACGAATATGGCGGATCTTTTGAGAACCGTTACCGTTTCCCGGTGGAGATTGTCAAAGCTGTTAAAGCGTCTTGTGGGGACGATTTCCCGGTCTCCCTGCGCTACTCGGTCATTTCCAAAACCAAGGGCTTCCGCCAGGGGGCTCTGCCGGGCGAGGACTATGAGGAAGTCGGTCGGGATATGGAGGAGTCGAAAGAGGCTGCCAGATATTTGCAGGATGCGGGCTATGATATGCTCAACTGCGACAATGGGACCTACGACGCCTGGTACTGGGCGCATCCGCCTATCTATATGCCGGAAAACTGCAACCTGGAGGACGTCGAGCAGATCCGCAAGGTCGTCGATATTCCGGTGGTGGCAGCCGGCAGGCTTGATCCCTACAAGGCGGCGGAAGAGGTCAAAGAGGGCAGGCTGGACGGAGCAGGTTTTGCCAGAAATTTCCTGGCGGACCAGGAGTGGGTCACCAAGCTGATGAAGGGCAGGAAGCTCGATATCCGCCCCTGCATCCTCTGCCACAACGGCTGCTTCAATATGAGCCACTACAAGGGCGTGCCCAATGATCAGGATATGGAGGACAGCCTGCATTTGAGCCGGTGCGCGGTCAACGCGGAGACTCTGCAGTGGGATCGCCACCATTTAAGAAAGGCTCTAAAGTCCAGGAGAGTCATCATCATCGGCGGCGGAATCGGCGGCATGGAGACGGCGATCGATCTGAAAAAGCGGGGGCATGAGCCGGTCATCTATGAAAAGACAGGCGAGCTGGGAGGAACATTTATTGCCGCCAGCGCCGAATCCTACAAGGGCCGCCTCCGCGACCTGCTGCGCTGGTACAAAAAGCAGATCCATGATCTTGGCATTGAAGTCCACCTCAATACGGAGATTCAGTCGGCGGAGGAGTTCAAGGGACAGGAGCTGGTTATCGCTACCGGGTCTGCGCCCAGAATCCTGCGGAACGTACCGGGCTTTGACAAGACCATTGAAGCCTGCGACTATCTGCGGGGACACGAAGTCGGAAATAAGGTCGCCGTGATCGGCGGCGGGCTGACCGGCTGTGAAATCGCCTACGAGCTGGCACTTCAGGACAAGCAGCCGATTATCGTGGAAATGAAGGACGATCTGATGGCGCAGAAGGGGGTCTGCCTTGCCAACAGTTCCTACTTAAGAGAGTGGTTCGCCCTGCATAAGACCCCGGTCTATCTGGAGACTTCCTTATCGTCGGTCCATGACGGCTATATTATCTGCAAGGATAAAGACGGCAAGGAAGTGGAGATCGAATGTGATTCGGTCATCAGCTCCGCCGGTTACCTGCCGACGCCGCTGGCAGCGGAGGGCAGACACATCCACCTGGTCGGGGACTGCCTCAAGGTCGGCAACCTGAGGTCGGTCATCTGGAGAGCGTATGAAGTTGCTATGCAGATATAATTCTGACTAATCCGACTCTTTCAATCGGGATTATTGGCAGAACTCTTTGATTCAAGGAAATTTTGTGTTACAATTTAGAACCAAATGAGTCGTTCATTTTGAGGCAGAAAAGCGTCAGGCGAAATCGACGAAGATTTGGTCTGGCGCTTCTTTCCATAAAGGGGTGGTGGATTTGAATTATGATGTCATTATTATCGGAGCTGGTCCGGGCGGCATTTATTCCGCCTATGAATTTGCGACCAGGCGGCCGGATCTGAAGGTGGCGGTATTTGATACCGGCTACACGCTTAAGAAGCGGCACTGTCCGATCGACGGCGACAAGATCAAGACCTGTATCAACTGCCCGGTCTGTTCGATTATGAATGGATTCGGCGGCGCGGGCGCATTTTCCGATGGAAAATACAACATTACCAACGATTTCGGCGGCACGCTCTACGAGCATATCGGCAGAGATCAGGCCATGGAGCTGATGAAGTACGTCGATGATATCAACATGGCGCACGGCGGGGAGGGGACCAGGCTCTACTCGACAGCCGGGTCAGATATCAAAAAGCTCTGCATCCAGAACAAGCTGCAGCTGCTGGACGCCTCGGTCCGTCATCTGGGGACGGATAAGAATTATGTCGTTCTCGGACAACTCTATGAACTGCTGAAGGATAAGGTGGACTTCCATTTCCAGACGCCGATCGACAAGGTGGAGGCAAAAGAGGAGGGAGGCTATCGCGTCTTCTTTAAAAATGAGAGCGCCGGCTGCAGGCAGTGTATTATTTCCGTCGGCAGAAGCGGCAGCAAATGGATGGAGGGCGTCTGCAGGGATCTCAAGATCCCGACCCTGTCTAACCGGGTGGACCTGGGTGTCCGCGTCGAGCTGCCGGCTGTTGTATTTTCCCACCTGACCGACAAGCTCTACGAGAGCAAGATCGTTTATCGGACGGAAAAGTTCGAGGACCAGGTCCGGACCTTCTGCATGAATCCTAACGGCATCGTCGTCAATGAAAATACGGACGGTATCGTCACGGTAAACGGGCACAGCTTTGAAGATCCGTCCAAAAAGACCGACAACACCAACTTCGCCTTGCTTGTCTCCAAGCACTTCTCTGAGCCCTTTAAGGACAGCAACGGCT
>DFIU01000025.1:0-40063 GCA_002371465.1 Lachnospiraceae bacterium UBA3689 | reverse complement strand
GAGAGCATCGCCCGCCTGTCCAATATGTTGGGCGGCGGCGTCATTGTGCAGCGGTTCGGTGATCTGGAGCGCGGCAGACGGAGCAATGAGAAGCGGATCGCGGAGAGTACGGTTCAGCCGACCTTAAGCGCCACGCCCGGTGATCTGAGTCTGGTTCTGCCCAAGCGAATCCTTGACGGCATCATCGAAATGATCTACGCTCTTGATAAGATCGCGCCGGGAACGGCAAATGATGACACCCTGCTCTACGGCGTCGAGGTCAAGTTCTACAACATGGAGGTCGACCTTGACGAGAACCTGGAGACTCCCTACAAGGGGCTCTATGTGATCGGGGACGGCAGCGGCGTGACCCATTCGCTCAGCCACGCGTCCGCGTCGGGCGTCTTTGCCGCCCGCCGTGTTATGGAGGGGCTATAAGGTGCCGCCGAAAGGGCGGCGCCAACTTCAGGCAAGGGAACTTTAATGTTTGAGAAAATCTTTTTTGAGAAACGAAGGGTAAAGACTTGAAACGAAAGACAAAAACAACCTTATTGATCGCCATACCGGCAGCCATCATTCTCCTGGGAGCAGGGGTCTATGGGGCAGGCAGAAGCCGGTATTCGACTCATTTTCTGCCGGGGACCTATGTCAACGGTCATGCGGCATCCAACCGTACCGCGGAAGAGGTCAAAAAAGAGCTGGAAGATGACGTCAATGACTATGAACTGGCGATTGCGGAACGCGACAATTTAAATGAATCTTTGGGATCGACGGCGTTGGGCATCTCCTATCGGGATGACGGCGGGCTCGAAAAGCTGCTGAAGGACCAGGACAGCGGGCTGTGGTTCCGGGAACTGTCCGGCAGAAAGAACCTGACCGTCGATGTCAAGTTCGATGTCAATGAGGACAAGCTGAAAAATGCAGTCGAGGGACTGACCGGTTTTCAGGAAGAACATATGAAAGCGCCGGTCGATGCGGCGTTGTCTTTTGACGGCTCGACTTTCTCCGTATCGGACGGTGATGACGGCTCGAAATTAAAAGTCGATGAGACTGTTGAAGCGGTCAGGCAGGCGGTTTTAAAGAAGGAAACTTCCATTGACTTTGACAAGGCGGGGCTCTATGAGACTATCACTCAGCCCGCCGATAAGAATGCGCTGCAGGCGCAGGCGGATCAGTACAACGGCTGGATTGCTGCTACACAGACCTACCATTTAAGGGGCAAGACCTATATCGTGGATTCCGGTATGATTGCCGGCTGGATGGTCAAAAAGGACGACGGCTCCTACGATCTGGACGCTTCAAAAGCTGTGGCATTCGCCGATCAGATGGCACACGATACCGATACCTTCGGTCTGGCGCGTGATTTTAAGACTCATTCCGGCAGGACCATCCATCTGGCTGGAGGCGGAGATTATGGCTGGGCGATGGATGAGGACAGGACCGGGGCGGCCATGATCGAAGCCATCAAGACCGGTCAGGCAAATGGCGACGCGCAGGCGGTCTACCAATACAGCGCGGAGGACCGTGGTGAAAATGATATTGGCGGGACTTATGTGGAAGTCAATATTTCCCAGCAGAAGATGTGGTGCTACAAGGACGGCAGGCAGATCGTGGAGACCGACGTGGTGACCGGAAATGAAGCCGCCGGCATGGCAACTCCGTCCGGCAGCGTCTGGGCGATTGACGCCAAGAAGTCGCCGGCACATTTTAAGACGACCAATGTGGATGTCACCTACTGGATGCCCTTTAACGGCGGCTGCGGTATCCACAATGCCAGCTGGAGAAGCTCTTTCGGCGGTCAGATCTTTAAGACGGATGGATCCCACGGCTGCGTCAATACGCCGCTCGACGCCTCAAAGACCATCTATGAGACCATGGAGATCGGTTATCCGGTCGTTGTCTACTACAGCGAGGATCAGCCGGTCGGACCGATGCCGACCCGGGAAGTGACAGGCGGCTGACGGCGCAGACCATCTTGAGTAAAGAACAGCCCGGACCAATCATAAATCGTAATGTTCCAGAAAACTGTGGTCTTCTCCGCGATAGGTCCAGCCCGGCAGGGTGTCGAGCTGGATGGAGTGAATCGCGTTGAAGATGCTTTGATCGAGATCGGGTGTATCCTGCTTCAGCCGCTTGATCAGCTGCTTGATTTCCTGTCTCTTGGATATACTTTTACCGCTTTTTAAGGTGGAACAATTTTCCGTAAAGCGGCAGGCGCACTGGATAAATTCGAGATCGTTGTAATTTTTCCAGGAAATGATGGCGTCCTCGTGGACCTTGTACATGGGACGGATCAGCTCCATCCCTTCAAAATTATCGCTGTAGAGCTTGGGCATCATGCCACGAATCTGGGAGGAGTAGAACATACTCATGACGGTGGTCTCGATGACATCGTTAAAATGGTGACCCAGGGCGATCTTGTTGCAGCCCAGCTCCTTTGCCTTGTTGTAGAGCCAGCCCCGGCGCATCTTGGCGCAGAGGTAGCAGGGACTGCGGTCCTGGGAATTGGCGACGTCGAAAATGTTGGAGGTAAAGATCTCGACCGGCACATGGAGGAGGGCAGCGTTGCGCTCGATCTTGGCACGGTTGATCTCGTTGTAGCCGGGGTCCATGACCAGGTAGACCACATCGAAATGAACATTTCCGTGGGCATGCAGTTCCTGGATCAGCTTGGCCATGCAGAAAGAATCCTTGCCGCCCGAGATGCAGACACAGATCTTATCGCCTTCGTTGATCAGCTGATATTTTGCGACGGCGTCGATAAAGGGGTGCCAGAGGGTTTTTCTGTATTTGGTGATGATGCTGCGTTCAATCTTTTGATAAAGTTCCAGTTCTTTTCGTTTTGACATAGATTCCTCAATGTTGACAGAAGCAGACGAACTCTGCTTTTGATTTCAGTGGTACATAGCCGGCCGGCGGACGTCTAGATAGGGACGAGCCGTCCTCGCCTCTTCCACGCAGGATAAGTCGATATCGCAGGTCAAAAGAGCTTCCTGGTCGTCCGCTTCCAGCAGGATCTGCCCATTGCAGTCGACCACCAGGGAGTGACCGGCGAAGTCCATATCGCCCTCTAAACCGACCCGGTTGCACATGGCGATGCAGACCGTGTTCTGGTAGGCAGCGGCGATCAGCTCCGCGCGGAAGACGTCGATCGGCTCTGCCTTGATATTGGCTGTCGGGATGATGACCAGGTCCGCCCCCTGAGCGGCGCAGGACCGAATGCTCTCCGGCAGATGGCGGTCGAAGCAGATCACGATGCCGATTTTCCCGAAGCGGGTGTCGAAGACTTCAAAGCCATTTCTGGACGGCGTATAGTATTCGGTTTCATAGAAATGAGGGGCACTGACGACGTGGACCATCTCCGCGTCCCCGATGACCTTGCCCCAGGGATCGATCAGAAGGGATGTGTCGTAAGCTCCGTCCTCCTGCCTGAGGTAAATGTTGGGCGAGACATAGATTCCGGCGTCGGCAGCGGCAGTCCGGAAGCGGCGCAGGACGTCCTCCTCGGGAGAGGTGACGATATCGTCCACGGTCAGCCCGGTCTGATCCTGAAGTTCCGCGGCATGGTATTGAGCGAAGAAGGGAGTCAACTGAACCTCCGGAAAGAAGAGGAGGTCGGTATGTTCCGCCTGCCTGATATAGTCAAGAGACCGGTTCAGATTTTTTGTTCTATCATTTGTCATCGACATCTGCGCCATTGCGATCTTCATGGAAAGCCTCCTAAATATCTGCTTAGAAAATGCATTTTGCCCAATGAATCCGATAGCGTATAGCATACCATAAATCCTCTTCTTTGTTGACGGAAATCTGAAATTTGGCGCAATTCAAGAGGAGAAATCGAAAAAAATGCTTTCGTTTTTTGCAGAACTATGCTAGAATATTTTTTGTTCGCAAGAACAAGTAGGGGAATCCTCTAATGGTAGGAGAGCGGTCTCCAAAACCGTCAATGGGGGTTCGACTCCCTCTTCCCCTGCTCCTTATTGAGAAGTCTTTGCTTAGGCAGAGGCTTCTTTTTTGTACTGTTTGTCTTTTGTCCATCGTTGATTTTGTATGAAGTTACATCTTACAGCTATCCACTCAGTCCAGTCGGACAGGTCTTACCTGCAATTCTTTCCCATGTATCTTAATACAATCTTAATACGATCCCGATTTCCTTAACACCAACTTTATGTGGTCCATGTGAAAATGAAGACAGAAAAAAGAAAGGACCGCAAAATGGAACTGCTTCACGGAAAAAAAATGAATAGCTTCCAGGTGATTGTCTTTGGCTTTGCCGGATTGATCCTGGTGGGAGCGCTGATCCTGATGCTCCCCATCGCTTCCAGGGATGGCAAAAGCGCCGGCATCCTGACCGCCCTCTTTACCTCGACTTCCGCTGTCTGCGTGACAGGGCTGGTGGTTCGGGATACGGCGACCGGCTGGTCCACTTTCGGTCAGGCGGTCATCCTGACCCTGATCCAGGCCGGCGGCATGGGCGTCGTGCTGATAGCGTCCGCGATCGCCATGTTGGCGGGACGGAAGATTTCCTTAATGCAAAGAAGCACCATGCAGGATGCCCTGTCGGCACCCCAGGTCGGCGGTATTGTCAGGCTGGCGCGTTTTATTTTTAAAGTCGTGTTCATTGCCGAGCTTGTCGGCATGGCAGTCATGGCGCCGGTCTTTATCCGGGATTTCGGAATTGCAAAAGGGCTCTGGTACGCAGCCTTTCACTCGATTTCCGCTTTTTGCAATGCGGGATTTGATCTGATTGGCGTCCGGTCCCCCTATTCGTCCCTGACTTCTTATTCCGCAAGCCCGGTGATCCTGATCGCGGTTATGGCGCTTATCGTCAGCGGGGGCCTGGGGTTTCTGACCTGGAACGACATCCTCGCCAATCGGGGGCAGATCCGAAAATACAGGATGCAGACCAAGGTGATCCTGACAGCGACCCTTATTTTGATCCTGGTTCCGGCGGTTTACTTTTTCTTCGGAGAATTTTCCAACCAGCCGGTCGGCGAGCGGATCTTATCCTCCTTCTTTCAGGCGGTGACGCCCAGAACAGCCGGTTTTAATTCTGTCGATCTGACTAAGATGACGGATGTGGGGCAGAGCCTTTTGATTATGCTGATGCTGACCGGAGGCGCTCCGGGATCGACGGCGGGCGGCATGAAGGTTACGACTGTTTCGATCCTTATTATGGCGGTGACAGCCGTCTGGCGGCGGCAGCGGGATACCGTCTGTTTCGGCAGGCGAATCGAGGATGACATCGTAAGAAATGCGGTTTCGGTCTTTTTACTCTACCTGATTCTCTTCCTTTTGGGAGGCTTTATGATCAGCCGGATTGAGGGGCTGCCGGTGCTGACCTGTCTCTTTGAGACGGCATCCGCGATCGGAACGGTCGGTCTGACCCTGGGCGTGACGCCCACCCTGTCGGCGGCTTCGGATCTGATCCTCATACTGCTTATGTACTTTGGAAGAGTGGGAGGTCTGACACTGATCTTTGCGGCCCTGCCGGCCATGAGCAGCGGCAACTCCCGGTTCGTCCCGGAAAAGATAACAGTTGGATGAAGAGGTGAATAATGATGATGAAAACAATTTTAATGATTGGCTGCGGCAGATTCGGCTTTCGGATTGCCAAGCGGCTCAACGATATGAATGTCCAGGTGATGGCGGTCGACAACAATGAGGAACGGGTTTCGGCGGTCGCCCCCTATGTGACCAACGCCATCGTGGGGGATTCCACCGATCCGGAATTTTTAAAGACCCTGGGCGTCGCCAATTTTGACGGTTGTGTCGTTGCAATCGGGGATGACGTCCTCGCCTCCATCGAGACGACCTCCCTTTTGAAGGATCTGGGGGCCGCCAAGGTTATTTCCAGAGCCTCCAAGGATACGCAGGAACGCCTCTTATTAAGAAACGGGGCGGATGAGATCGTCTATCCGGAGAAGCAGATGGCCAACTGGACAGCCATGCGGGTCGGATCGGACAACATTTTCGACTACCTGGAGCTGACTGATGAGTACGCGATCTTTGAAGTTCTTGTGCCGGGCAGCTGGGTCGGCAAGACCATCGGCGAACTGGATGTCAGAAAGAAATACAACATCAACATCATGGCGGTCAAGGACGGCGACAACATGGAGATTGCGGTCGGGACGGAATTCTTCCTCGAAGAGGGACAGACCATGTTGGTTCTGGCAAGTCAAAAAGATATTCAAAGATGCTTCGGTGATAAGTGACGGGGCAAGGTGGTAAAGAAGGAGGGGATCCATATGATGCTCAATCTGGTGATTATTATCAGTTTTCCGCTGACGCTGGCGATTTTATATCTGGCAGTAAAAAAATATGCTTCCTTTCTCGATGGGGCGAGGACCGGCAGGGATAGCGACCGCCGCATCGAGAAGATCCGGCTTAAAAATGACCGCAAGGTCAGCCGTGCCAGGTCTTCATTTTTTAAAGATCCGGAAAAGGTGAGAAAGCCTGCAGTTAAGAAGAGCCGCATTTCCCGGAAAGTTCCGGCAGACGTTGACATTCGTGTGAAAAATAGTAAGGTTATGCATGACAGAACTGGTCAGATCAATATCGGAACAGCCAAACCTTTTACCGTTTCACTGAAGAAAAAACATACTTATGGATGAACACATTCTGGTGTGTCTGTCGGCAGCACCTTCCAATCAATCGATCATCAGATCCGGCGCGGAAATGGCGGACGTCTATCACGGAGTCTTCACGGCTATATTCGTGGAGACTCCGTCTTCTGCGCTCCTGTCCCCGGAGGACCAGAAGCGGCTCGATGAAAACATTGAGTTTGCCAGGGTGAAGGGGGCGAGAATCGAGCGGACCTACGGAGATGATATCGCCCACAGCATCGCGGAATACGCCCGCCTCAACCGGATCACCAAGATCGTGATCGGGCAGAGCGGACCGCAGACCTTCCGCCTGCTGCCTCAGAAGACCCTGACGGACCGGCTGATGGAGCAGGTGCGAAATGCGGCAGTCTATATCATACCCGATCCGGAAAGACAGAGCCGGGCGCAACGACACAAGTTCTTTGCGGCAAGGGGGAGAAAACATATCGCCAAGGACGTTTTAAAAAGCCTCCTTGCCTTATCATTTGCGACGGTTCTGGGATTTTTATTTGCCCGCGCCGGAGTCAGCGACGCCAACATCATTACCCTCTACATCCTGGCGGTCCTCATCATAGCCGTGATGACCAGCGGCTGGGGCTTTGGCGTGCTGGCGTCCGCTGCCAGCGTCATCATTTTCAACTTCTTCTTCACGCCCCCGTTCCTATCCTTTCATGCCTACGATACCGGCTATTGGGTGACCTTCGGCGTCATGTTCATTGCCGCCATCATGACGGGGCTTTTGGCGTCGCGCCTTAAGGAATACGCGGAGCAGACCGCCCAAAGGGCTTACCGGATCCGCATCCTCTTTGATACCAACCAGCTCTTGCAGCAGGCAGAGGGGGAGGAGGCGATTTTGGAGATCGGCGGTCGGCAGATCGTGAAGCTGATTGGAACGTCCATTGTTCTTTATCCGGCAAATGAAAAAGGGATCGGCAGCCCCTACCTTATGTGGCCGCAGGATCTGAAAAAACCGCTGGAGCCGGGATCGGACGACAAGCGGGCGGCGGAGTACGCCTGGTACAACCACACACCGGCGGGAGCCGGAACCGGGACCTATCCCCGGGCGGGGCGGTGCTACCTGCCTGCCGCAACCCGCAACCGGGTCTACGGCGTCATCGGGATTCCCAGGGAGAAAATTGAGATCGGCTCTTTTGCCTTCAGCACCTGTAATTCGATCCTGGGCGAGTGCGCTCTGGCGGCGGAGAATGATAAGAATGCCAAGGAGAAGGAGGCATCGGAGGTTCTCGCCAGGGATGCGGAGCTGCGAGCCAATTTGCTCAGGTCCTTGTCCCACGATCTGCGGACGCCGCTGACTTCCATTTACGGCAATGCCGATACCCTGCTGCATCAGGAAGAGAAACTGACGGACCAGAACAGGAAGGAAATTTACCGCGATATCTATGATGACTCCGTATGGCTCATTAATACGGCGGAAAATCTGCTGGCGGTCACCAGGCTGACCAACGGCCAGGTGAAAATTACCAGGCAGACCGAGCTGATCGATGATGTGATCGATGAGGCGATACGCCACGTCGATAAGAAGATCGCGGACCACCACCTGACTATTAAGCCCTCCGAGGACCTGCTGCTGGCGGACCTCGATCCCAAGCTCATGGTCCAGGTCGTGGTCAATTTGGTCAACAATGCGGTCAAGTATACGCCGGCAGGGTCCGAGATTCAGATTTCTTCGGGCAAGGCGGGACACAATGTCTTTGTCTCCGTCGCCGACAACGGACCGGGCATGAGCGATGAGGCGAAGGCACGGGCTTTTGAACTTTTTTATACGGGAGCCAGGAAAATTGCGGACAGCCGCAGGAGCCTGGGGCTGGGGCTGGCGCTCTGCAAGTCCATTTTGGAGGCGCACGGCGGGCGAATCGATGTCCGGGACAACCATCCCCGGGGGACGGTCTTTACCTTTTCCCTGCCGGAAAAAGAACTGGCGGAAGAAAGATAGAAAAGCAGATGAGTGGGAAATCCACGATTTGTATCAGAGAAAGCGGATTGATTGGTAAGGTGTGAGCTTTATCTGACTGTTTATTTGATAAAGACTGCCTGCAGTGGCGTAAGGAGAGTTGAAACTATGGCAAAAGAGGTGCAGATTCTGACTGTGGAGGACGATGCCCCGGTCAGAAATCTGATTAGGACGACGTTAAAGACACATGGTTACCGTTATCTGACGGCAGCCAACGGCAATGAAGCCCTGATGGAGGCTAGCTCTCACAATCCGGATATCATCCTTCTTGACCTGGGTCTGCCCGATCTTGACGGGGTGGAGGTCATCAAGAAGATCCGGACCTGGTCCAATGTGCCCATCATTGTCATCAGCGCCCGGAGTGAAGACAGCGACAAAATTGAGGCGCTCGACAATGGAGCGGATGACTATCTGACCAAGCCCTTTTCGGTTGAGGAACTGCTGGCTCGAATTCGGGTGACGGCACGGAGGCTCGCCTTTATGCAGTCCCAGGAAGCGGAGGAAAATGCCGTTTTCACCAATGGGGAGCTGCGGGTCGATTACGCGGCGGGGACCGTCACCATGGCGGACACCCCTATCCATCTGACCCCCAATGAGTATAAACTGCTGGTCATGCTCTCCAGAAATGTCGGCAAAGTCCTGACCTATAAGACTATCACCCAGGAGGTCTGGGGCGCCAACTGGGAGAGTAACATGGCGTCCCTTCGGGTCTTTATGGCTTCGCTCCGCAAGAAGTTGGAGCAGCACGCCTCTGGGGACAGCCCCTACATCCAGACCCATATCGGGGTGGGGTATCGGATGCTGAGACTATGACAGAGAGCAAGGAAAATCTTCTACGTTTAGAATTTAAAGTGATTTGAAATGAGAGAGGGACAGTTCCGTGCAAGAACTCGGAACTGTCCCTCTCTTTGCGATCTGTCACATGGCGTGATTTAAGAAATTTTTGACCATGATGAGGGCACCGCCGATGGAAATGCCGGAGACGGGCATGGAACCGACGTGGAGGTAGTCATTTTCCTCAGGGAAAGGGATACTGCCCTCGATCAGTTTATAGAGGAGCTTGACATCCATCTGCGTGATGTAGGGGGCGAGATCGCCGCTTAAAAAATAGTCGGTATCGGTCGACAGGTGGATGATGCGGATCATGTGAGCGAGATCTTCCAGATACTTTTTCCAGCGTTTTGCCTCTTCTTTTTTGCCGGCGCGGACGTTGGCGAAGAAGGTGTCGAGATCCTCGGGGAAGCCCTTTAAGAGGCTTTGGACGGAAAGAAGAGTCTCAGCACAGCCCTTTCGCCCGCAGTAGCAGGTCTCTCCACCGGTCTTTTGAAGCCGGATGTGTTCGTAGGTTGCGGCGTGACCGTGCCTGCCATAGAGGATTTTTCCTCCGACGATGGCGGCGGCGCCGAAGTGGTTACTTAGCATGAGGTAAATGGAATCCGGGTACCGGTCGGAATTCCAAAGTTCGGACAGGGCAGCGGAGGAGGCGTCGTGGATGAAGCGGCAGTGCCACTTGAGGTGGCGGGAAAAAGCTTCAATCTTTAGTCCGGTGCAGTCCAGAATCTTGCCGTAGGTGACGAGAGTCCCATCCGGGGAAACAAGACCCGGCAGGACGATGCTCACACCCAGAATCCGTTCGTCTGGATAGCCGGTGGATGCAATGAAGTCTTTGACGCAGTCACAGATCCTTTCCGCACAGGTTTCGTCATTGATAAAGTCCAGGTCCCGATGATCATTTTCGATGATCTCCCCATAGAGATTGACGGCGGAGAGGGTAATGTGGTGGGCGTGGATATGAACGCCCACTGCGATGCGGTAGGTATTGATGATGGAGTAGGCAGCCGCCTTCCTGCCGACAAATTCGCTTGAGACCTGACCGCTTTTTTCGATCATGCCCAGTTCTTCCATTTCCGCCAGACTGGACGACACCGTCGGTCGGCTCAGCCTCAGCTGGTAGGCAAGGTCCTGCTGGGATACGGCGGGGTGGCTGTAGATATAACTGTAGATCAGCTGGCGGTTGCCGGCTCTGATCTGACCGGGTGTGATGCTCTTTTTCATAAACTGCCTCTTCTTATGCCATAAGTTGTGTGATAAATTTATTATATCCATTTTAGAAATGTTTTGCAAAATGATTTTGCAAAAACAGCCAGACTTGATTTTTCAATATCCTTTCTTTTTCTAGGAGCGTCTCTTTCCTTCTTTAGAAGGTTCCTTTGCATCTGCAGGCAAGCGTTCTTTGCTTTTTTAGCAATACTCTTAGATAATTACCGTCATATATTTGATTATCTTAATTTGTTGACTATCATACAGTGAATGCGGCGTGGTTGAAAAGAGTGCCTTATATCGAAATGGAAACTTTGTGCTTTTGCAGAGTTTTTCAATTTGGATAAATGATTCTTAATTTATGAAATCGACTTTACTTAATATGCTTTAAGTTATAAAGGTATAGAACGAAGAAATATTAAATTCGGTACTATAAAGATCTGAAAACTTCAAAATTGTATTGGATGAAAGAGAAGAGAATCCGGACTTTTGCAAACCGAATTATCAAAAGACCGTCATTATAACGATAAAAATCCTATAAAAACTAGACTTATAGTAAAATTCTACAAAAATCCGGTCGTATAATTGTGAATCCCTCGCCATTGACAGGATTTGTTTTAACGTCTATTATGTAATTACAATCTGATAAATGATTTGACAAATTAAATTAAAAGTAAAACAAAGAGAAATCAAAACCAAGCAGCCGGATCATTTATCAAAAATTGGAAACGGAACTTTTAAACCTTTTATGAAGCGATCGAATAAGGAGGATCAGCTATGGGAATCATTGAAAAGATGCGGCTCGATGGTAAGAAAGGGTTTGTCACCGGAGCGGCAAGAGGAATCGGCAAATGCACGGCGACGGCTCTGGCAGAAGCAGGGGCGGATATCGCCATCGTCGATCTGGATCTGGAGACAGCACAAAAGACGGCTGTTGAAATCGCGGAGGCGACCGGACGCAAGGTTATCGCGATCAGGTGCGACTGTACGGCCCCCGCTCAGGTCGACGCTATGGTCGCCCAGGTTGTGGAAGAGCTGGGCGGACTTGATTTCTGCCACAACAACGCCGGCATCTGCATCAACGAGCAGGCGGAGAAGATGGACTATGAGAAACAGTGGCTCAAGGTCATCAACATCAACTTGAACGGCATTTTCCTGACGGATATTGCAGCCGGTAAGTACATGTTGGAACACGGCGGCGGATCCATCATCAATACCGCGTCCATGTCGGCTCACATCGTCAACGTCCCCCAGCCTCAGTGCGCTTACAATGCGTCAAAAGCGGGCGTCATCCAGCTGACCAAGTCTCTGGCGATCGAATGGGCGAAGAGAGGCGTCCGCGTCAACAGCATCAGCCCGGGCTATATCGGAACGGATCTGACCCTGAATTCCCCCAGTCTCATCCCGCTGATTGAGCAGTGGAACGCGATGGCGCCTATGGGCAGACTGGGCAAGCCGGAGGAACTGGAATCCATCGTCGTCTATCTTGCCGGCGATACCGCAAGCTTTACGACCGGCTCTGATTTCATTGTAGACGGAGCCTTTACCTGTTTCTGAATGAAAGATTCAGGTGGAGAAGAAAATATTTTAATTCAGAACAACAGGCTGTGAAAGATAAAGAGGAAGATGAGATGAAAAAGAAACTAATAGGTGTACTGCTTTCAGCAGTCATGATAATCGGAACCCTGGCAGGATGCAGCGCAGTCAATACCGGTGAGTCGGAAGCGCCGACTTCGGGAGTGGAAGCGACCGAGGCGGCATCGACCGCCGAAGGAACCGGATCCGTCAAGGGAACCAACGCCTCCCAGGAGCTCTATGACAGCGCGGATATCAGTAATTTAAAGGGCAAGAAGATTGGTATCACGATCC
Organism: Lachnospiraceae bacterium UBA3689; assembly: GCA_002371465.1. GTDB lineage: Bacteria > Bacillota > Clostridia > Lachnospirales > Lachnospiraceae > Chordicoccus. The sequence continues at coordinate 27,598 of DFIU01000025.1, read as the reverse complement.
AGTCCCTGTCCAATGCCTACTGGGCGGGCGTCATGAAGGCCCTGCAGGAGCAGCTGGAGGCAGATGGAGCCGATGTCACCATCGTCGAATGCAAGGACAATTCCGGTACCCAGATCGGACAGATTGAAAACTTCATTTCCTCCCAGTGCGACCTGATTATGATTCATCCGTCCGATGCTGACGCGGTAGAGGATGCGGCGAAGGAAGCGAAAAAGGCCGGCATCAAGGTGATGTGCTGGGACGATCCCATGGAAAATACCGACGGCAACTGGATTCTTGACAATACCTCTTTAGGTGTTGAGATCGGTAAACTGGCAGGCGAATTCATCAATGAGCACTTCTCCGAAAAGGAGAAGGCAGAGGTCGCGGTTCTCGGCTATCCGCAGACCAAGGTCCTGCTGGAACGTGGAAACGGTATTAAGGAGGGTCTCAAGGAATCGGCGGACGGCAAGTATACGATCGTTGCCGAACAGCCGGCGCTTGAACCAAGCGAGGCGCAGACCGCAACCGAGACCATCCTGCAAAAGAATCAGAATCTCAAGGTTGTCGTCGGAATCGGCGCAGGTCCTATGATTGGGGCCAATGAAGCGCTGACAACCTATACAAACGGTAAAGTGCCGGAGGATATGGGCATCTTTACGACGGACGTGACCAAGCAGCAGCTGCAGCAGATTCAGGCGGGCGATCAGGCATCAAAGGGCATCATCGGATTTGAAGGCTCTGACGAAGATACTGCCAAGGACTGTGCGGCCATGTTCTCCCTCATCCTTGACGACAAGCTGCCGGATAAAAACATCTTCCGCACCGTTGCCAAGATCGATGCGGACAATGTCGACAGTATCATGTCCGGTATGAAGTGAGTCCCAGGCTTTTCCTAATATCCTCTATATACCCTTTTCTTTGCGGAAGCCCTCGGGGCTTCCGCAAATCTTAAGGATATGCCTTTATCAAAGGAGTATTTCTATGAGTGAAGAATATGTGCTTGAGCTGGAGCATATCAGAAAAGAATACCCCGGTGTCGTCGCGTTAAAGGATGTCTCCCTCAACTTGAAGAAGGGGGAAATTCTCGCTCTGATCGGTGAGAACGGAGCCGGAAAATCGACTCTGATCAAGACCTGTTCGGGAGCCGTGATTCCGACGTCCGGCAAGATTCATGTAAACGGCAAGGCCTTTGACCGCATGACACCCCAGCTGGCGGCGGAAAACGGCATTGCCATCATTTACCAGGAATTCAATAACGTGGGGGAACTCTCCGCGGCGGAAAATCTCTTCCTGGGCAGACCCATCCGTAAAGGACCGGTGATCGACCGGCGCGCCATGAACCGGGAGGCGAAGAAGGCCTTTGATGAGCTGGGCATCAGCATTGACCCGACTGAGCTGGTTAAAAATCTGACAGTCGGCTATCAGCAGATGATTGAAATCGCCAAGGCGATCCAGCAGAATGCCAGGGTTCTGATTATGGATGAGCCCAGCGCCCCGCTGACCAGCAGGGAAGTGGAAAATATGTTCAAGGTGGTTCGGAAGTTACAGGCTGATGGCGTTGCCATTATTTACATTTCCCACAGACTGGAAGAGATCTTTGAACTGTCAGACCGGATAGAAGTCATTCGCGACGGAGAGTACATCGACACCCTGATTACGAAAAACGCGACGGAGGACGAGCTGATTAAGCTCATGGTCGGCAGGGAAATGACCCAGAAATACCCGGAACGGCCGGATTACACAGATATGAGTCAGACAGTTCTGGAATTGAAACATGTCTATGGAAACGGGGACAAGGATATTTCTCTGTCTCTGCACAAGGGCGAAGTCCTGGGTCTGGGCGGTCTGGTCGGTGCGGGACGGACCGAGATCGCGGAAGTGATTTTCGGATCGGCGCCCAAGGAAAAGGGGCAGATCCTCTTAAACGGCAAGGAGATCAATCCGAGGAGCGCCCACGAGGCGATCGGCCTTGGTATCGCCCTGGTACCGGAGGACCGCAAGCGCTACGGCGCCCTTTTGGGATCGTCCATCAAGCACAACATCAATATGCCGATCTATGAAAGAATTTCCAAATTTTCTGTGATTCATGAAAAAACCGAGCAGGCGACCGCTGAAAAATACCAAAAGGAGATGGCAATCAAGACACCCAATCTCAATCAGCTGGTCAGAAATCTCTCCGGAGGCAACCAGCAGAAGGTTATCCTGGGTAAGTGGCTGGCGGCAGATTCGCAAATTATCATTTTTGACGAACCGACCCGGGGCATCGACGTCGGAGCCAAATTCGAGATCTACAAGTTGATCAACGACCTGGTCAAAGAGGGCAGAAGCGTCCTGATGATCTCCTCGGAGATGGAGGAACTGATGGGCATGTCGGACCGGATTTTGATCCTGTCCGAGGGCCGCGTCACAGGAGCTTTGGAGAAGTGTGAATTCAATTCGGAAGCTATCATGGCAGCTGCATCGAAGGTTGTGAAGGAGGATGCATAAATGAAAACCAAGAAATTAATGAAGGGCAACGCGATCTGGCTGGTCTTTATCGCGGAAGTTATTATTTTCACTATCGCGAACCACAATTTCATCACACCCAACAACCTGGTCGCCATTCTTAGGCAGGTCGCCGTCTACGGCATCGCCTCCGTCGGCATGACCTTCGTCATCCTGATCGCCGGGATCGACCTTTCGATTGGGTCCATTATTACCTTTGTCAATATCATCTGCGCCTACTTTATGGTCAATATGGGCATGCCCATGATCGTGGCAGTGATCATTTCCGTCCTGGCGGCGACTCTGGTCGGCGTGTTAAACGGCTTTATGGTATCGACCATCGGGATTCCCGCCCTGATCGCCACTTTCGCCTCTCAGACGATCTTTGAAGGTCTGGCCTACCTGATCTCCGGCGGTATGCCGATCTCCGGCTTTACCAGCAATTTCGGTTTCTTTGGCAAATGGTCCATCGGCATCCTGCCGATCTGTGCCATCATCATGGCGATCTGCTTTGGGGTCGGCGCTTTTATCCTGAATAAAACCTATTTCGGCCGCTTCTTCTACGCAATCGGCGGAAATGAGGACGCGGCGGAGCTGTCCGGCATCCGGGTCAGCAGAACCAAATATCTCATTTACGCTCTGTCCGGTTTCTTTGCGGGGCTGGCGGGGATCGTCATGCTGTCCCGCGCGGGTTCCGCGCAGAATACAGCCGGCAAGGGCTACGAATTCGACGTCATCACCTGCGTTGTCTTAGGCGGTGTCTCCGTCAACGGCGGTGTCGGTCGTATGTCCGGCGTCGTAGCGGGCGTTCTGATCATCGGCTCTTTGACCAACGGTATGATTTTGATGAATGTCAGTTCCTATGCCCAGATGGTTGTCAAGGGGCTGGTCCTGGCAATCGCGGTCGGCATTGACTGTCTGACCAAGAAAAAGCAGGCGGCTTAAGAGCGACTGCGTCCCTTAAGACAGGCAGCTGTCAGGAAAACGAATCAAGGATGAAAGGTTGCCGGGACCGGGAAACGTAGGGGGACCGGCAGCCTTCTTCAGCAAACAGGAAGGCTAAAAGGTAAGGATATGGAAGCAGTAAAAACATTGATTCAGGAAGGAAAGACCGCCCTTGGCATAGAACTTGGCTCGACCAGAATCAAAGGCGTCCTCGTCGACTACGCAGGAAATGTCCTGGCAGTCGGTTTCCACGACTGGCAGAATTCCTTTGTGGGTGGGGTCTGGACCTACGGTCTGGACGAAATCCATGCGGGCATCCGCGACTGCTATGCCTCCGTTCGCAAGGAGGTGGAGGACCGATACGGTGTGAGACCGACCACATACGGCGCAATCGGCGTCAGTGCCATGATGCACGGCTATATGGCGTTAAATAAGGAAGGGGAGCAGATCGCCCCCTTCCAGACCTGGAGAAACACTAACACCCAGAAAGCGGCAGATGAATTGACTGACCTGCTCGGGTTTAATATTCCTCTCCGCTGGTCGGTCGCTCATCTCTATCAAAGAGTCCTGGACGGCGAAGACCATGTTAAGGATCTCGACGCGGTTTACACGCTGGCGGCTTATATCCACATGAAGCTGACCGGCGAGCGGGTCATAGGCATCGGAGATGCGGCGGGTATGTTCCCCATCGACTCCCAGACCCACGACTATGATCAGGGGATGGTTGACAAGTTCGATCGGCTTATGGAGCCCTACGGCTTTGGCTGGAAGCTGCGCGGCCTCTTCCCCAAGGTCCTGGTCGCGGGAGATCAGGCAGGCACCCTGACACCTGAGGGGGCTGCTTTCCTGGATGAAACGGGAGCCTTAAAGCCCGGTATTCCCTTCTGTCCGCCCGAGGGAGATGCCGGAACCGGCATGGTCGCGACCAACGCCGTTGCGCCCAGAACCGGCAATGTCTCGGCTGGAACGTCGACCTTCGCCATGCTGGTTTTGGAAAAGCCGCTGTCCAAGCTCTATCGGGAGATCGATATGGTCACAACGCCGACCGGCTTCCCCTGTGCCATGTCCCACGCCAACAACGGGACGTCCGATCTCAACGCCTGGGTGGGCATTTTTAAAGAATTCTCCGAGCTGATGGGCTATGAAACCAATATGGGGGACCTGTTCGGCAAGCTCTATACCAATTCCCTAAAGGGTGATCCTGACTGCGGCGGTCTTTTATCCTACGGCTACTATTCCGGAGAGAATGTCACCTTTATCAACGAGGGCAGACTTGCGTTTTTAAGAACCGCTAACAGCAGATTCAACCTTGCCAATTTCATGAAAGTCAACCTTTATACCTCTTTGGGGGCGGTCAAGATCGGGTTGGATATCCTGATGAAGGACGAAGGAGTCCGGGTCGAGCGCATCACCGGTCACGGCGGCCTTTTTAAGACCAAGGGCGTCGCCCAGCGCTATCTGGCGGCAGCGGTCGGCACGCCGGTCACGGTCATGGATACGGCCAGCGAGGGCGGAGCCTGGGGGATCGCGGTCCTGGCAGCTTACCTGGCGGACAAGAAGGATGGAGAGAAGCTGGAGGACTATTTGGACCGCCGCATTTTCGCGGGACTGTCCGGGACAACTCTCGAAGCGGAGCCGGATGAAATCGCAGGCTTTGAGACCTTCATGGACCGCTACAAGAAGGGACTGGCAATCGAGCGGGAAGCGATTAAGGATATGGACTGGTAAGGCAGAAGTCCTGCCGGTAGAAAGTCAGAGTTGAACCCTATCGCATCCGGTGTTCTGGAAGCCGATCGAACATGGACCTGGTTGAGGTAAAAACCTTGTCAGATGCTAATGAAACATAATTAAATGTTATCTTGTAAACGGATAGACAGGAGGTAATAACCATGAGTAAAATGAAGCAGGAAGTGATGACGGAGCCCGGCAAAATTGAGTTTCGGGAAGTGGATATTCCCCAGCCGGGACCGGACCAGGTGTTAGTAAAAATCAAGCGGATCGGGATCTGCGGCAGCGATATCCACGTCTGCCACGGGACCCATCCCTATACCGGCTATCCGGTCACCCAGGGGCACGAGGTCTCCGCCCAGATCGTTGAGCGCGGTCAGTATGCAACCAAATATGAGGTCGGTCAGCGGGTTGTCATCGAGCCCCAGGTCTACTGCGGTCACTGCTACCCCTGTCTCCACGGAAAATACAATCTTTGCGAAGAACTGAAGGTCATGGGCTTTCAGACGACCGGGACGGCGTCGGAGTATTTTGCGGTCGATGAGTCCAAATGCACGCCGATACCGGATGAGATGACCTATGACCAGGGAGCCATGATGGAGCCTCTAGCCGTGACGGTCCACGCTGCAAAGCGTTTTCCGGATCTTGTGGGCGCCAATGTCTGCATCGAAGGTTGCGGACCCATCGGTCTGCTCCTGGCGCAGTCGGCAAAGGCGCTCGGAGCAAAGAAGGTTCTGATTACGGATATCTCGGACCTGCGCCTTAATCTTGCCAAAGAGGTCGGTGTCGACGCCGTTGCCAACACCCGGGACCGGAATTTGGGAGAGGTGCTGGTTGAGACCTTTGGTCCCGACAAGGCGGACGTCATCTATGACTGTGCCGGCAACGATATCACCATGAACGCCGCGATTCAGAATGCCCGTAAGGGAAGCACCATCATCCTGGTCGCGGTCTTCGGCAAGATGGCGACGGTCGACCTGGCCAAGCTCAACGATTCCGAACTGGATCTCAATACCTCGATGATGTACCGCCATGAGGATTATGTCGACGCGATCCGCCTGGTCAGGGAAGGTAAGATCCTGCTTGAACCGCTGATGAGCAAGCATTTCCCATTTGAGGATTTCCAACGTGCATACGAGTATATTGACGAAAACCGGGAGCAGGTCATGAAAGTGCTGATCGACGTCGACCCGGAAGTGTAATAAGGTCTGGTTTAAAGTAAGGTTTTAGGTCAATGGGAAACCATTGACCTAAGTGTTGAGATGGAAAAGATACCACTTAGCTGTGAGTTTCTGTTGGAAACATCGACTAGGCTGGTACAGAATAAAGCTCTGAATTTTAATGTATGGAGGATGTGAGATGAAGCTTACAAGAAAGGGACTGGCGGATCGTAAGGCGTGGGAAGCAGCCGGGATCCGGCTTCCTGCATACGACGTCAAAGAAGTGGCGGAGCGAACTCAAAAGTCGCCCAAATGGGTGCATTTTGGAATTGGAAATATTTTCCGGATCTTTATGGGAACAGCAGCGGATGATCTGCTTGAGCAGGGGGAAATGGACACCGGCATCACCTGCCTGGAGACCTTCGACTTTGATATCGTCGATCAGATCTATGCGCCCTACGACAACCTGGCTCTGTGCGTGACGCTCCACCGGGACGGCTCCTCCATAAAGCGGGTCGTCGGTTCCTTATCTGAGGCGGTGGCGCTTAGACCTGGGGACCAGACGGCAAGAAGCCGCGCAGAGGAAATCTTTGCGGACCCGGGGCTGCAGATGGTCACCTTTACCATAACGGAGAAGGGTTATGCGCTTCAGGATGCCAATGGCAACGACTTTGCTTTTGTCAAAGAGGACATCGACCAGGGACCAAAGGGCAGGCTGAACAGCGCGCTCTCGCTTGTGACCGCTCTGCTCTATGTGAGATTTAAGGCAGGAGAAAAGCCCCTTGCCCTTTTATCCACCGATAATGTTTCGCAAAATGGCAAGAAGCTTCGGGATTCCGTCCTATGGATCGCTGAAAAGTGGCAGCAGAAGGGCTTTGTCGATCGGGATTTTATCGACTATATCAGCAATGAAAGCCGTATCGCCTTCCCATGGAGTATGATCGATAAGATCACGCCCCGCCCCAGCGAGGAGGTCAGGACTCTCCTGGAACAGGACGGGGTAGAGGACATGGATATCGTCGTAACGGACAAGCGGACCTATATCGCTCCCTTTGTCAACGCCGAAGGACCCCAGTACCTGGTCATCGAAGATCATTTTCCAAATGGAAGACCGCCTCTTGAGAAGGCAGGTTTTTTCATGACGGACCGCGATACCGTCAATGCGGCAGAGAAAATGAAGGTGACGGTCTGTCTAAATCCGATTCATACCGCCCTGTCCCCCTACGGTCGGGTGCTGGGTCTGCCCACCTTTTCTCAGACCTTCCTTGATCCGGATCTTCGGAGGCTGGCGGAGCTGGTCGGCTGGAAAGAGGGCATGGAGGTCGTCGTCGATCCCAAGATCCTGTCCCCTAAGGATTTCCTGACGGAGCTTTTTGAGGAACGGTTCCCCAATCCCAACATACCCGATACGCCGGCGCGCATCTGTACGGACATTTCCCAGATGGAGGCGATCCGCTTCGGCGTGACTATCCTTGCCTTTGTGGAAAAGTACGGCAGCGCCGCCCGCCTGAAGGGGATTCCGCTCGCTATCGCGGGCTATCTGCGCTATGCGCTGGCTTTGACGGACGGCGGCGAGCCCTTTGACTTATCTCCCGATCCTATGAATGAGGAAATGACACGGATGCTGGACTCTGTCGTCTTCGGAAAGCCCGAATCCGTCACGGATCAGCTTAAGCCCATTCTTTCCAATGAGACCCTCTTTGGCGGCAACCTCTATGAGGCCGGAATCGGGGAGAGGATTGAGCAGCTCTTTAAGGAACTGATCGCCGGACCGGGAGCCGTGAGAAGAACCCTGCACAAATATCTGAAGGATGTTGCGATTGAAGGGGAAAAGTGATCAGGTAACTTAAAAGTAGAATTAAGGCTATTGGTAGATTGATTTGGAAAACAGTCGCCGGACTCTGATTTAAGAGAAAGAAATTGGGGGATAAAAAATAAGAGAAATCAGAGATGAGCGGTTAAGGAAACAGGCGATCAAGGGAAGCTGAACGTGAGAAGGCTAAAACGCGAGTCTTTTCTGGATCCTGTTTCATCATCGTTTAAATGAAATATAAAGGAGACGATCTGGAATGCCTGAAAAAGGGGATGGCAGATCGTCTCTTTTTGTCTGCAAAGTTTTCGGACGCTTACGGCGCTGACGCGGCCGGTCAGACCAGATCCCGGTGATTTTCCAGGTATTCGGGGGAGGAAAAATACGCCAGAGCCGATGCCCGGCAGGTTTCGATGTGCTTTTTCATCAAGGCGGCACACGTGTCGGGATCGTCTCCCCGGATCAGACTGTCCAGGATCGCTTCATGTTCAGCAGCGGCTTCATGCACCTTGACTTCGTTCTGGCCGGTAGCAATGACGCAGCGGGTATTGTCTTTGAACAGTTTTTCCATCATATGAATGATGTAGTGGTTTCTGCACTGGCGGATGATATAAAGGTGCATGGCCATGTCATCCTCGTAGGCGGTGTCGACCTGAATTGTTCCTTCTGTCAGGTGATTTTTCAGGCGGATCAGCTCGCGGATATCCAGATAGGGAATCGCCATCTTCAAAGTCAGGGGCTCGATTTCCAGCCTGGTCTGAAAGATCTCCAAAACATTGTCGAGTGAGATATCCGTGACATAGATTCCTTTTTTGGGAAGAACCTTTAAGTATCCTTCCATTTCCAAGAGCGTCACCGCTTCCCGGACAGGCGTCCGGCTGACGCCGTAGATCCTGGTCAGTTTCAGCTCATTGAGTTCGGTTCCGGGCTTGTAGCAGCAGCGGATCAGCTTGTCGAGGAGATCCTGATAGACGACATTCTTTAACCCTTTTCCGACTTTTTCTTTTTTTGTTTCACTCATCTTATACCGCCTTCAGGATTACCGGTTTATTCACATGATGCGAAATTTTTCAGCTACAGATGGCTGGTGTCGGTAAGTATTATAACCTAAATTTAAGGATTTTCGAGAAATATCTTTTGAAAACAGGAAGAAATAGGGACTTGTTTGGAATTGATGTATACATTATTGCGGGAATAAGAAGCAACCGTACAAAGATCGGTGGATTTGACTGGCGCAACAGGCGAAAGCAGCTTTAGAAAACCTGATTGACAGACCGGCAAATTGGGGATTATCTACAAAACGGGATTGAAATATTTGTTGCACATTCAGAATTGAGATATGATGTATACATGATCTAAAATAAAAACAGCGTAGTGTTCGTGACGCACATACATGCTGTAAGGAATGGAAAAGGAGGCAAAGAGGCATGAAGAAGAGAATTTTGACATTGGCACTGACGGCAGTCATGGCAATCGGACTTCTGTCCGGCTGTACGCTGCAGAAGACAGTCAGGGTGGATAAGCACTCCCCGGCTGGTGAAGGGACTGCGGTCGGCGGTGTCAGCAACAAGGTGAAAGTGGATCCCTACACGGAAGATGTGAAGATCGCTTATATCGCTCATGATCTTTCCACTCCGAACAACCAGGCGTGGCTCGAAGGCATTGAACGGGAGACAAGTTCCTGGTCCAATATCACGGTTCAGTCGTTTAATGCGGAATCTTCCGCAGAGACCCAGGTACAGCTGATGGCGGACGCGATCAATCAGAAGTTCAACGCCATCATCGTGCAGTGTTCGGATGGTACGGCGCTGGCTCCGTCCGTCGAGCAGGCAGAGGAAGCGGGGATTCCGGTGATTACGCTGAACCTCGACGCGGATACCGTTCACAGCGCGCTGGTGATGGCTCCCGACTATGACGCGGGGCGTATGGCGGCGGATAAGATGGCTGAGCAGATCGGCGAAAACGGTAATATTGCCATTATTCAGGGTGTTCCGGGACTGCACAGAACCGATAACCTGGAGAAGGGGTTCCGGGATACGATCGCGAATTATCCCAATATTAAGATTGTCGATGCCCAGTCCGCTTCCTTTGAAAAGGAAAAAGCAATGACGGTTATGAACTCCTTCCTGCAAAGTCATCCGGATCTCAAGGGCGTGTTTGCCATCAATGACGCCATGGCGGAGGGCGCGGCTCTGGCAGCGGAATCCGCGGGAAAGGGCGGCGGCCAGATCTGTATCTGGGGAGCTGACGGAGAAAAGGACGCCCTGGAGATGATTGAAAACGGTCAGCTGTCGGGCACGATCTATACCAACAGCTGGGATCAGGGTTCGACCGCAGCGAAGATTGCGCTTCTGATGATGAGTTCGGAGTACAGCTATAACGTACTGACGGAGACTCCGGAGGTCATTATGGAACCGGTCGTTGCGACCAAGGATACCGTTGGAACCATTGATGAAAAGGACCGCTGGTAAGCACCGAGGATCCCGGCACTATGTAAAGAAAAGGAGCACAAACAGTGAAGAAGATGAAACAGACAACGCTGCGGCGTTTCATTTCCCTGGGTCTGCTGTTGGTACTGATCATCCTGTTCGCCATCCTGGGCGGCGGCTTGTTCTTCAACGCAGATAACTTTATCGAGATTGTCAGAGATGCTTCGGTCGTCGGTATCGTCGGCGTCGGTGTCACCATGGCGATCATTACGGCGGGCATCGATCTCTCCACCGGGAGCGTCATGGCTCTGGTCGCCATGACGATGGCAAATATCTATGCCTATACTCTGTGGCCGATTCCGGTCATGATCATTCTGGGAATTCTGGTCGGTATCGCCGCAGGTCTTTGCAACGGCTATATCATCGGCTATCTGCACGTTCCGGAATTTATCGGAACGCTGGCGACGATGGGGATTTTCCGGTCTCTTACCTATATCATTGCGATTACGGACGACAATGGGGTGATCCAGTCTCAGCCGATGACGGTCTACGGCTTTGCGTCTCTCGGCTATGCGGCAGGCTATTTCTATCTGGTTACAATCGCCATGATCGTCTTTATTATCGTCGGTCAGATTGTCCTCAAGTTCACCCGCTTTGGAACCAATGTCTACGCAGTCGGAGCCAATAAAAAGGCGGCGAGGCTCTCCGGCATCAAAGTGGAGAAGACCCAGCTGATCGTCTATGGAATCAGCGGCTTTTGCTGCGCGGTCGGCGGTATTTTTACCGCAGCCAGACTTCAGAGCGCGACGGCTGCCATCGGGGACGGCTTTGAATTTGATCCGATTGCAGCGGCGGTTGTCGGCGGTGTCGCGCTTTCCGGCGGGTCCGGAGATGTCGTGGGAACTCTGATCGGGGCTCTGTTCATGGCGACGCTGAAAAACGGCGTTTTGAAGCTGAACATGAATACGGCTTACCAGTACGTCATCAAGGGAGTCATTATCATCCTGGTCGTCATGTTCGACTCGGCTTATAAGGCGCACATGGATCGTCTCGCAAAAGAACGCGGAGCAAAGGAGGGCGCTGAAGAATGAGCGGAATGAATGAGATTATACTGGAAGCAAAGGGAATTTATAAAAGCTTCTCAGGCGTGCCGGTTCTTCAGGATGTCCATTTTGATGTCCGGAAAGGCGAAGTTCACGCGCTGATGGGAGAGAACGGCGCCGGAAAATCGACCCTGATCAAGATCATTACGGGGGTCTATTCAAAGGACGCCGGAACGATCGAATGGGAAGGCAAACCGGTCGAGATCAACAACTATCAGGACTGCCAGAAACTGGGAGTCGCCTGCATCTATCAGGAGCTTTCTGTTATCCCGCCTCTGACGGTGGCGCAGAACGTCTTTCTCGGCAGGGAGCCTAGAACATTCGGTCTGATCGACTACGCGAAGATGAACCGTATGACGCAGGAATTGATCGATCGGTACCAGTTCCCTCTCCATCCGGCTACCCTTGTCGAGAATCTGGGAATGGGGCAGCGACAGCTGATTGAAATCCTGAAGGGCTTATCGCAGAACTCGAAGCTTCTGATTATGGACGAGCCGACGGCGTCCCTTTCTGGAAAAGAGGCGGAGACCCTGTTCCATATTATCGAAACCTTAAGGTCCGAAGGTGTGTCCGTCATCTATATTTCCCACCGGCTGGAAGAAGTTTACCGTCTGTCCGACAGGCTGACGATTCTCCGCGACGGACAAAATGCCGCTGTTTTGAACCGGGAGGAGATCGTTCCCAAGAAGGTCATCGCGACCATGATCGGAAAGATTGTCGATGAATCGGCAGGGTCGAAGAAGATGCTGCACTCCGATGATACAGCTCCGGTTCGTCTGGAAGTTAAGGATCTGACGGATCCGGCAGATCGCTACCGCCATATCAGCTTTCAGGTTCACCGGGGAGAAATTCTGGGACTCGGCGGTCTGATCGGCGCAGGACGCACGGAAGTGGTCCGCGCGATCTATGGCGTAGATAAGGCAAAGAGCGGGGAGGTGATTCTGGATGGGCAGAAGATGAACCCGAGCCCCAAGACCAGCATTGCCGCCGGCATCGGCTTTGTGCCGGAAGACCGCAGAAGTCAGGGCTTTATTCCGCTGCTGTCGACGACCCGGAACATTGCGCTGACCAATTATGATATCATCAGGAAGAAGGGAGCCGCCGTCTCCTATGCGGATGAGCTTGCCATGAGCAAAAAGGCGATTAAGGACATCGATATCCGGCCGGCCGATCCGGATAAGGAAGTCGGGGTCATGTCCGGTGGAAATCAGCAGAAGGTGGTTCTGGGCAAGTGGCTGATGAGGGATCTGAAGCTGCTGATTGTGGACGAACCGACCGCCGGCATCGATGTCGGAGCCAAGAATGAGATCTACGAAATTCTTGAAAATCTTGCCAAACAGGGCGTCGCGATTATTCTCGTATCCTCCGACCTGCAGGAACTGATCCGCGTGTCCCACAGAATTCTTGTCATGAGGAAGGGCGATGTCGTAAAAGAGTTCAAGAACGAGATTGTAACGCAGTCGAGAGTCCTTTCAGCGGGGCAGGGCATTTTGGATGAAGAGGAGGCTCAGGCATGAGTGGAGAGAAGAAAACGTTCAGTGTAAGCAAATACAGCAAGCTGATCATTCTGGCTGTCTTTATTCTGGCTCTCTCGATCTTAAGACCGAAGGCCTTCCTGACAGTCGGCAATATCAGCAATGTGTTGTGGTCCGTGTCCGTCATCGGCATAATGGTCAGCGGAACGATCTATGTATTCCTGTTGGGAGGGATCGACCTTTCCATTGAAACCCTATGCGGTCTGACTGCTGTCGTAATTGTGGAGGTCGTAACCCACATGGGGAATTCCGTCGGCGGGGTCATTGTCGGGATCCTAGCGGCTCTTGGCGTCGGCGCGCTTGCGGGGCTGCTTCATGGATTTGTCATTACGAAGTTCAAAGTTCCGGCGTTTCTGGTCACTTTTGCAACACAGAGCGTTTTCCTGGGACTGAGCATGATCATCACCAACAATAAGATCGTCAGCTGTACAAAACCGAAGTTGTTTACCATGATCGGATCGACCTGGGTCTCCATCATCCTGATGGTGATCATTGCTGCTTTCAGCTGGTTCCTTCTGAGCCGGACCGTCTTTGGACGGAGAACCTATGCAGTAGGCGGAAATGCCACCGCGGCGGAGATCTCCGGTATCAATGTGGCAAAGAATACCATTCTATGCTATGTCATTTCGGGACTTACAACGGCGATCGGAGGGATTGTTCTGGCCTCCATGACCCAGCAGGCGATGGCGTCTACGGGCAGCGGCTATACAAACGACGTTATTACGGCGGGCGTCATCGGCGGCGTCAGCCTTCTTGGAGGGCAGGGCACGGTTCAGGGAGCCATCTTCGGTGCCGTCCTGATGGGACTTTTAAATAACGGACTGAATCTGATGTCCGTACCGTCCACGCAGGCTGGACTGGTCAAGGGCATTGTCATTATCGTCGCCGTCGCCTTCGACGCGATGCAGCATGCGGACCAGTCGAGAAAGAAAGTTAGAAAAGTTGTGAAAAAGGCATGAGAAAGTCTTGATCAAAGGAGGAAGCTGATTCATGAAAAAGATTGATGCGCATTTACATCTTGCAAAAGTGATCGCCGGTTACTGCGCTCGCGGCGAATCAAGAGCGGCGGGGGACGGTCTGATCGCATGGGCAAACGGAGACGTCTACCCTCTGCTGCCGAAAGGGTACGGCGACCGGGAATTTCTGGCGGAGACGGCTCTTGAGATCATGAAGAGAAATGAAGTGGAGAAAGCGGTTCTGATGGAGGGCAGCCTCTATGGCTTTCAAAACCGATATTATGAAGAACTGCTGAAGGCATATCCGGATACCTTTGCTCCTGCATGTTCGGTCGATCCCTTCATGCGGGGCCATATGGATACCTTTCAACGGTTTTTTGATGAAGCGGGTTTCCACGTAGCGAAGTTTGAAGTCAGTACGGGTGGAGGTCTGATGGGCGCCAACGATCCCTTTGTCCTGGACGGTCCCAGATTTTCTGAAATTGCGAAGGCCGTCAATGACCACAAGGGCGTCCTCGTCCTCGATCTGGGCGATCCGGATATGGACAGTCACCAGACTATGGCGGTGATGCGGCTGGCGGACAAGAATCCGGATTTAAAGCTTGTCTGCTGCCATCTGCTTGCACCGCATGAAGCCTATCACCGGGTCTGGAGAGCGGAACTGGAGATCTTGAATATGCCGAATGTATACTTCGATATCTCCTCGGTTCCCAAGATCACGGAACCCGGAGAGGGAGGTCATTATCCCTATCACACAGCTGCGGCATGGGTTCGGGAGGCGATCGAAATCTGCGGCACGGACAAGTTTATGTGGGGGACGGACGCTCCTTATGCCGCAACGCAGGATTCCTATGAACATCTGGCGGAATACCTGACAGAGGATCACGGCTTTACCAAAGAAGAACTTCAGAAGCTGTACTATGACAATGCGCAGCATGTATATTTTTAAGTAGAGGGCGAATAGATGAAAAGACTAGTCTGTGTCTATGGGAATCATTCTGACTTGTATGACCGGCTCAATGACCGTGCGAAAGCGTATGCGGCGGAGAAGAACGTAGACTATGAGTGGATTCCTGTCGAACCGTTTACGAAGAAAGCCGCGATTGCGGCTCTGAAAGATGCGGACGCTGGAATTATCGACGTTCAGCCTTATGATGGAGCGATTTTTTCTCAAATCCGGGATCGCTGCAAGCTGGTGATCCGCTACGGAGTGGGTTTTGACGCCGTCAATCTGGCGGATGCGACGGAAAATGGAATCGCCGTTTCCAGAACGACGGCGGCGAATGCAGAAGCTGTCGCGGAAATGGCATTTACGATGATTATGGCGGCAAAGAGGCAGCTGGCTCTAAACCGCAGGGTCGTGTCCTCCGGAGTTTGGGAACGCAACGTCGGCAGCGAAATGCTCGGCAAAAAGGTCGGCATCTTGGGATTTGGAAATATCGGCAGGAGGCTGGCAAAGCTTTTTTCCGGATGGGACTGCCGGATCTACGCCTATGATCCCTATCTCAGTGAGGACCAGTGTCAGGCTGCCGGGGCAGAGAAGGCGGATCTGGATACGATCTTCCGGGAGTGCGACGCAGTCAGCGTCCATCTTCCCTACACGAAGGAGACCCATCATGTCGTCAATGCAGACCGGCTGGCTCTGATGAAGGAAACCGCCGTCCTGGTCTGCACGGCAAGGGGAAACATCGTCGATGAGGAAGCTCTGGCTGATGCTTTAAGAGAGCATCGGATTCTAGGCGCCGGTCTCGACGTCTTTGCCAGGGAACCGCTCCCTGTGGACTCTCCTCTGATTGGACTTGACAATCTGATCCTGACGCCGCATGTCTCCGCTCAGACGCAGGAGGCTCTTTGGAATATGTACTCCAAAGCGATCGACGTGGCGGCGGCGTTCTTTAACGGAGAGGACCTGGGCAGGGATCTGCTCAATCCGGATGTCAAAAAGAAATAGGGTGAAGGAAATGCGTAAAGAAGGCTGAAGATAAAAAGGAGGATGCATGCACTATTTTATCGGATTGGATAACGGCGGCACTTCCACCAAAGCAGCCGTATTCGACAGTACGGGAAAGGAGCTGGGAAGCTGCGGCGTGTCCACCGCTTCCCTTACTCCCAAGCCGGGCTATGTGGAACGGGACATGGAGGAGATGTGGCAGGCAAACTGCCGCGTCGTCAAAGGAGCTCTGGAAAAGACCGGCGTATCGCCGGAAGATGTTGCGGGAATCGGGATCTCCGGACACGGAAAGGGGCTCTATCTGTGGGGAAAGGATGACAGACCGCTTCGAAACGGCATCATATCCACGGACAACCGCGCCTGGCGATATCCCCTGGAATGGAAAAAAGACGGCACGGAAGATCAGGTTTTCGAGATTTCCTGCCAGCACATCATGGCCTGCCAGCCGGTCGCTTTATTAGCCTGGCTGCGGGATCATGAGCCGGAGCACTACGGCAATATCCGGTGGATCTTTGAGTGCAAGGATTACATCCGTTTTCGCCTGACCGGGGAGGCAAAGGCGGAGCGAACGGATTATTCCGGCGCAAATCTGCTGAATTTAAAGACCGGGGACTATGATCCGAAGCTTCTGGAGCTGTTCGGTTTAAAGGAGATAGAGGATGCTCTTCCCCCTCTTTGCAATGCGACAGAGATTGCCGGAGTTGTGACGAAAGAGGCGGCAGAGCTGACCGGACTGAAAGCCGGAACGCCGGTGATCGGAGGCATGTTCGACATCAATGCCTGCGCAATCGGTTCCGGCGTGATGGATCCGGACCAGGTCTGCATGATCGCCGGTACCTGGTCCATCAATGAGTATATCCGAAGGGAACCGGTCCTGGACGGCAAGGTTCTGATGAACTCACTGTTTGCTCTTCCGGGTTACTATCTGATCGAGGAATCTTCTCCGACCTCGGCAGGGAACTT
The DNA here is from genome assembly GCA_002371465.1 of Lachnospiraceae bacterium UBA3689. Classification (GTDB taxonomy): domain Bacteria; phylum Bacillota; class Clostridia; order Lachnospirales; family Lachnospiraceae; genus Chordicoccus. The sequence continues at coordinate 10,552 of DFIU01000025.1, read as the reverse complement.
TGAATGGTTTATCAGGCAGCTGCTCCCGGAGGCAAAGGAGCAGGCGGAAGCGGCAGGGAAGAGCATCTATGATCTTGTCGACAGGTGGGTGGAGGAGATCCCTCCCACTGTGTTTGTCCCGACCTTTCTGCCTTTTTTGATGGCTTCCAATGTTCATCCGAACGCGAAAGGAACCCTGGTCGGACTCAATGTCAGCCATACCAGGAAGCATATCGCCAGGAGCATCTTTGAGGGGATTGCCTTCTGTCACCGCTATCACTTTGAAAAGCTGCTGGCGACGCGCAAGACGCCGCCCAGCGTGATCCGCCTGTCCGGCGGCGCGGCGCATGCGAGGGTCTGGGCGCAGATGTTTGCTGATGTCATGAAAGTACCGGTTGAGACAGTCAAGGCGGGGGAAGTCGGCGCTCTTGGATGCGCGATTGCCTGCGCGGCAGCTGTCGGCGAATATCCGTCCCTTGATGCCGCGGTTCAAGCGATGACCCGGGTGTCGGAGGTGATAAAGCCTGATAAAAGGACAGCTCAAATTTATGACAGAAAGTACGAGGTTTATGTGAAAGCGCTTGCCTGTCTCGACGGATTGTGGGACGATATGCAAAAGCTTGCGGATGAGAGTGATTGATACCGTCCTTTTAAAGCCCCGGTCCGGCAGGCAGCTGTCTGACCGGGGCTTTTCATAAAAGTGATGAAAGATAAAGAACGCAGATTTTTGAAGAAGGCAAGCAACGGAGGGGGAAGGAGACAACATGGACAAAAAGGTACTTGTATCATTAAAGCTGGAAGATCGGCATCGGGATCTGCTAAAAGAAGCGGCAGGCGGTCGAGCGGATCTGATTTTTAAAGAGGGAAGTCCGGTGACAGAGGAGGAACTGCAAGGCGTCCATGGCATCATTGGCAACATTGGACCTGATCTGGTACAAAAGGCGCCTGATCTTGAGTGGATGCAGCTCAATTCAGCCGGTATGGACGCTTATGTAAAGCCGGGGGTTCTTCCGGCGGGCTGCATCTTAAAAAATGCAGTCGGCGCCTACGGGCTGACAGTATCGGAACATATGCTGGCTCTGACCTTGGCTCTTTTAAGAAAACTGGAGCTGTACCATATCGACCAGATGAATCATTCCTGGGCGGATGAGGGCAATGTCAGCTGCGTGGAAGGTTCGACGGTATTGGTTTTGGGTCTGGGAGATATCGGGGGCAGCTATGCCCGAAAGATGAAGGCTCTGGGCGCTTATGTCATTGGGGTTCGACATTCGGAACATCCCAAGCCGGACTATGTGGATGAACAATATCTGATTTCTGATTTGGACAGTCTTCTGGGACGGGCGGATATTATCGCATCGGCGCTCCCGTCCACGCCGGAGACCAGGCATCTTTTTCATGAGGAAAGGCTGAAACAGATAAAGCCCTCGGCGATCCTCATCAACTGCGGACGCGGGGATCTGATCGAATCCTCCGTTTTGGCGAGAGCGCTTAAAGATAAGACCCTTGCCGGTGCCGCCGTGGATGTGACCGATCCGGAGCCCCTGCCGAAAGAGCATGAACTCTGGGAATTGCCAAACTGCATCATCACGCCCCATGTGGCGGGAGGCTTTCATCTTCAGGAGACTTTTGAGCGGATCATTCGGATTGCCGCTAAGAATCTGGATGTATGGTTAAGTCAGGAGTAAATCATAATGCCGCACCGGTTTTTCCGGCGCGGCATTGTTGAAATATTACAGCTGCTTCCCCTGCCCATAGTAAGCGTTCGGTCCGTGCTTGCGGAAATAGTGCTTATCCTGCAGGTACTGGGGAGCCGGCTGGACCTTGGGATTGATCAGCTCGGTCCGGTAAGCCATCTTGCCGACTTCTTCGAGGACGACGGCACTGTGTACGGCGTCGACCGGATCTTTGCCCCAGGCAAAAGGACCGTGGTTCTTGCAGAGAACGGCAGAGACGGCGTTGTGGTCGATTGCCCTTGCCTTAAAGTCATCGACGATCAGCTTGCCGGTGTTCTTTTCATAAGCTTCGTCCAGCTCTTCCTTTGTCAGGCAGCGGAGGCAGGGGACCGGACCATAGTAGTAATCCGCGTGGGTCGTTCCATAGCAGGGGATGTCTCGACCTGACTGAGCCCAGCTGGTCGCGTAGGAGGAGTGGGTGTGAACGACGCCGCCGATATCGGACCAGTTTTTATAGAGCCATGCGTGGGTGGGCGTGTCGGAGGAGGGGTTCATATCGCCCTCAACCTTGCTGCCGTCGAAGTCCACGACGACCATATCTTCCGGACGCAGATCTTCGTAGGGAACGCCTGACGGTTTGATGACAAAGACGCCCTTTTCCCGGTCGACGCCGGAAACATTGCCCCATGTGAAGGTGACAAGCCCATACTTGGGCAGCAGCATATTGGCTTCATATACCTGTTTCTTGAGTTCTTCAAGCATGATTTCCTTCTCCTTTTCTGAAAATAGTCGCTTCGATCAGTTTATCACAGTTTTCTTAGAAAATTTATATGATCCTGAATTATTTTGAATTTACCCTTGACTGCCTTTAATCTATTGATGATGCATACCAGGTTTTTGCCGGGATTTACGACCGGTTACAGGGCCAGCTCTTTTCCGGCAGCTTCGATTTTGCCGCGCAAAAATTGCGATGCTTCCTTGATGACTGCCATGTAATCCTGCCCCTCTTGATACCAGAATTCTCCGGTAAACGTACGAACTCCCATTTTCAGCGCTTCTTTGATGCAGCGGCTGTATTCGGTATGCCCGCCGTGCCCGAAATTCATATCCCGGTAGACACCTGGCTTTGTTTCTTTTAAATGAACAGCAAAGATATGACCGGCGCCCTTTTTTATATCCTCCACCACATCCTGCCCATAGAGGACGGCGGCATTTTTCAGATTGCCGATATCCGGATAGATGCCCAGCCAGGGGCTGTTGATCAGGTTGACGTACTCCATGGATTTTTCAACGGTGTCCATGAAGGGAGTCTCCATCGTTTCAAAAGCCAGGACAACGCCCCAGCGGGCTGCGTAGTCGGCGGCTTTTTGGAGATTTTCGGCGAACCATCGCTTTGTATCCACATCGCCTTCTTCGTAATAGACGTCATAGCCTGCCAGCTGGATGATCGCAATATTGGCATTGACGCAAAATTCGATCGCCTTTTGCATGATGTCCATAGAGCGTTTTCTGATTGCCTGATCATGCGAGCCGAAGGGCCATTTTCGGTGACCGCTCAGGCACATGGTCCGAATGGGGGTGCCTGCCGCCCGGGAGAGAATGCCGAGCTCCCTCTGCTTTTCCGACGACCAATTGAGGCGGTCCTGCCGCCAATCGGTTTCATCGATGCTGATCTCGAACCGGTCAAATCCGCCCTCCCTTGTCAGTTCAAACATTTGGGGGAAGGGAAAGCCTGTCGGCAGTGCCTTTTCATAAAGTCCCAACGAATATTCCATGGTACGCCTCCTCGATTGCTGTGTCAGTGAACAGAAACTTTTTATTCAGACTGCCCGGCAGAGACGGGCAGAATGGATGCTGACTCTTTACATCAAAACGGTACTGATGATGCCGTATACGCCAAATCCGAAACAGCCGATTGCAGCGATCAGCGGAATGATGGTGGGCCTTCGCTCCAGGACCTGCCTCTTCTTTTCATTCCAGTACAGCTTTACATGGGAGCCTTTTTTAAAGGAAGACTCATAGTTGGAATTGATTTTACTGATAAATTGCCGTCTTTGACCGTCCGGGCGGACATAACCGATTAAAGGATACCAGTGTTTGGGCGTGATCAGATACCGCTTTTCTTTATCGGTTTGAAACAGGATCAGATCGTCGATTGTGCCGTCGACGGCAAGGAGATGCTGAATCCGTTCGTTCTTCCAATAGAAGATCAGGGCACAGCCCAGAGCAAAGAGACCCGCCGCGATAACGCAGGACACAGGGATCAGACCGAATCGTTTGTAGATAAGAGGAGACAGGATGATGCAGATGCCGGAAAGGGCAAGGAAGAGCCCTGTTAGACCATTTTGTTTGTCTTCATTGACGGGCGTGAACTGGTCACCGCGCTCTGAAACGAGGAGCGTGTCGCCTTTTTCGTATTGAATATTGGAGCGAATGACTGCCGGCAGCAGGCGGTTGTCTTTTTTTACTCGAACAGAAAGTTCCCAATAATATTGAATCAGACGGTCCTTGTTATCTTTTTGCTTTATGTGTCTGACGGTAAGGACTTCTGCCGGCAGAAGTTTTCCCGGTTTTTTTAAAGTCAGATAATCGCTCAGGTTGGAAAGACCCGAGACGACAAAGAGGAGCCCGATCACCATGGTGAAGATCATCTGCCAGGAAAGACTGTTGAAGAGGTTCATATTCCTATCCTCCAAAATTAAGCATACCTAAAAGACTGTGAGAAGATGCGGAATCAAGACACTATATGATCAAACTTGATTTTATGATCGTTTTATAGCTGAAATCGCAGCTTCTCCGGAAAGCTCGGAAATGTTTCCTTATAAAAACATAAGAAACGGGTAAAATATCAGGCTTTTCGTATTTCTAAAAAAGACAAAAGTCTCTTTTGCTCTCGCAGGAAACTTTGCAATTATGCAAAATTACTGAAAAATAACTTATATAATATTATATTATCATCAGAATATAGAGGGTTCAATGGTAAAAAATGAACGATCATAGGATTTATGATTGATTTAGGGAAGCGCAGTCCGATGGTGAGGATATGCATGAGTTAAAGGAGGGACGAACCGGAAAAGATGTGCAAAGTGACTTTATTAAAGTTTGTTTTTATAAAATTCTGATGAATAATGATCATAAAATAACAAAGTATTCATTTAAAAATGTTGAAATAATCATATAAGGGGATATGATGGAAATAACGAGTGACGTCGCTGGATTTACAAAAGTGCACAAAAGCAAGCAGAAAAGAACTGCAAACAAAGAACAAGGAGGTCTGTATGAGCAAAGTCAGCGAGATGACAAGGGACAAATGGATCATGAGTACGTTCCCGGAATGGGGAACCTGGCTGAATGAAGAAATTGAGCACACAGAAGTAAAGCCGGGGACGGTGTCTATGTGGTGGCTGGGATGTACCGGTATCTGGTTTAAGACGCCGGGAGGAGCCAACATCACCATTGATCTGTGGGCAGGAAACGGAAAGCGGACCCATGGCGACGGCAAGATGAAAGTCGGCCATCAGATGGCGAATATGGGCGGGTGCAGAGCCATGCAGCCCAACCTCAGAAATGTGCCGTTTGTAATCGATCCCTTTGCCGTAAAGCAGGTCGACGCCGTTTTGGCGACGCATTATCATCAGGACCATATGAGCGCTGAATTTGCGGCGCATGTCCTTCAGAGCGGCATGATGACCACCGATGATAAAGGAAATGAAATTCCGGTTCCCTTTATCGGTCCTAAGAGATCTGTTGAGACCTGGATCGGCTGGGGAGTGCCGGAAGAGCGCTGCAAGGTGGTAAAGCCCGGTGACGTTATCAAGATCAAGGATATTGAAATTGTTGCTTTGGATTCCTTTGACCGCACCTGCATCACGACGACGGACTCGACCGGACCGGATCGGGAAGACCTCTGGGGAAAGTGTCCGATGGATATGGATGAGAAGGCTGTCAATTATCTGATCCGGACTCCGGGCGGCAATATCTACCATAGCGGCGATTCGCACTATTCGATCTATTTTGCAAAACACGGCAAGGATATTGCCAAGAAATACGGCGGTGTTGACGTCGCTTTCGGATCCTACGGCTGTAATCCGGTCGGAATCCAGGACAAGATGGAGGCGACAGACGTCCTCCGGATGGCGGAAGCTCTCGGAACCAAGGTCGTCATTCCCATCCACTACGATGTATGGACCAACTTCCAGGCTGATGTCAATGAGATCAAGGTTCTCTGGGAGATGCGGAAGGACCGGCTTGACTATCACTTCCACCCCTTCTTCTGGGAAGTGGGCGGACACTACACATTCCCGACTGATCAGGATAAAGTCGCTTATCACCATGACCGCGGCTTCCACGACTGCTTCGAATATGAACCCAACGTTCCCTTCCGTTCTGTTCTTTAAAGGCGGACCCGATTGAAAAAAAGATACGGAAATTCATCTGGTGGAAAACAGCTATTTCCCGGAACAGGAGGCAGCAGGCTGAGATGTTGAAGGAATTTGTAGAAAAAAAGCACACGATCTTTGTTGATGAGTGCAAAGACTGGCAGGAGGCTATTAGGACCTGTGTAAAACCGCTCCTTGCCGACGGCACCGTCACGGCGCAGTATCCGGAGGATATCATCGATAATGTCGGCAAGTACGGACCATATTTTGTGCTGATCCCGGGCGTTGCCATGCCGCATGCTCAGGAGGGGGGAGGAAAGGTTTTTAAAACAACTATTTCCTTTATGAAGACGCAAAAGCCGGTTCAGTTTGATCCGGATGATCCGGACTCCTATGCGGATCTGTTTTTTACTCTGGCGTCCTGCAACCATGACGAACATTTGGAACATATGGCGGCGCTGATGGAAGTTCTGCAAAATGAGGACTTACTGGAAGACCTTCATCAGGTCACATGCGACCAGGATCTGCTGAAACTCGCGGATCAGTATGGGTTATAAAGGCGGGACTTACCTGTCTTAATAAAGAAAGGGGGAATTCTCCATATGGTAGTATGGGAGTTTTTCGTCAATAATATTTTAACGAAACCACAGTACATGATCGGTTTAATCGTACTGATCGGTTATCTGCTGTTACGAAGACCCTGGTATGACGTCATATCCGGAACGATCAAAGCAATCGTCGGCTATATGATCCTATCGACAGGTTCTTCCGGCATGGTCAACACCCTAAAACCAATTCTCTATGGTTTGGGAGGTCGCTTCGGCTTAAATGCCATCATTATTGACCCCTACAACGGGCAGAATGCCGTTCAGGCAGCGGCGGATGCCGGGGATGCGACAATCGGAGGTCAGGCGTTTGGTCAGGTCATGATTCTGATGGCGATCGCTTTTGTGATGAACCTGATTCTGGTCCGCCTCAATAAGATCACCAAACTCCGCGCCGTATTTACAACCGGCAATGTACAGATTCAGCAGGCTTCAACAGCCTTTTGGCTGATGCTCTTTGCCCTTCCGGCACTTCGTAATCAGCCGACTCTGACCCTGATTCTGATGGCGGTCACGTTAGGACTTTACTGGGCAGTCGGTTCCAACCTGCTGGTCGGCTACACCCAGGAGCTGACGGATGGAGCGGGAATCTCATTGGCTCATCAGCAGATGTTTGGCGTCTTTTTATCCACCTGGCTGGCAGGGAAGATGGGAAAACGCGACGCTAAAAGGCGCGAGAAGAATCCCGATAAAAAACCCAGCATCTGGGATACAAAACTGGAAGATCTGGAGCTTCCGGGCTGGATGCAGATTTTCAATGACAACATGGTCTGTACGGCTCTTATCATGCTGATCTTCTTCGCGATTATCCTCTGCGTCGTAGGGCCTGAATATTTGAAAAGCATTGATTCCAACGGCGTGGCCCTTCAGGGCGATGCCATCGGCGGTCCAACCGCTCTTTTGGCAAACGGATCCAGTTTCTTCTTCTATATTCTGACGACGGCTCTGAGTTTTGCAGCTAATCTGGCAATCCTGCAGCTGGGCGTCAGAACCATGGTTGCGGAACTGACCGTATCCTTCAAGGGGATTTCCGACAGCTTGCTCCCGTCTGCTGTCCCGGGCGTTGACTGTGCGGTTTCCTTCTCCTTCGGTTCGCCCAATGCCGTAACGATCGGATTTCTGTTCGGTGCGCTGGGAGAAATGCTGGCAATGATCCTTCTGGTCGTTCTGGGATCTCCGACGATTGTCATTGCCGGATTTATTCCCATGTTCTTTGATAACGCGACCATCGCTCTTTACGCAAACAGCAAGGGCGGCTTTAAAGCAGCGGTCATCTTCCCCTTTATTTCCGGTTTGCTTCAGATCTTCGGATCGGCGTTTATCGCAACCTGGACCGGCCTTGCCAAGTACGGCGGTTACCTGGGCATGTGGGATTGGGCAGTCCTGTGGAATATTTTCACGATTGTCATGAAGGTCCTCAGCTTTGGCGGTCTGGCTCTTGTCATTATCTTCCTGATCCTGATTCCGCAGCTCCAGTATCGGGCGGATCCGGAGCATTACTTCCAGGAAGTCGACGATTACGAAGCCTATAAGAAAGCCAAAGGGATTAAAGGTCCATATGACGAGTGATAAAAGCTGCTGAAAAATCTTCGGCAGCAGAAGCAAAATAATGATCATCAATTTAATGTATGCTATGATTGAAAGGAGATATAACAATGTCTGCAAGTATTCTTTGTTGTTGTGCAAATGGTTCGGGAACGTCACTGATGATGGCGATGACACTGGAGAAAGTTGTCAAGGCTCAGGGCTATAAAGTCACCAAGACGCATCACTGTTCCCTCTCGGAAGGAAAGAATTCCTCGATGGGATATGACATTGTGCTCTGCCCGCAGAACTTCACCAACATGTTTGATATGGCGGCTAAAAAAGGTGTCAAGATTATCGGCATGAGGAACGTGATGTCTGCTAAGGAAATGACGGAAAAGCTTGAAAATTGCGGCGTTGATCTGAAATAAAAAGAAAGGGCTCCTTCCCGCGCCGGCAATCTATAGCCGGCAGGCGGAAGGAACCCTTTCTTAATAGCAGAAAAGCGCAAGCAGGAAGCGATCGGTGGATCAGCATGAAAAGAAGCAGGGATATCGTTGATACAAGAAGGAAACAGATCTTACAGATATTGAAGAAGACCGGAGATATCCGGGTGATGGATATAGCCAGCCATCTGAAGGTCTCCGAAATTACAGTCAGAAGGGATCTACAGTATCTTGAGGACAAAAAGATCATTGAACGATATTACGGGGGAGCTCGTGTCCGGCAGGAACCTCAGAAGAATCGAAGAAATGAGATTGCTGTCTGCCGGGACCATATTGCTCGTTTCGCCGCTTCCCTGGTAGAGGATAAGGATACTATCTTTGTCAACACCAGCTCCACAGCTCTGGGCATGATCAAGTACATCACTGCGCGGGATGTGACTGTCATCACCAACAACGCGAACGCAATTCTGGAACAGAAGTCCCATTCGGTCAAGGTGATTTTGACCGGTGGGGAGCTTTACAATATCAAGGGGACGCTGGTCGGAGAATTTGCTAAAAATAACCTGCTCCGGGTCAATGCGAAAAAGGCGTTTCTGGGATGCGCCGGGCTTTCGCTGGAGGCGGGGATGACGACTGAGATCTTAAATGAAGTGGACCTCAATCAGGCTATGCTCAGCCATGTAACCGGAAGGGCATACCTCATGTGTGATCACACCAAGATCGGGAAAAACAGTAGTTTTACGAGCTGCAGCATTGACACGATTACCGATATTATCACGGATGACAGGGCTCCGGCGGAGGAGGTCGAAGCCTTGAGGGAGCGAGGAATCCGTGTCAATCTCGTCAGAGCGGCAGAAGTTCAAGGAGGAGATTAAGGAATGAAATTAAAACTGACAGCTGAAAAAGAACTGGATCGGTGCTATTCGATTGCCCCTTTTAAGTATGGGGGCAGGGACCATATCCTGGTGGCAGCGGAGAAGGTAAATAAATGCTATCTCTTTGATACGGATGGCAAGCTTGAAGATACGATCTGGGATGAACCGGGGGGGACGATGTCTATGATCCAGGTGCCGGATTCGGACGGGTGGTTTTTGGCAACCCATCAGTTCTATTCGCCCAACGACGGGGATAGGGCTCATATCGTTTTGGTCAGACCTGGTGACGGGTCCTGGAAGATCCAGACGGTCAGGGACCTGCCCTTCTGCCATCGGTTCTCTATTGTCAGCCGCGGCGGCGTTCATTACCTGATCGGCTGTACCATTAAGTCGAAAATGAAATATAAGAACGACTGGAGATTCCCCGGCGGGATCTATGTCGGCGAACTTCCGACCGACATAGAGAACTACAATGAGGGTCACCAGATACCCATGACCTGCATTAAGGACGGTCTGTTGAAGAATCACGGCTACTTTACAATTCATACGCCCGAAGGGGATTACTCTTTAGTCGGCACGGATAATGGAATTTTCCGGGTGACGCCGCCTGAGAGGCGCGGCGGAGAATGGACGATTGAGCAGCTGACGACAGACCCGGCATCCGATATGGCGCTGGCGGATTTTGACGGTGATGGGCAGGAGGAGATGATTACGATTGCCCCCTTCCATGGCGATCATGTGGCAATCTACAAAAAAGATGCTGATGGAGATTATGATAAAGTCTGGGACTGCCCCTTTGAAATGGGTATGTCACATTCGATCTGGGCACGTAATTTCTTCGGACGGGAGGAAGCGATCATCGGCTGCCGCAAGGGAGGGCGCGATATCGTGGAATTCTATTGGGAAAATGGAGAGTACAAAACGAATATCCTGGCTCACGATGTCGGATCCGCAAACATTTATCCGTTTGAAAAGGATGGAAAAATGCGCCTGGTATCGACGAACCGGGAGATCAATCAGATTGCTTTCTATGATATTGAAAAATAAACCTGAATTATTCACGAAGCATGG
>DFIU01000027.1 GCA_002371465.1 Lachnospiraceae bacterium UBA3689 | reverse complement strand
GTCCACTTGACGGGTAGCACACCACTTTGGCCAGCCCCCAAAAATAAGCGCAACGGGATCAACTCCCGCTGCGCTTATTTTTATTGTTCCATCAGATCACTTACTGAGCAGCTTCTGCTTCCGCTGCGTCTTCAGCTGCACGCTTTAAGTTTCTTTCTCTTAACTTGGCTCTGACATCGTCCATATAACCGGGCTTATCCAGTTTATAGAACAGGAGCGGGATAATACCGATAAAGAATACGATACCAGGAATCAGGTTAGCCGCAATGTTGATACCGTGTGCGACAGTCTCTGTAACCTCAGCTCCGCCAACATAGCCGTAAGCGCCCATGATGACAAGGAAGAGAGAGTTGGCAATCGCGGAAGAGATCTTGTTTGCCGTTCCGCCGAAGGAGAATGCCATACCGTCATTTCTGACACCGGTCTTCAGATCGTAGTCATCGATGGCATCGATATACATCCCATTACCACAGGGGCCGCCGATATAGCCAAATCCATAGAGGATCAGAGTAACGAAGTTCCAGGCAACGCTGGTAGACGGTCCGAAGTACATCAAAAGAAGTGCCGTTCCCTGGATAATCATAGATGCAATAGCGACATTTCTCTTCCCGTATCTTGTACACAATGTAGCGGCAAGCGGCATAACCAGGGTACCTACCAGCATCTGCATCATCATGAAGATTGTGACATACTGCATACTGCGCACAACATGAAGATAGAAGAATACGGCAACTGCGAGACGGCCCATCATTGCAAACATGTTGCAGAAGACATACAGAAGGGCCAGGACGAAGTTCTTGTTGGTCAGGACGTTCTTGATTCCCATAAGAATAGAACCCTGATATTTCTTCTGTACTTCAATGCGTTCCTTACATTTCCATGCGACCAACCAGAAAATGGGGAGGGCAATAAAGGCAAGCAGGGAAGCTGTTCCCTGATAGCCGGCCTTCTGATCTCCCTTACCGATCAGAAGGACAAGCCGCAGAACGGTCAGGTTCAGGAAAATCTGGCCGATCGACATACCCATCATCTGGGCTGCATTTAACTTATTGATCTCATCCGGATCATCGCTCATGACAGCCGGAAGAGCGAAGTAGGGTACATTGGTCATGGTGTAGCTCATTCCCAGACCAATGTAAGTCACATAAGCCCATACCAGCTTACCTACCGATCCGAAGCCCGGCACGGTAAAGGTCAGCACAGTAAAGATGACCAGGAAAATTGCACCTACCGCAATATAGGGTCTGAATCGACCATGTTTGGTATGAGTCCGTTCCATGATTGTTCCCATCATGGGGTCATTGATACCGTCCCAGACCTTTGCGATCAACATCAGGAGCGCAACGGCTCCTGTGCCCAGACCAAAGACATCCGTGTAAAAGATAGACAGATAAGTACTGACCATGGTCCATGACAGCTGGGATGCAAAGTTACCAAGACCGAATACCAGGTAATCTCCAAACCGCAGCTTGGGCTTACCCATGGAATTTAATTGTACTGCTTTTGCATTAGCCACTTTTTATCTTCCTCCTGCATACAATATGATCGTTTCCGGATCACATGCTCTTGATCACTTCTTCAAACGGCGCCGTATAAAGCTTCATTTCTTCATCGAGCTTTTCCTTGTTTTCCACAAGCTTGGGCACGCACACCTTGATCATATTCTGAATCTCATTATAGTGTTCGTAAATTCCCGGAAGTGTATTTCTGGCTCTCTTCTGCTCTTCCTCGCTGAAGTGGACATGAACCTTCTCACCTTCCACGGAGAGTTTTCCTTTGATTCCACAGATCGGGCATTCCACTCCTGTCGTGCCATGCAGGCTGATCAGCTCATTATGGCATACCGGACAGGAACCTTCCGGCCCAACCCAGGTCGTCACTTCATCATAGGGCTTGCCAATAGACTCCGTAACCGCCCTGCCCAGATCGGCGCACTGCTTCAGGAGGTCCCGGTCAAGCAGGGGGCTGCCTGTACGTCCCTGGTCATAGGCATCAATATGGCCAACTGCCTTCATGCACATGGAGAAAGAGAAGAGGTGAAGCATGGGAAGTCCCATGGATACCCAGTGATGAGTTTCAGCGCCGCCAACAGAGATATACCCAACATAGCGATCCTTAAAGTAGCGGGGATCCAGCAGCTCTTTTCCTTCTGCTTCACGCTTTTTATTCTCTTCCAGGAGAGCCGCTCTGTCATGTGCCGGCATCAGACGATCCATGAAGTTCTTAAACTGACCGACAATTCCTACTGCATAAACCGGCGCGCCGATGATAATTCCATCTGCGTCATAAACCTTCTCAGCCAGTTCCTGATAGTCATCCTTGAAGGCACATCCGATCTCTACAGATCCGTTGTCGCGCTGTCTGCTGCAATAGTCGCAGGCGTGGCAGTGGGTGATGTTCATACGAACCGTATTGACAAATTCCACCTCTGCGCCCGCTTTTTTTGCTTCAAACAGGGCATTCTTGACCAGAATGTCACATCTTTGATTTCTTCTTCCAAAAGAAATTCCAAGTACTTTCATCTTTCTCTCCTTCTTTTCGCTCCTGTATCGGTTCATCAACAGGGTTGCTTTGTTATCTGTATCTTATCAAACCGCTTTCCTTAGAGCATATCTTTTTATCCTGTATTTCCAGTTCAAAGAACGATTATTTAATATATTTCATCTATACAATCATGCTTCTTAATTTATGATTCATTATTTCCGTTATATCTTGACTCTTATCGCTAAGAATTCTATGATACAGATACATTTAAGGTGCCAATAAAGGAGCATGTCCATGACATTTCGTATTCCTCCCAATGAATTGATTCATACCCTCTCCTTCCGGAAGCTGTTTCAGTCCAATACCTGGTCCTGCCCGGACCTGGTTCTTCTTGTCGTTCTGGACGGTCAGGTGAATATCACGATCGATGGCCAGGAGTTTTCTTCATCCGCTGCCAGCTGGTACAGCTCAGCTCCCGTAACCATTCAATCTGACCAGGAGGCCGAAGTGTCCCTGCTCCTGCTTGATCCCGAGGCCCTATTAGATTTCCTCGGTTCTGCCGATCTGCTGCAAAAGCCCATCACTCATTTTTCCTCCGGGCAGGAGACGGTCCTTAAGACAGAGCTGTACCATCTGTATCAGCAGCATACGGACAGTCGCCGGGATACGTTTTATCTGGAGGCTGCCAGTATGCTGAATATTTTGCAGGTCTTAAAAGACGCTTCTAAGGACAGGATCAGACTGCCGGAACCTCTATCTACTTTAAGTCCGCGCCGGGAGTCTTTGTTCCGCTCGCTTTACACCTATATCGCCCGAAACTGTACCTCTGATATCAGCCAGGCTGGAACAGCGGCCCGGTTTGGTATTACTCCGCAATATCTGGCCCGTTTTTTAAAAGAAAATACCGGAAAGACTTTCCGCGCTCTGGTCGATTCCCTGCGTTCTGCGCTGGCAGCTGATTACCGTCGCTATACCTCCCTTACAGAAGAGCAGATTCAACTCCATTTATCGCCCCAGTACCAATTCAGCGAAAAGCAGGAAGAGTCCGCCGCTCCAGTTCCAGCCCTCCCGGGCCTTATGAGCCATTTTCAGTCAGAATCTGCCAACCCGGCAGCTCCCAGGGAGGTTTACCTGGATCCAAACAGCTTTTATATAGAAGCAAACCTCAATCGGCAAAATCATTCGCGCGGCTTCTGGCGAAGGCTCATTAACCTGGGCTACGCCCCCAATCTGCGTGAAAGCACATTGCGGGAGACCCTGATCAAACTCCAGCAGGATATCTCTTTTGAGTATGGCCGGATCTGTCAGATCATGCAGCTGATCCAGGTTGATACCATTAACGGCCACACCTTCTATGACTTTGCCCAGATCTTTCAGCTGCTGGACCAGCTCCTTGACTTTGGGATGACGCCTTTTCTGGAATTAGGCAATAAATCTCTGCATTTTCACCAGACTGCCGATGAGTCCGTCACTTCCGACACGGACAGTGACACGCAGGAATACTTTTCCCGCATGGAGTCTGCTCTGCCAGCTTTCATCAAAGCCTGTATCAACTACTATGGTGTATCCGTCGTAAACACCTGGTACTTTGAAGTCAGTTATTCCTTTACCAGTCAGTTTGAACGCGACAGGGAGAACTTCAGCTTCTACCAGTTCACCCGGGAGTTCCAGAAGATCTGCCGGATCATTCATCAGCTTGCCCCCCAGGCGAAAATCGGCGGCCCCGGCTATAATAACTGGTCCGACCGTTCCCTGATGAGAAGCAGTCTTCACCTCATGGAAACGCAGCCCGAAAAACCGGACTTCTACACCGTCTATGCTTACCCTGTCGTGAGGTTGGACAACCGGATGGTATTTTCTGACGATCCCGATCTCCTCTATCGGCGTATGCAGACTTTCCATGAAGAACTGGGCAAGCTCCACTGTTCAAAAGAGATCTGGATTACAGAGTTCAATTCCAATCTGTCCTCACAGAACTATCTGAATGACTCCTGTTACCAGGCAGCTTTTTTGATTCGGATGGTTGATCAGCTGCAGGGCCTGCACAGGATTCACGCTTTGGGCTACTACCTTCTTTCAGATCAGTCCATGCGTTATAACGAAAATACAGATCCCCTGTTTGGAGGGTTTGGTTTACTGACGGACAGTCATATTCCAAAACCTTCCTATCACGCATACCGGCTCCTGTCCATGCTGGGCCAGTACTATATAAAATCATCGCATAACGCGATCATCACGGCGGATTCACCGGGACATTTTCAGATCCTGATCTACCGCTTTAGTCAGCTTCTAGGAGCCCTCTATGCCCGCAATCTGACCAAAGAGGACCTGCTGGCAGAAAAACAGATCATCCGAAATCCGGGAATCGATCACTACCACATTCGCCTTGCAAATGTGACACCCGGAACCTATCTCATCCAGGATTATCAGATCAATGCCGACCACTCCAATATCTTTCGGAATTGGAGTCTGATCCAGTTTCTATCATCCCCGTTCGGTGATCTGCAGGAGGATCTCAAACAGCTTTCCCAGATGCTGCCTGCCATGCGGATTATTTCAGTCGAAGAAGACGGTGTCTTTACCATCGACGCCATTTTGACGGATCTGGATGTACATCTGCTGAACGTTACTATCATCCAGGATACTGCCCAACACGAAGAGGTTACAAATTTATGATTACATATAATCGCCTTCCAATTGAACATCTGCAGAAGACGGCCATGTCCGATCAGGACTCCATCCTGCTTCCCTCCTATACCTTTTGCTACCTGACGGCCGGGACGGCCCAAATCAGCATTCATGACCGCTCAGACCGCTACCATACAGGGGACCTCTTTTTACTGCCGCCTGACACGGAGGCAATTTTTCAGGTCTCTGACAAGCAAAATGCCCCAGTTGTCATTTTGCTGGGACTTGCAGCCTCCTTCGTCCAGGATAGTCTGCATGCCTCTGTCCTGCCTGTCTGTAACTCAGTCCTAAGTCCGGAGCAGGATTACCTGCCCCTCATTCGTCTGATTCTGCAAATTGTTGGAGAAGGCCAGGATCAGTCCCCCGCTGCCCTGTCCATCATGGGAAATTCCTATTTGCTGCTCAATGAACTGCACAAACTGTCTGATCATTTTATTGGGGCGGCAGCCACAGATAAATATACCGACCGGGTACAGGCAATCTCCAGCTACATCGACGCCCACTATGCGGAGACCCTGTCCCTGTCCAAACTGGCCCAGGCTTTTTACCTGACCCCCCAGTATCTATCCAGCTTTTTTAAGAAGAACTTTCACAAGAATTTTAAAACCTATTTAAACGAAATTCGGCTCTTCTACTCGCTGCGCGATCTGAAGAGAACTGACCTTTCGATCAATGAGGTTGCCCTGGAAAACGGGTTCTCCTCCGTCTCCTCCTATCGAAAGAACTTTGAAGCCAAGTACAACGTTACTCCGTCTGCCTACCGGGCCCGTTCCAGGAAGCTGCCCGAAACGCAGCTTTTAAAGGAGCAGCAATTATCTTTATTAAACGGCTCTTATTCCACCGCCCCTCTGTCGGTCAACCACCGGGCGGATCTGGAAGCCGAACCGGTAAGGTCCAGACGGGCGGACCAGATCATCAACGTAGGGGCTGCATCCAATCTGCTATCATCTGAATTCAGACAGCACCTCCTGAACCACCTGCATAGCACCAACAGCCATTATATCCGCATCACGGATGTCTTCAGCAGCGCCTTTATCCCTATGCTTCTGCCCAGGTATGAGTACTACTATCAGAATATGACGACCGTGATCAACTTTCTCTACGAGCATAACCTGCTGCCGATTATTGAGCTGACCCGGGGTCAGTTCAACTTTCCTATCAATGCCAGGTATGGCGAAGACTACCATGTTCAGAGCAGCTCCAACCGCTTTTTCCACCTCCTGGAGCATTTTCTGCACCACATCCTGCAGCGTATGCCTTTCAGCTGGCTGAGTCAGTGGAAATTTGAAATCTGGATGAAGACAGATGAAACCATCGAAGACTATGCCGAACGCTTTCTTCACATCGAGCAGATCATTCACGCTATCCTGCCGAAAGCGGCAATTGGAGGTCCTGGTTATCATTTCAGCACATCGGCCCTGTCAGCGGACAAGTTTTTGCTCTATTGTCGGCGGCACGCCATTCCGCTCGACTTCTTTTCCGCCTACCTCGATCTCAGGGAAAAGAGTCCCAGGACCGGTCAGGTTGTGCTGTCAAAAGATCCGGACTATCTGCTCAAGCAGTGCAAAAAGCTTAAGCAGATCCTAAACCTTAGATCTCCGGACCTTCCCTTCTACATCACCGAATGGACCTCCTTCTATCTTTCGGGCATCCCGATTGCCTATACCAGATACCAGGCCGCCTTCATTGCCAAAAACTATCTAGCCCTCAGTCAATCCTGTGATATGATCGGCTATTGGTTGTTCTCCGACTTCAAATACTCTGCCAGTTTTCTGCAGAAGTCTTTGTTCCTGGACGGATCCGGTATCCTGACTTCAACCATGATACCTACAGCATCTTACTATGTTTTTGAGATGTTCAGCCAGTTGGGGGGTCGCATTCTGGCTTCTGGATCAGATTATATCCTGATCCAGCACAGCGAGAATCATTACCAGCTGCTCTCCTACTATTATGTTCATCCGGATCACTATCTTGCTCCGGAACTTCAGGCCGGGGAGGGCCCCTTTGAGGAGATTCCTTCAATGTTCTCCGAAGCGCCGGCCATCTCTTCCCAATTCTATCTCTATAACATGGAGCCAGGCACCTACCGAATCCGCCGACAGGTGATAGATGAAAAGAGCGGCAACTATCTGGAAATCCTGATCGCCCAATATGAGCATAGCAATGTAGAAAAGGAAGTTTTCCTGCAAAATGCCAGAATCCCGGATCGTACGCTCCGAACCTATTATATGAATGCCTTTGTCCCTGAAGTTCGGGAATTCTTCACCTCAATCACAGGCAGCACCATGTATCTGGAATCCCAGCTCGTTCCTCAGAGCATCTGCCTGTGGGACATCCAAAAGCAGCTTTAATCGGCACTGAACCCAGGTACACTGAACCAGGGTACAGCGAAAAGACCGGATCAACAGGTTTTCATCCCTGCTGATCCGGTCTTTTACTTTATACTTCTACAATTTCAGGAGGAAACTGTTTCAGCCTTTGTATTCGTCAAAATCATACTTGATTGTGCCGAACGGAGTTTCCTGCTCGCGCAGGGAGATCGACTTGGACATTGCCTTGATCTCATCTGCCGTGACACTTCTGCCCAGTTCACTGGAAAGAACAACGCCCTCTGACAGGAAAGCAGTCTGCATAGCAATATAGGGAGAATCAATTCTGGTCTCATCGGTCAGATCGCCGCGAAGATAGGAGTACCACTGCAGCTGGTTATCGTTATACATCTGCATCTCCGGATTCAGAGCCAGTTCCTGCATACCGGTGATATCATCGATCGCACAATCCAGCTTATTATCGAAGAGGCGTCCTTCTTCATCGACACCGAACCATTCCAGTCTGGGCTTCTGCAGGAAGCCACCGCCTACGATGCTGCCTCCTTCCGGAACAGCCAGCGGGCCGCCTGTGGTATCAACATCAGTAAATTTCAAACCGCCCAGGGAACCTGCAATAAAGCTGGATCCAATTTCATCCATATGGATTGCCCAGTCTTCATAGATATCCATGGAGATACCGCCCTTGAAACGAGCTAAGCCGACACCCAGATCTTCAATCGGTGTATGGCAGCCTACTGCATCATCAATCTTTTCATTTCTCCAGTAGTCACAGCTCTGCATGCCATAGACGCTCTCCAGTTCCGGCATGCCAAGTACATACAGCATCTGGGCCAGGTGATAGATACCCAGGTCAAACAGAGGTCCGTGTACACCAATCTTCGGGTTGACGAAATCATGGCTGAAGAAGGGCATATCATAACCCGGACGGCCCTGTCTTCTGTGTCCGACAGATCTTACATGGTATACCTTGCCCAGCTTGCCTTTCTCTACCATCTCCTTGGCAATTCTGGTCTGCGGATTGTAGATGGAGCTGATCTGGACAGCCAGCTTCTGACCATATTTCTTCTGTGCATCATAAAGGATCTTGGCATCTGCATAGCTTGCTGCCATAGGCTTTTCGGAGTAGCAGGGGAAGCCAGCTGCCATAACAGCAGTTGCCACAGAAGTATGAAGATTGTTATGAACGCAAACTTCAACCTCATCGATATCGTCTCTCTTCAGCATCTCACGGAAATCCTGATACAGATTTTCCTCAGCCAGGCCATACTGCTTGCCCCATTCTTCCAGCTTTTCCTTGTCAATCTCTGCGGCTGCAACAACCTTCAGATTCTGGCCTCTTTTGTTCAGGTTGTTGATGACAGTCATGTGGCGATGGGAAATCATTCCGCATCCGATGATTGCAATTCTAAGTTCCTTCATGTTTGTTCTCCTGTTCTTTATATAATATTTACTATTACCAACCAAGAATCTTCAGATAGTCACGGCTTCTTCTGGCAGCTTCCAGCGGATCCAGTTCATAGTGTTCATCCTGCTCGACAACAACCCACTTGGTTCCGGCCTTTACCGTCTCTTCCAGAATCGGTTCCCAGATCATCTGACCAAATCCGACCGGGCGGAAACCGAAGTAGCCGGTTTCTTCTTCCGTCTCTTCCTGCTCGATGCCGATCAGCTTGTACATCGACTTAACCTGGCCTTTTTTGATGTAATCCTTCAGATGCAGAACCGGCAGTCTGCCTGCATATTTTTTGATGAACTCAACCGGCTCGCCTGTTGCGACATCGCACCAGCAGGTGTCCAGCTCGCTCATCAGATTATCATGAGGAATTGCGTCAAACATGGCATCGTAGCCCCAGGTTCCATCTTCCAACTTGACAAACTCAAAGTCATGATTGTGATAGAGGAAGGTCATACCAGCCTGATGAATCTTCTCCCCAACCTGATTTAAAAGCGGCAGGAAGCCCTTGAAGCCTTCCGGATTCACCGGACGGTATTCCTCTGCCATGTAGGGCATTACGAGATACTGAACTCCGATCGTTGAGTAATCCTTGATCACCTTATCCAGATCTTCCATCATATCCACAAAGGGAACATGAGCGCTCAGCGGCACCAGGCCGATCTCTTTCAGGGTGTCTCTGACATATTCCGGGGTGAGTCCGTATAAGCCGGCCAGCTCAACTCCGTCATAGCCCATTTCCTTAACCTTTGTCATCACCTCTTTAAACTTATCCGGAGTATTCTCCAGTAAATCTCTGAGGCCGTATACCTGTACCGCAACCGGCAGCTTTTCACTCATTGCTCTTTCCTCTCTTTCTTTATGCTTCAAAATCGATGGACTTGCCTGTACGGCCAGACTCTCTGACTGCATCCATCAGGCGCAGAACCCTGCGGCATTCCTCGATCTTAACAAACTGTTCCTCTTCTCCGTTTCGGAACTTGATATAGTGTTCAAAATAATTTCTATGTTCCGTATGCACCTGGGGCAGGGGTTCCGTAACAATGGTCCCCTCCGGAGCCGGTCCAAACGACCGGGTCGGCCCGGCTGCAGTCATAGTCCGCTGCCCACCGACATTGGTCAGAAGATGCGTAGTCCGGACAATCTTTCCTTCCGGGAAGAAACCATCCACATAGGCGGTTCCTTTATTTCCGGCGACAAACCAATGACGTTCAAACCACTTGTCATGTGTCTTATCGGACAGATAGTAAGTCCCCAGTTCAACGGTTGCCGTCACACCGTTATCAAAGCGAAGCATGATCTGGAAATAATCATCGACTTCTTTATTGATCACATTACGAATATCCGCAAAGACAGACTTAAGCTTTGCCCCTGGGAACATGTAGCAGACCTGGTCCAGAAGGTGGACGCCCCAGTCATAGAGCATGCCGCCGCCTTCTTTTACCAGCACGTGCCAGTCATGCATGTTGCCATTAAAGCCGTAGAGCTGATTCTTGATGGCATAGACATCCCCGAGAGTGCCGGAGTCATAGACTGCTTTAGCCGTTCTGTAATCCGGATCAAACCGCCGCTGCTGATGCACCGTAAAGGTGACCCCGTTCTCACGGCAGGCTTTTTCCATATCATCCAGTTCGTCCAGGCTCATCGCAACCGGCTTTTCGCAGATTACATGCTTGTGAGCACTGGCCGCCTGGATAACCAGATCATGATGCTGATTATTGTTGGCTGCAATCAAAACCGTATCCACATCGGGATCTGCAAAAAGCGCCTCATTGTCAGCGTACCGTTTCAATCCTTCCCGTACGTCTTCCAGCTGTTTTGGATCTCTGTCCGAAAAGCCAATCAGCTGAATTCCCGGGAAGTCTGACAACATTTTTTCATGTTCATGACCCATGAATCCATGACCGATCACAGCTAAGTGAATCTCTTTTGCCATATTGTTTCACCTCTCTTTCCCAATGCCTTTAATGTTTAGCTAAGGCTTATTCTACCTAAAGCAGGTTCAATATCCTCTGCTTTTTAATCTTTATCGGTTATTATCTTCCGATTGCACGTCTTAAACATTCCTGGTGCATAGCAAGCTGCTTCTGATCCGGAACCAGCATCACGTCTCTAAGATGTTCGCCGCCCTCATATTCAGAATTCAGGTAGCCAGTGTAGCCGGCCTTGGTATAAGCAGCAACAACCTCATCGATTGCTACAGCGGTCTCCGTATAATCCTCATGCATATTATAGAACTTGGCATGAGTGTGGCAGATATGGTCGATGTTATCGATCAAATCCTGCGGATTGCTCCAGGAATAGGTATAGCTGCTTCCAAGATACTCGTAATCGCCAGGGCCTGCCCCCATCGATTCAAGAACCTTATGCAGTTTTTCTTCTCCATTTGCATTTCTATAGGCTCTGTTGGCAGCGCCAAGGTCAAGAGAATACTCAATCTTGGTAAAGCCCTTTTCCACTCTCTCTGCATAAGCGTCATCTACAACCTTGATGCACTCTTCTTTAGCCCCATGACGTCTGCAGCGGTCAGCCAGGACGTCCGGAATCCGCTTGGAGAAAATGCCCAGATCCGGAATAAAAGCGAAGTACTTATACTTGGAACCCGGCTTAGCCAGACGATCCAGATAGCCCTGTGCCCAGGTTGAGTTCAAAGAGAAGGGAGCGTGAACTTCAAGGCCAATGATCACTCCTACCTGTTCCGCGTACTCAAGACTCTGCTCAATGACATCAATCGGAGTCGATACCAGGGTCCGAATGCACTTAAATCCCAGTAAGGATGCGCACTTCAGATCCCTCTGCATCATCTCCACCTGTTCACCCAGGCTCAGAGTTCTGTTATCAAAGATTCGATTTTCCAAAAACGCGTCATAGCAGGTCGGCGTCAGATTGTACTTCTTCATCCAGCCGAACCATTTGTTCTGGAATTCTTCCGTATAGATCGGATTCGGGAACTGCTTCACCATTTCCTCAGCCAGAAGCTCAATACCGGTCGCTCCAGTTTCAGACACGACCCTCAGGCAGCCCTCCAGATCAAGGTCGCCCATGTAATAGGAATCCTGCAGACTGTAAAGAGAAACACCTCTTTTAATATCACTCATCACTTACTCCTCTCAAATCTCGAAGTCTGTATCGACTGTGTTCTTCAGCGGGAACGGCATATAGGACGGTGCAATAAACTGCAGCGTACTGATATGGTGCTTGCCAGCTGCAAGCCCGCCCTGCTTTTTAACGGTCACAAGAGCGTACTCTCCAAATTCCCATCTGTAGAGAGGGCTGATCACGGTACGACACTCCTCCAGAGTAAAGGTCTCGCCATTCACCGTTAAACAGATATCTTCTCTTGGAATCTGTTCTCCATCAATGGTAACCGCAATATCCCGAATGATTGATAGGGTAATTCCACGATAGTACTGTAACTTAAATGCAAATTGAAATCCTGTGACTTCTCCCTGCTCGACAACATTTTTAAAACTGTCAGCATCATAGACTGGTCTACCCGCCATCTTTTGCCTCCTTATTTGACGTTTCATGTTCTACCTGATGGTTATCATTCTATCAAGAAACTAGCCGTTCACCCCTTCATTATTTACTGCGATTATCAATATATAGGCCTTTTTTTCTTCCTTATTTCTTATTTAATTATAAGATTTTCATTTTTATCCTGTAATATGAACCTGTTTTCCAATCCTCTTTCATTTGATCCAGTCAAAATTTCCCCGGATATACTTTCTTGCGTCAGTAAAGACAGGATCCCCATAAAAGAACAGGATCTTCTGTTCCCAGATCGAATCCCCCTTGGGCTTGTCGGAAAAGACAAAAGCCGTAAAGGCGTCGGCAAATTCCTCATTCGCCCCCTTCGCCGCCTCCGCGGATACAAAATCCTCCGGCCTATTGCGCAGATCCTCGTAGGTCGCGCCGATCGGATTCGTATAGGACAGCTCGGGATAGAACTGCTTCATAAACTGAGCCTGATAGGAATCCGGCAAATATTCAGCCGTTGACAGGCCCCTTCTCCCCTGCGCGTTGATCGCCAGCTGGTCCGCATTTGTCGAAAGGATATGACCCAGTTCCCGGGTTACGTCGGCTACCGACCTGCTAAGGTCCCTAAAATTCCCGTCCCGATCCAGAACATCATCCGGATCGATCATCACGCGGGGAGCGGGGTACTGTGCCGTAGCCGGTAGCGTGTAGCTCCGCTTCCCGTCAAGCCCATCCCTAAAGAAGCCAAAGGATCCCATCAAAGAGCGGTTCTCTGTCGAGACCACCTTGGAGATCAGTTCCTGCCAGATATAGGCTTCCTCCTCCGGCAGCTCCCCATGCGGATTCTTCTCTTCATCAAAGCCGTACTGGTCCAGCTCCTTGACGCCCAGCCGATAGACCCCCACCTGCCACAGATAGGTCCCATCCATCTGCACGGTCAGGGTATGGTCCGCCCGGGTCAGCTGGTCCGGAAAATGATAGACCGCTGCGGCGCCGTTTCTGGTATAGGAGGAATCCGGTTGTCCATAGGCATTTTGCAGCACAGTCCTAATCCGGTCGGCGGAATAGCCCCGCTCCTGGGCAAAGATAAACGCCTTTGAAAAGGACCTGCTTCCATCCGCCCCAACCTGAAATTCCAGCCGGGTCGGAAGCGGCGTGTCCAGATTTGCCCAGTAGATCAGAGCGTTATAGACTTCCCGGTCGGGCCTACTGTCCGGAGCCTTCTCCCCCAGGGAGACGCCCAGGTTTCGTTCCATGCCGGCAAGGTCGGTCTCCTCCCCGAATCGCTCATTGTTTGGCGAGACATAGCCGACATTCAGTTCTTGATTTCCTGCCCCATCAGGATTGACAGTATTTAAATCAATGCCATCCCCTTCACGTTCCTGCGGACTGGTTGCCTGAGAAGCCGCAGGCGAAACAGCCTCAAGATTTCCATTTGCGGAATCAACCGATTCTGAAGCAGAGTTTGAAACATTTGAGTCCTGACCAACCAGGCTCTTAACCGCGTCCTCTGTAATCTTTGCCGCCGCTTGCAGAGCCTTTTGATCAAGGCTGTCAGAGCGGTCCAGTACCGTCCCAACCTTCTCGCCTGCCGGCTCCTGGGTCAAAAGGGCAGAGGGAAGTCCCCCAATGGCAAAAGAGACATGGCTGCTCCCCTTTCCCTGGGTCAGGGGGACGCGCTCGTCTAATTCTTTTGCCGCCCCCTTCTTTAAGGCTTCCGCAAGCGGATTAGTCTGACCGGTCACCGTTTTAATAGCATAGCTGCCGGTTCCGCTGCCAACAGCATCCACCTGAATATCCCCTATGATCCGGCTCTTTTCTTCCGAGGTCAGTCCTTCAACAAAATGGCGGGAGCCCAGGAGTCCCTCCTCTTCACCTGAGAAGATGCAGAACCAAAGCTCGGTATCGGTCTTGATCTTCGCCATTTTCTCTGCTACCGCCTCTAAGACAGCGACGCCGGACGCATCATCAAGAGCCCCAAAAGACTGGGGCGCGGAATCGATATGGGCAGAGAGAATGAGAATCCGTCCGTCATTCCTGCCGGAGGTCCCGGTCTTCCTGGCTATCAGGTTTTGAGAAGAGAAGGGAAGTCCTCCTTCCCTGGTCACGCCGTCAAAGGGATCATAAGCAACGGTATAGCCGTAGTCTTCCATCCTCTGCCCCAGCGCCTTGATCTGGTCCTGCTCCGCCTTAAGCCCGGCTCCCCGCCGAACTTTAGTCAGCGTCCTGATCGAATGTTCCAGAACGTCCTTACTTTGGCTCTTTTCATTGGCCTTAGTGTCAATTTGAACTTCAAGTGCGGCAGTCCTTCCGCAACCGCTCAGCAGCAGGGCACTGATCACAGCCAGCGCTGCCGCCTTCACCATCTTATTCTTCATACCTGTCTCCATCTGTAAAATACCATGCTTATTATACCGACGCGGACCTGTTTCCGCCATAAATCCACAAAAATTCTGCCGACAAGAAGGTATGAATCCTGCTGTCCAAACAGATAAAAAGCGGGCTGTGAAAACCATGTTTGGTTCTCACAGCCCGCAGCTGCCAACTATATTCTGTCAGGGGTCTTTCGCCCCTGCTTTGTCTTTGTGATCTTCGATTGCAGCCTTATCCCTCTTCCGCCAGGATTCCGGTCATCTTAAGGACGTCCTCCACATGCTCGACCGGGATAATCTCCAGATTGTCCGTCACCTCTTTAGCGACGTCGCGCAGGTCTTCCTCATTTTCCTTGGGGATGAAGACCTTCTTGACGCCGGCGCGCTGCGCGGCCATCAGTTTCTCCGGCAGACCGCCGATGGGGTTGACGCCGCCCTGTAAGGAGACTTCACCGGTCATTGCGATCTTAGGAGTCACCGCCTTGCCGGTTACCAGGGAGGAGATCGCCGTCGTCAGAGTAATGCCGGCGGACGGACCGTCCTTGGGGGTCGAGCCGTCCGGAACGTGGATGTGCAGGTCATTTTTCTCAAATAACTCTGCCTTATCCGGGAACATGCTCTTGACCAGGGAGACCGCGATCTGGGCGCTCTCTCTCATAACGTCGCCCAGTTGGCCGGTCACCGTCAGCTTGCCGCTGCCCTGTGTGAACATGGACTCGATATAAAGGATGGTGCCGCCGACCTGGGTCCAGGCAAGGCCGGTCACAATGCCCGGTTTAGCCCTGTCCTTGACATGGTTGTGGTGGAGCGGATGCATATCGAGGAAATCACGAAGATTGTCGGGCGTTACGCTGACCTTCTTCTCCGCGTTTCTGACCTGATTCACCGCTGCCACGCGGTAAATGGTATCCATCCGCTTCTTCAGTCCCCGGACGCCGGCTTCCATGGTGTAGTCGGAAATGATCTTGTCCAGCGCCTCGTCGGTGATCTCAACATTTTCCGGCTTAAGCCCCACGCCCTTCATCGCCTTGGGAATCAGGTGCTGCTTGGCGATCTGAAACTTCTCGGACGGCGTATAGCCCTGGAACTGGATAACTTCCATTCTGTTCAGAAGAGGTTCCGGAATGGTATCCAAAGTGTTGGCGGTACAGATGAACATGACGTCCGACAAATCGTAGGGGACGTTCATGTAGTGGTCTGTAAAGGTGTTGTTCTGCTCCGGGTCCAGGACTTCGAGGAGGGCGCTCGCCGGATCCCCATTGTAGGAGCTGGAGAGCTTGTCGATCTCATCGAGAACCATGACCGGGTTGGAGACGCCGGACTTCTCGATGCCGTCCATAATTCGGCCCGGCATAGCGCCGATGTAGGTTCTTCTGTGGCCCCGGATATCCGCCTCGTCCCGGACGCCGCCCAGGCTGACCCGGACATATTCCCGACCCAGCGCCTTGGCGATGCTGCGGCCGATACTGGTCTTGCCGGTACCGGGAGCGCCGACGAAACAGAGGATGGAACCGGACTGCTGCTTCTTTAAATCCATGACCGCGATCTGCTGGATGATCCGCTCCTTGACCTTCTTCAGTCCATAGTGGTCCTCGTCGAGGATCTTCTGGGCGCGGTCGAGGTTGATCTTCTTGGCTCTTGCCTTCTTCCAGCTTAAGGCTGTCACGAAATCCAGGTAGTCATAGAGCATACCGGTCTCGGCGCCGTTCTGCCCCTCCTGCTTTAAACGGTTCAGGACCTTGTCCGCCTCTTTGCGGGCGGTCTCGTTCATGCCGGACTCTTCGATCTTGATCTCCAGCTTGCGGATATCCGAAACCTGCTCCGGATGCATTTCATCCAGTTCCTTCTGCAAATATTCGATCTGCTTCTTGATCGCGGATTCGCGGTAGAGCTTCTGGTAGTCCTCTTCCTGGGCGGTCTTGGCTTCGTTGTTGATCTTGCCCATTTCCAGGTTCTCATAGATCATTTTCTCCATGAGTTCCATCCGCTTGGACTGGGAATCCTCCTCCAGAATCCGGTACTTGTCCTCGTTGGAATCGATCAGCCAGGGAGAGAGCATGGCAATCGCCTCATTGACCGTGGATGCCTGGGCGATATAAGCTCTGGCGGCGCCTGCCCACTGGAAGCCCTCCGCATAGGAAATCATTTCCTTCTTGACGGAATCCAGGTGCTTCTTTACCTCTTCCGGATCGAGGTCCTCAATATCCGGCCGTTTGGAAACGGACAGCTCGATGGCACCGTCGTTGTAGACTGTCACCTCATCCAGGTTCCGTCTTTCGTAGGTGCGGATGACGATATAGCCGTTTTCATTGACTTCGATAATCTCGCCGGTCGCCCCGACCTGATAGAAACTGTCCTCCTTGAGTTTGTCGCGGTCCTCATTGGTCTTCTGCACGATCAGAACGACCTTCTCCTTTTCCTTGGGGTCCTTGCCGGAAATTCTCTGATAGGTGTCTGTCTTTAAATAAATATTGGCTTCCGGTACAACCAATACATTATAAACGGGAACTACTGTCATCGCTTCTTCCTCCTCGATGGTCTGCAACAGGTTTATGATTCTCTCAAAATCTCAGGCAGGACAAACTGCCTTGCCGTCTATAGTTAAACCTTCAAAATTTAAATCTCTCAATTTGGTTGTTTACAATTCTATTAGCATACTACTCTATTGAGTGCTAAAGGTCAAGCAGTTCCGTCATTTATTTTTGAGCAAGGCAATTTCTTCTTCAGTCAAGGGGCGGTACTCCCCTTCCTCAAGGTCCTCATCCAAAGTCAAAGGACCCATGGAAATGCGGCGCAGGTAGAGGACTTTCCTGCCGACCGCCTCGAACATTTTTTTAATCTGATGAAATTTCCCCTCGTGGATGGTCACTTCCACCAGGGAATACTGGTCCGGCTCCAGTACGACCGGATTGCCCTCCTCATCCAGGTACTCATACTGGTCACGACCGGAGGGAAGGGTCTTTAGGTCAGCCGGCTGGGCAACCAGGTCCCGATCATAGCGCAGCCCTTTGGCAAAAGCATCTTTGTCCCGCTCCGTCACCTGACCTTCGATCTCCGCATAATAGGTTTTATCAATATGAAACTTTGGGGACAAGAGACGGTGAGCCAGATCCCCGTCATTGGTAATCAGCATCAGCCCCACCGTATCGATGTCCAGCCTGCCGACCGGAAAGAGGTCCTTGCGGCGGCGCTCATCGATCAGGTCGACGACCGTGGTATGTCTGGCATCTTCCGCTGCCGACACGACGCCCTCCGGCTTATTCAGCATATAATATTGATATTTCCGGTAGACGATCTCCTCCCCGTCAAAGGTCACCTTCTCGTCCCCGTTTAATTGATAGGCAGCGTCCCGAACCACTTCCCCGTTCACCGTCACCCGCTGCTTGCGAATGGCGATCTTTACTTCTTTCCGTGTTCCGGCATTCATATCCGCCAGATACTTATCAAGTCTCATGTTCTCCCCCTTTATCCTGCACCTTCTTAACCACGACCTTCATCATCCCCATCATCTCGTCCCACTTTTGGGGATCGTGCGGGCGACTGCAGTTCATGCAGGACTTAACTCCCGAAGGCAGGTACTCAAAGTCCCCGCCGCACGCATCCCCCAGCATGTAGAGGGGGCAGTAGCAGAGCATACAGTTGAAATCTTCCTCCGCCACCCCGCTGTGGCAGGGAAAATATTGGCAGTCCCGATTGCTGAAAAAATACGTTCCGTTTTTCATTTTCCCTCGCTCCGTTCACTGAAATACCGGATGATCTCGCTGACAAATTTCTTGACATCCGCGTTTTCACTCCGCTTCCGATAGACGATATAGACGTGGTGGCGCGGCGGCGCGGCGGAAAGGGCATAGGAAGCGTAGCCCTTCTTTTGCAGATCGCCTGCTATGCTCTCCGGCACAATCATCCAGTCGTTCTCATCCTGAAAATATTGTTCTGCCGTAGGTGTGATGTTGACCCGGATCCGGGAACTGAAGGGCTTCCACCAGTGGTCGTGCCATTCACGGAACTCGTCGCAGTAGGACTCGTAGATCTCATTTTCCGCTTTCAGCTCCGACGGATGGATGCCCTTCTCCGAAAAATTCCTGCCCAAAGAGGGCTTCATAATGACGCGATAGTCCTCATTATAAAGCAGCTTGGATTCCAGATCGGAGTAGGGAGACGGCGTCTGGGTGATGCCGATGTCGAGCCGCTGGTGTTCCAAAAGGGGAAATATCTCCGTGGACCGGTGATCCTCCAGGGTAAAGAGAATCTTGGGATCCAGCTTCTGAAACTCTTTGATGAAGGGCGGCAGGGTGTAGTCCTGGACGGAGTTGATGCTGGCGACGGTCAGATAGTGGCGGACCCTGCCCTCCTTGAGCTTCTGTGCCTGGGCGGTCAGGACCAGCATCCTCTGGGCGATGTCGGCAAATGCCTCCCCTTCGGGGGTCAGGCGAGCCTGGGACTTGCCCTTGCCCCTCTGAAAGAGCCGGATGCCCAGCTCCTTTTCCAGCGCCACGATCCGCTTGCTGACGGTCGACTCCGTCAGATAGTGGCTGCCTGCCGCCGCGGTCAGCGACCCGTTTCTCCACACGTCCAAAAAAAGTTCAATCGACTGGTTGTCCATGCATCCTAAACCTTTCTGCTTTTTCTGCTTCTATCATACTCCATCCGGGGGGCTGATTCATTACTTTTGCCCCTTCTTTACCTGATGATTTTTAGAGAACTTATTCTATCTCAGATGGAACTATGTCCCACCTCCATTCACAGCAAGACAAAATTTCTCAAAAGACCGGCAGACGGATCTTCCGCCTGCCGGTCTTTCTAACATCAAAATGTCCTTATCAAATTCCCCTTATCTCACCACTTGATCGCATCGACCGCGGCGCGCTCAACCGCAAGTCCCTGACGGTAGTGGTCGGTGAAGGTTTCAAAGCCCTCCACATCCTTGGGATCAGGCTCAAGCGTGCTACCCGCCATATCGCGGAAAATGGTTTCATTTAAATAGTCTTC
Organism: Lachnospiraceae bacterium UBA3689; assembly: GCA_002371465.1. GTDB lineage: Bacteria > Bacillota > Clostridia > Lachnospirales > Lachnospiraceae > Chordicoccus. Next base: position 93,047 of record DFIU01000027.1, on the reverse strand, counting down.
CAGTTTTCTGCCCTGACCGTCGATCAAAAATGCCGCCAGAAGCGCCTGCCCCCAGGGGCCGCCCTCCGAAGCTGTCTCCAGGCAGGTGACCGGGGCATTGACCGCAGCTGCCAGATAACGCTGACCGACCCCCTTGGTCTTAAAGAGACCGCCGTGGCCCAGGATCTGATCGACCTTGACGCCCTCCTGCTTCATCAGGATATCAAGCCCCAGCTTGACCGCCCCCAGGGAGGTGTAGAGGTGGGCTCGCATGAAATTCTTCAGATTGAAGCGGCTGTCCGGAGTCCGGACAAACAGGGGCCGTCCCTCATTGATGTGGGTGACGCCTTCGCCCGAATAGTAACCGTATGGCAGAAGACCGCCGCAGTCCGGGTCCCCGTCAAGGGAGTTGGTGTAGAGCTTGCCGTAGAGGTCGCCCATATCCGCCTTGATGCCCATGAGGTCCGAGAATTCCCGGAAGAGGCCGACCCAGGCATTTAGATCAGAGGTGCCGTTGTTGGCGTGGGACATGGCAACCGGCAGACCGGTCGGCGTCGTCACCATATCGATCTCCCGGTAGACCCGGCTCAGCTGCTTCTCCAGGACCACCATGGCGAAGGTTGAGGTTCCGGCGGATACATTGCCGGTGCGGGGCGCAACCGAATTGGTGGCGACCATACCGGTCCCCGCATCACCCTCCGAGGGGCAGAAGGGGATGCCGGCCTTAAGATTGCCGGATTCATCGAGGAAACGGGCTCCCTCCTGGGTCAGCCGGCCCGCTGCCTGTCCTGCCGCCAGGACCTTGGGCAGGATCTCCCGGGTCTTCCAGGGAAGATTAAAGTCCGCGATCTCCCGGTCAAATTTCTCCAGCATGGTCTCATCGTAGTCCAGTTTGTCGGAGTCGATGGGGAAAATGCCCGCCGCGTCGCCGATTCCGGTGATCTTCTCCCCGGTCAGCATATAGTGGATGTAGGAATCCAGCGTCGTCGCAAAGGCAATATCCCTGGCAAAGGGCTCTTTATCCAGGATGAACTGATAGAGATGGGCGATGGTCCACCGAAGGGGAATATTGAAATCAAACAGGTCGGTCAGCCGGTCCGCTGCCGCCTGGGTATTGCTGTTTCTCCAGGTCTGGAAGGGGGTCAGCAGCTTTCCGTCCTTGTCAAAGGCGAGGATGCCGTGCATCATGGCGGAAATGCCCATAGCCCCGATCTTCTTTAAGGTAAGACCATATTTCTCCTCTACCGTCTCCCGAAGGGAGGTGTAGCAGCCCCTAAGACCTGCGTGAATCTCGTCGAGCGAATAGGTCCAGATATCGTTGACCAGGGAATTCTCCCAGTCATAGAAGCCGACAGCCAGAACCTTGCCGGTCAGATCGATGAGGACCGCTTTGATTCTGGTCGAGCCGAATTCAATTCCAAGGGCGGTCTTGCCCGCCTCAATCGCTTCTCTTGCTTCCATAGTTCCTCTTTTCCGGCAAATGACAGCCTCCTTGCAGCAGCTGACATCTGCCTTTTCTTCTTAGCTTCTCTTTGTCAGGTCGCAGACGGACTTGCGGTAAACCGGATCGGTCACAAAGCGGAAGTTTCCGTCAAATTCCGGATTTTTAATCATATTGAGCAAATTGGAGGCGACCTTCCGCCCCAGTTCTTCCTTGGGATGGGGGAAGGTCGTCAGCGGCACCCGGCAGATCGACGCGACATTGGCGTCGTCGATGCCGATGACCGACAGATCCTCCGGCACCTTCATGCCGTGTTTGGCCGCGATTTCCACCATCTGATAGGCTGCCTCGTCGTTGTAGCAGACGACGCCGGTGCAGTCGTCGATCCGCTGCAGCAGATAGGCTCCGATCGCGTCCAGATTTAAGATCTCCGGCGTATCGATCCAGATCACATTTTCCTGGTCGATCTCAAGCCCCGCGTCATGGACGGCACGATAGTAGCCCTCATAGCGCAGTCTGCCCTGGCCGTCGTCCGCCTTGAAAATGCCCGCGATCTTCCTGTGGCCGTTTTGAATCAGGACTGAGGCGGCGCGCCGTCCCATTTCCACGTCGTCAAACCGCACACAGGGGGCATCGAGTCCCGGATACTCGGCGTTAAAGAAGATGATGGGGATGTGCCGGTTGCGAATCTCCCGGTAGTAGCGGAGGTTGGGATTGGGGAGGGCGCTCTTTGCCGGCTCGACAATCAGCCCGTCGATGCTGTCCTTGGCAAGGATATTTTTCAAAATCTCCTCTTCCCTTGAAACCCGGTTGTCGGTAAAAGAGACCTGCATGGAATAATTTTCCGCGGAGAGGACGCTTTCAATCCCCTTCAGCGTAGGCGGAAAGATGTAACTTTCGTAGAAAGTACTGACGACCGCGACACTCATGTACTGCTCCTCGCGGACCGGCATATAGGAGCTGCCGATATAAGTTCCGCTGCCCTGCACTCTGGTCACCAGGTGCTGGTTGACCAGCTCCCCCGTCGCGTGGCGGATGGTCTGCCGGCTCAGTCCGAACTTCTCCGACAGTTCCTTCTCCGACATCATTCGATCGCCGTACTTGAACTTGCCGGTCGCGATATTGTCCTTGACCCATTCGATTACTTTCAGATATTTGGGTTCTCTGTCTGCCATAGTCTCCTTCTGTCCCCCGATTTGATTTCCATGATCAAAAAGAGGACCCATGCACATGGTCTGCATGGCAGAGATCCTCTCTTCTAACGCTTACAGCGGAGCGCCTTGCCGCTTTTATTTGGTAAAGAACTTCTGCAGATCCGCCTCAGTCGTATCATCGCCGATTGTGATCAGTTCCGTACCGGTCAGACGGGCGAACATGGCGATATCCTTTCTGGTCAGAGCCGTGGAAACGACGCTGTGGTGAGCGCCGCCCGCATAGCACCATGCCGCAGTTCCGATCTGGAAATTGGGCTTGTGGCGGTACATGATCTGGGCGACCGGCAGCTTGGGCATGGGCTGAGGAACCTTTACCAGTTCGATATCCGCGCAGATGATGCGGAAATGATCGCCCATATCGACCAGGGTCACCTGGATGCCGTCGCCTGTTACGGAATCAAATACCAGCCGGGCCGGATCTGCCTTGCCGCCGATGCCCAGCGGATGAACCTGAATCTTGGGCTTGGTCGCCGCAAAGGAAGCCGGAACTTCCAGCATGTGGGCAGCCAGCTCCAGTTCGCTGCCCGGGGTCAGATCGTAGGTGTAATCTTCGATAAAGCCGGTCGCGCCCTCGCGTCCCTCAGCCATCTTCATAAGGACTGCGGAAAATGCGGCGATCTTGTAGTCGCCTTCCGGGCCGAAGCCGACGCCCTTTGCCATGATGTTCTGGGCAGCGATACCCGGCAGCTGCTTTAAGCCATGCAGATCCTGAAAATTATCCGTAAAGGCATGGCACTTATTAGTCTCAAGGAACTTCTCAAATGCCAGCTCGTACTTGGCCTGTTCCCGAACAGCCTCCAGGTTGTCCGTATCCATGGTATATTTGGAGGTGTACTCCTCAATCTTGGCATCCACTTCCGCGTCGGTCACTTCCGCCGCAAGATCAGCGATTTCGCCGATGCCCCAGTACTTGATTTCCCAGCCGTACTTGATCTCGGCTTCAAGGCGGTTGCCGTCCGTCACCGCGACGTCGCGCATGTTGTTGCCGAAGGTCGCAACTCTCATCTGATGGGACAGACCGATCGCCTTGGCAACCTCCGCAAATTTTTTGATCTGATCGAGGACGTCCTGGTGCTGGTAGTAACCAGCCACGACTTCATGGGCAATGTTCATTCTTGCCAGGATATAGCCATACTCCCGGTCGCCGTGAGCGGACTGGTTGAGGTTCATGAAATCCATATCGATTTCATCATAGGGAAGCTTCTCGTTCGCCTGGGTGTGCAGGTGCAGAAGGGGCTTTCTTAAAAGCTGCAGACCCTTGATCCACATCTTGGCGGGGGAGAAGGTATGCATCCAGGTCACCACGCCGACGCAGTCATCATCGACCATGACCTTCTTCATATCTTCGACGCAGATTTCCGACGTCTCGACAGTCGGCAACAGTTCAAAAGTGATAGTATCTCCCAGCTTCTCGTTGAAGAAGTCCACCATTTTCTGGCAGTCTTCCCGGACCTGTTTCAGGCACTCTTCGCCGTAAAGGTCCTGGCTGCCGGGAATAAAGTATAATTTGCTCATTCTTCTTGCCTCTTTCTTATTTTTTATGTATTGAAAATTTATGTACCTTACTTAATGACGGAAATGGACTGTCTGTCCGCGAATACGAAGACGAAGATCAGGAAGATAACCCCCTGGATCATCTGCATGGTCTGGGTCGTAATGCCCATCATCTGCAGACCCGAGTTCAGGATCGTATAGAGGAGGGCGCCGACGATGATGTTGAGGAAACGGACCTTGGCGCCGCCGGAGATTGGCATGCCGCCCAGGACCAGGGCGATCAGGATCTGGGTCTCCAGCTGATTGCCGCCGGAAGAGGTGACCGATCCGGTGTGAACAACATTGACAAAGGCGGCAAAGCCTGTGATGGCGCCTGCCAGAACGTAGATCAAAAACTTCATCCGATCAGTCCGGATGCCGGCAAATTTCGCAGCCTTCTCCCCTGCCCCGATCGCCTTTAAATAGGTGCCGAACTTGGTGAACCGGAAGAAGAAAAAGGCGACTGCGACGATGATGACGGTACAGGTCAGTTTGAGCGCTGTCGTATCATAGGCCAGCGTCAGGGAAGCAGATCCTGTGACCGGAGCATTCGTCGTCGCGTACTTGATAAAGCCGCGGAAGAGGAACATGGTACAGATCGTGACAATGAAGGACTTGATCTTGCGGTTGACATAGAAGAAGCCGTTGATCGCTCCAATCGCCGCGCCGACCAGGATGCCGCAGATCACGGCGACCGGAATCGGAGCCTTGGTCGATACGAAGCAGATCACGATGGCGGCGATACCCAGAATCGAGCCCTGGGAAAAATCCAGACCGCCCATAGTCATGATGAAGAAGACGCCGGTGCTGGCAATCATCAGGGAATAGACCGTGGACAGGGCAAGGGACAGGTTGGAGACCATAGCCCCCTGGGTCAGAATGTTGAATAAAAGAAAGATCGCAACCAGCCCGATCACCGGGAGAAGTTCCCGGACAATGAGGGTCCGGTCGACCTTCTTTAAGCTCTCCTCTTTCTTTGCTGAAGCTGCATTTATGTTAGCCATGATCTTCCTCCTTAAACCATCTTCGCGATCAGGTCATTTTCAGTCATATCCTTGGATCTGATCAGTTCGCCGCTTGGCTCGCCGTCCTTCATAATGATGACGCGGTCGCACATGCCGATCAGCTCCATCAGTTCCTCGGAAATCATGATGATGGACTTGCCCTCTTTGCGCATACGGTCCATCAGCTGGTAGATGTCCTGCTTTACCTTGATATCGATGCCTCGCGTCGGAGAATCCAGAACCAGGATGTCCGCGTCTGCACCTACCCAGCGAGCCAGGACGACCTTCTGCTTGTTGCCGCCGGACAGTTCCGATACGAACTGGTTGGTATTGACCATCTTGACGGATAGTTCCCTGGCGTACTGGTTGGCAAAGTTCTTTAAGGTCTTGCCGCTTTGGATCTTGAGCGGACCCTTGCCCAGCTTATCGAGGGAGGGCAGGACGATGTTGTCGCCGATACTCTGGTTCATGATGACCGATTCGTTGTCCCGGTCCTTAGACGTATAGGCGATGCTGTGGCTGATCGCGGTCGGGATGTCCTTGATCTCGGTCCCGTCCTCAAGGGTCACGCTGCCCTCCCGGTCGAAGGAAGCCCCGAAGACTGCCTTGCCGATTTCGTGCATGCCGGATTCGGACAGACCGCCGAAGCCCAGGATCTCCCCCTTGTGGAGGTCGAAGCTGACATTTTTGATCTGCCCCGGAACAGTCACATTCCTGACGGACAGAACCACTTCGTCCGAAACAGCCTCGCCGTAGTCCGTCCGGTAGTAATTGCCGGTCATTTCTCTGCCTACCATCAGTTTCCGCAGGTCGTCTTCCGTCACGTCCGCGCTCTTGACGCAATCGATGTAGACGCCGTCCCTGAGGATCGTAATGCTGTCGGACTTCTCCAGGACTTCCGGCAGATCGTGGGAAATGAAAATGACGGTTCCGCCGTAGTCTCGTACGCGGTTCATCACCTTATAAAGTTCCTCGCGGCCCTCCTGGGACAGGGCTGTGGTCGTCTCGTCAACAACCAGAACCTTGGGCTTAAAATAGGTCGACTTTACAATTTCAACCAGTTTCCGGTCCTCGAAGTTGTAGTCTTCGATCATGTCGCTCGCCTTGATCCGGTCGAAGCCGTATTGCTTGAGCAGATCATTTGCCATCTTATTCATGGCGGGCGTGTTCTTGATCCCGAACCTGACGAATTTTTCTTCGTGGCCCAGGAAAATATTTTCCGCGACAGTCAGGCCGTCCAGTGTCCCCAGCTCCTGCACGATGATCGCGATGCCGTGGTTGTTGGCATCCACCTGGTTCTTGGCGTTGACTTCTTCGCCGTCCAGGATGAACTTGCCGCTGTCCTTGGAATAAATGCCGGTCAGCATGTTGGTGAAGGTTGATTTGCCGGATCCGTTTTCCCCGATCAGGGCGTGAACCTCCCCCTTGTAAAAGGTCTCAGAGACGTGCTGAACCGCCTTCGTAATACCGAAGGTTTTATTGACGTCAATTACCTGTAATCTTACTTCCTGACTCATTTGTACGTTTTCTCCCTTCGATTATTTTACGATTTCGCCCTTTTCGACCCTGGTTGTCACCGTGATGATGATCAGGAGCGCCAGGCCCGTGATGACGTCCTGGATCGCGGTCGGCGCGCCCAGAGCGACGAAGCCGAAGAAGATCATGTTGACGAAGAACTCACCTAAGAGAATAGCAGGAAGCGGAATACCATATTTCTTGAAGGCGACGCCGAAGAAGCAGCCCATCGTCGGAATAAAGTTGCGGCTCATCGACTGCATACCGGTGACCGCGACCATGGAGGAGCCGTAGCCGATGGACAGGATGGCTTCCATGCCGAAGAAAGCGCCGGATACGATGAAGGCGATGACCTTGTATTTGTCTACGTTGATTCCCATGTTCTTGGCGACAAATTCGTTGGATCCGATCGCATAGGTATAGGTCCCGATCTTGGTGTAGTTCAGGAGGATATAGGCGATAACAAAAGCGATGACCGCCAGGATAATAGTGCCGGGCTTTGAGCCGAAGAAGCGCATATCGGAGGGCAGGGACTGCTCGACGCCGCCCGCGATATAGTTGGCAAGGGCTTCGTAAATAAGCGCCATACCGGTGGTGACGATCATGGACGGAATGCGGAGGCGGACATAGATAAGTCCGTTGACCAGACCGACCAGAGCGCCCATGAGGATGGTGCCGCCGACCAGACCGACGTAGCCCATGTTGAACTTGGTCGCCAGGACGCAGCCCGTGATCGCGGACAGAACGATGTTGGCGCCGATGGAGAAATCAAACATCCCCATGACCATGACGAAATAGAAGCCTACTGCGCCCGTCGCCGTCATCAGGCCGTTTTGCAGATACAAAAGAAGGTCGGACGGACGGCCGAAGTTATGCTTGCCGTTCGCCACTGAGATTGCGAAGAAAATGACCCAGGATACGATGTTGAGCAGGATCAGGATCATCAGTCCTTTTGTCCTGCCGCTCATGCCTTTACCGGTCATGTCTCTTGTAGAAGAACCCATACCATTTACCTCATTTTTCACAAGTTGTACTTCACCTATTTTTACCGTTTAAGAAAGACCGGCACCGCCGCGCGATACCGGCCTTATGGGATTCCTTTATGATGAAATTTTCTTTTCGACCGTCAGGTCATGCCGCTGTAGAAGCGGCAGCGCCGCCGGCACGCTGAGCCGCATCTTCAATGGAGAGCTTACCTGCTGTCGCGGCAAGATCCTCGAAGCTCATGTCAGCCATAGCCTTGATTTCATCGTCTGTGTAAGGTGTCTGGTCAACGAAGTACTTCTCATACTGAGCGTAGTCGTCCGGAGAAGATACGTACAGGTAGGGGAATTCAATCTCGTTGAACTTGCCCGCGAAGTCTTTGTACTTACCGGTAACGGCGTTGTAGACCATCATGAAGGCAAAGAGCGGATCGCAGTAGTGACCGCCGGATTCACCGGCCATGGAACCATTTTCCAGTCTCTCTCCCAGATCATCCAGGAAGTCCGTGGAAACGACGTCGATATCCTGGGTCTTGCCGGCACGTTCGATCGCTGCGATAGCACCCATCAGCGGATCTCCGCCGCCGCCTGCCGGGATAATGGCATCAAGGTTGGGGTCTGCGCTCATCAGAGCTTCCGCTGCCTTGGAACCACCGTCTGAGGAAGTGCCCGCATACTGGGGTTCGGAAAGCTTGACCTGATCATCCGGGTTCGCGTCATTCCAGGCCTTGACGCCTGCCTGATAGCCCTTCCAGCGGCCCAGCCAGGTTGCGTCCCCCTGCTCCCAGCCGATCAGACCGATGTCTCTGTCGCCCTTGTCGATCAGCATCTGCACCAGCTTCTGTCCATTTTCGACTTCATTTTCATGAACGGCGCCCAGATAGTAGGGAGAATCTGTAGCTGCCTTATAGATATCAGCGCTGTCATCCTTGCTGATGATACGGAAGAACTGAGCCAGGTAAACTTTGTTGTCATTGCAGGTCTTGATCGCGGATGTCATCTCTGTATCAGAGGAGTTGCAGATGATGATACCCTGGCAGCCTGCCGCGCAGAGCTGCTCGACCGATGCGGTAACCTTCTCGGATACATGTCCCTGGTCCACATACTGAACCTGGCAGCCGAGAGCCTTCGCCGCCTGGTCACAGATCAGCTTGCAGGACTTGCCCAGAACGTCGGTTGAAGACCAGATGGAGACACCGATCTTGATCTTGCTTGCGTCCGTAACCGCTCCGCCTGCTGCCGCGTCCTTCTTCGCTCCAGCTCCGCAGCCCGCGAGCATGGAACCCACCATGGTTGCACATAAAAGTGCGCTGATAACTCTACGTTTCATAATATCCTCCTTCATGGATCTTAGATTTGTCTTTACAAGTCCAACACCACCGGAACCTGCCAAAGACTTTGGACTTAAATCCCGTTCTTAACGGTAATTTCCTTGATCTATCCACTCTGATTCTTGTGCATATCTCCCAGGGAATTGCAGAATCCGACCGGGGCTTTCGTCCTATCAGCTAGTCAATACTATAGTGCATCTTCCCCAAAGGGTCAATTACTTAGGTACATTTTTGGAGTCTTTACCAAATTTGTACACACGTATTTGTGCATTTTTGCGGTACCAATTGCGGTTATTGAGCGATTATTTCCATCTTTTCAAGAAAAGCAGTAAAAAAGCAGGTCTTGCGCCTTAAATCGCGCAGACCTGCTCCTTTAGGTTGTATGGAATTATCGGGAAGTTGTACTGTACCTATTTCTCAGGCATATAAAAATCTACTTTGACCCTTATAAAAACTGATTATGAGCCATATTCAAAAGCAGAGGTGCAAGGCAGGGTGCTTATTCCTTATTCCAGGCATCGACCTGATTTTTCAGCCAGTCGATCCAGGCGTCGAAGCCCTCCCCTGTCTTGGCGGAGACAAAGAAGATCTTCGCCTCCGGATTCCTGGCGTAGATCCGCTCGATCACAGCCTCATCATCGAAGCGGAAATACGCCCGCGTATCGATTTTGTTGATGAGGACCGCCTGGCAGACTTCAAACATAAGGGGATATTTGAGGGGCTTGTCGTCCCCCTCCGGGATGGACAGGATCTCAACATTGACCGAAGCCCCGGTGTCCTGCTCCGCCGGGCAGACCAGGTTGCCGACATTTTCCAAAAATACAAGATCCAGATCGTCGGTGCTAAATTCCCGGATCGCCTGCCGGGTCATGGAGGCATCCATGGCACATTCGCCCCCGGTGTGAACCTGAATGGACCGAACGCCCGCACCCTCCATCTTCTCCGCGTCGACGGTCGCGTCGATATCCGCCTCCATCACGCCGATCCGATAGAAATTCTTTAACGCCTCAAGGGTTCTTAACAGAACCGTCGTCTTGCCGGCTCCCGGAGACGCCATCAGATTGACCAGGAAGGTCCCCGCTTCCCGATTGTGGGCCCGCACCTCTTCCGCAGCCCTCCGGTTGATCTCATCCACGCTCTGCTCTACGTCAATTACCTTTACTGCCATTTCTGTCAATCCTTCCTTTCATCCAACCAGGCGCGGACCTGTCCCAGAAGCCAGGCTCGCCACTCGTCCATCCCCGCTCCGGTCTCCGCAGAGATCGGGAAAATCGGGATATCCGCGTGCCGCTGGTGGATGTAGGCGGCAGCTTTCTGGATATCAAAATCAAAGACCGGCGCCGCGTCGATCTTATTGATCAGGACTGCATCCGCCTTCTCGAACATAAGCGGATATTTCAGGGGCTTGTCGTCCCCTTCCGGCACGGAGAGGATCACGACATTTTTCACAGCACCTGTGTCAAACTCAGCCGGACAGACCAAATTGCCGACATTTTCCAAAATCACGAGATCAAGCTTATCCGTTCCCAGAGCCTTCAATCCCTGCCGCGACATATCCGCGTCCAGGTGGCACATGCCGCCGGTGTGGAGCTGAATGGCAGGCAGTCCGGTCCGGTCGGAAATGGTTTGGGCGTCGACATCGGAGTCGATATCCGCCTCCATGACTCCGATCTTAAGAAGGGATTTAAGCCCTTCGACAGTTCCCAGGATCGTCGTGGTCTTCCCGGAGCCCGGAGAGGACATGATGTTTAAGTAAAAGGTCCCCTCTTTTTTGAGTTCCTTCCGTAGCTTGTCCGCATCCCGGTCGTTGTCTTTGAAAATGCTTTCCTTTAGTTCAATAATTCTGATCTGATCGTTCATAAAACTTTCCAGCCTAACTTTTTAACCTTTTTATGCAAAGTGTATCTATCATACACTGCCCGGTCCTTTAATTCAACGTCTGCCGATTCGCTCCACGATCTGCCGATAGCGCCGCAGTTCCTCCTGCTGCAGCCGATAGCCGCACATACGGCGGCTGTGCATGATGGTCCAGGTCACCAGGACCATGAGGACCAGCAAAATAGCAGTCACAAGGATCTGATTTTTCATCCGAAGCTTCTCGTCCTTTGAAAAAGTAAAGGTCCCGCTCTCATCCTCGATCCGGTAGAACTGGTAGTTCTTGACCGCGTTGATGAGCCCGACCAGACAGAGGAGGTCGACCAGGAGGATCAGAATCCAGGTCTGCTGCAGCAGGGTCAGTATAATTGCAGCAAAGGTAAAGATCAGCACGATCCACTCCATTAAATTTCCTCCTCTCCATTCACCTGCAAGTCCATATTTAATCAGGAACCTACTTCCCTATATTTAACATGATCCCCATCGCATCATTGCCCAAAAGCCATAGCTTAACCGCTGCGCCAGGGTTCATCCTGATACTGGACTTAGGTTATTTTTCGCTTAGATCATTTCGTCTTCCGCACCAGAAGCTTTCTGGCGATATTGATGCCGATCTTATAGGGCAGGGGTCTGACCGCCCGATCCGCCTGCACCAGAGCGTCCCGAATCGGAAGATTCTGGGGGCAGACCTTCTCACACTTGCCGCAGCGGACACACTGGGTCGCAAAGCCCGGTTCTCTCCTAAGCCCGATGGTCTGCGCGTACTCAAAGCGGGCGGACGATTTTTTCTCCGTATACATCTCGTTCCAGCAGCGGAAAATACCCGGTATATCCACGCCTTTAGGACAGGGCATACAGTAGCGGCAGCCGGTGCAGCCGATCTTGATCTTTTCGTTGATCGCCTCCTTGACCGTTTCCAGAAAGGCAAACTCATCCTTCGTAAAGGTATTCGGTTCCACCTCGCTCGCGATGCGGCAGTTCTCCTCCACCATGGGGATGGAGTTCATACCGGACAGGACGCAGGTGACGCCGGTCTGGTTCCAGAGCCAGCGGAAGGACCACTCTGCCGGCGACCAGCCATGGGGATTGGACGAGATCAGGGACTTGGCCTTCTCCGGCAGCAGATTGACCAGTCTGCCGCCCCTAAGCGGCTCCATGATGATGACCGGAATCCCTTTTGCTTCCGCAGCTTCAAGACCCTCGCGCCCCGCCTGGGATACTTCATCCAGGTAGTTGTACTGAATCTGGCAGAAATCCCAGTCATAGGCATTTAAGATCTTCAAAAACATATCCGTATTTCCGTGGAAGGAAAAGCCGATGTTGCGGATCCTGCCGGCTGCCTTCTGCTTCTCCGCCCACTCCCGGATGCCCAACCTCTCCAGGTTCTCCCACTGGGCGTAGTCGGTCATCATGTGCATCAGGTAGTAGTCGATATAGTCCGTCCTAAGTCTCGACAGCTCCTCATTGAAATACTGGTCGATCTGCTCCGGTTTTCTTAAGAGGTACTGGGGCAGCTTGGTCGCGATCTGCACCTGGTCCCGAATCCCGTTTCGCTCCAGGATGGTTCCCAAAGCCACCTCGCTGCCGGAATAGACGTAGGCGGTATCATAATAGTTGACGCCCGCCCGAAAGGCGGTCATGAGTTCCTGCTCCGCCTTATCGAGATCGATGCCGGTCCCTTTTTTGGTAAAACGCATGCAGCCGTAGCCTAAAATGGAGATCGGCTCTCCCTTTTTGTTCATCCTGTACTTCATAAAGAAGGTCCTCCTCAACCGCCGAATCAACCGATGTCATCGGCGGGTTTTATCTTGTTCTTTTGTTTAGTCCGCTCTTATGTTAAAAACATGGCAAAGACAGACGCCAGGATCACCGTCATAAGCCCCGAGACCACGATCGCAAGGGAACTCATCGCCCCTTCGATCTTTCCCAGCGTCATCGCCTTGGCTGTCCCAATCGCATGGGCAGAAGTCCCGATCGCCAGCCCTCGTGAAATCGGGCTCTTGATTCTGAGCAGGCGGCACCAGAAAACCGCAATCATATTTCCAACGATACCGGTCACGATGATGACCGCGACCGTAATCGTCACATAGCCGCCCAGTTCCTCCGAAACGCCCATGCCGATGGCGGTCGTAATACTCTTGGGCAGCATGGTGACATATTCCTCGTGACTCATGCCAAATAAATGTGCCAGCAAAAGGACCGATCCCATGGAGGCGAGGACGCCGGACAGGACCCCGATGAAAATGGCGACTAGGTTCTTCTTTAAAATTTCCAGCTCCTTATAGAGGGGAATCGCCAGGCACACGGTCGCCGGGGTCAGCAGATAGCTCAGGTACCGGGCACTCTTTTCAAAGCTCTCAAAATCGATTCGGAAGAGCAGCAAAAAGCCGATCACCGAAACGATAGAAATAAGAAGGGGGTTAAAGGCGTCGATTCTCGTCTTGTCCCGCAGCCAGACGCCAAAGCCGTACATCATCAGGGATACCACGACGCCTATGGTCGCGGAATTTGCCACCAGGTTATCGATCATGGCTCTCCTCCTCACTTTGCTCAAAGCCGTCCGAATCACTGACCGGATCGGTGTCCTTCAGGCTCCCCGTCAGATGCAGGACAAAGTCCGTCACCTTGCCCGTCACAGCCATGACGATAAAGGTCGTCGCGAGGGTCATGACCAGAACCGGGACCAGGATGGGACGGAGCCTGCCAAAGGAAGTGATAAGGCCCACCCCTGCCGGAATGAACATGACCGGCATGACTTCAACCAGAAAGGTTCCAGCCTCGTCCACGCTCTTAAGTTTTACGACTTTGGTGATCAAAAGGGTCAGCATCAGGACCAGCCCATAGATGCTGGCGGGAATCGGAAGAGGAATAAAGTAGTTGAGAAGTTCGCCAATACAGGTGACCAGCAAAATGATCGCGACCTGCTTCATATAGCGCATGGATTATGCCCCCTTTGGACCGTTTTCTCTATTCTATCATGAATCGCATTTGCTGCGTCTGCTGATCCAAAGATTCAGGTCCCATCTCCTGCAAAGCCGCATTGCATTTTCCGGAAAATGTCCATATACTTTCAACCTGAATATAAAAGAAATGGGGGAAACGAACATGACCAAGCGGGTGGTCTACTGCCTCCGCACCACCGCTATCCTGGGCAGAACAATCCTTTACATTGTCTTATTTGAAGGCAGTTGCCAGGATTCTGACAGCTGTCTTTCCAGGATGAACTTATGCTTTCTCAAATTCTTTCGCCACCTGATCCAGCAGATCGCGGATGGGCAGGTGCTGGGGGCAGACCCGCTCGCAGCCGCCGCAGCGGATGCAGTCAGAAGCCTTGCCCTTGCCCTTGGCGGTCAGCACGTCCTCATAGTAGAAGTCCGCATTCCAGTCCTTAAAGGCACGCTTGGAATTCATGCAGGCAAAGAGATCTGGGATCCGGATCTTCTTAGGACAGTGATTTTCATCCACGCAGTAGCGGCAGGCGGTACAGGGGATCATATCGATGTGCTTGAATACGCCTGTCACGCGCGCAACCGCTCCGCTCTCCGCCTCATCCAGGGGCTTGAAGTCCTTCATGAAGGAAATATTGTCCTTCATCTGCTCCAGATTGCTCATACCGGACAGGATCATCCGCATCCCGTCAAAGCCTGCCGTAAAACGGATGGCGTAGCTGGCGTTGGATCCCCTGTGGATGCCGTCCGCCTGCAGCTCGTCAAAGACCTTCTGCGCCTCCTGGGGCAGATTCACCAGGCTGCCGCCCTTGACCGGCTCCATAACCAGAAGGGGCTTGTTGTGCTTTCTTGCCACTTCGTAGACCTTGCGGCTTTCGACGGACGGATCTTCATAATCGAGGTAGTTGAACTGGATCTGCACAATCTCGATCTGCGGATATTCGGTCAGAATCTGATCCAGGACGTCCGCCTTATCGTGGAAGGAGATACCGAAGTGGCGGATCTTCCCCTCTTCCTTTAATTCCAGTGCAGTCTCATAGGCGCGGCGCTTTTTAAAGCTTTCAAAGACCTCCGCCGTCTGCGCGTGCATAAGATAAAAATCGAAATAGTCGACGCCGCACCGCTCAAGCTGCTCCTCAAAGAAGGGGCGGATATCCTCCTGCTTCTTAAAGTAGGGGCTGGTCAGCTTGTTGGTCAAAAGGAACTTGTCCCGGGAATAGCGGGACGAAAGGGCTTCGCGGACTGCCAGCTCGGACTTGCCGTCAATGTAGCCGTGCGCCGTATCAAAGTAGTTGAAGCCATTATCAATAAACATGTCCACCATCTGCTTGAACTGGTCCATATCGACCTCTTTGCCGATCATGGGCAGCCGCATACAGCCAAAGCCGAAACATTTTTTTACTTCAGGAAATAACTGCTCCATTTGATTCTCCTTTTCTTCTTCCATAAAACTTTGCTGCAAGCAGTTCTATAAGGTACTGCTCTGATCCTGCTGCAGCGCAGGTGCGTCCGTCCAATTCTTTCTCTTCATATCTTGTCATCTCTAATATCTCCAGTAGTAAGCTAAGCGAGGTCCCCCATCCAGGAGATTAGCCATAGTCGGACAATATAAAGTCATTCCCGCCCCAGCTAAGATAGTTAGATCATCAAAATATTTAGCAAAAAGAATTAGACTTATATTCTAATTTTATACCATATTTTACACAATTTATCATGCTGAAATCCCAAGATCCGATCAGATCGCCTGACCCAGGAACTGGCTCTGGTAGAGCTGGTAGTAAAATCCCTTCCGCTTCATCAGTTCCTTATGATTGCCCTCTTCGATCACGCGCCCCGCCTTCATGACAAGGATCGTGTCCGCGGTCCGAATGGTCGAGAGCCGGTGCGCCACGATAAAACTGGTCCTGCCCTCCATCAGGCGATTGAAGGCTTTTTGAATCTTCAGCTCGGTCCGGGTATCGATCGAAGACGTCGCCTCATCGAGGATCAGCATGGAAGGATGGCTCATCATCACACGTGCGATGCAGAGCAGCTGACGCTGCCCCTGGGAGAATTCCTCCCCATTTTCACTGATCACGGTGTCGTAGCCCTGGGGCAGTTTGGAGACAAAGGAGTGAATGTGGCATGCCTTCGCTGCCTCCACCATTTCCTCTTGGGAGATGTCCGGATTCCCCATCGTAATATTTTCCCGAATCGTACCCGACTTAAGCCAGGTGTCCTGCAGCACCATGCCGTAACCACTCCGAAGGGCGCGGCGGGTCAGTTTGCGGATCTCCGTCCCGTCCACACAGATGGCGCCCTTGTCTATATCATAAAAGCGCATGAGCAGATTGATCAGAGTCGTCTTCCCGCAGCCGGTCGGACCGACAATGGCGATCTTCTGACCCGGAGCGGCGTCGAGATGAAAATGCTCGATCAGCTTCTGACCGGTCGTATAGGAAAAGCTCATGTCCTCGATCCGGACAGCGCCCTCAAATGCTGTCGGCGCAAGCGCATCTTCCGCATCCGGCTCCTCCGCCTGCTCTTCGATCAGGGCAAAGACCCGGGCGGCGCAGGCAATCGCATTTTGCAGTTCCGTGACGACGCCCGAAATCTCGTTGAAGGGCTTGGTGTACTGGTTCGCGTAACTCAAAAAACTGCTCAGCATACCGACCGTCAGGGATCCCCTGATCACCATAAGGGCGCCGAAGACCCCCACCGCCGTGTAGACCAGACTGTTGACAAAACGAGTCGTCGGATTGGTGAGGGAAGAGTAAAAGGTAGCCTTCAGCGACGTCTCCCTTAAGTTTTCGTTGATCGCATCAAATCTTGCGACGACCTGATCCTTCTGGCTGAAGGCCTTGACGACCTTCTGCCCCTCCACCATCTCATTAATGAGTCCCGTCTGCCTGCCCCGGATCTGAGCCTGCTCCTTAAAGAAGGCAAAGGTCCGCCTGGCAATAAAAGCTGCGGCAAAGAAGGAGACCGGAGTGATCAACACCACGATGACAGCGATCGGTACATTGACAGACAGCATAAAACCCAAAGTACCGACGATGGTCGCCACACCGGTGAAGAGCTGGGTAAAGCCCATCAAAAGGCCGTCCGCGAACTGGTCCGCGTCCGCAATGACCCGGCTTTCGATCTCCCCCGCCGGATGGCCGTCGATATATTTAAGGGGCAGATGCTCCAGATGCCGGAAGGCGTCGTTGCGGATATCCCGGACCACGTCGTAGGTCATCCGGTTGTTACACAGATTCATCAGCCATTGGGCAAGCCCCGTGAGGACGACGCAGATCAGAATCTTCCCCAGCTTATCTTTAAGACCGGTAAAATCCACCGCCCCCTTCCCGATCATGCAGTCGACCGCCTGACCGGTCAGCTTGGGAACCCAGAGGGTTAAGATCACCGACAGGACGGCAAGGCTGAGGGACAGCAGCAGGAAGATCTTATAGTGCCCGATATAGCGCAGGACCTTTCCGATCGTCTCCCACTGGGAGGGATGCCGATTTTCCTTCTTGATTTCCGTCTGTTTCTTACTCATCGTCATCCTCCCCCGGAAACTGGGATTCGTAGATCTCCCGATAGATCTCATTGTCCCGCATCAGATCCTCATGCGTCCCCCTGCCGACCAATTTTCCGTCATCGAGGACCAGGATCAGATCCGCGTCCCGCACCGAAGCCGCGCGCTGGGAGACAATAAAGGTCGTCATGTCCCTCGCCGCCTTTCGGATCGCCATCCTCAGCTTCGCGTCCGTCGCAAAATCAAGAGCGGACGCGCTGTCGTCAAGGATCAGAATATCCGGCTTTTTCATAAGCGCCCTGGCTATGGTCAGCCGCTGCTTCTGCCCGCCGGACAGATTCCTGGCATTTTGCTCCAACAGATACTCCGTCCCGCCCGGCTTTTGATCGACGTATTCCTTCGCCTGGGAAATGGCAAGCGCCTCTTCCAGCTCCTCTGTCCCGGCGTCCGCCTTGCCCCATCTGAGGTTGTCGGCGATGCTGCCCTTAAACAGCTCCGCCTTCTGCAGCACCATACCGATCCGGCTGCGGAGGGATGTCGCCCGGTAGTCCTTTACATTTTTCCCGAATACACGAACCGATCCCTCCGATGCATCGTAGAAACGGGGAATCAGGTTGACCAGGGACGATTTACCGGAACCGGTTCCGCCGATGATGCCGACCGTCTGTCCCTTCTTTACCCGAAAGGAAATATCCTCCAGTGCATAGCCGGAATCATTTCCATATTTGAAGGAGACGTGATCAAAGCGCACGGCTTCCTCGGCACCTTCCAGGTCCGAAGGCTCCAAAAGCACGCTGCCATCCTTCATTTCCGGCAAATTTCTTAGAACCTCTTCCACCCGGTCACCGCAAGCCCAGGCGCGTGACGTCAAAATGACCATGTTTGCCAGCTTGATCAGCTCAACCAGGATCTGGCTCATGTAATTGATGAGGGCGATCAGCTGCCCCTGGGTCAGGGCGCCCGCATTGATCCGGATCGCCCCGGTTTTCAGCAGAGCCACCAGAGCCAGGTTCAAAATCACATAGGTCACCGGATTCATGAGTCCGGAAATGCCGCCGGCAACTTTCTGTGCCAGGGCAAGCGCGCGGTTGTCGGCTTCATAGGCGGAAATCTCATAGTCTTCCTTATTAAAAGCGCGGATCACACGGACGCCGGTCAGATTCTCCCGGGTCGCCTTCGTAACGGCGTCCAGCCTCGTCTGCACCTTCCGATAGAGGGGCATGGTCCAGAGCAAAATGCCGAACACCACCGCAAAGAGGATGGGAATTGTGACGGCAAAGACCAACGCTCCCCGTTTGTCGACAGTAAAGGCCATGACCATGGACCCGAATACGATAAAGGGCGAGCGCAGAAAGAGGCGGAGCGCCATATTGACGCCGGACTGAACCTGATTGATGTCACTGGTCATCCTCGTGATCAGCGTATCGGTTCCGAAAAGGTCCATTTGGGAAAAGGTAAATTCCTGGATCCGTTCAAACAGGGCATGGCGCAGATTTGCGGCAAAGCCAGCTGCCGCTTTCGCCGCAAAATACTGGGCAATGATCGTAGTTGCAAGCCCCAGAACGCCCAGCAGAATCAGGACGCCGCACAGTTTTAAAATATATCCGGAGTCCGCCTGTCCGATACCGACATCAATCATCCTTGCCATGACAAGCGGGACGCACAGGTCAAAGATAACCTCCAGGAGTTTAAAGAGCGGGGCAAAAACACACTCCTTTTTATACTCCTTCATATACACAAGAAGCGATTTCATAAAATGTCCTTCCGTTTACTGCTGATGCTCTTCCGATTCCGCAACTCCCTGCAGGCGGTCAGACAGATCTTCCGGCGAAAGCGCCGCCATGGAGGGATCGGAAGCCAGTCTCACCCGAACCGCATAGTCCTCTAAAAATGCCTTGGCTTCCTTCTGCGTATAATTTTCAGAGAGCAGGTAGTCCACCAACTTCCTGACCGGGATGTTGACGATCTCCTCCCTCCTGATCAGCCGTCTGGTCTCTTTTTCATCGAGGAACCAGATCTCCGATAAAATCTGCTTGATCGCATCCCGGTCCAGGTTGTGCCGCATCAACGACGCCACGGTCGCGTTGATCTTGGTATTAACTTCCCTGCGGACTTTCCGGTCGCTCTCCTCATCGACCAGGACCCAGAAGTCCTCCTCCGCTTCCTCTCCAAAGGTCTCCCTGATCTTTCCTGCCAGTTCCTTCATATTTTCAAATGTCATCTTTGCTTCACCTCACAAGGTTCCATTGATTTTTATTTTCATTCATCTTACCATAGTCGAATCATCCGAATCTTTACGCCCGGACTTTCCTTTCTATCTTACACCGCGCGGATCGTTCAAAAAAGGCAAAGTTCTCAAGACCTTTTCTGATCGAGTTTCGTCAGAGCTTCATCTGATCACGCTTTCGCCATCTGGCTGAAGAGAATCGCTTGACAGAAACAAAACTTTCGATAAAATAAACCAAAGCACGCAAAAAGAAGCTGCCTGAGCAGAATTTTAAAGGAATCATTCATGGGTTTGGAGACATCCATGTCCCGTGAATCATTCACGATAGCAGATAGGAAATGTGGGAAAAATGATGAACAAAAATTTTAACATCTTCGAAACCCTCCGCCAGCAGGGCACCCATGCGGACGTTCCCAAGTCCCAAAAATACGATTTAATCGATCGCGCAGCTGCCGGCAGCATCGAAGCCGCTGCCGATCTCGCTGAGGGTTACTGGAAGGGAACTCACGACTGTGAGAAGAATCCCCGGAAGGCTCAGAAATGGGCAGGTTATGCCGCAAAGCACGGAAATAAAAAGGCGCAGGATATCCTGATCGCCATGAACGCGCAATAAACCTGATCAGCCGATCCTGACCAGGTTTATTGCGCAAATTTTCAGGTTCATTTCTTATGTCTCATCGTCTGCCTCTTCATTCAGATGATTGTCCAGGGAAAAAATCACCCATTCCGCTATATTGGTTGCATGGTCCCCTATGCGTTCCAGATACTTATTGACCATTAAAAGATCGGCTGCATATTCCGCATAAGCGGTATCCGTCTGCATAACCTCAATGAGGTCCGACTTTACTTTCACGAAAAGGTCGTCTACCACATCGTCATGTTCAATCACCCTGCTGGCCTTTTCCATATCCCGCTCTACATAGGCCTCTATTGCCTGCAGCAGCATACCGACCGCTTCTGTAGCCATTTTTTTGATATGTTCCTCTTTTAAAAGGAAAGGGCTGCCCTCCATCATAATGGTCAGCTCGGAAATGTCGGCTGCATGATCTCCAATCCTCTCCATGTCTGTCACCATTTTCAAGGCTGCCGTAATCGTCCGGAGATCTCTGGCTACGGGCTGCTGCTGAATCAGTAACTGAAAACAGATATTTTCAATCTTTTTCTGCTCCTGATCTACCAGATCATCTCCTTTCATGATCTGCCTTGCCTTCTCTATATTCCTGCTGAAAAAGGCCTCTATCGTATCCAGGATCGATTTTTCAACCATGTTTCCCATCAGCGTCATTTCACTGTTCAGCTGTCTGAGCTGCTCATCAAATTTTGATCTCATCTCCTGTTCTCCCTGTTTAACCAAATCTTCCCGTAATATAATCCTCTGTCCGTTTATCCTTAGGATAAGCAAATATCTGTTTGGTCTGTCCGAATTCGATCAGTTCCCCCAACAGGAAGAAGGCCGTATCATCCGCGATACGGGCTGCCTGCTGCATGTTATGGGTGACCGTAATGACCGTGTATTTTTTCTTCAGCTCTTCCATCAGATCCTCAATTCTGGACGTCGAAATCGGATCCAGGGCAGATGTCGGTTCATCCATCAGGATCACTTCCGGCTGAACCGCCAGCGCCCGGGCAATACACAATCTCTGCTGCTGTCCCCCCGAAAGTCCCAGCGCGGATTTCCTCAGACGGTCCTTCACCTCATCGAAGATAGCCGCGCCGCGCAGACTTTCTTCTACAATTTCATCCAGCTTTTTCCTGTCCCGGATCCCGTGCACCCTGGGTCCATAAGCGATATTATCATAGATACTCATCGGAAAGGGATTGGGCTGCTGAAACACCATGCCGATTCTTTTCCGAAGCATGGTCGTATCAACTCCCGGAGCGTAAATATCTTCTCCGTCGAGAAGAACCGTTCCTTCTATTTTCACACTATCGATCAGATCATTCATTCTGTTCAGTGTTTTCAGAAACGTGGATTTCCCACACCCTGAAGGCCCAATAAAGGCAGTAACCGCATTGGGTCTGATATCCATATCGATTCCCTTCAGCGCATGATTCTCGCCATAATAAAGCTGCAGATCCCTTACACTGATTTTCGCTTTTTGTCCCATCTTATTTCTTCCTCATCACATCAAATCTTGCTGCCAGCCGTTTCGTCCCCAGATTGATCAGAAAAACCAGGATCAGAAGCACAAGCGCTATGCCGAAAGCCGCGTCAAATTTCCCTTCACTGGTTGCAAACAGATAGAGCTGAACGGTCATCGTCCCCCCTGACTGAAATACTTTCGGGAAAAAAGCAGCCAGTGTCTTAGGCAGCGTCTTTGCGCTTCCGGCGGTAAACAGGAGTGCCGCAGACTCTCCGACAATCCGCCCGATCGCCAGAATCACGCCCGTTACAATACCTGGCATAGCAGACGGCAGCAGGATGGTTCGGATCGTATGCCACTTTCCCGAGCCAAGCCCTACCGCTCCCTGCCGGTAACTGTCCGGTACGGTTTTCAGCGCCTCCTGTGTATTTCTTGTAATCTGGGGCAGAACCATCAGAATCAGCGTAAGCGAACCTGTAAGCAGAGAATACCCCAGCCCCAGAGTCTGACCGAAAAACATCATTCCGAAAAGACCGAATATAATGGAAGGGATTCCGGAAAGCGTTTCCGTAGCAAATTCGATCAGGTTCACCAGCCTGCCGGGTTTCGCATACTCATTCAAATAGATTGCCGCGCCTACGCCGATTGGAGTTGCAAGTATCATGGTGAGGAAAATAATCATTACGGTATTCACAATATTTCCCGCTATACCGACAGTTCCTCTTCTGGCGGAAGTAACAGACGTAAGAAATCCCCAGTTCACATTTCGGATTCCCCGCAGAAACACATAAATAATGATTGCCGCCAGCAAAAACACCGAAAAAGCCGCACAGAGATAAATCAGAAAATAAAGAACTGAGTCCGTCATCTTCCGGCGCTTTCCCGTAAGCTGCACATTGGACAGATTATGCATTTTCCTTCGCCTCCTTCCGCAGTTTTTGTAAAACAAGGTTGACGATCATGATAAAGACATACAGAACCAGGCCTACCGAAAAAAGCACCTGCCTGTGCACCCCTTCCGCATACCCCATCTCGCTGACCAGCTGGGTCGTCAGGAAGCGGACAGAGTTGAAGGGCAGCGGAAGATTTACTGAGCCGCCGGCGAC
Organism: Lachnospiraceae bacterium UBA3689; assembly: GCA_002371465.1. Lineage (GTDB taxonomy): Bacteria > Bacillota > Clostridia > Lachnospirales > Lachnospiraceae > Chordicoccus. The sequence continues at coordinate 70,305 of DFIU01000027.1, read as the reverse complement.
CATATTGATGGCCATTGCCTCTCCCAGAGCCCTGCCAATACCAAGAACGACTCCCGTCATAATTCCGGATTTCGCGGCAGGTATCGTCACCTTAAAAATCGTCTGTATCCTGCTCGCGCCAAGTGCCAGAGAAGCCGCTCTGAGATCATCCGGAACGGAACGGATGGCCGACGCACTGACGCTCACTACCGTGGGCAGAATCATAACCGCCAGTACAATAACAGCTGAAATCATATTCGAGCCGCCGGTAAACTGATGGGTATCCGAACTGGCAAAAAAGATTTTCTCCAGCCTGTACATAAACGGATTCAAAAGCATCAGCCCCAAAAGTCCGTAAATAACGGATGGGATCGCAGCCAGCAGCTCGACTGCCGGCTGTACAACAGCCGCCAGATGCCGATTGGAAATTTCCGTAAGAAACACAGCCGTGAGCAGCCCGACCGGCACGCCGATCAGTACGCTGGCTGCGGTCCCCGCGACAGAGGACAGAATAATATAGAAGATACCGTATGCCGGCTTTGCAGCAGTCGGTTTCCAAATTGTCCCGAGTAAAAGTTCAGGCACACCGACGCTTGCAAACGCCGGCGTGCCTTTTATGATCATATAGACGGTTATGGAAACGACAGCAAAGATGGCAATTACGGCACAGAAGGCCGCAATATATCTTGCAGACGCTTCTGCCGCATTTTTCTTTACTTTATTTTTCATAGTGTCCCTGCCTTACTGGGGAAGAATCAATCCCACATCGGAAACGACATCTTTGCCTTCCTCCGATTCGATATAATCGAACCATGCCCGGACAAGTTCACTCTGCTCTGAGATCTCGCCCTTGGTAGCCATCACAAAGGGACGGGAGAGCAGGTAATCGCCAGCCAGGATATTCTCCTCTGTCGCTTCCACATCATTTATGGAAATCTTCTGAATCGTTTCATCAGCCGCATCAAGAGAAATGTACCCGATCGCCCCGGGAGTTGACGCTGTCTTGGCCAGGACGCCTCCGGTGGAATCCAGTTCCTGCGCATACTGGCAGGCATCCTCAACCTCCAGAAGTTCTTCAAATGCCCCTCTGGTTCCGGATCCCGCCTCACGGCCGATCACGACAACCTTCTCGTCCTCGCCGCCAAGCTCGCTCCAGTTTGTAATCTTGCCGGTATAGACATCCGCCAGCTGTTCCTTGGTCAGATTGGCAACGGAATTCTCTTTGTCTGTAATGACCGCGATTCCATCAATCGCTACGGTATTTTCAACGATCCCCTTGCTCTTTTCATCGTCCTCCAGCTTTCTTGAGGCATTTCCAATATCCACGCTCCCGCCTGCCAGGGATTCAATTCCCGCGCTGGAACCGGTATACTCAACCGTAACCGTGACATCCGGATATTTTTCCATAAAGCTCTCACTCATCGCCTCACAGAGCTTCTCCATAGATGTACTGCCGGCAAGAGACAGTTTGCCGGATAAAGCGCCTCCCGAAGTATCAGAAGCCTCTCCCGCCGAGCTGCCGGCAGCCGCAGTATTTGCAGAGCTGCTTCCGCACCCTGCCAGACCAGCAGCGGTTACCATAACAGCCATACCTACAGTAAGTGTCTTAAACCATTTGCTTTTCATATCAGACCTCCCTGATTCATTACTTCTTCCTTAGCAATGTCAGATCTGATTATAAACAGCGCTTGTAAAATCCCAAATCGCCTGTCCGTAAAAAATAAGTAAAATCAATCCCTGATAGGTCTGCTCACCCGTGCTTTCAGACAGCCTGCGTGTTCCATATCCCGGCGTATGATTCCGGTCATTCAAGCTTTGCATCCTCCAGCCTGCAATAGGTTGCGCCGTTTTCCTGATAGGTCCCAAAGGTCCCGGAGACCGTAATTTCTTCTCCATCCCCGGGATAATCTTCCGGATAACGATGATCCCCTAAGAGACAGAACTCTATTCCCTGTGAGCAGCAGGCTGTAGCATCCTTGACAATACAGAAAAAATAGTCTTTATCCAGATCTTTATCATGGTAAACCGAAAAAGCCCCCTGCATCCGGACCTTCCTGCCGACATACTCATCCGGCATAAGCAGCATACTGTAAACTTCTGTATAGACCATTGTACTTGACAGAGCGGTGAGATCCACATCTGAACCATTCGAGCCATTATTTTCCATGCCCTGTGAATCATCCGGGCTTTCCGTTTCCAAGAACGATGGGACAGGAGCATTTTCAGCTTCCGAATCAGCCTCTTGTCCCGTACCGGTCCCTTCCTGTCCTTCGTCCGCCTCTATTTTGCTGTTAAGGATATCCTTTACTCCGTTTCCCTGCGCAGCTGTTCGATTCGAGGATACACCGCCGCCTCCGCATCCGGCCAGAGTCACTGCAGTCAGAAAAGCGATCAGAGCCGCTGCTTTCCTTCTACTCATCAAAGGACACCTCCCCTCATTCTTCCTGCTGCGCTGCAGAGAACAAAGGCAAGCACATCCACCGCAACGATCGTCGACCCCACCGGCGTTCCCGCCAATATCGAGATGAGCATACCGCTCAGGGCACAGATCACGGAGAGTACTGCGGAAAATACCGTCACAGATTTAAAATTACCAAAAAGCCGCATGGCAGACAAAGCAGGAAAGATAATCAGGGCGGAAATAAGGAGTGAACCGACCAGATTCATCGCCAGTACAATGATCACCGCAATGACAACTGCGATTAACAGATTATATCGCTCGACCCTCACACCAGCCGCCTTTGAAAAGGTCTCATCGAATGTCACAGCAAAAATTTTATTGTAAAACAGCACAAAAATAAGGAGTACCGCTATGGACATTGCGATACAGATCCACACATCCGCAGAGGTAAGCGTCAGAATAGACGTTGACCCGAACAGGGTCGTGCAGACATCCCCTGCCAGATTAGACGATGTGGCGAACAGATTCATCAGCAGGTACCCAAAAGCCAGGGCTCCAACAGAAATCATAGCAATCGCGGCATCTCCCTTTACTTTCGTATTCTGTCCCGTCCTTAAGAGCAAAACCGCGCTTATTACTGTCACAGGCAGAATCACCAGCATACGGTTCGTCAGGTTCATAACAGAAGCGATCGCCAGGGCTCCGAACGCAACATGGGACAAACCATCCCCGATATAAGAAAACCGTCTCAGTACGAGCGTGACTCCCAGAAGGGAGGAACACAGCGCAATCAGGACCCCGACGATCAGCGCGTACCGAACAAACGGATAGCCCAAATACATAAGAAGGCGGGCCGTCATACAGAATCACCTGCCTTCTTCAAAGACAGGCCACATTTCAGATATTCCTGCCTGCTGCCGTAAAAAACAGGTTTCCCGACATAAAGAATGTGCTTCGCGTCATGAACCGCCATATCAAGATCATGGGAAATCATCACGATCGTCATGCCTTCCCGGTTGAGCCCGGCAACCAGAGCATACATTTCTTCGGTCACCTTCGGATCAAGACCCGCCACAGGTTCATCGAGGAGCAGCATCTTCTCCGCTGCACACAGGGCTCTCGCCAGCAGTACGCGCTGCTGCTGACCGCCTGACAGCAGGCGGTAACAGGAGCGTGCCAGATTCCTTACGCCCATGCGTTCCATGTTCTTTGAGGCAATCTGTCTGTCTTCCCGACTGTAAAAAAATCTGGAGCTGCTGTTTCCCTGACGCCCGGACAGAACAATCTCCTCAACAGATGCAGGAAAATCCTTTTGTATCAGGGTCTGCTGGGGAAGGTATCCGATTTCATTTCTCTGCAGACCATCTCCGGTCATAATGGTCCCACTGACCGGCGGGATAAAACCAAGAATTGTTTTCATAAGCGTACTCTTGCCGGAGCCATTTTCGCCAGCGATGCAAAGGTAGTCCCCTGCGGAAATCTCAAAATTGAGATTCCGCAGAACTGCCCTGCCCTCATATCCGACACAGAGATCCTTTGCAATAAGTTGTGCCATAGTCATACGATCCTTAATTCAGAGCCTGCTTCAGCACAGACAGATTTTGTTTCATGACAGACAGATAGGTCGTTCCCTTCTTCACATCATCAGAGGTTGTAGCCTGCATGGAGTCCATGGTAAGAATGGGCTGGTTCTTCTCCTTTGTATTCTGCACAATCGTCTCCGCAATCTTGTGCTGATCTCCTTCAATAGTCAGAACACAAGGGAGCTTCTGTTCGTCTACCTTTTTTGCCAGAAACGAGATCGTCTCAAAACTCGCTTCACTCTCAGCCGAGCATCCGACAAATGCGGCATAATATTTCAGACCGTAATCATCCACCAGGTAACGGAAGGGAAAGCGGTCCCCGAAAAGCACTGTTGACCGCTTTGCGTCGTCCACGGTCTTCTGGTATTCCTCATCAAGAGAGGAAATCTTGTCTGTATAACTCTTTGTATTGGCCGCATAAACTTCCTTATGCTCCGGATCAATGTCCTCAAGAGCCTCATCAATTGCCGCACAAAGTTTTTCTGTATTTTTCAGCGACAACCATACATGCTCGTCATATTCCGGACCTTCCTCCTCTGTGCTTTCTTCTCCTTCAGCTTCCTCCTCTTCCGGCTGCATGCCTTCTACAAGTTCCTCTTCTTTAAGGGTATCCCCCAGAACATCCAGAAGGTTAATTACCTTCATCTTCTTATTTGCAGCTTCCTTCAGCGCATCGTCCACCCATGCATCAGACTCTCCTCCGACATAAATGAAGAGGTCGCAGCTGGAAATCTTCATAATATCATCCGCTGTCGGCTGAAAGCTGTGAAGATCTACTCCATTATCAAGAAGCATGGTGATATCCGCGTTTGCCGGGTTGTTCCCAAGGATATTTTTCACCCAATCATATTCCGGAAATATCGTTGTAACGATCTGAATCGGTGCTTTGCCACCTTCGGACTTACTATTTGTCTCGGAAGATGAGCAGGCTGAAAGACAGCCGATCGCAAGAATGGCTGTAAGAATGATAGATATGAACTTTTTCATAACAGGATATGACCTCCGTATTGTTTTCCTTTTATATCCAATCGGTAACATAATATGAGAGTGTCTGTGCCCGGAAGGGGCAGATAACAACCCCCGGAGGTTTATTTTTTAATCATTCAGCCGGACTTTTCTTGAAACAGGAGTTTCCTGTACCACGCAGACAGAAAACAGCTCTATGCAGAAGGCGGACAGCACAGCCGGCAGTATCACAGCCGCTGCATGGCCTTCTCCCGCACCAATCCGGTGCAGAAGATTTTCACACTGCTGCATACAGGCACAGATAGGACAATCGCCGCCCCTGCAGTCATGATTTGCTTCAGCAGCAAGATAAAAGGAAGAAGCCAGAACTGCTAAGAGGAACAGAATCCCCATTATGCATGCGGCGGTTCTTCTTTTATTTACTTTTTTCAAACGGCTGCGAAGCATAGCTTTTTCCTTCTGAATTCTTTCCTGTTCTCAGACAGTCCTCACAGATCCCGTAAAAGACGGTCCGCATCGGATTCAATTTAAAATGATGCTCTCCAAGCAGATGGGACGCGATCCCTGCCAGCTCATCGCAATGCAGGTGAATCAGGCGCCCGCATCTTTCACATTTGCAGTGGAAGCATTCATCATAACTTTCGTGGCTGGCTTCCCCTATGTACTCAAAGCAGGCAGGGCTGCTCTCATCCACAATGTATTTGCTGACAAGACCTTCATCTACGAGGCTTTCCAACTGTCGGTATACGGTAGCCTGTCCGATAGAAATACCTTCCTGTTTCAGCTTCCCGTATAGTTCACCTGCCGTCACATGGACTCCCGGCAGGGTTTTAAGATATGCCTGAACTGTCTTTCTCTGCTTTGTGTGATACGTTGACCGTACTCCCATTTTTATCATCCTGCCTTCTAAGACTGAATATGAGAATCATTTTCAATTATAAGTTCATCCAGTCACTCTGTCAACAAAATTGAAAATTATTATCATTTTTAAAATCAGGTGTGAACAGTCCACCTGTCAGTAAAAAAACAGCATAAAAATGCAGGCTGCCCGATCACATCCGTTCTCAGACAACCTGCGGGATTCAGTCCCCTCGTAAAGAAGCCGTTATTCACTTTTGATCTTTATCTGGTATATTCTGCCATATACTCCCCATCCGGCACAATTTCAATCCAATAGCCGTCCGGATCTTCCAGGAAATAGATCCCCATAGAGGGATTTTCAAAACAGATCGCCCCCATCTCCTGGTGTTTCTTATGAGCCGCTTCCATATCCTCTGCCGTCATCGCCAGATGGAATTCCTGCTCCCCAAGATCATAAGGTTCCGTCCGATTCTTCAGATAGGTCAGCTCCAGCCGAAAGCCCGTCTTTCCATCGCCCAGGTAGACAAGCGTGAAGTCCTCCTTGTCCTTAACCAGGACCGGCTCTAAGCCCAACGCCTCCCTGTACCATTTAAGGCTGGTTTCCAAATCCTTAACGTTAAAATTAAAATGATTAAATGTAAACATATTAACCTCCTGTCCATTCATACGATGATTTTAACATGTATACGCGGGGATGGCAGCCTACGATTTTTACTGCGCCCCCACATTTGCAGGGGTACGATATATGAATTTCACTTGTCATAAGTAAAAAAGGCACAGTCGTGTCAGACTGTACCTTTCTTTACAGAATCAGCTGCGGAAAATTTCTCATCTCCCCTTCAGGCGAAACGGAAGGGGACAATCTTCATATTTTCGTCACGGCTTGATGTCCCAAGATAAGCAATATATTCAAGGTCTTCTGTCACAAACTGATCTGCTTCTTCTGAAAAATATGCCATTTCTTCTTTTGTGACATGGAGTTCAATCTGCCTGCACTCACCAGACTTTAGCTGCACGCGAGCAAAGTTCCTAAGGGTCTTCACAGGACGATCTACAGCACTTTCCTTTGTCCCGATATAAAGCTGAACAACTTCAGCGCCGTCCAAATCGCCAGTATTCGTAACTTCCACCGTGAACTTTGCCGTATCGTCAAAGATTTCCACCTTCGGAGCGCCGACTTCATAGGTGCTGTAAGATAAGCCATAACCAAAGGGATAGAGAACATCTTTCTTTTCCTTATCCATCTTAGCGTATCCATGATAATATCCATACTCAATTTCCGCGCAGTCTGGGTCAAAGAAGGGATAGTCGTCTTCTTCATAAGCTACTGTATAGGGCAGTTTTCCGCTCGGGTTTAGATCGCCAAAGAGCAGATCCGCCAGAACCGTTCCACCTTCCATTCCGCCATAGAAGGCAAATACAATTGCAGGAATATCCTTTTCCCACTCATTAATCAGGATCGCACTGCTGCCGATCAGGGAAACGATGGTATTCGGGCACAGCCCCTTTACAGCCTCAATGACCTCAGCATCCCGCTCAAGAAGCCTCATGGAGACACGGTCGCCGCCCTTAGTCTCTTCTGTTCCCCCCTTATCGGAAAGAAACTCGCCTTCTTCGCTGTGTTCATAGCCGGCAACGATGACGACTGCATCAACCATTTCCGCCTGGCGCTTTGCCCGTTCAAGATCCGTTCCGTCATTATAGAGAATCTCTGCCTCAGGCATCTTTTTCATCAGTCCCTGCAGCGGTGTAATGGCATAATACGGATGGACCATACTGGAGCCATGGTCACCAATATTTTGCGTATCACCCAGCTTACCGAGAACCAGGATCTTTTCTGTCTTCTTTTTATCAAGCGGCAGAACCTGGTTCTCATTTTTCAAAAGAACCATGGATTCTTCTGCAGCCCGCTTTGCCAGCGCGATATGCTCCGGACTTGCAAGTACATCCGAACCATATTCCTGCGGATCTTTTCTGGTCTCATAGTAGAGAACTGTTCTTAAGATATAGCTGACCGATGTATCCAGTTCACTCTCTGTCAGGGTCCCACTCTCCAGTGCCTTAGGAATCTCATCTTCGTAGTACTTGATGCAGGGCATTTCAATATCCATACCAGCCTTGACGGAATCTACGGCATGATCCTCATGCAGCGCCCACAGGAAGTCAGACAGGGTAAATCCTTCAAATCCCCATTTATCTCTTAATACATCGTGAAGGAGATACTTATTCTGTGAACAGAAATCCCCATTGACACTGTTGTAAGCGCACATTACAGATGCTGCTCCAGCTTCAATGCATTTCTTAAAATGCGGCAGATAAACTTCATGCAGGGTGCGCTTGTCTACCTTTACATCAGCCTTAAACCTGGCATTTTCAATGCTGTTGCAGGCAAAATGCTTGATACACGCCATTACATTCTGGCTCTGAATGCCCTTTGTAAGAGCCTTTCCCATCTCACCGATGTGATAGCTGTCTTCTCCATAAGTCTCCTGCGCACGCCCCCATCTGGGATTCCGCAGAAGATTCATACAGACTCCGCCGTAGTAGTTGCCATCAACCGCCCTGACTTCAGCCCCAATCGCCTCACCGATCTGCTCTTCCAGATCACGGTCAAATGATGCGCCTCTTGCCATTGTAACCGGGAAGCAGGTTGCAGATCCCGAAACGACGCCTCTCGGCCCATCGACAAAGCGAACATTGGGCATCCCCAGCCGTTCAACCGCCAGGGTCGGGTAGGGTTTAATGTTGTAGTGAAGAATTTCAAACAGATCATAGAGAAGCTTATCCTCTGTGATCTGACCGGACATAATCCCGATCTTTTCTTTTGCGGAAAGCTGGGGAATGATTTTCTCATCGACATATTTCCGAATAGTTTCCTTGCTGCAGTCTTCTGAAAGTTCAATCTTGCGAACGGCTTCTCTCATCCTTATCACCTCGTCACTAACTTATTTTCTCTTTGCGTACTTTCTCATATCTACAATAACGGCGAACAAAATGATCATGCCCTTGACAATGTACTGCCAGTACATATTGACACCGATGAATGACAGACCATAGTTAATAACCGTAAAGATCAAAGCACCTATAACAATACCGCCGACACTGCCGATCCCGCCGGACATAGATACGCCGCCGACGACGCAGGAGGCAATCGCGTCCATTTCATATCCGTTTCCGGTAGAGTTCGATGCGCTTCCGATTCTTCCAACCTCCAGAACGGCTGCAACTGCGTACATAACCGCAGCCAGGGCGTAAGTAATCTTTAAGATACGATTTACATTGACGCCGGATACTTCAGCAGCTTCCGGGTTGCCGCCAACCGCATACATATACTTTCCGAATTTTGTTTTATTCCATAAGATCCACATGATGACAATCGTAACAATTGCAATGATCGTCAGATAGGGGAGACGAATGGGTCCAAACTGAATGCTGCCGACGCAAAGCCGGGTCAACCTGATGGTTATACCTCCAATTGGCTGTGCGCCATAGGGTGGACGGTCGAAGTAAATGGATGCCGCGCCATAAAGAACCAGCTGCATGGCAAGGGTTGCGATGATAGGCGGAACCTTTAAGTGCGCTACACAGATACCGGAAATAAGTCCCAGGCATGCACACATGGCAACAACCAGGAGGAGCGGCACGATAATGGGCAGCTCTTTTAAATGCGGATACATCCGATAAGCGTAGTCGGCGTCCTGAAGAAGGGAAGCAGAGATGACGGCAGCAAGACCGATCATTCTACCGGTTGAAAGATCACATCCACGAACCATCAAAACCATGCCCGCCGCCAGGGCAATGATGATCTTGGTTGATGACTGCGCCAGGATATTGGTAAAATTACGGATCGACAGGAATTTTGGCTGGATGATCACAATCCCTACGATCAGGAAAAATAAAACAACATAAATAATTTTTTCCGTAAACAGCTTTTTGAAAATCGATTTCAAGTCAATCGGCCTTGTCTTCACGATGCAGCTCCTCCTTCAGATACATATTTTGCAGACGCTTCCATCAGCATAACCTGATTTGCTTCCTTCGCGTTGAGGATGCCTGCCTGCCTTCCATTACTCATGACCATGATCCGATCACATACGCCCAGAAGTTCCGGCATTTCCGAACTGACCATGATGATGCTCTTTCCTTCCGCTGCCAGACGATTCATAATCTGATATATCTCATACTTTGCTCCGACATCAATTCCTCTTGTCGGTTCGTCCAGCAAAAGAATATTGGGTTCCGTCAAAAGCCATCTGCCCAGAATCACTTTTTGCTGATTTCCACCCGACAAATTACCAATCGGAGACTGATTATTTGGAGTCTTAATGTTGAGGTCCGAGACTGTACGGTCCACCGTCTTCTTTATTTTTCTGTCGCTGAGCAAAATGACATTTTTCTTATACTGATCCAAACTTGCGATAATACTGTTGAAGCTGACGCTCAGATCGGCAAAGATTCCGTTATATCTCCGCTCCTCTGTCAGCATAGCGAAGCCATTTTTTCTTGCCTTTTGCGGAGTGCTGTTGTCAATTTCCGATCCGTTCAACAGCACGGTTCCGGACTTCTTCTCCCTGATTCCAAATAAGGTCTCCAGAAACTCGGTCCTGCCTGCTCCAACCAGGCCGGCGATACCAAGGATTTCTCCTTTGTGCAGGTCAATCGAAACATCCCGGAACTCTGCTCCCTGGGCAGTCAGATTTTTGACTTCCAGCACGATATCTCCAGGTGTTATCTCCCTTTTCGGATAGCGTTCCTTTAATTCACGACCGACCATCAGCCTGATAATCTCATCCGTTGTAATCTCATTTTTCTTTCTGGTCGCAACCAGCTGCCCATCCCGCATAACCGTCACATAATCAGAAATTTTCATAATTTCTTCCATTTTGTGCGAAATATAGATAATGCTGACACCGCGTTTCTTCAGCATATTAATAATACGGAACAAATGGGCAACTTCATTCTCTGTAAGCGAAGACGTCGGTTCGTCCATGGCGATGACTTTGGCGTCATAAGAAATAGCTTTGGCAATCTCTACCATCTGACGATCCGCAACTTGAAGTGCTCCCGACTTCACTTTCGGATCGACATGAATATCCAGTTCATCAAAAATCTTTTTTGTGTCCTGGTACATCTGCTGCTCATCCACCAGGATTCCCTTCATGGGGAACCGTCCCAGCCAGATATTTTCCATAACACTTCGATCCAGAACCTGATTTAATTCCTGATGCACCATGGAAATATGGCTGCGAAGCGCATCAGCAGGTCCCTTAAAATTCACTTTCTGCCCGTCAAAAATAATCTCTCCCTGATCAAGGGCATAGATGCCGAGAAGGCAATTCATCAGGGTAGACTTTCCGGCACCATTTTCTCCCATGAGCGAATGAACCGTTCCGGGAACAACTTTCAGCGTGATATCATCGAGAGCTTTTACTCCCGGAAATGTCTTTGTAATATGATTCATTTCCAAAATATATGATTCCGGCATGTCTCAAGACCTTCCTTATCTCCTGTTCTCAACCTAAGTACGTATCGTATAGATATCCTTCTTCAACTGCAGATTCTGCATCTGAAGAAGGATTCTTCGCCTATCACTTATAGCTGTCTTCTGCAATCTGAAGCGTATCCTTGGAGATAGCCTGATAAGGAATCCGGACTGCCTTGGATCCGTCTGTGTCAAATTCCAGATCGGTTCCGTCCAAAGCCTCTTTTCCGTTGACCAGGTTGTCTGCAATCTTAACAATCGTCTCTCCCTGGGTCTTAGCATCCTGGAGGACCGATCCGGCAATTTCCCCGCTTTCAATCTTGGTCAGGGTCTCCGGAAGCGCATCAATGCCAAAGATCGGCACATATTTGTCACTCTCCTCGCCCTTTTCATTGTAACCAGCCGCTTCTACAGACTGTAAGGCGCCAAGCGCCATTGCATCATTAGCTGCTGTGATGCACTCCACTTCATCTCCATACTTGGAAATCCAGGCATCCATTTTTTCTTTTGCCGTAGCGGTATCCCACTTTCCGGTGTCCTCTTCCAAAACATCGAGTTCAATGCCGGCTTTCTCAATGGTATCCTTTACCGCCTTAGCTCGCGGCTGCGTAGCAGTATGACTCGGATCCCCCATAATGTTGATCAGCTGCAATTTTCCATCCTTGTTTTTGTCCATCTCCGGATGAGCCTTCCACCATTCAGCAACTTCTTCGCCCTGAATGTTAGCTCCGTAATCTCCGCCGGTGGATGTGACCTGATAAAGATTATCGTATGAGTCCACGACTTCCTTATCGGTGATCTCCTTGTTGAAGAAGATCAGAGGAATGTTTCCTGCTTCTTCACACTTCTGGATAATGGTCGGAGCTGCGGTAATATCGACGACCGAAACCGTGATCGCCTTCGCGCCCTTTGCAATTGCCGTATCAATCTGATTGAGCTGAGTGGACTGGTCCAGCTGACCGTCATCTACGTTGACCTGGAACACACCTTTTGCTGCATTTGCAATTGCTTTTCCAATATAGGAATTAAAGTTATCCGTCGAGGAATAAATTCCGGCCCCAAGAATTGGCAAATCACCGTTGCCCTCTGCTGATGTGGATTCCGCAGCTTCAGTTCCGGCAGCGGTAGAGGCTCCATCATCCGCTGCGCCGCATCCGGCAAGCAGTCCTGTTGCCATCGCTGCGCAGAGTAAAAAGCTTACAACTTTCTTTTTCATGATAATCAGTTCTCCCTTCGTGATTGTTCTGTTATTTTTGATGATCCAATTATAAAAAGAGCTGTATTGTTTAGGCAACTTGCACTATTTAGATAAAGGGGGTCATTCTTTTGATGTATACTTTTTTCCACTTCAATTTTTGCGGCACTACTTTTTTTATGCTATATTTTCCTTATTGCAAAGGAGAACCTACAAGATGATGAAAGTTTTGATTGCCGATGATGAAAAGAAGATCATTCAATTAATTCAGTATTTAGTGGATTGGGATCAATTTCACATGCAGATTGTCAGAACCGAAACAGATGGACTTTCAGCACTAAACGCAATCAAAGAGATCAATCCGGATATTGTGATCTCTGATATTCGGATGCCAAACCTGGATGGGATTGAAATGTATCAAAGGGCAAAAAAAGCAGGTTTTACTCCCTACTTTATCATTGTCAGCGGCTATGGCGAATTTCATTACGCGCAAAGGGCAATCCAATTAGGGGTGGAAGGTTATCTTCTGAAACCAATCAAGAAAAAAGAACTTGAAGCAATCTTAATATCTGTTGAAGAAAAATACACGTCAAAGCAAGAGCGACAAGAAGAATATACCGTTCTGCTTGAACGGACGCAGACCTCGGAAACGTCGGAAAAGAAGAACCTCTTATATGATCTAGCAACAAAAAAAGATCCGTCTGTCTTAAGCATGACGCCTGCCCAGATCGAACGCTTCTATTCTTTTTCTCAGGAAGGGGACTGTACCAGCCTTTTGATTGCCCACGTCTATACCGGCGTGATAAGCGATCAAGCAAAGAATCAGGAAATCAATCAGTTCATCCTGCCCAAACTTCAAAAGGAGCTGCAAAGGCAGCTAAAAGACGTGTGCCATTCATGCAGCAGTTCCTTGTTGGATGACCAGGTAGTTCTTTTGATCAACTATCAAAGTGATCTGAAACATAAACTCTTTGATGCTCTGGCTTCTATCAAGCGGGAGGCTTCAGCCTATCAAAGCATCTATCCCCAGTTGAAAATATGCATCAGCTCCAGCTCCCAGCTTAGTTCCATTGACCAAGTTCCCACCGCATATGAAGAGGCTGGTCTCAATCTCCTCACTCGCTTTACCAGTGGAGAGTTCTTATTGCTGCCGAAAGCTTCCGCACCGCATACGATTTCTTTTGAAAGTATTTTTCCGAACTCGTTCCGAAAAGAAATCATGTCCGCTGTAGAACTCCTGGATGGAGAACGCTTAAAGCAACTGATCTCCCAACTGAATATGCAACTGGGCAACGTTTTAAGTGACAATGAATTGATCGTCCGCTGCATGAATGCCTTTATTGAAACCTTTTGTTTTGCCCTGACCTACCGGGAAGGAGACCAGTATGATACAAAAACCATTATTCAGGATTTAAACGCCGCCAACCGCTATCTCTATTCCTTCAGTGAGATCTGTCAGTATCTCTCTGACTATTGTTCTGAAGTATTGCATCGGCTCCTTTTGACCAAACAGAACCAGGAGGAGCGACCTATTCGACTTGCCAAGCAATATATCAGGGACCACTATAATGATCCGCTCACACTGGAAACGGTCAGTCGGGAAGTTGGCTTTAATCCGGCTTACTTTTCCTCTGTTTTTAAAAAGACGACGTCTCAGAACTTCATGGATTATCTGAAGGAAGTCCGCATCGAAAAGGCAAAGGGTCTGCTGCTCCATACCAGCGATGAGATCGGTCTGATTGCCTTAAAAGTTGGTTATTCAGATGTAAAGTACTTCACCCGGCTTTTTCGTAAACTGACACGAATGACGCCGACAGAATATCGAAGACTCTATAGTTAAGGAACGATACTCAATGAAAAAGAAAACTCTTTTCAAGCAATACACGCGAACAGAAACGATTTATGCCGCTATGACCCTGCTCTTTCTAATGCTCTCCTTAGGCTCTATATGGAAAGATCAGCTTTTGTCGGCAAAAATATTGACGACTCTGAATCTGCTTCTTACCTGTCTCTTTTTCATCTACCGAAACAACCATCTCCAGAAAAAGGCGAAGGAGTATGAGCAGCTCTGTCAGAACTTTAATGACGGGGTCATTTTCCAGGAGTTTCTTCAAAAAATCCCGGGACTTTTTCCCAAGCTTGGAATCTCTGTCAGTCGTATGGACAGCCTGATCAATCGTCAGAACATCATGCAGCAATCCACAAGGCAAGCAGAGTTTCTTGCGCTTCAAAACCAGATCAATCCGCATTTTCTCTACAACACGCTGGATTCCATCCGGGGAGATGCTTTAGTTGCAGGAGCAACGAATATCGCCGATATCACAGAGGCTCTGTCAACATTTTTCCGCTACACAATTACCAATACCCAAAACCTGGTCACCATCCAGGATGAGATTGAAAATGCTTCTGACTATTTTCTGATTCAGCAGTATCGGTTTGGATCGAAAATCTCGATGCAGGTGGAGCTAGGCGATAGGCAGCAGGACCTCTTGCAGCTCTCCTGCCCCAAGCTGCTGCTTCAGCCAATCATTGAAAACGCCATTTTCCATGGAATTGAGAAAATCTCCTCTGAGGGAAAGATTCTCATTCGGATTGAACAAATTGACAACTACCTGAATATTGAAATCAGCGACAATGGGGTTGGCATTCCGGAGGCAGAACTAGAGGCGCTCAATAAGTCTTTGAACCATATCTCGATTGCTGTCGTCAATGAAAAGAAAAAGGGCGGAATTGCACTTAAAAATGTATGCCGGAGAATCAAACTGCTGTTTGGAGAAGAATACGGCATCACCGTTCACAGCATTGTCGGCGTTGGCACAAAGGTCTGTGTCTCGCTCCCTGCCATCGAAAAAAGCCCTCAGCAAAAGGAAGCACAGTCATTATGAAACACGAACTTCTGGTATTAGAAAAAGCCACAATACGATCTGCTTCGTTTTCCGTTCTGCATGAATTTCAGCTTCAACTTTGCGAGCAGGATGTTCTGGGCATTGTCTGTGACAGTATTCTGGAAAAGGACGCCCTGCTTGCCTTATTTGAGGGAAATGCGTCTATTAAGGGGACCATTCGGTTCCACCATCAGCCAGTAAAACCTGAGGAATTTTATCGTCTGATCCCTCCACAGACAGCGATTATCAATAGAAAGGCATCTTTAAATAGCGCTCTTTCTATTTCCGATAACATCTGTATTTTCGCCGATCATTCCAGCCGCATTTTTACAAGAAACTACGACCCCATTGTCAGGGACCTCCTGCACCAGTTTCAGCTATCCCTTGATCTGTCCGCAAAACCATCTTCTCTAAGTTTTTTTGATAGAATTTGTGTCGAAATTTTAAAGGCTTTCTATGAAAAGCGAAAACTGATCCTATTCTATGATTGCTTTGATGTTCTTCAGCTCCAGGAAATAAACAAGCTCAGAGAACTCATTCATTTCCTGCATGACCGAGGGTACACCTTCATCCTCTTTGGATCCTTTCACACGCTGTATCAGGATTTAGCTGAGAAGATCCTTTTTATCAAGAACAATACTTCTTTGGCTTGTCTGGATGTGCGCTTTATTGCCCCGGATAAAATTCAGTCCTTCCTTCTGACTGAAACAGCTGCTCCCGGGAAGCAGCTCCCACAGCCTCCCCAAAGCAAGGCAGATACCGCCTCTCCCAGAGAAGTGAACTGGATCCACTGTTCCACTGAAACGCTCCATGATTTTCACGCCCGCCTAGCCTCAGGCAGCGTTTTGAATATTCTCTGCTTTGACCGGCTCTCACTTCTCGCATTTAAAAACCTCTTAAATGGGTCAGAAAGCCTCATTTCCGGAACCATCCTATGTGGAGAGAAAAAGCTCGCCTCTCCCGATACAGAGTTTAAGAACTACTATCGCTCGATCATGTGGCTTCCCCGGCAGCCGGATCAAAACTACTTAATTTCAAATATGAGCACAATCGACAATCTGTTCCTCCCCCTCTCTTATAAGGTGCCCCACATCTGGGCAAGGCGCAGTTATGCCGAGGGGATCCAGCTGTCTTTAAAAAAGATTATCGGTGCCCCCATCCATAATCGAAAGGTAAAGGATCTCTCCCCCTACGAGAGGCAGATGATCGCTTATTGCAAGGTGCTCTTTACAGCTCCGCCTCTTGCCGTTATTGAGCAGCCCTTTACCGGAATCGATCCGCATATGGACAGTATCACAGCGAGAATGATCCAGCGCCTCCTGGATCGAAAAATCAATTTAATCCTTTTGCATACCAAACCAAGTGATCTGAACCGGATCCCGGGGGATATCTGCCACATCAAAAAAGGCTATACCATCTCTCAGAAAGGAGACCACCATGAAACATAATTTCTGGAATCAAAATTGGACGGTTAGAAAGACAGATTCCAATCAACCTCCCCTTCCCATAACCCTGCCTTATGACGCTATGATTCACGAATCCCGGGATCCAAACTGTGCCTCCAGCTACAATACCGGCTACTATCCCGGAGGGGCTTACCTCTATAAGAAGCGTTTCACTTTGTCACAAGCGGAGCGGTCCAGGCAGCACATCCTTGAATTTGAAGGAATTTATCAGAACAGCCGGGTGGAATTAAACGGCAGGCTGCTTGGCAGTCACCACTATGGCTATACCAACTTTTATGTGACCCTCGACTCCGCTCTTTCCTACGAGCAGGAAAATGTATTAACGGTAACGGCCGATAATTCCCAGGTACCCAACAGCCGCTGGTATTCAGGAAGCGGCATTTATCGCCCCGTCATCCTGCATACTGCTCCAAAAGAAAACTTTATTGCTCTGAATGGGATAAAGATTACAACAAAGGCGCTCTCCGGTCAGTCCGCCTGCATACACATATCGGTTCATTCATCCTGCCGTGCTGTTCACGGCAAGCTGACCATTACAATCCTTGACAGCAAAAACCAAGTAGTCGCTGTCGGTTCTCGTTCTGATCAGGATTTGTATATTCCCGCTCCTCATCCCTGGTCCGATACAGATCCATACAGATATACCTGTCTTGTCGAATTAAAAGACGGCGATACCCTGCTGGATTCTGATTCCGTCTTGTTTGGTATCCGAACAATCTCTATTGATGCCGGGCAGGGACTGCTTCTGAATGGAAAACGAACCTTTTTAAATGGCGGCTGCGTCCATCACGACAGCGGCGTTCTGGGGGCGGCGACCTACTTAGAGGCAGAAAGAAGACGGGTCCGAATTCTAAAAGAAATGGGCTTTAACGCTATCCGGTCTTCCCATAATCCGATTTCCAAAGAACTCCTTGAGGCATGCGATGAAAGCGGAATGCTCGTCATGGACGAAGGATTCGATATGTGGTTTTCCCGTAAGACCAAGTATGATTATTCCAGATATTTCAGAGAGGACTGGAAATCCGAAGTAACCGCCTTGATAGAAAAGGACTTCAATCACCCCAGCGTCATTCTCTATTCCATTGGAAATGAAATAGCCGATACGGCTTCCCCCCGATCCATCGAAATGGCAAGACAGATCCACTATCTGATCAAGCAGATGGACCCTACACGATTCACGACAGATTGTGTGAACTTTGTGACCTCAACCTTTGTTCCGACTACAGAAGCATCCATTGAAGAAGTGGATCCGATTGAAACTGCCGCTGGAGCAAATACAATTCTGGAAAAGGCAGAGGGGAATAACCTGCTTGTCTCTCTCGATCATAGGGTTCCCGTTCTGATGCGGGATCCAGCCTTACTGGCAAGAATCCGTGAGACGTTAGCTCAGGTCGATGTCATCGGCTACAATTATGCCAAAGAGCTGCCTGAATTTCAGCACGACCAGCTGCCCGACGCCGTTTTCATTGCCTCGGAAACTTATCCGGATGAGATTCTGTACAATTATTCCTCTTACCTGCGCCACCCCTATCTACTGGGCGACTTTGTTTGGACTGCCTGGGATTATATCGGTGAGGCATCTATCGGAGACTGGAATTATGGCGATTTGGAACAGGGTCTTTACAAACCCTATCCCGCGCTCACCGCCGGCTGCGGTCTCATCGACATCACCGGTCAGCCCACGCAGCAGGCTTATTTCCGTCAGGTCGTTCTGGGAAAGACCACGATCCCCTATATCTGTGTTGAAGATCCCAGCTTATCCGAGCAGCAAAAGCTTAAGACAATCTGGCGTCAGTATGACGGAACCGAAAGCTGGTCCTGGGATGGCTGTGAAGGGAAAATGGCAGCAATCCATGTATTTTCAAATGCCCAAACAGTCCAACTTGAGCAGAGACGTTCCGATGGAACCGTTCAGACTCAGACTGCGGACGTCCACAATTTCTCGGCAGATTTTGAGTTGACTTATGAACCTGGAAGTTTAAAGACAACTGCTTATGATCAAAAGCACCGGGTTATCGGAATAAAAGAAATTCATTCCGCAAGCTCCGAGACAAAACTTCAGGTAAAGGCGGATAAATCCCACCTTGCTGCCAACAAGGAAGACCTGGCTTTTCTTGATATACGGATTACGGACTCCATCGGAATTCAAAAAATGCTCTCTGATACAGACCTTACAATATCTGTATCAGGAGCCGGAGAATTTCTTGGTGCGGGAAGCAGAAAGTCTCAATCCACCGAAGAATATGCTTCCGGAAACTTCAAAACCTGGCATGGTCACGCGGTCGCTGTTATCCGCTCAGGTGCAGAACCCGGACCAGTTCATATTCAAATTCACTCTGACAGCCTCGGTGATGTCAGCCTGGAGCTTATGTGCGAATAAGGAGCAGCGGAACTGAAACTTAATTAAGAAGGAAACTGCAAAAGTTCACAGAAAAGAGCGCTGAAAATGAGCACAAACAAATACGTTCATTTATAGAACCTTCCACCCCTGATCGCTGACTAATCCAATTACGCTTCTCTCTTGAGTTTTTCAATTTACATGCTATACTTGAATTATAAAAGCGGTGAGGCCTACCGTTAAGTGGCAGTTGTAAATGCAGAGAGGCCTACTGGATGAATCTCAAGTTTATCGAAGTGGCAGTGGTAAGAGCGGTGAGTCCTACCGTGAGAGACTGGTCTCTCTAAAGTGGAAGTCAGGCTGTTCTTTCGGGAACAGCCTTTTTAGTATCTGAATTACGGAGGTTCTACATGAAACAGCCGCGTCTGAACCTATACACAATCAATATGAAATATATTAGAAACCTCTCTCATGTTGACAGTCACGTCTTCTCCGTTTCCCCTCAGGTTGGAAAAGATACACGACCTTTCCTTGGCGTCATTGTTGTCTGCGATAAGAAACAGTATTGCGTTCCCCTGAGTTCTCCCAAACCCAAACACAGCAAGATGAAGAACGACATCGATTTTTCCAAAGTGTTTAGCTCTGACGACAAATTAATCGGCGTGCTGAATTTTAACAACATGATCCCCGTAAACAACAGGGTCATTACAAAAATGGATCTGAAGATACACCCTCATGATTCCGCTTCTACTAAGCATTATAAAAATCTGGTCGTTGATCAGCTGACCTTCTGCCAGAAAAATCAGGATGCAATCGTCCGAAAAGCAAATAAACTGTATCGACTCATTATACAAAATAAAGCCAGGAGCCTGATAAAGCGTCGCTGTTGTAAATTTGCAAAACTTGAAAAAGCCTTATCAAGATTCAGCGGCTCCAACGGTTGAAAGGAATAAAAAAGGTCATAACCGCCACTTCAAGTGGCGATCTGAGATATTTATTTTGCAATCCCAGATACCTGTCATATACCATCAGCGGACTTTTCCCCTTCAGGTATCCCATGAAATCGGAATTACTGTACTTTGGTGGGACGCTTATACACAAATGTAAATAATCTAACACCATTTAGCCATAAATACAAATTTTCATCAATATTGCACATATTATTAACTACAATTTATTGCAAAATTACGAAGGTTCTTGGACTCTTCCATCAAAATTTGATGCAATTTCAATTGCTCCCTATATATTCAAACATAATTCAGGCTAAGTAATAAAATCCTCCCGATAGGTCTACGCCTCTTCTACTTTTTTCCTGATCAGATTCATGACCCGCTTCTTATCAGCGCTCCACATGGGAGCAAGGAGCAGCCGCTTGGGACCGTCTCCGGTCAGACGATGAATGACCGTAGCCGACGGCAGAATCCGCAGGCAGTTGACAATCAAATCCACATACTCTTCCATCCCCAGGATGGGAAACGGCTCAGAGACATACTCTTCCGCAAGGCGTGTTCCCTTAAGCACATGCAGCAGCTGGAGCTTGATTCCCGGCAGTGTCGGGGACAAAGCTGCAAGATACCGCACTGTTTCCAACATATCCTCCTCTGTCTCCCCCGGCAGCCCCAGGATCACATGGACAAGGACTTCAAGTCCTGCCCCCATAAGGTCTCCATACGCCTTTTCAAAAACAAGGAGTCCATAGCCCCGGTTGATCCGCCGCGCCGTCTTATCGTGAATGGTCTGAAGTCCCAGCTCCACGCTCACCGGCTTGATCTGATTCAGCCGTTTCAACATGGCAAGCATTTCCGGTCCCAGACAGTCCGGTCTGGTCCCAATGAAAAGGCCCACGATCTCCTCTTCCTCAAGAGTCTCTCGGTACAGCCGTTCCAGCCGGACAGGATCGCCATAGGTATTAGTAAAGGATTGAAAATACGCCAGATACCGGTGCTGCTCTCCTTTTGGAAACTTGTGATCGACGAGTCGCTTTGCCTGATCAATCTGTTTCTTAATGGGAAGGAAAGGGGCCGCAAAGTCTCCGCTGCCGCCCTCCGAGCAAAAGGTGCAGCCGCCGATGCCAACCTTGCCGTCCCGGTTCGGACAAGTGCAGCCGCTCGAAAGCGACAGTTTATATACCTTGCCCCCGAACTTTTCTTTCCAATACTGCGAAGCGCTGATATAGTTCAAACCGATTCCTTTCTAATTTCAGACCAACCCGAAGCTTCTTAGCAGCCAGATCCAAAACGTCAGCGTAAAAGAGGACAGAACGGTTGACAGCATGACGGCGTTCTGCGTCAGGGCGCCCCTGTGTCCCATCCCTTTTGCCATAACATAGCTTGCCACGGTCGTCGGAGACGCCAGCATGACCAGGACGGCAATCATTTTCTGATCACGAAAACCAAGGAAAGATGCAAGCGGCAGGAAGATAGCTGCAAAGCCAAGGAGTTTCAGGATTAGGACTGCCAGGGTCGGCTTCATTTCCCCACTGACTTCCGCAAGATTGACGGACGCCCCCATCGCGATCAGTCCCATCGGCGTTGCGACCTTGCCAACGTTTGCCACAAAGGTCCCAAAGATTCCACTCATGGGCAGACCGATCAGGGACCAGACCATGCCGATCACAATTCCCAGCAGAATGGGGTTCGTCACGATCTTTTTTAATGTTTGGAGAATCAAAGCAGTGTCAAGTTCTGAGGTTTTTGACCTATCTGAATAACTGGCATCAGCTGCCGCTTTCCCTATTCCAGCCTCCGCCAGGAGACTCGATTCTGCCTTCCCGGCAGTTCCTCGCACTCTATTTGAACCGCCCAACTGAGCATCTACTGCCGTAAGAGACAGAATGACGACTGCCGCAATATTATAGAGCGGGACGGAGCCGACCATCATGACCGCCCCCATTGAAGAGTCATGGTAGATATTTTGAATAAAGGCCATACCCAAAAGGGAGGCGCTGCTTCGGTAGGAAGCCTGGATCATTTCTCCCCGATCCGCAATGATTTCTGCCCGGCTTTTTGCGGACTTCCCCTTTCGGATGACTCCCATCGATAGAATTGCCGCAATCAAAATGGAGCACAGGGTCGCCAGGAAACAGAAGAAGACATAGTTTCCGTCCCAGACCCGCCTTAACTCTACAGCCCCCATATCGTGAAAGAGCATGGCAGGCAGGGCAATGCGAAAGACGAAAGTATTCATTTTAGAAGCAAAGGCCTGATCTATCCAACCGATTCGGTGCAGAACATATCCCAGCACCATCAGTAAGAAAATCGGCATCGTCGCATTCAGACTGTAAATTAAATTTTCCACCCTAATCCCCATTCCTTTTGTAAACAAAGCAGCGGGCCGAACGTTTCCATCCCAATCCCGCTGCCTCATTCAACCTACTTTCACAAATTGTCATTTATGCTTATTGCTTCATGATACGCCCCGCCCTAAATATCCGGTTCGGAAATCCGTGCCTATCTGCTTTATTATACACCCTACTTTAGGCAACCGAGTTAGAAACCATATAAATCGGCTTCACCACCCCCCTGCTTCAGATCACCGGGTCGGGAATCTCGTAGCCCCAGGATGCCCGCAGGCTGTCCATGACCTTCATGACCGCCAGAATCTCCTCATGGGGCATTTCCGGACACTCCAAAGCGCCTGTCTCTATGGCTTTCATGCAGGAGAGGACCTCGTACTCATAACCCGTGATCTGGTCCGGAATCGGACAGGTCTGAACCAGCCGGTGATCCCTGTCATAGACGGAAATCTTTTCCGGATTGTTGATATTTTGGACTTCCAGATAGCCCTTAGTTCCGAAAATGGCACCCAGCCGGTTTTGATTGGCGTTGACCGCGCACTGCAGCGACGCGATCTTGCCGCCCGGATACTTCATGGTAATGGTCTCCGCCACATCCACGCCGCCTTCAAAGATGACGCTGGAATCAAGCCCGACCATTTCCGTGCCCAGGATCATGCGGGCAAAATTGATGGCATAGACGCCGACATCGAGCAGCGCGCCGCCCGCAAGTTCAACCTTATGAATCCGCTCCACATTCGCCAGCTCATAGCCCAGATTGGCAGTCAGGGACTTGACCTCTCCGATGGCTCCCGACGCGATCACATCATTGATAATCTTTCTGGACGGCATATATCGGGTCCAGATGGCTTCCGCCAGCAGGACTCCTTTCGCCTTCGCAAGTTTAAACAATTCCTCCGCCTGCCGGGCGTTCACCGTAAAGGACTTCTCGCAGAGAACGTTTTTCCCTGCCTCAAGCGCCAGTTTGGCGCAGTGAAAATGATGGGAGTGAGGCGTCGCGATGTAGACCAGGTCAAGATCCGGATCTTTCACCATTTCCTCGTAACTGCCATACGCCTTCTTGAACCCATACTTGTCTGCAAATGTCTCTGCCCGGGAGAGGTCCCTTGCCGCAATCGCATAGGGTGTAACGTCTTCCATACGCGTGATTGTATCCGCCATCTTATTTGCAATCGATCCGGCCCCCATAATTGCCACGTTCAGCATCGCTGTCCTCCTGAAAATCATGAATTTTACTATTAGCCAGTATACTATGACAAGGTCTTCGTAACAATCTTAATAGGACAGTCCCCCTCCAAAATTTCCCTGTCCTTCCGCGAGAATACATTCGCATCTCATATAAAGACCACCAAAGCAAAACCAAATTTCAAGCAAAAAAGATCGGAAACAGATACTTCCACCTGCTTCCGACCTCATTCAAATTCTCACCACCTATTCGCTTCTGCCGCGGATTTAGAAATCCACTTCCGTATCATAGTAGCAGCACTTCAGCAGCTTCTCCATTTCTTCCTGGCTGGGCTGTCTGGGGTTGGAGCCTGTGCAGGCATCCAGGATCGCATTTGCCGCGATATCAGGGAGTCTTTCCAGGAAGACCTCCTCCGGAACGAAGCCCTGCTCGGTCGGATAGCTGTCCGCGCCGTAGTGCTTGATGCAGTGCGGAATGTTCAGCTTATCGTTCATGCCGCGAACGAAAGCGATCAGGTTCGCCACCTTCTCATCATCGTCAGCGCCGCCCAGCTTCATGTAATCCGCGATCACGCCATAGCGCTGTTTTGCCTCGGGATTCTTCGCGTTGAAAGCAATGACCTTGGGCAGATACATGGCATTTGCCGCGCCGTGAATGATATGAGCGCCATAATCCGCAAAGGCAGCGCCCGTCTTATGAGCCATCGAATGAACGATGCCCAGAAGACCGGAGGAAAATGCAATACCGGCAAGGCACTGAGCGGTATGCATGTTGTCACGGGCTGTCATATCCTCATTATAGGAGGCAATGAGATCTCTTTGAATCACCTCAATTGCCCGCATAGCCGGAGCATCCGTAAACTCGCTGTGTACCGTGGAGACATAGGCTTCGATTGCATGGGTCAGCGCGTCCATACCGGTATGGGCGACCAGCTTCTTGGGCATAGTCTCGGCAAGCTCGGGATCAACGATCGCGATATCGGGAGTAATCTGGAAATCGGCGATGGGGTACTTGATGCCCTTCTCGTAGTCTGTGATGATCGAGAAAGCCGTGACTTCCGTAGCCGTGCCGGAAGTAGAAGATACGGCTGCAAAGTGAGCCTTCTTACGAAGCTCGGGAAGACCGAATACCTTGCACATATCTTCAAAAGTTGTTTCCGGGTACTCGTACTTGATCCACATAGCTTTTGCGGCATCGATCGGAGAACCGCCGCCAATGGCAACGATCCAGTCCGGCTCAAATTCAGACATGACCTTAGCGCCCCGCATGACCGTTTCGACGGAAGGATCAGATTCAATGCCTTCAAAAAGCAGGACTTCCATGCCCGCTTCTTTCAGATAAGCTTCCGCCTTCTGCAAAAAGCCAAACCGCTTCATGGAACCGCCGCCGACACAGATGATTGCCTTCTTACCCTTCAGAGTCTTCAGCGCTTCCAGCGCGCCCTTGCCATGATAGATATCTCTGGGATTCGTAAATCTCTGCATAAAATACTCCTTTTGCGAAACCGCACAATAAATTTGCATCCAACAAGCCGGATGCAGGTTTAATTTTTGTTCAGTATAGCATAACTTCATGTGCATTAAAAGCCGGAAATAGTGAAAAACATCTAAAAACAGATGCCCGCCTTCCGGCAGACATCTGTTTTTCATCACTTCTTTTTCTTTGATTTTTCTTCCGCCCCAAGTCCTGCCTGCGCCCGTTCTCTGGCGCCCAGCAGTTTCTGACGGAAACTCTTCTTTTTGGACGGCCGTTCCAGCGTTCCGCGGATTGCCCGGACATCTGTAATGTAGATACCGGAAATAATCGCCTTTACTTCCTTCTTGGTCGGGATCAGATCATAGATCTTTTCATCTGCGATCATGTTGAGAACCCTGCCCTGAAGGCGGGCTTTCACGATAGGAAGCTTCTGCCGCCGCATCAGCTTGGGAACCTGATCAATGACCATCTGCGGAAGTCCCGATTCCTTGACCGGAAGCCGCTTCTTGTCGATGACCAGGATGGTTACCTGCTGTTTCGCTGCCTCAATCTGTTCCTCTTGTTCTGCCTGCCGCTTCTCGAGCTTTCTGCCCCAGAAGAAGAGTCCAACCAGAACTCCCAGAAGTATGATGATAATCACCAATAGAATCTGCCAAAGCTGCAATGTTCATATCCTCCGTTCCTAAAACTACTCCCGAAATTTTATCATGATTTAAAACTTCCTTCAACTGTTATGCTTTCCCGGTTGCAGACACGGGCGTCGGGCGGTCGGGGCTGAAAACAGCATTGACATCAAAGAGGTCTTCAAAGACGTTGGTCTTTGCCTGACCCGACTTTGCCCTCCACATCTGAATGCCGTCACAGTCGATCCTGCCCTGTCGGAAATAGCTGTCGCGGATCTGTTCCCAGGTCTTGCTGGAGGCGTCGACATTGGCATAAAAATTGTAGCCTGCACTTTTATAGTAAGCAAACAGGGCATTTTTCGCAGGATCGTAGTCGTGCCAGTCTGCGATATCATTTCCGTGGGCGAAAATGATAGTATCGACCTTGCCGACAATCGGTTCTACGGTATTGACCCACCGTTCATTGTCCGTCTTCAGTTCCTCAACACTCTTGCCGGTGACGGACAGGTGCCCCCATGTGTGGGAAGCAAATTCCCATCCGGACGCCTTGACTGCCTCGGCAATCTTTTTTGCCTCGGCAACCTCCTGATCAAAGTTAAAATCCGGATGCCGGTCAAGCCAGTCCTTCTGATCCTGCCCCAGCCTCTCCCCGGTCTGGTAAGCTACGTCGGTCCGATAGCCGAAGACGCCGTTATAACCGGTCATGGCGGCGATTCCCCGAGCTCCCTTGTAAGAGAAATCCGGATGTTTCTTGCAAAAGGTATTGAGCCTGGGGACAACATCGTAATCGCCGACATCCTCTTTTCCATCCGCTGCGGTATAGTGGACCTTGACTTCCCCATTTTGATCGAGAACGGCCTTATCCCCATACCCGCGACCTTCATAATTGTGGTAATAGCTCCAGTCATCGATGGACAGGACGAGGGGTTTCTTATCCGCCGGCAGCATCAGACTGCCATTCTGTTTGAGGTGAACCGTCCCATTTTCATCAGTCGTCTGCGTAACCAGGTCCCGCATCCGAACCAGGACATAACCATTGTCGTAGAGCTGCTGAATGATCTTGTCAAATTCATCGACCGTCGTCATCCAGGCATTGATACCGCCCACTTCTTCCGCTCCCCACTTAGACGTGTCAAAGGCACGCCCCGTATCGACAATCAGGGAATGAAAGAAGATGTGGGGCACCTTGGTCGGGTCTTTAGCCTCAAGATAAGTCTTTCCCACTGTATATTTAGCGATTGCATTGACGATATCCGTATTGCCCTCGTAGTTCTCCTGCTGCTGCAAAAGAGCGATGGCGCCGTCGTAGTCATAGGACTGAGCCATCTGATCCGCCTTGGCAATAGAAGCTTTCAATTCCTGAATTCTCGCCTCTTCTGCCGCGATCTCCTGTTCTTTGATCCGGTGCATCTTCTCTTTTTCCGCCTGTCGGTCAAAAAAGGTCTTAGACACAACCAAAATAGCAATAAAAATAAGCCCCAGAAGGACCGCAAGACTGATGGTGCGGCGGCGCCGACGCCTTTTTTGCCTCAAGCGCCTTCGCCTTCGTCTCTCCCGCTCTTCGGGAGTCAGTGTCTCCCGCTGACTATCCTGCTTCCTCTTCATGATTTACTCCCCTCGGATCGAAATTCCATTTCCATCGAACAATCCGCGACCGCCTGTCCCCCGGAGGACAGAGTATAGGAAATGACAGCCGACAGGGTCTCTTCCCCCTCCCGGACTGTCATATCTTTGGTGAATACCTCCATAGGCAGGGTCCCGAACCGGGTAGCATAGGAAATACTTTCCGTCATCCCCGGCACAAAGATTAAATCAGCATTTACCTCGCCGACCTTATGGACCTCCACTCTGCCCGGCTCCAGCACGACATGGTTCCTGGTCCTGTCCGTCGTCCCTTCCAGGACCTCGTCGTAGCGGATATGGTGCCGCCCCGCAACCTGCCGATACCTGCCTTTGGCAGATAAAGCAATCGGTTCATCCTGCTCATTTCCCTCTACGATCTGGGTCCCCTTAATTCTGACCAGAACATCCTTCGTCATGCCCGGTTCTTCCTTTCATCAAGACCGGCGTTGATCGCCCGGTACTGATTGTCAATATGGAGCTTGGTCAGACTGATCGCTCCTTCCTTATCGTGATCCACGATGGACCGGACGATGGCGTCATGCTCCTTGACCAGTGTCTGGCGAATATTTTTTGTCTTCATATATTCAACGCGGAAGCGGTACATCTGCTCCCGCAGATTGTTGAGGATCTGGATCAGCCGCCGGTTGCCGGTCCCTTCATAGATCACATCGTGAAAATGCTCATCCGCCTCGCCAAGTTCGGTCAGATCGACGTCGTCCTTTTCCACCAGCTCGGCAAATTCCGCCTCGACTTTCTTCAGCTTGCGGATCTCCGCGTCGCTCATCCGCTCGACTGCCTTGCTGATGGCAAGGACTTCCAGGCTCAGCCTGACTTCCAGGACGTCATTTAACTCCTGTCGCGTAATCTCCGCAACATGGGCTCCCCGGCGGGGGACCATGATCACAAGCCCCTCATGTTCCAGCTTGCGGATGGCTTCCCGAATCGGCGTTCTCGATACGCCCAGACGGTTGGCGAGGGAGATCTCCATCAGCCGCTCTCCGGGCTTTAGTTCCCCGCGGAGAATCTGTCTTCTTAGGGTCACGAAGACAACCTCCCGCAGAGGCATATACTCATCAATTTTTGAATTTTTCACACTCATTTACCTCTACTTGCTCCTAACTTGGTTCTCTTCCAGGTACGATCAGCTGTGACTCTCCAGCCACTCGATCCTCTTTCCATGCTCGATCCGCTCCAGCTCTTTAGCTTATCAGTCTAGCCAGCCATCCTGTCTACTTCCACACAGAATCAAATCCGAAATATTAGCGCTTCAGACTATTCAGCTATTCTCTCTGCTTCCCATACACCGATCCATTACAGCTATCCATTATCCTGCCCTCTTCCCGGGTACAATTACCTCCGACTTGCTTTAAAATGGCGGTACCGAGGGCCAGGTTAAAAAGACCCGGGCGGTGGGATAGGTTTTCTTCAGTGCCGTCCTCGCCCGGTCCGAGGCAGCTTCATCGTCGAAAATGCCAAAGACGGTCGGACCGCTGCCGCTCATAATCGAGTTCAGCGCCCCCAGTTCCATCATATCTGCCTTGATCCGGTTGATGATGGGATAACGGTCACAGGTCACGCTCTCAAGGACATTTGCCATCCGATCCTGTCGAACGATTCCCGCCAGATCATGGGCTTTCAGCGCCTCAAGCATCCCATCGACGTCCGGATGGGATAAAATCCGGTCCGCGTGCAGGTTGGTGTAGACCTCTTTTGTCGAGACATTGATCGCCGGCTTGCATAAAAGAATCCGGCAGGAGGGCATGTCCGGCAATGGAGTCAGGATTTCTCCGATCCCTTCGGACAGAGCCGTCCCCTGCATGATGCAGTAGGGTACGTCCGCCCCGATACCGGCTGCACGCTCCATCAGCTCTTCTCGGGAAAGGTCCAGGTGGAAGAGTTTATTGACGCCGATCATGGTCATTGCCGCGTCCGAACTGCCGCCTGCAAGCCCTGCCGCAACCGGGATAAACTTGTCTAGGCGGATGGACAGACCGTCCGTTACTCCCTTTTCCTGCATCAAGAGCTCCGCCGCCTTATAGGCGAGATTGCCCCGATCGGTTGGAATGTAGGGCAGATTGGTGGTCATCCGGATGCCCGGCTTTCCTTTTTCCGCATTCAGATGAATCCGGTCGTACATGTCGACCATCTGCATGATCATACGGACTTCGTGATAGCCGTCAGGTCGCTTTTTCAGGACGTCCAGCGCCAGATTGATTTTTGCCTTTGCCCTCAGCATCATTTGAAAATGCCTCTTTCCTTGTTTTCTTCCCTTGTATCGATTTTGTTCATTGTATACATATCAGTACAAAGCCATTATATTCGGAAGACTCCCAAACTGCAAGCCCGGGCTTTTCCGGCATAGGGTATGGACGGTACTGTCTCAGCTCTTTAATCTCTCACTTTAGCCTCTTTCATAGGGGGCAAAAGAAGCGGGGACGGAAGATCCGTCTGCCCGCTTCATAATTAAGCTTCCAGTTTTTGATTGGTCCGAACCATATCCAGGATCCGGTCGTGGAAAAAGGTGTCGATATGCCGCTGCTGATCCCGTTCCAGATCCCCGTAGGCGATCGGCTCGCCGAATTCAATGATGACTTTCTCGGGTTTTACGATCGGGAACTGCCGCTCAAAGATCGCCTCAGTGTGGTTGAAGGACACCGGTATGATCTTGCAGCCGGTCCGCTGAGCCGGTTTGAAACTCCCCTTGTGGAAGGGAGCGATGTTCAGCTCATCGCCGCTCTTGTTCCGGGTCCCTTCCGGGAACACAAAGACCGAGATGCCGGTTCGGATGTAGTCGATCGCCTGCTTGATCATTTCCATACCCTGCTTGATGTCCTTCCTGTCGAGGAAGAGGCAGTAAAGGAATTTCATATTTGTCGAAAGGATAGGAACTTTTTGCAGTTCCTTCTTGGCGATGTAGCCGGTCGGCCGTTTCATGTAGGTGTAGCCGATAATGACGTCAAAAAAACTCTGGTGGTTGCCCACAAACAGGACCGGTTCATCGTCGGGAATCCGGTCCTCCCCGATCACGTTCACCTTGGCTCCCGAAATCCTCACCACGACGCCGAATGCCCACTTGACAACATGGAACATCGCCATGGTCGCCGCCTTGGGACGAAAGATCCGCACAAGGCTTAAAGCCAGCAGAATCGGAATGGAAATGATGCAGTAAAACACAACAAATAAAAAGCCTATTATTACTCGAATCATGTAAAGATCCTCTTTCGTCGTCTCAATTAGTACGCTTCCGCGCCAAACAGGTCAAAATTCTCTTCCAGGCTGCCGGAAATGATGCAGATATGGGCGTTATCCTCTTCCGCGTCCCGCATAACTATCTTGACCTTCTCCAGGTAGCTGTCCACGGTCCGATTCTCATCGGCGGGCTCAAAGATCCCGATGCAGGTATCCTCGTCGATCTCGGTTAAACAGTCGTAGAGGGCGTCCAGATTTTTCCCGTAATAATCCGGAAAATCCAGCTTCATGGAGAGATAGTCCTGCACTTCCTCCCGGGTCGAGGTTGAAGCAAAATCCAGAATCACTTTTCTCATGGCGGTCATCCTCCCCCGTCAGTACAACTGTTCAAAGGTTTTATAGTGGTCTTCGGTGTAAAAGATCAGCCCGTCATTGGAATAGATCAGGCGCTTGGCGTTGCGGTAGCCGCCGTCATAGTCGATGTCGCACTCAAAGTATTTCCTGCCCTTTGCCTTGGGGAGCTCGCCCTCATAATTGCCAAAATAGCTGCCCCCGATGCTGGCGTTGGGCGCGACCTCCCAGAGGTTGCCCTCCTTGGTACTCCAGCCCAGGTCCTGCGCCTCCTGCTTGGTCAGGTAGTTGGACGGCAGCTTTCCATAAGTATGAATATAGAGCGCCACCTGATCCTTGGCCGTATATTCTCCATCCTCGGAGATCTGGTCAGCGTCTGTTTTGCCTTGATCGTCTGACGTCACATTCTCCGCGGCAGAGCTTGGGCTTAGATTTGAGCCTGCCGGTCCCAGACCGCAGCCTGCCAGCGGCAGCGCCAGCAGCAGGACGGCAAATACGAGGGTCAGCAGCTGTCTCCGCAAACGTTTCATTGATTTTTCCTCACTTAAGCCTGCAGCGCTTCAACAATCTGATCAAACTGCATAAAATGGGATGCTTTGACCAAAACGGTATCGCCGTCCGCCATTCGGTTCTTCAGATCCTCCAGCAGGTCCTCTACACTCTGATAGGAATGAACTTCCGCGGAGGTGTGCCCTTTCTTCAATCCCTCAGCCGTCTCCTTTGAAAGGTCTCCGGCAAGGAGATATTGGTCGATCGGAAGGCTGGCTGCATAGGTTCCGACCTCCCGGTGCAGATTTCTCTCATCCGGTCCCAGCTCACCCATATCACCTAAGATGGCGACTTTTCTGCCGGGGGCGTCCTTTAAAACGGAGAGGGAAGCCTTGACCGACATGGGATTGGCGTTATAGCAGTCGTCGATGATCGTATAATGGTCATTTTCCAGGATATGGAAACGGCCGGCAAGTGATTCCAGGCTTTCAATTCCCTTTTTGATCTCCTCCAGGGTCAGACCGTAAAGAGAGCCGACCGCCGCGGCGGCGAGCGCGTTTAAGACCTGGTGCTGCCCCGGCAGCGGGATTGTGACCGGGAAGCTGTCGTCGTCGATGTGAATCGTACAGGCGATCCCCTTGATACCAAGGGGCTTTATCTCGTCGGCATAGACCCGGTAGCGGGGGCTCATCCCGTAGAAGATGGGCTGTTTGCCATGCACATCCTTCACCTGACAGAGCTTGTCGTCGTCGCCGTTTAAGACCACATTTCCGTCCATCTTCATATAGTCAAAACACTCCGTCTTAGCCTTGAAGACCCCGTCGCGGTTCTTTAAAAATTCCAGATGGCAGGTGCCGATATTGGTGATGACCATAGTGTCCGGCTCAGCGGTCTCGGCAAGCTTCTCCATTTCCCCGAAGTGGGAAATGCCCATCTCAAGGACCGCCATCTGGTCCTCTTCCGTCAGCCGGAAAATGGTCAGGGGCAGCCCCAGGTTGTTGTTGAAATTTCCCAGTGTCTTTAAAGTCCGGTACTTCTGGGCAAGGACACTGGCGATCATTTCTTTGGTACTGGTCTTGCCGACGGACCCGGTAATGCCCACAACAGGCAGATCCAGCTGGCGCCGATAGAAACCGGCGATCTTCTGGATGGCTTCCGCCGTGGAATCCACCAGAATGTAGGGAATATCCTTGGGCAGCCCCTCCGCATGTTCCGTTAAGGCAACAAGCGCCCCATCCTGCATGACCTGGGGGATAAAATCGTGACCGTCCGCCCTCGCTCCCTTAAATGGGATGTAGAGGCAGCCCTTTTCGACCTTGCGGCTGTCCGTTGTCACCGCGGTGACTTCCGTCTGCTCGATTTCTTTCGGTCCGTGATAACTGCCGCCGCAGGATTTCGCAATATTAAGCGGTGTCAAACCCTTCATGTTCTTCCTCCATATCCCTGATCCATCCCCCAGCCGGCTGATTATAAACCGACATTTTCAAAGAGGATACTTTGATCTATTCAATCCATATTGAAGCTTATCAAAAACTACAATATTTTTTGATCGGACACTCTGATCTATACAGTCTTAATTATGAACTGCAATACTTTTTCAAAACGGATGCTCTATTCGTACAGTACTTCAACTTATCAATTCTGCCTGTATTTATTCAGCGATACCCGGATCAGTTTTTCGCACAGTTCCGGGAAATCCACTCCGACCGCCTGCGCCTCCTGGGGCATAAGGGAAGTCGGGGTCATTCCCGGCAGAGTGTTGGACTCCAGGCAGTACATCTCGCCATTTTCCTTCATCAAAAAGTCCAATCTGCCGTAGGCTTCAAGGCGCAGAGCCTTGTATCCCTGCTCCGCCAGCCGTCTCATCCGGCTGGTCTCCTCCGGGGTCAGATCCGCCGGGCAGGTCTCAACCGTCGATCCCGCCGTGTACTTATTTTTATAGTCATAAAAGCCCTCCTTGGGGGCAATCTCAATAATTGGCAGGGACTCCCCTTCGATGACGCCGACCGAGAACTCACGCCCCTTAATGTATTCCTCTACCAGGACTTCATTCTCGAGTTCAAAGCCGTCTTTAAGTGCCTGCTCGTATTCCGCCTGATCGTGAACCATGTAGACGCCGACCGAAGAACCGCCGCAGCAGACCTTGACCACGACCGGGAAAGCAAGTCCATGGGAAGAAATATCCGTATCCCCGCTGCCTCTTGCCAGGGAGAAGCCGGCAGGGACCGGAACGCCGCTGTCCTTTAACATGACCTTAGTCAGGTTCTTGTCCATGGAAAGGGCGGAGCCGATGTAGCCGGTACCGGTATATTTGATCTTTCTTAAATCAAACGCCGCCTGTACCTTGCCGTTTTCCCCATTTTCCCCATGAAGAGCCAGGAAAGTGATATCCGCCATCTTGCAGAGCTTGCTGACATTGGGACCGAAGAAGCCGCGCCCCGGATTGCCGACTGCAGCCTCCAGATCCTCATCATTGGACCGAATATATTGGGCAGCCTCGTCGACGTCGTAGTCCTCAGGAAAGGCATCCATCAGATTGACATCCTCCTGCCCGAAAAAGGCATCCAGCAAAATCGCCCGGTGTCCCCGGCTCCTCAGCGCCTTACAGACGCCCGTTCCGGATACGATTGAAATTTCTCTTTCCGTCGATGTGCCGCCGCACAGTACCACAATGTTCATATCTGTCTTCCTCCCATAAACGGGTTAAGCCCCGGCAAGGGACTCTTTCCATTCTGATTGAGTCTTTAGTCTAAACCCCTTGGAACTATTTCGCAACTTTTGTCCTTCTCACTGATTCATCCTCTCTTCATCGGGATGGCGGTTGGCGTAAATCCCGATTTTATGCGCCCTAAGCTTGGAAAAATGAATCACCTGCCGGGAATACAGGCCATTGTAACCGGACAGCATAAAACTGACCACACCGGCTCCGACAAAGTAAAGCAGACCTCCGGCTCCAAACGCTTCTACCGAAAGAAACATCGGGGCGATCAGGGAATTTGTCGCGCCGCCAAAAACACAGATCATACCGATCGCCGCCCCGAACTCGGCAGGAATACCAAGGACCGGTCCAAGAAAACAGCCGAAGGTCGCCCCGATAAAGAAGGATGGGACAATCTCGCCCCCCTTAAATCCGGCCTCCAACGTCACGGCGGTAAAGAGAATCTTTAATAGGAACGCCCATGGCACGGCATGACCTCCCACGACCGCCCGGGAAATAATCTCGCCCCCGGCTCCGTTATAGTCGGTATTTCCCACCAGAAAGGTCAGGGCGATCACAAGGCAGCCGCCGACTACGACCCTGAGATACTCATTTTTAAAAAAACGCCGGTACAAAGAGGCTGCGGTATGCAGCGACTTGACAAAGACCGCAGAGACAATCGCCGCTGCCGCCGCCAGCACCAGCACCTTTAAAAAGAGTACAATATCCTTGCTCGGTGCCTGAAGATAGAAGGAAAACGGCACCATCCCCAGCTTTCTGGAAATCGTAAAGGCGGAGATGGACGCGATGAAGGCAGGAAAAAATGCTGCCGTATAGAACTGTCCGACTTCCGTAAAAAAGACGACGAACATAGTCGCCGTAACCGGAGTTCCAAAAAGGGCGGTAAAAAACGCCGCCATCCCTGCCTGCGTTGCAACCTTTAAGTCCTCGCTCTCAAGCCTCAGAAGCTTGCCGATATTGTTTCCGATGCCGCCCCCGATCTGCAGAGCTGCCCCCTCCCGCCCCGAGGAACCGCCGCACAGATGGGTCAGGAGAGTCCCGATCAGGATCGCAGGCACCAGACGGATCCGCAATTCGCCTCCGGTCTGCACTTTTTCCACGACCGTGTCCGTTCCGGCCCCATCGATCCCCAGCTTACGGTAGATAGCCACAATAACCAGTCCCGCCGCAGGCAGGAAGTACAAAAGGAAGGGATATTGCCCGCGAAGCGCTGTCACCCTCGCAACCCCGTCATAAAACAGGGCCCCCACAACGCCGCAGGGCACGCCGATCAGCATCGCCACGACGATCCAGCGGATCACATAGCGGACGTATATCTTTATATAAGTCTTTTCCGGAATCCAGTTATTCAAGCTTTCCTCACCTCTGATCATTTTTCCTTATCATCATACGACATTTCCCGCTTTTTATGGACAAAAATAAAAGCTGCCGACAAAAATCAGCAGCTTTCACATATTTTATCCGATCACCTGCAGGCAGATGCCAATGAGACAGAGAAGACTGCCGCCCAGGGCGTAGGCCTTGCCCGATGATTCCCCGCCGAAGATCCTGCCGCTTAAATAGCCCAGGACCACGAAGATCAATGCCGCGGCAAAGACCGCAACCAGCATGGTCAGGAGGTTAACCTCCAGAAGACCGCAGGAAATGCCGGCGACCAGGGCATTGAGGCAGAGTCGCAAAAAGAGGATCGTGTCGTACTTCATATCGATCATTTCGATCCGGTGTTCCAGAATCGTATGCCTGGCAAATGCCTGCAGCAGCATACGGATGCCGATGACCGCCAGTAAAAAGCCCGCCACCACATGCACCCAGAAGATGCTGTGGTCCCTGACCAGGTCAGCCGATAGAATCCATCTGCCGATTCCATATCCGACGACTGCCGCTCCCAGCTGGAGGGCTCCCGCCAGAAGTCCGCTTCCGACCAGTTTTGCGTCCAGCTTCACAATACTGGCGCCGCGCTGGACGATCACCGCAAAGATCGCCAGCGCCAGGGCAATCGCGATGAGAATCACATATACGATTGTCGCCATCACCTATGTCCTCCCGGATTATCAGTCATTTTCATCATCTGTTTCTATGCTGTCCGTCTTGTAAATGAATTTCACCGTGCTGTTTTCCTCGTTGTCGGCGCCGGAGAAGGTCTTATAGCTCTTTGCCGCATCTTTCAGCTCCTGGATCCGGCTGTCCAGTGACTTGACATCCTTGTCGTAAAGGTCTGCGATCTTTTGGATGCCCTCTTCGTTGAACTTCAAAACGCCGTTCTTCATTTCCACGGATCCGCTTAAGAGCTTTGCCATGCCGTCCGCCAGCTGCTGGGCACCGTCGCTCAACTGATCAGCTCCGTCATTTAACGCCGGAGAATTTGCCGCAAGTTTAGCACTTCCATTATATAACTGCTGGGCACCCTGATCAACCTGGGAGACTCCGTTCGTATAGGTCGTAAGCCCATCCGCCAGTTGAACGGCACCATCCTTGGCAGTTGCCGTTCCCTGGGCAAGTTTTCCGGCTCCGTCCGCCAGCTTATCGGCTCCGGCAAGTAAAGCGAACGAATTTCCGTTCAGCTTCTTCGAGCCATCCGCTGCCGCATCAATTCCCTCTGTCAGGCTTTTGGCACTTGCTGCCAGGGTAGCTGCACCGGTATTGAGGTCCTTGTTCCTGGCTGTCAGCTGATCCATACCGTCTTTTATCGCCTTGGCTCCGGAAACAGCCTTTTCGGATCCAGCCTTCACCTGATCCGCACCGCCCTTTAGCTTCTGTTCGGCTGCTCTTATATCCTCAACCTTGCCAGCTGCTTGGCCCACGCTGTTTTTCAGCTTCGTAAATCCTGCCTGCAGCTGGTCCGAACCTGCCTTAAGGTTTGCCGCGCCGCCCTTAAGCTGATCGACACTGCCGGTCAGCTGCTTGGCACCTTCGCTCACCTGCTTAGCACCTGTATTCAACTGGCCCCTTGCCGCTTTTAATGTGGCAAGACTGCCGGTGATCTGACTTGCGGAATTCCCTAAAGACTGCTGCATCTGCTGGGTCCCGGCTGCAACCTGGGCGGCTCCGCCTTTTAAGGCTTGCATGTTACCGCTCTGCTGGGCGATGCCATCGCTCGCCTTTTGGGCTGCCGTCCCCACTCCGGTCAGCTCGGCGTTTGCGGTCTGGATCGAAACTTCCGCGCTTTGAGCAACCTGACCGGCTGCGCTTTGAGCCGCGCTCATAGCCTTGCTTTCTGCCGCCTGATTGATGGAATCATAGTCGACTTTATCGATCGCATCCTGGGAAATGCCTGCCTGGGAAAGGGCAGCTTTTACCTGGTCGGAAATATCTGTACCGGCAGCCGCCTGGGAGGCAGCCGCGCTTGCGGTCTCCGCCACATGGTCTTCTACCGGTTTGGCATTCTCTGCCATCTGTTCCAAAGATCCCTTTAAGGTTCCCATGGAAGAGGCGGCCGCATCCACCCCATCCGAGACGCTCTTGGCTCCCTGGACGAGGGCAGCGACCGATTGGGAAGAATCCTTTAAGCTGCCGGTCAGAGCCTGGGTATTATCAAGGAGGCTGTCTGTCCCCTCGCTGAGCTTTAAAGCCCCGTCCGCTAAGACAGCGGATCCCTGATTCAGGGCGTCGGCGTTTTTCTCAACCCCAGCTGCCAGTTGGCTCGCCCCATTAGTAAGGTCTGTCACGCCCTTTTGCAGATCTGGGATTCCAGGCTGCCCCTTCACGTCTCCATTCATGACGCCAAGTCCGTCAAGGAGAGGATTGAGACTTGTGGTAAAGAGGGCGATTCCGTCGTCAAGCTGCCGGGCGCCTGCCTGCAAAGCCGGCAGCCCCTTCTTTGCATCATTGAGCTGGCCCACTCCGTCTGCCGCCTTGCCAACTCCTGCCGTATATTGGGAGATACCGTCCTTTAAGGCTCCGGTCCCCTTGACCAGACCCGGATGTTGTTTATCTCCGTCCGCCCCAGCCTTCATTTGCTGCAGACCCTGGTTTAAGGTCGCGACGCCGTCGGTATAGGCTTTGATGCCATCCTTTAAGCCGGGCTGGTCCTTGGTCGATTTACTGATCCCATCTGATAACTGCTGAGCGCCGTCATTGAGTTGCTTCGCTCCATCTTTTAGAGCCGCCGCCCCCTTGGTCAGGGTGGGGTTAGCCTTGGTCAGTTTTGATGTGCCGTCCGCAAGTTTTGACGCCCCGCCATCAAGCTGAGACACCCCATCCGTATATGCCTTGACGCCGTCCTTTAGCTTGGTCGTCCCCGCCTTTAAATCCGGCATCTTGCCGTCGGCTTCCTTTAAGCCGTCCGACAGCTTCTTACCGCCGTCGGCGAGTTTGTTGCCGTCGTCCTTTAATTCCTTGACCTTCTTGTCCATCTCATCGAGAGCGTCCTCGTGGTCCCGGTCCGCTTCCTTGGAATCAATGCCGGTATCCTGGTCGGTCAGAAGGTTGGCAAAGACCATGGTCAGAGCCGTACTTAACTGAAAATCTTCCGCGTCCAGCTCCACTTCGACGGAGTCCGGAACATTGAGGTCGTGGACGCGTTCCCTGACCTTGTCCTTGGCGGAGACGGAATCCAGCATATGATCAGTATCCGCCTTGACGGACTGGAGGGAATCCTGAAGTCCCGGAAATGCCATGCCGACGACGACCGTATTTTTCCCTTCGGAGACGACTGAACCGTGATCGACCTTGACGTTGCGGACGTGGTCATTTGCCAGGGCGATGCCGGTCACCGCGGTAAAGGGAACGTAGACGTCCTGATATTTTTCGGTATTGGTGTAGTCGATGTGGATCTTGACATGGCCGGTCGCGCCAGCCAGATCCTTAGGAGAAACTTCCTTTCCATCCAGATAGTAGGTGATCCGCTCCTCGACCGGCGGCTTTTTCTCCGTCTTGCCCTGGTAGTAGATATCCTT
The DNA here is from genome assembly GCA_002371465.1 of Lachnospiraceae bacterium UBA3689. Classification (GTDB taxonomy): domain Bacteria; phylum Bacillota; class Clostridia; order Lachnospirales; family Lachnospiraceae; genus Chordicoccus. Next base: position 31,303 of record DFIU01000027.1, on the reverse strand, counting down.
GCCGTCCGCCTGCCAGGTCAGCTTCTTGCCGTCCGCCGTGAAGGTCTCATCCCCCTGCACATTTTCAATATCGGTCAGGTCCGTCGAATCGGTCAGGGTCGAATCCCCGCCCTGGTTCTTGAGCCAGTTGGAGACCGTGATGTGCTTGGTGTTGCCCTTGGCGTCCGTAAAGACGTAGACCGTCTCCTCCTTATCCGCCGCCCCGCTCTGACCGTTGCCGATCACCTGGCTGATGGCGTGCTCAATATCCTCCGCCTGGGCGCCCGACTGCGCCTTTACCTTAGCCGTCTTCTCCCCTGTTCCGCATGCCGCCAGGTTAATGGTCATGATAGCTGCCAGAGACAGCGTGAGATACTTCGTAATTCCCGTTCTCTTCATGTTTTTTCTCCTTCTTTCTTCCGAATTTCGATTTTCTTGGAATGAATCCGATACTTGTATTGACAATGACCCGGTCAAATGCCAGCAGCACAGCCGGCAGGATCGTAATAACGACAACCATGGAAATGAGCGCGCCCCGCGCCATCAGCATACAGAGCGAGGAAATCATGGAAATGTCGCTGTAAATGCCGACTCCGAAGGTCGACGCAAAGAAGGTCAGGGCGCTGACGATGATCGACTGGATCGAGGTCGTATGCGCGATTTGGACAGCCTCCCTCCTTGACTTGCCGCCGCTTCGCTCCGTCTGATAGCGGGAGGTCATCAAAATCGCGTAGTCGACGGTGGACCCCAGCTGAACGGTTCCGATGACGATTGACGCAATAAAGGGCAGAGTCGTATGCATGTAGTAGGGGATCGACATATTGATGAAGATCGCGAACTCAATGACAAAGACCAGCAGAAACGGCAGGGACAGCGACTTAAAGACCAGGGCCACGATGACCGCGATGATCGCGATGGACACCCAGTTGACGACGTTAAAATCGTGGTTGGAGATAGTGATCAGATCCTTGGTACAAGGAGCTTCTCCGATCAGCATCCCGCCCTGATCGTAGCGGTCCAAAATCCGGTTTAGCTCATTGATCTGCCTGTTGACCGCTGCAGAAGCGGTCTTATACTCGCTGCCGACGACGATCAGCTCGTAGCGGTCGGTCTCCAGCTGGTCAAGGACCTTGTCCGGCAGCATTTCCCTGGGGATCGCCCCGCCCAGCATGGAATCTATCCCGATGACCTGCTTGACGCCTTTGATGTCCTCCATCTCCTGGCACATCTGCCCGATCTTTTTCGCGGTCGTGTCCTTATCAACCAGGAGCATCAGGGTGTTGTTGACATGGAAGTCATCGGACAGCTTCTGATTGGCGACGATGGAGGGCAGGTGGTCCGGCAGGGTCTTGGTCAGGTCATAGTAGGTATCGGTTCGAAAATATCCAAAGACCGCCGGAATCCAGATGATTCCGAAGAGGACCAAAAGGGGAATGTAGTGCTTTTGCACAAAACCCGGCAGTTTGGCGAACTTCGGTATCAGCGGTTTGTGATGGGTCTTCTCAATCGCGTTGTCGAAGGTCAGGATCAGGGACGGCAGGATGGTGACGCAGGAAATGACGCCAAAGGCAACGCCCTTCATCATGACCAGACCGATATCAAGCCCCAGAGAAAAGCTCATGAAGCACAGAGCCGCAAAACCCGCTATGGTTGTGACCGAAGAGCCTACGACTGACTGGAGGGTCGCGTTGATTGCGTTTGCCATCGCCCGCTTTTTATCCTCCGGGAAACGGCGCATATTTTCCTGAAAGCTGTGCCAGAGGAAAATGGAGTAGTCCATGGTCACGCCCAGCTGCAAAATCGCCGCCAGAGCTTTCGTGACGTAGGAAATCTCCCCCAGGAAAAGGTTGGTCCCCATGTTGTAGAGGATCGCCATACCGATCGACACCAGGAAGAGCAGCGGAGCCAGAAAGGTATCCATCGTAATCGCCAGCACTGCTGACGCAAGAACAACTGCCAGCAGCACATAGACAGGCTCCTCCTTTTCAGAGAGCTCCTTGGTATCTGTCACTACTGCGGACATACCAGAGATAAAACACTGATTCTTCGTCACGGAGCGAATCTTCTGAATCGCCTCCATGGTCTCATCCGCCGAGGTCGACGTATCGAAGGTGACCATGATGAGGGAATTGCCCCCCTTCATCAGAGAATTTCTCACCTTATCCGGCAGCATCTCCTCCGGCATGTTCAGATCCGCGATGGAGCCGTACCAAAGGACATGGTTGACGTGGTCGACCTCCTCGATCCGGTCGGTCAGCTTTTTGATATCCTTATTCTGCATGCCTTCGACGACCACCATGGAGACGGCACCGGTGCCGAAGTCATCGGTCAGAATATCCTGCCCCTTCATGGTCTCGATGTTCTTGGGAAGGTAGGTCAGCATATCGTAATTGATACGCGTCTTCAGATACCCCAGAGCCGCCGGGAACAAAAGGATGATGGCAGCTGCCAGGATGAAAAATCTTGATTTCACAACTGCTTTGCCGAAATTCCTCATTCGTTTTCCCTCTTATTTTTTCATTTGGTTCTTGTTCGATTGAGCCGTTTTGATGGAAAGACCGCTTCAATCTGTACAAGAAGTATAAAAAAAAGAGATGGATACAACCATATCCATCCCCTAGGGCATGTTGAACGCATTTCGACAAATATTCTGAATTGTATACGTAATCAGACACCGCCTTTGACATTGTAGCCGATCATTTCCGTCCCTCCGAAAGTTCCCGGAGGATGTCGTTCATGGACCGGTTGCCGATGTACTCATAGAGGGTCGCCATGTCCTCGGGCGGAACCGGCATGCCATGTTCGATCCAGTAGACGACCACAAAGGTCATGGATTCCGAATAATATTCCGCCAGATACTCGGGCGCCATCCACTGGTACTTGGGCTTCTCCTCCCCCGCCGCATCCGCGAACAGTTCGTAGAGCAGGGAGTAGATACTGTGCTTGGCAATTTCCCGGAAGGAATTCTGCCCCTCAATGCCGGCGACGTGGGTGTAGAAGGTCTGATCCTTCTTAAGGTTGCTGAATATGAGGATCAGCGCCTCCCGGTACATCCCATTGGTCAAAAGAATCCGGACCGGTTCCAGGATCTCCGTCCTGATAATCCATTCCAAAAGATCGTACTTATCCTGAAAATGATTGTAGAACGTGACCCGGATGACCCCCGCTCCATCCGTAATCTTTTTAATTGTGATCTTTTCAAACGGCATCCTGACCGCAAGAGCCTTGATGCTTGCAGCCAGCGCCCGCTCTACATCTTTCTTTTCTTCCATGAATGCCCGCAGCGTCTCTTATCTATGATCGTGATCCTCTTCACCGGTATCTTCCCCGGCAAGCTTCATGATATCCATCACCTTGTTCTGGGAGATTCCCATGTCATTGGCAATTTCATCGATATCCGGCTTAGTCCCCAGCTCTTCGGTCAGCCGGTCGATACTCTTACTTAAAAGTTCAACCTGGGCGATCAGGCGGTCGTCCTTCCGCATCATTTCGATCGCTTCATCGATGGCGCGCTGAACCGCGGTCCGGATTGCCTCGTGGACCTGCTCGTCCACGCTGGCTCCTGCCCAATCGCCCGCATCCTCACGGATTCCATTTACCCCTTCGACAAGACCGACGTAGCCTTCCTGCATCAGGTCCTCGAAGGGAATGAGTCCATTGTCCAGGTCCCGGACGATGCCTTCCACATCAGGCATGAATTCCTCAATCAAGCCCTGTTTCTGTGCTTCAGTCATATGGCTCCTTTAATCGGATACCGGGATTTCTGCCGGAATTTCGGATGTACAGTTGGGGCAGCGAGTCGCGTCGATCGGGATCTCACTCTTGCAGAAGGGGCATATCTTGGTGGTCGGAGCTTCCTCTTCTTCCGTCTTTTTCAGATCGCTCAGCTTGTTGATTCCCTTGATGACCAGGAAAATACAGAAAGCAATGATAATGAAGTTGATGACCAGGGAAATAAAATTCCCGTAATTCAAGGTCGCCGCTCCGGCATCCTGAGCAGCCTTTAAGGACTTGTAGTGGCTGCCGTCAAGGGCTACGAACCAGTTACTGAAATCAAGGCCTCCGGTTACCGCTCCGATCAGAGGCATGATGATATCGTTGACCAGGGATGTGACGATTCCGCCGAAAGCACCTCCGATCACAACGCCGACAGCCATATCAATTACATTGCCTCTCATGATGAATGTCTTGAACTCGCCAAAGAATCCCTTGGCATGTTCCACTGCCTGTTTCTTATCTGCCATAGCTTTTCCTCCTCATTTTCAGCAAAAAATGCTGGCGCCTGTTTACGTCAGCATTTTATCACAAATTCACCTTAAATGATATTGTTTCGGGGAGGATAGGGGGAATCCGTTAGCCTTGGTGTCCGTGCAGGATGGGGGAAATGTGGTGATAGATCAGGAAGGTGATCAGCACATCCGCCAGTCCCTTGACGAAGGTAAAGGGAACGTTGAAGAAGAGAATGCTCTGCTCCACGCTCTTCATTCCCGGCACAATTGCCTGATAGGCAGCCAGGATGGTATCCTTGGGCATGAAATTGTAGTAGACTGGGTAGACCACGAAGATGTTGGACGGCAGGGAGATGAGCGCCATCGCCGCTGCCCCGATAAAGGATGCGATCAGCGCGCCCTTCTTGGACTTTTTATAGCGGTAAATGGCCCCCGCCACGCCGACAAAGGTCGCCCCCAGGACAAAGTTGGAAATCTCACCGACGCCGAAGCTGCCCGATCCGAATACATGGAACAGGTTCTTGATGAACTCGATCAGGATACCGGATAAGGGTCCCATCGCGAAGGCTCCGATCAGAGCCGGCAGATCAGAAAGATCGAATTTGATAAAAGCCGGCATGAAGGGAACCGGAAAGTCGATCAGCATCAAAACGTAGGCGATCGCCGAGAGAACGCCCGTTACGGCGATCCAGCGGACCGGCTGGGTCTTTCTGATCTTGGTGGGGTTGCTTGCTGTGTGAGTCATATCTGTGACCTCCTTAAATGATGAGGTTCTTTCGATGAGATTCTTACTAAAAATAAAAAGCCCCGGATCAAAAGATCCGGGACGAATCGTACTTAGCATATAAGAATCTTTCTTCTTTCATCCAGACTATACTGTCGGTACCGGAATTTCACCGGTTCATTCACCAGATGGTGGCCGCGGACTTTACCGCCGGTGGGGAATTACGCCCCGCCCCGAAGAACCTGTATATGATTGACAAAATCAAGTATACTACATTGTGTACAACTTAACAAGCGGCGGAGAACAATTTCTTTGTAAACCATTTGGAACCAATTGACTGTAAACCAGTACCTGGGACAATTACTTTTAAAGCAGTACCCGCAACAGCTTTTTTCAAACCGGTAGTTTTGAATAAATCATCTGTAACCCAAAACCAAAATTTTAAATCCCACACATACAAGGGGGTGATATATGGATAAGTCGAAACAGCAATCTCACAGATATAGTCCCCCTCATTCTCTAGGAGACAGAGAACATCCGCCCTAGCTCAGGCTGCCTTCTTCTTTTCCTTCCGGGTCTGCAAGAACCTGGGCAGGGGCTTGCCGACCTTGAGCCACTCGTGATATTCCGCCGTCGCGGCGAACATAACATCACCGGAGGAGTTCAGCATGGTTTCGACCGAATCCTGCACGACGCCGATGATAAAGCCGACGCCGACCACCTGCATGGCAACATCGTTGCTGATCCCAAAGAGGGAACATGCCATCGGAATGAGGAGCAAGGAGCCTCCCGCGACGCCGGACGCCCCGCAGGCTGCCAGGGTTGCAATGATGCTGAGGACGACCGCTGTCGGGAAATCAACCATAACTCCGACTGTATGAGCCGCAGCCAGCGTCATCACCGTGATGGTGATCGCCGCGCCGTCCATATTGATGGTCGCGCCCAGCGGAATCGAAACCGAATACATATCCTGATCCAACCCCAGCCGCTCACACAGTGCCATATTGATCGGAATATTCGCCGCCGAACTTCTGGTGAAGAAAGCGGTGATACCCGACTCCCGCAAACACCGAAGAACCAGGGGATAGGGATTTCTTCTTAAGAAAATGCAGGCAATGAGGGGATCGACGATGAGGGCGGTAAAGAGCATGCAGCCGACCAAAAGAGCCAGCAGTTTGCCATAGGTCGTGAAAATGGACAGACCATTTGTCGAAACCGTATTAAAGACCAGTCCCATGATACCGAAGGGTGCCAGGTTGATGATCCACCGGACCGCCTGGGAAACCGCATCCGAAGCATTTGATAAAAAGGACAGGGAAGAATCGGACGCGAACTGCTTAAAAGCAAAACCCAGGATGATCGCCCAGAAGAGGACGCCGATGTAGTTGGCGTTGACCAGAGCGCTGACCGGATTTTCCACCATTTTTAAAAGCAGGTTGCGAAGGACCTCTCCGATTCCCTGGGGAACCGTGTCCGCAGCTGCCGCCTCCGCCAGGACCAGCTTCTGGGGGAAGAGGAAACTTCCAAAGACCGAACCAAAAGCGGCAAGGAAGGTACTCATCATATAGAGGATAAGGACCAACCCGAAGCGGCGGTCAAGTTTGGCAGTTCGCTGGGACAGAGCCGCCGTGATCAGGACAAAGACCAGAAGGGGCGCCACAGCCTTTAGCGCACCGACGAACAGGTCCCCGAAAAGAGCAATCCAGGCAGCCTTGGGGACGGTCAGACCTAAGACGGCTCCGATCAGAAGACCGCAGAGGATTCTCACGATCAGACTGATGCCATTATACTTTTCAACAACTTTCTTAAGGGCACTCATAACTGCGCCTCCTTCTAAAACGATAGAGCCATTATAGCAGACCCCACTTTAGCAAGGAAGCGTTTTATCACGTTAAAGTGTAGAATTATGCAAGACCACCCGATCTGCCGTCAAACTTTCCCTTTTCTTGTAGGAAATTTCTCAGGTCCTCTAATCGCCTGAGGGTCTCCGCCCGACCCGTCTGATAGACCGCTTCCAGCTCCTCGGGGTCGTGGGAAATATGGTTGATAGGGAGCTTTTCAGCCGGTCGGATCACCAGCGCCTTGCCCGCTGCCTCCTGATTTTCAATATAGGAGTAGGTCCGGTTGTAAATGATATGGCGGTGGAACAAGGTTCTAAGCAGATTGGGATAGTTGCCCAGCCGGGTCTTCATCAGCCCCATCATACCGGTCGGCTGCTTGATGTAGCCCTTGGGCTGAGTCAGGACAACGACATTCCGGTCGTAGCCCTTATGCTCAAAATATTTGATCGGAACGGAATCCGAGATCCCCCCATCCAGAAATTTTCTGCCGCCAATCTCCTTGATCTTGGCGGCAACCGGCATGGATGCGGTCGCCTCCAGCCACTCGAGATAGTTGTCGGCAGGATCATCAATACAGTGGTAAACCGGTCTGCCGCTCTCCACATCCGTCACCGTGACGTAGAATTTCAGCGGATTTTTGACATAGGTCTCTTCGTCAAAGGGGTCCAGTTCCTCCGGAATCGTATGGTAGCAGAACTTCACGTTAAAGAGGTCCCCGGTCAAAAGCAGGGAGCGGACGCTGGCGTAGTGCCAGTCCCGGCAGTAGCGCTTATTGTAGCGGATGGCCCGACCGATCTGCCGCGATTTGATGTTGCAGCCGTAGGCAGCTCCCGCTGAAACGCCGATCGCGCCGTCAAAGGCACGATCCAGCCCCTCTTCCATCAGAACGTCGATGACGCCTGCCGTAAACATGCCGCGCATAGCGCCGCCTTCCATAATCAGTCCTTTCATCCCTTCCCCTTTCTGCATGGCGGCTTCACCTGTCCCAGCATAAAATGCTTGCGGCAAAGCGCAGTGTAGGATTCATTTCCTCCCAGAAAAACCTGCTCCCCCTCCCGAACAATCTTGCCGTCGACGACCCTGGCGTTAAAATGCGCCCGCCGACCGCACCAGCAGACGGTTGGGACCTGGTCGATCTCATCCGCCAGCTCCAAAAGCCGCGCCGCGCCCGGAAAGAGTTTGCTCTGAAAATCGGTCCTCAGCCCGTAGCAGATGACCGGGATGTTGCAAAAGTCCACAATATGAGCCAGGCAGTCCACCTGGTCCGGCGTCATAAACTGGCACTCGTCGACCAGGATGCAGGCGACGTCGGCGTAACTGACCGGATTCTTCCATTCCTCTTTGGTCCGCTCGATAAATTCTTCGACAAATTCACAGTCCGCCTCCAACCCGATCCGGGACCGGATCACCCGCTCGCCGTCGCGGCTGTCCAGCCGGGGCTTTAATAAGATGACCTTCTGTCCCCGTTCCAGGTAGTTGTATCTGACCATCAGCGCGTTGGCAGTCTTGGAACTTCCCATCGCGCCGAATCGAAAATAAAGTTTTGCCATGATCTCTTCCTTACTTACAGGCGCTCTCGCCCGCTATTTCCAACCCAGTATACCATAGCCTTCTCGATCTTGCGGAGGCTACTTTTCATCAAGGTATTTTGCCCTGCCATTCTAAATTCATCGGGAAGGAATCCCTTTTTATCTATAGAAGAATGAATGTCTTTACATATCTGAAATAAAAAAGGAACCGGGAATGAATCCCGGTCTCCATCATGAAAGAAGGCGAAAATTTGAAATGCTTACTTAAGCAAGTGGGACAGCCAGCCCTTCATGCTCGAGATCTGTCCGGCAAGTCCAAGAGCGCCGATCAGTAAAATTGCCACTACTGCAAACACAGTCCCTGTCATCATTGACACCCCCATTTCTGCGTTCCAAAGCGCTTTTCACTACCCTCAGTTTAAATCTTTTTGTCAGACATTTCTATTATTAACCATTTTGTCGTTCTTCTTTTGCATTAGAGGTATGCCATTTTGTAATGTAATCTTCCATCTCCCTTCAGATTTCTTCATCCATTTCCCTCAGCCGTAAATTCTCGAAATATCGTTGAGACGCCGGAAATAATCGAGATTGTGGTGGGTACGAAACGCCTGGGTGACATTGTTGACGATCCGTTTCACCGGCATCCGGGTCCGCATCAGTTGCTTGCCGTGGGACAGGAGATACTCCGTCGTGTTGGCATCAATGTCTTTAGCCAGGAGAAGATCACAGTCATGCAGGACACTAAGGAGGTGGTCGCAGCACATCCCGCAATTATTCTGGCAGGAATCGCGCAGATCGCGCTGCTCCACGACCGTCGTCGTCTGACCGATCTCGTAAATCCACCATCTGGTTGAGGTCAGGACACAATCATTAACCTGTTCTCCGTCTTTTGTTGCAATCGCTATCCGCATAATGCTGCTCCTCCTTTCCCGGGATCTTCCAAGGATTCCGAAAATATGAAGACCTACTACTTCTATTTTGAATTTTAGCACGTTTTCGTCAGATTGCATAGATGGCAAATCCGATCCGAGCAGGCAGTCAGTTTCCGTTTTAACCAGTTATAATGCGTATTTATATCCGCACGATTGTATTGGTTTCCATTTTTCAGGGTCTTTTCCACCCTCCTGTTTTTATACAAAGTGACGAACTTTGGGATCATTGAAACGTTTTCGTAATTCCTATGACCACTTTTCTTTGTGCAACATTCAAAGATTCGATCCAATATTGAATCTATTGGTCAAGAACTATCCGCCACTTCGTTTTCCGAAAGAGTTTCCGGGGCTTGCATAGGTTCCCCCTTATGGAGTACCCTAGATACAATTGCAGGAACACATAGACATAAGGAGGATAGCTCCATGAAAACGAAAGTTTATATCGACGGACAGAGCGGAACGACCGGGCTGCAAATCTATGACCGGATCGGAGCCAGAACGGATCTGACCCTGCTCCGCATTGATGAGGACAAACGCCACGATCTGGCGGAACGGAAAAAGTTCTTAAATGAGGCGGACGTCGTCTTTTTGTGTCTGCCGGATGCGGGCGCTATCGAAGCGGTCAGCCTGATCGAAAATCCGGGCGTCCGCGTCATCGACGCCTCCACTGCCCACCGGACCGCGGAGGGCTGGACTTACGGCTATCCCGAGTTGTCCAGGGAGCTAAGACAGGCTATTGCCGCCAGCAAGCGGGTCGCCAATCCGGGCTGCCACGCGACGGGCTTTATTTCCTCCGCTGCCCCCCTGGTCCGCCTGGGGGTTCTGCCCAGGGACTATCCGCTGACCTGCTACTCTCTGACCGGCTACTCCGGCGGCGGCAAAAATATGATCGCTGCCTATGAAGATAAGGATCGGGGTCCGGAGCTGTCCTCCCCCGGTATCTATGGCTTATCGTTACAGCATAAGCATTTGCCGGAAATGCAGAAAATTTCAGGTCTGACCCAGCCGCCTGTCTTTATGCCGGTCGTGGACGACTACAAAATGGGCATGGCGACAACCATCATGCTGCAGAACCGCCTCTTAAACGGCAAGCCGTCGGCAAGGGAGATCTGCGATCTGCTAAAGGACTATTACCAAAAAGAGCATTTTGTCACCGTCTGCGACTTTGACGACAAGCCCACCAGTCTCTACGCCAACACTTTGGCTGGGACCAACCGCCTGGAACTGTTTGTCTCCGGAAATGAGGACCAGACCGCTGTCACCGCCCTTTTTGACAATCTGGGCAAGGGGGCTTCCGGCGCTGCCGTTCAAAACCTGAACATCATGCTGGGGCTTGATGAGCGGACCGGGCTGGAGAACGAAAAAATATATTAGTTACAAAATCAGAAAGGAACAAGCATTTGATGATCATTTTGTCAGGCACGATCGGGGCAGGAAAGACCAATCTGACCGGGCTGCTCTCCAACCATCTCGGAACCAAGGCATTTTACGAACCGGTCGAGGAGAATCCCATCCTCCCCCTCTACTATCAGGATATGGAACGCTACACCTTCCTGTTGCAGATCTATTTTCTGAATAAACGCTTCCGCATGATCAAGCAGGCGATGGAGGACGACAACAACGTCCTCGACCGCTCCATCTACGAGGACAGCCTCTTCTTCCACATGAATGCGGAGAAGGGCAGAGCAACCAAGGAGGAGGTCATGGTCTATGATGACCTCCTCGCCAATATGATGGAGGAGCTGCCCTTCGCCTCCCACAAGAAGGCGCCGGACCTCCTGGTCCATATCGATATTAACCTGGAGACCATGCTGACTCGCATTAAAAAGCGCGGACGCAGCTATGAACAGGTCGACACCAATCCCGATCTGTGTGCCTACTACCAGGATCTGATTGACCACTACGGTCCCTGGTATGAGCAGTATAACGCGTCGCCAAAAATCGCGATCAACGGCGACCGCCTGAACTTTATGGAATCAGAGGAGGACAAAAAGACCGTCCTTAAAATGATCGACGACAAGCTCCTGGAACTGGGCAAGCTCTCCCGGGAAGAATATGACCGCCTGATGGCAAAACTTGAGGATTAAGCGAATTCTCAAGAATGCCTTCATAGCTTCAGAGATTGGCTCATGAATCTCTGCATAACTTCAGCGATTGGCTCTTGATCATTCATAAAGACAAAGATATTGCAAAAAGACGGATACTCAGGTTACAGAAATCTGAGTATCCGTCTTTTGTATTTTTCATCTTATATTGATATCTATGTTATGGCGAGTCGCAGTTGGCTTTAGATTGTTTTCCTTCCAAACCCAGGTATCTATGCTCATCACAGTATTTCCGGGCTCTGCTCCCCTTCTTCAAAGAGTCCCAGGGACCGAAGATAGTTCTTCAGGGCAGAGAAGGTTGCATTGCTGAGATCATGTTCCATCCTATGGGCATCCTTCACCGCGGTTTGGAAGTCGATGCCGAGCTTTACCAGGGATTGCTCCAGGAAGTCAAACCTCTCATAGATCTCCTTGCCGATTCTCTCACCTTCTTCCGTCAGATACAGGAACATGTGGGGATCATTTTTCAAAAGCCCCTTTTCCTCCAACCTCTTTACCGCCGCGCTGACACTGGGCTTTGAAACGCCCAGATATTCGGTAATGTCGATGGATCTGGCATAGCCCTTCTTCTGGCTGATCGCATAGACAGCCTTCAGATAATTTTCATCTGCCTCTGTATAGTGTTCCTTCATCCTGCTTCCTTCCATATCCTTTAAGCTGAACCTGATCATCTCTTAAATTGTACGCAATTATATTCAGCTAAATTATATGAAGAAAGCCTGATTTGGTCAACCTTTTTTACTTAAAACACTTTATTTCTTTTGCATTTCGTCTTTGCTCCCTCACAGACAAAAAGATTCTCCGCTTTTTAAAGAGAAGTTTATCTAAAATAAGAAACGGACAGATCGCGGTTCATGGTTCTTTATTCTCAAGCTGTTCCAGGTACTCCTCCAGGCAGATCTTTTTTGAATATATTGTTTCTGCAGCTTCTTTTCCTACATATCTATAGTGCCAGGGTTCATTACTAATTCCAGTAATATCCGCTTTATCAGATGGATAGCGTTTAATAAAACCATACTTATAGGAATTATTTTCCAGCCATGAATACACTTCATCTTTCGTACACTTTGACGTATCAGCATTGATGTCAACCGCCAAACCTATTTCATGTTCGCTTGTCCCTGGAATTGCCACCCACTTTTTTGTCAGCCTCTCTGCTTCAGATTTAGTGTATCCCTCATCCTGATACGCAACAATTTTATCATCATAAATTTTTCTTTGTTCCGCGCTCGTTCGATATCCTTCTCTTACAAATAGTTGTAAGCCCGTACTTCGTGCATCATCAAACATGGCTTGCAGGTCTGGGTAGATTCTTGTATCTACCTTTTTTCCATTAGTCAATGTTGTAAGCTTTATCTCCTCTTGATAGTGATCAGGGATTCGATACTCCCGGTTTACAAGGATTAAGTTCCACCCCTTCGATGTATCTGCCTTATGAAGATCTCCTATACCTCTTGTATCTTTTGAAAGGTGCAAGAGCATAATACCGATCATCATTAGTAAGCCTGTCAAGAATATCAATTTGAGACGTTTGGGAGACTCTCTTTTTTTTCTGTAACTCATAGCAGTTCTCCGCCAGACAGACCCTTACATATTTACCTTATAATACGTTTGGTATACGAGTGGCAACATTAAAATTGAAATCAATCCATAAAAAATGATCAAGAAAGGAATCTGGCGGAATACAAAGCTCCCAATCTGGTAGATATCAGGTATCTTTGCACAATTCATAATATTAGTCAGCTGATCCGGTGTCAGAGTAAAGAATGTATGGAAAGGCATAACCCTTCCAATAAAAGGCGAAACACAGAACAAGACAAATGGGATACAGACTGCCACACTCATCGTTTTGGTCTTGGAAGAAATCAACATAGAAACACTTGCAGAGAGCAGGCTGGCAACATAACCACCAAAAACAACAATCGCATACATTTGTCCAAATGAAACATGATAAAGCGTATAAGGCTTGCTAAGCAGATAGGAAGCAGAAGCTCCGCTAATTCCCATAATACCGAAACAGATTGCAGATAATACACTTATATCAACCGCGTAAACAAGAGTTGCCGTAATCAGCCCGGCTTGGATTTTTGTATGAATCGCCTTACCGCGACCATATCTGGTGGAGAAAAATACAGAATCTGTTCTATATTGAAATTCCTCTGAAAAAATCCCAGCAGTCAAAAATCCAATGATCAAAACAAGAACAATGCCATAGGTGGTTACATACAAAAACATCGTTTCCCAGGAATCAAAAGCTTCGTAATTAAATGGAGTGTGGATTTTTCCATACTTTCGCTCCAGAAACTTCTTTTTTTCAGAGCTTTTCCCGTATTCGCTGCATATTTTTCGCAGGTTATTCAAATAAGCATCATAAATGGATGCCACTTGCTCAGGCTTTGCATGATAGCTATAATCCTGATCATCATAATCATGAAATTCTCCAACGAGCATAGCACTGGCAAGGTAAGTGATATCAGAGGTAGATTGCCAATCGTGGTGGCTTTGTCTGATGCTTTCAGAAAATTTTTCCGGAGTCAGTTCTCCTTTCCACTGATTCTTGTCAGCCACAATTGATCGCGCCGCAAAAAATCCGGAGTGACCATCGCCGTTGGAATCCAAAAATATAAAACTCCTAACTGCAAAACAACTGAAAACGACTGCAAGCAATAGAGCTGCTGCCAAAAGAATGCGGTTTAACCTTTTATTCAATAACTTCTTTAATTCATATCTCAACAGCATTATGAATTCCCCGCTTTCTCCCCAAAATAGTACAAAAATGCATCTTCCAAGGTAGCCTGCTCCTGACGTGCATCAAATACCGGAGGCTGTTCCGAGATCATACGGAGTTCCGCACCCTGTGCTGCCGTCTTTACATTTGCGACCAAATATTTTTTCATATATTCATCCACTTGATTTCGCGGCACGTTACAGGTCCAAACCTTTGTTTGTATGGATGCAATAAGGTCTTTTGCCGTTCCGGTACGAAAAAAAGAGCCTTTATTCATCAGAATAATTTTGTTTGCGATGAATTCCACATCGGATACAATATGAGTCGATAACAGAACCAGACGGTCATCGGAAACTTCACTGATAAGATTTCTGAAGCGAATTCTTTCATTTGGATCTAGTCCTGCCGTTGGCTCATCTAAAATTAAAATCTTTGGGTCATTTAACATGGCTTGTGCAATGCCAACCCGCCTCAGCATACCTCCAGATAACTTTCGCATCTTCACTTTACATGCACGTTTCATACCAACTTGATCTAAGAGAAGGTCCACCTGTTTTCTCGCAAAAACTGGACGCAATCCCTTTATCGCTGCAATATACATCAAGTAATCCGATACATTCAGATCCGGGTAATATCCGAAATCCTGTGGAAGATATCCTAGAAGTCGGCGGTAATCTCCACCCATTTCAAGAATATCTCTCCCATTTAAGGTGATAGTTCCATGTGTTGGCTGGATCAGAGTTCCAATCATCCGCATCAAAGTCGTTTTCCCTGCCCCATTTACGCCCAACAGCCCATAGACACCTTTTGACATGGTAAAATTCAAATCATTTACTGCTTTAAAACTGCCATATTTTTTTGTCAAATTATTCAAAGACAGTTCCACTTAAATTCACCCCCATAAATTTGTCACAATTTTCCAGCAAGTGAAAAACTGTCACCACCAGAAATAGGATTGCCAGCGCAAAGACAAGCAGCCAGATCGGGATCGCTATGGAGGCGTACAGTTTATCATTGGCAGTTGCTGCCCACCAGACACCACTCCACAAAGCACACCCCCCTATTGCGCTCCACCCATTAAGGCTCTGCTTGCTTAGTACAGCAAAACAGATGCAGGCGGTCACTACCATAGGCAACAGAAATTGTATAATCAGATCTACGAGTGCGATATGAAGAAACCAGTGTGTGCCGCTTACAAATACGGTTATCAACAGCACATCTGCCGCACCGAACAAAAGAATCCTCGCTGCATAAATCTGATGCAGAGAATAATAGGCGCTTATTTCCACTTCCGTGCAATGATTTGTTAAATTTCGCCAAAGTTCCGGAATCAGAATGATAATAAACAGGGAGGCAAAGACTCCCATTTCTCTTCTTATATAAAACTGTTCATGTTCCGCTGAAAGGAGCAACCAAGCCAAACATAAAGCACCTAATTGAATCATCCACCACCTTTTACGGATCATGTGAAACTGGTTACAAATAAACTCCCGACGGGAAAGAAGCTGCTTACTTTCACTTTCCACGAAGGCAGCTTTTGCTTTATGAATAACAGCCTGTATTTCTTCTTCATTGACCACGACTTCTATATGTTCTTTATCCAGCAAATTTTCAATACCCATGCCCATCCTCCAAATCCAACAATTTTTTCAGTTGTTCTTTTGCTTTCTTTAACCGGTATTTTACAAGAGGAAGCCCTATGCCCAGCACATCAGCAATCTCCGTTTGCCTCAACCCCTGATAATAGTACAAGATAATCACCTCCCGAAATCCCTCTGAAAGCTGATCCAGGCACATACGGACTGTCACCTGTGTGGATAAAACTTCTTCCTGTTTTTCAGATGGGAACTCCTCCGCAATCGAGTCAAGAAGTTGGCTCTTAGAATGTCGATAATAGTTTTTGCACAGATTTCCGGCGATTGTATAGAGATAATTCTTTGCTTTCCCCCGATGAGCGTAAGAAGAAAACCCGGAAAAGAATCTCAAAAAGGTTTCTTGCGTGAGATCTTTTGCTTCTTCTCTGTCAGAACAGTGATATGTGCAGTATTTCAAAATCTCGGAGTAATATTTGTGGATAAAAAGATCAAAAGCAGCATCATCGCCTTGCTGCATCTGTTTGATTACTTTGGAATCTGTATTCACATAGCCCCTACTTTCTGCCTGAAAATCTCTTTACATAATGTATAACAACAGAAAGCGCTCAAAAGATAGTCCTACCTCAAAATCAATCAACCATCAATTAACGATCAAACAGGATAAGTTAAATAATCCAAAAAAATTAACAGTACCCGGTTCAAAAGGCAGTACAGGCAAAAAGGAAGAGACGACAGAAAAATCTGCCGTCTCTTCCTCCATAAATTCATGCTCACCGGATCTAAGATCCGAACCGCAGCTTATTTTACGACCTTGACACGAAGGGAGATATCTTCCTTCTCCTTCTCAGCCGGAAGTTCTGTGATACCGCCAAAAGGCATTTCCGCAACCAGAACATAATTTTCCGGAACATCAAAAAGCTTCTTAACAGCCTCATCAATGACCGGATTGTAATGCTGAAGGTTGGCTCCGATTCCCAGATTGCGAAGACCTGCCCAAATCGTGAACTGCAGCATACCATTGGACTGCTGCGCCCATACGGGGAAGTTATCCGCATAGAGCGGGAACTGGTCCTGTAAAGCCTCTACCGTCGCTTTGTCATAAAAATAGAGAACCGTGCCGGCGCCTGCCTTAAAGCCATCAATCTTATCTCTCGGGACCTTGCCCTCAAATACATCATAAACGGTATCCCAAAGCTGGTCCTGCTTATCGCCAAGAGCGACGACGACACGCTGGCTCTTCATATTGAAGGCGTCCGGTACGAGGGCTGTCGCTTCATTGATAAAGCTTACAACTTCCTCTTCACTGACCGGAAGTTCCTTATTGATTGCGTAAACTGTTCTTCTATCCTTGATTGCTTCTGTGATATTCATGGTTCTATCTCCTCTCATTCTCCGACTCTAGAACTTATTTCTAAGCCGGATTTGCTGAAATTTATCGTATTTGTCCACTGCAAACTTCCTTTGAAGTGGTTCTGTTTTAGTAGGATTCTGATTTCAAATCCCCTCGATGGATAAATAATAGCACGCAATCAGATTAAAAGCAATCCTTTTCTTTATCCCAGCGCGGTATCCAAAATCATCATGAGCGCAAATCCCGCCGCGAACATGACGACGCCGACATTGGAATGTTTACCGGACGACATTTCCGGAATCAGCTCCTCCACGACGACGTAGATCATGGCGCCCGCCGCAAATGCCAGCAGGTAGGGCAGAGCCGGGATCACCAATTCCGCAAAGATAATCGTCAGGATCGCGCCGATAGGTTCTACCGCTCCCGACAGGACGCCGTTTATAAAGGCCTTTCCCTTGCCCTCCCCTTCCGCATGGAGCGGCATGGAGATAATCGCGCCTTCCGGGAAGTTCTGGATTGCAATTCCAAGAGCCAGGGCAAAGGCGGCGCCTGCCGAAAGACCGCCATTGCCTTTCAGCCAGCCGGCATAGACCACGCCGACCGCCATACCTTCCGGGATGTTGTGCAGGGTAACCGCCAGGACCATCATCGTCGTCCTGGCCAGCTTGCTCTTTGGTCCCTCTGCCTCATTTGTAAACTGATGGAGATGGGGGATCACACGGTCCAGAATCAGCAGGAACAAGGTTCCCAGCCAAAGACCGACGACTGCCGGAATAAAGGCAAGTTTTCCCAGATTTGAACTCTGTTCCATAGCCGGAATCAGCAGGCTCCAGACCGAAGCTGCCACCATGACGCCAGCCGCAAACCCCTGCAGAATCTTTTCCAGCCGGACACTCATCTTATCCTTCATAAAAAAGACGCAGGCAGACCCCAGCGCGGTTCCGAGAAATGGGACTAAAAGCCCCGTTGTCACTTGTACATTCATTCTTCTACCTCTTATCCGTCATCCGCCCCATCCAGCCTCTCATACGAGCTGAAACGATCAGTCACAGATGACCCATTTAAAGCCCATTATACTACTAATAGTAATAATAGGTACATTTTCATGAATTATGGGCGACAGAAACCCCATCCGGACATCCAGCCTGCACATAAGTTTTCAAACCCTGCTGATGTCCCTTTGCTTGCATTTACGAGCCCAATCGCAATATCAACCGTAACGGTTTCGGATCAAGATACCCGCTTCCCGGTCATTTCGATTTTCCCCTCAGATTATTGCGGTCGAAGCGAAAATAGATCCAAAAGGAAACAAGGGTCATGATGCCGTCGCTGACCAGCTGGGTCCACACCAGCCCGCTCATCCCCAACAGGTAGTCCATCAGCAAAAGAAGGGGTGCATAGAGGACCAGCTGGCGGATGAGAGCCAGAATAAAGGCGTAGCCAGCCTTGCCCATCGCCTGGAAAAAATAGAGGATGTGGAAGCACATGAACATAAAGGGCGTCGCCAGGCATCTGGCTCTTAAAAAGGAAGCTCCAAGGACAGCGGTTGCTTCGTTGTTGATAAAAAGCCGCAGGATCTGGGGAGCGAAGACTTCGTAAAAGATGATCGCGGCTGCGGCGACAAGAAGCCCGGCGATCCGGCTCTCATTTAAAATCTTCCTCATGCGTTTATGGTTGCCGGCGCTATAGTTGTAAGCCACCAGGGGCATCATTCCCTGGCAGATTCCGACTCCGGTATTGAGAGGGATCCGCTCCGCTTTAAGGACAATCCCAACGGCAGCCAGGGCGATATCCCCATAAGCCGCCATCAGCTTGTTGATGAGGATCTGGGAAAAATCAAAGAGCAGGTTGGACGCGCCCGCCGGAATACCGCCCAGAATCATGACACGGATCAGATTTCCTCCAGGCAGCCCCGCCGCCGGCGACAGGGACAGAACCGTTTTCTTTCTGAGGCGAAGAATCAGGACAATAAAATAGATCATGGAAATGATGTTGGAAAGAAGGGTTGCGATCCCCGCTCCCAGAATCTCGCTGCCCTTAGGCAGCAGGACAAACATAAAGAGAGGGTCTAGCCCGATATTCAAAAGACCTCCCAGTGAAGTACCAAAGGCAGCTTCCCTGGAGCAGCCGACCGCCCGGACCAGCTGGGAGAGAGTCAGCTGCAGGATGGTGGGAATGCCTCCGATCATCACGACACAGAGAGCATACTGGGCGGCGTAGGAAAAGGTCTGGTCGCTGGCGCCCAATGCCCACAGTATCGCGTCCCGACCGAAAAAGACGATGAGGCTGTAAGATAGGCTGACCGCGATCCCGAAGTAAAAGGCAAAGGCGCTGATTTTAGAAGCGTCTTTCGTCTTTCCCGCTCCCAGCAGGCGGGAAATAAGAGATCCCGCGCCGATTCCGATCAACCCCGATACCGCATTGGAGATATTAAAAATGGGAAGCACCAGAGATGCCGCCGCTA
This sequence comes from Lachnospiraceae bacterium UBA3689, assembly GCA_002371465.1. Lineage (GTDB taxonomy): Bacteria > Bacillota > Clostridia > Lachnospirales > Lachnospiraceae > Chordicoccus. The sequence goes on along the minus strand of DFIU01000027.1, from coordinate 11,826 downwards.
CCATGTACGGGTTTCCGGTCCTGCCGATAAAGAAGGTGTCCGCCAGATTATAGACCAGAACAATCATCTGTCCGATGATAGTCGGAATACACATCTGCGCCAGAGCCTTCGGCACCGGCATCCTTTCAAAGAGTTCCTGATTCGTCTTGTTTTCAACTGCTTTCAGCATGAAATTTCCACTCTCTTCTTTCCGCTTCTAAGAACAGAAAATATTTTAGCACAAAACTTTCATCCCCCCAACACATTGGACGATACAAGTCCACATGCCATATTCGGTCCTTATTCTACGCATTATCATGCAAAGGCTATATCTTTTACAGAGATCGACCTTCTCAACCTTGCGGTGGAGCTATCTGTCTTTTTAGATTCCATTATCCGCCCATTATCAATTTGATCTATAATAGAATCACCTGTATGGGTCTATGACATAAATTCATTTTGTAAGAAGCATATTTGGAAACCTCCATGACGCCGCTGCCTGATGGAAGTTTCTGTCCCAATTCAATGACGCAGCGATTAGTCTAAAACTTATGAAAAATATTTTACTGCTGGAAGATGACATTCACATGTGCCAACTGCTGACTGACTATCTGGAATGTAAAGACTACCGGATCACTGCCATCCACCATTTGGAGGCCCTAACGGATGCTGTCAGTCTGACTGACTACCGTCTCATTCTCATCGATCTGGGGCTTCCCGATGGCAGCGGCATCACCGCGATCAAACAGATCCGCAGCAGCTGCACTGTCCCGATCATTGTCATCACCGGACAGAACAGCGATGATGCCAAGGCACTTTGCTTTACCTATGGCGCGGACGATTACGTCGTCAAACCCTTTTCGATTGTAGAGCTGGAAGCCCGAATCAAGGCAAACCTGCGCAGGGTTGAGATCTACGATGGGAATGCACCTCAAACATCCCTTCAAATCAAAGGGCTTACGATCAAATTTAAGGCACGAGAGGTCTTCTGTGATGGGCGGAAAATCGACCTGACACGGACGGAATTTGATATCCTGCAGCTGCTCGCCACACATAGAAATCAGGTGTTTTCAAAGGGTCAGATCTATCAGCAGGTCTGGAAAGATTCCTACCTGGATAACGAAGATGTCGTCAATACTCATATCAATCGTCTCCGAAGAAAGTTGGGATCGTCCAAAGACTGTATTGAAACTCTGTGGGGCATCGGCTACCGGATGAAAGATTCCGATCACTAAAGTACCCCATTATCTTCCAATTCTTATGAGGGACAGGCTCGTATGATCGCTACCGCGGAACTCATCATCATGCTTATCACCATACTTTACATCTGCCAATATCGCAGGAGCAAAGATCTGCATAAAAGTATCTCCGCTGCAGCAATATATCTCCGGCAGGAGCATGATTCCTTCAGACCGCTCCTCGACCACACCGATGATCGGGATATGCAGGAGTTGCTCACTGCAATCAATTCGTCTGTCCTTAAACAGTACTGCCTGTCCCAAAAATTCTGCACTCTTAAGACTCAGTACCGGACAAATATCGCGGATATCTCTCACGACCTGAAAACGCCGATCACAACCCTCTCCGGCTATATTGATCTGCTCGACCTCAAATATCAACAGTTCGGCAACAACGCTTCCGAGGTCAACGAAGTTCTGCAGAAGACAAAACAAAAATCGCAGACCATGCAGCATGTCATTCTGCAGCAGCTGGATTTTGCCAGGATCTGCTCCGGTGACGTCCAGTTTCCGATGAGGGAAACAGATCTGACCGAACTCTGCCGTGAAATCATCCTGTCCTACTATGATCTCTTAAATGCAAAAGGGTTTCGCGTCAATCTGTGTCTCAGCAGCCCCTCTATCCACGTCCAAACCAGTCCCACCGCAATCACGTGCATCCTGCACAACCTGATTGACAATGCCATTCGGTACGGTGATTCCGGCAAGTTCCTGGAACTTGGCATTTCGGAGGATGACAAAAATGCCGTAATCCATCTTACGGATCATGGTCCCGGCATCTCTCCTGCGGAACAAACCAGGATATTTGAAAGAAATTACCGGATCGGCGACACCCGCTTAGTCGGGAAGGATCGCACAGGATTGGGACTTTCGATCGCCACAAAGGTTGCCGCTCGCTGCCGGATGAAGATTGAGCTGGACAGTCAGAGCGGCAGAACCACCTTCTCTGTCATCGTTAGAAAAACGTTAGAAAGTCCCCATAAAAATGACGATTTCATCTGATACCATTTCTTTCATCAGAAAATCCACTGTCGGAAAGGTTCTTGCTGAAATTGAACTCACTTGTCATTGAAGGGAAACACGTCAGTAAAAAATTTGGCAGTACGACTGCTCTAAGCGGACTGGATATTCATGTCCCGTCCGGTTCCATCTACGGTCTGATCGGCTTAAACGGCGCCGGAAAGAGCACGCTCATGAAAATTCTGGTCGGACTGGAGGATATGGACGATGGAAGTCTCCGCATGTTTGATCAACCGGGCATCACATCCAAGGGGCTTGACGCAACCGGCTCCATCATTGAATATCCCTATTTCTACGAGCGACTGACCGGTCTGGAAAATCTAAAACTTCACGCCGCCTATATGGGCTTTCATGATAAAAAGAGGATTGACGAAGTTCTGGAACAGGTCGATCTGACCATTGATGCGGGCAGGAGAGTTTCCACTTACTCCCTCGGTATGCGGCAAAGGCTCGCAATTGCACGCGCAATTCTGACCTATCCCAAGCTTCTCATTTTAGATGAGCCTACCAATGCGCTGGATCCGGAAGGCATCCGGAATATGCGCGAGCTGTTCAAGAGGATCAATCGCAGCTTCGGCACGACTATCCTGATCTCCAGCCATATCCTTTCGGAAATGGAACATCTAGCGGACTGGATCGGCATCCTTGACCGACATGCCATCGTACAGGAAAGGCCGATGGCGGAGATAAGAAAGCTGAACCGCAGCTACCTCTCCATCGTAACTGACAACGCGAAGAAAAGCTGTATCATTTTGGAGCGCCTTGGCATCTCGGATTTTGCGGTCCAGGAGAACAACAGTATCCGCATCTACGAAAAAACAGATTCCTCCGCCATTGCGAAAGCTCTGGTCACCGGAGGCGTATCGCTCTATGAGATGGCGCAGGACGCCAGGACGCTGGAAGATTATTTCTTAGAACTTGTTCATCAGGGAGAAAGCCATTGAGCATATCATCATTGATGCGCCTTGAAGCGCGCAAAATCAAAATCCACCGATTGATCCTGTTCGCGATACCGATCACGCTGGTCCTGATCTACGCGACCTTCGTTTCAATCTATGGGATCAACCAAACCCATGCAAGCAGCTTTGCGGCTATCATCAAAATGATGACAGCAACGGTGTGGGACTTCTACTTTTTTTATACCGCTTACCTTGTCAGCAAGATCATCGTCGAAGAATATGTCAACTGCACGGTGATGATTCTCTTTACCTACTCCATCCCACGCCGCCGTATATTTTTCGCAAAAATCCTGTCCACATCTGTAATCAGTCTGACCTGTCAGGCCGTATCACAAACCATCTGCTTCATCTTTCTGCTTACAATGGACAGACGCTTTTCGCTTGTAAACGGCTTCATCACAAGGGTCGACTATATCGAGTGGACGCAGTATGTGCTGATCGACCTCCTCGCTGCGGCAGCATCCGTCCTGTTCCTGTCAGCAATTGCCGTAATACGAAAGTCCTCGGCTTCCGTATTTCTCTACGGAATAACCTTTTTGTTTGTCTATCAGGTGATCATCAGCCAGATCAATGAATTTTCAATCCTATGGCCCTGCTATACGGCACTCTTTTTAGGATGTGCTTTCTTTTCTACCGTATCGATTCATCGCTGGATGAATCGGCTGACAGCAAAATAGCAGCTATATAAAAGCTGGCGTCCCGATTACGCCCCTGCCGTAAGACACAAAGTCCTCCAACTCCCAGGTTCTGTTAAATATCCATCTCAGACACTCTTTTATAAGGAAAGAGAAACTCCACTTCCGTTCCCTGTCCGGGCTGGCTTTTGATATGGATCTTTGCGCGGCTGACCTGAGCGCCGTGCTTGACGATCGAAAGTCCCAGACCGGTCCCCCCTGTTGCCTTCGACCGGCTCTTGTCGACCCGGTAGAATCGTTCAAAAATCCGCTCCAGCTGATCCTCCGGAATACCAATCCCCGTATCCGCAATGCGGACCAGACAGCCATCCTCTTTTTGAAAAACGGACAGGTCCACCCTGCCGTTTCTGACATTGTACTTGATCGCGTTATCCGTGACATTAAACATCATTTCCCGGATCAGATGCCGGATACCGACTACCTCCGCATGTGTCCCCGCAAGACTGAGACTTACTTCATTTTTTACCGCATTCGGCTCAAGAGAATGGATCACGTCCTCCGCCGTCTGATACAGATCAACCGGCTCGTCCTTCAGGGCGATCCCGCCTTCATCGAGCTTTGACAGCTTCATGATATCATCGATGAGGCTGATCATCCGATTCGCTTCTTTATAAATGCGCGCCGAAAATTCCGGTATATCCTCCTGCCTTACCAGTTTGTTCTTCATAATCTCCGCATATCCGGAAATAGAAGTCAGAGGGGTCCTGAGTTCATGCGAAACATTTGCGGAGAATTCTGTTCGCATGTCCGCAACGGCATCTTTTTCTTTATTCTGTTCATCAATTCGCTTCAGCAGTGGCTTTATTTCATCATAAACATGATTGTTCCCTATCGGATCATCCAGATTCAGCTCATTGATGGGACGGATCAGTGCTTCTGCCTGATACTTGGAATAAAGCCAGGCCGCAAGAAGCATCGTAACACCCAGAATCATCATCAGAGGCAGATAATCCAGGGCCGTGAACAGAACCGTTCTGGCCGCTGTAGAAACCCGAATAACGTTGCCGTCCTTTAGCATTCTGGCATAATAAAACATATCCTGCCGCAGGGTATCGGATCTCCTGACATCCGCTCCGCTTCCTTCTTTCAGCGCCTGCTGAAACTCCGGACGATCTTTATGACTGGTAAAGGTATATTCATCCTCTTCCGAATCATAAAGAACGCTGCCCCTGGGGTTGATCAGCGTAACCCGGGTGTTCTTCTCCACCTCATCCAGCTCTTTCAGATATTTTTCACCGGAAATGTTGATGGCGGCTGCCAGATAATTCCCCTCTTCCTTCAGATGATTCCTGGTCAGGGTTTTCATTCTCCCGTACATAAAGAAAATGGTGATCCCGTACGCAATAAACAGCGTTGCGGTAATCACCAGTATCATGCTTCTTTGTATCCTTGCTCTCATTTTACCCCTCTGCCAGCTTATATCCGACTCCCCTGACTGTCTGAATCAGATCACCTGCCGTCTCCAGCTTCTGTCTCAGTGTCCGGATATGAACATCAACGGTTCTGGTCTCACTGATGTACTCATACCCCCAGATATCGGTCAGAAGCTGATCCCTGGTTAAAACAATACCCGGATTTTCCATCAATATTTTTAAAAGACTGTACTCCTTCAAAGTCAGAACCACGCCCTTGCCATCTACAGTCACCTCATGTTTTTTCAGATCCAGCCTCAGGTTCCGCAGGGATATGACCTGCCCTTCCGCATTATCTCTCTTCTCTGACCGTCTCAGAACAGCGCGAATTCTTGAAACCAGTTCCATCATTCCAAACGGTTTTGTGATATAGTCATCCGCTCCAAGATCCAAAGCCATAACCTTGTCATACTCCGCGCCCTTTGCTGTCAGCATAATAACCGGTATCTTCGCCCTCTTTGGATCTGCTCTCATTTTCCTTAAAAGGGATATTCCATCTTCTCCGGGCAGCATAATATCCATCAGAACCAGATCCGGAATTTCATTTCTTACGCCTTGCTCAAACGCCTGTCCGTTCTCGAAGCCCCTCGCCGTAAAACCGGTACTCTCCAGAGTGTAAACCACCAGTTCCCTTATGCTGTCATCATCTTCCACACAAAAAATCATAGCGTTCCGTTTCTCCTTATGCCTTTCATTTTAGGGAAAACCTGGCGGCATAGCAACCAGGTTATCGTAAATCCATGTAAAGTCAGTTCTGAGGAAGAGGAGTCAGCTCATGATCCTTCAGCTCAGGCATACTGAAATGATCCATAGTCTCTTCGGCAATCGCTGCACAATTATCTGTAATTCGCTCAAGCGAATAGAGGATCACCGTAAATCCTTCTGTCATGGAAGGACTGCACGTCCCGTCTTTCACACGGGCAAGATGTGCCTTGCGGAATCCCTTGAGGGCTTTTCTCATCTTCTTCTTATCAAGAGAAACCTTGCGGGCATCTACCTGATTGCCGGTTTCAATGGAATCAATTGCCCGGGCAAACTGAATCTCCGCGATATTGAAACATTGTGCAAGCTCTCCCAAGGCAACTTCGGAAAAGGTCATATTCCTTTCCTTCATCTCTTTCACAGAACCGACAATTTCCTCGCAGCGTTCCGCTATACGGCCGATGTTATTAATGACAGTCAGCATAACCGCCGCCTGCTCTGACTGTGTCTCTGTCATCCTGCCATCGGCAAACATTCTTGAGATAAACCCGGCTATAGTGAGCTCCCCCTGATGAACAGTCTCAAACAGTTCCCGGTAGGCCCCGTACCGATAGGCTTTTTTCTCTTCATTCTCCCTGCCCATCAGGGAGCGTTTCGCCGCACTGATCATATGGAGGGCAGATTTGGAAACCTCGTGGATTTCCTGTGAAACCAGATACATGGCTGCAACAGGCTGTTCAAGAACTCCGTTTTCAAGATATCTGGGCTTGAAGCTGGTCTGCTCTTTCTCCTCCTCCCGGTCTTCTCCCCGGATAATGAACGTGACAATCTTCACCATGAGAGGAATCAGCGGCAGCCAGACCAGCGTCATGACAACGTTAAACGAGGTATGGGCATTTGCAATTTGTCTGGAAATCACTTCAATCTCCGGTCCTTTTGGAGAAATCAATCTGACAAACCTCGAAAAGACAGGAATGATACAGACAAAGATAGCCGCCCCGCTGATATTAAAAAGGCTGTGGGCAATCGCTGTTCTCTTCGCATTTTTACTTCCGCTGATTGATGCCAGAAGGGCAGTAATCGTTGTACCGATATTATCTCCCAGCAGGATCGGAATTGCCCCGGTCAGACCGATTACAGAATGCAGCCCATCCGGTCCCGCCTGAGACGCAAAATTCTGAAGGACAGCGATTGTTGCGGATGAACTTTGAACAACCAGCGTCATCGCGCATCCCAGAGCCAGACCCAGAACAGGTATGTCCTTCACCTGTCCCATCAGATGAATGAATACCGGACTTGATGCCAACGGTTTCATCACCGTTCCCATGATCTCAATTCCTTCAAATAAAATACCAAAGGATAAAATAACCAGGCCGATATTCTTAACCTTCTCCTTCCTGGCTATAAAATTTATGATGAATCCGACAAAGATAATCGGATAGATATAATCACTGAGCTTAAAGGCGATCAGCTGAGCCGTCATGGTCGTCCCGATATTGGCGCCAAAGATAACAGAAATCGCCTGCGGCAGGTTCATAAGCCCCGCACTGACAAAGCCGATTACCATAACCGTGGTCGCTGAGCTTGACTGCAGAATCGCTGTCACTAGGGCTCCTGCCAATGCTCCCATAATCGGATTGCTGGTCAGAAAGCCCAAAATCTTTTTCATTTTTTCACCGGCTGCTTTCTGCAGGGCATCACTCATTGAGTTCATGCCGTATAAAAAGAGAGCCAGGCCTCCGATCAGGCCGAACACAATCTTTACATTTTCATTCATAGAATTTACTCCTTTATAAAAAATCCTTCAAACCCATTACAAAGTGTACTGATTCACCCCGCCATCTTCTATCTGATGAATGTAAAGTTATGTTAATTCTATGTAAAATAATAACCTGTATTTTAAATTCCGTGTAAAGTCATCAACTGTTTTCTGAAACCCACTCTCTTGCTCTTCATATATAATCCCGTCAAACGCTCCTTTTTGTTGCGCCCGCATCAGATTCATGATAGGATGCAACAATCTGCTGCTGATTTCATATCTTTGCGGCAGTGTTCTATATATAAGGAGAAAACCTGTTATGGCACATAAAACGCAGCCATCCTTTATGACCCGTTCCGCCGTCGTTGTGCTGGGCGCGCTCTTTTGCTGCCTGCTCTGGGGCAGCGCCTTTCCCTTTATTAAGATCGGCTACTCCACTCTCGACATCCATTCCTCCGACGCCTTTTCCCAGATTCTGTTTGCCGGAGTCCGCTTCACCGGCGCCGGCATTTTGACTTTGATTCTAGGCAGCATCGGGGAGAGGAGGGTCCTCCTGCCTCAAAAGACCTCCTGGAAATACATCCTGGTCCTGAGCCTTTTTCAGACCATCCTCCAGTACGTCTTTTTCTATATGGGACTTGCCCATACCTCCGGAGTCAAATCTTCGATCATCGAAGGCGTCAACGTCTTCGTCGCCATCCTGGTCGCCGCCCTCCTCTTCCGGCAGGAGAAAATCAATGCCGGGAAAATGCTGGGCTGTCTGATCGGCTTTATCGGTCTGGTCCTTGTAAACCTGGTCGGAAACTCGGATTTCCACCCGACCTTTACCCTTTCCGGCGAGGGCGCCATCCTCTTAAGCACCGTAGCCTACGCCTTTTCATCTGTCTTTATGAAGCAGTTCTCGAAAAAAGAAGATCCGGTCATGCTGAGCGGCAGCCAGTTCATTCTCGGCGGTCTTGTCATGGTCATCATCGGCCTTATAAATGGAGGCAGTTTAAATCCGGCTGGAAATACCCTGTCTATCAAGGCTGTCAGCGTCCTCTTCTGGCTCGCCTTCGTCTCCGCCGGGGCTTACTCGGTCTGGTCCATTTTATTAAAATACAACACCGTTTCCCGGATCACGGTCTTTGGCTTCATGACTCCAGTCTTTGGTGTCCTGCTCTCCGCCCTGCTTCTTAGAGAAACTTCACAGCTTGCCCCCATCAGCCTCCTGGCTCTTCTTCTGGTCAGTCTGGGCATCTATATCTGCCAGAAGGCGTAACATTCATGTGTTACGCCTTTTCCTTTCTCTCCGCCCGATTCCATCGGATCAGAAAATAGACAAGCTCCATCACAAAGGTGGCGCCCCAGCCGACGGGGTAACTCAAGCTGACCGCCCGCGCCGAATTGAAAATGTGGTGGGTCATGATATACAGATAGGTCTGCCGGACCGCGACGAAACCGATCAGCATAATGATCATCGGCCCGGCAGAATCTCCCCTGCCGCGAAGCGCACCGGCAAGGACATGGTTGACACAGTTAAAGAGAAGAAAGAAAATATTGGTCCGGACGAACAGCACGCCGAAGTAGAGAACCTTTTGATCGGAGGAAAAAAGTCCGACCGCCTGTCTGGCAAAGATCCAGATCACAAGGTCGATCACCAGCGTAATGAAAAGTGTCAGTCCAATCGAAATTCTGGTTCCGTCGTTGGATCTCCTTGTATTGCCAGCTCCGACATTCTGACTGACGAAGGTCGTTGCCGCCATCGCCATGCTCTGCATTGGCAGCATGACGAACTGATCGATTTTATTGTAACTTGCCCAGCCCGCCATACAGGACGCCCCGAAATAGTTGATGTAGGACTGGACAAAAACATTGGAAAATGCCGTAATCACAGCCTGGATCCCGGTCGGAAGACCGACCTGAAAGATCTGCTTTAAGATCATGCCGTCAATTTTCAGATCGGGCAGGGTCAGTTGATAGACGTCGTCCGATCGCAGCAGCAGCATGAGGGTCAGTCCGGCTGAAATAAACTGGGAAAGGATGGTTGCGCCTGCCGCTCCGCCGATCCCCATATGAAAACCAACGACAAAGAGCAGATCCAGTCCGACATTGAGAAGGCTGGTCAGGATCAGAAAATACAGGGGTCTCGTCGTATCCCCGACGGCGCGAAGGATCCCGCTTCCCATGTTATAGATCAGAAGTCCGGAAATTCCGCCGAAATAGATACGAAGATAAGTCGCCGCCTCATCCATGACGTCGGACGGCGTCGACATGAAGTGCAGCATGGGACCGACTCCGAGAATGCCCAGAACCGTAAAAATGACACAGATCATTCCGGTCATCGCCATCGTCGTCTCGACCGCCCGGTGGAGCCGTTTCAGATCTCCTGCCCCAAAGAAGCGGCCGATGATAACGCCGGCGCCTACGGAAAAGCCATTGAAGAAAAAGACCGCCATATTGGTGATCATAGTCGTCGCGCCGACAGCTGCCAGAGCCTCCGTTCCGACAAAATTCCCCACCACGATTGAATCCACCGTGTTGTACAGCATCTGAAAAATATTTCCCAGCATCAGCGGGAGTGCGAACCAGATGATCTCATTTAAAATCGACCCGCTCGTCATATTTTTCGTTGCCGACTGCCTTCCTGCTCTCATCTGATCCCTCTTTTCAACTGCCACTTACCACTACTTTTGGAAACTGATATTCCATGGAAACAACACTATTATCATAAACCCCAAGGCACAGCTTTGCAAAAAGGTTCTGACAAAAGTCTCCCTTTGGAAAAAGACAGCGACTGGATAAACCTCTAATCCAAGAAGGCGACCGCAGCACCTATATGCAACGATCGCCTTCTTGGTATATAAAATTGTTAAGTGACTTTTCCCTGATTGATCAAGTATGGTTTAACTTCATAGCTGTAAGTAGCTCAATCATTTATAATTTATAGGAAGTTCCTGCAATAAATTACAACCAAACCAAACAGGGGCAGAACTATTTTATTTAGTAAACCGGAAGGTTGCGATATACTCGACATCCTCCGGCGTCTCCAGATGAGGGTCTTCGATGACCAGGCTGCCCTTTAAGCCCTCTTCCTCAACTTCTCCCATAAAATGCTTGATGCCGATCCCGATATCGATCTTTTGCAGATCGCCCAGCTCGGAAATATAGCCCTTGGAGTGCTTCTCATAGAAATGCACCTGCTCCCCTGCGACAACGACTCTCCAGGGCTGTTTGTTGACAGCGGAGGGCGCCCACCGAAGCATTTCCAGAGCTTTCTCACAGGCACCCGCTTCTGACGCGGCAAGCTTATTTCCATAGGCATCTTTGAAGAAGATCTTATCGAAATCGGCGCGCTTATCCGCACTGATTCCGGTCCGCATCAGCTTCTCCTTCACGCCCATTTTCTCCGCCGGATAACCGATCGGCGTCACGCAGAGCATAACTTCGTCCGCAGCAAGCTGCATGGCTTTCTCAAAAGCCGGACGATCCATCGTCCCCGCAATGATGGTCGTCCCAATTCCGAGACTCTGGCAGAACAGGGCAAACTCCTCAAAGGAATAGCCGAAAGCTTCCTCTGCGTGAGGAACTTTTTTCACTTTCGCACCGATCCACAGATCCGTTCCATTGATCACCTTGCTGGTCAGATGATCCTGACCGGCGTGAAGCAGTTTAAACTCCACATGAATCCCATAGGGATTCGGAACATCCTGCATATAAGCTTCGATTCTCTTCAAATGCTCGTCAGAGATGCCCTTGCCGTCAAAGGTCCGTATACTTCTTCTTGCTCTTACCAGTTCTTCAAACTTGCCCATCTCATTCTCCTCTCAAGTATCGGGAATAGCCGTCCCCATCTCTTTTGTTTTGATTAATTTAAGTTTAACTTTAGCGGTTTCATTATATTGCATGAAATATAATAGAGCAATACCTTTCTCCACTCAACAAAAAAGGAACTGACCGAAGCCAGTTCCTCATCTCTACATACCTTCAAAACCGCATATACGAATCATTCAGACGTTCGACCGGAACGTCAGCACCTATGTCTGACTTCCCGACCGCCTTTTGGTCAAGTCCTCGTCCGAT
>DFIU01000018.1:140980-141104 GCA_002371465.1 Lachnospiraceae bacterium UBA3689 | reverse complement strand
ATGGAAGTTGCCTGGCAGGCCCATTTCGTAAAGAATATGTTCGTCAGACCGACAGAGGAAGAGCAGGCAAACTTCAAGCCGGATTTCGTCGTCTACAATGCTTCCAAGGCTAAGGTTGAGAACT
>DFIU01000018.1:101280-140822 GCA_002371465.1 Lachnospiraceae bacterium UBA3689 | reverse complement strand
ATGTTCTCAATGATGAACTACTATCTGCCGCTGAAGGGTATCGCTTCCATGCACTGCTCCGCTAACACCGATATGAACGGCGAGCATACCTCCATCTTCTTCGGTCTGTCCGGGACAGGTAAGACGACCCTTTCCACGGACCCGAAGAGACTGCTGATCGGCGACGACGAGCATGGCTGGGATGACAACGGCGTCTTCAACCTGGAAGGCGGCTGCTATGCTAAGGTCATCAACCTTGACAAGGAGGCTGAGCCGGATATCTTCGGCGCGATCAAGAGAAATGCTCTTCTTGAGAATGTTACCGTCGATGACGCAACCGGCAAACTGGATTTCACGGACAAGTCCGTTACGGAAAATACCCGTGTATCCTATCCGATCGACCACATTGAGAAGATCGTAAAGCCGATCTCCCATGGCCCGGCTGCTGAAAACGTCATCTTCCTTTCCGCAGATGCCTTTGGCGTCCTGCCGCCGGTATCCATCCTGACGCCGGAGCAGACCCAGTACTACTTCCTGTCCGGTTTCACTGCTAAGCTTGCCGGTACAGAGCGCGGCATCACAGAGCCGACTCCGACCTTCTCCGCTTGCTTCGGTCAGGCATTCCTGGAACTGCACCCGACCAAGTATGGTCAGGAACTGGTTAAGAAGATGAAGAAGTCCGGCGCTAAGGCTTATCTGGTCAACACTGGCTGGAACGGCACAGGCAAGAGAATTTCCATCAAGGATACTCGTGGAATCATCACGGCAATCCAGACCGGTGCGGTAGACAAGGCTCCGACCAAGAAGATCCCCTACTTCGATTTTGAAGTACCGACGGAACTTCCGGGCGTTGATCCGGCTATCCTCGACCCTAGAGATACCTACGAGGATGCTGCACAGTGGGATGAGAAGGCTCAGGATCTGGCACAGAGATTCATCAAGAACTTCAAGAAGTATGAAGGAAATGAAGCCGGCAAGGATCTTGTTGCTGCTGGCCCCAAGCTTGACTGAGTCAGCCAGGGCTGTTTGAAGGCTTGAACGTCTTACCCATATCGGAATTGATTCAGAGGCAGAAAGCAGTCCTTTCTGCCTCTGATTTTATATGTGCGGAGGACAGATTTGGCTCTTTCACAGAAAAGACACATTTTTATCGATAATGGAACATAACTGTTTTTTATAGTATTGGGTATAAAAGAACAGATCCGATTGCGCCGGGGGCGGTCATGAGTCCTTAAGCATGATAAAACCTGGAGCAAGGCGCATCAGAGATCTGAATATGAGAGCAGAGAAGAGGAGCTACGATGAACGAAGAGCAGGGTTTTGGGACAGAAGAGCTTGGAAAGCCACAGAACGGACAGAGCTATGAGCATGTACAGGGGGAGCAAAGCGCTCAGCATGGGGCCGGACCGCAGGACCGGCAGGGACAGGCAGCGCAGGGATATAATTTTAAGACTCCGGTCTATAGCAATTTCCAGCCGACGGGCAGCAGGCCGGATTTCGGAGGCGGCAAGAAGGGATTTTCTGCCCCCCATCCGTCTCTTGGCAAGGAGATCGGTCTTTTTGCCGCCAAAGCTGCAATCGGCGCGGTGATTGGGATCGCGGTTCTTGCCGTTGCCGGGACGATTACCCTCAACGCGACGGATAAGGCGATCTATATCGTCAATCCCAATGAACCCGTGACGATCGGGGACACGGGGAATGACGACTTTTCTGACTACTTCCGAAACTTCGGAGGCGGAAACCCCGGAGCAGGGGAGTATGGAAATGGGGAGCAGCGTCAGGGCGGAGCAGACGGCAGCCAGGAAGAAAATGACGGACCCAAGCTGGGCGTTGAAGTGGAAGCCGTCTCGGACCAGATGGTCAAGCAGGGCTATCCGGCGGGAGTTCTGATTGTCGAGGTTGCAGACGGCAGCCCTGCGGCGAAAGCAGGATTGAAGGCGGGAGATATCATCACGTCCTTTAACGGCGCGGTGGTCAAAACTCCGGACGAGCTGGCGGAGGCAGTTCGGTCGATCGAGGAGGATGATCAGGTGAAGATTGTCTATAAGCGGCTGGAAAATGGCGGCTTTAAGGCATATGACGCGGACGCTTCGTTTTCTGATGCGGTATCATCTTCCGCAGAATCCTCTCCGGAGTCGGGAGCAGAGTCCGGGAAGACAAATGAATGACGCAGGCAAACGATGATCGCCAAATGTAAGGGGTTAGATGTTGATGGGGACAACAAAATTAAAGAGATGGACCATCCACGAGGAGTCCATCAGCGGTTATGTATCGGGGAGCGACCGCTATCGGGAAGGGGCTTACATCAAGACTTCCCGCGTGGTGGCGGCTGCCTATGACGGCAAGGTCCTGCTGGTCAGAACCAGGAATTCGGTCTATGAATGCGCGGAGGCTGACTATGTCGGCGATCCGGAGCAGCTGCTCATTTTTATTCGGATTTTTGCGGAGGATCAGGGCGGCAGCACCACTGTTTTATAAGAAAGAAGTAAGTGGATATCTTGGGATGGAAAGCTTAGACTGTCCATGCGATGAGGCGGAGGCCAGTAAAATAATTCTTGATCATGTTCTGTCGGGGCAGAAACTTTGGTAGTATAATAGGTCTATCGGATTTTCTGCTCAAAGGAGGGCGACTGGATGGTGGAAGACGAACAGCTGGTGAGAGCGGCGGAGGTCATTTCCGGAACAGCAGCGACGGTGCTGGAGGGCTATGCAGGGAGGGAAGATTCGGAAGGGCTGATGTTCTCGGTGGCGCAGACCCTGGCTACGGTGGCGCATACGGGACAGAGGGACCGCGCAGGCCGGCCCTATATCACCCATCTTGCTACGGTGGCATCATACGTCACGACGATGGAAGAAAAGTGCGTCGCCTGGCTCCATGATACCCTGGAGGATACAGCGCTTACCGAGGGGGATTTAAGACCCATCTTTGGGGACCGGATCACGGACGCTGTTGTTGCCATGACCCATACCGCGGATGTCCCCTATCTGGACTATGTGAGGGCGCTCAAGCACAACCGGCTGGCGAAAGTGGTCAAGCTGGCGGATCTCCGCCACAACATGGATCCCTCCCGCCAGGGAAATTTCACGGAGGATTGGCAGATCCGCATGAAAACCAAGTATCTCCCGGCGGTCAGGATTCTGACGGAAGATACGGAATAAGGTCAGATACAGAAGGAAGAAGCAGGTCCGGCTGAAACGGCATCTGGGACTTAGGGGGAATCTTTGTATACTCCTGAGGAATCCAGACGGCGTGCCAGCCGGCTTTTTTTGCGCCCAGGATGTCCGTTTCGTAGCTGTCCCCAATGTACCAGAGGTTGTACGGTTCAAGCTTCCAGCGGTCCTCCGCAATCCGGTAGAGCCTGGTGTGGGGCTTGTCCGTCCCGATCTCGTCAGAGACGAGGACGTGATCTGCGGGAAACCAGCGGCTTAAGGTTAGGTTCTGATATTTTTTCCACTGGCGTGCCGCTGATCCGTTGGTGATGATGCCGAGAAAATATCCATTTTCTTTTGCCCGATTCAGAAAGGTTTGAATTTCCGGCAGAAGAGACTGTTTCTCGCCTTCTTTGGCGTAGAGATCTTCAAAATGCAGCGCCTGCTCTGCCGTCAAGCTGATACCGAGGGCGGAGAAGGACCGCCTGGTTCGAACCATTTTCATCTCCCTTTCGGAGATCTCTCCCCTGATCCGGCGCAGATATTCCTCTTCGCCGATCGGTCGGCTGCTTTTAAAGAGGGCGGAGAAATCCTTGAAGGAAATCTGTAATTCATGCAGGAATTTTTTTGCAGCGGATATGTAGGGCTTACTTCTTAAGTAAAGGGTGTCGTCGAGATCAAAGATCAGAGCCGGTTTCATAAGGACCTGCCTTCCGGAAAATGTTTTCACAATTTGTTTGAAAGATGAACACAGGATGTTCACAAGTTTCCTTTACTATAAGTCTTGTAAGATGATAAGAGCAAGCAACAAATAACTTTTTCATTTTCATAAAAACTCCTTCCCTTTAAAAGCACCCGCTCGTCGGGTGCTTTTATTTTGCTTGCACAGTGCTAGAAAACTTGGAAAATTCGGCTAAAGCCTGGTATCTTAGATTTAAAATTGGCTTGTTGGTATAAAGATACTGCGAGCCATAGGACAAAATGTATTGCTGTAAACCGTCTTCAGTCTTGTATATCAAGAGAGGCGGTTCAATACTTTACGGGTAGACAAATCGTATTGATAAGAGGTGCGTAGAGCCTTGTATATCAATGGTTAAGGGCAGTTTCCCTTTTCTTAAAATCAGAATTGCAGAGGAAGAGGGAAATGGAAAAGTAGGATCTCTCTTCTGAATTGTAGCTTAATTCTATAGGTGATATACTGAAGACAGTAAAACTGCGGAGGAATTATATATTTACAGATAAAAATATGAGGGCAGGCAGCCCGCGAATTGGAGGTGAGCGGACATGAAGGAATGGACGAGGGAAGAGAAGTATCGGGTGCTGGGCGACCCTGAGGAAATCCGGGACTTACATGAAAACATCCAAAAGTCCAATTATAGGCAGATCTTTCATGTGCAGCCGGTCACGGGACTATTGAATGATCCCAATGGATTTGTCTACCACAACGGCGAATGGCACCTCTTCTACCAGTGGTGCCCATGGGGCGCGGTACATGGGCTCAAATACTGGTACCATGTGGTGTCAAAAGATCTGATCAAATGGGAGAACCTGGGTGTCTGCATCCGCCCGGATACGGAATACGACAATAAGGGAGCCTATTCGGGATCGGCTCTGCCGACCGGGGACGCCCTCTATCTCTACTATACCGGCAATCACAGGGACCGGAACTGGCTTCGGACTCCCTACACTCTGGTGGTAGCGCTGAAGGATAATGGAGAACCGGAGAAGATCCTGCCGCCTCTTTTTGGACCGGAGGCGGGCTATACCGAACATCAGAGGGACCCAAAAATCATTTTCAATGAAGAGAATCAGACCTACTACATCATTATCGGCGCCCAGACCTATGATAAGCACGGCTGCATCCTGGTCTACCGCTCTAAGGATCCGCTGGAAGGCTGGGAATTTGCCGGTCAGCTCAAGGTACCGGGCTTTGAGGACTTCGGCAGTATGTGGGAATGTCCCTCGATTGAGCGTATCAGCGGGAAGGACATCCTGATCTTCTGTCCACAGCATCTTAAGCTGGACGGCAGGGGAGATTCTATTCACCACAATGGCTATATATTGGGACGGATGGACTTTGATACGCTGACCTTTCATCCGGACGGCAGTTTCCATGTGCTGGATTTTGGCTTTGACTCCTACGCCGCTGAGTGCGCGGCGCAAAAGCTCATGAACAAGAACGCGGCGGTTCTGGTCGCCTGGATGGGGCTGCCGGATGCTGCTTACCCGGTGACGGATGAGGAGGAGTGGTCCGGCTGTCTGACCCTGCCCAGAGAGCTGACGATTCGAGGACGGCGGCTGATACAAAAACCTTTGGAGAGTCTGAAGAAGCTGAGAGGGGAAGCGGTCGATCCGGCAAAGCACCGTTTACCCAGGGAATGTGAAATGGAAGTGATCTGTGGAAATGAAGCCGGGGTCGGGGACGCAGCCGGGGCGGATTCCCTGGTGGACCGCCTGACTTTAGATGTATCGAGGGACAATCTTATGCTCAGCCTCTTTACGAAGCCGGATGGGTCTGGCGGTCTGCACCTGACCTTTGAAGCCCGGGCGGGAGTCATTGAGGTGGACCGGTCGGATCTGACCAATCGCTTCAATACCCAGTATGGGGAAGTAAGAAGCCGACCGCTTGAAGCGGGACTCCGCCATTTGCGGATCTTTATCGACAGCAGTTCGGTTGAAATCTTTGTCAACGACGGAGACGCGGTCTTTACTTCCCGTGTATTCCCGACGGAAGAGGAGCATGGTTTTGCCTTAGAGGGCAGGGCAGAGGTGAAGATCTGGACCCTGGAGAAGGCTGTTAGAGATGATTTTGTGGTATAGGCGGCTTATTTTCTTAAGCTTTCTGCTCCGTCGGAACGATGATGCCCAGGATCTTGCCCTCGTTATAGAAGGAGAGGATCAGGGCTCCGATAAGACAGATGGCAGCGGCTGTGATGGCGGCGATCCGATAGCCCATGCCCGTTTCCGGATGGATGGAGGCAAAGGCGGTAAAGATCAGCATGGAGATACTCTGACCCAGTTTAAAGGCAAAGGTTCTTGCCGCAAAGAACATCCCTTCGCGCTTCTCCCCGGTCGTGATGCTGTCCGCCTGGGCGATATCGGCGACAATCGCCTGGGGCAGGATGCCGAGGGTCGCCATGGGGAAGGCCGCGATCGCGACGACCAGGACGCCCCAGATCAGCCCGCCGACGCCGAACAGACCGGAAATGGCGGTGATGATGTAGGCGGTGCTGAGCCCGCAGAAACCAAAGAGAACCAGACGCTTCTTATTCAGCCTGTGAGCCAGCAGGTTGACGGCGGGATAGTTGGCAAAACTTAAGAGAGTCATGGCGACGTAGAGGATGGTCGTCATAGTCTCCGGCAGTTTCATCAGGGATGTGACAAAGAAGGGCAGACCTGTCTGGAAAATGGTCAGGGCGACGAAATACAGGACATCGGACCCGACGAAGATGCGGAAATCCCCATTGCGGAAGGTCTTGGCAAGGGAGATAAAGGCATTGTCATTTGACGGAATGGCGTTGATATAGTCCTTTTCCCGAATCGTAAAGGTTGGGACGAAGAGGGCAAGAAGCCCAATGACGGAAAGGCCCACAAAGGTGATGCGGATGGCAAGGACTCTGCCGAAGATCGGAGTCAGGGGCCCCCAGATGTAGGGGGCGGCATAACCGATTGCCGATCCGAGCAGGAAGGTGACGCTGATATAGGTGGAAATACTGATGCGCGTATCCTGCGTCGTTCCCAACTCGGAAATGAGGGCATTGTAAGGCGTACAATAAGTTGTCATAAACAGATAAAAGAGCAGGAGGGTGACGAGCAGCCATACGCTGTTGATGCCCGATACGTGGTTGACCGGAGTCCAGAAGACGAGGACCGTGATAACGGCAAAGGGAAGGGCAATTTTCTGCATAAAGGGAATGCGCCGACCCCTGGGATTTTGGGACCGGTCCGACAGGTTGGCTATCAGGGGATCCGTGACGGCGTCAAAGATTCGCCCCAGGGCGGCGATACCGCCTATGATTGTTGCGATACCCAGGATGATCCGCCCCTGGGGGATAAACAGGATCTGTCCCGCCTCCTGCGACGCGTGGTCCGGCTGGTAGAAATAGACGAGCCAGTTGGTGATGAGCGCGGAGAGCAGGGACCAGCCGAACTGGCCGATGGCAAAGCACCACATCTTTCCTTTTGTCAGTGTTTTCATGATAGGTCCTCCCTGGGATGATAGTAGATTTTTCGGCAGCGGGTTCGAAGAACTGTCGGATTTAACGAAATGAAGCCACTTATCTGACTAAGATACCGTCGACGAGGATGCGGACAACTTCCGCCAGCCCCTCGTTGTAAGTCAGGTGATTTTCGATCAGGACGTCGCGCTGGAAGAACTGCTCGATGGCGGCTTCCAGCATCATTTTAAAAATGGGGAGCGAGACCTGGCGGACGCTGCCCTCCTCCATGCCCTTGCGTAAAAGGGAGAGAGTGGGTTCCCAGTCATTTTCCAGACGCTCCTGAACGTGGGCAAAGATGGCAGGGAAGCGGTCCTTCAAAATATAGAGATTGCGCAGATCGATATCCTTGTAGCGGTCCGGCATGACGCCCAAAATGGCGCGAATCCGTTCCGGGGTCGTAAGAGCCGGATCATCCAGAACCTCCTGCTCGCTCTCCTTGATGGAGTCGAAGCAGTAATCCACCATCTGATAGAACAGATCCTCCTTGTCCCGAAAGAGGACATAGATGGTTTTCTTACTCATGCCGACTGCCTTGGCGACGTCGTCCATCGTGAATTTTAAACCGCTGTCATTAAAGAGCGTGATGACGGCTTCCAGAATCTTGACTTTTGAATCCCTGGTGTTCATCGTGTCCCTTCTTCCTTAAGATTAAATCGAAACAGTTCTATTTATGAAAGGAAACTTTTGATTATGAACTAGTTTCCTCTATTGTAGCGGTTTTGGGAGGGAGGCACAACAAACGAAACGTACAAAAAATAGAGCCATATTTGTGAAATGTGCCGGATTGACTTGTTTGGAAAATGATTATAACAGAACGAAAGGGAAAAGAGGGGAAGAAACTTAAAAATGTCTGAATTAAATAAAATAAATATCAAATTAAATCGAATATAAATATAAAAAAGAAATAAAATCAGAAATATAGTTGACAGGGTTTGGAAAATCGTGTATATTAAAGACAACAAAGAAAGAGAGAAAAAACAAGAGAAACCGTTTATTTCTCAAGTAATCCTCACCGATGAGGCGGTGACGAGAAAGCCGCCGGAGGAAATCTAAAAAGGAGGTACGGACCCAAGGCAAGTTAACGAGTTACCCCATATTATCAAAGAAATGCGAGGTACAAACCAACATTCACATAAGAGTTTCAACAAGATCGTGACAGATAAACGATGAAAGGATTGGAGGTAGAGTCCAACATATACATAAGCGGTTTACCTCATGAAAGCAACAAGTAGTGAAACGGAAAGAATCGAGGAGGTTCAGTCCATTGGAAGATGAAATTTCATAAGAGCGGCGTTCGGACAAAGAGATTCGGATGCCGCTTTTATTTTGCTGTTTTAAAGGGATTCGGAGTGATTGGACAGATATGCTGATGAAAACCGCCTTGAGGCTATGTATATCAAGAAGCGGAGCAGCTCAATCTTGTTTAAAAGAACTTTGAGGATTCGTGCCCTGAACTGTCTCTTAGTGGTATACTGGGCATATTCGCATTTTTAGGAAAGAGAGGACGAAGATGAGAAAAGTCGAAAAAGTTCTGATCGGTGCGGCGGTAGCAATCGGCGTGACGGATGCCGTATTGACCCATCGGGCTTATCTGAAAAAGAAGGGGATCGCGGTGCGGGACCTGGTTTTAAAGAACCTGGATGATCTGCGCTTTCGCAAAAATCTGAATCCGGAACATCCGGCGGAGGAGATTCCGATTGAAGGGGAGGGACAGGATTAATCATGCAGATCCTGATGGACCTAGTCAATAATCATGTACTGCTCTCCGCCTTTGCGGGCTGGCTGATCGCCCAGGTACTGAAGATTATCATGGAGACGGTAAAAAATGGGTTTTCCGCTAAAAGGTTAGCCGGAGGAGGCGGAATGCCCAGTACCCATTCCGCTACGGTGACCGGTCTTGCCGTCGGGGCAGCTCTGACAAATGGTTGGAACAGTACGGAATTTGCTATCGCCTTCTTTCTTGCCATGATTGTCATGTATGACGCCATGGGAGTCCGTTACGAGACGGGGCTGGAAGCGAGAATTTTAAACCGGATGCGCCAAAAGGATCTGGAAGAGGGACGGGCCCCCTACTTCGACAAATCCCTCGATGAGAAGATGGGGCACACGGTCCCGGAGATCATCACCGGCTTTTTGATTGGAATTGCAGCAGCTTGTCTGGTCTGCCTGATTATTTTCTAAGAATAAAGTCAGAAATAAACTGTGTCTGGAGAAACTGAGTGACTCAGTACAGATAAACTGATGGCAAAGACTGACCTGCAAGAGGATGTTAAATGAAGGAGTTTTTATGGTAAGACCGATTGAACGGGATACATAAATCATGCAAAGCCTCAGACAAAATAAGTCTCAAGTAAAAGGGCAAGCATCAAATTACGGATGCTTGCCCTTTTTGCTGATCAGATTTCAAAATCCATGCAGGTGCGGGTTCGGGTATAGGGACGGACCTTCGTATCGGCAACCGCAACATGGGCGGGATGAACCGCATAGGCTGCCAGGGCAGCTTTGCTCTCAAGCGTCGTGTCCAACATGACGTCCGCATTGGAAGTGGCAAGTCCGTCGATGTAGACATGGACTTCTTTTAAGCCCGGTACTTTGCCGACCAGACTTTCAAGCCCCTCCTTGATGTCCGCCTTTACCTGGCTCTTTTCTTCCGGTGAGAGTTCTTCTTTTAACTGCCATAGGATGACATGTTTGACCATTTCTTGAAAATCCTTTCTCATTTTATTTTAGAGGTTATCGCTTCTGCGGATATAGCCCGGCGCTGCGGGATCAGCGATGATTTCTTTGGCACGGATTACCTTTGCCCATTTATCCACGACCTGCCCTTCGATATGGACATCCGGTCCGATCTGGGCATAGGACAGGATCACACTGTTGCGGACGACAGCTCCTTTTTCAATCGTGACACCCCTGCCGATGACGGAGTTTTCAACGATACCTTGGATCAGACAGCCGTTTGATACGATTGAATTTTTGACGGATGCCCCTGTACAATAGGTTGTCGGGCAGGAATCTGTCGTCCTGGTGTAGATCGTCCAGTCCGGACGGAACAGATTCTCCGCGAGCTTGTGATCCAAAAGGGCAAGGTTGGCATCGAAGTAGCTCTTAAAATCGGTGACAGCCGCGAAGTAGCCGCGGTGGGCGACGCCCCGTATGTCAAGATCGGCTGCGGAAGCACTGACAATATCCGCCAGTGTGAACATGGAGGATTCTTTTTTCGCCTCCTGGACCAGTTGGATAAAGAGGTCCTTCTTCATAACATAGGTATCCATGAAGATGTCCCGGTTTTTGGCCTTGCCGATATTTTTCTCAAGGGAAATAACTCCCTTCTGCCGGTTGAGGTTTAAGATGAAGCAGTTGAGGAAGGCTTCCTTGGCGTTGTCAACCCTGTGGTACAAAAGGGTGATGTCGGCACCGGAGGAGATGTGTTCCTCTACCAGGTCGGCGTAATTCTGAGTGTAGATCATATAAGACGGCGCGATGACGACGTAGTCCTGGTGCATACGCTGGATGATCTCCAGATTTTCCATGTAGGCGGAAATATCCGTGTTGTAGATCTCATTGACGGAGCTGCCCTGGGGGAAGAGCATCTGCAGCTTTCCCCGTTTGGAATTGATATTAAAGGTTCGTCCGCTTCCCAGATGCTCGGTAAGGGAGCGGGGCTTATTTCCCATATAGACCTGAATGTAGTCAATGTCGCTGTTGCTCATATTGGAAATCGGAAAGTCAACAATGCGGTATCTCCCGATGAAGGAGAATGCTGCGATCGGACGATAATCCTGCATTCCCTCGACCTTAATGAATGGAGCCGATGAAGCAACAATACCAAATATCTTTGCCATATTACTCTACCCCTTTCACACGTTTTGCAACCAGTGTAATGTTTTCACTGCCGGCATCTCCGACAACAGCCCCCTTGCCGATGGTGATGTTCTCGGCAACCAGAGCACGGGTGACTTTGGCTCCGGCCTCAACGCGAACTCCCGGAAGAAGCACGGAGTCGATGACTTTTGCCCCTTCCTCAACGACGACTCCCGTCGAGAGGACGGAATGTCTGACATCGCCCAGGACGACAGCGCCCTGCGTGATATAGGCATGGTCAACCTGTGTATCCGGGCCGATGTACTGAGGCAGGGCGGAAGCGTCATCCGTATAGATCTTCCAGGAAGTATCGTTCATATTCAATTCCCCTCTGTCATCCAGCAGGTCCATGTTGGCTTCCCAGAGAGAGTCAATAGTTCCAACATCCTTCCAATATCCCTGGAACTTGTAGGCGACCAGTTTCTTGCCGTCCGCAAGAAAAGCAGGAATGATGTCTTTTCCGAAGTCATGACTGGAGTCGGAAGCTCTCATATCGGCGACCAGGGCCCTGCGAAGATCCTTCCAGGTGAAGATGTAGATCCCCATGGAGGCCAGATTGCTCTTGGGCTGAGCCGGCTTTTCCTCAAATTCCACAATATTGCCTTCCTCATCGGTATTCATGATACCGAAACGGCTGGCCTCCTTCATCGGAACCGGGATGACGGCAACTGTCAGATTCGCCCCGCGCTCTTTGTGATAGGTCAGCATGGCGTCGTAATCCATCTTATAGATGTGGTCACCGGAAAGGATCAGCAGATATTCCGGCTCATAGCTGTCGATAAAATCAATATTCTGGGAAATGGCGTCCGCGGTTCCTCGATAGACATTCAGTCTTTCATCGGCCTTTTCCCGGGGGGGAAGGACAAACACACCGCTGTCTTTTGAATCCAGACCCCAGCGGCGACCGGCGGCGACGTAGCTGTTCAGAAGTACGGATTCATACTGGGTCAGAACTCCGACGACATCAATTCCGCTGTTTGCGCAGTTGCTGAGCGGGAAATCTACAATGCGGTACTTGCCGCCGAAAGAAACAGCCGGTTTCGCGACCTTATTGGTCAGGTCCTTCAAGCGGCTCCCGCGTCCTCCGGCAAGGATCATGGCTAACATGTTTTGACTCATAGTAAAGCCTCTCTTTCTGTTTTTTAGATCAAAAATGCCGAAATTCAGGTTACAGATATTTTATCACACTTTCACGAAAAACAGGTTAGATATAGGTAAAAAGCGGGCATAATTTCTAAAAGAAGTAGACAAAAGACGGAAACTGAATATGGAAATGCAGTTCCCTGAAATTTAGAATTTTTGATAGAATATGGATAGGAACTGTATAAGCGGGTTTTTTATGTTTCCCTCTCTATAATATGGGGAACAGGGAGGTTATCATGCAGGGAGTTGTATTTCCGGTTCAGATCTGGATCTTACTGGTACTGTGTCTGCTTGTAAGCTGCGTCGGTTTTTACAAGCTGGTCTATTTTATTTCCATCGGCTATGGCTTTGCGGTCTGCGCATCGGGCGCCGCCCTGCTGGTCATCTATCACAGGACCTACGGCTTTTTCGCTGCCCTCCAATGTGTCCTGTTTATGGTCTACGGCATCCGGTTAGGCGGATTTTTGCTGCTGAGGGAGATTAAGAGCGCATCCTACCGCAAGGTCTTTCAGCAGGTTCGAGGGGATGCTCAGGCTCCCTTGCTTGCCAAGCTGGGGACCTGGATTTCGGTCTGCCTGCTCTATGTGATGGAGGTCTCTCCCGTTTTATACCGCGGTGCCAATGGAGACAGCAAAAACTGGTCGGCAGCGGTCGGGGCTGTTCTGATGATCTGCGCGCTGGTCCTGGAGAGTCTGGCGGATGCAACCAAAAGCGCTTTTAAGAAAAAGAACCCGCATCGTTTCTGCGACACGGGTGTCTTCAAGCTGGTCCGCTGCCCCAACTATCTGGGTGAGATGCTGTTCTGGACAGCGGTCTTTCTTTCTTCTTTCGGGTCGGTCCGGGGCTGGCAGTGGCTGGTCGTTCTGGTCGGCTGGCTGGGGATTCTCTACATCATGTTCGGCAGTGCAAGGCGGCTCGATATCCGGCAGGAGAAGAACTACGGGTCTGACCCGGAATTTCAGGCGTATACGGCTAAGACACCGATCCTTCTGCCCTTCATTCCCCTCTATCATTTGAAGGATGCAGGATTCTTTATCAGCTGATAAAGATCAGAGCATCATGGTTCTTCCTGCTGATAGGAAGAAAATTGCAGGAACTTGATGGGATAAAATCTTTGAGAAGCGAAAAATCGGCATCCTCAGATCGTGAGTATGCCGATTAAAAACATCAGCTGGGCGGCAGAGTTTGTCAGCTCTTCCTTCCAGACTTCGGAGGTTGTTTCACCTGCCTTGCGGGCGAAGGAAACCATGAAACAAATTCCGATCAGACCCAGGATGAAGAAGAGGACAGCCGGAAAGGACAGGATGCCTGCAAAGAGAGCCGACCAGGAAATCCGGCGGAATTTTACGAGAATTCCTATCAAGGTCAGGAAAAATCCGGCTGGCATCAGGTAGCGAAGCTGGCGGCTTAAGATCCGGATGTCCCGGTGGGAGACCGTCACGATCAGTTTCCAGATCACTTTCAAGAGACCGGCGGCGATGACCAGGCAGATGCCGATGGAAAAGAGTCTGCTTGAAAAGCGGCGTGCTACGATTCCTGCGGAGAGGGCAAATAAAAGAACCGGGGCCAGATCGACCAGGACGAGGGGGAGACTGTAGCCTTCATAGGGATTTGCGGCGGATGCTTTCATACCGGCTGCGCCTCCAGATAGGCTGCCGTCAGCAGGGGATTTTGTTCGGACCGGCTGTGCTTCCTGAGAATCAGGTTCAGCCATTTATCCCCTTCAAGCCCCGGCTTGACATCGGCAGAAACCCAGGATTCCTCTAAAGTCAGATCCCTGACGGCTCGCATGGCACGGCGGAATTTGCGCTCAGTCATGTCGTTGTAAAAGCGCCCTTCCCGGACTTCCTGCTTCTCACCGAAACGGAACGAGGCGTAGAGAATGCCGCCGTCGACCAGAGCCTGGGAGATCCTGTACAGCACGATGCTCAGTTCCTGGTCACTTAAGTGGAGGAGGGAAGCGCACGCCCAGATTCCGTCCCAGGACTGGATGTCCACCAGGTCCGTAAAGAGCATTTTTCGGACATTGGTCTCGGTATAGCAGGACGCCTGGTAGCACATCTCGTCCGAGGCGTCGATACCGTCCGCGCGGAAACCGTGGGAGCGGAAATATTTGATATCACGACCGGACCCGCAGCCGAAATCGAGGATCTTGGCGCAGTGGGGGAGCAGGCTCAAAAAATGATCCTGGGTCCCATGAAAATCGACGTCGATTGTGTCGGCGATGTATTCAGATGCGTGTGAGTTGTAGTAACTGATCGTTGAGTTCATACTCATTATTGTATGGTTGGCGAAAGCGTTTGTAAATCGACGAATTAGATGAACAATAGGAGAAAAGGGAGGTAAATATAGGAATTTTTCATACCTGGCATTAGCTTTCGGATGACGGGCAGAAGGGATTCGTGGTACAATGCCTTTCATCACGGGGCGGGAGGATTTTCGCCCTTTAGAAAGGGAGCAAGCGGATGCTGGGAAAGAAGATTCTGCTCTATGGCTTTTCCGAGGGAAATGGAAACATGCAGGCGGAAAATCTGGCGTTTAAGGTCCGAAAAATGGGAGTCGAAGTTGTCCCGGTCGCGAAGAGGGACTATCTGAGGACTCTGGGAGAGGCTGCCGGGATACCGGGAACTAAGATGCTGGGAGTCCCATCTGTCTTAAGAGGAGAGTACCAGGGACCGGACCTGCCGGTTAGGATGATTGTGATGGCGGGAGTGACCAGCCGGGAAATGGATGAGCTGCTGGTAATCTTTCCCACCTGCGGCATCACGAAAAATGATCTGAAGGCGATGCTGACCCCGGTCAATGCCCAGTGGAATGCGCTGGGACTTAGCCACGAGCTTATGGATGAACACCGGATGATGGGAGAGCAAAGATGAAAATTACCTATATCTACCACAGCGGCTTTATGGCGGAACTTGCGGCCTGTACCCTGCTCTTTGACTACTGGAAGGGAGACCTGCCCCAGATCCGGAGGGACCTGCCGCTCTATGTCTTTTCCAGTCATGTTCACCACGACCATTTTGCGCAGGAGATCTTTTCCTTAAGGAATAAGGTGGAGAGGGTTCACTTTCTGCTCTCCTTTGACATTAAAGATGCCGTTCCCAAGGAGGACCGGCAGGGGGATATCATCTATCTGGAACCGGATGAAACCTTTGGGGATGACCTGATCGAGGTCAGGACCCTCAAATCGACGGATGAAGGGGTGGCTTTCGTCTGCAAAGCTCTGGCAGGCGGGATCGATGGGAAGATAGGACAGGGCTTGGAAGAGCCGGTCAATATCTATTATGCCGGCGATCTCAACAACTGGTACTGGGATGAGGACTATACCCACCAGCCCAGGAACTACCACCACGAGCTGGAGAAGATTCGGGGGCAGCATTTCGATCTGGCTTTTGTGCCTTTGGACCCGCGGCTGGAGGATCGTTTTTATCTGGGGGTCGATGACTTTATGCACTACTGCGACACGGATCACCTCTTCCCCATGCACATGTGGGATAAATATCAGGTGATCGATCAGTTAAAGAAGTTGCCGGAAAGCCAGCCTTACCGGGATCGGGTGGAAACGATCACCGCGCCCGGACAGACGTTTGAAATTTAAAATTTATAAGAGATTGAACTATAAAAATTACCGCCCATGCGATGCAAATTGGATTTTTTCATTGCATCATGCAAGAGCGGTTATTTTTCTGTCTGTATGGAGTCTGAAGACTTTCTCTTCGGAATAGGAAACTGCTGAAAAACTTCTTTGTTAACCGCGCACCAAAGCAGGTTTTAGTCTTTTTAAAATATTTTAGAGTATTAGAGTATCAGGTTTTTCTCTGGAAACGACGTTACCTTGGAACAGAAGCAGTGCAAACAGTCAGATTCTGGCGACGCCGGAATCTTTGGCAGCCTGACGGACGGCGTCCGCGACGGCTTTGCCGACACGGGGATCGGAAGCCTTGGGAAGGATGTTGTCCGCATTCAGCTCCTCGTCCGGAACAAGGGCAGCAAGAGCCTTTGCCGCAGCCATCTTCATCTCTTCGTTGATCTTTTTTGCGCGGGCATCGAAGGTGCCGCGGAACATACCCGGGAAGACCAGGACGTTGTTGACCTGGTTGGGGAAGTCGGAACGACCGGTTGCGATGACAGCGGCTCCGCCCCTTTTTGCCTCTTCCGGGAAGATTTCCGGAGTTGGGTTGGCGCAGGCGAAGATGATGGCGTCGCGGTTCATGGAGCTGACCATTTCCGTCGTAACAAGACCGGGAGCGGAGACCCCGATGAAGACGTCCGCGCCGACAAGCATTTCGGCAAGGCTGCCCTTTCTGCCCTCCGGGTTGGTCTCTTCCGCCATTTCCTCCTTGATCCAGTTCATATCCTCCTGACGACCCTTGTAGATGGCGCCCTTGCGGTCTGTCATGATGACATTTTTAAAACCGGCGGAGAGCAGGAGCTTGACGATGGCGATCGCGGCAGCGCCGGCACCGGAAGTGACGATCCGGACCTCTTCCTTCTTCTTGCCGACAACCTTAAGGGCGTTCATCAGACCCGCCAGTGTGATGATGGCTGTTCCGTGCTGGTCGTCGTGGAAAATCGGGATATCGCACTTTGCCTGGAGTTTGCGCTCGATCTCAAAACAGCGGGGAGCGGAGATGTCCTCCAGATTGATGCCGCCGAAGGAGCCGGAGATCTGGTAGACGGTATCCACGATCGTGTCAACGTCCTGGGACTTGACACAAAGAGGAAAGGCGTCGACATCGCCAAACGCCTTGAAAAGGACCGCCTTGCCCTCCATGACCGGCATACCCGCTTCGGGATCGATATTTCCAAGCCCCAGGACGGCGGAGCCATCCGTTACAACGGCGCAGGTGTTCCATCTCCGGGTCAGCTCGTAGCTCTTCTCAGGATCTTTCTGAATTTCCAGACAGGGTTGGGCGACGCCCGGCGTGTAAGCCAGAGCCAGGTCCTTATTTGTATCAACCGGAACTCTGGGCGTAATTTCAAATTTTCCTTTCCAGGTTTTATGTAATTTTAAAGATTCTTCTGCATAATCCATGATTTGCCTCCTTTGGCTATATGGCAGGATCTGTTGATTTATAATTTCATTCTATGAAACCCGACTAAAATGGTCAAGAAAAGAAATTCACAGATTTGCTTATTTAATTGCATAAAATCTATGCAAGATTACAAGGGAAGGTTTGTATAGACAAAGCGAATGCTGAGCGACAAAATGGGAGTAACTGAAAATTGGACAAAAAGGGGAGGCGGAAGATGAATATCGCGGTATTTTGCGGATCGAATTTTGGAACAGAAGAGACCTTTCGGGAGGCGGCGGCTGAAGTCGGAGGCTGGCTTGCGGATAAGGGACATACCCTGATCTACGGCGGATCGGACCGGGGACTCATGGGGGTCCTGGCGGATACGGCAGTGGAAGGCGGAGGCCGGGTCATCGGGGTGGAGCCTCGCTTTTTCCTTGGGCAGGGGCTGGAGCATCCGGGCATCACAAAGACGATCCCCTGCGAGACTATGTCGGAGCGAAAATCTATTATGATGGAGATGAGCGACGCCTACATCGCCCTTCCCGGAGGTCCGGGAACCCTGGATGAACTGACCGAAGTGATCGTCCTGTCCGGGCTGGGACGGGAGGATAAGCCCTGTATCCTCTATAATAAAGAAGGCTATTATGACGACCTGCTTGCCTTTTATGACAAGATGCTGGGCGTCGGCTTTATGGACCGGACCTATCGGTCCAAGATTCTGGCGGTAAAATCTCCGGAAGAGCTGGACGCCCTCCTGGGATAAAGATACAAATCCCTATTTTGTGCCAGCTCAGGATACATAAACGATAATGTGTACCGCCAAAATCGGTGGACATTCCAAATAGCAGACCATATAATTCTTAACGTAACTTCTTAGGATGACAGGACCTTAATTAGTCAATCACATACATCTTGTAAGTTTGTATCTGCGCGATACGCAAATGAGGGAGGAAACATGGCAAATTTAGCACATGCAGCAGAGCGTCAGGCAATCAGCGTCATGCTGGACGGACTGCTGAAGCATCTGAACAAGGCGGACAGTAAGGAAAATACCTATCTCAAGATTGTCGATCTTGCCGGCAAGTTCCTGAAGGAAGCAAAGCCGGAGACCCTGGACGCGGTCCGGGCAGCTATTAAGGATCCGGACAACCGCTGGATCAAGATGATCAACGATATCATCGATCATACGGATCCCCATGTTGCGAAGATGACCCTGCTGAACCTGGGCTATGAATCCTTCTTAAACGGCACCAAGACCATCCGTGCCAACAGAGAAAAATACAATTGCAATATTCCCTGGCTGATCCTCTTTGATCCGACCCAGGCGTGCAACATGCACTGCGTCGGCTGCTGGTCCGGCACTTATGGACACAAGTCCAACCTGACCTTTGAAGAGATGGATAAGATCGTCACAGAGGGCAAGGCGCTGGGCGCTCACCTCTACATGATGACCGGCGGTGAGCCCATGGTCCGTAAAAAAGACCTGTTCCGCCTGATGGAAAAGCATCAGGACTGCCAGTTCGCGGCATATTCCAATTCCACCCTGATCGACCAGGAAGTCTGCGACGAGATCAAGAGACTGGGCAACCTGATCTTCCTGCTCTCCATCGAAGGAACGCCGGAGACCAACGACGCCCGCCGCGGCGAAGGCCACTACGGCGCAGTTATGGAAGCGATGGATCTCCTTCGTGAGAACGGCATTATCTTCGGTACTTCCATCTGCTATACCCGCCAGAATATTGAAGCGGTTACCGATCCCAAGTTCCTGCAGATGCTTTCCGATAAGGGCGCTTATTTCGGTTTCTATTTCCACTACATGCCGGTTGGAAAGAACGCGGTTCCGGATCTGATGCCGACTGTTGAGCAGCGGAAGGAAATGATTCGGAAGATTCGCTGGGTCCGGTCCGAGGAGTGCAATATTCCTTATTTCCCGATGGATTTCCAGAACGACGGCGAGTATGTCGGCGGCTGTATCGCCGGCGGACGGAACTATTTCCATATCAATGCGAATGGAGACGCGGAACCCTGCGTATTCATTCATTTCTCCAATACCAATATCAAGGAGAACAGCATCCTGGAAATGCTTCAGTCTCCGCTCTTCATGGCTTATCATGAAGGTCAGCCGTTTAACCGCAATCACTTAAGACCCTGCCCCATGCTGGAAAATCCGGACCTGCTGGTCAAGATGGTTGAGGAGACAGGCGCTCATCAGACCAATGTCGAGGCACCGGAAGAGGCGGACGAACTTTGCGCCAAGAATACAGAGTACGCCAGGGAATGGGCTCCTGTGGCGGAGGAAGTATGGGCTTCCCAGAAGCACAGGAAGCCTTCTTATGAGAATTATACCAAGGAAAAGAGAGAACATCCGGAACTTGCCGCATTCGAACACGCTGAGTAAGAGTTTTGGATAACAGACAGCGAAGATAGGATATGCATAAAACGTTTCGGGACAGGCATTCGCTTGTCCCGAAACGTTTTATTGTATGTGCGGAACATGACAAAATGACATAAATGATATGCATGTGCGGAATAAAATACATACCGGACGGGAAAAGTTTTGAAAAAGAGTGTATAATGTCTTCGTTTATATATTTTGAAAGAATATGAGGGGATTAAGTACAATGGAAAGTAAATCAAAAAAACGCGCCAGCTTCTCCGGGAAGCTGGGATATGTTCTTGCGACAGCAGGATCTGCGGTTGGGTTAGGCAACATCTGGCGCTTTCCGTATCTGGCTGCCAGATACGGCGGAGGGATTTTCCTGCTTGTATATATTATTCTTGCCGCAACTTTTGGGTATACGATGATTGTGTCTGAGACGGCGCTTGGCAGAAGGACCAGGAAGAGCCCGGTAGGCGCTTTTTCATTCTTTACAAAGTCGCGGACAGGAAAGGTCGGAGGCTGGGTGAATGCGGTCATTCCGATGATCATTATTCCCTATTACAGTGTTATAGGGGGCTGGGTTCTGCGTTATCTGGCGGAATATATCGTCGATAACGGACACAGACTTGCGGATGATGCGTATTTCGGTGATTTTATCGGAAATGCGGTCGGAAGCGAAATCTTTTTCCTGATCTTTGCCGCGATCACGCTGCTTGTTATTGCACTGGGTGTCAATGCCGGTGTTGAACGTGTTTCAACCTTTATGATGCCGGCACTGATTATCCTGGCAGTAATTGTTGCGATCTACTCGGTTACACGGCCGGGAGCGTTTGCCGGCGTTCGATATATCTTTGTTCCGGATTTCAGTAAATTTTCTCTGATGACGGTTGTTGCGGCGACGGGACAGATGTTCTATTCCCTGTCGATTGCAATGGGGATTCTCTATACCTTTGGTTCCTATATGAAAACAGACGTTGATGTCGAGCGATCGACCTATCAGGTGGCGCTGGTTGATACCTGTGTTGCGGTGCTGGCGGCTCTGATGATTATTCCGGGGGTTTTTGCCTTCTCCGGAAAAAATGCTGCAGAGACCCTGAAGGCCGGACCGTCTCTGCTGTTTATCTCTCTGCCCAAGGTCTTTGACAGTATGGCGGGGGGAAGATGGATTGGAATATTGTTCTTTATTATGGTCTTCTTTGCGGCGATGACCAGTTCTATCGCCCTGCTTGAAAGTGCAGTATCGACACTGGAGGATGAGGCTCACTGGAATCGCCGGGTGGCGACCATCTTTATGGTTTTTGTGATGGTGATTCTGGGTTCTCTGTCTTCTCTGGGATATAACCTTCTTGGAGGCGTAAAGCTGTTTGGAATGCAGTTTCTGGACTTCTTTGACTTCCTGACAAACTCACTGATGATGCCGGTAGCGGCTCTCGCGACAGTTGTTTTGATTATAAAGGTGACGGGGATTCAGGTCGTTATTGACGAAGTCAGTCAGTCATCGAAATTTATCAACCGGGGCGTGTATCGGATTACACTGAAGTATCTTTCTCCGATTCTTTTGGTCGTAATTCTGGTCAGTTCAATCTTAAGCGCGCTGGGCATCATTTCCATGTAAACAAGGAAAACTTTGGGAATCTGAAAGGACACAGTAAGGGACTTCGGTCTCTTGCTGTCCTTTTTACCCTGCCTGCTTTAACGCGTTAATGCTAAAAATGATAACTGCCTTTACAAAATAACACCAAGTGAGGATAAGATTTTGAGACAAAGAGAGAATCTGAGATCGAGGCTGGGTTTTATCCTGCTTTCTGCAGGCTGCGCAATCGGAATAGGAAATGTCTGGAGGTTTCCTTATATTACAGGACAGTATGGGGGCGGCTTCTTTGTGATGATCTATGTCCTGTTCCTGATCATTATGGGGATTCCGACCATTACCATGGAGTATGCGATTGGCCGCGCGACGAGAAAGAGCATTCAGCCGGCGCTGAAAGAATTGGAGCTGCAAGGGACGAAGTGGCACCTCTGGGGCTATGTAGCCATGGCAGGTAACTATGTCATTTTAATGTTCTACTCCGTCGTTTCCGGGTGGCTTTTGTACTATTTCCTGAAAATGGTAAGGGGGGACTTTGTGGGGGCGGACACCGACTACATTGAGCTGATGTTTCAGGAGATGATGAACAGTCCAAAAATTTTGATTACGGCCATGCTGGTCGTCATGTTTATTACGACTCTGACCTGCATGTTTTCCCTGCAGGGAAGTGTGGAGAAGGTATCCAAGTTTATCATGATTGCACTTCTTGTTCTGATGGTCGTGCTGGGGATCCATTCCCTGATGCTGCCGGGCGCGTTGAAGGGACTTACTTTTTTTCTGAAACCGAGCCTTGGAAATATCCGGAAAGCGGGCCTTTGGAATACGGTCTATGCGGCAATGAATCAGAGCTTTTTTACGTTAAGTATCGGTATGGGCGGCATGGAGATCTTCGGCAGCTATATCGGAAAGGATCGGAGCCTGACCGGAGAGGCGACGATTGTCGCAGCGCTAGATACCTTTGTCGCTCTGGTTGCGGGAATGATCGTCTTTCCGGCCTGTTTTGCTTATGGGATTGCACCGAATTCCGGACCGGCACTCATCTTTTTGACTCTGCCCCGCGTCTTTAGTACGATGCAGGGAGGCAGACTCTGGGGATCGCTGTTCTTCCTCTTTCTGTTCTTTGCGGCAGAATCTACGATGATCGGCGTCTTTGAGAATGATGTCAGCTTTTTTATTGATCTGAAGGGGATGAGCCGGAGAAAGGCGGCACTCATTGCCGGTCTGATCATTACCGTCATGTCTGTACCCTGTGCCCTGGGTTTTAATCTGTGGAGCGATTTCCAGCCCCTGCGTGCCGGGAAATCCATCATGGACCTGGAGGACTTTTTCGTCAGCAATATCTGCCTGCCGGTCGGATCCTTCATCTTTACTCTTTTTTGTTCCCGAAAGTGTGGCTGGGGCTTTGAGAATTATTTAAGTGAAGTCAATACCGGTATGGGACTTAAGATGGCAAAAGGGCTGAGGTGGTATTTCAGGTATATTCTTCCGGCAATGGTCGGCTTCCTGGCTCTCTATGGAATTGTGACTTATTTCTTCTGAGTCTCTGTGAAAACTGTGGGGCAAGAACTGCACTGTAAAACAAAACCAGAGCGGTAAGAATATCGTGATAAGAACATAGTGGCAAGAGTAGAACTGCAAGAACAGGGAGGGCGGCTAATCCATGGATTGAAACTTAAAAGACAGCAGAGAGTGTCGTTCTTTCTGCCAGGAGCAGGTCTTTATAAAAAGGCAGGTAATGCGAACCCTTTCAGGATAGAGGACCTGAAGCAGACAGCAGGTTGCTTTAGGCAAGGGATGTAAGAGCGAAGTGCTTCCACTGGTAGCGCTCCAGGTCCACCCTGCCGGCCGAACAGGGGATGCCGTCGGCTTTTAGCAGTTCGATCTGGCGGTTCTGCCCGCCGAAGGCGAAAGCCGGAGAAACCCTGCCTTCCCGGTTTACGACACGGTAGCAGGGGATGTGATCCGGATCGGGATTGGCGTGGAGAGCATAGCCGACCACCCGCGCCCAGTGTTTATTTCCGGCAAGGGCGGCAATTTGTCCATAAGTGGCGACCTTGCCCTGCGGAATCTGTTTGACGACGTCGTAAATTTTCTGAAAAGCGGTATCATTTTTTGGCATAAGGAACTCCTTTGAGTGAGTGATCGTGTGGGCGGCTGCAAAGCCGTCCACTTGACTTCCAAACACATGTTCTGTAAACTGAAAGTAAAATTTTGACTGCAAGGTCAATCAAAAATCAATAAAAGGTTACTGAAAAAATTTTGATGGACCTGGTTTAAGCGGTTCCCATCAAACTTGTTGGTCAGGTACTTTTGATTAATTGTAAGGCAAAACAAGTATATGGGAATTGTAGCAGAAAAGGCGGGCAGCTGCCCGGGGAGTTTGAAAAATGACTGATTTACTGGAAGGATTAAATGAAGCGCAGAGGGAGGCGGTCCTGGAGACGGAGGGGTTTGTCCGCGTCATCGCCGGGGCAGGGTCCGGCAAGACCCGGGCTTTGACCTGCCGCTTTGCCTTCTTGGTCAATGAGCTGGGGATTCTTCCGGGCAATATTCTCTGTGTGACATTTACCAATAAGGCTGCCAATGAGATGCGGCAGAGAATCCATAATCTGACCGGGGACCGGGACACCGGACTGATCAATACCTTTCACGGTTTCTGCGCCACGGTTCTCAAAGAGGACAGTCACGCCGTTTCCTACCCCAAGAGCTTTCTGGTGCTGGATAATTCCGACATCAATCAGATGCTGGGGATGATCTATGAGGAGCGGGGACTGACCCTTAAGGATATGACCTTCAGCAAGGCGAGGGACCTGATTGAAATGCTCAAGTGCGTGGAACGACCGGAATATTATCTGGACATGATCACGATGCCGCTGGATAGGCTCCGTCAAAAATACGAGCAGGCGGAGACGGTCAAGGATATCATTTTTTACGGCTACCTCTATCAGGAGAAGAAATGCTTCGGGCTGGACTATAACGATCTGATCAAATTTACGCTCTACATTTTCGATCAAAATGCGGAGATTAAGCGGAAATGGCAGGAACGGCTGGAGTATATCATGATCGATGAGTTCCAGGATATCGACCCCCTCCAGTACCGTTTGATGGAAGTGCTGTGCGCCCATCACCGCAACCTTTTCATCGTCGGGGATCCGGATCAGACGATCTATACCTGGAGAGGGGCGGACGTTAAATACTTGATGAATTTTGATACCCGCTTTCCGGGCTGTCGAACGATCATGATGGTACAAAATTACCGGTCCACGCCGCAGATCCTGGGAGCCGTCAACTCCCTGATTGCCAGGAACAGGCAAAGAATTCCCAAGGACCTGGTCCCTATGCTGGGGGACGGCCCCAAGGTTATCTGCCGCCATGCGGATACATCGGAGCGGGAAGCGAGAATGATGGCGGAGGAGATGAAAGACTTGCACGGTCAGGGGATCGCTTACCAGGACATGACGGTTCTGTATCGCGCCCACTATGTGACCCGGTCCGTGGAAGACGCCCTCAGGAAGGCGAAGATTCCCTACACGATCTACAGCGGTGTGCAGTTCTACGACCGCAAGGAAGTCAAGGACGCCCTTTCCTACCTTCGGATGATTTTCAGCCAGGATGACCTCTCTTTTCGGCGGATTGTCAATGTGCCCAGGCGCAACATGGGTGAGCGCAGAATGAAATTCCTGGAGGAAAAGGTTGAACAACAGGGAGGCACATTCTGGCAGGCCCTTCTTGCGAATCTGAACGATCCGATTTTTAAGGGGACAGGAGCCCGGAACTTCGTCAGCCTTATCCTGGACTTTGCCGCTTCCTTCGAGGGGCGGCAGATTTCGGAAGTCATGGCGGATCTGATCGATCAGAGCGGCTATGAGAAAATGCTGCGAACAGAGGGCAGCCAGGATCGGCTGGACAATCTTGCGGAACTGAAGCAGAGCATCTTTAATTACGAAACTGCCTGCGGAGAGGAGGCGACTCTTGCGGATTATCTGCAGCATGTCGCCCTTTTTTCCAACCTGGACGCGGACAAGGGAGGCGATCAGGTCAAGCTCATGACGGTCCATGCCGCGAAGGGACTGGAATTTCCTTATGTCTTTTTGTGCGGCATGAATGAGGGGATCTTCCCATCCAGAAAGATATCGACGGAGGCGGGAATGGAGGAGGAGCGCCGGCTCGCCTTCGTCGCCATGACCCGGGCTCAAAAAGGACTCTTTTTAAGCGAAGCAAATGGCCGCAATTTTGACGGTTCTCCCCGCTACCCATCCAGGTTTATCCTGGAGATCGCACCGGAGTGGATCGACCACAAGGAGCCTCTATCCAACCAGCTGATCAAGGAGACCCTTGACTATGCGGAAACGCAGAAGCGCTTTTACCGGGACAATGTAAATCGGCTGCGGGAGGGGCAGGGCATCCGCCATTCCGTTTTTGGAGAGGGGCAGATCCTGGGTGTGGATGAAAGCGCAGGCGCCTACACGATCAAATTCGACAAGATGGATACGATAAGAAAGATTTCCTTCCGGGTCAGGCTGGAGATTGTGGAAGGTGACTGAGCCCTTTTCAAGGAAAGATGCCGTCTCTTGGAGCAAAGATCCTGTCAGTTGCTGATGAAAATTAAAAATGGGTCTGGTGTCGTCTCAAAGCTGGTTCTTGAAAAATGGAACGTGCTATAATGAAAACAACTTTATATTTGGAGGGCAGAATATGGCTTCAAAGCTTGACGACTTTTTTGAAAAAGTCATTACCGTAAAACTATCCAGGGACAGGGACAGGGACAGCCTGGATATCATCGATCAGACCCTGCTGCCGGGAACCATCAAACGAATCAATCTCCATACGAAAGAGGAGATCTGGGAAGCGATCAAAAAGCTGAGGGTGCGGGGAGCGCCGGCAATCGGCTGCTCGGCTGCCTACGGCATTGCGGTCTGCGCCAATCGGATCGAGGCGGATGATTTTGATTCCTTCTACCGGACCTTTAAAGAAATTAAGGATTATCTGGCGTCTTCCAGACCGACTGCGGTCAATTTATTCTGGGCTTTGAGCCGGATGGACGATACGGTGCAGGCGCATAAGGATCAGCCGGTGGAAAAAATCAAGGAGATTCTCTTTGAGGAAGCGCAGTTAATTCGCGATGAGGATGTTCAGATCAGCCGCAATATCGGGGAGATCGGCTTTGACCTCTTAAAGGAGTTAAAGGAGGAGGGGCAGGAGCTGGGTATTATGACCCACTGCAATGCCGGAACGCTGGCGACAGCGAAGTACGGAACGGCGACAGCCCCCATGTACCTGGCTCTGGAACACGGCTGGGCAGGGGCGGATATGCACGTCTACTGTGATGAGACCAGACCCCTGCTGCAGGGAGCTCGCCTGACCTCTTTTGAACTTAGCAACGCCGGAATTACCACCTCCGTTCAGTGCGACAATATGGCAGCCCTGCTGCTCAAATCCGGCAGAGTGAAGATTATTTTCGTCGGCTGTGACCGCGTGGCAAGAAATGGGGATGCGGCAAATAAGATCGGAACGTCCGGTCTAGCTATCATTGCCAAGCACTACGGAATTCCTTTTTATGTCTGCGCTCCCAGCTCTACGATCGACATGGACTGCCCGACCGGGGAACAGATCCCGATTGAAATGCGGGACCCGGAGGAGATCAAGACCATGTGGTATAAAGAACCTATGGCACCGGAGGCGGTCGACGCCTCTTTTAACCCCGCCTTTGATGTCACGGATCGTGAGCTGATCACCGGTATCATTACCGAAAAAGGGCTGTGCCATGCCCCCTATGACCGGGCATTTGAAGCGCTCGGCATTGGAAAGTGAAGAAAGGAGATTACCATGTCTGACTGCATTTTCTGTAAACTTGCAAACGGAGAAATTCCGACCACCAAACTCTATGAGGATGATGACTTTACCGTCATTTTGGATGCGGGTCCGGCTACGAAGGGACACTGCCTGGTCCTGCCCAAGGCTCACTATGCCAATATCTATGAGATGCCCGAGGACCTGACTGCCAAGGCGTTTGTCCTTGCCCGAAAGATGGCGATTAAAATGACCAGGGCTATGGGCTGCGATGGCTTCAATATCGTTCAGAACAATGGGGAAACAGCCGGTCAGTCGGTCTTTCATTTCCACATCCATCTGATTCCCCGCTACATGGGAGGAGAGGCGATTGTTGCCAACTGGACGCCTCACGATCTGACGGATGAATGGAAAGATGAAATCGTAGAAAAGTTTAAGCAGGTGTAAGCCAGGGCTAAAGTATTTATCTGTTCATAGAGATGCAGAGTATCACTTTCAACCGGCTTAAGTCCTTTGCTATCAAGACTTTATAGGTAAATAGAGAACATCATCTTTATGTGGCTCCTGGTCTTCGGTATTAAGACTTTTTAATTGTCTGAAAATGGAGAAAGGGAATGAAAGTTACTCTTCATAGCGGTAGTGACAGCCTCCAAAGGTGATTGTCAATCCCTTTGTCAGGTGGATTTCCTCTCCGGGGGAGATCTGTCTGCCCTCGATGAAAGTTCCGTTTCTTGAGTTTAGGTCCGATAGATAAAATTCCCCGTCGCGCCGGAAGATCCTGGCGTGAATCCGGCTTACGGTCGGATCGGGAATGACCTTGTCGCAGACAGGGGACTGATAACCCAGCAGGAGCTGGTCCCCATCGAGTGCCAGAATGGGGAGATTTTGGTGGTGCGCCGTCTCTTCCGGCTGCAGGCGGGGAAAGGCAGGCTGCTTGCGCTCATAATCCGTCAAAAGGACGGTTTGTTCCGGGTCCGGCTCTCTTTGAGAGCCGGGCTTTTTCTTTTGTAAATCTTCCTCTTGATCAAGAGGAGCCTCCAACAAGGTAGACTTGCTCTCTTGTGGAGGGACTGTTCCGAATTGATGGTCTTTTTGATAAGTTACAGATCCTCCTATAAAGGGAGCTTTTTCAGAAAAAACAGAGGTCCTTGAGTAATCAAACTGCTTAAGAGGGGTAGGGCTACTTGGCTTGTCGAATGAATCAATGGAGGCAGAGTTATTTGAATGATCAACTTTTTTTGACCTGGCTTTCCCTGACCTGGTACGTCCTGTTCTAGGGAGGGGATTTGACTGGTAGGATGAAGGTTCTTTTGAAGTCTTTCTTCTTCGGGCTGCCAGGACTGGAATCAGGAGCAGCAGGGCGATAGCGGCAGCTCCTGAGGCAAATGCGGTAAGGGTGTCGATCCTGCCGATCGTGGTAAGATGAAAGAGCAGATAGATAAGTCCTGCGCAGGGGAGTCCGAGCAGGAGAAAACGAACGGTGTGAGCTTCCGGGATCTGCTGTTTTACTTGATCGGAAAAGGTCTCCGGCTTGAGGGTCAGGTCCTTGAGGTCGTCATACTGGTCAAGGAGGGGATCGTAAGTGTCAGCCGGTTCTTCCTTCCCATAAGGGCTGGGAGAAGGTCCTTCTTTTTTCGGAGAGGTGGTTTGAAAGCCGCCCTGATTCTTGATGGCCGGATCTTCCGGCAGCAGTCTTCGGATCTCACAGAGGCGGAGATTGGGCTCTCTTAGTTCATGAAAGATCCGATAGGCGAGGACGGCGGTTTCCGCATCTTCGTGGCTGATTTGGGTCAGGAAATATTCCATCAACTGCTGCAGGGAAAGCTTTAAGTCCTGCTGGTAGAAAGGAAGGTAGGCGAGATGGAGTTTTTGTTCCGACCAGTCCAGGTAGACACTATCCGGATGGAGCAGCAGATGGGAAGGCGGGAGCAGGTAATCCTCCGAAATTTGCAGACAGTCCAGCAGGCTGTTGATCAGCCGGACCAGGTCTGCTTTACGGATCTTCTGGGCGGAGCAGAAGACGGATAGGGGCTGGAGGGAGGAGATTTCATACTGGCAGATCGTCTTTTGGTCGATTCGGCTTAGGGTAAGGGGCAGCAAGCCCGGGATGTGGTTGGAAGCGAGCATTTTCAGCGCATAATCCTGCCCGGTTGTAGGCTCTTTACTTTCAAGGAGCAGGTAACTGCGGTTCATTTTTCGGACATAGTCGACAAAGATCCCGGGCAGGATCTGCTTTTGTCCCGGTGAGGACCAGGGGGCTGAATCATTTTGTACTTCCGCTTCCGGCATGGCGCAATTCTCCTTTTAGACTGTGCTGTTTCCTGAGCAGATTGACAGGGTGACATTTTTTATAGTCGGCACGGCAGATCTGGGTCCCACCCGGATTGAGCCAGGAAATGACCGGTCCTGTCACTTCGACTTCTCTTTGGGAAACGGTATCCTTAAGACTGGTCTTGGGCTGACCGACTCCCGGATAGGCTGGCAGGTCGGGAACTATCCCCATAACGGCAGCTTCAGAGGCGTTGGCAGTCATGGCGGCTGCATTGTGGACCTGAAAGGTCAGATAGAGGGCGGAAAAGACCGTCAGAAAGATAATCGGCATCAAAAGCGCCGCTTCAAGAGTGGCGGAAGCGCGAAGCAAAGAGGAGCAAGGTGTGGGGGACTTTGCAGTATCCATGGCGATATCCTTAAACAGAGTGGTTAAAATAGGATCGGAGCAGCGAAATAAGAATCGGACCTGGTCGGTGATATTAAAACAGGACCGAGGCAGCGATAAAAAATAGAACCTGGTCGGTGATATTAAAACAGGATCGGGGCACGATATAAAAATTGGACCTGTTCAGTGCTGTTAAAAAAGAATCAGGGAGGCGATATAGCCGACGAGCAGAAAGGGGATCATGGGGAGGGATTCCCTTTTGTTTTTGCTCTTCAGAAAGCGAAAAGCTGCGTAGATAAATAAAAAGGCGGAGGTCAGGACCAGGGTGGACAGCTGCCGATCAAAGGGGATGCCGGCTCCTAAAGACAGGATCGCAAAGGCATCCCCGGCTCCGACCGCTCCCTTGCTCAGGACGCTTATCAAAAGGAGGAGGCAGGAGGGCAGGACCCGGATCAGGAGCGAGGGGAGGGAAAGAGGCTTGCCCATCAGGCAGGGCAGGACCAGTCCCGCAATTCCGCAAAGGGCAGTGGGGACGGGGCGTATAGTCCTGGTCTTTAGGTCCGATATGGAGTTGATGCTAAGCTGCACCATCCCTGGCGCGGCAGCGACTGCACTCGGGAAGATCCCCGCAGTCGGAACGTTTGGAAAGATGGACATGGCGTTTTTAAGAGGCGTAATTAAGGGAGGGGTAGTAGTAATCCCCTTTGGCGGACGCGTAGACAACTCCGGAATAGTGTTTGGGGAAGCCGCGGCATTTTTTATAGCGGCCGCCGTAGAGGTTTCTCAGCTTTCCTATTTCGGAAGTTGTGCTTTGGTAGATGGCAAGATCCAGGTGGGTACAGTCCGCGTGGGTATGATAGACTGCCTGGTTGTCGGTGATGTAGACCGTTTCGTTACCATCTTCCGATGTGGAGGGCAAAGAGGACAGACCCCCGCCGGACCAAACGGCTGTTCTGGCTCGGCAGAGGACCTTCAGGTGATAGCCGGGCAAAAGACCCGGCAGGGGAACCGCTTTGGGCAGGCACAGATCGATCCAGCGGACCGATCCGCTGCCGGAAGCGGCAGGGGAAGACGAGGTCTGCGCTTGATCGGCGGATCCTTCCGCAGTGATCAGCCCCGCCCCGACAGCCATCTTTCTTGCCCTGTTGGAGAGATCCAGATCTGTTAGGGTCTGGATACGGATCGCGTTCATCAGACTGATCAGGGTGATGCAGGCGAAGAAAAAGATGGGGAGGACGAGGGCGCACTCTATGGTAAGAGATGCCCGGAAGAAGGGGAATTTTCTGAGATATGCCTGAAACCTGCTTTTCCCTTTGTCTGTTCTACCGGGCATTTGACGCCTCCTTGGAACGATAACTGAAAGATCTCTCAGCCGTAAGTGTAATCTTTCCCTCGGAGCGGACCGTCAGCTCAAAGGACAGGGAATCAAAACAGTGATCCAGCTGAAATAAAGGACGGCTGGTTTTTAGATTTGCCTCGATCATATCCATACTGCGGACCGCCAGAGAAGCCGGTTTCTTGCTGATCAGCAGCAGGCGGAGCAGGTCCTGATAGGACTGCCCGCCCGGGGCATCGATGGTAAGACCATCCATCCCTTCCGTCAGGTGAGACAGGTCGGACAGGTCCGTCTGCCAGGTCTCGGGAGTCTTTAACCGTGCCGTCTTTTTGTCGTGCAGGACGGCGCGGAGATCAACGAGACTTTCCGCAAAGGACCAGGCGACCGCAAGAAGGACCTGAACGGCAGGTTCTGTCTCGGGCGCTCCCAGGGAAGTTGCAATGAGGAGAGCTTCATTGGTCAGATCTTCGTGCTTTTCGGGATTGCCTTCCAGATACAGGATGTTGATTGCTTCCCGCATGACCAGGAGCTTTTTGACGGTGGATTCCAAATTGACCCGGTCACTGCCGCTTTTTCCAATGATATATTCCACTTCGTAGGAAAGGGGACCGCTGTTGGTCTGGTTGGTGTAGGAAGAAAAATGATCGAGCAGGTATTGGCTGAAGATCAGACGGTCAGTCGGGCTTAAGGAACCCTTGGCTGCCCGCATCAGTCCAAAACCGGACTCGGGGGTCCTGCCGCTTAAAAGCGGGGAGGACAGAGATGCGGTAGTCTGGTCCGATACCGGTTGATCAGAGCCCACCACGAGAGGAAGCAGGGACCGCTGCTTAAGAGCCTGGAGCAGGGGGAGAGGATTGACGAAGTCAGCTGGCACCGTTACTCCTGCATCTCCTGATTGAGGGGAGGGAACCGCAGGGGCAGGTTGGCTGGTCAAAGAAGCCGCAACATTTTGCGGCCTGCCTGCATCAGATGACCGATGGCAGCGGCGCCCAGCTCTGATTTTTCGGCTTCAATTGCCTGGGTCAGATAGGGCATATTGTTTAGGTCTGTCGCCAGGGTGTAGCCGGTGATGGAACAGGCCGTCCGCTTTAAGTTTAGAAGGGGAACTGCTCCGGATAAGGGGCGGTCCTTTTGGGGATTTAAGAGATAGTCAGAGGAGTCTGAAAGAAACTGTATGCAGCTGCCCATATCCATCCGGGCACTGCCGCAACTGCCGTCGACGAAAAACAGATCGTATGTTTTAAAAAGGGGTTGGTCATACCTGGC
The DNA here is from genome assembly GCA_002371465.1 of Lachnospiraceae bacterium UBA3689. Taxonomy (GTDB): domain Bacteria; phylum Bacillota; class Clostridia; order Lachnospirales; family Lachnospiraceae; genus Chordicoccus. Next base: position 108,435 of record DFIU01000018.1, on the reverse strand, counting down.
AAAGAGTGAGTAGATTGCCTGGTCGGCAGCATTTGCGGTTCGTGCCCTTCCGGCTTCGACTTTCGCAGAGAAAATGCAGGCAGTGATCAGAGCTGCCATGACCGCAAAGGTCAGGGCAAAATAGATGGTGATACTGCCCCGCGGTTTCATACGCGGCCGCTCTGCTTTTCGACCTTGTCGAGGATCCCTTTCAGGACGGAAGTGATCCGGTCCTTAAAAACCAGAACCAGAGCTATCAGTACGACAAGGATCAGCACGATCTCGACGACTGCGACGCCGTCTTCTTCTTTCCAAAAAGCCACAAGTTCATTCATGGAGCCGCCTCCTTTCTCAATGAAAGTAAAAATGGGAACGATCCCGGCAGAGCGTCGAGACCCGGCGGAAAGAACTTCCGCCGATGAGATGAGTATAAAAAGAGGCAGCGGATTCATGCAAGAGGGAATCGTGCATGAAATCCGCTGCGGATTTTTTGTGGAAAAATACAAGCCTGAAGCTTTTAAGACTTCTGACGAGCCTTGAATTATCTGCTAAACGTTCAAACGCTCTGTTTATTTCTTGCAGAAAGAAGAAATGAATCCGGTCCATTAAGGTTCGATTTGGACTTAAAGTACAAAAACCTGTAGAGCAAGATACAGATTAAAGCTTACATCCTTCAACGGCGATCCAGCACTCGCCCTCTTTGGTGTGGATGGCGATATCAGTCAGACCCGCCTGCTTAAAATAGGTGCGGAACTCGTCCTTGGTCGGATTGAAGAGCTGGTAATTGGCGATATTTTCCCGATCCCGGTCGCTTAAGGGGGCGTCCCCATAGACCTCTGCTATGAGGAGCAGGCGGCCGCCCTTTTTAAGGACCCGGACCGCTTCCTTCAGATTTTCCGGAGGATCGGGCCAGAAATAGAAACTCTCGATAGAGACGATCTTATCGAAGGTCTCATCTTCAAAGGGAAGCTGCTCGACGGATGCCTGGCGGACCTCCAGTCGTCCGGAGGCGATCAGGGCTTCGTTCAGTTTTTGGGATTCAGCGACGGAGACGTCCGAATAGTCGACTCCGGCCAGCTGGCCCTGAGGGACCAGGTCCGCGATGCGCTTTAGAGTCATCCCCCCGCCGCAGCCGACATCCAGAACATGATCCGTTTCGTTAAAGGTTAGAAAATTCAAGCCCCAACCGGTCATTTCAAAATGACTGCGGTTCATGCGGTGCAGCATATCTGCTCCGGCTTCTCCGGCCGGGTTTCCGGGATTTCCAGGATCAATCATAGAGGTACCTCCTTACAAGTAGGTGCAGGCAGAATGTTCTGAGCGTTTATCCATCTGACTTCAGTTCTGGTACTTCTGAATCAGATCGATAATGACGCTGATGGCATCTGTGTGCCTGCTCTTTGACATCGTATCAATATAGGTCTGGCGGCCCCTGTAAAGTTTGTGGACGGTCTCCACCAGCTTTAAGGTGGTCAGTTCCTCCTCTTCGAGGACTTCGGAGAAGCCCTGGCGCTCAAAGGAGCGGGCGTTCAGGATCTGATCGCCGCGGCTGGCTCTGGCGGAGAGGGGAATCAGGAGATTGGGCTTTTTTAAGGCAAGGATTTCACAGATGGCGTTGGCGCCGGCGCGGGAAATGATGACGTCCGCCGCGGCGAACAGGTCCGGCAGTTCCTCCTTGATGTACTCATACTGGATGTAGCCGTCGTGGGCCTTTGAGAGCCCTTCGTCCATCTTGCCCTTGCCGCAGAGATGGATGACATCGAAGGTCTTTAACAGTTCGGGCAGGGCGTCGCGCACGGCTTTGTTGACGGGAACTGCGCCCAGCGAACCGCCGATGACCATGATGATGGGCTTGTCCCCGGTAAGACCGGTAAAGACCAGACCCTTCTCTTTGCTGCCCTTCAGCAGCTCCTGCCGAATGGGGGTGCCGGTCAGAACTGCCTTGCCCTCGGGGAGTTCCTTGAGGGTCTCCGGGAAGTTGCAGCAGACGACCGAGGCGGAGGGGATGCTGAGCTTATTGGCAAGACCCGGCGTCATATCGGATTCGTGGCAGATGACCGGGATGTGCAGGCTCCTGGCGGCGCGGACGACCGGAACGGAGACAAAGCCGCCCTTGGAAAAGACGATGTCCGGACGGAGCTTTTTTAAATCTTTCTTAGCCTCCCGAATGCCTTTGATGACCCGGAAGGGGTCCGTAAAATTTCTGAGGCTGAAATAGCGGCGGAATTTGCCGGTGGAAATTCCGTAGTAGGGGATCCGGTAGTCTGCGACCAGATTTTTTTCAATGCCATCGTAGGACCCGATATAGCTGATCTCATAGCCAAGTTCGCGGAGTCTGGGAATCATAGCGAGATTAGCTGTGACGTGTCCGGCAGTCCCTCCGCCGGTCAATACGATTTTTTTCATATTTTGCATCCTCTTTTCAGAATCTTTCTGAACTGCATGGTATAATGACAGACAGAAAAATATGGCTCATCTGCTCTTTGATAGATGGAATTATGATAGTACATTTACAAGGTGAAAGCAAATATGGAAGAGGGGGTATGAAAGATGAAGCTGACATTTTTGGGCGCGGATCATGAGGTCACCGGCAGCTGCCACTATCTGGAGGCGGCGGGCAAGAAAATCCTGATCGATTACGGCATGGAGCAGGGGCGCAATACCTATGAAAATGAACCGATTCCGGTCCCGGCTGGGGAGATAGACTATGTCTTTGTGACCCACGCTCACATCGACCATACGGGGCTGCTGCCGCTTTTAGGGGCAAGGGGCTTTCAGGGGCGGATCTTCGCGACCAAGGCGACAACGGATCTGTGCGAGATCATGCTGCTGGACTCTGCCGGCATTCAGGAATTTGAAGCGGAGTGGCGGAACCGAAAGGGCAGGCGCAAGGGCTTAGCCCCCTTCGTTCCCCTCTACACCTCGGAGGACGCGGTCCGGATCATGACCCGTTTCGTGGAGTGCGACTACAATAAGATCATAGAGGTCTGCGAGGGAATCAGGATCCGCTTTACGGATGTCGGCCATCTGCTGGGCTCCTCGGCGATTGAGGTCTGGGCGACGGAGGAGGGGCAGACCGAGAAAATCGTCTTCTCCGGTGACCTTGGCAACAAGGACCAGCCCCTGATCAACGATCCTGGTCATATCGACAGCGCCGACTACCTGCTGATCGAATCCACCTATGGGGACCGCAGCCACGGACCCCGGGTCAACTATGTGGAGGAGCTGTCCAAGATCCTGCAGAAGACCTTTGACCGGGGCGGCAATGTGGTCATCCCCTCCTTTGCGGTCGGCAGGACCCAGGAGATGCTGTATTTTCTGCGGCAGATCAAGGAGCAGAAGCTGATCCGGGACCACGAAGGCTTTGAAGTCTGTGTCGACAGTCCCCTTGCCGTCCGGGCGACCAGCATTTTCAACGAACATACCTCGGACTGCTTCGACGAAGAGGCGAAGGACCTCATCAACCGGGGCATCAACCCTATCGCCTTCCCGGGCTTGAAGCTGTCCGTTACGACCGAGGAGTCCCGGGAGATCAACTTCGATGAAAGACCCAAGGTCATCCTCTCCGCCAGCGGCATGTGCGAGGCGGGGCGGATCAAGCACCACTTAAAGCACAACCTGTGGCGGAAGGAATGTACGGTCCTCTTCGTGGGCTACCAGGCGGAAGGGACGCTGGGCAGGCGGCTGCTGGACGGCGTCAAGCGCGTGACCCTCTTTGGAGAGGAGATCGCAGTGGCAGCCGAAATTTTGAATCTGCCGGGAATTTCCGGTCATGCGGACCGGGAGGGACTGCTGGAATGGGCAGGCGCCTTTAAAGAGAAGCCCAAGAAGGTCTTTGTCGTCCATGGGGACGATCAGGTAATGCCGGGCTTTCGGGATCTGCTTAAGGAAAAGCTGGGACTTGACGCCTATGCCCCCTATTCGGGGACGGTCTGGGATCTGAAAGAAAATAAGTGCCTCTATGAGGCTAAAGGAATCCCATTTGTCAAACGGGATGAGGAAGGAAAGCCGATCCGGCCGGAACGGACGGATCGGAGCCAGAGCGCCTATCTCAGGCTGGAACATACAGCCGACCGGCTGCTGGCGCTTGTCCACGCCAATCGCGGCGGCGCCAACAAGGATCTGGCAAAATTTGCCGACCAGCTGGCAGCGCTGTGCGATAAATGGGAGAGGTGACTCGCTTACTGATTCAGTGCCTGCTTAAGTGCCTGAGCCAGCTGGTCCGGGCAGGAGGTATTCCGAAAGCCGCAGGTCGTGCCTTCCAGCTTCTCGATGACGTCCTCGGCTGCCATGCCCTCGACCAGGCTGCCGATACCCTTTAAATTGCCGTTGCAGCCTCCGGCGAAACGAACGTCATGGATCCGCTTCTGGTCGTCGAGCTGAAATACAATCAGTTGTGAACAGGTTCCTTTTGTTTTATACTGCATGATGCTCCTCCTGCGCCCATACCGGGGCGATTCTGCTTTTCAAAATAACAGGGGGAGTATAGCATAAAAGACAGGGAAATAGGCACAACATATTGACAAAACTGTCCCCTTTTGTAGAAAATAGGCGGTACGCCGTGGGCATGCGGATAGAAAGAGGAAGGCAGGTTTGCCGGTATGCCGCGGCGTGCGGATCGTTGGAAGAAGGCAGACTTGCAGGTACGGTGCCGCGCCCAGATAGAAGATAAAGAAAAAGGAGACTTATCATGGAGAAAATCACCAGTTTTACGATCAATCATCTGCTCCTTGAGCCGGGTGTTTATGTTTCAAGAAAAGACCGGTACAAGGATGCGGTGATCACCACCTTTGACCTTAGGATGACCGCTCCCAATCGGGAGCCGGTGATGAATACGGCTGAGATGCATACCATCGAGCATCTGGGCGCGACATTTTTAAGAAATGATCCGGAGTTTGGCGACAAGACCGTCTATTTTGGCCCCATGGGCTGCCGGACCGGCTTCTACATGCTGCTGGCAGGAGACTATTCCTCCAGGGAGATCACCCCCCTGGTCACCAGAATGTTTGAATTTATCCGCGACTTCAAGGATGACATTCCGGGCGCCGAGGCGCGCGACTGCGGCAACTACCTGGACCAGAACCTGTCCATGGCAAACTGGCTGGCGAAGCGCTATCTCGATGGGACCCTCTATGGCATCGATGACAAGCACCTGGTCTATCCGGAATAAGGGGTCGAAAAGAGATGAAAATCGGAATTATCGGAGCCATGGACGTGGAAGTCCGGGAACTAAGATCGAAAATGACCGCGGAGCGGGTGACCCAAAGGGCCGGCATGACCTTTTGGGAGGGGCAAATCGGTGAGGTCCCGGTCGTCCTGGTCAGGTCCGGCGTGGGCAAGGTCAACGCCGGCATCTGCGTCCAGATCCTATCTGACCTCTTTGGCGTCACGCACGTCTTAAATACGGGTGTAGCGGGATCCCTTGACAGTAAAATCGACATCGGCGATATCGTCGTCTCGACGACGGCTGCCTACCACGATGTGGACGCGACAGTCTTTGGCTATCTTTATGGGGAGGTTCCCCAGCTGGGGACGGCTGCCTTTCAGGCGGATAAAGGCCTGCGGGCGGCAGCTGTTAAAGCCGTGCAGGAAGCGAACCCGGACATCGGGGTCTTTGAAGGTCAGGTCGTAAGCGGAGACCAGTTTATCGGCAGAAGAGACCAAAAAGAGCAGGTCCTGGGACATTTTCCGGCTGCCCTTTGTACGGAGATGGAGGGCTGCGCGATCGCCCAGGCGGCTTATCTCAATCACCTGCCCTTTGTCATCATCCGCGCCATTTCGGATAAGGCGGATGAAAGCACGACTATGGCTTATGATGAATTTGAGGGGCAGGCTGCCATCCACTGCGCCAAAATGGTCGAATATATGCTGGAACATTTTACGGAGTCTGCGTCATGAGGGTCTGGGGCAAGATCTGGAAGGACCGCCACCTGGTCCGGGATACGGTGATCGAAGATCAGTCGGACGACACGAGGACTCACAAGGTCTTTGCCGCCCTGTCCAGGATCTGCTATGAGTTCGATTTACAGGAACCCATCTGGCTGGACGCTAATATCAGGGAGTTCCAGCGGCACGCGAGGACCAAGTTCCGGCAGGACAGTTTTATAGAAGAGATTGACTTTGACGACCTGGAAATTCAGGTTATCGAAGAATGAGAGCGCAAGGACGGAAGCGGGAGTTTTGACATGCACGAAAGAATGACACGCGGTGATGTTGCGAAACTGCAGGAGGAGCTGGACCACCGGAAGCTGGTGATCCGACACCAGATTCTGGATGAATTAAAGGAAGCCAAGGCGCAGGGGGACCTGTCCGAGAACTTTGAGTATCATGCCGCCAAGCAGGCGAGAGGGAAAAATGAAAGCCGCATCCGCTACCTGCAGGGGATGATCAATACCGCCGTCATCGTGGACGACGGGGCGGCGCAAAAGGAGGCGGGCCTCGTCTCCATGGACCGACCGGTCAGGATCTATATTCCGGAGGATGACGAGGAGCAGGACATCCGGATCGTGACCAGCATCCGGGGCAATTCCATGAAGGGGCTGATTTCCATCGAATCTCCCCTGGGCAAGGCTCTCCTGCACCACAGGGAAGGCGACACGGTCCGGGTCAAGATCAGCGATGGCTACAGCTATGATGTGGTCATCCGGCAGGTCGGCGATACGGTGGACGAAGCGGACGACGCCATCAAGGGCTTTTAAGGTAAAGACTCTAAAAAGGTAAGGGACGTACGATGAATCTGTTTGATATTGTGGGCCCGGTGATGATCGGCCCATCCGGTTCCGGGACCGGATCCGCATGTGATTCGTCAACTTGTCCGTAAATGAAACAAATCTTTGTTCAGGGTGTACATTCCGACTAAGGGCAGGGGGATTTATAATAAAGCCATCGTTAAAGAAGCCGCACAAGCGGCAGATCAATTCAGGAGGAATGAAACATGGCAAGTCTTTCACTTGAGCATATTGACAAAGTATATCCCAATGGCTTTAAGGCTGTTAAGGATTTCAATCTTGAAATCGCTGATAAGGAATTCATCATCTTCGTCGGTCCTTCCGGCTGCGGTAAGTCTACGACCCTTCGTATGATCGCAGGCCTCGAGGATATCTCCGGCGGTACGCTTAAGATCGACGACAAGGTCGTCAATGATGTAGAGCCCAAGGACAGAGATATCGCAATGGT
>DFIU01000018.1:101038-101203 GCA_002371465.1 Lachnospiraceae bacterium UBA3689 | reverse complement strand
CTCTGTATCCTCACATGACCGTTTACGATAATATGGCATTCGGCTTAAAGCTCCGCAAGGTCCCCAAGGACCAGATCGACAAGCAGGTCCGCGAAGCGGCAAAGATCCTCGATCTGGACAAGCTGCTTGACCGCAAGCCCAAGGCTCTTTCCGGTGGTCAGAGAC
>DFIU01000018.1:0-100917 GCA_002371465.1 Lachnospiraceae bacterium UBA3689 | reverse complement strand
CCGCTGTCCAACCTGGACGCAAAGCTTCGTGTCCAGATGAGAACCGAGATCTCCAAGCTGCACCAGAGACTGGGCGCTACCATCATCTATGTCACGCATGACCAGACAGAGGCTATGACTCTGGGTACCCGGATCGTTGTCATGAAGGAAGGTGTCGCTCAGCAGATCGATACACCGCAGAACCTCTATGATCATCCGGTCAACCAGTTCGTCGCAGGTTTCATCGGCTCTCCGCAGATGAACTTCATGGACGCGGCCATCAAGGTAAATGGCGGCAAGACAACTGCTACGGTCGGCGATACCACTCTTGAAGTTCCGGCTGATAAGGCAGCCGCCCTCAAGGCTTATGACGGCAAGACCGTTGTCCTGGGCATCCGTCCGGAAGATATTCACGATGAGGAAGAGGCGCTTCAGGCTATGCCCAACGCTGTCATTTCCGCGCCGATCCGTGTATACGAACTGCTTGGCGCAGAAGTCTTCCTGTACTTTGATTTTGCAGGTGCTCAGATGACTGCCCGTGTCAGTCCGAGAACGACTGCCCGCCGCGGCGACACCGTGAAGTTTGCTCTGGATCTGAGCAAGTCTCACTATTTTGATAAGGAAACACAGCAGACCATCACTGACTGATCTGCTTTGCTTCAGAAATCTTTTTAAAAGATTCTCCTTTAAAGCTTATGGATAAGTGGGGAGCAGGGACTGTCCGAAAGGGCGGTCCCTGTTTCTTTTTGCTAACTGCGCTGCTTTAATATGATAAAGTGTTGCAAAGAAGCAGAACTTATGTAAAATAGACAGTAAATGCGCGATAAAAGAAAGAAGGTTCTATGAACGAGCAGACAGTGGAGCATGCTCTGGTTTGCCTTGAGAAGCTGACCGGGCTGAAACTGAGCATTTCCGGCCTCTCTCCCGAAAAGGAAGCGGAGGCGGCGCGGCAGCTGACCAGGCTCAGCACGGCTTACCGGGAAATCTACGATAAGGACAATTTTCTAAAAAATGTCCTTAAGGGGACCATCTCCGGCAGCGATCTGGCTGCGGGGGCTGCCCGCTTCCACCTTCCGGTGACCGGCGGCAGGGTCCTCTATGTGATTGAGGTCAAGCCTCGGGATGCGCAGAGCGCCCTGAAGATCCTCCGGCAGATGTTCATCACCCACAGCGGCGATTTTGCCTTTGCCGCGGACAGTCGGCGGCTGGCTCTCATCAAGACGGACCACGGGGAGGAGGACTGGGAAGAGACGGCTCATACGATCGTGGATATCTTAAATACCGACGGCATGATCCGGGCGAGGGCGGCATACGGAAAAGTTCTTGCCTCCCCGGACCTGCTTGCGCAAAGCTTTCGGGAATCATCGGTGGCTCTTGAGATCGGCAGGACTTTTTACAGCGGCAGGACGGTCCTGTCCTACGAGAGACTGGGCATCGGCAGGCTTATTTACCGGCTGCCCGAGGAGACTTCCCGGCAGTTTTTGACGGAGGTCTTCGGGGACCGGAATCCGGAGGAGCTGGACGATGAGACGATCGGGATTATCAACGCATTTTTTGAAAATAACCTGAACATATCCGAGACGGCAAGACAGCTGTATATCCATCGGAACACCCTGGTCTACCGGCTGGAGAAGATCCGACAGCTGACCGGGCTTGACCTGCGGAATTTCGACGATGCGGTGGAACTGAAAATTGCTATGATGGTGGCGAGCTGCCTGCGGGCAGGGTCAAAAGGAGAAGACGTATGAAATTACATGAAGGCGGCGTGTATCTGGTCAATGGGAAACTGCAGGCGGACAGCCCTCTTTTAAAGGAAGAGGCGAAGAAGGGGACCCTTGCCTATCGGATTTTAAAAGCCCACAACACATCCGATAACATGGAGGACCTGAAGCTGAAGTTTGACGCCCTGACCTCCCACGACATCACCTATGTCGGCATCATTCAGACAGCGAGGGCTTCGGGGCTGGAAAAGTTCCCCCTCCCCTACATTCTGACCAACTGCCACAACTCCCTCTGCGCGGTCGGCGGGACCATCAATGAAGATGACCACATGTTTGGTCTGACAGCGGCTCAGAAATACGGCGGTGTCTACGTCCCGCCTATGCAGGCTGTCATCCACCAGTACGCCCGGGAAATGGTCGCCGGAGGCGGAAAAATGATCCTGGGCTCCGACAGCCACACCCGCTACGGAGCCCTGGGAACCATGGCGATGGGGGAGGGCGGACCGGAGCTGGTCAAGCAGCTCCTTGAGAGGACCTACGATATCCGTATGCCCGGCGTGGTAGCTGTCTACCTGACCGGGGAAGCTGCCCCGGGTGTGGGACCCCAGGATATCGCCCTTGCCATTATCGGGGAGGTCTTCAAGAACGGTTATGTCAAGAACAAGGTCATGGAATTTGTCGGACCCGGCGTCCGCAACCTCAGCATGGACTACCGGATCGGCGTGGATGTCATGACGACGGAGACGACCTGCCTCAGTTCCATTTGGGAGACCGATGAGAAAACCGAGGAGTATCTCTCGATCCACGGCCGCCAGCAGGACTACCTGCAGCTGAAGCCGGCGGAGACCGCCTACTACGACGGCTGCATCGAGCTGGACTTAAGTCAGGTTGTTCCCATGATCGCGATGCCCTACCATCCCAGCAACGTCTATCCGATCGACGAGGTTCTCGCCCGCCCCTACGAGGTCATGAAGGAGGCGGAGGAGCGCGCCAGGGTCTCCTTTGGGGACCGGGTCCGGGTCAATCTGACGGAGAAGATCGACCAAAACGGTCAGATTCATGTCGACCAGGGTATCATCGCCGGCTGTGCAGGGGGCGGTTTTGAAAATATCTGCGACGCCGCTGATATCCTGCGCGGCGGCAGCATCGGCAACGGCAGATTCAGTCTCAATGTCTACCCGGCTTCGACTCCCATCTACAACCAGCTGATCCGCAACGGTGTCTTTGCCGATCTGACGGAGACCGGGGCGGTGATCAAACCGGCCTTTTGCGGACCTTGCTTCGGAGCGGGAGATACCCCCGCCAACAACGCCTTCTCCATCCGCCACTCGACCCGCAACTTCCCCAACCGGGAGGGGTCCAAGATCCAGGAGGGGCAGATCTCATCTGTCGCCCTGATGGACGCCAGATCGATCGCGGCGACGGCGGCAAACGGAGGCATTCTGACCAGCGCCCAGAACTATAGCGGGGACTACACCAAGCCGGCATATTTCTTTGATACTAAGATCTACAAGAACCGGGTCTTTGACAGCCATGGTCAGGCTGACCCGGCTGTGGAGTTACAGTTTGGTCCCAACATCAAGGATTGGCCCCGGATGCCGGCACTTCCTGAGAACCTGCTTTTAAAGGTGGTATCGGAGATCCATGACCCGGTCACGACGACGGATGAGCTGATCCCATCCGGAGAGACCAGTTCCTACCGATCCAACCCCCTCCGCCTGGCGGAGTTTGCTCTTTCGAGAAAAGATCCTGCCTATGTGGACAGAGCCAAGGATGTGCAGGCGGGTGAAAAGGCAAGAGAAGAGGGAGAGGCTGTCTTTGCTGCCCTGCCGGAGGCGGAAGGCGTCTTTGCGACCATAGGCAGCAGATTTTTGGATGTATCATTTGACAATACCGGCATCGGATCGACCATCTTTGCGGTCAAGCCCGGGGACGGCTCTGCCCGGGAGCAGGCGGCGTCCTGCCAGAAGGTCCTGGGTGGCTGGGCGAATATCGCCCATGACTACGCGACCAAGCGCTACCGCAGTAACCTGATCAACTGGGGGATGCTGCCCTTCGTTCTGCCCCAGGGGGACCTGCCCTTTGCAAATGGGGACTACATCTTCGTACCGGGCATCCGGACCGCCCTGGAGTCCAGAGTTTCTTCCCTTTCCGCTTTTGCCGTCAAAGGCGGGCAGCTGGTGGAATTTACGATGACCCTGGGAGACCTGACAGATGATGAGCGGGAGATCATCAGGGACGGATGTCTGATCAACTACTATCGGACGCATGGAACCCGGTAAATAGCAAGGACTTGTCAGTACTTTTTCAATAATTGATAAAATATCTGACAATACATAAAATTAAAAATTAAAAGCAGATAAAAACAAAAATCTTTGATAAAGTTATTGACAATGATGATCCTGGCTGTTATAGTATAACCATCAAGAAACAAACAACCGGGATTCATCATTCAAGATCCCAAAAAAGAAAAACTCATCTGTTTTTCTTTTGAAACGGATTTTGATGATGGCAGCAAAGAGGAGGTAGAGTCCGATGGGAACAGATGAAGAACCGATCTACTCAAGACCTCAATATGATGAAGGCAGAGCCAGACAGTTCCTTACAAGAAAGCCTTTCTAATCACGGGTACAGTGTGTACCGGATTTATCGAAGAGATGTCAATCCCGATCGGTAAAAATTTAAGAAAGAAATGGTATATCGGGCTGGCGTTCATATTGAGAAGAAACTGCCGGTTGAGAAAGATGGATGACAGGCAAACGCCATCATCGGTGTGAAACGTTTTTCAAGACCAAAATCAATGATCAGAGCATAAGAGTAATCAGATTCGGACCTGCGGAAGAACGATTGGGAAAGATCTTCTAATCATCGCGCGGAGAATCAGGAAACCGGAAACGGATACATGGTGTATCGGGATTCGGAAGGAACCGGATTCAAAGAAAGCGTCGATGACAGGAATGTCCGTAAGATTGAGACTGAAGGGTCTGTCAGAAAACTTGCCAAGCAACGAAGTCCTGCTACAGTGAGGCATAGAGAAATGCCGAGTACAGAGCGAAACGAACCGGGCAAGGGACAGGCATCAGGTGGAAGATCCCGATAGAAGTTTTATCGGAATGGGTGCAGGAAAGAAGAAAGACGAAGAACCATCTGACATTGGAAGACGATATGAAATTTCTAAGTCGCAAGACGAGTAGGGAATGAAAATAAACGTTCAATATAGATTCAGATTCCGGAATGAGTCAATGTAACCGATAACAATTTCATGAAGATGAGGTAAGGTTATTAATTGAATATGGATCATTGTTAAGCGGTCATCGCATTACAGTAAGTAATACGGTGACCGCTTATTTTGTGGGTCGGATAGACCCAGTTGAGTGCGTGAGCGAATTTCTCAACAGAGAAATGAGCACGCACGAAATATTAACCACCCGCTATGCGGGTGCGCGACGATTGTTATACAAAAAATTACCTTTCCGTATACAATAAAGTTGTTCAGGCTATATTGCAGAAAGGAAAGGTAATATATGGCGAAGAAAGAATATTCACTCGCACATACGAAATGGATGTGCAAATATCATATCGTCTTCACTCCAAAGTATAGAAGAAAAATTATTTATAATCAATATAAGGCGGATATCAGGGATATTATCAAGCAGTTGTGCAGTTATAAGGGTGCAGAAATAATAGAAGGACATCTTATGCCGGACCATATCCATATGCTGGTAAGTATTCCTCTCAAGATGAGTGTTTCATCATTTATGGGGTATTTGAAGGGGAAAAGTGCGCTTATGATATTTGATAAGCACGCAAACTTGAAGTATAAATTTGGAAATCGTCATTTCTGGGCTGAAGGGTATTATGTAAGCACGGTTGGATTAAATGAAGCCACCATAAAAAAGTATATTCAGGAGCAAGAAAAGCACGATATTGCAATGGATAAGTTAAGTGTGAAAGAATATGAAGACCCTTTTAAGGGTTAAGGCTAAGTAGTATCAACACCCCTTAAGGGGTAGCGACGAGTCAAGAGCAGTATGGCTTGAACGGGGCTATGGGAATAATGCGTAAGCATAATTCTCATAGCTAAAAGAGAAAGCCAGCGCCTTGAGACGCTGGCCTAGTAGGCATTGGGCTTATAGCCCTAGAGCAAACCACCCTTTGGAAGGGTGGTTATGGTTTGCGCCCGGCGGCGCACGTTTCTAATGGGTGAAAGTTTCTGGTCTGATGAACAGAAATCACATATAAGGTCTCGCGTGAGGGTAAGGCTGCACTTCAAGCCGAAGTCCAGTGCCGGATTCTGTAGTACACGGAGTTCTTCGTGACTTTCGATGCCGTGTGCGCGCCGAAGGTGCCAAGTCTGGCGAGAATTGCGAGGCCAAAGCGCCGCAGGCCGTACTCTCTGCCGAAGAGGCCGCCGATCACTTTGCAGGAGCGGAAGTCGTAGAAATGTCTCGCGGCATGGTAGAACTCATCCTGCAGCTCCCACGGGCTCTCGTTCTTCGGCCGGAAGGTGACGTTCATCATGTCGAAGTCGCTCCAGTTGTGGCTGATGAGCCGCCCCTCCTGCACCATCTGCTGGTAGACGGGGGTTCCGGGGTAAGGTGTCAGAATGGCAGGCTGCAGCTGGTAGGCGTGGATATCCTTTGCGAATTGCACGCAGCGGTTCATATCATCCAGCGTATCGGCATCCAGACCCAGCACAATGCTCGCGATCAGCCGTATCTTGTATTTCTCGCAGGCCGCAGCGGCACGTCTGATATTTTCCACGTTCTGCCCCTTGTGAATACTGTCCAGCGCGGTCTGGTTCAGCGATTCGATGCCGATGAGCACCCGTGTCAGATGTGCATCGTGCAGCAGCTGCAGCAGCTCCTCATCTTCCGCGAGATCGGTTCTGCCGAAGAAGAAGGACTCCTTGAAGGTCAGATTTTCCTGAATCATGCGCCGGCAGATTTCTTTCGCGCGCTCTTTGTCCGCCGTGAAATTGTCGTCTTCGAAATTCAGATACTGAAAGCCGAGCTCCTTGTACATACGAATCTCACGAATCACATTATCAACGCTGCGCTTACGATAGGGGGCGAACATCCGCGACGTCGTGCAGAAGGTGCAGCGAAACGGGCAGCCGCGGCTTGAGATCACGTTGGCCGCTCTGCAGGGCGTCTTGAGGATGCTGTAGTCGGGGAAGGGCACTTCATCCAGATTGATGATAGGGCAGCCCTGCACAATGCGCTCGCTCCGGCGGCCTTCAACGACATCGAGAATGACGTTCTCCCCTTCGCCGGTGATCACCTGATCGGCGTATTGCAGTGCTTCTTCGGGCAGCGCCGTCGGATGGATACCGCCCATGATCACTCTTGCCTTGGAATTCTGATGGATCAGCTGCGCCAGTTCGTACCCGCGCGGCGCGTTGGAGGTCATGAGAGAGAGACAGAATATGTCCGTATTGCGAAGAAGCGCACGAAGCGGCACTTTCCCATTCAGTTCCTCATATACGGAGACATGGTGTCCTGCTCGTTTTAGGATACCGCCGAGGATCAGCGGACCGGTAATGGAATTGGTCTGTCCATAAATCCTGCCGCCGAGTCGATAAGCGGCCATTCTCCGCAGGGCAGTTGTAGGGGTAATGAATACAACTTTCATATGGGCACCTGCAATGATAATAATACACTTGTATCAATTACATTATACCTGTATACTGGAAAACAACAAGGGACACAATTTGCCCTTATGTGATGATATCGATACAGGAAGGAGCCAAGTGTATTGGATCGCAGAATTTTGAAGACGAAAAAGGCACTGAAGGAGGCACTGCGCCAGCTGCTGGCTGAGAAACCCTTTGAGAAGATCACAGTCACGGAGATCTGCGATGTCGCGAATACCGGCCGCCTGACCTTCTATAAATATTACACGGACAAGAACAGTCTCTTGGAGGACTGTTTCCAGGATATCCAGGAGAAGATGAAGGAGCGTTATGCCACTCTGCAACAGAGCAATCCTGACAATAATTTCCAGCAGAGCTTCATCAACATGATGGACGCGATCATGGACATCGCGAGTCGGGATTCTTATATGATCAGCCGCCTGTTCTACAACTCGGACACGCTGCTCCTGTATTATCAGTTCATCATGAGGAATCTCGAAAGCTTCGAGCTGTACGGAATGCAGAAACTCAATGACAAATACGATCCGCACCGCCTGAATTCTTTTTTCACCATGGGACTGTGGGGCTTCGTCTACGCGAATGGGCCGGATTTCGATGAGAAGGAGACACGCGAAAAGGCGAGGATGCTCATCGGAGACCTGCTCCGCAGCGATATCTTCCAAAAGGACTGAAGCGCATAGAAATGAGTGCGCGGGGATGGCTGAACTACTATAGCATTGCAGACATGAAACGCAACATCGAAGCCGTCAATGGCTGGTAGTGGTGTGAGAGGACGGTGGCTAATCACCGCCTCCTCGATTGATGAAATGGGAAGATTGCAGCGATCGAACCGGACAATTTGTCCGGATTGTAGCTTTGTTTGCCGGATACGAGACCTTACAATACGGATATGATGAAACATAAAGCGGAAGAACTCATAATCTACATGGATGCCAGCATCCTGGTGGTCAGAAAACCGGCAGGTCTGGCGGTCGAGACCAAACGGGCGACGGAGGTCGACCTGGAAAGTCTGCTCCGGTCCTACCTGACGCAAAAAGGGGAAGCTTCGGAGCTGCACATCATTCAGCGGCTGGACCAGCCGGTGGAGGGACTTTTGGCCTTTGCCCGAAACAAAAAGGCGGCAGCGGACCTGACCCGCCAGCTTGGCAGCGGCAGCATCCAAAAAAACTACCGCGCCCTGGTGGAGGGACCTGTCCCGGCGAAGGAGGGACTTCTTACGGACTGGCTGCAGCGGGACCCCAAAACGAATTCCTCCCAGGTGGTGGAGCAGCCTGCCAAGAGCCAGGCTGCGAAGGGCAGATTTGTACCCAAGAAGGCTGAGCTTTCCTATCGAAAGATCGCTGAGCGGGAGGTGGAGATCGCCCTTAAGACCGGCAGACACCACCAGATCCGCGTCCAGCTGGCGCATGCCGGCATGCCTATTAAGGGGGATCGAAAGTATGGGGCAAAAAGCGGCGGTCCCCTCTGCCTGTGTTCCTGCCGCCTGACTTTGCTGCACCCGGACACCCGGAAGAGAATGGGCTGGAGCATAGTCCCATCTTTTGAGGGAAAGTAAGTCTTGGAGGAGGCTGGCTCTGACTGACAGAAAAAGACGAGAATGACCCATACAAAAAGTGATTTATGGGGCTGAATGTGTTAGAATGTATGACATATCAGCCTGCGCTGATAGACCAAAGAAAGTAAGATTCACAGGCTAATATGCAGGAAACATGAGCAAGCGGGAAGGCGGTGAGACGATGATAGAAGAGACGATCCGTGCGGTCAAGGAGGCGGAGGCAAAAGCCGATGAGACGGTTGCCGAGGCTAAGAGAAAGGCCGATGAAATTCTGACAGAGAATGAAAAGCGGATACAGGCTCTGCGGGACAGAACGAAAGCGGACATGGCAAAGGCTGCCAGAGAGGCGAAGGACCGGGAAGAAGCGGACGGTCGGGACCAGCTCTTGGCAGCGGACCAGGAATCTGCCAAAGAGGCGGACCGGATCCGCGCGGAGGCGGCATCGAAAAAAGAGGATGCGGTCGACGCCGTGATCAGGGCGCTGATCTGACCGAAAGGAAATTAAGTAAGAAAGGCGGAGTGAAGCATGGCAATTGTCAGTATGCAGAAACTCAGCGTCTGTGCCAATAAGAAGCACCGTAAGGCGATCCTTGAAGCCCTGCAGGCAATGGGGGCGATGGAGGTCTTTACAGACCAGATCGATGAAGAGGGTCTTTTAAAGATGGACACTGCGTCGAGAAGGGCGCAGTTCGAGCGGACAGCGGATGCTTTTGATCAGGCATTGAAGAAGCTGAAGGAGTATGCGCCGGAAAACAAAAAAGGGATTGCCGCGCTGACCGGAAAAGATGTGATCGATCAGAAGACCTTCCGGCAGGTCGTATCGGAAAAACGGGATTATAAACGCTGGGCAAGAGAAATCAACCAGGCGGAAAAAGAAATCTCGGAATGTAAGGGTACGATCTTAAAGGACGAGAATCAGATCGTTTCATTGACGCCGTGGCTCAGTCTCGATGTTCCCATGAGTGAAAGCGGGACCAAAATGACAGCGGTCCTGATCGGAACGCTGCCGGGAGTGGTGACGGAGGAGGAACTCTTTTCCTATGCCGCTAAGGATCTGGACGATCCGGCGGTGACGGTAAAGGTCCTGTCTTCATCGAGCGAGCAGACGTGCGTTGCGGCAGTGTGCCTGAAACGGGATTCCGGTAAGGTAGAGGAAAACTTAAGATCGAAGGGGTTTGCAAGACCCGCTCAGATGGTCAAACGTCTTCCCAGGGAAGTGGTTGAGGACCTTAAAAAGGATATTGAAGTTCAAAATGGGGAGATCGAAAGACTCAAGCAGATGATCGCCTCCTATGCGGACAAACGGGAGGGCTTCCGGATCTCGGCTGACTACTATCGGACCCGGGAGGAGAAGTACAAACTGCTGGGGACTATTCCCCAGTCGGAAAATGTCTTCTTCCTCGAAGGCTGGGTGACGGCTGATTCGGCGGATCAGATTATCAGACTGCTGACGGACCGGTTCGGAGCCTATGTAGAGAAGGAAGAGACCCGGGAGGATGACGAGGAACCGACCGTCTTACGGAACAACCGCTTTTCCCGATCGGTGGAAGGCGTCCTGGAATCCTACGGACTGCCGACCAAGGGACACGTCGATCCGACCTTTATTATGTCCTTCTTCTATGTCTTCTTCTTCGGCATGATGCTCTCTGACGGAGGCTACGGTCTCATTATGGCGATCGCGTGCGGTATCATTCTCTTAAAGTATAAGAGGATCGAAGAAGGCTTAAAGAAGATGCTGACCCTCTTCTTCTGGTGCGGAGTCTCGACCGCTTTCTGGGGTTTTATGTACGGCGGTTTCTTCGGCGATCTGATCGACACTGTGGCAAAGACCTTCTTCGGCTATACCGGGGAAGCGACCCTTTTACCGCCGCTGTGGTTCGCGCCGCTGACGGATCCGATGAAACTTCTGGTCTGGTGTATGCTCTTTGGTATGATCCACCTCTTCACCGGACTTGGCATCAAGGGCTATGAGCTGTTAAAGCGGGGTGATATCGTCGGTTTTATCTCCGATATCCTTGCCTGGTACCTGTTCGTACTGGGACTGATCCTTTTGCTGCTGCCCAGTTCCCTCTTTGAGTCCATTTCCGGCATGCAGTTTAATTTCCCGGAATGGCTCGCGACAGCGGCGAAGGCGATGACCATAATTGGTGCCTTGATCATTCTGGTCATGAGCGGCAGAAGTCAGAAGAATCCTGCCATCCGGATCGCGCTTGGCGCATATGATCTTTACGGAATCACCAGCTGGCTGTCGGATGCCCTGTCCTATTCAAGACTCCTGGCTTTAGGCCTTGCAACCGGCGTCATCGCCAGCGTCATCAACCTGATGGCTGGCATGGTGGCCAAGGGGAACGGCTTCATCGGGGTCATCATTTTCATCCTGATCGAGCTTTTGGGTCACACATTAAATATCGGTATCAATGCGCTGGGCGCATATGTACATACGAACCGCCTTCAGTATGTCGAGTTCTTTGGTAAGTTCTACGACGCGGGCGGGAGAGCTTTCAAACCATTTAAAACTGCAAATCAGTATATTGAGGTTAAGGAGGAAAAATAATCATGAATATGGGTATGGTATTTGCAATCTTAGGCGCAGCTCTTGCAGCCGGACTTGCCGGCATCGGTTCTGCCTGGGGCGTCGGCGTTGCCGGTCAGGCAGCGGCAGGCGTCGTTTCGGAAGATCCGGATCAGTTTGCCAAGGTTCTGCTTCTGCAGCTTTTGCCGGGTACGCAGGGGATCTACGGCCTTTTGGTTACCTTCATCACCCTGTCCCGGATCGGGATCCTGGGCGGAACTCCGGTTGACTCCGTGGCTAAGGGACTTGCCTACTTCTGTGCCTGCCTGCCGATCGCGATCGTAGGTCTCATCTCCGCCTTCCATCAGGGCAAGACCTCTGTCGCTTCCATCGGTCTTGTGGCAAAGAAACCGGACCAGTTCGGCAAGGCTATGCTGTTCCCTGCCATGGTCGAGACCTACGCCATCCTCGCTCTTCTGGTTTCCATTCTGGCGGTTACCAACATTCACTGATCGCGTCGGATTTCATTTTTATTTAAGAGGAGAAGCAGATGGCAGGAATTGATAACATCATAAATGAGATCCTGCAGGAGGCTAAAGACAAGGCGCAGAGCCTTCTAGATGCGGCTAAGGCGGAGGCGGACGGAGCTTATGCGAAGGCAAATGCCGAGTGCGCGGACTTTAAGGAAGGGGCTCTTGAAAAGATCGAGCGCGACCGCGCCATCTATCAGGAACGGCTCAATTCCCAGAAGGAAATGCGCCGCCGCCAGGCGGCCCTAAAGACCAAACAGGAGATCATTGAAGAAGTCATTCAGGCTGCTTACAAAAAATTGGCAGGGCAGGATGACGCGGCGTATTTTGCGATGCTGCTGAAACTGACCGAGGAACACGCGCAAAAGGGAGCGGGAGAGATGCTCTTATCTGGCAAGGACCTGGCGCGGGTTCCCGCCGATTTTGCGGATCAGATCAGCGCCGTCGCTCAAAAAAAGGGCGGCAGTCTGAGACTTTCCGATCAGGCAGCGGATATTGAAAATGGATTTATACTGCGCTACAGCGGTATTGATGAGAACTGTACGCTGACCGCCCTCTTTGCGGAAAAGACGGACGAACTCAGCGACAGGGTACATGAGGTGCTTTGGTAAAGGAGAACGCGGATGAGTGATTTGGAATTTGCATATGCAGTCGCGCGAATCCGGGTGAGGGAGAAGTCCCTGCTTTCCGATACCGATATTTCCCAGATGGTAGGCTTAAAGGATCAAAAGTCCGTCTTAAGTTTTCTGATGGACAAGGGCTGGGGCGATCCGGATACCGGATCGGACCCGGAGGCGGTCCTGATGGCAGAGGAGGAGAAGACCCTACAGCTCATGAAGGAACTGAAGATCGATCCTGCGATCTTTGATCTCCTGTCCTATCCTCAGCTCTATCACAACTTGAAGGCCGGTATTAAAGAGGTTATGGATCCTGACATCAACGAACGCGCCTTCTATGACCATGACCGCTACGGGCGGGATGCCATGGTGAGGATCCTGTCCGAGAAGGATTACGCGGCTCTGCCGGACCACATGCGGGCGGCTGCCGAGCGCGCCTACGAGATCATGCTCAAGACCCATGACGGTCAGATGTGCGACGTGATTGTCGACCGCGCCTGCCTGGACGCCATGGAAGCTGCCGGGCAAAAGAGCAAGAGCCCCCTGCTTCGGGATTATGAGGAAAGCACCGTCGCCGTGACCGATATCAAGATTGCGGTCCGGGCGGTTCGGACGGGCAAGAGCCTGGATTTTTTAAAGGAAGCCCTCGCTCCCTGCAGAAGCCTTGATGTGCGCCAGATAGCCTATGCGGCAGCGGAGAGCGAAGAGACCCTGCTGACCTACCTGGAAGACCACGGTATGAAAGAGGCGGCGGAGGCGTTAAAAGAATCTTCGTCCGCTTTTGAGCGCTGGTGCGACAACCGTCTGATCGAAACCATCCGGCCGGAGCGGACCAATCCGTTTTCGGCGGGGCCGGTCATCGCCTACTATCTGGCGAGACAGAATGAGATCAAGATGGCGCGGATTATTCTGACTGCGAAGGCGAATGATTTTTCTGAAGATGTGATTCAGGAAAGGGTAAGGAAGATGTATGGATAAGATTGCAGTGATGGGGGATTACGACAGCATCTACGGCTTCGCGACCCTGGGACTGACGACCTTTCCGGTATCCCCTGATTCGCCGGAGGATGCCGCCAAGACGCTGAAAGAGATAGCGGGAAACGGCTACGGTGTCATCTACATTACGGAGCAGATGGCAGCCCTCCTTGAAGAAGAGATTGACCGCTATGCGGAAAAACTGACCCCGGCGATCATCCAGATTCCGGGCGTGAAGGTCAATACCGGAGCAGGCGTCAGAAATGTAAAGAAATCAGTAGAGCAGGCAGTCGGTTCCGACATCCTGTTTGGCAATGATTGATAAAGAAAGGTGATTCTCGAAATGAGTACAGGAGTAATTAAAAAGGTAGCGGGGCCTCTGGTCGTCGCCACCGGCATGAGAGACGCGAACATGTTCGACGTTGTCCGTGTCAGCGAGCAGCGCCTGATCGGTGAAATCATCGAAATGCACGGTGACGAAGCTTCCATCCAGGTCTATGAGGAGACTCAGGGACTGGGACCCGGCGAGCCTGTCTATTCAACTGAGGCACCGCTCTCCGTGGAACTGGGACCGGGACTGATCAGTTCCATCTACGACGGAATTCAAAGACCGCTGAACCAGATCATGGAGGCGACCCACAGCGACCGTCTGTCCCGCGGCGTCGACGTTCCGGCTCTGGACCACGTGAAGAAATGGGACTTTGTCGCGACCGCCCGGGTCGGCGGGGAAGTTACGGCAGGTGATGTCTTAGGAACGGTCCAGGAGACCAAGGTCGTGCAGCAAAAGATCATGGTCCCCTTCGGAGTCAGCGGCAGGATCAAGAGCATCCGGTCCGGTTCCTTCAACCTGGATGAGACGATCGCGGTCGTTGAAACGGACAAGGGAGATAGGGACCTGACCATGGTCCAGAAGTGGCCGGTCAGAAGAGGTAGACCTTATCAGAAGAAACTGCCGCCGGATATGCCTCTGGTAACCGGGCAGCGGGTCATCGATGGTTTCTTCCCCATTGCCAAGGGCGGTGTTGCAGCCATCCCGGGACCCTTCGGTTCCGGCAAGACCGTCACCCAGCACCAGCTGGCTAAATGGGCGGACGCGGACGTCGTCATCTATATCGGCTGCGGCGAGCGCGGAAATGAGATGACGGACGTTCTGAACGAATTCCCCGAACTGAAGGATCCGCGCACCGGCGAGTCCCTGATGCAAAGAACTGTTTTGATCGCCAATACATCCGATATGCCGGTTGCGGCGCGTGAAGCGTCCATCTATACCGGGATCACAATTGCCGAATATTTCCGGGATATGGGCTTCTCCGTCGCCTTGATGGCGGACTCCACCTCCCGCTGGGCAGAGGCTCTCCGCGAGATGTCCGGCCGTCTGGAAGAGATGCCGGGTGAAGAAGGTTACCCCGCCTATCTGGGTTCCCGTCTTGCCCAGTTCTATGAACGCGCCGGTCGGGTCATTACCTTAGGCAAAGAGGGACGGGAAGGCCAGCTTTCCGCTATCGGAGCCGTATCCCCTCCGGGCGGTGATATTTCCGAACCGGTCTCCCAGGCGACCCTCCGCATTGTCAAGGTCTTCTGGGGACTGGATGCCAACCTTGCCTACCAGCGGCATTTCCCGGCGATCAACTGGCTGACATCCTACAGCCTCTATCTGGACAGCCTGGGTCCCTGGTTTGATCAGAACGTCCACGAAGACTGGATGGCTGTCCGGCAGAAGCTGATGAGCCTTTTGCAGGATGAGGACTCCCTGAACGAAATCGTTCAGATGGTCGGTATGGACGCCCTCTCTCCCCAGGATCGGCTGAAGATGGAGGCGGCGAGAAGTATCCGCGAGGACTTCCTGCATCAGAACTCCTTTGATGAGATCGATACCTATACCTCCCTGGGCAAGCAGTACGACATGATGAAGCTGGTCTACGCCTTCTACGAAGAGGGAGCGGAGGCCCTGCAGAAGGGTGCCGATATCAACGATATCGTCAAGATGGCGACGCGCGAGGAGATCGGCCGCTTCAAGTATACCCATGAGGACCAGATCGACCAGCAGTACCGGAAGGTCTCGGACGATCTGAGCAAGGAATTCGCATCGCTTATCGGTAAGGAGGATCAGTAAGACATGGCAAAAGAATATCGTACTATACAGGAAGTTGCCGGCCCTCTGATGCTCGTCAAGGGTGTGGAAAATGTCAAGTATGACGAAATGGGCGAAATCGAGCTGGCAAGCGGCGAAAAAAGACGCTGCCGCGTCCTCGAAATTGACGACGGAAATGCTCTGGTTCAGCTCTTTGAAGCATCCACCGGTATCAACCTCTCCAACTCCAAGGTCCGTTTTTTGGGTCACGCCATGGAGCTGGGCGTATCGGAAGATATGCTGGGGCGGGTCTTCGATGGAATGGGGCGCGTCATCGACGACGGTCCGGAGATTCTGCCGGACAAGAGAATGGATATCAACGGTCTGCCCATGAATCCGGCAGCCCGCGTCTACCCGGCTGAGTTCATCCAGACCGGCGTCTCCGCGGTCGACGGTCTGAACACCCTGGTCAGAGGGCAGAAGCTGCCGATTTTTTCGGCTTCCGGTCTGCCTCACGCCAACCTGGCGGCTCAGATCGCCCGGCAGGCTAAGGTCCGCGGTACGGACGAACCCTTCGCGGTCGTCTTCGCGGCGATGGGCATCACCTTTGAAGAGGCTCATTTCTTCGAGGAATCCTTCCGGGAATCCGGGGCACTCGATCGAACCGTCCTCTTCCTCAACCTGGCGAACGATCCGGCGGTCGAGCGTATTTCCACGCCCCGCATGGCTCTGACTGCGGCTGAGTACCTCGCCTTTGAAAAGGACATGCACGTCCTGGTCATCCTGACCGACATCACCAACTACGCGGACTCTCTCCGCGAAGTTTCCGCAGCCCGCAAGGAAGTTCCGGGCCGCCGCGGTTATCCGGGCTACATGTACACCGATCTGGCTTCCATGTACGAAAGAGCCGGCCGGCTGCAGGGTAAGAAGGGGTCCATTACCATGATCCCCATCCTGACCATGCCGGAAGATGACAAGACCCACCCTATCCCCGACCTGACGGGGTATATCACGGAGGGCCAGATCATCTTAAGCCGTGAGTTGTACAGAAAGGGCATCCAGCCCCCCATCGACGTTCTGCCTTCCCTGTCCCGTCTGAAGGACAAGGGAATCGGCGAGGGCAAGACCCGGGCTGACCACGCCGCAACCATGAACCAGCTGTTTGCCGCTTATGCGCGAGGCAAGGACGCCAAGGAACTGATGCTGGTCCTGGGCGAGGCGGCTCTGACCGATATCGATCTCCTCTATGCCAAGTTCGCGGACGCCTTTGAGGCGAAGTACGTCAACCAGGGCTACAGTACAGACCGGTCTATCGAAGAGACTTTGGAGATCGGCTGGGACCTTCTCCGTATGCTTCCCCGCTCCGAGCTGAAGAGAATTCCGGATGAGATGCTCGATCAGTATTACAATAAGAAGTAATCTAACCCCAAGACAGATGGGACCTGGTCCTGCCGGACGGCAGGGCGGTCCAGGAGGATTTCAATTGGCAGCAAAACAGGTAAATCCTACCAGAATGGAGCTGACCCGGCTGAAAAAAAAGCTGATGACGGCGGTCAAGGGCCATCGGCTTTTAAAGGATAAGCGGGATGAGCTGATGAGACAGTTTCTCGATCTGGTCCGCCAGGATATGGATCTGAGATTGAAAGTGGAAAAGGGCATCAGGGACGCGAACCGGAACTTTGTCCTTGCCAAGGCGGGCATGTCGGAGGAGACCCTCCGGACTGCCCTCATGGCTCCCAAGCAGGAGGTCTATCTCAAGGCGGACAAAAAAAACGTTATGAGTGTTGACATTCCCGTTTTCGACTACGATACTAGGACTGCGGATGAAAATGACATTTATTCCTATGGTTTTGCGTTTACTTCCAGCGATCTGGACGGTGCGGTCAAGTCCCTTTCGGACGTCTTTCCGGAAATGCTGAAGCTGGCTGAGGTTGAAAAATCCTGTCAGCTGATGGCTTCTGAAATCGAGAAGACGCGCCGCCGTGTCAATGCGCTGGAGCATGTAATTATTCCCCAGACTCAGGAGGGGATCCGTTACATCACCATGAAGCTGGATGAAAACGAACGCAGTACCCAGGTCCGTTTGATGAAAGTCAAAGACATGATGTTGGAGGATGCCCACAAATATCGTGAGAAACAGAGTTCTTAAAGCTGTCATTCTGATAGCAGTATTTATAGGAGGAGTTTTTTTCTTCTCCCGATTCATGAATCATCAACAGGTTAGAAGCGCGTCGGATCTTTCAAATCCGACGCTTCCTGTTATGTACGTCGATTTAAACGGCAATAAGATCAACCAGATGAACGGCTTCGTCACCCGGATGGATGCCGCGGATATGCGGGCGTCCCTGATCCCGATGACGACGGACCGATCCATTTCGGTCTCCTACCGCGCCAACGGCAACGATATCAGTTCGGTCTCCTACGAGATCACTTCCCCCGACACAGGCAAGGTCGTTGAAAATGCCAAGATCACCAATTTTAAGCCGGACGGGGATTATAAAACGGCGACTATTTCCCTGGCGGAACCGATCCTGATGAACCGGGAATATCCCATCCGCTTTACCATTAAGACGGACGACCGGGAACTCTATTACTACTCGAGGATCCTGCAGAGGTCGGACCTGGTGACGGATAAATACGTCCAGTTCGTCTATGATTTCTATGAGAACTGCACCAATCCCCAGGTGAATTCGGATCTGAACTCCTATCTGGAGACGGATGAGACCATTCAGAACCGGTCCTATACCAGCGTCGATATCAAGTCCTCCTTAGAGCAGGTAACATGGGGAAATCTGCATCCCCAGATCTACCGCAAGGCGATTCCGGTCATCCGGGAGATCAATGCGGAGACCTGTTCTTTGACCAATGACTACCTGATCAGGGCAGAGGACGAAACGAAGCAGGAAGAGATCTACCACGTCCACGAGTTCTACCGCCTGCGCTACTACAACGCCAAGATGATGCTGCTGGACTTCCAGCGGGATGCGGAGCAGGTTTTTGATGGAAATTCCCCGTCCTCGATTACGGCGGCAGGCGTCAATTTAGGCGTGGCGGACAGCCGCCTGTCCTATCTGACCAATGAAGCCAACGATACGGCGGCATTTGTCCAGGACGGCGATCTGTGGGAATACAGTGAGAACTCCAACAAACTGTCCAAGGTGTTTTCCTTCCACAACACGGCGAAGGGGTCTGATGACCGGGACGACAACCACGACTACTCGATCCACCTGATCCGCATTTCCGAGAGCGGCGACATCGATTTTGCGGTCTACGGCTATATGAGCCGGGGCGACCACGAGGGCCGAATGGGCATTTCCCTCTGCCACTACAACTCGGAAAGTTCCATTGTGACGGAGCGCGCCTTCATCGAATATCCCCGGTCCTACGGCTGCTTAAAATCGGACCTCGCCAGGCTCAGTTACTACAGCACCGAAGAGGACGCCTGCTTCCTCTATCTGGACCGGATCGTCTACCGGCTGGATCTGAAAACCGGCAAGACCAAAAAGATCCTGGAGGATATTAATCCGGACTGCTTTGTCTCCTCGGACAGCCAGAGCAAGATCGCCTATATGAAGGAGATGGATAAAAATGCCTCGACTTCGATCACGCTCCTGGACCTGGACAGCGGCAGAACCAGGGAAATTTCGGCTGCGGACCGGACCTATGTCCGCGCTCTGGGCTTTTTAAATGAGGACCTGCTCTACGGCATAGCGGCTAAGGACGACCTGCGAGCCCTGCCGGCGGGCAATCTGATCTACGCGATGGGGCAGCTCAAGATCGAAAGCTTCGACGGCTCGGTGATCAAGGACTACCACCAGGACCAGTACTGGGTGACGGATATCGCCATGACCGAGGGACTGGCAAAGCTGACCCGGGTCATGCGGGACGCCAACGGCAATTACGCTTCCGCTCCCGATGACACGATCATGAACAACTTAAAGACCAATCAGAAGGAAGTCGCCATCGACCTGGGCTTTTCCGGCAGGCAGGGGACGACCGTCCGGCTGAAGTTCCCCAGGACGGTCACCAACCTGAAGCCCCTGGTGACAACCTTCTCCATCCGCTATGCGGAACAGGTCGACAGCATCCGCATGGAGATTCCGGAAAATGACCGCTTCTCCCTCTATTATGTCTATGCCTTCGGCCACCTGGAGAAGGTCCTGACCGATCCGGCGGAGGCGGTGACCTATGCCGACGCCCATGTCGGTGTCGTGGTCAACCAGGAGGGACAGTACATCTACGAGCGGGGCAATAAAAAGGATGAGACAGAGCTGCACAACGAGGATATTCCTTCCGGCATCCTGGGCGGCCAGATCAACGCCGACGCCCTTCAGAGCGCCGTCGGGGACAAGGCGGCAATCATGAATTTAAGCGGCTGCACGCTGGACCAGGTCCTCTACCAGGTCTCCCAGGGCCGCGCCGTCGTGACCAAACTGGCGGACGGCAGCACGACCGTGATCGTCGGCTACGACCGCTACAATACCCTGCTCTACAACTACCAGACCGGGGAGCATTACTACATGGGTATCAACGACAGCACAGCCAGCATGGAGCAGGCGGGCAACGTCTTTGTCTCCTACGTTGAGTCCCAGGCGACCATCAAGGCGGACAACTAAAAAGCGTAAAGAATTTAGATATTGAAGAAATTCAGGAGGAGATCTTCGGGCAGTCCAGGAATAAAGTGGACTGCCGGAGATCTTTTTTTGTGGAGGGAATTTTGCAAATGAAAGTGTTGACAAATAAAAAAAGGGGGATTATAGTATGAGTCATTCAAATTCCATGAAAAAACTGCATGAATGGTATTCAAATCTTTCATGATTAAAGGATTTGAGGGAATGAAGGAGGATCTGATGATGAAAATGAAAAAAGTATTGAGCGTGGTTCTGACATCGGCAATGACGGCAGGCATGCTGGCAGGCTGTACGGATGCGGCTTCCTCATCGGCAGGCAAGGTATCATCTTCCGCTCCGGCGGAGGCAGCAGTTTCCACGGCGGCAGCTGACGGCCCAACCTTTAAGATCGGAGCGATCGGTCCGCTGACCGGTGCGGCGGCAAACTATGGAAATGCCGTCGTCAACGGCGCGGAACTTGCGGTCAAGGAGATCAATGCAAACGGCGGTATCAACGGCTACCAGATCGAGTACCGGGGCGAGGACGACGAGCTGGACAATGAAAAGTCCGTCAACGCCTACAATACCTTAAAAGACTGGGGCATGCAGATGCTGGTCGGTTCTACCACAAGCGCCTGCTCCATCGCCGTATCGGAGCGGTCCAAGGCGGACAATCTCTTCCAGCTGACCCCGTCCGGTTCGGCTGTGGACTGCGTCAAGTATGACAACGTCTTCCGTGTCTGCTTCTCCGACCCCAACCAGGGAACCAAGTCCGCTGAATATATCGGTCAGCACGACCTGGCTAAGACGGTCGGCATCATCTACGATTCCTCCGACGTCTATTCTTCTGGTATCGAGCAGAATTTCGTCAAGGAAGCGAAGAATCAGGGGCTGGATGTCAAGGTTGCGGAGGCATTTACCGCAGATTCCAACACTGACTTTACAGCCCAGCTGCAGAAGTGCAAAGACGCCAATGTCGATCTGATCTTCCTGCCCATTTACTACACCCAGGCAGCGACCATTCTGACCCAGGCCTCTACTTTGGGTATCAAGGCTTCTTTCTTCGGCTGCGACGGCCTTGACGGTATGCTGGATATGGACAACTTCGACACCAAGCTGGCAGAGGGCGTTATGCTCCTGACCCCGTTCGCGGCTGACGCTAAGGATGAGAAGACCCAGAACTTTGTCAAGACCTTCAAGGACAGCTACGGCGTGACCCCCAACCAGTTCGCGGCTGACGCTTACGACGCTGTTTACGCGATGAAGGCGGCGGCGGAAGAGGAGAAGGTGACACCGGATCAGTCCGTATCCGATATCTGCGATGCGGTCAAGACCGGCATGACCAAAATTGAAGTGAAAGGCCTGACCGGAACCATCCACTGGACTGCTGACGGCGAACCGGACAAGGAGCCCAAGGCCGTTTCCATCACGAACGGTGCTTACGTCTCCATGGAGGACGAAGCCGCTGAAGCGGCCAGCGCGGCAGCTTAAGACCGCAGGCATCAAAATCAACCGCCTGATGTGGGACATCCTCGTGGTGTCCCACATTTTCATTCTCTATCTGTACTGTATATTATAGAAGTTCGTTCGATAACTGATCAGAAAGCGCCGGCAGAAGAAAGTCCAGCGGCTGATCAGTAAGGATCAATAGGAGATAAGAAGCTGATGGATCTGCTAAAGACTTTAGTTAAGAAATTTAAGGCAGCCGGAGAGGTGGATTTTTAATTTTTGTGTGGAAATATTCTGAAAAATGTTTAAGATAAAAGTAGTTGGCTTCAAATAATTTTATGACCGAGGGGTGGAATATATGGTCAGTTTTATCACAAACTTAATTAACGGATTAAGTCTGGGGAGTATCTACGCGATTATTGCGATTGGCTATACTATGGTCTATGGAATCGCCAAGATGCTCAACTTTGCCCACGGCGATATCATCATGGTCGGCGCCTACATCGCCTTCACCGTCATTACGACCCTGTCCCTGCCGGTTGGCCTGGGTATCCTCTTTGCGGTCGGCGGCTGCCTCCTTTTTGGCATCGCCATTGAAAAGATCGCCTACAAACCGCTGCGGAAGGCGGGATCTCCGCTTGCCGTCCTGATTACGGCGATTGGCGTCAGTTATTTCCTGGAAAATATGGCGCTTCTGATCTTCGGGTCGGACCCCAAGATCTTTTCCTCAGTCGTCCCCTTCCAGACGGTGGCGGCCGGCCCCTTTGTCATTCCGGGGACGACCCTGATCTCCATCGTCGTCAGCCTGATCCTGGTGACGGCTCTGCAGCTCTTCATCAATAAGACCAAGCCGGGTCAGGCTATGCTGGCAGTTTCCCAGGACCGCGATGCGGCGTCCCTCATGGGCATCAGCGTAAATGGAACCATTTCCCTGACCTTTGCGATCGGGTCCGCCATGGCGGGAGTTGCGGGCGTGCTGCTTTGTTCCGCCTACCCCTCCCTGTCCCCCTACACCGGCGCCATGCCCGGCATCAAGGCCTTTGTCGCGGCGGTTCTGGGCGGGATCGGGTCGATCCCGGGAGCCATGATCGGCGGTCTGGTCCTGGGCATCATCGAGATTCTGGCGAGAACCTATATTTCTTCCCAGCTCTCCGACGCCATCGTATTTTCTGTCCTGATCATCGTCCTGCTCGTAAAGCCGACCGGTCTTATGGGTAAAGTGATTCAGGAAAAAGTCTGAAGGAGGCCGCACAGGATATGAAGAAAAGAACACTTACAAAAGCGACCAAAGACAATTTTGCCACCATCGCCATGATCGTGGTCCTCTATGCAGCCGTCACTATCGCCGCCCAGGCAGGCCTTATCAACAGCCACCTCGGAGGTCTTTTAGTTCCGCTCTGCGTCTATGCGACCATGGCGGTCTCCCTGAACCTGGTCGTCGGCATTTTAGGCGAGCTGTCGCTGGGCCACGCCGGCTTTATGTGTGTCGGCGCCTTTTCGGCGGCATTTTTCTCCAAGGTAACGGAAGCTTCCATGAACACCTTTCCCAGGTTCTTCCTGGCGATTCTGGTCGGGGGCATCGTCGCCGGTATCTTCGGCTTTTTGATCGGCATCCCGGTCCTGCGCCTCAATGGGGACTATCTGGCGATTGTTACGCTCGCCTTTGGTGAGATCATCAAGAACATCATGAACGTCCTCTACGTCGGTAAAGTCGGCAATTCGATCCGCTTTTCTCTGGACAGTTCCGCTGCCATGGATATGGATGAAATGATCATCAACGGACCCCAGGGAATCACGGGCACGCCCTACGACGCGACCTTTACCGTCGGCTTTATCATCCTGCTGATCTCGGTCATCGTGGTTTTAAACCTGGTCAATTCCCGGTCGGGGCGGGCGATCATGGCGATTCGCGACAACCGGATCGCGGCGGAGTCCGTCGGCATCCGGGTGACCCGCTACAAGATGTTAGCCTTTACCCTCTCTGCCGTCATCGCGGGCTGCGCGGGCGCTCTTTACGCCCACAACCTTGCCTCTCTGATCGCGACTCCGGCAAGATTCGGTTACAATATGTCGATTCTCTTCCTGGTCTTTGTCGTTTTGGGCGGTATCGGATCGACCCGGGGGTCCATCATAGCGGCAGTCATCCTGACCTTGATTCCAGAGGTCCTCCGGTTTATCGGCGATTACCGTATGCTCATTTACGCGGTGATCATGATCGTCATGATGATCGTCAACTGGAATCCCAAGTCCAGAGCCTTTATCGAAGCCCACAATCCATTTCGCAAAAAAGAAAAGGAGGTGCAGTGATGGCACTCCTTGAAGTCAGAAACCTCGCCATTCAGTTCGGCGGTCTCCGCGCCGTCGACGACTTTGAGCTGACCATTGAAAAGGGTCAGCTCTACGGTCTGATCGGACCCAACGGGGCGGGCAAGACCACGGTCTTCAACCTGCTGACTGGCGAATATAAGCCTACGGAGGGCATCATTAAATTAGACGGACAGGATATCACAGGCAGAAGCACGGTTGAGATCAATCGGGCCGGCATAGCCAGAACCTTCCAGAATATCCGTCTCTTTAAGCAGCTTTCGGTCCTGGATAATGTCAAGATCGGCCTTCACAACCAGTATCCCTATCCGACGGCTGCGGCGATTTTCCGTCTTCCTTCCTATTTTAAAACGGAGAAGGCGATGAATGAAAAGGCTCTGGAGCTTTTGAAGGTCTTTCACCTGGAAGAGGAGGCGGACACCCTCTCCTCCAACCTGCCCTACGGCAAGCAGAGGAAGCTGGAGATTGCCCGCGCCATGGCGACCAATCCCAAACTCCTGCTCCTTGATGAACCGGCAGCCGGCATGAATCCCAATGAGACCGAGGAGCTGATGGAAAATATCGCTTATATCCGGGAACATTTCGGGATGACGATCCTGCTCATCGAACACGATATGAAGCTGGTCTTCGGTATCTGTGAAGAGCTGACGGTTTTGAATTTCGGCAGGACATTGGCTCAGGGGGAGACCCGGGAAGTGCTGGCAAACCCGGAGGTCATCAAGGCTTACCTGGGTGACGACGAAGACTAAGGAGGTTTAAGATGGCAGAAATGTTGAAGGTAGAGGACCTCAAAGTCAAGTACGGCGTCATTCCGGCTTTGAAGGGCATCAATTTTAAAGTCGATGAAGGGGAGGTGATCGCCCTCATCGGCGCCAATGGAGCGGGAAAAACGACCGCTCTTCATACGATTACCGGTCTGGTGGAAAAATCCGGCGGCAGAGTCCTCTTTGAAGGAAAGGATATCACCCATACTCCGCCCCACAAGATCGTCAGCATGGGCATCGCCCATGTGCCGGAGGGCCGGCGGGTCTTCCCGGAGC
Source organism: Lachnospiraceae bacterium UBA3689 (assembly GCA_002371465.1). Classification (GTDB taxonomy): domain Bacteria; phylum Bacillota; class Clostridia; order Lachnospirales; family Lachnospiraceae; genus Chordicoccus. The sequence goes on along the minus strand of DFIU01000018.1, from coordinate 75,877 downwards.
TGACGGTCTACCAGAACCTGATGCTGGGCGCCTACACCCGAAAGGATGGGGCGGAAAAGGCGGAGACCTTAAGCGGGATCTATCGCCGTTTTCCCCGCTTAAAGGAACGGGAAAAGCAGCTGGCGGGAACCCTGTCCGGCGGCGAGCAGCAGATGCTTGCCATGGGCCGCGCCCTCATGTCAAAACCCAGATTGATCCTGATGGACGAGCCGTCCATGGGACTTTCCCCCATTTTCGTCAACGAGATCTTTGATATTATCCGGCAGGTCTCCGAACAGGGGGTCACGGTTCTTCTGGTCGAGCAGAACGCCAAGAAGGCGCTGACCATTGCCGACCGCGCCTATGTCCTTGAGACCGGCAGCATCACCAATTCGGGCAAGGCTTCCGACCTGCTTGAGGACGACTCGATCCGCAAGGCATATCTGGGAGAGTAAAGGAGAGGCTATGAATCAGAAGATTACCATTGCCATCAACCGGGAGTATGGTTCCGGCGGCAGAACCATCGGTGTGATGCTGGCTAAGGACCTGGGCATCCACTACTATGAAAAAGAGATTACCAAGATCGCGGCGGAGGAATCCGGCATCAGCGAGGGCCTCTTCAATCAGGCGAGTGAAGAGTTTAAGGGCAGACCCCTGTTTGCCCCGGCGGGCATCTACGACGGGAAGGTTCTATCCCCCAATGATAAGGATTTTACCTCCCCCAAGAACCTCTTTGCCCTCCAGGCTCACACCATCCAGAGATTGTCGGAATCCCAGCCCTGCGTCATTGTCGGTAAGGCGGGCGGCTATGTCCTAAAGGGCAGGAGCAATGTGGTCCGCGTCTTTGTCCACGCCCCCCGGCCCTACCTGCTGGAGCAGGCGAACCTCAGGGTTTCCCTGCCTCCTAAGGATCTGGAGAAGTACGTTGACAAGGAAAATAAGCGGCGTGCCGACTATAACTATTACTATACCGGCGAAAAATGGGACGACGCCCACCACTACGACCTCTGCCTCGATTCTTCCAAGCTGGGCTTTGAAAAATGTGTCCAGCTGATCAAGACCTATATGCAGGTACGCTTCGACGGTATCGAACTTTAAAATCTGATTTTTAGAATGGTTTGCCTGTCTTTGGGATGGGGAGCCATTCTTTTTTATACAAAAAAACAAAACTGTTATTTGTAAAATTTCTATAAAGCGCTATAATGGTGCAAGTATGTAGGTTGTATTATGTACTGAAGCGCTATCTGCGCTTTAGCGTAGTGCAGTGTTACACTATAAATCATTTAAGAGGGGGTTATCTCAAATGGATAACAAAACACAGTTTAAGCCGTATATCCCCGCTGAGAAGATCGTCCCGGAAATGACCGTATTTTCGATCATCATGGGCGCTCTTCTTTCTGTGGTATTCGGCGCTGCGAACGCCTATCTGGGTCTTCGCGTCGGTATGACCGTCTCCGCTTCTATTCCGGCGGCTGTTATTTCAATGGGGGTCATCCGCATCATTTTAAAGCGGGATTCCATTCTGGAGAACAACTATGTGCAGACGGTCGGTTCGGCAGGAGAGTCCCTGGCCGCAGGCGCGATTTTCACCCTGCCGGCTATGTTTCTCTGGGCAAAGGAAGGGGTCATGGATAAGCCGAACTTGCCGGAGATCATGATCATCTGTCTGATCGGCGGGCTTTTGGGCGTCTTTTTCATGGTTCCGCTCCGGAATGCTCTGATCGTCAAGGAGCATGGTACCCTTCCCTATCCGGAAGGCACGGCGTGCGCGGAAGTTCTGCTTGCCGGTGAAGAGGGAGGTTCCTCTGCCGCGACGGTGTTCGCGGGTTTGGGTATTGCAGCTGTTTTTAAGTTTGTCATTGACGCTCTGAAGGTCGTTCCGAGCGAAGTGAATACCCCGGATAGCGGTATCGGAAGCTATGCGGGGCAGATCGGAACCCAGATCTATCCGGCTGTCTTCTCTGTCGGCTATATCTGCGGACCCAAGATCTCTTCCTATATGTTCGCAGGCGGCGTCGTCTCCTGGATGATGCTGATCCCGCTGATCGTTCTCTTCGGTGCGGATGTCACCATGTATCCGGGAACCGCTCCAATTAAGGAGATGTTCGCGGAAGGCGGCGTTGGCGCGATCTGGGGGTCCTATATCCGCTACATCGGTGCGGGGGCTCTGGCAGCCGGCGGCATTATTTCCCTGATCAAGTCCCTGCCTCTGATTATCCGTACTTTCCGGGATTCCCTGAAGGATCTGGCGGGCGGCCAGCAGAACAGCGGCCTTCGTACAGACAGGAACCTGAGCATGAAGACGGTTATTATCGCAATTGTCGTTTTGATCGTTCTGACAGCGGTTCTTCCTCAGGTACCGGTCGGCTTCGGAGGGGCAATCCTGATTGTTATCTTCGGGTTCTTCTTCGCAACCGTCTCCTCCCGTATGGTCGGTATTGTCGGATCTTCCAACAATCCGGTCTCAGGTATGGCCATTGCGACCCTGCTGTTCTCTACCATTATTCTGAAGGCTACTGGAACGAACGGTGCGGCAGGCATGAGAGCTGCCATTGCGATCGGTACGGTTATCTGTATTATTGCTGCGATAGCGGGCGATACTTCTCAGGATCTGAAAACCGGTTATCTGGTTGGCGCGACCCCGATCAAGCAGCAATATGCGGAAATTATCGGTGTGATTGTTGCGGCTGTCGCAATCGGCGGCGTCCTGTACCTGCTGGATGCGGCCTGGGGCTTTGGTTCCAAGCAGCTGGGCGCTCCGCAGGCGACTCTGATGAAGATGATCGTAGAAGGTGTTATGGGCGGTAAGCTTCCGTGGGGGCTTGTTATCACCGGTGTGGTTCTGGCCTGTGTCATCGAAATTCTTGGCATTCCGGTCCTGCCGTTCGCAATCGGCGTCTACCTGCCGGTCCAGCTCAACGCCTGCATCATGGTCGGCGGACTGGTTCGTCTCTTCTATGACAAGAAGAAGTACAGCGATGAGAAGGAAAAGAAGGAAACCGTCAACCGCGGTATCCTCTACTGCTCCGGCATGATCGCCGGTGAAGGTCTGGTCGGTATTCTGCTTGCGGTATTTGCGGTACTTGGCGTTGCCGACATGATGGATCTTTCCAAGAGGCTGAGTTTAAGCCCGGCGGCAGGCAGAATCGGAAGCCTGATTGTCTTTATTCTGATGATCCTGACCGTGATCCGCTTCACCAGCGGGAAGAAAAAAGCTGAGGCGTAAGGTCCTCGGATAGGAAATGAACATAGAAGCACGCACCGAAGGAAGGCTTATGAACCAGCTTTCGGTGCGTGTTTTTCATCTGATAAGGAATGGGATTTGACCTATGGCTAAGAAAACAAAATTGACAAGGGATCAGATTATTGAGATTTACAAACAGTATATTCCGGTGATCCGGGCGGATAAGATCCGGGACTGGAGTAAGGATGAAAAGGGCAAGGTAACGCTCAGCATTGAAAATAAGGGAAAGATGAACTGGATCGCCCAGAAGCTCTTTAAAAAACCGCGAATTTCTTATGTTCATCTGGATGATGTCGGCAGTTTTATCTGGAACCAGATGGATGGGCAGACCAATATCGAAAAGATTGCCTACGCTTTGGGACGGCAGTTTGGGAAAAAAGCGGAGCCCCTCTACGACCGGCTCTTAAAATTCTGCGAAATTTTAGAAAGCTACGATTTCGTCAGTTATAAAAAACCGGATCAGTAAAGGGGCCCAAAAGAGCTGCAGGAACTTGACTCTTACCGGTCGGCAGCAGCCAGGTTCTTGACATTGGCAAGAGCGCGGCTGACAGCCGGAACTAAAAGAACGATGATGGTGATGGCAGCTTCGGCAGCCAGGTAGGCGCCATTATAGGAGACAGAGTAGACAAAGGGATTCATGCCCTTGGGAGCGTAATCCGCAAAGAAGATGACGCCGGAGAGAACCGAGAAGACAAAGCGGCCGATGACGCCGGCGAGGTAGCCCTTCATGAGTCCATGGCGGCTGCCCGAGAAAAAGCCGGACAGACCCAGGGCACCGAAGGCGAAGAGATAGTCAACCACCATCTGGGGCAGGGAGACGATATAGGGATCCTGGATCAGCTGGAGCAGACCGTAGGCGACGCCGCCCATGATGCCGATTGCCGGACCGTACCAATAACCGATCAGGGTGATAAAGAGCATGGAAAAGAGGGTGACGGACCCGCCCATGGGCATGTGGAAAATGGCGATGAAGGAGCAGACAAAGGCGAGGGCGATGGCAGCCGCCGAGCAGGCAAGGATCCTGGCGCTGATCTTTTTGCCCCTGCCGCCGATGGCGGAAATGACGATCAGGATGAGAAAGATCAGGACGGCTGCGCCCGCATAACCGGCGGTGGTCAGCCCGCCGTCCCCGTTGACAAAAAGTTTCATGATAGACCTCCTTTATAAGATAATAAAAAACAGCGGACATGCACGAAAGGCATGTCCGCTGAAAAGGTCTGTTCTTCAGTCTCGATATGTCCCTACGTTGGCATTATCCAAATCAGGTTCCGGGTCTGAGTTAAACAACTCACTCTCAGCTCGCTTCAGCGGGCTCCCCTTGGCGCTGCATGTCGCAACATCAAAATCATAATCTGATTTGATGAACTTGTCAATTCCTGCGGACATAAAATCGTTTGGAAGCAGACATTTTCCCGATTCTGGACAGTTTTGTTTCCTGTAACATATAATGGAATAGACAGGGAACCTGTGTCGCGGGGAGAGAAGCCGCGTTTGCACAGGATGTATAAAGCGTAGAGAGGAGGCTCGTATGAAACATAGAAAGCGCCTGTCGCGGAGAAAACTTGTGACAGTGATCTTGGCTGCGGCGGTTCTGTCCACGGCTGCCTTGGCTGCTGTATTGGTGCCGCGCCTGTTCCGGAGTCCGAAGCGGACGAAGGCGGCACGACCGGCTGCCATCGCGAAGGGTATGCGTGCCGGGAGATTTATGGACAGCGAGGAGCGGGAGGCCTGGTTTAAGACCTACGAGGACAAGGTTGATACTGCCGCGAAGTACCGGGAGGAGATGAACGCATACTATAGGAAAATGATGCGGGAGATTCTGGGAACGAAAGATGACAGCGATGAAAATGCGGTATTTTCCCCGCTCAACACCTGGTTTGCCTTTTCCCTGCTGGCGGAGACTTCGAAAGGCAGCACCCGTTCGCAGCTCCTTGATTTTCTGGAAACATCTGATCTGAAGGCTCTCCGGGAGAGGGTGGAGGCACTTTGGGAAAGCAATTCCGTCGATACTCCTGTGTTGAAAAGCCTGCCGGCAAATTCGATCTGGCTGAAAGATTCGATTCCCTATAAGGAAGAGATCCTGAAAAGGCTGGGAGAGCAGTATTATGCGGACTCTTTCCGGGGCGACCCCGCGTCGCCTGAGATGAGCAGGGCGCTGCAGAGATGGACGGAGGAACATACCGGCGGTCTGCTGAAAGAAGATGCGAAGGGAATGAAACTCGACCGGGATACGGTTCTGGCGGTGATTTCTTCGATTTACTATCGCGCAGACTGGACGGACAAGTTCCGAAAGGAGGCGGACACGAAAGAAACCTTCCACGGAACCGCCGGGGACAGTACTGTGGAGATGATGCACCGCTCTGACCGGATGAGTGTCTGCCGGACGGAGAATTTCACAGCCGTGGGGCTGAGCCTTTGGGACAGCGGAGGAATGTATTTTTATCTGCCTGAGACGGGAGCCTCCGTGATGGATCTGGCGAATGATCCCGCTGTGCTGAAAGCGGCAGCCTGCGGCGAGGATGAAACAGACGAATGGAAGGATCTGGATGTCCACCTGTCGGTGCCGAAATTTAAGGTGCATGAGAAAACGGATCTTTTGGAAGTGCTGAAGCAGTTGGGAGTAAAAGATGTTCTGGATCCGGATCGGGCGGATTTTTCACCTCTGACAGAGAACGCTGAAGACCTGTATCTTGGCAAGGCGGAACACGCGGCAGCGGTTGAAGTCGATGAGAACGGTGTCACCGGCGCGGCCTATACGGAACTGGATCTGGCGGCGACAGCGGCTCCTCCATCGGAGGAAACGCTGGACTTCGTGCTGGATCGGCCATTCCTGTTCGTTATCACCGGTGCGGACGGCTCCGCTATCTTTGCGGGAATGATCAAAAATCTGTAACCGGAGGCGGACATGTGGTCTGTCAGGAAAATTTCCCCCGATTCTAGACAATTCCGGAGCTTCAACGTATAATAAATAGGTTCATTTTGACTTTTATCGGAGGTTCAGATCATGGAGAGTCTCGTTACAGTAAAAGAGCTTTTTAAAGAAACAGAGCAATATATCGGCAAACAGGTGTCCGTCGGCGGCTGGATCCGGTCAATCCGCGATTCCAGGTCCTTCGGTTTCGTTGTCCTTCACGATGGGACCTGCTTTCAGACCCTGCAGGTCGTCATCCATGACAGCATGGACAATTATGGGGAAATCGCTCACCTCAATGTCGGCTCCGCCATCATTGTGACCGGCACCCTGGTCGCTACTCCGAATGCCAAGCAGCCCTTTGAGATTCAGGCTGAGACCGTCACCGTGGAGGGCGAATCCACGCCGGATTACCCGCTTCAAAAAAAGCGCCACGGCATGGAATTCCTTAGGACCATTCCCCATTTGAGGGCTCGCACCAACACCTTCCAGGCGGCTTTCCGCGTTCGTTCCCTGATTGCCTACGCCATTCACAAGTTCTTCCAGGACCAGGGCTTTGTCTATGTCCATACCCCCCTCATCACGGGCTCTGACGCGGAAGGAGCGGGCGAGATGTTCCAGGTTACGACCCTGGACCTGAACAACGTCCCCAGGACGGAAGAGGGTAAGATCGACTACTCCCAGGATTTTTTCGGCAAGGCGACCAATCTGACCGTTTCCGGTCAGATGCAGGGCGAGACCTTTGCCCAGGCCTTCCGCAACATTTACACCTTTGGACCGACCTTCCGGGCGGAGAATTCCAATACGACGCGCCACGCCGCCGAATTCTGGATGATCGAGCCGGAGATCGCCTTTGCCGATCTGGAAGATGATATGGACTGCGCCGAGGCCATGCTCAAATATATCATCAACTATGTGCTGGAAGAGGCCCCGGAGGAAATGAAGTTCTTCAACCAGTTTGTCGACAAGGGGCTTTTGGGCCGCCTCCGCAACGTGGTCAGCAACGACTTCGGCCGTATCACCTATACCGAGGCCATTCGCCTGCTTCAGGAATCCGGTCAGGACTTCGACTACAAGCCGGAGTGGGGAGCGGAGCTGCAGACCGAGCATGAGCGGTATCTGACCGAGCAGATCTTTAAGAAGCCGGTCTTTGTCACCGACTATCCCAAGGAGTGCAAAGCATTTTATATGAAGCAGAATCCTGACGGCAGGACCGTTGCGGCTGTGGACTGTCTGGTTCCCGGCATTGGAGAGATCATCGGCGGCTCCCAGCGTGAAGAGGACTACGACAAGCTGCTGGCAAGAATGAAGGAACTGGACATGAGTCTTGACCAGTACCAGTTCTATCTGGACCTGCGCCGCTACGGAACGACCCGTCACGCGGGCTTTGGTCTCGGTTTTGAGCGCGCCGTCATGTACATCACCGGCATGCAGAATATCCGCGACGTCCTGCCCTTCCCCAGAACGGTCGGCAACTGCGAGCTGTAAAGAAGCTGGCAGGCTGATCAGGGCAGGTCGCTGGAAAAAGCAGTCAAAAGCTCAAGTAAAAGGGAAAATATCGTTTCAGGAATAAGTCATATCTCTACAAGTACGGATCCCCAAAAGCAGTCTGATCTAAGGCTGCTTTCGGGGATTTTTTATTAGACGAATCGTAAGGGGAGCGATAGAAGTTCTCTTTCATTATGTTAAAGGATCTGCTCTCTGGAAGAGGGATGGTCACATGGGGCGGAGAGGATGACTGGACAGGAACGTGTGTTCGGAGTATAATGAAGCAAAGCTTGAAGCGAATAAGGGGGATTCATGACGACAATACAGATGGTGGTGATCAGCGTCCTTTTGCTGCTGGTCCTGATCTTACTGATCCTGGTCCTGGTGCGGCAGGCTAAATTATCCCAAAGGGGCGGCAGCAGGCAGATTCACGAGGACCTGATCCGGCTGCAGAGCCAGGTGGACAGCAGTATGCGGTCGAGCGCGGAATTTAACTCAAGACTTAGAAGCGAGGTCTCGGATACCCTTAGGAAGGGGCTGAAGACCCAGTCCGACCAGCTCCTGAATGCCTCCAATCTGCAGACGGACGCCCTGGCTGGCATGCAGGACCGCATGGTGAGGACCCTGACGGTTACGACCGAGCGGCTCCGTCGGTCCAACGAGGAAAAGCTGGACCAGATTCGGGGGACGGTGAGCGAGAAGCTGGACCACTCTCTCAATGAGCGGCTGGACCAGAACTTCAAGACAATCGGGGAGCAGCTGGGCAATCTCTACCGGTCCCTGGGGGAGCTGGAACATCTCTCCGAGGGCGTGACGGATCTAAATAAGACCCTGTCAAATGTCAAGACCCGGGGGACCTGGGGGGAGGTGCAGCTGGGCCGCATCCTGGAGCAGACCCTGACCCGGTCCCAGTACGAGGAAAATATCGCGACCAAGAAGAACTCGGGAGATCGGGTTGAATTCGCCGTGAAATTCCCATCTGCCGATGGGGAGGACACGGCTCTCATGCCGATCGATTCCAAGTTTCCGTCCGATCTCTACAATCGGATCGCGGACGCGGCGGAGCAGGGGGATGCCGAAGCTCTGAGTGCCGGCATCGGTCAGCTGAAAGGTCGGATTTTAGATGAGGCGAGGACCATCCGCGACAAATATCTGGCTCCGCCCCGCACGACCAACTATGCCATTATGTTCCTGCCGACGGAGGGGCTTTACGCGGAGGTCCTCCGCATCGACGGGCTGGCGGAGAAGTGCCAGGAGATGGGCATTATCATAGCGGGACCGACGACCATCACGGCGATCTTAAACAGCCTGCAGGCAGGTTTTCGGAACATCGCCCTCTCAAAAAAGAGCGTGGAAGTGATGAAGCTGCTGGAGGCGGTCAAGACCCAGTTCGGCAGGATGGACCTGGAGGTCCAGAAGACCCAGAAGAAGCTGTCGGAGGCGGTCTCTTCCGCCGATAAGCTGCACCACAGGACGCAGATTATCACCAGAAGGATGAAGCAGATCGGGGAACTCGACCAGGAAGAGGCGGAGCGGATCATCGACCTGACCGGGACCGCCGATGAGCTGCCTGACTTCGGAGAAGAACCGGAGGAAGGGGAAAGGTAAGGAAGCGGATGGCTTTGACAATCATCACCGGAAGTTCCGGGTCCGGGAAAACGACCAAGGCGCTTAAGACGATTATTGACTTAAGTCTGGCAGATCCGACCGGACGCTTTTATGTCATCGTGCCGGAGCAGTCGACCATGCAGACGCAGAAGGACCTGATCAACCTTCATCCCGGCAGGGGTATCATGAATATTGATGTGCTGAGCTTTAACCGGCTCGCCTACCGGGTCTTTCAGGAGATCGGGTTTCATGCCTTAAAGCCCCTGGAGGAGATAGGCAAGACCTTCCTGCTGGAGAAGATTGCACTTGAGCAAAAGAAGAAGCTGGCCTATTTCGGCAGCCACCTCGTAAGACCGGAGAACCTGGCGGAGATGAAGGCGCTGATCTCGGAGCTGATGCTCTACGGCGATTCGCCGGAAAGTCTTGCCGCGGCAGGCGAGGGAGGCGGGGACCGCCCGGCTTCCTTTGATCTTAAGATGCAGGACGTCTCCCTCATCTACAGGGAGTTCATGAAGAAACTGAAAGGGTCCCTTATGACGGCTGAGGAGGTTCCGGATATCCTCTGCTCGGTCGCGGACCGGTCAGAGAAGCTGAAGGACAGCGTGATTGTCTTGGACGGCTTCACCGGTTTTACGCCGATCCAGCTGAAACTGGTCGAAAAGCTGCTGGGGCTGACCCGGGACCTCTATGTGACGGCGACCCTGGATCAAAGGGAGGACCCCTTTGCCAGGGTCAATCCCCAGAATCTCTTCTGGCTCAGCCACCAGATGCTGCGGTCTTTAAAGGACCTTGCGGACAAGACCGGAACAAAGATAAAGCCCCTGATCCGGCTGGATGAGGGGAAGAGCCGCCACCAATCTTCTAAGGAGCTGACCTTTTTGGAACGGAACCTGCTTCGGCGGGACCACGCCGGATGGGAGGGGGAGATCACGGACATTCATATCCGGGTCTTAAAGAATCCCCACCGGGAGGCGGAGGAGACGGCGCGTCTCATCCACAGCCTGGTCCGGCGGGGTTATCGCTACCGGGAGATTGGAGTCGTATCGGGGGATCCCGCTACCTACAGCAACTATATCCGCCAGGTCTTTGGGGAATGGAAGATCCCCTATTTCCTCGATGAAAAGAGGGGCATCCTGACCAATCCCTTTGCCGAATTTATCCGGGCGGCGCTGGCTGTCTGCGCGGACAGTTACCGCTACGAGAGTATTTTCCGCCTGCTGAAAAGCGGCATGACCGATTTTACGGATGATGAGATTGAACATCTGGAAAATTATGCCCTGGGCTGCGGCATCCGGGGCAAGAGTAAGTGGAGGACCGACTTTAGCAAATTGTACCGGGGACAGGACCCGGATGAGCTGGATCAGCTCAATGTCTTAAGAAAGCGGGTGACGGACCTGCTGGACCCCCTTGCCGACGCCTTCTCCAAGCGGGGCAGTACGGTCAGGGACAAGTCCCTCGCCCTCTACGAATTTTGCGTCAGGAGCCGGGCAGAGGAAAAGCTTAAGGAAAGGCGGGACCGCTTTGAGGCGGAGGGCCGCCAGGACCTTGCCAGGGAATATGACCAGGTCTATCCCAAGATCATGAGCTTTTTGGACAAGCTGGTCGAAGTCCTGGGGGATGAGCAGATCTCCATGTCCGACTACCGGGACCTGGTGGAAGCGGGGCTTTCCGAGGTCCGGATCGGCATCATCCCGCCGGGATCGGATATGGTTCTCTGCGGAGATCTGGAGCGGAGCCGGCTGGGAGAGGTCAGGGTCCTGATCGTACTGGGTGTCAACGAGGGGCTGATTCCCAAAAAGCAGGCTGCCGGCGGAATCCTAAGTGAAGCGGATCGGGAAAAGCTGGAGACCATGAAGGTCCGGCTTAAGCCCACGGCGCGGAGAGCCATGTATATCGAACGTTTCTACCTGTATCTGGCCCTGACCAAGCCCTCGGAGCAGCTCTATCTGTCCTTTAGCAAGGCGGACCCGGCGGGCGAGGCGCTCCGTCCTGCCTTTCTGATCGGGGTTCTGCAAAGGCTCTATCCCGACCTTGCGATTGAAGAGGATTTGGGCGGACAGCCGGACCTGCATCTGATGGACCGGGTGGAGTGCGCCGACCCCGACCTGGCTCTTTTAACCGAGGGGATCCAGCGTATCGGAGAGAAGCTGCCGGGACAGGACTACCAGGAACTCTTCGCCTGGTATCGGGCGAATCCGGAGTTCTCCGACCGGGCGGACTTGCTCTTAAGGGCGGCGGGCAGCCGGAAGGCGACGGATCGGATCGGACAAGCCGCGGCGACAGCCCTCTACGGCAGGGATCTGGTCAATTCCGCCTCCCGACTGGAGAGGTTCTGTGAATGTGAATTCAAGCATTTCCTTCAGTATGGCCTAAGGCTCAGGGACCGGCCGGATTTCAGTTTTTCCGGTATGGACCGGGGCAGCGTCATTCACGACGCCCTGGACCGCTACGCCAAGCGGATGAAGGAGGCGGGCAAGAGCTGGGAAGACGGGAGGGGGGATGACGCCGAACGTTTTCATCTGGCGCAGGACCTGACCCGGCAGGCAGTCGAGGACAACGGCAGCCAGGTCCTCTTTGACAGCGAGCGCAGCAAATACTCCATTTACCGCATGACAGAACTGGTGGACCAGGCGCTTAAGCGGCTGAGTGACCAACTTGAGGCGGGGGACTTCCACGTCGAGGAGACGGAAGCGGAGTTCCGGCAGACCGCGGACTTAAACGTCCGGCTGGCAGAGGACGGAGAAGGCGCCAGGATGACGCTGACCGGCAAGATCGACCGGATCGACACCTGCGAGGATGAAGAGGGGCGGACCCTGGTCAAGATCATCGACTACAAGACCGGCAATGTCGAATTTGACTTGAGCCGGGTCTACTACGGTCTACAGATGCAGCTGGTCCTCTACTTAAACGAGGCGCTGGAGAAGCTGAGAAAAGAGGGCAGGCAGGCAGTTCCTGCCGGTATCTTCTACTGCCGGATCAAGGACCCTGTTGTGAGGATCGAGCCGGGAGACAGTAAGGAGCAGATTGAGCAAAAGCTTCTGGACAGCATCAAAGCATCGGGGATTCTATTAAAGGACGAGACCGTGATCCGTCACCTGGACCGCCGGATGGCAGAGGACGGAGAGGGGCAGTCCCATTTCTATCCGGTCGGCAGGAAAAAGAAGGGCAGGGGCTTTCTTGCCTCTTCCAAGCTGGTGGACCCGGAAGCCTTTGAGACCCTGGGGACTTATGTCAGACACAAGGTTCAAAAGTCGGCGGAACTGATCCTGAACGGTCAGGCGGACGTCAATCCCTACCGGATCGGCAGCAGTCAGACTGCCTGCCAATTTTGCGACTACAAGGGAATCTGTGGGTTTGACTTAAGAATACCGGGCTATCGCTACCGGGATCTTAAGAAGCTGAACCACGATGAAATACTGGAGAAGATGGCAAATGGCGAAGACGACAGAGAAGATGAAATGGACGACCGACCAGCAGAAGGTCATTGATACCCGGAGGGACAGCATCCTGGTCAGCGCGGCGGCAGGCAGCGGCAAGACGGCGGTTCTGACGGAGCGTATCCTGAATCTCATTCAAAAGGACGACCTCAACATCGACGAACTGCTGATCGTCACCTTCACCAAGGCGGCGGCAGGTGAGATGCGGAGCCGGATCGCCCAAAAACTGGCGGACGCCAGGGACGCCGATCCGGGAAATGACCATCTGGCGGAACAGACCACCCTCATTCACAATGCCCAGATCACGACTATCGACGGCTTCTGTTCCTATATCATCCGCAACTATGCCCACGAGATCGGTCTGGTGCCGGGCTTTCGTGTCGTAGAGGAGGGAGAGGCAAAGCTTTTAAAAAGCGATGCGGTAAATAGGGTGCTGGAAGAGGCTTACGCTGAGGAAGATCCTCAAAAACAGGCTGCCTTCCACGCCTTCGTCCACACCTTTGCCAGGGACGTGGGGGACGCCGATCTTGAGGATCTCATTTTACAGGTCTACGAGGCGGCGATCTGCGATCCGGACCCGGTCGGCTGGCTGGATCTGTGCCGGAAGAACGCCAGGGCGGATACGCTGGAAGCTTTTAAAACCAGCCCCTGGTTTAAGTCCTATATGGCAGGAGCAAGGGACGATATCGACCTTGTCCTGCTTGAGGCGCAGCAGAACCTGGACCTGGCACAGGAGGAGGACGGACCGGGCTTTTACCTGTCCACGGCGGAAGCGGACCTGGCTCTTGCCCATGCCTTGCAGGAGGCGGAAGGGGATTACGGGCAGTGCCAGCGGATCCTTTTCAGCCGCGCTCTTACCCGGCTTGCGGTAAAAAAGAAGTCCGACCCGGAACCCGGACCCGGAAAAGTAGACGCCTTTAAGGCAAGACGGGAACGGATCAAAAAGCTCCTGGAGGAACTGAAGACCGAATATTATGCCTATCCGCTTAAGGAGGCGTTTGATCACACCCAAAAGAGCAGCGGTCCCCTTCTGACCCTTTTAGACCTGGCTCAAAAACTCCTGGAGACGTATGACGAAGCTAAGCGGAAGAACTCTCTCATGGATTTTTCGGATCTGGAGCACAATGCGCTGAAGATCTTAAGGAAGTCGGACGGGACCAGGACCGACGCCGCCAGGGAGCTGGCGGGCCGTTTCCGGGCGGTCATGATCGACGAATACCAGGACAGCAACTATTTGCAGGAAGCGATTTTAACGGCGGTCAGCCGGATGGAGGAGGAAGATCCGGAGCAGAATTATTTCTGTGTCGGCGACGTCAAGCAGAGTATCTACAGTTTCCGCAATGCCCGGCCGGACCTCTTCATGCAAAAGTATAAATCCTATGCCAGGGCGGACCGACCCGGGACCCAGATCGACCTCCATCAGAACTTCCGCAGCCGCCGGGAAGTCGTCGATACGGTCAATGGCATCTTCCGCCAGATCATGCGGAGGGAGATCGGGGGAGTCGAGTACGATGACGACGCGGCGCTGACCTATGGGGCAGGCTTTGGAAATGGTCCCGGCTTTACGACGGAGATCATACCGGTCTTAAATGATAAGAATTTTGCCCTCTCCGGGGACCAGCTCGATGAGCTGGACAACCCGGAGGAAGTGAGCGCGCGGGAGACCGAGGCGCGGGCGGTCGGCAAGCGGATCCGGGAACTGGTCGGATCGATGAGGATCGAGGACCGGGACCAAAATGGGGAGAGAACCATGCGGCCCGTCCGCTACCGGGATATCGTCATCCTGCTGCGGACGACTCGGGGCTGGGCGGATGATTTTGTCCGGGTGCTGGGCGGCATGGGCATCCCGGTCTATTCCGAATCGCGGACGGGCTATTTTCAGACGACGGAGGTGGATACCGTCCTCAGCTACCTGTCGATTGTGGACAATCCCCAGCAGGACCTGCCCTTTACGGCGGTCCTTAAATCCCCTATCGGGGGCCTGAACGCCGACGACCTGGCGCGGGTGCGGTCTCTGGATCTCGCCAAGTCCTGGACCGGCAGCCGCAGGCGCAGCTTTGTCTCCATGTACGACGCGGCTCGGACCTATCGCACCAAGGGGGAGGAGCCGGCGCTTCGCGAAAAGCTGGACCGCTTCTTCAACTTTTTTGAGGAAATCAGAAAGGATGTCCACGACACTCCCCTGCACGAGTTGATCTACCGGATCGTGACCAGAACCGGCTACGGGGACTTTGCGGCGGCTCTACCGGGCGGAGCTCAGCGTGCCCTCAACCTGCGGATGCTGACGGACCGGGCGATTGCCTACGAGAAGACCAGCTACGCCGGTCTCTTTGACTTTATCCGCTATATCCGGCAGATGAAGGAAAAGAATATCGATATCGGCGAGCTGAGCGCGGTCGGGGAAAATGAGGACGTCGTCCGCATCTACAGCATCCATAAGAGTAAGGGGCTGGAATATCCGGTCGTCTTCGTTTCGGGGCTGGGCAAGCGCTTTAATTTCCAGGATCTGGGCAAGGATCTCCTGATCCATCCGGAAATGGGGCTGGCGTCCGACTATGTCGATTATCAGAACAGGACCCGGGTTCCGACCATGCGGAAAAACGCCATCCGCAGCCGCAAATTAAAGGACCAGATCGGGGAGGAACTGAGGGTCCTCTACGTCGCGCTGACCCGCGCCAAGCAGAAGCTGATTCTGACCGGGACCTTAAAGAGTCAGAAGGAACTGGATGGCAAATATCTGGATCTGCCGCTGAGGGAAGTTCAGCTTCCGGTCGCCTACCTGCTGGGGGTCCATAACTATCTGGACTGGATCCTGCCGGCGGCGGACCGAATGATCCGGCAGGCGAAAAGGGCAGGGAAGGCTTGCTGCCTGCAGATCTTACCCGAGGGAATCCCGGAACTTGCCGGGGATGCAGTTCACAGCGGCTATGACCGCGAGGCGAACTTAAGGCTCTTAAGGACCTTGAAGACCGGCGCCATCTATGACAGCAAGATGCATCGTTTGATCGAGGACCGCTACAGCTATCGCTATGCTTACCAGGGAGCGGAGAAGGTTCCGGTCGAACTGTCCGTATCGGACTTAAAGCGGGCGGCGCTTCTTGATGATGATGGAGACTACGCCAGATCCGATAAAGTGGCAAGGCTCTACCCGGTCAAAGAGGAAGCCTATGTTCCCAACTTTGTAAAGGAAGAGATTAGGGAAAAGATGGATCAGGGGACCGGCAAGCTGACCGGGGCTCTGCGGGGCTCTGCCTACCACCGGGTCATGGAAGTCCTGCCCTTTAAGGATCTCTGCGGCAAAGGCGGTCAGGACCTGGAGTCTCTTTTGACCCGGCAGATCGAAGCCCTGGTGACATCCGGCAAGCTGACCCGGGAGGAGGCGGATACCGCCCAAATCTCTCAGGTCGCCGCCATGGTTCAAAGCCCACTTGGGCAGCGGATGGCAAGGGCGGACCGGGAGGGACAGCTCTATCGGGAACAGCCCTTTGTGCTGGGGGTTAAGGCCTCAGAGATCAGAGATGACTGGCCGGAGGAGGAGACCGTCTATGTCCAGGGGATTATTGATGCCTTCTTCTTTGAAGGCGCGGCGGCTGTTTTGATGGATTATAAGACCGATTCCGTGAGGGATGCCGGGGACCTGGTCAGACGCTATCGGGTCCAGCTGGACCAGTATGCAAATGCCATTTCCCGGGTAACCGGGAGGACCGTTAAAGAGAAGGCGATCTGGTCCTTCACCCTGGGGGAGGAGATCCTGCTTTAAAAAGCTGTGGCTACAACGGGTAGAATCTGTCGATGTTGCTTTTGAGCTCGCCTTGCTATAATAAGCAGACAGCCGTATGAGGCGGCAGTTGGATTTTGGCTTGGAAGGAGGACCAAAGAAATGGTTCCTTTTGGTGAAGAAGAGTATCAAAACTTTATGGAGCGGGATGTGCAGGACTGGCTGGCCCATACCGTCAAGAGCGGCAGATTTGAAAGCACGGACGGCATGGAGATTCAGTACTATTACGCCCTGCACTCCAGCGCCAAGGCGACTATTGTCATGGTCCACGGCTTCTGCGAATTCTTCGGTAAATACCATGAAGTTGCCTACAATTTTTATGATCAGGGTTACAGTTTCTTCTTCATTGAAAACAGGGGGCATGGCCTGTCGGAACGAAAGATTTCCCAGGCTGACCTGGTCCATGTCGACTCCTTTTCCGAGTATGTGGAGGATCTGAAGAACCTCATGGACCGGGTGGTGGACCAAAAGGATCCGGACAGCCGCAAGATGTTGTTCTGCCACTCGATGGGCGGGGCGATCGGAGCCCTCTTTTTGGAGACTTATCCCCAGTACTTTAAGTCGGCTCTCCTTAGCTCGCCCATGCTGAAGATGTCCTTCGGCGGGATCAAGCCCTGGCAGGCCCGGATCCTGGAAACGGTTTCTAAAATTATGCACTGGCAGAAAAAGCCTCTGCCCAACGCCACTCCCTTTGATCCGGACCATCCGGATTTTGAACACAGCGCCTCGACGTCTAAGGCGCGCTATCTTTACCAGTTCAACTTAAGACGGCAGGGCAAGAGCGCCTATACCATGAACGGCGGCACCTACGGCTGGTGTATGGCGGCCATGAAGGCGACCAAGAAGCTGCGCCAGGAGGCGGGCAGGGTTAAAGTCCCGGTCCTTATCTGTCAGGCGGGGCGGGACGAATGGGTCGACAATTCCGGTCAGGAGGAATTTGCCCAAAGGGCAAGACACTGCATCATCCGCCGGCTGCCGCAGGCAAAACATGAGATCTTCAACAGCGACAAAGAGACGCTGACAAGCTATTACGATCTGGTCTTCCGCTTTTTCAATAAACAGGCGAAGACAGAGGAAGGGGAAGCTCGGGCATGAGCTTCCCCTTCTTTTATACTTTATGCGTGTTTTTCATGTTTTTTATCCAATATGGCTGCAAAGCCAACAAATGCTGCTCCACAAGTCACCCAAAAGGTGTGGGGAGTTTAGTATCTAAGTCTGCTAGGTCTTATTCCGTCTGCGCCGCCCTGGCGGCGGACAGGCGGAAGAGGACGAGACCGGCGATAAAGAAGAGGACGATGAAGGAGACGCCGATTCTCTGGTTGCCGGTGATCTTGGTCATGACTCCCATCACCAGGGTACCCAGGGCGTCCGCCCCCTTGCCGCAGATGTCGAGGAAGCCGAAGTACTGCCCGGATTTCCCCGCCGGAATGATCTTGGTGAAGTAGGACCGGCTGAGCGACTGGATACCGCCCTGGAAGAGCCCGACGCCTACGGCGAGGATCCAGAAGTGGAACTGGGTCCGCATAAAGACCGCAAAGACCGCGATACAGAAATAGCCGCAGATGCAGATCGTAATCAGCGTCTCCGCCTTGATCTTCCGGGCCAGACTGCCCATGATCAGGGCGCTTGGGAAGGCGACGAACTGGGTGACCAGAAGAGCCAGGAGCAGGGAGGTGCTGTTAAGACCCAGCGTTGTCCCGTAGGCGGTCGACATATTGATGATGGTATAGACTCCATCGATATAGAAGAAAAAGGCAATGATGAAAAGAAAGACCTTTTTGTCCCGGTACATATCGCGGAGGGTGAGCCCCAGTCGTTTTAGGAGACTGCCCCGGGCGTCCCCCTCGCTGACATAGTGGATCTGACGATAGGTCCGAAGGAGGGGGCAGGACATGAGAACCCACCAGATTGCGACGATTAAAAAGGCGATCATCATGGCAGTTCCGCTTTTAAGACCGAGAGATTTGGCGTTTAGAACCAGCAGGAGGCAGATGACAAAGGGAATGACGGACCCGATATAGCCCCAGGCGTAGCCCTGGGAGGAGACATTGTCGGTACGCGAGCAGTCTGTGACGTCTCCTAACGTGGAGTCGTAAATAACCAGGCTGATCTGGTAGGCTACCCGCGCCGCTAAGAAGACGGCTAAAAAGACCAGCCACTGCCGGACAAAGCCCAAAGCGGCGCAGCCGACGGCACCGATCAGGATGGCTAAAATGAGGAGGGGCTTCTTGTGTCCCTTCTGGTCCGCAAAGGCTCCGAGAACCGGACCGGAGAGGGCGACGATCAGGGTGGAGATGGTCAGGACCAGGCTCCAGCTGGACAGGTAGTCGACGCTGGAGAGACCTTCGCTCTCCGCCAGGGAGTTAAAATAGATGGGGATCAGGGTGGACACCATAAGGGTGAAGGCGGAATTGCCCACGTCGTAGAGGACCCAGTTCCGTTCGGTTCCCGTCAGTTTTAAGCGCTCAGCCATGGCAAGTCTCCATTTCCCGGCGGATCCTTCCGCCGCATGTTTTAGAGGACCTTCTGTCCGTTGAAATTATAGGCAAGCAAAGGATTCTTGAAAAAGTCGGTATCGTTTGGATCTGCATCCGCTCGTTTGCCCGAGGCTAAAAACTGATAGATGATCTCAGCGGCGTCGGGGACTGCCTGCTCGTAGAGCGTAAGGAGACTGCGGCAGGCTTCGGCGCACTGGGGATTTGCCTCTTTGGGAATGATGTGGCAGCCCAGGTGGTCCTTGCCCATTCGTTTAAAGAGGGAGTTGAGCGCCTTTCGCTTGAAGCTATGGGGACAGCGGAGGACCGACTGGAAGAGGACCATGTCCCGGACCGCCCGATGGATATCTCCTGCCGTAAGATGGGGATCGACCGTCCGGTAGAGGGGGACAATCGCGGCAGAGGACCTGCCGGACGGGTGAATGTGACTCGTTAAGACCTGGGAGAGAGGATTTTTGCCGTCTCTTACTAAAAGGGACCGGTCGAATTCGCTTTCGATCTCTTCATGGGAGATCCCTCTTGCGGCGGTGTAGTGACCGATATAGGCGTGACAGGAGGCGTCCAAAGTAAAGTGACAGAGGACTCCTGCCAGATAGGCTCTCTGGGCATCATTTGCCGGAACGGCGCGCCTGAAAAAGTCCATGCCCGAAGCGGCGTGGATCGACGAGCCGATGCGGGTACTTAAGTCGGATTTGAGCGGGTGGTCGTAAAAGAAGATATCCGGTCCCTGAAGACCGATATAAAAGAGATCACTCTCCTTCTTTAAAAAGCTGCGAACCGTTTCTGACAGGCAGGACAGGACGTCCGACCCGAAGCGGTCGTGGGCGTAAATTGCGGGCATACAAAACCTCCCTTTGGGGGTGAGCTGTGCTATACTAAGGTGAATTTGCTATATATGATCTTAGCAGATCCACCCCAAAAGTGGTAGCTGTCAGACTGAAAAGGGGCGGCTTTTGCGAAAAGGAGATGGAGAAGATGCAGGATGGCAGACCTTTGATCTGGGCACACAGGGGAGCCAGCGCCTTTGCGCCGGAAAATACCCTGCCCGCTTTTCAAAAAGCGGCGGACCTGGGGGCGGACGGCGTGGAACTGGATATTCAGATGACAAAAGATGGGCAGATCGTTGTGATTCATGATGAGCGGATCGACCGCACGTCGGACGGCAGCGGCTGGGTCAAGGACTTTACCCTGGCTGAGCTAAGGAGATACAACTATCAAAAGACCCGTCCCGAATATGGGCACGTGGACATCCCCCTGATGGAGGAAGTCTTTGAGCTGTTAAAACCGACGGGGCTTTCCATCAACATCGAGCTGAAGACGGGGGTCTTTTTCTATCCCCGGCTTGAGGCAAAGATTCTGCAGCTGACCGCCCGGATGGGCATGGAGGACCGGGTCCTCTACTCGTCCTTTAACCACGCCAGCATGGTCAAGATTAAGGAGCTGAATCCAGCCGCTAAGACGGCGTTTTTATATGCGGACGGCACGATCGATATGCCGGAGTATGGAAGGAAATACGGCGTCGATGCCCTGCATCCGGCTCTTTACAATATCCAATACCCGGATTTTATGGAAAAATGCGGGCAGTACGGTCTTGACGTCAACGTCTGGACGGTCGACGAACCCAAATATATGAAGCTTTGCCGGGATGCTGGCGTCCATGCCGTCATCACCAACGACCCGGCTCTCGCCATAAAAACATTATCATAAGCGGCATTTTTCAGATGCAGGGAGAGGCATAGATCTTGCGCCGCCCTGCATTTTCCTGTATAGTAGAAAAATCGGGAAGCGGCAGAATAAAAGCCTTTCGGCATGTTCTTGCCGCTTTTTAGAAAAATATCACAGCCAGGACATTTTTATTTACCGAAGATGTCCGTGAAAGAGGGTGAGACTAAATGGTAGAGTTAGATCCAATCAGACTTGAATTGAATTCCTACGATGAGCCTTTAGTTGAAATGAGGGACTCACTTTGACCTCGCCAGTAAAGAGCGTCAAATCCAGGAATTAAACAGAGAAATGGAAGAACCAAACTTCTGGGACGATGCGGAAGCTGCCCAGAAGAAGATGAAGAACCTCGGAAATCTCAAAAATGATGTCGAAGGGTATCAGAAGGTCGTGCAGGAGCGCGACGATATCCGGGACATGATTGAGATGACGGACGAGGAAGCGGATACGGCTATGGTGCCGGAGATCCAGGAGATGTTTGAGGATTTCAAACAGAACTTTGAAGCCATCCGGATGAAGACCCTCCTTTCGGGAGAGTACGACAACTGCAATGCCATTGTGACCCTGCACGCCGGAACCGGCGGAACGGAAGCCATGGACTGGACCAGTATGCTGTACCGTATGTACACCCGCTGGGCGGATGCGCACGGCTTTGAGATCGAAGTCTTAGATTCTCTTGAAGGCGATGAAGCCGGCTTAAAATCCGTCACCTTCCAGGTCAACGGGGAGAACGCCTACGGGCTTTTGAAATCGGAACACGGCGTCCATCGTCTGGTTCGTATCTCTCCCTTCAACGCGAACGGCAAGAGACAGACCTCTTTTTCCTCCTGCGAAGTCATGCCGGACATCGAAGAGGATCTGGACATCGAGATCGATCCCAAGGATATCCGGATCGATACCTATCGGTCCTCCGGAGCCGGCGGACAGCACATCAACAAGACGTCCTCCGCCATCCGGATTACGCATTTTCCGACCGGCATTGTCGTCACCTGTCAGAATGAGCGGTCCCAGTTCCAGAACAAGGACAAGGCCTTCCAGGAACTGAAGGTCAAGCTTTTTATGCTCAAGCAGCAGGAAAATGCGGAGAAGCTGGACGATATCCGGGGAAAAGTCACGGAAATTGCCTGGGGCAACCAGATCCGGTCCTATTTCCTACAGCCCTATCAGCTGATTAAGGACCTGAGAACCGGTGAGGAACAGTCCAACGCCCAGAAGGTTCTGGACGGCGGAATCGATCCCTTTATCAACGCCTACCTCAAGTGGACGGCGCTGGGCAACATGGATACGACCGACAAGCCGGACGCGGCTCACAGCTAAGGGATGCATCTTATCAATGAGGAGGGGGAAACTATGATCGAAGTAGCAGTCATGGGTTACGGGACCGTCGGCGCCGGCGTCGCGGAAGTGATTCGGATGAACGCCGACGCCATCGCCCGCCGGGTCGGAGACCGGCTCCATGTCAAATATATCCTGGACCTGCGGGACTTCCCGGGGGATCCCAATGAAGGCCTGATCACCCACGATTTCAACGATATCCTACAGGATCCGGATGTTTCGATCGTCGTCGAGACCATGGGCGGCTTAAAAGCTGCCTACAATTTCACCAAAGAGGCTCTTCTGGCAGGGAAAAACGTCTGTACGTCCAATAAGGAGCTGGTCGCGGAATACGGAGTCGAGCTTAGGACTCTTGCGGACCAGAATAACGTCAACTATCTTTTTGAAGCCAGCTGCGGAGGCGGCATCCCCATTATCCGGGTGCTGAATTCGTCGCTGACGGCGGAAGAAATTGAGGAAGTGACCGGCATCTTAAACGGAACGACCAACTATATCCTGACCAGTATGGCGGAAGAGGGCAAGGATTTCGATACGGCGCTCAAAGAGGCGCAGGCAAACGGCTTTGCCGAGCTGCATCCGGAGGCGGATGTGGAGGGCTGGGACGCCTGCCGGAAGATCGCCATCCTCTCATCCCTTGCCTACGGCAGGCACATTTCCTATAGGCAGATTGAGACAGAAGGTATCACGGATGTGGATGCGGTCGATATCGCCTACGCCAGAGCCATCAATACCAGGATCAAACTGATCGCGACCAGCCGGCGCGAAGAGGGCGGTATCTGGGCGTCGGTCGCCCCCATGATGATCGGCAAGGAGAACCCCCTGACTGCGGTCGACGGGGTTATGAACGCCGTCATGGTTAAGGGCAACGCCGTTGGAACTACTATGTATTACGGCAGCGGAGCGGGTTCCTTGCCGACGGCGAGTGCCGTCGTCGGAGACGTCATCGACGCCGCCAAGCACCTGCATGTGTCGATTAAATCCGACTACAGCGCCGAGGAACTGACTCTGATGCCGGTCGGGGACGTGGCAAGATCCTTCTTCGTCCGCTTTAAGGGGCTGGCGTCCGACGCCAGGAAGCTTTTTGGCGAAATCTCTGATCTGACCAAGTTGGAGGGACATGATGGCGAGATCGGCTTCTTGACCGAAGTCATGCCGGAGAAAGACTTTAAGGCTAAGGCCGCCTCCTCGGACCAGGTGATCAAGTGGTTCAGAAGAGGCAAGAAAGAAGAAAAATAAAGCCCATTCGGAAGAATGAGGGGAAGCAGGGAACATGTTAATTGTCAAAAAGTTCGGGGGGACGTCCGTCGGCAATCCGGACCGGATCATGAAGATCGCAGCCCGCTGTATCGAAGATTACAGCCGGGGTGACGATGTGGTCGTGGTCCTGTCCGCTATGGATCAGACGACGGATGAGCTGATTGATCTTGCCCACAAGGTCAATGAAAAGCCTCCCAAAAGAGAGCTGGATATGCTGCTGGCGACCGGGGAACAGGTCAGCGCCGCCATGATGGCGATGGCGATGGACAGGCTGGGAGTCAGGGCGGTTTCCCTCAATGCCTTTCAGGTCCCCATGCACACGACCAGCCGTTACGGCAGTGCGAGACTTAAGCGAATCGATACAGACCGGATCATGCACGAACTGGAGGACCGGAAGATCGTCATTGTGACCGGTTTTCAGGGTGTCAACAAGTACGATGACTTCACAACTCTGGGCAGGGGCGGATCTGATACGACCGCTGTCGCCCTGGCGGCGTCTCTTCACGCCGACGCCTGTGAAATCTACACCGATGTCGACGGCGTTTACACCGCAGATCCCAGGATCTGCCCCAAGGCAAGAAAACTTCCCGAGATCACCTACGATGAGATGCTGGATTTGTCCACCCTGGGAGCCGGAGTTCTCCACAACCGGTCGGTGGAGATGGCAAAGAAGTATGAGGTCAGGCTGATTGTCCGGTCTTCTCTGAACCGGTCAGAGGGAACCATTGTTGAGGAGAGGGTAAACGTGGAGAAAATGTTGATCAGCGGCGTGGCTTTGGACAAGTCAGCGGACCGGATCTCTGTGATCGGTCTTAGGGATGAGCCGGGCGTCGCCTTTAAGCTCTTTGATGTGCTGGCTAAGGCAAATATCAATATCGATGTGATTTTACAGTCCATCGGCCGGGACGGGTTAAAGGATATCTCCTTTACCGTAAGCGACGACGACGCGGACGACGCCATGCAGCTGCTGCAGGACAGCCAGACCCGGCTCCATTACCGGGACCTCAGCATCAATAAGGAGGTCGCCAAGCTGTCCATCGTTGGCGCGGGCATGATGTCCAATCCGGGCGTTGCCGCCAAGATGTTTGAAGCTCTTTATAATGAGGATATCAATATCAATATGATCTCGACGTCCGAGATCCGGGTGACGGTCCTCATCAGTGAACGGGACGGGGAGCGGGCGGTCAACGCCGTCCATGATGCCTTCGGACTGGGCGAAGAATGAGGTTTGAGCTGCCTCTTAGAAAAATTGGAGTTAGCTATGTCTAATTAAAGTTATGGTATTATAACTGAATGCCGAGTAAAATGCAAGGATTTATTTTTCTTGCATTTTACTTTTTTATGCCTTATCCTGTTCTTTAGAAAGTATTCTATACGAATTCTAAGGAGGAATTTAATTATGGCATATGTAATTTCTGATGAATGTGTAAGCTGCGGAACATGCGTAGGCGAGTGCCCGGTAGGCGCTATTTCTGAGGGCGAATCTCATTACGAAATCAATCCGGATGAGTGCATAGACTGCGGGACTTGCGCAGCTGCATGCCCGACCGGCGCGATCTCCCAGGGCTGATCGAAAATTCCCCTGACAAGATAAAAAAATCATCCTGCAAGATGCAGGATGATTTTTTTGTGATCGATTTTTATGGACAGATCAAGCAGGGATCGGAAGATCCCGCTGGATCGATTAAGCTCGCGGCTTAGAGTTTTGCCAGCTGTTGCAGGGCGTTATAGGACAGGACCGCTTCTTCATGCTCGGACAGGTGGGCGGCGGCAGCCCGGGAATAGGCTTCTCCGACGCCGTATTCGGAGAGGATGTTGCAGACCTTGTTGAATTCCTCCGGCGTGTGGGAGGACTGGTGGATGACCAGGTTGTAGGTCCCCTCTTTTTTTAGGCGGAAGAGAGAATTGGACCCGCTGTAGAACTTGCCCAGAGCCTTCGCGGCCGCGATGACCGTATCGAGCGTATCGAAACGGTAGAGGCGGATCAGGCTGATGGGAGCCTTCTTCTGCTCGGTCCCGCTCTTTTTGCCGCTCGCCTTCTTGCGGTCGGTTGCAGCCTTCTTGGTGCCGCTCCGCAGTTTCTGATAGATGTCGATAATGTCATCGGCGCCCTCCACGTTCAGGTCCTCTTTGGGCTGACCGGTGACCGGTGAGGGGGAGAGCTTGGCAAAGCGGGTATCCACTTCGTCCGGGTTCTCCACCTTGGAAATGATCAGGACCAGGGCGTTCTGCTTCTCGGGAATTGCCTCGATCATGAGAGGAATATTGTCCGCCTGAAAGCCGACCTCTTCAAACGCTTTGGTCATCATGTCCCTAAAGAGGGCCCTTGCCTTGTCGGACCCGTAGACCAGTTCGCTGCTTTTGATATTGCGGCTCTTAAGGTCCTCCTGGGTTAGGGTACATTTGATTTTGTTATCGTTGATCTTTTCTATTTTCAAAAATATCACCTGACTTTGATTAAAATAAAACCGACTGTTTTTGTTCTGTTTGTGCCATTATACCTTTCCTGTTTTGATCTGTAAATGCGGCAAACTGTCACGATATTTGGGTTCTGTCGCCCGATTTACGGATGTTTTAACAAATCCATTGACCGCCCGGGGAGCCGGGCTTATCCTGACAATAAAGAAAAGGCCTTTCCTTTCGTTGTTCAAAAGGTGCGGTTCCCGCATCGTTTTTTCCAAAAGATCTCACAGGAAACGGAGTACCATGTCGAAAGCAGACGGACTGTACAAACAGTACAAACAGGAATTTAAGGCGCTTGAACAAAGCGGCTGCAGCCTGTACTGTCCCGAAGGGGTGAAAGTCAGGCCCAAGCAGCTTGCGGCAGCCATGGTCAGGGACAATTCCGCAACCTATATGTGGGATATGGTCTATGACGGAAGAGGGAAGGTGGTCAGAGTCAATTTTACCAGGGTTCCGGAAGAGGACCTATAAGGAACCTATCGTGTAAACCCATAAAATTTAAAACGCAAAATCGAACAATCTAAGGACAGGACTTCCGATGCCGCGAGCTTCATCCCGCGCTGTACACACCGCATCCGGAGGTCCTGTCCTTTTGTATGGAAGGAGGCGGCGGGACTGCGGTTTCAGTGAAGACGGACTGAATATGGAGTGAAGATGGGACGGACCATTGATATGTACAAAAGCGGAAGACAATGATAAAATAACTCTGATTGTGATGGAAAAGATGCCAAAGACTCTGGGAAATGGGGTTATATGAAATATAAAAAGAAGAAAAAGAGCAATCCGACCCTGGTCGTCCTGCTGCTGGCGGTTGTGATCGCAGCGGCGGGAGCTGCCTTTTACCTGGTCGGAAAGAAGCTGCCGTCCAGGGCACATGAGACGCCCGAAGCGTATTTCGGAGCAGGGGAGGACCAGGTGGCAGTCACTGCCGGTTCTGTCCTGGCGCCGGATAAGGGCAGGATCATCGACGGCAGGATCTACCTCGCCTATCCGACGGTTGCCGGTCAGATCAGCAAGAGCTTTTATTATGAAGAAGCCAGCCGCATGCTGATTGTGACGACGCCCAAGGAGAAGATCATGCTGGACCTGGCGGACGGCGGCGTCACCAAGGGGAAAGAGGCAGAGATCTTAAACGGTGTCCTCTACATTTCCCTCGATTATCTAAAGGAAAAGACGGACCTGGAGGTCCGGGAACTGGACGCCCCCAGGCGGGTCGTCATTGACACGGTCTTTACCTATCCGGCGGCGGACTTAAGCGCCCCCGCCCCCATTCGTAAAGAAGCCTCGATCAAGGCGGATATCATCAAGGACGGGAGTAAGGGGGAGACCCTAAGAACCCTCGATGTCGGGGCGGATGGGACTGCTCTTGCGGGCAAGGCAGAGGGCTGGACCCGTGTCGCGACGGAAGACGGTTATGTCGGTTATGTGGAGGATCAGAACCTGACCGGCTACCGGCAGGAGACCATGGAGCATCAGCCTCTTTTTGAGGAGAGTCCCGCTCCCTTTGGGGATGGAAAGATCAACATGGTCTTTCACCAAACGACCAGCCAGGCGGCAAACGCTGCATTCGAGACAGCGGTCCAGAACGTGACCGGGGTCAACGTGATCGCGCCTACCTGGTTCTTCCTTAAAAATAAGCAGGGGGAGATGACCTCTCTTGCCAGTCCTGCCTATGTGGAAAATGCCCATCAAAAGGGCATGAAGGTATGGGCAGTCATGAATGATTTTGACGGCGGCGTCGCCTCGGCAGACGCGACGGCGGAGGCTCTGTCCACCTGGCAGAACCGGGATAAGATTGTCAGGGCAGTCATGCAGGGACTGGATCAGTCCAAAGCGGACGGGCTCAATATCGACTTCGAGCAGGTGACCAAGGCAAGCTCTCCTTCCTTTTTGGAGCTGGTCCGGGAGCTTGCTGTCGAGTGCAAAAAGCGGGGCATTGCCCTTTCCGTCGACAACTATGTGCCGACCTTTACCCGCTATATGGACCGGCGGGAGCAGGCTCGGGTCGCCGACTATGTGGTTACCATGTGCTACGACGAGCATACGGACGGGGCAGAGAAGGCAGGTTCTGTCGCTTCCCTGCCATTTGTCAGGAAGGGGCTTGAGGATACGCTGCAGGAAGTTCCGGCATCCAAACTGATCGCGGCTATTCCATTTTATACACGCCTATGGACAACGGACGGAAGCGGGGCTCCGGGGAGTACCGCCTACGGCATGTCCGATGCAGCCGCTGCGGCTAAGAGCCTGGGCATGAATCTGACCTTTGATGAGAATAAGGGGCAGAACTACGGCAAGGCGGAGAGCAACGGCACAACCTATCAGATGTGGATGGAGGATGAAGCTTCCGTGAAAGCGAAAATGGAGGTCATCAGCAGCCTGGGCGCTGCCGGTGTAGCGGAGTGGAAGCTTGGCCAGGAAGATCGCGGCATCTGGGCAGTCATAGACCAGTATCTTGCCTGAAGGGGACAGGCAGAAAGGAGTCGGGGAGTATGAACGACTACACCATGTTTAAACGGACACTGAACGGGTTTGACAAGGACGAGGTTCTTCAGTATATCCAGAAGGAAGAGGAAGAACACGGCAAGCAGGTGGCAGCTCTTGAAAAGGAGGTCCGCCGCCGGGAGAAGGTCATCAATGAGCTGAAGAACCGCATCGTCATGAAGGACGAGCAGGTGGACCGCCTGCAGAGCGACATACAGAACAAGTACCAGAAGTATATCGACAATTACCAGCAGATCGGGGAACTGCTCTATGAGTCCAAGATCAAGGGCGATCAGATCGTGACTGACGCCCAGACCCGGGCTGACCGCCTGCTGGCTGACGCCGATGAGGAGGCGAAGCGCCGCGTCAGCTCCGTCCAGGGGGAGATTGACGCCAAGCTGACGGACGGCAAGAAGAAGTACCTGGCGGTTCAGGACGAGATGAACGACATCGTCGATATGTTCAACCAGATGCAGAAGAAGTTTATGCAGTCCTATAAAGAAGTCCACGAGATCATCCAGAGTATGCCGGCGTCCCTCGACGACATCAACATCGACCCGGAGGATGAGGACGACTTTTCCGAGGACGACCTGGACTTAAGGGAATTCGGGCTCAGCTTTGACGACGACCTGGATCTGGACGATGACGAGGAAAATGTCTCGGCTGGAGAAGCTTGAAGTTAAGGTTTAGAGAAATGCTTTGGTAAGCAGATTATAAAGAAAAAGCGCCAGGGCGCGTTTTACAGGCAGGCTTTGAAGAGAACGTGTCAGAGCCTGGTTTGTGAGTAGGAAATTCTACTAAAAGTAAGAATGGAAAGAGACAGAAAGAAAGCATGAAAACAGAACTGGTAAGGGTGGACCCCGCCCGGGTCGAGGATTCTCTTGACGCCATCCGGCGGGGCGGGGAGATCCTGAAGAAAGGCGGCCTGGTCGCCTTTCCGACGGAGACCGTGTATGGTCTGGGAGGGGACGCCTTGAATCCGGAGGCGTCGAAGAAGATCTATGCCGCTAAGGGCCGACCCTCCGACAATCCCCTGATTGTCCACATCGCGGATCTGGACCATCTGGCCCCCATCGTAAAGAGAGTGCCGGAGGCGGCAAAAAAGCTGGCGCAGGCCTACTGGCCCGGTCCCCTCACCATGATCTTTGAAAAGACAGATCTGGTCCCTTATGAGACGAGCGGAGGTCTTGCCACGGTTGCGGTCCGTATGCCGGTCCACCCGGTGGCGGCAGCTTTGATCGAGGCAGCGGGTGGTTATATCGCCGCTCCCAGCGCCAATACTTCGGGGCGGCCCTCTCCGACCCTGGCTCAGCACGTCATCGAGGACCTGGACGGAAAAATAGACATGATCATCGATGGGGGCCAGGTCGATATCGGGCTGGAATCCACAATCGTTGATTTTACCGAAGAAGTCCCGGTGATTTTGCGCCCCGGCTACATCAACCGGCAGATGTTGGAAGAGGTGCTGGGGGAAGTGAAGATCGACCCGGGGATCCTCGACGCCAACGCCAATAAGGGCATCCGGCCCAAGGCGCCCGGCATGCGCTACCGTCACTACGCGCCCCGCTGCGACCTGACCGTCGTGGAGGGCAGGCAGGAGGCTGTTGTCGCAAAGATCAACGAACTTTCAAAAAAGGCGAGGAAAGCAGGCAGGAAGGTCGGGGTCATTGCGGCCGACGAGACCAGGCAGCTCTATCGGGCGGACGATATCCGTGATATCGGCAGCCGGACGGAGGATGAGACCATAGCCAGGCACTTGTTTGAGATCCTGCGGGATTTCGACGCGGACGGCGTGGAGATCGCATTTTCCGAATCTTTTGATACCCCAAGGATGGGTATGGCCATTATGAACCGCCTTTTAAAGGCGGCGGGCCATCAGGTCATTCATGTATAAATAGACCACCAAATACAGGCAGCCTTGTCTGCCGCATACTGGAGGAGAACAATGAGAAAAGTAACGATTATGGATCATCCGCTGATCCGGCACAAGATTGGCATTATCCGCGACCAGAAGACGGGCACCAAGGAATTCCGGGAAATGGTCGGAGAGATCGCCATGCTGGAGTGCTTTGAATCAACCAGAGATCTGCAGCTGGAGGATGTGGAAGTTAAGACCCCGATCGCGGCGACCACGGTCAAGAGACTGGCGGGCAAGAAGCTGGCGATTGTCCCCATCTTAAGAGCCGGTCTGGGTATGGTTCCGGGTATGCAGACCCTGATCCCCTCCGCAAAGGTGGGCCATATCGGTATGTACCGCGATCCGGAGACCTTAAAGCCGGTCGAATATTACTGCAAGCTGCCGGCGGATGTCGAAGAGCGCGACGTCTTTGTCGTCGACCCCATGCTGGCAACCGGCGGATCTGCCATCGACGCGATCAGCCAGCTGAAGAAGCACGGCTGCAAGAATATCCGTTTTCTCTGCATCATAGCGGCTCCCGCAGGTCTTGAGGCTCTGCAGAAGGCTCATCCGGACGTCGACATCACGGTCGGAGCTTTGGATGACCACCTGGATGAGCATGGTTACATCGTACCAGGTCTGGGCGACGCCGGGGACCGGATTTTCGGCACCAAATAAGGAGGTCGGCATGAGCGGAAAAAGAGAAGATTACCTGACCTGGGATGAATATTTCATGGGAGTTGCCGCTCTTTCCGGAATGCGTTCCAAGGATCCTCATACGCAGGTCGGAGCCTGCATCGTCAGCTCCGACAACAAGATCTTATCCATGGGCTACAACGGTCTGCCCAAGGGCTGTTCCGACGACGAATTCCCCTGGAACCGCGAGGGCAGTGATCCTTTGAACAATAAATATTTTTATACGACTCACAGTGAATTGAACGCGATTTTAAATTACCGCGGCGGATCCCTTGACGGGTCCAAGATGTATGTGACCCTCTTCCCCTGCAATGAGTGCGCCAAGGCGATCATTCAGGCGGGCATCAAGACGGTCATTTACCGCAGCGACAAGTATGCGGGCACCCCTTCCGTGACGGCGTCCAAGCGGATGTTCGACGCGGCAGGCGTCCGTTACTACCAATATACGGAGACTGGCCGCGAGCTGAAATTCACCCTGTAAACCGCGTTGGCGGAAAATAAAGTAAGGAGCAAGTTTTAAGACAATGGCGAAAGACAAGAAACTGGTAGAGTCCATCACCCCGCGCTCAGAGGATTTCGCGCAGTGGTACACGGACGTCGTAAAGAAGGCAGAACTGACGGGCTACACATCGGCTAAGGGTTTTATCGTATTTAAGCCCGCCGGCTACGCGATCTGGGAAAATATGCAGGCGGAACTGGACAAGCGTTTCAAGGAGACCGGCGTTCAGAACGTCTATCTTCCCATGCTGATTCCGGAATCCCTGCTGGAAAAGGAAAAGGACCATGTCGAAGGTTTTGCTCCTGAAGTGGCGTGGGTAGAACACGGCGGCAGCAACAAGCTGACCGAGCGCATGTGCGTGCGTCCGACATCCGAGACCCTGTTCTGCGACCTCTATCAGAAGGATATCCACTCCTATCGGGACCTGCCCAAGATCTACAACCAGTGGTGTTCAGTGGTCCGCTGGGAGAAGACAACCCGGCCCTTCTTAAGAACACGGGAATTTTTGTGGCAGGAGGGCCATACGGCTCACGCGTCCGCGGAAGAGGCGGAGACGCGAACGGTCCGGATGCTCAATCTGTACGCGGATTTTGCGGAAAATTTCCTTGCCATCCCGGTTATCAAGGGCAGGAAGACCGACAAGGAAAAATTCGCCGGCGCGGAGGCGACCTACACCATTGAGGCACTGATGCACGACGGCAAGGCTCTGCAGTGCGGAACCTCCCACAACTTTGGGGACGGCTTCGCCAAGGCTTTCGGCATCCAGTTCACCGACAAGGACAACCAGCTCAAGTACGTCCACCAGACCTCCTGGGGCATGACGACCCGAATGATCGGCGCCATCATCATGGTCCACGGCGACGACGACGGTCTGATCCTTCCGCCCAGAGTGGCTCCGACCCAGTGCGTCGTAGTCCCCATCCAGCAGAAGAAGGAAGGGGTTCTTGACGAGGCGGCTAAGGTCCGCGACGCTTTAAAAGCAGCGGGCATCCGCGCAATTTTAGATGACTCCGACCGGTCCCCGGGCTGGAAGTTCTCCGACCAGGAAATGAGGGGCTTCCCCATGCGAATCGAGATCGGTCCCAAGGACCTGGCAAATGGGCAGTGCGTTCTGGTCCGCCGCGATACCAGAGAGAAGATTACAGTCAGCCTTGATCAGGCTGCGGAAGAAGCGGGCAAGCTGCTCGAGACGATCCAGCAGGATCTCTTTGACCGCGCCAAGGCTCACCTTGAATCCCATATCTTCTCCGCCGACAACTATGAAACATTTACCGACATCGCCAACAACAAGCCGGGCTTTATCCGGGCTCCCTGGTGCGGCGATGTGGAGTGTGAAAATAAGATCAAGGAAGATCTGGCGGTTACCTCCCGCTGCATCCCCTTTGGGGAAGAGGGCCAGATTCACGAGGGCGATACCTGCGTCTGCTGCGGCAAAAAGGCAACCAAAATGGTTTACTGGGGCAAGGCTTACTGATGAGGGAACCTGCCTCACCCCTGTCTTTTAGGAAGTGAAGTTATGCTGCTGAAACTGCCTCCCAAAGTAAAATATATTCTTGATATCCTCCGCCGACACGGTTTTGAAGCCTACTGTGTCGGCGGCTGTGTTCGTGACGCCGTTTTGGCGAAAACGCCCGCTGACTGGGATATCACGACGTCCGCCAGACCGGAAGAGGTCAAGGCCTGCTTTCGCAGAACGGTCGACACCGGCATCCGGCACGGAACGGTGACGGTCATGCTGGAGGAGGACAGCTTTGAGGTGACGACCTACCGGATCGACGGAGCCTATTCCGACGGCAGGCACCCGGACAGCGTTTCTTTTACCTCGAAGTTGTCTGAGGACTTAAAGCGCCGGGACTTTACGATCAACGCCATGGCTTATAACGAAGAGGACGGTCTGGTGGACCTCTACGGCGGCATGAAGGACCTGCAAAAAAAGGTGGTCCGTTGCGTCGGAGAGCCGGACGAGCGCTTTGACGAGGACGCCCTCCGCGTTTTAAGGGCGGTCCGCTTCGCTGCCCAGCTGGGTTTTGACATCGATCCGGCGACCAGAGCAGCCATTTCCCACCATGCGGGGGACCTGGACCAGGTCAGCGCCGAGCGGATCCAGACGGAGGTGGTCAAACTCCTGACCTCCCCCCACCCGGAGAAGTGGATGGACCTATACGAGTTGGGGATTACGGCGGTTATCCTGCCGGAATTTGACGTCTGCATGAAGACTCCCCAGAACACTCCCTACCATGCCTACAATGTCGGCGAGCACATCGTAAAGTCGGTCTGCCAGATTCCGGGTGAGAAGGTACTGCGGCTGACCATGCTGCTCCATGACATCGGCAAGCCCCAGACCCGCTGGACCGACAGCCTGGGACGGGACCATTTCAAGGGGCACGCCGCGGTCAGCGCGGACCTGGCGGACGGCATTTTGCGCAGGTGGCGATTCGACAACGATACCAGGAAGCGGACCGTCAACCTGATCCGCTGGCATGACCTAAGACCCAAGCCCCTGCCGGGTGACGTCCGGCGATGCATGTACACGGTCGGGCCGGACCGGTTCGAGGATTTTCTGGCTGTCCAGTGGGCGGACAACATGGCGAAATCCAGGTATAAGCTGGAGGACCATATCGAGCGGATCAACGCGGTTTACCGGGTCTATCAGAAGATTGTCGAGGCGGAGGACTGCTTAAGGCTTAAGGATTTACAGATCAGCGGCAGGGACCTGACGCATCTTGGCATCAAGGGCAGGGAGGTAGGTGATATTCTCGAATCCGCCCTCCTGGCAGTGCTGGAGGAGCCTAAGCTCAACAACCGGGACCTCCTTCTTGAATATGCCCGCCAGCAGCACCGGAAATACCAGAGGTAAGTTTCTTGACAAGGTCCCCGGCGCTTATTATAGTGGAATTGGATGCTTTGTCGGTCGCAGCAGCTTTGCGGCCATGTGTTATCGTCAAAATCACCAAACCTATCGAATCAATCGGGAAAGAGAGGAATGCGATATGTATCTGGATGAATACAAGCGGTGGCTTGCGGCGGATCTGGAAGATTTCGACTTGAAACGGGAACTTCAGTCCGTCGAGGGCGATGAGGAAGCGATTAAGGACCGCTTTGCGGTCTCTTTACAGTTCGGAACGGCGGGGCTGCGCGGAACGCTGGGAGCGGGAACCAACCGCATGAATATCTGGGTGGTTCGGCAGGCGACCCAGGGGGTTGCCAACTGGGTCAAGACCCAGGGAGGCACCCAGACGGTCGCCATCAGCTACGACTCCAGATTAAAGGGCTGGAACTTCGCCCGGGCGGCAGCCGGTGTCCTGGCTGCAAATGGAATCAAGGTCCGCATCTATGATGAACTCATGCCGGTTCCGGCTCTTAGTTTTGCGACCCGTTACTACAACTGCAACGCCGGCATCATGGTGACGGCTTCCCACAACCCCAAGGAATACAACGGCTATAAGGCTTACGGTCCGGACGGCTGCCAGATGACGGACGACGCGGTCGCGGTTGTCTACGACGCGATCCAAAAGACCGACGTTCTGACCGGGGCGACTTTTATGGACTTTGCCGAAGGCG
Organism: Lachnospiraceae bacterium UBA3689; assembly: GCA_002371465.1. Lineage (GTDB taxonomy): Bacteria > Bacillota > Clostridia > Lachnospirales > Lachnospiraceae > Chordicoccus. Next base: position 41,026 of record DFIU01000018.1, on the reverse strand, counting down.
TGGAGCAGGGGCTGATCCGCTTCGTTGGGGAGGACTGCAAGGAAGCCCTCTATCAGGCGATCGAGGACAGACAGGTCCGGCCGGGTCTTTGCAGGACGGCAGGACTGAAGCTGGTCTACTCCCCCTTAAACGGTACCGGTCTGGTCCCGGTCACCCACGTGCTGACGGATATGGGTATTACCGATATCACCATCGTACCCGAACAGGAATATCCCAATGGCTACTTCACCACCTGCCCTTATCCCAACCCGGAGATCTTCCAGGCGCTTGAAAAAGGACTGGAGAAGGCAAAGGAAGTCGGCGCCGATCTGATGCTGGCGACCGATCCCGACGCGGACCGGGTCGGCATCGCCATGAAGTGTCCGGACGGCTCCTATGAGCTGGTCTCGGGCAATGAGATGGGCGTCCTTCTGCTCGACTATATCTGCGCCGGCAGGATCGAAAAGGGGACCATGCCCAAGGATCCGGTTGCGGTTATGTCCATCGTATCTACCCCGCTTGCCGATCTGGTGGCTCAGCATTACGGTGTGGAAATGCGCCATACCCTGACCGGCTTTAAGTGGATCGGCGATCAAATCGCGGATCTGGAAGCCGACGGTCAGGTGGATCGCTTTATTTTCGGCTTTGAAGAGAGCTACGGCTATCTGGCAGGCCCCTACGTCCGGGACAAGGACGCCGTGATCGGCTCCATGCTGATCTGCGAAATGGCGGCATATTATAGGAGCATCGGCTCTTCCATCAAGCAGAGACTGGAGGAGATCTATCAGCAGTACGGCCGCTATCTCAACAAGGTCGACAGCTTCTCCTTCCCGGGTCTTTCCGGTATGGACAAGATGGCAGGCATCATGACGGAGCTTCGCAAGAATCCCCCGGCAGAACTGGCAGGCAGAAAGGTCGTATCCGTAACGGATTATTTAAAACCCGAGGAGACCGGTCTTCCCAAGGCGAACGTCCTGATCTGCGGTTTGGATGACGGGGCGACGGTCGTCGTCCGCCCGTCCGGCACGGAGCCCAAGATTAAGGCTTACTACACGACCAAGGGAGCAAATCTTACGGAAGCCGAGCAGGAGAAGGACGCGCTGGCAGAGGCTCTGAAACCGCTTTTTGCTTGACAGCAGAGGCTCTATAGGCTATAACTTTATAAGTCATTACATTTTCGGAAACGAAAAAATTTAGGAGGAAATATTCATGAATAAGGTTGAATTATCTGCTGCAATCGCGGAACAGACTGGTCTTTCCAAGAAAGATTCTGACGCTGCAGTTAAGGCATTCATCGATGTCGTAACGGACGAACTGAAGAAGGGCGGAAAGGTTCAGCTTGTTGGCTTCGGTACTTTTGAAGTCTCTGAAAGAGCTGCACGGGAAGGCAGAAATCCGCAGACCGGCGAGACCATGACCATTGCGGCTTCCAAGGCTCCCAAGTTCAAGGCTGGCAAGGCTTTAAAGGACAGCGTAAACGAGTAAAACAATTCTGATTATGATAAAAACGGCAGTGCCGGAGTCATCCGGTCCTGCCGCTTTTTTACGCCTCACTGGATTCTCTTAGGAGCAGCTTGCAGTCGGCGTAGAGCGTGGTGTATAGGGTCGCCTGGTTCTGGGACAGGTGGGAGATGGTGTCAGCCAGCAGCTGCCCCATGAGGTCCCCATTGATGCGGATGGTGGTCAGCCTGGGCTCATAGTAGCGGGAACGCTGGGAGTCGTCGAAACCGCAGACCAGGACGTCGTCCGGTACCCGGCTGCCCAGCTGCTTTAAGACCTCGCAGGCGTCGATTGCGACGTAGTCGTTGGCGCAGATGAGAACCTGGGGCAGGCTGGGCATGCTGGCAAATTCCTGCCTCAGATATTCGCGGTAGGAGTAGAGATCGTGGGGCAAAGAATCCTCACCCAGCACGCTGAAGACAGGATCGGCGTCCACCTGGTAAAAAGCGGCTGCGTTTTGAAAGGCGGTGTAGCGCTCATAGAAGGACTGGCAGTGCCGGTAGTTGCCGACAAAGCCGAAGCGGGTCCGTCCTTTTTGCAGACAGTAGTCCATGAACTGGTAGATGCCGGACCGGTTGTTCATCTGCAGGACGACCGCCGGGAGGGGTCGGATGATATTTTGGACAGGGGCGTCCGCAAAGACCGTCGGAATCCCCTGGTCACAGATCATGCGGGCGTAGTCGTAGTCAAAGATCTCCACGCAGATGATGGCGGCAGCGGTAGCGGGATCAAAGGTAGGCGGCATCTGACCGGCGGCAATATCGGCGCCGGTGACCTGTAAAATAACCAGCCTGAGCCCCTGCTTTTCAAACATGGCGTTGGCGGTCTTCAGCATGGAAGAGGCAAAGTGTCCGTTGTCGAGCAGCTTTGCCGTAAGCAGGAAGATGTTGGTCTTCCCGGCAGCTTCCTCCGGGAGCCGGATCTCCTGCTCCAGCGTCTCCGGTTTAAAATAGGAGAACTGCTTATAGCCCATCTCCACGGCCTTGGTCAGGACCTGCTTGCGCGTCGCCTCGGCAAGGACGCCGGTGTTGTTGATCGCTTTTGATACGGTGTTGCGGGAGAGGCCGAGTGCATCGGCAATATCCTGTATGGTGACTCGTTTTGCCATGATCAACCTCCTTTCTTTCCTTCGATCTGAATTTGATCTAAGTTTCAGCTTCTTTATCATACAGTTTCCTATTACTATGTGCAATTTATTTGTGCGCAGATAAATAGCGCAGGTACTGTTCGGCGGCGGACCGCCGCTTGGTGTTGACGATAATGCCCAGGTAGAGGTCGTCCTTGATGCCGGAATCTTTGAAAATGCCTCCGTTTCCCGTGAGGACCAGGGCGTCCTGGGCAGAGGTCAGCCCCCCTTCTTTTAAATCCGCCACCCCGCTTAGATCCGCCAGATAGCCGCTTGATTCCATCAGGTCGTAGGCGGACTTGCTCATGATGACCGTATCCAGTTCCTGGGTCTCGACCATGGCGACAATCTTCATGCGGGAGGCGTAGGAATACTGGCTGTCGGACTCTTTTTCCGATCCCAGAACCAGGCTGCCGGTAAAGAAGACCTGCTTGTGCCGGGGATCGATGCCCGCATCCTTCATAAAGCCGTCCGTCAGGTCCTTCTTTATTTCATTTCCAAAGGAGACATTGATCGATGCCGCATAGAGGTAGGTGTCCTTCTTGGTAACAGTCCGAAAGATCAGGTAGCCTCCTATATAAAGGAAAATGAGTCCGATGATGATGGGCAGCTTGTAGTAGTCCCAGATATAACCGATCCGCTTCTTGGGCGTCAGACTTTGAAATTGTTCCTTGGGATCCTTTTCCATTTATGGTTCTTCCTTCCCCTTCTTCATATTGGTCAGATCCTCCGGAGCTTCGATAAAGTGAAGCACATTTTTCAAAAGATAAGAGGATAGAAGCGCACACAAGCCCTCTCCGAAGAAGATAGCGGGTGTAAAGATATTAATAATGAAGTAATAGACCGCGAAGTGGATGGCAGCGACCACGATCGTGCAGATCAAAAAGCGGACGCTGACGATCAGGGAATTTTTAAACATCATGGGAATCGTATTGACGAAGCGGGCTTCCAGCGGAAAGAGATAGATCAGGATCATGACATAGAGGATGACCATGAGAATCCAGACGGCGTAGAGGAGAACCCAGATGACGCCTGTATTCTTTAAGCGGGTCAGGACATAGCCGTCAAGAGAGAGGACACCTCCGACGCCCAGCATAATGAGACCGGTCAGGGTCCCCTGTTTGAAATTATCCCTAAAGGCGGAGAAGTAGGTCTTTATGACGCCCCCCTCTTTGCCCTCCGCGATCCGCAGCGTGCAGTAGTAAAGCGCCGTCGTGGATGCCCCGATGGTGAAGATCGGCAGGGACGTTAAGAGCCACAGCAGATTTAAGATGACGCTGTCCGCGATATGGCTGATAAAGTTCATAATCGGATTGTCCAGACTGAAAAGATCTTTTAACATGTCAGCCTCCTTTTTGCAGTCTTAACCCAAGTATATTGTGCAAATGTAAAAATGTCAAATCTCCCTGTATACAAGATACCTCTAAAAACTGCACAATTTTTGCCTGCCTAAATTAGTGAATGTGTCAAACGTAAAAATAATCCTAATATTAGTTGACAAAGACCTAATACAGAACTAGATTATAAGTGTCAATTGCATATTGAAGAGTGTGCAAATGTAAAATCTTTAATCGAAGGAGGAGCAAGATGGCAGGTAAAACCGCAAAAGTCGGAGCTTACCGACCGGGGGCAGCCCCCAAGGGGAATTTCCTGAGTTATCTCAGGTCCCACTGGCAGCTGTACGTAATCTTCATGCTGCCGGCATTTCTGTTGACCATTATTTTCAAGTACGTTCCCATGGGAGGCGTCCTGATCGCGTTCGAGCGCTACAATCCGATCCGGGGCATCCTGGGCAGCCGGTGGGTGGGAATGAAGTATTTCCACCGCTTCATGTCATCCCCCGACTTCCTCCAGTATCTGGGCAACACGCTGAAGCTGAGTATCTACGGTCTGCTCTGGGGCTTCCCCATGCCGATCATCCTGGCTCTCCTTTTAAACCGGATCCAGAATAAGCATGTGCAGAAGAACATCCAGCTGATCCTCTATCTGCCCAACTTCGTATCTGTCATCGTCCTCTGCGGTATTGTGAGAATCCTCCTTTCCGTCACAGGTCCGGTCAACCTGCTTCTGGGCACCCATATCAACTTCATGACCATGCCGGAAGCTTTCCGTACCATCTACATCGCATCCGGTATCTGGCAGGGAGCCGGCTGGGCATCCATCATGTACACGGCTTCCCTCTCCAACGCGAGCCAGGAACTGCGCGAAGCGGCGGTCATGGACGGGGCCAATATCTGGCAGCAGATCAAGGCAGTCGAGTGGCCGGCAATCAAGGATATGGTCGTTATCCAGTTCATCCTCTCCGCCGGCAATATCATGAGTATCGGATTTGAAAAGGCCTACGCTCTGCAGACGGACATGAACCTGGAGACCTCCGAAATCATCGCAACCTACGTCTACAAGAAAGGTCTTTTGGACGGCGACTACAGTTTCTCAACCGCCGTCGGGCTGTTTAACTCGATCATCAATGTAATTCTCCTGATCGTCGTCAACGCGATCGTCAAGAAGATGAATGAAGGAAAAGGTCTGTAAAAGAGAAGGAGAAAACAATGAGAAAGAGAAAATTCAGTTCCTACGCCTTGTCCGATAAGCTCTTTTTGATCATCGGATACTTATTCCTGGCTCTCTTTGTTCTGGCGATCATCGTGCCCCTGATCTACATCGTCATCGCTTCCTTCATGGATCCGGTCACCCTGCAGAACAGCGGTGTCACCTTTGATTTCAGTAAATGGACCATCACCGCCTACAAGCGAGTCGTGGAAAACAGGCAGATCTGGGTCGGCTTCGGCAATGCCATCCTGTATTCCGTCGCCTTTACCTTCATATCTGTCGCAGTTACCATGCTGGCGGCTTACCCCATGTCCAGAAAGGACTTTAAGGGTCGGGGCTTCTTCAATGTTGTCTTTGTCATCACCATGTTCTTCGGTGGCGGATTGATCCCGACTTACCTCCTGATCAGCAAGCTGAATATGCTGGATACCATCTGGGCGATCATCCTGCCGGGCGCTTTCAGTGTCTGGAACATGATCATAGCCAGAACCTACTATTCCAATGTTCCTTCCGAACTTCGGGAGGCGGCTTCGGTCGACGGCGCCAACGAGATCACCTATTTCTTCAAGGTCCTCCTGCCCGTCTGCAAGCCGGTCATCATGGTCCTGGTTATGTGGCAGTTCGTCGGAATGTGGAACAGCTACTTCGATGCGATGATTTACTTATCTTCCGATTATAAGCAGCCCCTGCAGCTGGTCCTCCGCGCCATCCTGATTCAGAACCAGCCTCAGCCGGGTATGATCGCGGATATGCAGTCCACAGCGGCAAGAGCCCAGTTGGGCGAACTGCTGAAGTACGCAACGATCATCATTTCCAGTATTCCGCTTTTGGTAATGTATCCGTTCTTCCAGAAATACTTTGACGCCGGCATCATGGCCGGAGCGGTCAAGGGCTGATCGGATACAGTAAATGAATTTAGGCCCGTCAGGGTTTAGATAATAAGGAAGGGAAAAGGAGTAAAGTATGAGAGTAAAAGCAGCAAAGAGAGTGTTGGCACTTGCAATGGCAGCGGCTATGGTCCTGCCTCTGGCAGCCTGCGGCGGCAAGGGCGCGGCTGCAGGCGCGGATGTTTCGGACGTTCCGGCAGAGGATGTCAAGCTTCCCTTAAAGGAGAAGGCGACGATCACCGGTCTGACCACCTATCCGGCAGGGTCCGAATCCGAACCCAACAATAGGACCATTTTCAAGAGACTGGAAGAAAAGACCAACGTCCATGTCGACTGGACCGCGATTTCCAGCGATCAGTGGGGAGACAAGGCTTCCCTGCAGATGTCCAATACGGATACCTTACAGGACTTCGTCTTCAACGCGGGCTTTGGCGACACCGATCTTCTGCGTTATGCGGAGCAGGGTGTCATCATTAACCTGGAAGACTACATCGACAAGTACATGCCCAACCTGAAGAAGATCTTTGACGACTATCCGGAATACCGGATTATGTCAACCGATGAGGACGGTCATATCTGGGCTCTTCCCTGGATCGAGCAGCTGGGTGAAAATAAGACAGCGATCCAGACCGTGGGCAATATGTCCTTTATCAACAAGAAATGGCTGGATTTCCTGGGACTTCAGATCCCGAAGACAACGGATGAATTTGAAAATGTCCTCAAGGCATTCAAGGATCATTCCCAGGATCTGCAGAAGCAATTCGGAATTGAAGGCAGCATCATCCCCATGTCCTGCATCGTGGGCGGCGGCAATGAGGACTGTATGATCCTGATCAACGGCTTCGGCGAGGGCTACGGTGACAACGACAACGGCAAGCACATCGCAGTCACCAACGACAACAAGGTCATCTGCACGGCCACCCAGGAAGGCTACAAAAAGGGCGTGGAATGGCTTCACAAGCTGAACGCCGAGGGGCTGATCGATCCGGAAGCCTTCACCCAGGATTGGTCCACCTATGTTGCCAAGGGCAAGTCCGGTCGTTACGGCGTCTGCTTCACTTGGGATGTCGCCAACATCGACAACCTTAAGGACTGGGTTCCGCTGCCGGCTCTGACGGCAGATGTCAGGAATATTACTCCGGCAAACGGTTCCTATACATCCGGTTTCGACAGAGGCAGATGTGTGGTAACATCTAAGGCTAAGAACCCGGCCCTGGTCTGCTCCTGGCTGGATCAGATGTACGATCCCATGCAGTCTCCGCAGAACAACTGGGGAACCTATGACGAAGGTGATGAATTCGATATCTTTAAAATGGGCAAAAACAAGGACGGCAAAGATATGCTCCAGCACGCGCCGCTCGGTGATGCTTCTCCGGTTGAGGTCCGTGAAGCAGAGTGTGTCGCAGGTCCTCTGGCAGTCATGAACTCTTACTACAACGTCTATGTCACCACTCCGGATGACGCTCAGTACAGACTGGACTGGATCAAGGACATTTACACACCGGACATGAAGAACGACAACGTTTATCCGAACCTTTTCATGAATGCCGAGGATACCCAGGACCTGTCCGATCTGCAGGCGGATCTGGTCACCGAGATCAATACCCAGAAGGCGGATTGGGTTATGAACGGTCTGACTGACAAGGATTGGGACGCATACCTGAAGAAGCTGGATGGCTATGGCCTTGAGGACTATCTGGATATCTATCAGAGAAATCTGGATAAATTCAACAAAGCTGAAAGCAAGTAATCAGGAAATGATGGAGCCGGCCTGCACCTATCTGCGGGTCGGCTGTTTTTATCTGCGACATCCTCCATGGGAACGGTAGGCACTTAAGAGGAAGACTAAAAATATAACGAAGACGAGAGGAAATGATATGTCAAGCCAGATACTTGATCAGGCAAGAAAGTATGAAGAGACAGCAAGCGAGAAGATCGAGCCAAAGGAGAAACCGGCCTTCCATCTGGTGCCTCCGGCGGGCTGGATGAACGACCCTAATGGATTTTCCATCTACCAGGGGCGTTACCACATGTTTTTCCAGTACTACCCCTATGCCTCCCATTGGAACGATATGCATTGGGGACACGCGGTCAGCGACGACCTCCTGCACTGGGACTATCTGCCCTGCGCGCTGGCACCCGACCAGGACTACGACAGCTTCGGCGTCTTTTCGGGAAGCGCGGTCACGCTGGCGGACGGCAGGCAGCTTTTGATCTACACCGGCGTCAGAAATGACCTGGCTCCGGGCAGGGAGAAGCACCAGATCCAGACCCAGTGCGTGGCGATCGGGGACGGCGCCGACTACCAGAAGTACGGTTTCAATCCCGTCATTGACGGCAGAATGCTGCCCGAGGGCTTTAGCCGGGAGGACTTCCGCGATCCTAAGATCCTCCGCAAGGCGGACGGGACCTACGAGTGTCTGATCGCCAATCGGGCAGCGGACCGGTACGGACAGATCCTTCTCTTTAAGAGCCCCGACGCCCTTCACTGGGAGTTCGTCAAGGTCCTGGTCAAAAATGACGGGAACTACGGCTTTATGTGGGAGTGTCCCGATTTCTTCGAGCTGGACGGCAGGCAGATCCTTCTGACCAGTCCCCAGGATATGGAGTCGACGAGGGACCTGGAGTTCCACAGCGGCAACGGCACCCTCTGCGTCATTGGGGCCTATGACGACGACCGGAAGGACTTTCAGCCGGAAGCCTATCAGACCATCGACTATGGCTTTGATTTTTACGCGCCCCAGACGGTACAGACGCCGGACGGCCGCCGGATTATGATCGGCTGGATGCAGAACTGGGATGCCTGCGCCATCCGTCTGCCGGAAGCTCCCTGGATGGGTCAGATGTCGATTCCCAGGGAGCTGTCCCTGCAAAACGGACGCCTCTTCCAAAAGCCTGCCCGGGAATATGAAGCCCTGAAGGGGGCAAAGACTTCTTATCAGAACGTCGAAGTAAAGGGCGAGGTCAGCCTGGCTGGTTTATCGGGCAGGACCACCGATATGGAAGTGACGGTCCGCGCCAAAGAGGGGGAGGACCTCTATACCAAGTTCTCCATCCATTTCGCGCAAAATGATCGCCACCTGATGTCGGTCAGCTTCAGACCCCATGAATCCGTCGTCAAGATCGACCGCAAATACAGCGGGTCCAGGCGGGCTGTTGTCCACCAGCGGCGCTGCCATGTGGAGGGCGATCCCAGGGAGATCTGCCTGCGCCTGATCCAGGATCGCTACAGCGTGGAGATCTTCATCAACGATGGGGAAAAGACCATGACGTCCACCCTCTACACCGAGTTGGATGCCGATGGGGTCTCCTTCGTCTGCGATGGGACCGCCGTCATCGACGTGGAGAAGTACGATCTGAAGGTAGAGTAAAGGCAAAGTGAAAAGCAGTATGACCGAAAGGCAGGCTGCAAGGAAAAATCAATAAGGATAAGAAAAGTCGGGGACAGTCGTCAGAGATCTTGTCCCTGATTTTTTGTTCTCGGTATTTGCTGGGCTTTGCATCATAGGGCTTTATTTAGGGTCTATCTCTCTTTTTTCGTAGATGGTACAATGGGTTCATACAGATTCCGAGGGGGCTCCGGAAACAGAAAGGGAGGTTCGAGAATGTTATTTAAAGAGATGGTCGACGCGCGATATTCCGTCAAAAGTTTTGACGGCAGAGCGGTTGAAGAGGAGAAATTACAGGCGGTGCTGGAGGCGGCGGGCAAGGCTCCGACGGCTAGAAATGCCCAGTGTGTTCGGATCTATGTCCTGAAGTCCGAGGCTGCCATGGACAAGGCGAGGGAGCTGACCCCCTGTACCTATGGGGCTCCGGTCTGCCTGCTTGTAGCCTATGACCGGACGGAAGCCTACCGGTATCCGGACGAGGATGGAAACGCCGACTCCGGCGCTGAGGACTGCGCCATCGTTGCAACCCATGTCATGTTTGAGGCTTTGGAGCAGGGACTGGGTACCTGCTGGGTCAATCGCTTCTCTCCGACGAAGGCGAAGGAAGTCTTTGTCCTGCCGAAAGAGCAGGAAGCGGTTCTCATGATGCCCATTGGTTATCCGGCGGAAAATGCCAGGCCGCTTGCCAATCACGAGAAGAAAAAGCCCCTGGCAGAGATTGTGACGGAGCTGTAAGGAAGGAGCAGAAATGAGACTGGATAAATTTTTAAAGGTATCGAGACTGATCAAGCGCCGGACGGTCGCCAACGAGGCGTGCGACGCGGGCAGGGTCAGTGTCAACGACAAGGTCGCCAAGGCGTCCCTTGATGTCAAGGCGGGTGATATCATCGAGATCCGCTTCGGCGAACGGAAGATGAAGGTCCGCGTCAAGGAGATCATCGAGACGACCAAGAAGGAAAATGCCGCCGATATGTACGAAGCCATCTGACCCCGGTAGGGGGATAAAACGCAGCCTGGGCGCTGGCGCGAAGTTCGCTTTTGCCCGCAGGTCATTTGTTACCGGCTTGAAGGAAGGCGGGATAAGGTGTATGATACGGTTCATGCCTAAGAAGAGAACAGGCGCTTGATGGATAAGGGGATTATATGAGCAGACGAAGGGACAGCCGAAAAAGAAGCAGGGGACGCGCCCGTAAAAGGAGACAGAGCCGGACCACGGTGCGTCTGATCATCTTTTTTGTCCTTATTTTAAGTGCGGCTCTTTTGGTCAAGGGCTTCTTTTTGAACCGGAAGATCGATGCGAACGACGCCAGGGCAAGGTCCCTTGAGGCGGAAATCGAAGCGGAGAAGGAGAGAACCGATCATATCAAGGCGCAGCGGGACACGATCAGTTCCAACGAGGTCATCAGCCAGCTGGCAAAGGACAAGCTGGGCCTGGTGGAATCGGACGAGATCCTGTTTAAGTCGGAGGACTGATGCAAAAGACGGCGGATGTCAAAACAAAGGAATGGATAGAAAGAACCGGGATGCTAAAGGGGGCGCGGCGGATCATCGCCGGCGTGTCCGGCGGGGCAGACTCGGTCTTTCTTTTTTATCAGCTAAAGGAGGTCTGTCAAAAGGAGGGCCTTCCCTTTGAAGTCATCCATGTCCACCACGGCATCCGGGGAGCGGAGGCGGACGGGGACGCGGAGATGGTCCGGGACCTCTGCGAAAGGTTCGGCGTCAAAGTCCGAGTGATCAGGCGGGATATCCCCCTTGAGGCAAGAAGGGAGAGGCTGACCCTGGAGGAGGCGGGGCGGGCTGTCCGCTACGCCATTTTCCGGGAGGCGGCAGGAGAAGTGCCGGGGACTAAAGTGGCTCTTGCCCACCAGAAAAATGACGTCGCCGAGACCCTCCTTTTCAACCTGGCGCGGGGGACGGGGCTTAAGGGAATGGGCAGTATCAGACCCTGCCGGGACCTCTTTATCCGCCCCCTCCTTGCTGTGACCCGGGAGGAGTTGGTGAGTTGGCTTAAGTCCCACGATATTTCCTGGCGGGAGGATTCGACCAATCTGGATGACGACGCGGTCCGCAACCGCATCCGCCACCATGTCCTGCCCTATCTGGCTCATGAGGTCAACGCCCGGACTGTCAGCCACCTGGCGGAGGCGGCTGAGATTGCCGGCAGGGCGGCGGATTTTATTGAAGCGGAAGCGAAGAGACGGTCTGAACTTTATCTGACCGAGGAGACCCTGCCTTCGGGCAGGACTATGATCAGGATTGACGCAGGCCTGGTCCGAAAGGAACCCCGCATCATGCAGGAGGAAGTGGTCCGGCTCGCCATTCGAAAGACCCTTGCGACCCTTAAGGACGTATCCTCCCTCCATGTCAGATTGATCCTGGAACTTTTTGACCGGGAGGGAGGAAAATTTCTCAATTTGCCCAAAGGACTGACCGCCGAAAAGAAGCGGGGAGAGGTCTGGCTGACCTGCTGTGACCAGCCGAAAAAGGGCACACGGAAACAGGCAAATATGTTAGAATAAGCGATAAAGATGACCAGATTGATCAAATATTTTCCGGCAGGAGGAGCTTCATCGTGGCACAAAAGATCAGCGTGATGATTACAGAGGAACAGGTGGAAAAGCGTATCAGGGAACTGGGTGAAGAGATCAGCAGGGACTACGCGGGCAAGACGCTCCACATGATCTGTATCTTAAAGGGCGGGGTCTATTTTATGACAGCGCTTTCAAAACGGATTTCCGAAGATGTCCCGGTGACGCTGGACTTCATGTCGGTCTCCAGCTATGGGGACGACACCAAATCGAGCGGCGTCGTCAAGATCGTCAAGGACCTGGACCAGCCGCTTGAGGGCAAGGATGTCCTGATCGTGGAGGATATCATCGATTCCGGCCGGACCCTCTACTATCTGATGGGGCTTTTAAAGGACCGCAGGCCCAATTCAGTCCGGCTCTGCACCCTTTTGGACAAGCCGGATCGGAGAGAGCGGGATGTCAAGGTAGACTATGAGGGCTTTGTCATCGAGGACAAGTTCGTCATCGGCTGCGGTATGGACTACATGCAGAAGTACAGGAATCTGCCCTATGTCGGCGTGGTAGAAGAGGTATAAGCGTGCAGACAAAACCATCGAAATCGATCTGGATCTACGCCGTCGTCATTTTCCTCTTTGTGATGGCTTTTTATCTCCTGTCCGGCAGGAGGAGCGGCGCGGATAGCTACAGTTATCAGCAGTTTACCCGGGACCTGGCGGACAGCCGAGTGGATGCCGTCACGGTCCGTCAGAATGCCCAGGTTCCGACCGGCGAGCTGGATGTCGTCTTAAAAAATGGACGGGAAGCCCGTTTTTATGACCCGGATGTCAAGGCGATCATCAATATGCTGAGGGAATCCTACCCCAAGCTGCCGGTCCAGGTGACCAATGTACCCATGCAAAATTCTCTGCTGCTGATCCTGGTCCCCATCATCCTGGTCGTTCTGCTCCTGTTCCTTTTCCTCTTTATGATGAATCGGCAGGCTGGAGGCGGAGCCAATTCCCAGATGATGAACTTCAGCAAGGTTCATGCGGAAGTCTCGGTCGATCCCGAAAACCGCGTCACTTTCAAGGATGTGGCAGGGCTTGAAGAGGAGAAGGAGGATTTAAAGGAGATCGTCGATTTCTTAAAGGATCCCCACAAGTACACCGAGGTCGGGGCCAGAATCCCCAAGGGCGTCCTTTTGGTGGGACCTCCCGGAACCGGTAAGACCCTGATCGCCAGGGCAGTCGCCGGAGAGGCAGGCGTCCCCTTCTTTTCCATTTCCGGATCGGATTTTGTGGAAATGTTCGTCGGCGTCGGCGCCTCCCGGGTCCGCGACCTCTTCGAGCAGGCAAATAAGAACCGACCCTGCATCGCTTTTATCGATGAGATCGACGCGGTGGCGCGGCGCAGGGGTGCCGGTCTTGGCGGCGGCCACGACGAGCGGGAGCAGACTCTCAACCAGCTTTTGGTTGAGATGGACGGTTTCGGCACCAACAAGGGCATCATCCTGATGGCTGCGACCAACCGGGTCGATATCCTGGATCCCGCCATTCTGCGTCCGGGGCGCTTTGATCGAAAGATCTCGGTCGGCATGCCGGACGTCAGGGGCAGAGAGGAGATCCTTAAGGTCCACGCCCAGGGCAAGCCGCTGGGGGATGACGTCGATCTGAAGGTGATCGCGCAGACGACTGCGGGATTTTCCGGGGCGGATCTGGAGAACCTCTTAAATGAGGCAGCGATCGGGGCGGCAAAGGCGGGCCGCGGCTACTTGACCCAGGCGGATATAAAGGACGCCTTTATCAAGGTCGGCATCGGCGATGAGAAACACAGTAAGGTCATTTCCGATAAGGATAAGAAGATCACCGCCTACCATGAGTCCGGTCACGCGATTTTGTTCCACTTGCTGCCGGACGTGGGACCGGTCTACTCGGTCTCCATCATACCGACCGGTATGGGAGCCGCGGGCTATACCATGCCCCTGCCGGAGCGGGACGAGATATTCAATACGCGGGGCAAGATGATGCAGAGTATCATCGTCAGCCTTGGCGGCCGCGTGGCAGAGGAACTTGCCTTTGATGATGTGACGACCGGGGCAGTCCAGGACTTAAAGCAGGCGACCCAGGAGGCACGGGATATGGTGACCCGCTACGGCTTTTCAGCCAAGGTCGGCCTGGTGTCCTATGATGAATCAGGCGAGGTTTTCATCGGCAGGGATTTTGAACGGACCAGAAATTACAGCGAGCGCACGGCGGATCTGATCGACAGCGAAGTGCATGAGATCATCAGCCGCTGCTATGCGGAGGCAAAGCGCATCATCACCGAGAATCGGGACGTTCTTGATAAGAGCGCTGCGTTACTGTTGGAGAAAGAAAAAATCGGTCGGGAGGAGTTTGAGGCACTCTTTGACTGAGGGAAAAGATTTAAAGAAATGGAGTTTTTAATGGGAGATCAGGGAAACGAAAAAAGGATTCAGAAGTATGTATCTCTGATGCGTCCCGTCTTTCAGAAACGGGCTGTGTTCAGCGATGAGAGCCGGAGCTTCCGCAGGCCCTTTGAGCCGGCGGCGGGAGACCATGTCTCCATCCGCATCCGGACGCAGCAGAACAACGTCGATGCGGTCTATTTTATCAGTGGATCCGCCAGACTGCCTATGAACGTCGCGGAGACCAATGACGGCTTCGACTACTATGAGATTACGATTCCGGTGCATGAAGAGACCATCTATTACTACTTTGAACTTCGAGTGGAGGACCTGGTCTGCTACTATAATAAACTCGGCATCACCAGGGATTTAAGCGAGAGATACGCCTTTCGGGTTATCCCCGATTTTTCTATCCCGAACTGGGCAAAAGGGGCGGTCATGTACCAGATCTATACGGATCGCTTCCGCAACGGCAACCCGTCCAATGATGTCAGGGACCGGGAGTATTTCTACCTGGGAAATTACGTCCGCCATGTGGAGGATTGGAACAGACCGCCAGCCTGCCTGGACGTCGGGAATTTCTACGGCGGCGATCTGGAGGGGGTTCTGGAAAAGCTGGATTATTTGCAGGATCTGGGTGTCGAGGTCCTCTACTTAAATCCTATCTTCGTGTCCCCGTCCAACCACAAGTATGACATCCAGGACTACGACCACATCGATCCCCACCTGGCTCGCATCGTCAAGGATCAGGGACAGGTGCTTGATGAAGGCGATACCGACAATCGAAATGCGACCCAGTATATCTGCCGGTCGACGGACCCGGCGAATCTGCGGGCAGCGGACGATTTCTTTGCCAGGCTCTGTCAGGAGATCCACCAAAGGGGCATGCGGATCATCCTGGACGGCGTCTTCAACCACTGCGGTTCCTTTAACAAATGGCTGGATCGGGAGCGGCTCTACGAGACTTCGGAACATTACGACAAGGGCGCCTATATCAGCGCGGACAGCCCCTATCGGACCTTCTTTAAATTCAACAACGAACATGCCTGGCCCTACAACGAATTTTACGACGGCTGGTGGGGTCACGGCACCTTGCCCAAGCTCAATTACGAAGAGAGCGACAAGCTGGTCGAATACATTTTAAATATCGGCAGAAAATGGGTCTCGCCGCCCTACAACTGCGACGGCTGGAGGCTGGACGTGGCGGCTGACCTGGGCCGCAGCGTCGACTATAACCACGAGTTCTGGAAACTCTTCCGCAAGGCGGTCAAGGAGGCGAACCCTGATGCCGTGATTTTGGCGGAACACTACGGCGACTGCTACGACTGGCTCCAGGGTGATGAGTGGGACACCGTCATGAACTATGACGCCTTCATGGAGCCGGTCTCCTGGTTTTTGACCGGCATGGAGAAACACAGCGATGAGTTCCGGGAGGACCTCCTGGGAAATGGCGATTCCTTCCGGGAGGCGATGCGCTACCACCTTGCCAGTTTTTACACGCCCTCCCTCCAGTGCGCCATGAATGAGCTGGACAACCACGACCATTCCCGTTTCCTGACCCGCACCAACCACTATATGGGTCGGGTCGACCACCTGGGATCGGACGCGGCGGCGATCGACATCAATCCCGCCGTGCTTCGCAGCGCGGTCCTTCTTCAGATGACCTTCGTCGGAGCTCCGACCGTTTACTACGGGGACGAGGCGGGCGTGGTCGGTTTTACCGATCCGGACAACCGGCGGACCTATCCCTGGGGGCAGGAAGACCGGAACCTGCTGGGCTTTTACAAAAAGGCGATCGCCCTCCATAAGAGATATAAAACCCTGTCGGACGGTTCCATCAAGGACCTGTGCAGCGGTTACCACAGTGTGGTCTATGGCCGCTTTACCAAGGGTGAGCAGTTCGTCATTGCCATCAATTCCGCGGACTCCCCGATCGCGCTGGAGATTCCGGCTTGGGAGACCGGCATCCGCCGGTCCAGGACCATGCGGATGAAGCAGCTTCTTTCGACCGACCGGGACGGTTATACGGAAGAGCCGGTGGAACATGAGGTCGTGGGCGGAATCCTGACCCTTGACTTAAAGCCCTTTGAGGCGGTGGTCCTCCACCACAGGGACAAAGAAGGCAGAATTGAATGATGCTGCCTTCCACAATTAAAACTCAAATTCCAAGCACAGGATGCCTTACCTCTTGTCTCTTGTAGTTTTCCTCATGAAGGAGGTGGAAAGTATGGCAGCTTTGTATTCTTCTCTGGTGACAGCCTGGAGCTGGGCTAGTCTGATCGGGAAATATGCGCTGGGAATTTTGGGCATCCTCTGCATGATCAAGTACTTAAGGAGCGACTGAGCTGGATTGATCCGGCGACGCTTTGAGAGGAAGAGTTATGCAGAGATTAAAAAGCAGGGGTCGCCATCCGAATGGGTGGCAACCCCTGCTTTTTGTGAAGTGATCAGCAGCCCTGCGCTATATCTCCGCCGGATAGAGGAGGGCGTCGAAGAAGAAGGTAAAAGACGTCATCATGTAGGGCAAAAGCCAGATCAGTCCCACGCCCAGCGTAAGGATCGATAAGAGCAGCCAGGGGAGAAAGGACAGGACCAGCTTCAGGTACTGGACTCGGTATCCCCTCATGACCCGGGCGCTCATGCGGAGAGCCTTCTGGACCTTTAAATCGGCGTCGTCGAGCAAAAGGAAGGGAGTCTGGACCGTCGCCAGCAGGATGGAGCCCAAAAGGGCGGCGCCTATGATGACCCAGAGGATGATGAGGGTCAGCATGACCGCAAAGCTGTAGCGCATCAGGCAGGCAAAGGCGTAGATGGGCAGGAGGTAGGCGGCTAAAAGACCCGCCTGGGCAAGACTGACCAGTAAAAACCGGTCCGGCTGGTGACGGAAGACATAGATCAGGTCCCGATAATCCGTCTCTTCCCGCCGAATCCGCTGCATCAGATGGCGATAGGCGCCAAAGGCAAAGAGGCGGATAATGAGAAGCAGGATCAGTTCGATGAAAAAGCCCAGTATAACGCCAGGAGTCTGACCCGAGGCAAGGGGCAGGGTGACGGCGCCGGCACCGGCAGCCAGCAAAAGAAGGGTCAGGGAGAAAAGAACCGGCAGATTCCAGCTTTTGTTTAATTCATCTCTTGCCTTTTGCTTTAAGATTCCGTTGGCTGGAAGCGGCAGATCAGCCGAAGAGGAAACTTGCTTGCTCATAGGGTCGTGCCTCCTGTCTGGGGGATTTCCGTATCATGACCGATGGAGGGATCGATGGGGGAATTCCCCTGGATCTGGGAAGAGCGGAAGTCCTTGGGATCGATACCGTAGGCTTTCAGCAGGTCGTTTAAGAGGTCCTCTTCAATATCGGTGACGGCGGTCGGATCGTTGGGATCGATGTGGACCACCCGGTCGGTATATTTTTTTAAAAGACCGGCGGAAGCCAGGATGGAAATGCTGACCGCCAGCATGGCTAAAAAGATGCCGATTCCGCTTATGCTCATGATGAGCCCCGCCTTAGCCTGATTGCAGAAGCGCTTGTGGCGGGACAAAAGAGCAAAGAGGATGCCCAGCGCGCCGAAGAAGACGGAGGCGTTAAAAAAGAGCCCGACCAGGGAGAGAACCCCGCAGATGGCGGCGGCTCGCGCCATGCCGTTGCTCTGAAGGCTTTCGGGCAGACCGCCCGGTCCGAGCGGCTCAGGATACTGGGGGTGTTTAAAATCCTGTTGTTTGAATGGTTCCATAGGAGACCTCGTTTCTGTTTTTAAGCTTCCACAGTTAAGTTTCTATTTGAAAAGGGCTTTCGCTTTCTTTTGATTACCTGGCATTATAGCACAAAGTTTCGCCTGAAATATGGTATACTAAACCTATCTGGTCTTTACTTTAAGCGGCTCTTCGTCCGAAGTGCCGCATTTTCGGACAGCAAAGGGGCTGCATAAGGCACATGGGTAGAAACGGAACATCGGGAAAGAATACTTATCTGACCATTCAGGCACTGCAGAGAATGCCTTACTATCTTCAGTATTTAAAACGGGCGAAAGAGGAGGGCAGGACCAACGTCTCTGCCGCCAGCATGGCAAAGGAACTGGAATTAAATGACGTCCTGGTCAGAAAGGACGTTGCGGCAGTCAGCTCGACGGGAGGTCGTCCCAAGGCTGGCTTTCCGGTGGAAGAACTGATCGCGGATATCGAAGGCTATATGGGCTATCACACGACCAAGGAGGCGGTCCTGGTCGGGGCGGGCTCCCTGGGCAAGGCACTCATGCGGAACGAAGAGTTTCAGATGTACGGTCTCCGCATTGTGGCGGCTTTTGATACGAGGCGGAGTGTCATCCACAAGAAGATTAACGGGATCGAGGTCTATTCGGCGGCAAAGCTCAAGGAATTCTGCCTGAAGCGCAATATCCAGATCGGGATCATTACCGTTCCCCAGGGGGCGGCGCAGACCGTCGCGGATACCATGGTCGACGGCGGCATTCAGGCGATCTGGAACTTTGCCCTGGTCAAGCTCCATGTCAAGGAAGGTGTCCTGGTGCAAAATGAAGACCTGGCGTCTTCCCTGGCCATGCTCTGCCAGCACCTCCGCCTGGAAAATGAGATGCGGAATTCCTGGCTGGAGTAAAAGCCGGACCTGTCTTTCTGGGGGCGGGGACAAAGAAAAGAATACGGTTTAAGCGAAATATAGGAAGGAGATGCGCGGGCAGCCGGGCATCTCCTTTTTTGCGCCAAAGGCACATCAACACTGCAAGTCAGTGAAGTGTCGGCGGCGGGGGAGAAATTTGGGACTTATCAAGCGGTAAAATTCCAGAAAAGCCTGCAGATTCGGCATTTTCCGAATAAATCCGACAAAAATAGTCAAGTTTTATCGATAATATAATATCGATAAAATGCCGGGTTTGCCTTGCTTAACTTATAAGCGCTGTGCTATTCTGAATTCAGAATGCGGATGGAGTCATCCACAAAGGAGAAAAAAGATGGAATATCGTATCGAACATGATTCTATGGGCGAAGTAAAAGTCCCCGCTGATAAGTATTGGGGAGCCCAGACGGAACGCAGTCATGAGAATTTCCAGATCGGCATCGGGATTGAAACCATGCCCCGAGAGATCACACATGCCTTCGGCATTCTGAAGAAAGCTGCGGCAATGGCGAATCACTCTCTGAAGCCGGACAAAATGACGGATGAGAAGCTTGCCGCCATTTCCAAAGCCTGCGACGAAGTGATCTCCGGCAGCCTCAACGAGCATTTTCCGCTGGTTGTCTGGCAGACCGGTTCCGGCACACAGTCCAACATGAATACGAACGAGGTCATTGCCAACCGCGCCAATGAGATCGCCGGCAAGAAGCTCTGCCATCCCAATGATGACATCAACATGAGCCAGTCCTCCAACGACACCTTCCCGACGGCAATGCACATCGCGGCGGTCCTTTCCCTGGAAGATCAGCTGCTTCCGGCAGCGGCAGGTCTTATTGAGACTTTCAGGAAGCTGGAAGAGGAGAACAGGGGCATCGTCAAATCCGGTCGGACCCATCTGCAGGACGCCGTTCCGATCGATTTTGCCCAGGAGATCTCCGGCTGGAGAACCTCTCTTGAAAAGGACGTCGAACTGGTGAAGCTCTCCCTCGACTCCTTAAAGCGGCTGGCTTTAGGCGGTACGGCAGTCGGCACGGGACTTAACGCTCCGGAAGGCTTTGACACCAGGGTCGCCGAAGAAGTCTCCGCCTTGACCGGCAAGGACTTCAAGACCGCGGAGAACAAGTTCCACGCCCTGACCAGCAAGGACGAGATGGTCTTCGCGCACGGAGCTGTCAAGGCTATGGCAGCGGATATGATGAAGATTGCCAACGACGTCCGTTGGCTGGCATCCGGTCCCCGCGACGGTCTGGGTGAGATTACAATTCCGGCAAATGAACCGGGATCTTCCATCATGCCGGGCAAGGTCAACCCGACCCAGTGCGAACAGGTTACCATGGTTGCGGTTCAGATCATCGGAAATGATACGGCAGTCGGTATGGCAGCGACCCAGGGCAACTTTGAACTGAACGTCTTCATGCCGGTCATCGCCTACAACTTCCTTCAGTCGGTCCGGATCCTTTCTGAATCCATCGTGTCCTTCAACAAGAACTGCGCGGTCGGCATCAAGGCAAATAAGGACAAGATGCACCACAACCTCTACAACTCGCTGATGCTCGTCACGGCGCTCAATCCCTACATCGGATATGAGAAGGCTGCAAAGACATCGCAGCTGGCGTTTAAAGAGAACATTTCCCTCAAGGAAGCCTGCGTCAAGCTCGGCTTTTTAACACCGGAGAAGTTCGATGAAGTCTTCCATCCGGAAGAAATGGTCTGATCATCAAGCTTTCATCAACGAAAGGAGAAACTTATGGTTTACAGCTATTTTCCGGGCTGCACGCTGAAGAACAAGGCAAAGGACCTGGATGCATACGGACGGAGATCCGCTGAGGCGCTTGGATTTACCCTGGAAGAGATTCCCGAATGGCAGTGCTGCGGCGGCGTCTATCCGATGAATAAGGATGAGATTGCCGTCCGGCTCAGTTCTGTCCGCGCTCTTGCTTACGCCAAGGACCACGATCAGGAACTGATCACCATGTGCTCCGCCTGCCACAATGTCATCAAGCAGGTCAACAACGACATGGCTCACGACGAGTACATTTCCGAACATGCCAACAACTACATGAAGTCGGAAGGGGTCGAGTACCACGGCGAAACCAAGGTTGTTCACTATCTGGAAGTCCTCCGGGACGAGATCGGCTACGACAAGGTCAAAGAAGCGGTCAGGAATCCGCTCAAGGGTAAGAAGATCGGCGCCTACTACGGCTGTCTCCTCCTTCGTCCCTCCGATGTCATGGCTATGGACAATGCGGAGAACCCGTCCATTATCGAAGACCTGATCAAGGCGATGGGAGCTGATCCGATCGTCTACGCGCAGAGAAATGAGTGCTGCGGCGGCTACCTGACGCTCGAAGACAAGGCGATCCCGGAGAAGCGGGTCAAGACCATTCTTCAGAACGCGAAGGAGCAGGGAGCGGAGATGGTGATCACGGCTTGCCCTCTTTGCTACTACAACCTGAAGAAGCATGCGGAAGGGACCGGCGTGGAAGTCAAGTATTTCACGGAAGTCCTGGCGGACGCCCTCGGTGTGAAGGAGGAAAACTAAATGGCTTCTAACTATGATGTGACGAAAGAAGAGATCGAAGAGATCGCCGGCGTCAATCCCTTAAGATGTATGCGCTGCGGCAGATGCTCGGCAGCCTGCCCGTCCTTCGACAATATGAAGTACCATCCGCACCAGTTCGTCGCCATGGTGGAAAATGGAGAGATCGACGCCCTGATGGAGAGCGAAAGCAGTATCTACAAGTGCATGTCCTGCATGGCCTGCATCGAACGGTGCCCCCGTCAGGTACAGCCGGCACGGCTGATCGAAGCTGTCCGTCTTGCGGTCGTCCGCAAGCAGGGACAGAACCATCTGACACCGGACGATATCCCTGCCCTGCTTGATCCGGATCTTCCGCAGCAGGCTCTGGTCAGCGCTTATCGTAAATTCACGAAGTAAAGGAGAAAGACAATGCAAAGAATTGGCGTTTTTGTTTGCCACTGCGGTACAAACATCGCTGCCACAGTTGATGTAGAAGCCGTTGCCGAGGCAGCTAAATCAGTGCCGGGTGTCGTTTTCTCTGCAGACTATCCGTATATGTGTTCTGAGTCGGGACAGGACCTGGTCAAGGAATCCGTTCAGAAGTACAACCTGACCAATGTTGTAATCTGCTCCTGCTCACCGCGGATGCATGAGAAGACCTTCCGTAAGGCAGTTGAGTCGATCGGAATGAATCCCTACATGCTGGAGATCGCGAATATCCGCGAGCAGTGTTCCTGGGTCCACAAGGACAAGGAAGAGGGCACGGAAAAAGCTATCATGCTGATGAAAGCGGCGTGCGCGAAGGCAACCCTCAATACTCCTTTAACTCCGGGTATGCTTCCTGTCACCAAGAGAGCCCTGGTCATCGGCGGCGGTATCGCCGGTATGCAGGCGGCGCTCGACATCGCGGAAGCCGGCTATGAAGTCGATATTGTCGAGCAGAAGCCGACCATCGGAGGCAAGATGGCGCAGCTGGATAAGACCTTCCCGACTCTGGACTGCTCCTCCTGTATCGTCACCCCCAAGATGGTCGATGTCGGTCAGAACGACAAGATCCGCATCCTGTCCTACTCGGATGTGGAAGAGGTCAAGGGGTACATCGGCAACTTCGATGTCAAGATCAAGAGAAAGGCGCGCTACGTCGATGAAGACAAGTGCACCGGCTGCGGTCTTTGCACCGAGAAATGCCCGATGAAGAAGGTTCCCAACGAATGGAATTTGGAGCTGGACACCCGGTCCTGCGTCTACATTCCCTTTGCCCAGGCGGTTCCCAAGGTCGCGACCATCGACCCCAGATACTGCTTAAAGCTCAACAAGGGCACCTGCGGTATCTGCTCCAAGGTCTGCGGTGTCGGTGCCATCAACTACGAGGCCAAGGATGAGATCATCGAAGAAAAATACGGTGCCATCGTTGCCGCGACCGGTTTTGAAATCGCCGACATCTCCCGGTATGACGAATATGCTTACGGTCAGAGCCCGGATGTCGTCACCTCCCTTGAGTACGAGCGTCTCATGAGCGCGGCGGGTCCCTTCGGCGGTCACCTGCTCCGTCCGTCCGACCACAAGGAGCCCAAGAAGATCGTCTTTGTCCAGTGCGTCGGCTCCCGCGAAGAGGAATCCTGCAAGGGCGGCAAGGAGTACTGCTCCAAGGTCTGCTGTATGTATACCGCCAAGCACGCCATCCTGACCAAGGACCACTATCCGGATACCGATATATACGTCTTCTACATCGACGTCCGGACCCCGGGCAAGCTCTTTGATGAGTTCTACCGCCGGGCTGTGGAACAGTACGGAGTCCACTACATCAAGGGCGCCGTCGGCAAGGTCACTCCCCACAAGGAGACCGGTAAGCTCGAAGTCCAGGGCTATGACATGATCTTAAATGAGCAGATGCACATCGACGCGGACATGGTCGTTCTTGCAGCTGCCGTAGAGCCAAGCCACACCGCCCGCAGGATGGCGACCATGCTGACCGCGCCCATGGACAACAACGATTTCTTCACCGAAGCCCACGCCAAGCTGCGTCCGGTTGAATCCGCAACGGCAGGCGTCTTCCTCGCCGGTATGTGCCAGGGACCCAAGGATATTCCGGAGACCGTATCTCAGGCATCCGCGGCAGCCGCTAAGGTCATCGGCGTTCTCGCCAAGGACCAGCTGGTCGGAAATCCCTGTATCGCCCATCCGGACGAGCTGATGTGCAACGGCTGTTCTCAGTGCGCAGGCGTCTGCCCCTACGGAGCGATCACCTACGTCGAGAAAGAATTCAGAATGCCCAACCGGACGACCAAGATGCGCCGCGTCGCTCAGGTCAACGAGGCTGTCTGCCAGGGCTGCGGCGCCTGCACCGTCACCTGCCCGTCCGGCGCGATGGATCTGAGAGGCTTCTCCAATAACGAAATCATGGCGGAGGTAGATGCACTATGTCTGTAAAGGAAAATACCGAATTTCAGCCGACGATCGTTGCGTTTTGCTGCAACTGGTGTTCCTACTCGGGCGCCGATCTGGCGGGAACCAACCGGCTCAGCTATCCGACAAATGTCAAGATTATCCGTGTTCCATGTTCCTGCCGCATCAACCCCATGTTCGTCCTTCGCGCCTTCCAGCGCGGGGCGGACGGCGTCATCCTCTGCGGGTGCCATCCGGGCGACTGCCACTACATGGAGGGCAACTACCACACGAGAAGACGTATGACGCTTCTCTTCTCCATGCTCAACTACCTGGGCATCGAGAGCGCCAGAACCCGCGTCGAGTGGGTATCGGCGGCAGAAGGTCAGAGATTTGTCGACGTGATGGATGATTTTACAGCCAAGATCACTGAGCTTGGTCCGAACAGAAGACTGGAGGATCTCAGATGCAAGAAGAACTGATCAAAAGAGCCGTTGAGCTGATGGAGGACGGTACCGTCAACCGCGTTCTCGGCTGGCAGAAAGGCCAGTTCGTCTACGATATCACACCGGCGGTCTTCACCAGCGCAGATGAGCTGAAAGAAAACTTTGTCTACAACGATTTCTGCGGGGACAACCTCTCCAAGTATTTAAAGGATGAGACTGAAAAAGAGGGCAAGGTCCTGGTCTTCTTAAAGCCCTGCGATACCTACAGCTTCAATCAGCTGCTGACGGAATACAAGATCCATCGGGAAAATGTCTACGCCATCGGCATCGAGTGCTACGGCAAAGCGGATGTGGAACTCCTCCGCAGAAAAGGCATCGACGGCATCCTGGATGTGAAAAATGAGAACGGCACCCTGAAGATCGCCACCATCTATGGGGATGAGGAAGTTCCCATGATGGAAGCAATGGCGGAGCGCTGCGTCAACTGCAAGTCCAAAAAGCACGTCGCCTACGATGAGCTGATCGGAGAGGATGGAGAGGTCCTCGACAGCAACCGTTTTGATATGGTCGAAAAGCTGGAACAGATGTCAGCCCAGGAGCGGTTCGATTTCTGGCAGGGAGAACTCTCCAGATGTATCCGCTGCAATGCCTGCAGAAACGTCTGCCCGGCGTGCACCTGTGAAAAATGCGTCTTCGACAATCCTGATTCCGGTCTTTACAACAAGGCGGCAGCGGACAGCTTTGAAGAGAAGATGTTCCACATCATCCGAGCCTACCACGTCGCGGGCCGCTGCACGGACTGCGGAGAATGTTCCAGGGTCTGCCCGGAGCATATCCCGCTTCATCTGCTCAACAGAAAGTTCATCAAGGACTATAACGAGCTGTACGGATCCTTCATGGCAGGAGCCGAAGTCGGACAGGTCAGCCCGATGGTAGACTTCACAATGGACAACGATGCAGAACCCAGCATCGTACAGAAAGGGGGCGCTGAATAATGGCAATTTACAAGCTCCCGTATTCGGATTTAAATCAGCTGTTTGCTGCCATCGCAGCGAATGAAAAACTGTATCTGCCGGTCGACATTTCCGAGGACGAAGCCGCCTTCCGCCTGTGGAAGGAAGGGGACCAGATGACGAAGAAGCTCAACACGCTCCGGTCGGCAAAGGACTTCTTCTTCCCCCAGGTCCAGCCCCTCGCCAAGTTCCGCCGCCAGGGTCAGACCATCGAGATCATGGATGATCGGACGGAGTCGGAAGATTTCGTTATCTTCGGCGCCAGAGCCTGCGACGTCAGATCCTTTGACGTCCTGGACCGCGTTTTCCTCGAAGAACCGGTCGATACCCAGTACCAGACGAGAAGACAGCACAGCACCGTCGTCTCCCTCGCCTGCGGAAGACCGGGAGAGACCTGCTTCTGCGGCAGCTTCGGCATCGACGCTGCCAAGGCGGGCGGGGATGTCCAGGCGTGGCACGACGGCGATAACTTCTACCTGGAGCCGCTGACCGACAAGGGCGTAAAGCTGATCGATTCTGTAAGTAGTCTGTTGACTGCAGGAGATCAGGAGGCGGTCGATCAGGTGGTCGAAAAGATCCACACGATTCTGGCAAGGCTGCCCCTGGCGGGCTTAAAGCCCCAGGACCTTAGAGACAAGGAACTGGAGACTTTCAACTCTCCCAAGTGGGACGAACTGTCCAGCCACTGCATCGGCTGCGGGTCCTGCACCTTCGTCTGTCCGACCTGCCAGTGCTTCGATATTGAAGACTTCAAGAACGGCGAAAATGTCGAACGCTATCGCTGCTGGGACTCCTGCATGTACAACGAGTTCACCATGATGGCTGCCGGTACGCCGAGAAAGACCCAGAAGGAGCGGTTCCGCCAGAGATTCATGCACAAGCTGGTCTACTATCCCATCAAAAATGACGGAATGTACAGCTGCGTAGGATGCGGACGCTGCCTGCGGAAGTGCCCGATTCAGATGAACATCGTGAAAGTCATGAAAGCACTGGAGGAGGAAGCGTAATGGAACAGGAAGCTTTAATTCCGAAGCTCGGCGTCGTCACGGAGATCCGCAGAGAAACTCCGGATGTCAAGACGTTCCGTGTAGTCGGGGTAGATGGTAAAAAGATGTTTGAACACATTCCGGGACAGTGCGCCATGCTCTCCATTCCGGGTGTCGGAGAAGGCATGTTCTCCATCACGTCCTCACCGACGGTGGAAGACTACCAGGAATTCTCCATTAAAAAATGCGGCTGCCTGACCAGTTGGCTGCACGCCATGGAACCGGGTCAGCAGATCTGCGTCCGCGGCCCCTATGGCAACGGCTTCCCGGTCGAGGGTGAGTTCAGAGGAAAGAACCTGGTCTTCATCGCAGGCGGTATCGGCCTTGCGCCTCTGCACTCCGTCATCAACTACTGCCTGGCTCACCGGGAGAATTACGGTCACATCAATGTGGTCTACGGATCCCGCTCCAAGGACGACCTGGTTGACTATCAGGAGATCCTGGACAGCTGGCAGAACGCGCCGGATATGGACGTGTTCCTGACCATCGACCGTGAGCAGGAGGGCTGGGACGGCCACGTCGGCTTCGTTCCCAACTATGTCCAGGAAGTCGGTCTTGATCCGACCGAGACGGCAGTAATCTGCGGACCGCCCGTCATGATCCATTTCACGCTGGAAGGGCTGAAGAACCTGGGCTTTCAGGAACCTCAGATCTTTACGACGATGGAGATGCGCATGAAGTGCGGCGTCGGCAAGTGCGGCCGCTGCAATATCGGCGACAAATATGTCTGCAAGGACGGTCCGGTATTCAGCTTCGATAAATTAGGAGAACTGCCGCCTGAGTATTGATTGCGCCGCAGTCAATACCTTGTGAGCGAAATGATCCAACAATCCCATGGAGGATAGAATAAAATGGCAAATGAAGAATTTGTAAATGTATATTTCTTTGGCAAGAGATATTCCGTCCCTGCAAATCTTACGATTATGACGGGCCTGGAATATGCCGGCTACCAGCTGGTCCGCGGCTGCGGCTGCCGCAACGGCTTCTGCGGCGCCTGCGCAACCATTTACCGCATCAAGGGCGACGCTGAACTGCACATGGCGCTTGCCTGCCAGACCAAGGTCGAGGATAACATGTATGTGGCGACCCTGCCCTTCTTCCCGCTTCAGAAGAAGGTCTACGACATCAACCAGGTCGAGCCGACCCAGCAGATCATGATGCAGCTCTATCCGGAGATCTACTCCTGCATCGGCTGCAACGCCTGCACCAAGGCCTGCCCGCAGGGACTTAACGTCATGCAGTACATCGCTTACGCCCAGAGAGGGGATTTCAAGAAGTGCGCGGACGAGTCCTTTGACTGCGTCATGTGCGGCATCTGCTCCTCCCGCTGCCCGGCAGGCATTTCCCACAGCCAGGTCGCAGAGCTGGCGCGCCGCATCAACGGCAAGTATCTGACTCCGGACGCCGAGCATTTAAAGCAGAGAGTCAAAGAGATCTACGACGGCAACTTCAAGGCTGCAATGGAAGATTACATGAGCAAATCAGACGCGGAAATCAGAGAAATGTACAACACCCGCGAGATTGAGAAATAAGGGAGGCGGATTATGTATCCAGATAGCTATCAGGAATCACTTGCAAAGGTAGCAGCAAAACGTGCCGAAAATGCAGCAGCGGAACCGCGCAGAATGACAGCAGACGAGAAGGATGCCCTCCTGAAAGAGTATCATCCGGATTACCGCGAGGATCAGTTTGAGGAGATCAAGATCGGACCCAACAAAGGGGAGAAGGCTCCTCACGAACTGGTTGCCATGCTCCAGGCTCACTCCCGTGTCCATGCGGGCGATGTCGATCTGGACAAGCCCCAGTACGATGTCGACGTCCTCATCATCGGTGCCGGCGGCGCGGGTTCTTCCGCAGCCATCGAGGCAGACGAAGCGGGCGCCAATGTCTTGATGACCACCAAGCTCCGCATCGGCGATGCCAACACCATGATGGCAGAGGGCGGCATTCAGGCTGCCGATAAGGAAAATGACTCTCCCCAGCAGCATTTCCTCGACGCCTACGGCGGCGGCCACTTTGCGGCAAAGAAGGAACTGGTTGAGAAGCTTGTCACCGAAGCTCCGGAGGATATCCAGTGGCTCAACGATCTGGGCTGCGAGTTCGACAAGGACGAGACCGGCCGCATGATCACAACCCATGGCGGCGGAACTTCCAGAAAGAGAATGCATGCCTGCAAGGACTACTCCGGCGCAGAGATCATGCGGACCCTTCGTGACGAAGTCCAGAACAGAAAGATTCCGATCCTGGAGTTCACCTCCGCGATTGAACTTTTAAAGGATGAAGAAGGCAAGGCGGCGGGCGCTGTCCTGGTCAATATGGAGACCCTGGAACTGACCGTCGTCCGTGCCAAGACCGTCATCCTGGCGACCGGCGGCGCTGGCCGTATGCACTATCAGGGCTTCCCGACTTCCAACCACTACGGCGCTACGGCAGACGGCCTGGTTCTGGCATATCGGGCAGGCGCTAAGCTCCTCTATCAGCACACCTTACAGTACCATCCGACCGGCGCGGCTTATCCGGATCAGATCTACGGCGCTCTGGTAACCGAGAAGGTTCGGTCCCTGGGAGCTAAGATCGTCAACAAGGATGGCGAAATCTTCGTCCATCCGCTTGAAACCCGTGACGTCGAAGCGGCAGCCATTATCCGGGAGTGCAAGAAGGGCAATGGCGTTGAGACCGACCACGGCTGCGGCGTCTGGCTGGATGCTCCCATCATCGACATCAAGAACGGCGAGGGGACCATCAAGAAGAGAATCCCGGCTATGTACAGAATGTTTGAAAAGCGCGGCATCGATATCTCCAAGGAGCCCATCCTGGTCTATCCGACCCTGCACTACCAGAACGGCGGCGTGGATATCAACACCGACTGCGAGACCGCGGTCAAGGACCTGTTCGCGGCTGGCGAAGTTACCGGCGGCGTCCATGGCACCAACCGTCTGATGGGCAACTCCCTGCTCGATGTCATCGTCTTCGGCCGTGACGCAGGCAAGGCTGCTGGAGCCCGCTTCAAGGACGTTGAAATCAAGGGCAAGCTGAACCTGAACCATGTCGACGCCTTTGAGGATGAGCTGAAGGCTGCCGGCGTTGAGACCGACCTGGTATCTCCCAAGCTGCTGTCCAAGTATGTCGATCAGAAGACCCTGCTTCAGGGCCCCGGCATCATTCAGTAAGTTCATCTCCAGGAATCATGTGTTTGGGATTTCTACTTTTTAGAGGTCTATGATTCGGAAACCTGGACGTTTGGATTATGGATTTTAGAAGCTTGAATTTTTCAAGAGGATTTATCTGCTCAATCATCCTTGCGGTTTGATTGAGCTTAGGGGTGCGGACCGAAAGGTTTGCACCCCTAAATTTATGCTGTAAAGCAGATTTTTGAAATTACACTCTGAATTTATGTAATGATCGGGAAGTAAACTCTAAGGGAGGGTGTGTTCATAGCTGCTTTTACTTTTTGGGGTGAACCTTGCTAAGGAAATTTTGAAGTGGGTTTATCTATAAGAGCTTTTATAGAGAAGCAAACATCAGGACTGGTTATAGATACCAAGCTTTGTGCGTTTATAAATGGCTTGATCTTAGTAAGAGCTTGGAAGGTGGAACCCTACAGAAAAGGGGAAATTTTTATAATTTCTTTGCCTATGCTTGCTGTGAGAATTCATAAGGTATGGAAGATGAGATTGATTATCCATAGAGTCGTTTCTATGGAAAAGGATAGAATCATTTTTATGGATTTTTACAGCGAATAATATAAATAATTGTATGAAATCAAAACTTATGTTATGATGGGACGCCGAGGGCTTAAAAGAAGATTGTAATCGGCGCTTTAAGCGCCGCATTTTATCCATGAAAGGAGAGAAGATGAGTAACGAAACCGTCAGAGTAGCGCTGCTTACGGGTTATCTCGGAGCAGGCAAAACGACAACCTTAAACTACATTCTCGGAAACCAGCAGGGGATCCGGGCAGCCGTCATCGTCAATGATATCGGCGAGGTCAACATCGATGCCGACCTGATCGAAAAGAGCGGCGGCGCGTCCATGCAGGACGAGAACCTGATTCCCCTGTCAAACGGCTGCATTTGCTGTACCTTAAAGGACGATCTGGCAACCCAGCTGGGCGACCTCGCCAAGTCCGGCAAGTACAACTACATTATTATTGAGGCTTCCGGTATCTGTGAGCCGATTCCGATCTGCCAGACCATCGCCATGATCTGTGAGGAAATGACCCAGGAAGGCGTCAGCATGAAGATCGACAACGTCATTGCTGTCGTCGATGCTGCCCGTATGCTGCAGGAATTTGAAAATGGCCGCGCCCTTCAAAGAGAGGATCTGGAAGAGGATGACCTGGAGAACCTGCTGATTCAGCAGATCGAGTTCTGCACAACCCTCGTTCTCAATAAGACTGACCTGGTCAATGAGGATCAGCTCAAGGAACTGAAGGCTCTGATCCGGACCCTCCAGTCCGAAGCCAAGATCATCGAGACCGAGCATGGACAGCTGGATGTTGCCGAAGTATTAAATACCGACAACTTCAATCTGGACCAGGCTATGGCATCCGCAGGCTGGGTTGAGGCGATTCAGCATCCGGAAGAGCATGAAGAGGGCGAAGCTTACGAGTATGGCATCGATACCTTTGTCTATGAGAGAAGAAGACCCTTTATCCATGACAAGCTGGTGGAACTCTGCGACACCTGGCCCCACTCCATTATCCGCTGCAAGGGTATGGTCTGGTATCAGGAAGAGCCGAGCATGAGCTTTATTTTTGAGCAGGCGGGACGCCAGATCACAGAATCTCCGTCCGGAAAATTCCTCGCGTCTGCCCCCAAGGCTCAGCAGGAAGCTGTCCTTCGCCGCTATCCCCAGGTCAAGAAGATGTGGGATGAAAAATACGGCGACCGGATGATCAAGCTGGTCTTCATCGGCAAAGATATGGACCAGGAAGCCATTATTGCGGGTCTTGACAGCTGCCTGGGTGAGTAATGTTTTTCCTGCACATAGGATTACGAGTACGGTTCTCAGCATAGTTTTCAAGGCTTATATGAACCGGCTGGACTTCGCCATAAGTGCACCGGTTGATTTGCTTGAATCAATTCCGGCAAAGAAATGACTGTAAACCGCGCCATGCCGTGCGCCTCAACCTTTGAGAAAGCACTGTGGGGCGCGATGGCGCGGCAGTCCGTGAGTATTGGCTATGACACCTCACGTTAAACAAAACCAAGTGGGTTTGAAGCCATCCCCACTCAAATAAAAACCAGGGAGAAAAAAAGTTATGTCAAAACAGAATAAGAGTGTATTGTTTATCACGCAGGCAGCAGTCATTGCGGCGCTTTATGTCGTCCTGACTCTCATCTTCGCACCGATCGCCTTCGGGACTTCCGGCATCGATATCCGGATTTCCGAGGCGCTGACCATCCTGCCCCTGTTCACACCGGCTGCGATTCCGGGACTCTTTGTCGGCTGCATCATTGCCAACATCCTGGGCGGCGCGATCATCTGGGATGTCATTTTCGGCAGCCTGGCAACCCTGATTGGGGCAGCGGTCGCTTACCTGCTTCGCGGAAACCGCTGGCTGGTACCGATCCCGACCATTGTCGCCAATACGATCATTGTGCCGCTTGTGCTGCACTATGCTTACGGCGTGAACCTGCCGATCTGGATGCTCTTCCTGACTGTCTTTGTCGGAGAGGTTCTGGGCTGCTATGTTTTGGGTCAGATCCTGGCGACCGTCCTGATGCCGATTCGCAATAAGATCTTCGGTGGAAACGCTGAATAAAAGCAGCTTCTAGGAAAAGTCGTCTTGTGCTTAAGGATGAGGCTTTGGGGAATTGGGGATGAGATACCCCTTGACCAAGCGTAGAGTGTCTTTGCATGAGAAGCAGGATTAAACTCTTATAAGATAGCAATAGAAAAGGAGTGAGGAAAAACTGAGCGTACAGTTTCTCCCAACTCCTTTATTTTTTTATGCTGTGCTATATTTTGGGCACTTATGCCTTGGCGCTCTCCAGATGCTGGACGATGTAGGCGGGGACATCATCCGGTTTGATGTTCAGCATGAAGGCAAATTCTCCGTGCAGCATCCGCTCCGCGTCATTTAAGAGACGTTCATCGGAAGTGTGGAATTTTCTGCCGGCTTTGATTCTGGACGAGCGTTTTTTGTGCAGGGCAGTGACGACCTGGAGGATCTCCCCCGTCTGACCGTGATCCAACACCTGGGTATAGGCTCTTTGACGTGCCTTTTCATTTTCAATCCAGCGAATGCCTGCATTGGGCAGATCCTCGATCAATTCGTTGATCGCCTCAACGGACAGGGGCTTGCGGAGGGTGGTGGAATCCTGATCGGCGGGAACGTAGATCTTGGTTCCCTGATCATAGACCGGAACGAGGACAAAATAGGGGCGCTCACCGTCTCCGGTCAGATTCATGGTCTTTAATTCCTTGATTTTACATACGCCGTCTCGCTTGTGGATGACGATATCGTTTACTTTCCATTCGCTCATATTCATTACCACGCTTTCCGCTTCTTATTTTAACACAATGTCACTCAAAACGTAAGGAAAAATCGAAAATCTCTTGCAATCTATAGCTTGTTCTGATATTGTTTTAGATTTAAATTCCATAAAATCCTGGAGAAAGAAATTATGTTCTTGTGGATACTGGCGACGGTGCTGGCATTTTTGTCAATATCCGGAGCGATGATGCTGGTTCGATGAAAATAAGAGGAGTGGAGCGTTTTACCTAAGGAAATAAAGAGGCCGGTTTTGCCCGGCGAGACAGAACAGTTGTTGAAATTGTCCCCTGATTCGAGTATAATCCATTTGCATGGGCACAGACGAAACATACATGCGGGAAGCAATCCGGCAGGCGAAAAAGGCATACAAGCTGGGCGAAACTCCGATCGGATGCGTCATTGTCTACGAGGACAAGATCATCGCGAGAGGCTACAATCGTCGGAATACCGACAGATCGACTCTGGCACACGCCGAGATCATCGCGATCCGGAGGGCTGCAAAGAAGCTGGGGGACTGGCGTTTGGAAGGATGCACGTTGTATGTTACGCTTGAACCTTGTCCCATGTGCGCCGGCGCGATTATCCAGGCAAGGGTCACAAACTGTGTGATCGGGGCGATGAATCCCAAGGCGGGCTGTGCAGGATCGGTCATGAACCTCTTGGAGCATGAAGGCTTCAACCATAAGGTCCACGTCACGCGTGGAGTTTTGGGAGACACCTGCAGCCGGCTGATGACGGATTTCTTCAGGGAACTGCGCGCGAAAAAGAAATAAGGAGATGTACTCAAGTGGTCAAAGAGGTCGCACTCGAAATGCGATAGGCCCTTCGGGGTGCAAGGGTTCGAATCCCTTCATCTCCGCTGCATCAGGACCGCTCAAGTGAGCGGTCCTTTTTGCTGCCCGCCTGTGCGGGATTTCCTCCGTCATTTTGAACCGGAATGATCCTGGGATCTGGGAGTGGAGAAGATCTTGACACGCCGGCCTGCTTTCGCTATAGTTTAACTACCGCGCAGCCGGGGTTCTAGCGGGACCCTGTAACTTGCAATCCGCTACAGCAAGGGCCATGCCGATCCGAGGGAAGCGTTTGATGGAGCTGCCCTTATTAAGCGGCGCTGACGTCTGGGTCTCATGCAACGAAAACTTCCGAACCGTGTCAGGATGGGAACATAGCAGCACTAAGGAAGAGCTTTCGTGTGACGTGAGGGTGCCTGGGCCGAGCTGGCTGATGAGGTACCGTCTGTTGGACTATTTTCAGAGTGAGGCGCGCGGCTTTTAATTTAATATTAAAGGAAGTTTGATGGGGACCGAAAGGTCCTTTTTCTTTTGTCAAAGCTCTCTCCCTGCTGTATAATATTCATAACTGACGGAGGTGTTTTTAAAATGCTCTTGGTGCATTAAAAAAATGCCCGAGCCTTCAAAGTAAGAGCGGATCAACACAGGGAAGTGAGGTAAGTGCTATGTTAAGAGTCGGACTTCTGACCAGCGGCGGCGACTGCCAGGCGCTGAATGCGACAATGCGGGGCGTTGTCAAGGGACTGAGCCACAATGTCAAGGATCTTGAGATCTATGGATTTGAAGAAGGCTACAAGGGTCTGATCTACGGAAATTATCGACTGCTGACTTCGGCGGATTTTTCCGGCATTTTAACCCGGGGCGGCACCATCATCGGGTCCTCCCGTCAGCCCTTTAAGCTGATGAGGGTTCCGGATGCAAACGGTCTCGACAAGGTCGAGGCGATGAAGCAGAACTATTACAAGCTGCGCCTTAACTGTCTCGTTATTTTGGGCGGAAATGGGACCCAGAAGACCGCCAATCTCCTTCGGGAGGAGGGACTCAACATTATCCACCTGCCCAAGACCATCGACAACGATATTTACGGAACAGATCTGACCTTCGGCTTCCAGTCCGCCATCGATATCGCGACCAACTGTATCGACTGCATTCACACGACGGCATCATCCCATGGGCGCGTCTTCATCGTGGAAGTCATGGGTCATAAGGTCGGCTGGCTGACCCTGCACGCGGGACTTGCTTCCGGCGCCGATGTCATCCTTCTGCCGGAAATTCCTTACGATACCAAGAAGGTCTGCGAGGCGATCGAAAAACGCCACAACAACGGAAAGAAGTTTACGATTCTTGCCGTTGCGGAGGGCGCCATCCCCAAGGAAATCGCCAAGCTGGACAAGAAGGAAGCCAAGAAGAAAATGGCGAAACTTCTGGAGAAGTACCCGTCCATTTCCTACAAGCTGGCAGCGGATATCACCGAAAAGACCGGTTACGAAGTCCGGGTTACGGTTCCGGGTCATGTCCAGCGGGGCGGCTCGCCGGATGCCTTCGATCGGCTGCTGTCAACGAGAATCGGCGCTTACGCGGCTCAGTGTATCATCAAGAATGAATTTGGCATCATGGTCGCCATCAGGAATCAGGAGATCAAGAAGGTCAAGCTGGAGGATTCCGCGGGCAAGCTGAAAGTGGTCGATCCGCATGACCAGACCGTCGAACTGGCCAAGTCCATCGGCATCAGTTTCGGCGACTGACGCGTCCTGAAGATTGGAAATGGGGGATCACCCCACTCATAGAGAATGATCGCAGCAGGTATATACGGGCAGTATGCAGTGTGTACCTGCTGCAATATGTGTAAAGGAAATTGGAGTAGGAAATGTCTTATGTAGCTCTCTATCGAAAGGCGCGGCCTCAGACCTTTGATGAAGTCAAGGGGCAGGACCATATCGTGACCACGCTCCGCAACCAGATCAAGACGGGGCGGCTCCAGCACGCCTACCTCTTCTGCGGGACGCGGGGGACCGGCAAGACGACCGTGGCAAAGATTCTGGCGCGTGCCGTCAACTGCGAGCATCCGGAAAATGGCAGCCCCTGCAACCGGTGCGAAACCTGCCGGAACATCCAAAGCGGCAGTTCCATGAATGTCATCGAAATCGACGCGGCTTCCAACAACGGCGTCGACAACATCCGGGAGATTATTGAAGAGGTCCAGTACCGGCCGACGGAGGGGAAATATAAAGTCTATATCATCGACGAGGTCCACATGCTGTCGCCGGGCGCCTTCAATGCCCTTTTAAAGACTCTGGAGGAACCTCCCTCCTATGTCATCTTTATCCTGGCGACGACCGAAGTCGGCAAGGTTCCGATTACGATCCGGTCGCGCTGCCAGCGCTATGATTTTCATCGGATCGATGTCGATACCATTGTCGACCGGATGCGGGAACTGACTGACCGGGAGGGGATCGCGGCGGAAGAAAAGGCGCTGAGATTCGTGGCGCGGGCAGCGGACGGGTCTTTGCGGGACGGGCTTTCCCTGCTCGACCAGTGCATGGCATTTTACATGGGGGAAGAACTGACCTATGAGAAGGTGCTGACGGCTCTGGGCGAAGCGGATACGGCTGTCTTCGGCGGTCTGGTCCGGTCGGCTTCAAGGGGGGACGCCGGCAGGGCCATCCGCATTTTTGAAAAACAGATCTCCCACGGCATGGAGATCAGCCAGTTTGTCAATGACTTTATCTGGTATCTGCGGAACCTTCTGATGGTGGCGACCGCTCCGCCGGAAGAAGCGGGGGACCACGTCGACGCGTCAAAAGAGCAGATGGAAGAGTTCCTCGATATGACCAAGATGGTCACGCCGGAGACCGTCATGCGCTACATCCGCCTCTTATCCGATTTACAGAATCAGATGCGCTACGCGACCAACCGCAGGGTTCTGACCGAGGTGGCGC
Organism: Lachnospiraceae bacterium UBA3689; assembly: GCA_002371465.1. Classification (GTDB taxonomy): domain Bacteria; phylum Bacillota; class Clostridia; order Lachnospirales; family Lachnospiraceae; genus Chordicoccus. Next base: position 4,401 of record DFIU01000018.1, on the reverse strand, counting down.
TCATCCGCATGGCCCGCCCCCAGACCGGCGTTCGGACCGGGGATGTGCTGGACCGCCTGCGCCAGGTGGAAACAAAACTTGACGAAATTACGTCCGGCAGTTATGCTTTGCCGGTAGGTCAGGCCCAGGCAGCTGGCGCGGCGGCAGGCGGGGATCCCTACGAGAATCTGCCTCCGGAGGAGCCTCAAAAGGTCCTGGAACATGCGGCGCCGGAGGATTTAAAACAGATCTGCGCGGAGTGGAGACTGATTCTGGGCTCCCTTCCCAACGGCTACGGCTACAGCAAACAGATCCTGGAAAAGTCCCAGCCCCAGTATGATGCGGCCAACCCGGACAACCATACCCTCTACATCGAGTGCCCCAACGGCATGGCGGATCATCTCGTCACCAACCAGGATTTAAAACAGGTCCTGGCCGGCATCATTGAGAAGCGGTACGGCAAGGCAACTGAGATTGAGCTCCATACCAGGAAGGACACGACTACCAATCTCCAGAATATCGGCGTCGATCAGATCTTAAATGATCCATCCAAGATCGCCATTCCGATTGAAGTCGAGGAGGGCGAAGAGGAGTTCTGACTTGATGATAAAAGAAAATGATACAAGGAGGCTGCAATGGCTAAAAGAGGCGGATTTAACGGCGGTATGATGCCGGGCAACATGAAGAACCTGATGAAGCAGGCTCAGAAAATGCAGGCGCAGATGGAACAGCAGCAGAAGGAACTCGAAGAGAAGACCTTTGAGGCGGCTGTCGGCGGCGGGGCGGTCAGGATTGAAATGACCGGCAAGCGCGAAATCAAGAACCTGAAGATTGATCCGGAAGCAGTCGATCCGGAAGAGGTCGAGGACCTGGAGGACCTGCTCATCGCAGCCTTCAATGAGGTCTTAAAGAAGGTCGATGAGGCAAATGCTGCCAATATCAGCAAGATGGCCGGCGGCATGGGCGGTCTTGGCGGAGGCTTGTTCTAATTGGAATATTTCAGCGGACACATCAGCGAGCTGATTGAGCAGCTCGCGTCTTTGCCGGGGATCGGCAGTAAGACGGCCCAGCGGCTGGCATTTTACATCATCAGTATGCCGGTGGACAAGGTGGAGCGCCTGTCCAAGGCTCTGGTCGAAACCAGGAAAAATGTCCACTATTGCAAGACCTGCTGCACACTGACCGACGCGGACGAGTGCCCGATCTGCAGCAGTCCCAAGCGCGACCATTCGACGATTATGATCGTTGAGACGGACCGCGACCTGGCGGCTTATGAAAAGACCGGAAAATATGAGGGCGTCTACCACGTCCTGCACGGGGCGATTTCCCCCATGCTGGGAATCGGACCGGACGATATCAAGCTCAGGGAACTGATGCAGCGCCTGCAGTCAGACGAGGTCAAGGAAGTGATCGTCGCGACCAACTCCTCTTTGGAGGGGGAGACAACTGCTATGTACATCAGTAAGCTGATCAAACCGACCGGCATCAAGGTGACCAGAATCGCCAGCGGGGTCCCGGTCGGCGGTGACCTGGAAAATATAGATGAAGTTACACTGCTGCGGGCGCTGGAAGGAAGAGTACAGCTTTAAATGGAAAATCCATTTTCAAAACTCGGAAAAAAATTAAATGACCGCAGAAAGGGCGCGGACGACAGCGGCGACGATTTTCTGAAAGAGGGCGACATCTACGCTCTTTTAGGGGAAGATGAGGAGGACGAGGCAGAGGATCTGCTGGAAGCCTCCCTGCAAAAGAAGCTGGAAAGCCCGGAGGAAGTTGCTGACCCGGATGAGGGACGGGAAAAGGCGAAGCCTGAACGGGAAGAGCCGGACCAGGCAGAGGGGCTTGATGAGGCTGACGATCCTGAGGCGGACCCTCTGGCGGGACTCACCGGAGCGGAGCGAATCGCGGAAGCGATCCGGATCTCCCGGGACGGGGGCGGCAGAACCGGGACAAAGACCCGTCCCGGCAACAAGCAGCGGTCTCGCCGTCAGATCCGGCTGCCCCAGATCCACCTGCACCGGCCGACCATGAGCCAGGTCATGAAGGCGGCAGCGGTCGTCTTCGTCGTGGCGATGTTTTTGGTCGTCAAAAACGCGGTCGACCACCGCTCCTATAGCTCCTATAAGATCACGGACCAGGATCCCAAGGAGAACAATGTGTCCGACTACGAGTATGTGGATGGCTATATCCTCCGCTACTCTTCGGATGGGGCGTCTCTTTTAAAGGCGGACCACGAGACGGTTTGGAACGAATCGTTTGCCATGGCTAAGCCTAAGGTGAGCGTCTGCGACGACCAGATGCTGGTCTATGATCAGATGGGGACCTCGGTCTACATTTATAATGAGAAGGGCAAGGTCGGAAGTTTCGCGACCCCCCTGCCGATTCTAAAGGCGGTTATTTCCAAAAAGGATACCATCGCCATGCTGCTTAAGGATGGAGCGGCGATTGATTTTGCCTACTACCGGGCGGACGGCAGCCAGATCGCGGCGGGTCAGAGCCACATGGAGGACCTGGGCTACCCGACGGATCTGGCGCTATCGCCAAATGGTCAGAACCTGCTCATTTCCTATCTGCGAACTGTGGACGGTAAGGCGGGCTCGGTTCTCAATTTTTATAACTTCGGCAAGGCAGGGCAGGCGCAAAAGAACAACCTGGTCGCCAGCGACCGGCTGGACGGCGTCTTTGTGCCGGAAGTCTATTGCCTGGACAACCACCGGATGGTGGCGGTGCGGGACGACGGCTTCTCAATCTATGAGGGGACCGACTCCATCACCGAGAGTAAACACGTAAAATTTGAAAAGGAAATTATCAGCGCGTTCCACGATGACTCCCACCTTGCCTTTATCTTTGACAAGGGCGGCGACGCCAGATACCAGCTTCAGCTCTACACCAGGAGCGGGAATCTGATTTCAACGGCGGATGTTACGACACCCTACAGTAAGGCGCGGGTCTGCGACGATCAGATCCTTCTTTATAATCAGGCGGATGTGACGATTTACAGCATGAAGGGATTCTGTCGTTTTCGCGGAACGATTAAAGAAGGCAATATCGGGGACATCTTAAAGACCGGCCGCAACCGCTACCTGGTTGTGACGGATGAGAAGATGGAGACGATCCGCCTTCGCTGAGGACAGGAATTTGAATATTTTAGCAGGAATTGTCATACTTTACCTGGGAATCGCCATGCTGCGGGGCTTTTTCAGGGGCTTTCTAAAAACGCTTTTTTCGATGTTTTTCTTTATTCTGGTTGTCGCGACCGCGGTTTTCGCCGCGCCGACAGCGACGGGTCTGGTCAAGGGCAGCCGCGAGGTGACCGAGTGTGTCGAAGAGCAGAGCGAGAAGTTTCTTGAAAGTCAGGGAAATGAAGCGGCCGAGGGGCTTGCTTCCGCGGATTCACCCCAAGAATTGACTCTCGCCATCGTGGGTTCGGCTCTTGAGGTAAATGGGGTCAAGACGGTCGCCGCGGAAAAGATCACAGACTTTGTCTTAAATGTGATCGGCTTTCTTGCCGCCCTTATTGTCTCCGTCATCTTCTGGGTGATCATTGAGATCATCATGAACCGCTTGACCCGGCACCGGATTATCAGTCCCATCAATCATGTCTTGGGCCTTCTTTTGGGACTGGTCCGAGGAATGATCTTTGTCTGGCTGATCTTCGGCATCATCTCTGCTCTGCAATTTACAGAGATCGGAGGGACCTTAGAAGGACAGATCCGGGCGAGCGCCTTCTTGACCTGGATCGACCGGGGCAACTTCATCACCAGATATATACCGCATCTGTTTCTTTCCATGATGTAGCAAAGTAAGTCCTCCTGTCTGGCTTCTGCCCTGCAGGAGGGCTGACTTTTTTATCCGGACCAAGGAGAGCGGTTCCTACATTTCGTGATGAAATCCCTTCTATCCACCATATTTAGAGGACGAGAAAATTCTTTTGAAAATGCCCGAAATCTTTATTGACAGAGCTTATCCCCGATGATATATTAAGTAAGCTGTTCCACGGAAAAAGCCTTGAAATAAAGGCTTTGAGCAAGTATCAAGTGGAAAACAGCTCAAAAAGAAATTAAAAAACAGTTGACAACTTTGGCTTTCGGCTCTATAATTTCTTATGCTGCTTAACGGCGGCGACAATAAAAAGTTCCTTGATAACTGAACAGTGAAACACATACAAAACTCGAAAATTTCTTTACAGTTTCTTGAAACGGAAACAAAAACAGTAAGTATGGAAACGAATGAGAATAGCGAAAGCTAACGCTCATCCGAGAAGAATCAGAAATCTTTAAGAGAGTTCGATCCTGGCTCAGGATGAACGCTGGCGGCGTGCCTAATACATGCAAGTCGAACGGAGCACCTTGGTGCTCAGTGGCGAACGGGTGAGGAGAACATAGGTAACCTGCCCCTCCGAGGGGGACAACAGCTGGAAAC
>DFIU01000009.1 GCA_002371465.1 Lachnospiraceae bacterium UBA3689 | reverse complement strand
ATCCATGCTTCGTGAATAATTCAGGATAATTCTACTAACGGAATTAGTTGGCACACCACTGCTCATTATGAAAAGACAAATTCAAGCAAGGTTTATGTAAAACCGAAGATCTCTCCTACTGGAAGAATCGAAGTCAGAACTTATTGCAATGTAAATGGAAAACCTGCTAATAAAACTGTTGCTGGTACTGTGACGCTCAGAACGGGAAGAGCATACCTCATTACAAATATGATTTATGAACACGGCGATAAAGTCAATGGGCATGTTTTAACTTGGTTAAATATGCGAAGCTATGGCGGAAGAGGTCTCGTATCTGGTGTATGGAGCCCTGATTCAACAGGAAGAGGCTCTGTAACAATTGTTTGATTTTCTAAAAAACCAAGGAGAGCAGCAGAGCTTTCCCTCATGATCTGGCAAACTCTGCTGCCGGGATAAATAACTACGAGGAAGTTCTTAACATTATGAAAAGTTATCTAAAATCAGAGCTATACAAGATGCGTCATAACCGGCTCTTTTGGTGCAGCCTGGCAATTGGACTAACCTGCGCTGTAATCAGCGCGATTATCATGTGGAAATATTTTGACAGTGAGTTTGGCAGCGGAGGAAATCTGAACCTGATTAAATCCAAGGCAATGCCGCTTGAAGACAATTTTTTATTGGGGACGACGCTTTTTAACAGTTGGATGAATGCTGAAAAAGTCGCTGTCACAAGCAGGATCTTTTTCTTAATCACACCTCTCATCGCGGCTCTCCCCTGTGGTTGGTCCTTCTCCGAAGAACTTCACAGCAGCTACCTTCATACACTCGTTACACTTAAGAGTAAAAAAGATTATTTCCTATCTAAGATTCTGGTATCGTTTTTGGAAGGAGGGCTGTTGATTGCCCTTCCTCAACTCGTAAATCTTTGGCTGATATCTCTGCATATTCCTGCATTAAAGCCCAATCCTATATATATGCTTTATAGCTCGGTGGCTCATGGAGATATCTACTCCCGAATTTTTTATCTTCACCCCTTGCTATATGTATTTCTTATTCTCATCATAAATTTTATATTTGGAGGTTTTTTTGCTCTGCTGTCCCTGACAGCTGCCTTTTTTGTCCGAACCCATCTGGCGTCCGTAATTGTCCCGTATATCATACTTTTAGTAATCGATTCACTGAGGACTTTCCAGGCTTACCTGTCTTATTCAGAACTCTCTCCTTTGTACTTGCTTCATCCAATAACAGCTAAAAACTCTGTACAGCTTCATGTTGTCATTCTTTGGTCCATTCTTTTATTTGTTATTACCGTTCCTGTCATCATGAAACGGGGGTGCAGCCTTGAAATCTTATAATCTGATTCGCTATGATCTACAAAAAAATATCCGAGCCCATGCTTTCCATCTGCTGATGATCTGTTTTATCAGTGTATTTTGTTTTGCTTTCTTTTACGCGGACGCAGTTCAAACTTACTGGTCAGCAAGAACCTTTCATGAGAATGTCCAGAATATGAGAAATGCCGGCGTTTCTCTCACGGACAGTCTCTTACATTTGACCGGGGGAATGCTGCCTATCCATAACTTCTCGAATATAGCTGATCAGCGAATAGAGGACTATCCGATAAAATGGCTGGTCATTCAATTTTTAATTCTATACTTTACCTGCGAATATGCTCGATCAGATCTATCCGGAGGCGGAGTTCAGATCTTAAGTAGAATCCACAATAGAACCTTATGGTGGATTGCAAAATGTATCTGGAACTTTATCACAGTTCTTTCCTGTTTTGCTGTCCTGTTCCTCACTTGGTTTATACTGGCAGCCTGCTTTCATATACCCTTTACTTCGTCAATCGACAATAACTTATTTTCAGGAATGTTCTATGCCCTTCCAAAGATTTCGCAGGTCTCCGGAAAACAGGCGTTTCTTATTTTTTTCCTGCTTCCTGTCCTTACCTGCAGCTCGATCAGCCTGATTGAGATGACCCTCACCCTTTATGTCAGACCGGTTATTGCCTATATTCTCTGCTGCATCTACTACCTTGCTGGCATGTTTTTGGTGCATCCGCTATTTTTAACAAATTATTCCATGAGTATTCGGAGTTCCATTTTCGCCTTTTATAGATTCACCCCGGCTGTTGGACTGGGGATCTGCCTCATACTGATGCTGCTCTCCATCATCATTGGCATCATACATCTTTCCAAAATGGATCTTCTTGACACTACACAGATGAAATACACCAGGAGTTGGCTATGAATATAAAAATTCAAAATATGACAAAGACGTTAAACCACACTGATATTCTTTCCGACATCAATCTGGACATGACCGGTGGACAGGTTTATGGTCTCCACGGCATCAATGGCTGCGGAAAGACTATGCTGATGCGGGCAGTCGCCGGACTGATCCATCCTACCAAGGGTCAGATTCTGGTCAATGGAAGGATCTTACAGGGACAGAACAGTTTTCCGGAAAATATGGGCTTGCTGCTGGAAAATCCTGCCTTTTTGAACCAGTACACCGGCTTTGTCAATTTAAAACTGCTCGCCCAGATTCGGAACAGGATCGGTACGGATGAAATTCGAGAAAGCCTCAAGCGGGTCGGTCTTGATCCGGACGACACCCGGCAGTACCGCAAATACTCGCTGGGTATGAAGCAGAGGCTGGGAATTGCCTGCGCGATTATGGAACATCCGGATCTGATTCTTTTGGACGAGCCTTTTATTTCCCTTGATGAGACCGGGGTCCAGATGACACGTACTATTATTAAGGAAGAAAAGGACCGGGGCGCTCTTATCCTGCTCTCCAGCCATGACTACGAACTTCTGACTTCCTCGGCGGACCAGATCTTCCATCTGACTGCCGGTAAAGTCACCAAACACTTCCAAAAACTTCAGGACGGAACATTTAAAGAGGCTTCTCTATGATAAAATCAAGAAAATTACGATTAAGGACCATCTTTGCCCTGCTGATCGCATTCGCTGTCATCGTAAGCAGTGTGCAGATCTATCGGGTCAATCATACCCAGGACCTGGCTACCTATCAGGCGAAGCAGATCGTCTACAATGCGGGCGAGAACATTTCTCTAACCGACGAAAACTATTTTTTTTCAGGCAAAGTCAATCTGTCCGGCTATCAAATGAAAATCACGTCTACGAAACTGATCAGCACGAAGGACTTTCTGAAGCAATATAAGGCATCCTATCAGGATCTGGAAGCACGTTCTATGACCGATACTTATTTTGATGAGTATGATCTGATTTATCTGGTCGACGCAGACTTTCAGAATACCAATAAGGACAGAAGTCATGCCGAAGCGATTGTTCTGGATGATTTCCTGCTCACCTGGACAGATAATTATTTAGCACCTGCAACGGACACCATCAATACAATCCCCGATTTCAATCCACAATTAAAAGGGAATTCTGCATTTGCGATCCAGAGTGACAAGACCTTTCATGTCACGATTCCCTACCTGATCCCAACTACTTCCACCGAAAAATACACAGTCAAAGAGATTCTGAAAGATCCGCCCAAGCTGTTGATTGGTCAGTATCCGGAAGAAATCTACGCAAAACTCCCAAAGCCTGATACCACGGACTTATAAAGACACTTCCTCCTGACGGATTGCCCGAAGCGGCAATCCGTTTTTTTGATTATGCAAGACCTTGTTTCAGGAAAACTGGTTTTGATTGACGGCTTATATAGAACTTTTGTATAATAATTTTGTCTTATAGTTCTGATATTTAGTCATCTTTTAAAAGGAGGTTCCATATGAAAGGTTTTGGCATGTTTGAAGTAGACAAGGTCGGCTGGCTGGAGCATGAAAAGCCTACGCCGGGTCCCAATGACGCCATTTTGCGTCCCCTCATGGTCGCGCCCTGCTCCTCTGACGTTCACATGAGCCACGGCGGTTCGGGTCCGGTCACGGATATGATTCTGGGTCATGAATCGGTCGGCGAAGTCGTGGAAGTCGGTGAGCTGGTCACCCAGTTTAAACCGGGCGATATCTGCGTCGTCCCCTGCTGCACTCCCCACTGGGGCGGCTATGGCACGCAGGAACGCTTTGCCAACAATGCCCATGACACCGGACTTATGCACAGCTTCAAATTCTTGCAGTTCTGGGATGGCGTCTTCGCGGAATACTACAAGGTCAATGATGCCGACGCTAACCTGGTCTTAAAGCCGGACCAGGTTTCCATGGAGGACTGCCTGATGACCACGGATATGATGTCAACCGGCTTCTACGGGGCTGAAATGGCAAATATCCACTACGGCGACAATGTCGTTGTCTTCGGCATCGGACCTGTCGGTCTGATGGCGATAGCGGGCGCGGCGCTTGCCGGAGCGGCTCACATCATCGGAATCGGAACCAGGCCCAACTGTGCTGCCCTCGCCAGAGAATACGGCGCGACCGAGATCGTCAGCTACAAGGACGGCGACCTGGTCGAGCAGTGCAAGGAAATCACCCATGACCACATCGACAGCTGCATCATCGCAGGCGGCAACACCGGCTCGGTCATCCAGGCTCTCACCATGGTAAAGCCCAACGGAACGATTTCCAACGTCAACTACTGGGATGCTTCCGCGATCTTCCAGGTTCCCGCTCCCCTGCTGGGGCTGGGCATGAGCGACGTCACCATAAGGGGCGGCTTCTGCCCGGGCGGTGGTCTGCGTATCGCCAAGCTTCTCAACCTGATTGAAAATGACCGTGTCCATCCGGGCAAGCTCCTCAACTACAAGTACGAGGGCTTTGATAAGATCCCCGAGGCGTTCCAGGTCATGGACGAAAAGCCCCGCGATCTGATTAAGCCCTGTGTCAAGATCTACTGGTAAATCGATTGGTATAAAACTTTAAATTCAGGGATGATCTTGATCTACCTGCAAAGAAGATAATGTCACCTTCCGAATGTTAAAAGAATACTGATAAACGAATCCCCCACAACCGCATGGGAACCATTCCATCCGGCTGTGGGGGATTACTTTACGTTTTAAATTTAGCTTTATATGAATCAGGATCTTCTGCTGATGGAAATGGCCACAATCAGGATGATACCCAGAAGAACTAAGCCGCCTAAAATACCAATCGCAAGAACGGCGTTTCGATCGGCAGTATGATTCAAAATGGTCACCTGTTCTGACTGGCTCCTGCCTTCATTTCCCGAGACCGTTGCGGTATGATTGCCGGAAACGGAGGATGCATTTTCCGAAACAGCGGGCTCTTCCGCCGTCGAAATAGCCGGGCTCTGCAGAGTCGCCGAACCGAGGTTCTGACCGGCGAAGAAGTATTCCGTACTGCCATCCTCATTTTGCCGGGCATCCAGCTGATCGAGCTTGACACCAGAAGGCAGAATGAGATTTCCCGCGTCGAGGAGGACCTGATCTCCCGTCTGGTCGGGGGTAATCTTCTGAAACTGACTGAAACCGAAATCCAGCAGATGTTTTTGATCGCGCAGCTCCTGATCCATGCCTTTCGCCTGCAAGGTAACGCAGATCAGAGTCCGACCGTCCCGCTCGACCGCAGTCGCAAGCGTGTGCTGCGCCGCGTCGGTATAACCGGTCTTGCCGCCAATGATGCCGTCATAGACATAGTTCTGGTTGACCAGCATGGGATGATGGTTGCCAAATGTTCTTGCCGCCGTCATATTGGTCGCCGGAATCGTGTAGGAGTGAGTGTGAATGATCTCCCGAAAAGTCGGATTCTTGAGGCAATCCTGCATGATCAAGGCGAGATCGTGGGCAGTCGTGTGGTGCAGCTCGTCCGGCATCCCGCAGGCATTGTGAAAGTTGGTATTGGTGCAGCCCAGCTCTTTGGCCCTTTGATTCATCATATCCACGAAATGCTCCAGCGACCCTCCGCCGACATATTCACCAATCTGGGTCGCCATATCATTTGCCGAAGCTAAAAGCGTCCCATAGAGCATATCCTTGAGGGTGAAGACCTCGCCCACCCGGGTGTAGAGGTTGGCGCTGCCGGACACCGCGTAGTCGACGCCGGTCTGGGTCATGGTGACGGGGGCGTTCAGATCGCCGCCCTGCTCCAGCGCCAGGATCGACGTCATAATCTTGGTCACAGACGCCGGGAAGAGCTGCTGATCCATATTTTTGGCATATAAAATGGTCCCCGTGTCCGCATCCATGACCACACCGGCAGTCGAAGTGATATCGCTGCCCTTGGGCCAGCCCGGAATGGCGTTGGTCGTCACCAGGGAAGGATCAGCCTGGGCGGTATAAAGAGCCTGATACCGCTCCTCCGTCCAGGGAGCTTCTTCTGCCTGCACCGTGGCGGGCAGAGTTCCAAGCAGCAGGGCCCCCGCCGAGGCGATGATTGCAAGCTTCTTGAGTAATTTATTCATAGAATAATCTCCATATTTTGGGGAGCAGCCTCCCCACTACGCTTTCACTGGAAACGTTATCGTTTCAATGCCAAGCTTCTTTTAGAGAAGTTCCCTTGCAGATCTTTTCTTCTTCCCTATAATCCTGACTTAATGTTTACACCTGAATATATTGGTACAGATACTTTTACTTTTTGAATGTAAGATCAGCCTTTATTATCCGCAAAAATCCTGCAATGATCAAGATCTATAAATTGAATCTGAGGCTCGCTCCATCATTCTCTTGCCAGGATCAGGAAGCATCGCTTGGATAGCAACATGAGTGATTCCTAAAGTTAGGAAAACTACCTCGGATATAATAAAAAAGGACTTGCTTATTCAGCAAATCCTTTTAGTGGAGATGAAGGGATTCGAACCCTTGACCCCCTGCTTGCAAGGCAGGTGCTCTCCCAACTGAGCTACACCCCCGGATTGGGAACATACCCTCAAAACCGCATATACGAATCATTCAGACGTTCGACCGGAACGTCAGCACTTATGTCTGACTTCCCGACCATCTTTTGGTCAAGTCCTCGTCCGATT
>DFIU01000015.1:91567-182116 GCA_002371465.1 Lachnospiraceae bacterium UBA3689 | reverse complement strand
TATCCAGCTTGGAAGGCTGGTGTTCTACCGTTGAACTACACCCGCGCGATGCATCTCGTGTCGCCAGTCGGGGTGACAGGATTCGAACCTGCGGCCTCCTGCTCCCAAAGCAGGCGCTCTAGCCAAGCTGAGCCACACCCCGTCGTCCTGTTGTTTCAACAACTGACTTCACAACGCAAGGATTATTATAGGTTTGGGGGTTCTGTTTGTCAACAATATTTTCGGTATTTTTAAAACTTTTCCGCAAAATCCCCACAGTATCTTGTTCCATGCGTTGCTGCATTCCCCGGGATTCTTCATTTAAAATCCCCCTCACCAGAACCAGCTCCTCCGCTCCCGCTCCATTCCCAGGTAATTGACCGTATAAAGAGCCTGCCCCTTTTGGGTGATCTCCATGACGATGTAGCTGGGTTTGCGGTTGCCCTGGCGGGGGAAGGTCAGCGAGCCGGGATTTAAAACCGTCAGATCCTCCCCTTCCTCAAGGACGGGCCTGTGGATGTGACCAAAGGCGGCGACGTTGCAGCTCCGTTCGGCTGCCGCTTTCTTCAAGGGCTCCAGACCGGAAGAGACCCCATATTCATGTCCATGGGCGACAAAGATCCGGTAGGGACCCAGGTTCAGGATCTCCGATCGATTCAAATCGGAGCCCCAGTCATTGTTGCCCCGGACAATTGTGCAGCCGGCATCAAAGTCAAGTGCCAGATCCCGGACCTCTTCCTCCTGCCCTTCGACGTCGCCGCAGTGAATCAGATAATCAAACTCCTCGGTCTTATCCGCTGCCTCTTCCAGGTGGTCCAGCCTGCCGTGGGTATCGCTTACGATCAGTATCTTCATCTTATGTTCATCCCGCTCCGCTTCAGATTCTTCCGGCGGCTTTTTCCGCAGCCAGCTGATCCCGCATAAGCCGAAGTGCCTGCCCCCGGTGGCTGATCGCGTTCTTCTCCTCGGGCGTCAGTTCCGCCGAATATTTGCCCCGATCGGGCAGATAGAAAATGGGATCATAGCCAAAGCCGTTCTCTCCTTTTTCCTCATAGCCGATTGCCCCTTCAAAGGTGCCGACCGAGGTCAGCTTTCTGCCGTCCGGCAGAATCAGAGCCACAGCACAGACAAAGCGTGCCGTCCGCTTCTCCATGGGCAGCCCCTCCAGATTTTTGATGATCCGCCGGTTCTTGATATGGTAGGAGGTGTCATGCCCCATCCAGCGGGCGGAATAGATACCCGGTTCTCCGTCCATGGCGTCCACGACCAGACCGGAGTCGTCCGCCATGGTCATCTCATGGCAGGAGTCCCAGACCGCCTGTGCCTTGATCAGGGCATTTTCGAGGAAGGTGGTCCCGTTTTCCTCGACGTCGGCTTCAATTCCCGCCTGCTTCATGGACAGGATCTCCAGGTCCGGGTCATTTAAGATCTCCCGGATCTCGACCAGCTTGTGTTCATTTCCCGTCGCTACAATGATCTTTTTCATCCTTATCCTCTTAGATCTGACTTTCTGGGCGGCTTGGAACCCAGGAACTGATAGCAGTAAGTTTTCAACATGCCGTTGTAAATCTTTCGGTTCCGATCCGCCTTGCGCCCGATACAGCGCTCCGCATCCTCATAGGAAGTAATCAGGTACATGGACCAGCTGTCAAGACCAACAAAGGCTTCCCCGATCTGGCTGTAGAGGTCAGGCAGTTCCTTTTGCTCCTGCAGCCGCTCCCCATAGGGCGGATTGGTGATGATAAAGCCGTACTTTTTGGGATGGCTGAGTTCCTTGACCGGGCGGGTCTGAAAATGGATCAGGTCCTCCACTCCGGCTGCTTCCGCGTTCTTTCGCGCAAACCGAACCGCGCGCGGATCAATGTCGTAGCCCTGGATATCCGTCTCGACATCCCTCTTGATACCCATCTTTGCCTCCTGACGGGCGTCCATCCAGCTGTCTCTTGCCACCAGACTCTCCCAGGTCTCCGCCAGAAAATCCCGCTTAGCCCCCGGGGCGATATGCTTCGCCATCATCGCTGCCTCAATCGGGATGGTCCCCGATCCGCAGAAGGGATCGACCAGGATCCGGTCCGGGTGCCAGGGACTGAGCTTAATGAGGGCAGCCGCCAGCGTCTCGGAGATGGGAGCGATGACCGGAGAAACCCGGTAACCCCTCTTATGAAGGGAAGTTCCCGATGTATCAAGGGCGACCGTCACCAGATCCTTTTTGATGGTCACCCGTAAGGGATAGGAAGGGCCGTCCTCCGGGAACCAGGTGATACCGGTATAGATTCGCATCCGCTCGACCATGGCCTTCTTCATGACAGCCTGGATATCCGACGGAGAAAAGAGCCTGCTCTTCACCGAGGAGACCTTTGCCACCCAGAACTTGGCATGGTTCGGCAGCAGATCTTCCCAGGGAAGTGCCTTGGTCCCCTCAAAGAGCTGGTCAAAGGTGGTCGCCCGAAACTCACCCACCTTTAATAAGATTCGCTCCGCCGTCCGTAAAAATATATTGGATCTGGCGACCGCGTGGTCGTCGCCTGTGAAGGTCACCCTCCCATCGTCCACTTCCGTGATTTTGTAGCCCAGATCCTGAATTTCGCGCTTCAAAACGGCCTCCAGACCGAAATGACAGGGCGCAATCAGCGTAATATTAGCCATTTTTGCCTCTTCTTTTAAAATTATTAATAAATTGTTAAGATTCTAGTTGCTTTTTTTTAATTCGCATACTATAATGAATCTCGTAAAAGAATTTACCCTTCAAAAATTTTTTTACAACCCCTTATTAATTATTTATACTCCCCTGAAGAGGCTTCGGTGGCTCCCCCACCGGAGCCTCTTCACATTTTCAGCGACTTAACAACTCGCATCCCAGTGATTCAACAATTCAGTAAATCCGCAATCATATTCCCACAGCACGAATCCGCCTGTCAAGCACAGCATCAAAAAAAGGAGCGACTTGACATCGCTCCTTTAAGAGTCTTTCTCAATCAGTCCTCATGATGGCTGCCGTCCGCATGGGAAGCCTGGTCCTCTTTCATGATCTCACCCATGGTTCTCCAGCCCAGCTGCACGCATTTGACGCGGGCAGGCATATGGGAGACGTTCTGGAGGGCTGCTGCCTCATCGAGGGATTCGATCTCCTCTTCGGTTGCCTCTCCCTTGATCATGCGAAGGAAGATATCGCCCATCTTCTGAGCCTCCTCCTCGGACTTGCCGATAATGAGGTCCAGCATCATATCCGCGGACGCCTGGGAAATTGCGCATCCGCTGCCGTTAAAGGACCCGTCAGTGATCATTCCGTCCTCAATCTTCAGCTGCAGACTGATATCGTCGCCGCAGCTTGGATTGACGCCGCGAAGAACCACGGTCGGCTGTTCCAGATCATATTTGTGGGTCGGATGAAGATTGTGTTCATTGACAATCTCCCGGTACATCTGTTTAAGATCCATATCCCAGCTCCTCTCTGACTTTTGCAAGGCTTGCGGTAAACCGATAAACCTCGTCCTCTGTATTATAGAAATACATACTTGCCCGGCACGTTGCGCTGACCTTCATATACTGCAGAAGCGGCTGCGCACAGTGGTGGCCCGCCCGGATACAGATATGGTCGGCATCCAGTATAGATGCTACATCATGAGGATGGCATCCGTCAACATTGAAGGTGACGATGCCGCAGTGGTCCGCAGGATCCTTGGATCCATAGACCGTAATGTGGGGAATCTTCCCCAGTTCTTCCATCAAAAGAGCCGTCAGTTTTTCTTCCTGCTCAGAGATAAAGTCAAATCCTACCTGACCTACATAATCGATCGCCGCGGCAAGACCCACAGCTCCCGCCGCATTGACCGTGCCGGCTTCAAACTTGTGGGGCACTTCCGCATAGGTCGCGTCCTCCCGGGTGACATACTCGATCATCTCTCCGCCCGTTAAAAACGGAGGCATAGCCTCAAGAAGCTCCGCCTTTCCGTAGAGAACGCCGATGCCCATGGGAGCCAGCAGCTTGTGACCGGAAAAGACAAAGAAGTCTGCGTCCATATCCGTCACATCGACCCTGCGGTGGGGCGCGCTCTGCGCCCCGTCCACCACGATGATGGCGCCGTGGCGGTGGGCGGCTGCCGCAATTTCCCTGATGGGTTTAGGCTGACCCAGGACGTTGGAGACTTCCGCGATCGCGACGACCCTGGTCCGGTCCGTGATCTTGTTCTCAATCTCCTCCATCTTGTAGGAGCCGTCTGCCTCACATTCCAGCCATACCAGCTTGGCGCCGGTCTCCTTTGCCACCATCTGCCAGGGCAGAATGTTGCTGTGGTGTTCCGAAACGGAGACGACGATCTCGTCCCCCTCCCTGACAAAGGTCCTGCCCCAGCTGTATGCCACAAGGTTCAAAGACTCCGTGGCATTTCTGGTAAAGACAATCTCCGATGCCTTCCTAGCCCCGATGAATTTTGCCGTCTTTTCCCGGGCCCCTTCGTAGGCGTCTGTCGCCCGGACCGACCACTCATAGAGTCCGCGCAGAGGGTTGGCATTTTCCGTCTGATAAAAATGTTCGACCGCGTCCAGCACCTGCCGGGGGCGCTGGGTCGTTGCCGCATTATCAAAATAGATATAGTTAGGATCCCGAAGAATCGGGAAATCCTGTTTATACTCATTCATTGGCTTCAAACGCCTCCCTGATGAAATGATGGCTCCTGGCGACGGTCTCCTCGTCCGGAATCAGGTTGACCACGCTCATCAGTCTGCCGCGGGTCATCAGCATCTCCGCCGCATCCTTGTCGATGCCCCGGCTGCCCAGATAAAAGAGAATATCCGGCGACAGGTTGCCCAGGGTCGCGCCATGGCGGCCGTCGACGTCCTCTTCCTCGGTCAGGACGACCGGGACGGTCTTGTTGGTGACCTTGGGGTCCAGGATCAGGACATCCTCCTGCTCATCGCCGACGGACCCCTTGGCTCCCTTGCGGAAGTCGATGGTGCCGCGGAAGACCTTGGTCGCCTGGTCGCGGAGGGATCCCTTGACCGAGATCCGGGAATCCGTCTTCTTGCCGCGCTGGACCGCCACATAGTTGATATCCATCAGATGATCCTGGTCGGCAAGATAGCCGGTCTGAACCTTAAAGAGGGAATGGTCGCCGCACTGGTCGGCATAGCAGCCCGTGTAGGTTTTCGCCCCCCCCAGTTCCACCTGGACAAAGTCGAATTCCGCGTGATCGCCGACTACAGCGGCGGAATCATCGAGCAGGACAAAACCTCTCCCCAGCAGGTTGGTCTTCATCAGATGGAGGGCAGCCCCCTCTTCGATGATCACTTTGGTTTCGATTGCGGCATGACCTAAGGCATCCCGCTCTGAACTTAAATTAAGTAAAAAGGTCGCTTCCGATCCCTTCCTGGCGTAGATAACCTGCTGGGCGGCTGCCCTGCCGCCCTTGCCGAAATCCCAGTTTAAGATGACCGGCTTATCCAGCTTGGAACCTTCCTCGACGGTATAGACCGCCGTCTCCGGCGCCAGATCCCGGATCAGGTCGGTAAAATCTCTGCCCAGAGCCGTCGCGAAATGCTGCTCCTGATAGGTTGCCTGCTTGCCCGCGATATAGGCTTCGCGCCGGATGCCCCGGCTGAAGCCGTCCGCCCATCTCTCAGCATCGGCAGAGGTCATGGTCTCTTTTTTGACCTGGTCCTCATGCTGACCGGTAAAGACTGCCTCTTCATTTGTTTCCGGCAGCTCATCAAAATTTACGAAGGCGTGATTGACCCGCAGTCTGTTCCACGTCAGGGAAGGAAGACGGTTGACAATGACGCCGTTTGCTCTTTCTGCCATCAGCTCATACTCCCTTCCATTTCCAGTTTAATCAGGTTGTTCATCTCCGCCGCATATTCAAGCGGCAGCTCCTTGCTGATCGGGTTCGCAAAACCGGACACGATCATGGCACGGGCTTCATTTTCCGGAATTCCGCGGCTCATCAGATAGAAGACCGCCTCATCGGAAATGCGGCCGATCTTAGCCTCGTGGCCGATATCGCAGTTGTTGGTCTTAATATCCATGACCGGAACCGTATCGGATCGGGAAATATCGTCCAGCATCAGGGTCTGGCAGTCGACGGAGGACTTGGAACTCTTTGCCGTCGGCATAACCTCGATCGCTGACCGGAAGGTTCCGATCCCGCCGTCCTTGGACAGGGACTTGGTCGTCACCAGGGAGGACGTATTTTCTCCGATATGAACCATGCGGCAGCCGGTATCCAGGTTCTGACCCTTGCCGGAGAAGGTGATGCCGGTGTACTCGACGTCGGAATCATTTCCCTTCAGGATCGTGGTCGGATACAGATAGGAGACATGGGACCCAAAGGAACCGGAGACCCATTCCATCCGACCGCCCTCTTCCACCAGGGCGCGCTTGGTATTCAGGTTGTACATATTCTTGGACCAGTTTTCAATGGTCGAATAGCGCAGTCTGGCTCCCTTTTTGACGAAGAGTTCGACGCAGCCCGCGTGAAGGTTGGCGACATTCCACTTGGGCGCGGAACAACCCTCGATAAAGTGAAGGTCCGCCCCCTCATCGACGATAATCAGGGTATGCTCAAACTGCCCCGCTCCCTTGGCGTTTAGACGGAAGTAGGACTGAAGCGGCATATCGACATGAACCCCCTTGGGGACATAGACGAAAGACCCGCCTGACCAGACGGCGCCGTGCAGAGCCGCAAACTTGTGGTCGGTCGGCGGAACCAGCTTCATGAAATATTCCCTGACCATGTCCGCGTATTCATTGTGAAGGGCGCTCTCCAAATCGGAGTAGACGACCCCCTGCTTGCCGACAAAGTCCTGCAGGTTGTGATAGACCAGCTCGGAGTCATACTGGGCGCCGACGCCGGCGAGGAACTCGTGTTCCGCCTTGGGGATACCCAGCTTATCGAAGGCGGACTTAATCTCTTCCGGCACCTCTTCCCAGGACCCCTGCATCTTGGTATTGGGACGGACGTAGGTGACGATATCGTCCATATTCAGTCCGTCAATGGGCGGTCCCCAGTTGGGAACCTGCATTTTATTATATAAATCAAGAGATTTTAAACGAAATTCATGCATCCATTCCGGATCGTTTTTCTCTTCGGAAATCTGATCGATGATCTCCCGGGTCAGACCGGACTGAACCTTATAAAAGTCCGTCTCCTCATTCCGGAAATCGTACATAGACCGATCCGTCCCTTCGAGATAGGCGTTGATATCATCCTTGGAATTATCAATCGCCGGATCAAAATGGACGCCGCTGTTTGCTACGGATTCACTCATTTGCCTTTGCAGCCTCCTCTATGTACTGTTCAAATCCTTCCTCGTTGATCTTCTGAACCAGATCCGCACCGCCGGTTGTCACCAGGGAACCCTTGACCAGAACATGGGTATAGTCCACGGCAAGAGATTCCAGGATCTTGGCGTTGTGGGTGATGATCAGAAGAGCGCCGTCGGATCTCTTGTGGTATTCCTCGATGCCCTTTGATACGGTGCGGACCGCGTCGACGTCAAGACCGGAGTCCGTCTCATCGAGGATAGCAAACTTAGGAGCTAACATCAGCATCTGAAGGATCTCCGCCTTCTTCTTCTCACCGCCGGAGAAACCGACGTTGAGGTCCCGGTCCGCGTAGGAGGGGTCCATATTTAAAAGCGCCATGGTCTCTTCCAGCTGCTTCTTAAACTGCATGATCCTGACCGGCTTTCCGGTCTGCTGTCTTAAGGAGTTGCGGATGAAGCTCTCCAGGGACAGGCCCGGAACTTCCAGCGGATTCTGGAAGGACATGAACATGCCAGCCTTTGCCCGCTTGTCGGTCGTCTCCCTGGTAATATCCTGACCATCGAAGAAAATCTGTCCGCCCGTGACATGGTAGACGGGGTTGCCCATCAGGGTATTGCCCAACGTGGACTTGCCTGCACCGTTGGGACCCATCAGAACGTGAGTCTCTCCCGGGCGGATCGTTAAATTGACATCGTGAAGAATCTGTCCCTCCTCAATTGCTACGGACAGGTCCTTTACCTGTAATAATGAATCTGACATCTGAATGTCCTGCCTTTCTTTATGCTTAGCTGGAGCGTCCGGTATTATCCATAGACACGCCGTCTTCGGCTCGTCTTTCCTCTTCCAAACAATCCGGATGAACAGTTGATTAAATCCGATTAAAAAACTCGGAATTACTCTGCCCATTCTAACGAATCCGCCTGACCTTGTCAATAAATCGCACCAAATTAGTCAACAAAAAAGCACCGGCTTAGAGCCGGTGCCAAATCGCGTTTTTCCCGCCTATCACAGGTTTTCCTTCATGTAAGCTTCCGTCGTCTGTGCCGCCGCTTCTTCATCCGGTCCCTCGAATTTAACTTCCACTTCCTGGCCCTGCTTGATGCCCAGGGTCATAACCATCATGAGCTTCTTGCCGTCGACGGTCTTGCCGTTTCCGCTGATGGTGCAGGCGGATTCAAAATTCTTGATCGCCTTGACAAGATTTCCCGCAGGTCTTGCATGGATGCCCACCGGATCCGTCACCGTATAGGTAAATGACTTCATAACTGTCCCTCCTGATTATTCCGGAAATCTGCTCCGTTTCTTAAAGAACAGTATAACATTTTCGGCAGTTCCCGCGACAAAAAATCAAAGATTCAGGGAATTTCTTTTCCCCCGGTCCGCATCCGCGTAGCGCCAGATATAGCCTCCGTCCGACTTTCTCCGCCCGTGGCAGACCTCCGAGATATGCGATACATGGTAGAGTTCCTGCGCCTCATGGATACTGCCGTAAGTTCCCAGGGGCTGCTGGGTCGTTTTGTCGTACTGGCAGACTCTTCGTTTCTTCATGGCAACGTCTCCTTTTCAGAAAAATAGGGCAAATCGACTTTTCCTGCAGGATCCTGTTTTACATTGAATTTCGGTTTTGGAATGATGTGACCGAACGGTCTTCGAAGATAGGTTTATTATAGCGCAAAAAATGCCCCGGACAAGGGTCCGGGGTCATCTTCCGTAAATCTTGAGACTTTGTAAGTTTCTGCCAGACACCATGCTTTCGCATCGCTGCTCTTCGGGATTTCAGTCCGCCTGTCTTTGGACTTTCGAGCTGTCAGTCCCGGGGACAGACCACATCCGCGCTCTTTTTGCGAATCCGCTGGATGGCGTTGTCGACGGACTTGGGCTCCCGTCCCAGATGAGCTGCAATCTCCCGATAATCAAGTCCCGACAGATAGAGGTCCAGGACCTGGGTCTCCATGGGGCTGAGCAGCTGCTTGATTTTTTTCAAAGTTTCATCGGTCGACTCCCGACCGATTACAATCGCCTCAGGAGAGATCCCCTCGCTTTGAAAGCGCTCGTTCCACTCTTCATCAGTCAGGGGGACCCGGTCATTGAGGGGGATATGTTTCTTTCGCTGCGCCTCCTCGATTGCCTTGGCGATCTGTCGGTTGATGCAAAGAGCCGCAAAGGTCCGAAAGGAGGCATTTTTCGTCTCATCAAAGTTCTGAACCGCCTTGTAAAGACCGATCATTCCCTCCTGAATCAGGTCCTCCTGGTCTCCGCCGATCAAAAATCTCGCCCTCGCCAGGGCGCGGACAAAGGACTTGTAGCGTTCCATCAGGCAGTCGACCGCCTGGACCCTGCCCGACCGGTAGTCCCTGACCAGGTCCTCGTCCGTTCGACCAATATTCGTCATGAAAGCCCTCTCTGTCTGACGATCTCGTACATGAGAACCCCTGCCGCCACCGAAGCATTGAGGGAATCAATCTCTCCCTTCATGGGGATGGAGGCGACCAGGTCGCACTTTTCCCTGACCAGGCGGCTGACCCCATCGCCCTCATTGCCGATGACGACGCCGATAGGTCCTTTTAAGTCCAGGTCATACATGGTCGTTCCGCCCATGTCCGCGCAGACGAACCAGAGCCCCTCTTTTTTCAGTTCTTCAATGGTCCGCCCGATATTGGTCACCTTGGCGACCGGCACATAGTTGAGGGCTCCGGCTGACGCCTTGGCGACCGTGGAGGTCAGCCCCGCTGCCCGGTGCTTGGAAATGATGACGCCGTGGGCGCCCGCGAGGCAGGCGGTCCGGATGATGGCGCCCAGGTTGTGGGGATCCTCAATTCCATCCAGCACGATGACAAAGGGAGGCTCTCCTTTCTCTTTTGCCTTCTTCAGTATGTCCTCAAGGGTCGCGTATTCGTAGGAAGCCACCTGGGCAACGACGCCCTGGTGGCTGCCGTCTCCCGCAATCTCTTCCAACCGGTCCTTGGAGACATAGTTGATGATGGAACCTGCCTTCTTCGCTTCCCGCAAAATGGTCTGGATGGGACCGTTGGTCAGCCCCTCCTGGACAAAGAGCTTGTCCACCGGTCTGCCGCTGCGAAACGCCTCCAGCACCGCATTTCTTCCCTCAATTTTATCCATAAAAAAGCTCCTTACTTCGCTTCGTAGTGCGTGATCACTTGCTTTTTTCCTGCCTGGTCCTCCAAATAGCGAATGCCCCGGTCAATCAGGTACAGATACCGGTCTGTCTGTCCCAGCAGGTAGAGGTAGCCCATCAGGGCTTCAAAACCCGTCGCCCGGCGATAGTCCGCCATGCTGGCATTTTTTGCCATGGTATAGGACTTGGCATTTCTGCCCCGGCGATAGAGATTCGCCTCTTCTTCCGTCAAAATCGGCTCCAGAATCTCCATCATCCCGGACTGGGCTTTAGCTTTAACCAGCCGGCTCTTTTTTCGGTTCAGTTCATTGGGCCTCGCATTGCCCCGCTTAATCAGCATGGTCCGGACGGCGGTCTCATAGACCGAATCTCCCAGAAAAGCCAGGACAAGCGGGGAATAACTCCCCGCTTCCAGTTCCGTCATGCTGCCGGGCAGATACCGGCTCAGACTCTCTTCCATTTGACACCCTCACGCGTATCAAGCAGCTGAATTCCCTTGCTCAAAAGCTCGTCACGGATCTGATCAGCCCGGGCAAAATTCTTTGCCTTTCGCGCCGCCTGCCGCTCCTCAATCAGAGCCTCGATATCAAGATCCAGCTCCTCCTTTTCCGGCAGGACCTTAAGACCCAAGATACCGGTCAGCTCAACCAGAACATCCAGAACAGCCTTAGCCAGAGCCCGGGTTGAGCCCTCTGTTACCTTGGTGTTGGCGAACCGGACCAGGTCGAAGACCACGGACAGGGCATCCGCCGTGTTGTTGTCGTCGTCCATCTTCTCGTCGAATTTTGCGATAAAGCCCTTAGCCTCTTCCGCAATCGCCTGCTCCGTCTCTGTCATCTGACCCTCTGCACCTGCTTCGGACAGGTCCGTCAGGTGGGCGGCAGCCGTCTTGATCCGGTCAAGGGATGCCTTCGCCGCTTCCATCAACTCATCACTGAAGTTGAGCGGGCTTCTGTAGTGGGCGCTCAGCATAAAGAGACGCAGTACCTGCAGGTCATATTTTTTGGAGATATCCCGAACCGTGAAGAAATTCCCCAGAGACTTGGACATCTTCTTATTGTTGATGTTGAGGAAGGCGTTGTGCATCCAGTAGTGGGCAAAGGGGACACCGTTTGCGCAGCAGGACTGGGCAATCTCATTTTCATGGTGGGGAAAGACCAGGTCCTCTCCGCCGGCGTGGATATCGATGGTGTCGCCCAAATAGCGCTTTGCCATGACCGAACATTCGATGTGCCAGCCGGGACGGCCGTCAGACCAGGGTGAAGGCCAGCTGGGCTCCCCTTCCTTCTTGGGTTTCCAGAGAACGAAATCCAGCTGATCCTCCTTCTCCTCCTCACCGGAAACCTTGAGGTCCCGGAAACCGGACCGGAGGTTGTCCAGGTCCTTGTGGCTTAAGCAGCCGTAGTCCGGATCCTTTCTGGTCGAAAAATAGACCGTGCCATTTTTCTCATAGGCATAACCCTTGTCGATCAGGGTCTGGATCATCTCGATCATGCCGTCGATCTCCTGGGTTGCCTGGGGATTGACCGTGGCAGGCTCAATGTTCATCCCCTCCATATCCTTCAGACACTCCTTCATGTAGCGTTCGGAGATCTCCTGGGCGGAGACGCCCTCGTCATTGGCAGCTTTGATGATCTTGTCGTCGACATCGGTAAAGTTGGACACATAGTCCACCCGGTAGCCCTTGTGTTCCATGTAGCGGCGGAAGGTATCAAAGACGATCATGGGTCTTGCATTCCCGATGTGGATCAAGTTGTAGACGGTCGGTCCGCAGACATACATGCGGATCCTGCCCGGTTCAATCGGCTTGAACTCTTCCTTGGTCATCGTTGCAGTATTAAAAATTTTCATAGATAAGCCTCTTTCCTTGAACGCGTCGGACCACAATCAAGGGGTTCGACGTCAGTTAGACTCATTTTCCATCAGACCGCCATAGCTTGTCAAGTCCTTACCGGCGGACCAGGTCCTCCATGCGGTCGATGGAACAGACCGCCTGGGCGGAGATGCCCTCGCCCCTGCCGGTGAAGCCCAGATGCTCCTCCGTCGTCGCTTTCACATTGACCCGGTCGGGGCTAAGCCCCAGATTTTTCGCCAGGTTGTCCCGCATCTTATCAATATAGGGTCTGAGTTTGGGCGCCTGGGCGATGATCGTCGCATCGATATTCTGGATGACATAGCCCTTGTTGGTCAGCATACCCGCGCACTTTCTTAAGAGCGCCATGGAATCCGCCCCCTTGTAGGCGGGATCACTGTCCGGAAAATGCAGCCCGATATCCCCCAGGGCGGCAGCTCCCAGCATCGCGTCTATGATGGCGTGCAGCAGGACGTCCGCGTCGGAGTGACCCAGCAGCCCCTTCTCATAGGGAATCTCCACACCCCCTAAGATCAGCCTTCGCCCCTCTACCAGTTTATGGACATCATATCCCGTTCCGACTCTGCTCATTTTCCTTCCTCCTCTTTTTTCGGCATCCCGGTCCACATTTCTGTTTGCTCATCCGATGCCGAGCTTTTCCTGATTTTCAAAAATTATACCGCAAAAAGGACCAAAAATCCCCTTAAAAGAGTGACAGTCGGGAAGGATCATCTGTTACAAAAAAAGGAACACAGCGCCCGCCATGCTCCTTTTAAAAAACTTTGTGCCATGTGCAGTTTTATGATTTTGCCGCTGCGTCACCTGAAACGGATGCCTGATCGGAGGCAGCCGGCAGGAAGGCACTTAAGTCTGTTTTTCCCTGTAGTTCCTGCTCGATGGACGAGGCGGCGGCATAGACCGTCCCCGGGTCCTGATCCAGATAGAGGTAACTGACATTTGCCGCATCATTGGTGCTGCCGATATAAAACTTAGTAGTCTTTCCATCCTTGTCCGTAAAGCTGCATGTGTACCGGGGCTGATCCAGCCCATAGACCGAACGGTCTTTGACATCCTTGATCGTCTGTTTTAAGGTGACCCCGGTGAAACCGGAAACCATAGCCCCGACTTTGGACTGATCCAGCTTGGTATCCGGCTTTTGGTCAGCTGTCCAGTCTCCCTTTTCATTTCTGGTAAAAGCCAAGGGGCTGCCGTCCGCAGCCTGATAGGAGACCTTGTCGATCTGATCCGCCGTGAGGGTAAAGATCATCTCTTTATCCTTTGCCGCCTGGTCATCCTGATAGGTCTGAGCTTTGTGATTGATGACCAGAAAGACCGCTGCCAGGACCAGGAGGGCCGCCAGGCCTCCCATAAGACCAAACAGGCGCTTTTTATTTGTCTTACTCATCGATCGATCCCCCTTACCTTGCTCTCCGTCTGACCCAGATGACAATCCCCAGAATCAGGAAGACACCCGGAATCAGGAACATGACGATATTGCCGACTAAGGAAGAAAATGCCTCGCTCATCTCTCCCGATGACAGCATGGGCGTCGACAGGCTCTTGGCGTCGACCGAAACCGACACTTCCCGGTCCGTCAGATAGGTCAGAGAATCCGAAAACAGGGTCTCATTTCCCTCCGGCAAAGAGGTGGTAACCTGAATCAGGGATGATAAGGTATCCGCGCTGAAGACCGCCGGCGTCGTAAAGTAGAGCAGCTTGGTCGCCCCCTTGGAAGCTTCTTCCTTTTTCTTAGCCTCAGCCCCCTTCACATCGGGATCGCCGTCGGAGTCCTTGGATGCCGTCGACTCCACCTGGACCGCCAGGGGGAAGGAGCCGGTCTCATCACCGTCCTTTTTCTCTATAGTATCGGCGTGTTCCAGGTCCGTTTTGATGTAGGCCTTGTCGGAGGAGTTCAAAAGCGCTGTCCTGGTGTAGGAGGATTCCTCATGATCATCGATCGAAAGCGCCTCCGGCATCGCGTAGAGAATGTTCTGGTTGCCCAGATCCGTTGTGACGGCTGAAGCCGTGTTAACCGAAGGCACCATGAGGTAGGGAGCCTGCACAAATTTGGACTGGTCCCCCTCCAGAACCACGCCGCCCTTTCTTTGAATCCCGTAGTGGCTCAGGATCGAATCAAAGTTGGGTGTCGCCCCGCTTTTGGTCAGCTCATTGGATAAGGAGACAATCATGGCGTGACCGCCGTTGTCGAGATAGTAGGAAACTTTTTTCGCCTCATCTTCGGTGAAATCAGAGGAGGGAGCAAAAATAAGGAGGGCGGAACAATCCTCCGGTATCTCCTGGCTGATCAGGTTCAGTTCCTTGGTCCCTAAATTGGACTTATTGATCACATCGGTCATGCCCGAGGCAAGCGGAAGTTCCTTATGACCGGTCGTGTAATAGACCGTCCCGCTTTCACCGCCCGTCACATAGCTGATGGCGCTGGTGATCTGCCCTTCACCGTCAAAAGCCGACGCAGAGTAGGAATAGCCGTTCATGCTCTGCTGGTAGAGGACGTTGGCATCGAGGACCTTGGACTTGTCCTTGGCCGTGACGATGACCGAATTGACGCTGGGCGCTTCCTTGGCGTAGGCTTTAAAGAAGGCGGGATCCGAAACGATATCCACCTTTTTTACGTGGACGCGCTTGGAATAGCCGTCATAGGTCGCCAGCAGCTTTTCGATCGTGCTGTCCTCCTGCCCGCCTGCGGTCAGAAAATTCAGCGTGACATCCTCTTTTAGCTGGTTGAGGACCTCTTTGGTTGTATCCCCGATCGAGTAGAGCTTTTGCTTACTGACGTCAAAAGTCGTAAATTTAGACGGGATTGCTCCGATGATCAAATTGAGGATGACGATGGCAGCAAGGGCGATTGCCGTGATGGCAAGGGCGTAGCCCCCGCTTAGGAGCCTTTTGCCGGACGCCTTTCTCTCCTCCGGGTCTCTTTTCGTTTTCTTTTTCTTAAATACCTGCATATCTGATCTCCCTCCTTAGCTCCAGCGTCTCTTTAAGACGGACTGAATCGTCAGTATAATTCCGATAGCTCCTGCTGAAATAAAATAGAGGAGGTTGGGAATGGTAAAGGATCCATTTGCGAAATCATTGAAATGAGTCGCAAAATCCAGCACCTTCATGACAGCTTCTGTCTTGCCGGAGAACCAGGATGCCTTGATTGCGTAGGTGATCAGCCATGCTGCCGAAAGACCGGAAATCGTGATCATCGCCGCCCAGTAATTTTTGGTCATGAAATAGACCAAAAAGCCGGCAAGAACTGCCAGAATCACCAGGAAAATCAGTGCCGCGAAGTTGGACGCGCTCATCAGGGTATAGGTATTGCTGATCATCTGGGTCACAAAGACAAAGAGGATGCTCAAAATGGCGGCAATGATGACATTTTCCGTCGTACTGGAAATAAACATGCCAATCGCCAGGTAGGCGCAGCCCATCAGGAAATATGCCAGCAGGGCGGAATAATCCCATTTTATGGTCTCCTTGCCAAACCGAAGCATGATGAGGGGATAAAAGCCCGTAATGACGCAGGGGATGGCAAACACCGTGATCAGAGCCAGATATTTACCCATGACGATCTGACCGACCGAAACCGGAGCCGTCAAAAGCAGCTGGTCGGTCTTTAATTTTCGTTCCTCCGCAAAGACCCGCATCGAAAGGATGGGGACGACAATGTAGAAGACCAGGGATGAATTGTTGAGCGTATAGCTGAAGGTCAGCAGGTGGTAGGTCGACAGGTTGTAGTTGCGGAACATAAGACCCATGATGAGGAGGGCGACGGCAATCGCGATCGCACCCGTCATGGAGACGGCGTAGCTTCTCAGTTCCCGTTTATAAATTGCTCTCATGCCTGGTCCTCCTTTTGCTCTTCTTCTCCGTGGAGTTTGGGCTCTTCTTTGTCGGAAGCAGGGCTTTCCTGCTCTGCTTCGGAATCAGTCTGCTCCTGGTCATCCTGGTCCGCCTGTTCTTCACCTTCCGTCAGTTCCAGGAAGACATCCTCCAGGTTCGCCTTCTTGGTCCTCATCTCAACCACCGGGCAGTTGGCCGCAAAGAGGGCGGCGCTGACCCGGCCCCGAATATCCTGCCTATCCGGAACATCGATGGAGGCAGAGACCACGCCCTGGTCCTCGGTCAGATCACCATCCGTCACCTGGACCACGGTCCGAAGGGCTGCCAGGACGTCCGCCCGCTTGCCCTCTGCTGCAACCAGGAGGGTCGTTCCACCCTTCCCTCCCATCTCCAGACGGTCCGGGCTGTCGCAGGCGACAAACCTGCCGTGGTTGATAATGAGGACCCGGTCACAGACTTCGCTGACCTCTGACAGGATGTGAGAGCTTAAAATCACGGTGTGCTTTTTCCCCAGGTTTCGAATGAGTTCCCGTATTTCGAGGATCTGCTTGGGATCAAGTCCCACCGTCGGCTCGTCTAAAATGAGAGTCTGGGGATCGCCCAGAAGCGCCTGGGCAAAGCCCACTCTTTGTTTGTAGCCCTTGGAGAGGTTACGGATCAGCCGGTTCGCCATATCCTCTATGCCCAGCTCCATCATCTTCTCTTTAACGGCAGAGAGCCGTTCCTTTTTGGGGACTCGCTTTAGCTCCGCACAAAAAGCCAGGTACTCCCTGACGGTCATATCCGGATAGACCGGCGGCAGCTCTGGCAAATAGCCAATGGTTCGCTTTGCCGCCTCCGGCTCCTCCATGATGTCAAAGCCGTTCACTTTGATCATCCCCGCGGTCGGAGCCAGGTAGCCGGTCATCATATTCATGGTCGTGGACTTGCCTGCGCCGTTGGGACCCAGAAAACCGTAGATCTGACCGTCCTCCACCTGAAAACTCAGATGGTCAACGGCGTAATGATCTCCGTATTTCTTGGTGAGATTTTTCACTTCAATCAAAAATATCGCCCCCTGTACTTTCATCACTGACTGTTTTTAACTATGGGGATGCTGACTTTAAGCACAGCCTTCCCTCTTTCAAACACAGTTACCCACTATACAAAGAAAATGTGTCACATTTGTGAATTAAAAAAATGCCGGCTTCTGGCCGGCATTTCAACTCGATATCTCTTTTTGTACCTTTGTCAGACAAGTGCTTGCTCTTGTGATACACATCTTGTACCCTTAGATTTCATCCTCCGTCAGAAGATGGACCCCCGCCTTGGTCAGCGCCTCAAAGGCCTTTTTCCGGTCATTGGTCTTAATAACAAAACCGGCCGTTCCCTCATGCCTTGAAAAGAGGGCATAAGTGTACTCCAGATTAACCCCGGAATCGCCCAGAATCTTAAGAAGCTCAACAAGAGCCCCGGCATGGTCCTTTACTTCGATTACCAGAACATCGCGGATCTGACAGACAAAACCGTGATTTTTCAGGATTTCATAGGCGCGGTCGACGTCATTTACGATTACGCGGACAATCCCAAAGCACTGCGCGTCGCTGACATTCATCGCCCGCATATCGATATCATTTTCTTTTAGGAAACTGCAGAAATTCGCCAGCGCTCCCGGCTTATCCTCGATAAAGGTCGTAATCTGCTTTGCCATCCTATTCACCTCCGATATCGTCTCGGTTCCTTGTTCAAAAATTATAATTCCTGAAGGATTTTTCGTCAATCCAGGTAATATAAAAGCAGCTCTTCCGAAAGGAAAAGCTGCTCTTATCATCAAATCATTCGGAAGATTAAAGGTTGGTCTCCATAAACTTCTGAATTTCAGCAGCTGCGGTTTCTTCGTCTTCACCCTCGATGGTGAAGTCAACGGACTCGCCCTGCTTAACGCCAAGCCCCATCACGCCGAAAATCTTGGAAGCGTTCTGAGCGGTCTTGCCGGCCTTACCGATCTTAACGGTACTCTTAAAGCTCTTAACCAGCTTAACCAGTTCTCCTGCAGGTCTTGCGTGGATGCCTTCAGCGTCTTTTACAACATAACTAAATGTTTTCATTGGCTCTACTCTCCTTCTACGAGTTTTTTGAATGGTTTCATTATAGCACGAAACCTAAGGGATCACACTCCTATTTCACAAATCCTTGTTTGGTCCTTACTTGGCAAGTCCGGCTTCTTCCGGGCTCAGTTTTCTCTTCAGCATGGAGAGCATGAGCGCCCCGACGATCGATCCGATCAGAAGAGCCGCAAGCCACATACCCGGATTGCCGATGACGGCAATGACCCAAAGGCCGCCGTGAGGCGCCGGAGAGGTGCAGCCTGCCGCTGCCGAAATCGCGCCGGCAATGGCGGAGCCGACGATACAGGACGGGAGAACACGAGCGGGATCAGCTGCCGCATAAGGGATAGCGCCTTCGGAAATGAAGGAAGCTCCCATGATGTAGTTGACGATACCTGCTTTCCGGTCCGCCTCAGTCCAACGGTTTCTAAAGCAGGTGGTGGACAGGGCGATAACGATCGGAGGAACCATACCGCCGACCATGACGGACGCCATAATAACCTGGCCCTGGGTCGTCCCGGCTGCCAGCATAGCCGTACCGAATACGTAAGACGCCTTGTTGAAGGGACCGCCCATATCGATGGACATCATACCACCGACGATAGCCCCCAGAAGGACCAGGTTGGTCGTTCCCATGCTGTTGAGCAAATTGGTCATGCCGGTGTTGATCGCCGCGAAGAGCGGGTTGACCAGGAACATGATAAGGCCCATGAAAAAAATGCCGATCAGCGGGAAGAGGAGGACCGGCTTGATGCCCTCCAAGGACCGGGGCAGCTTTTCAAACGCCCTCTCCAGTCCTTTGGTCAGATAGCCGCCGATAAAACCGGCGAAGAGGGCGCCCAAAAAACCGCCGCCGACCAGGACATATTTATCGGGTTCCGCCGCGAAGAGCCAGACGAAGCTGTAGCCAGCCTTGGCGATGGCGCCTCCGACAAAACCGACGGCAAGACCGGGCCGGTCCGCGATGGACATGGCGATAAAGCCCGCCAGAATAGGCAGCATGAAATCAAAGGCGGAATTTCCGACCTGGTTGAAGAAGTGGGCGATCGGGGTTGAAGAACCATAACTGGACGTTCCGACGCCTGCCCGGTCCAAAAGGAAGGAAATCGCCATCAGGATGCCGCCTCCGACGACGAAGGGCAGCATGTGGGAAACCCCGTTCATCAGGTGCTTATAGATGACGTGCCATGCGCTGTCCTTTTCATCCGCAGCCGCCTGGACCTTCCTGGCGCCGGGGCCTGCCTGATAGATGGCAGCCTCTCCGTTTTCAATTCTGCCGATCAGCTTCTCGGGCTCATTGATCCCCTTGGAAACGGAGGTGACATAGACCGGCTTGCCGTCAAAGCGGGACAGCTCGATATTTTTATCCGCCGCGATGATGACGCCCTTGGCGTGGGCGATCTCCTCCGCGGTCAGGACATTTTTCGCCCCGACGGAGCCCTGAGTCTCAGCCTTCAGGTAAAGCCCCATCTCCTTAGCCTTCTTCTCCAGATTTTCAGCCGCCATGTAGGTATGGGCGATGCCGGTCGGACAGGCGGTGACTGCGACGATATCCGGCAGACCGGTCTTGCCCTGGGCCTGGGCATCAGCCTTCTCCTCCTCTTCCTTGAGGCGGTCCGCTTCTGCCTTGTCAATGATGGAGAGGAACTCGTCCTTGGTCTTTGCGGCTCTGAGCGCTGCCGTAAAATCGTCATCCATCAAAAGCGTGGAAAGCCTGGAGAGGACCTCCAGGTGGACATTTTCCCTGGTATTGGGAGCGGCGATCATGAAAATCAGATCGGAGAGCGTCCCGTCCGGAGCCTCATAATCGACGCCGTCCGGAACGACCATAGCCGCGAGTCCGGGTCTTTTCACAGCATCCGTCTTGGCGTGGGGAATGGCAATTCCGTCCCCCATACCGGTCGTACTTTCCTCTTCGCGCGCGTAGATCGCTTTTTTGTAGGCTTCCGGATCAGAAATATTTCCGGATGCCACCTGCAGCTCTACCAGCTGGTTGATCGCATCATCCTTGTCCTTGGCAGCCGATCCCAGTTTAATGCCTTCCGGTTTCAGCAGGTCTCGAATTCTCATGAACCCATCCTCCTTAACATCATAAAAATTAAATCTACCATACTATCTACTAACAGACGCGGCAGCCGGTTCCCGGCGCCTGCCTGTTCCGTATTCCAGTTTGTGTCCTATCCTTGCGGCAAGGTCTTCAGCTAAGTCTCAACCTATTCTTACGGCAGAGTCTTCATCAGCGCCTCGACCTATTATTACGGCAGGGTCTTCATCAGAGCTTCGACCTCTTCTCTAGTCGCAAGTCCCACCTTAAAGGCGGAGGCGGACCCGGTGCAGATGCCGGTCTTAAAGGCAGCTTCCGCATCCCCCCGGCTGTCCATGTAGCCGGACAAAAAGCCCGCGACCATGGAGTCTCCCGCTCCGACGGAATTGACCACCCGGCCCTTGGGCGCCGGACTGGTCAGAATCCTGCCCTCTTCCGATACGAAGACGGCGCCTTCGCCAGCCATGGAAATGAGGACATTTCTTGCCCCATCCTCCTGGATCTTTTTGGCGTAGGGAATGACCTCATCCCGGTTCTTCAAGGTCACTCCATAGATATCGCCCAGCTCATGGTTGTTGGGCTTAATCAAAAACGGATGGTATTTAAGGACATTGACCAGCAGGTCCTTCTCCGCGTCGACCACGATCCGAATTCCCCTGCCCTCCAGCTTTGATAGAATCCGTTCATACATATCCCCCGGCAGGGTATTGGGAACCGAACCCGAGATCACCAGCAGGTCCCCCTCTTTTAACTGATCCAGCTTCTCATAGAGGGCTTCAATATCCTCGTCCGTGATCTTAGGACCCTGCCCGTTGATCTCAGTTTCTTCGTTGGACTTCATCTTGACATTGATTCGGGACAGTCCTTCCTTAACTTCAATAAAATCCGTCCCGATGCCGAACTGTTTCAGCTCATCCTGGATCTCCCGGCCGGTAAACCCAGCCATAAAGCCCAGCGCCGTGCTGTCATGACCCAGATTTTTCAGCACGACCGAGACGTTGATGCCCTTGCCGCCGGGCTGGATTTCTTCAAAATAGGTCCGGTTGATCTGCCCCGCTTTAAAATCCTTCACTCTCACGACATAGTCCAGGGACGGATTGAATGTAACCGTATAAATCATCCTTCAGCCACCTCCACAATATTTTTAAACTTCCGATACCGCATATCGACAATCCGATCCGTAATGATCGTTGCGCTTTCAAAGTCCGCAAAGGTCACCGGTGAGATTCTGGAAAACTTACTGGCATCGCAGAGGACGTACCGCTTCTTGGTCTGCCTCATGGAAATGCGCTTGACCATCGCCTCGTTCAGCTCCGGCGTCGTAAAGCCATCCTTTTCGCTGACTCCGTTGGTTCCCCAAAAGCCCAAGGTAAAATGGTACTTCTTTAAAGCTTCGACCGTATCCGGTCCCACCATGGCGTCAGTCGCCGGTTTTAGTTCTCCGCCAGGCAGGATCACCCGGCAGCCCTTGGTCAGAAGCTTCCTCGCGTGAGACAGGGAATTGGTCACATAGACCGCCCGGCTCTCCCGGATGCTGTCGACCAGCCGCTCCGTCGTGGTCCCGGCGTCGATATAGACAAAATCCCCCGGCGTAATCAGTCCCGCCGCATAATCGGCAATCGCCTGCTTCTCGGCGCTGTTCAATTCATACTTTTCTGTCATGGACTGGTCCGTCAGGACGTACTGGGTATCCAGGCAGGTCGCGCCGCCGTGGACTTTGATCAGCCTCTTCATCCGGTCGAGCTGAGTCAAGTCCCTGCGGATGGTTGACTCCGAGGTATGCAGCCTGCCTGCCAGCATCTGCACGCTGACCGACTTCTGCTGCTCCACCAGATCAAGGATCGCTGCCCATCTCTCTTCCGCCAGCATAAAGATCCCCCCGATCGATCCAAAATCGCTGCCTGATCCATGAATCATCTTGAGCGATTTCGGCTTATTTTTCCTAATAATCGAATCATAGCATCACATTCAGTCATTTTCAAGCACAGTCCAGTCATTTCCATTCAAAATTATCGACAAAAAGATCCCTGTCAAATTAGTAGATATGCCGAAAGAGATAGAAAGACAAAAGTACCCATTCAAAACGAAAGACATTGTCCCGGAGCGATAGCATTCAGCCGATTGATTCGCTATAATAGATTCTGCTTCAATAAGGGGAAGTAAAAAAATTTCATAAGGGGGGAATCTGTATGGTACACAAACTACCGGGCTTTTCACTTCAGTACATCAGTGAACGGCCCTATCTTTTACCCTACGGTCAAAACGCTGCAGATCATCGTAAGGGGATGCGTCTGGACAGCACCGGGGAGTTCATTTGGCAGGCGCTCGATGACAGTTCGGAGGAAAACGATCTCTTCATCCGCTTTGCTGCCCACGAACAGCTGGATATCTCCGATTTCCAGTCCGCCAAGCAGGAGATGGAGGATTTTCTGATCCGCCTGGAGAACCGGGGCGCCGTCGTCATTGACCGCCGCCGTTTTCTGCCGGAGCGCAGCGTCGGCTTCTACAAGGGTCTTTCCATAGCCGGTTTAAAGATAAAACTCTACGGTCCCGCCGCCTGGTTCGATCCGGTCCTGGACCGCTTCTCCGACCTTTCGGTGACCGAACATACCTCATCGGACATGACCGTCGTGCTGACGTCTTCGGAACCCAGACCCATCCACCGTGCCCGGGTTCTCATTAAAACGGATGACCTCCTGGTCTTTGGCACCAAGGAGACCCTGTCCTTTTTATATCCGCATTTCGGGCTGGTCCGGGAGGTCCGCTTTACCCGCGACGCGGCAAGAGCGGAGATCTACGTCCGGACAAGTTCGGGCAAAGAGGACCAGGCGGAGCTGGTGCGGCAGGCATTTTTATGTCTGCGGACGCCTTTTTTCTACCTGGCGGCAAAAAACCGGATGTACGCCATCCACGCCGCATCCGTCCTCTACCAGGGCAGAATCTGGCTCTTTACCGGCTCAAACCGTCAGCACCAGCTGACCCATGTCAATCTGTGGAACGCAAGGTACGGGACCCGCATCATGAACGGCGATCTGAACCTGATCGGCTATAAGGGTGCAAGACCCTTTATCCTGGGCATTCCCTGGTGCGGGGCTTCCGGTATCTTTTCTCTTGACTCCTATCCGCTGGGCGGCGTCATTTTATTAAAGCCGGACCAGACGGACCGGCTGATGAAGGCGGGGGGCGGGGCAAGCCAGCTTATGATCTTCCGCCGCATGGCTGCCCTAAGTTTCAACGAACAGCAGCTGACGCTCAAGCTGAATTTTGTCGAGAATCTGGTCAGAGACGTCCCCATCTTCCGCTACGCCTGCACCTCATCCGAGTACGCGGTCGATCCCATCAAGCAGGCGATCGACGGCCATCTGCTCAAGCTGAACCGAGGGCTTTAAAAGATGAAGGAAGAGGGTTTTTGGGCTAAATCCTTCTCTCAAATTAAAGCCTGATAAAAATAATCCTTACCATGACGTGAATCATGATAAGGATTATTTTTATCGATATTTTCCGCATGATTGCACCGGCAAAACCTTTCACAAATTGCGGCTCCGATTAATCAGGTCCACTCTCTGCTCTTGCGTCTGGTAAGGTGCCTTTGCCAAAAAATCATGACCTTGGCCGGTCCCTTCCACTTAAAGTGACAGATATACAAGAAAATCCGATCTTTTCTGGTAAGCTCCTCTTCTTTCCAAAGTTTTGCCTTTTGATAGAGGTCGAACCAGCTGGCATCGGGATGGGTCAGACTTTGAAGAATTCGCAGCTTGGTCGCTGCCATCTGGTACCGCATCCCATGCTTATAGTACCTGTGAAGTCCTGCCTCTTTGAGCCTCTTGCCTAAGAGGCGGTTCGCCTTCAGCAGCTCTTCCGCATCTTCCTCGGACAGTCCGGTCCTTTCGGCTTTTGCGGTCTGATTGACATAGTAGATTGCCGCATCCGCCTTTCTGACCCGATCCGCATGGAGCAGGAGCTGAATCAAAAAGATCCGTTCCTCTCCCAGCCGAATCGTCTCCGGACAACGAAGCTCGCTGTCTTTTACCAAAGAGGTCCGGATCAGGCAGCCGGTCAGACGACCGGGGATTCTGCCCTCCAGCACTTCCTTGGCCGTCTCCTCCGGCGTTTCCGGCAGGGCTGCCAGTTTCTGTTTCCCATCTTCGCAGAGTCTGGAGCTGGTCCCAAAAACCAGGTCCGCCCGGGTCCGGTCCGCCGTCTCATAGAGATCATTTAAATAATCCGCGGACAGCTCATCGTCGCTGTCGACAAAGGCAAGATACTTGCCCCTTGCCTGATCCATCAGGAGATTTTTAATCCCGGAGATGGTCAGCCCATCCGCCGCCAGACAGCGGCAGATCAATTTCCCTTTGGGATACTGGCTGACCTTCTTTCGGACCTCTGCCTCATTTTCCCCCCGGACCGCAAACAGGATCTCAATCGAAGCTTTGACATTTTGCCGGAATACGGATTCGATGCAGGTCTCCGCATACCGATTAAATTCTCTTAACGGAATCAGCACACTGACCTCAGGCATTCCGTTCCCCCCCAACTGCTCAACAGCATCTTAATGAATCCTATTGTAGCATGCGGAAAGGATTCTTGTAAAATCAGAGATTGGTGTAGCCCATCAGGCAGCGGTCCACTTCCTTCGCGCAGGCGCGCCCCTCGGTGATTGCCCAGACGACCAGGGACTGCCCCCTGTGCATATCGCCCGCCGCGAAGACCTTACCGAAAGACGCTCCGCTCCCCTTCGTTACCGGACTTTCGGAATCTGCCTGTCCTTTGACAGCCTCCACCTGCGCCAACTTCTGTTTCTTTCCGCCAGCCTCTTTTGGGTCAAGCTTCAGCTCCCCGACAGCAGGCTTTTTTTCAGCCTCAGTCAGGGCTAAAAAACCGTCTTCTTTAGTCACCGCCGTTCCCCTGGAACCCCGTTTTAAGGAGAAGGCATGGGCGACATAGTCCTCACAGCCGATAAAACCAGCCGCAATGAGGAGCAGGTCACAGGTTAAAGTCTGCTCCGTCCCCTTGACCTCTTCCAGTTTCCCGTTGGCAAACTGAACTTCAACCGTCACGATCTCCTTGAGCCTGCCCGCTCCATCGGCATGGAGGTCCTTGACCGTCGTCTGATAGACTCTGGGGTCCTTGCCGAAGACAGCGATCGCCTCCTCCTGTCCGTAGTCGGTCTTTTTGACTCTGGGCCACTCCGGCCAGGGATTGGAGGGGAGGCGGCTTAAGGGCGGCTCCGGCATCATTTCCAGCTGGACGACGGAGGCAGCCCCCTGGCGGATGCAGGTCCCCAGGCAGTCATTTCCCGTATCGCCTCCGCCGACAATCACGACATGGCGGTCCCTGGCGGAGATATAAGATCCCTCCTCGGGTCGGTTGAAATCCGCCTTCTCCCCGCCTCTTGTCCGGGCGTGGATCTTAGTACTGACCACATCCGCGGACGCCCCGTACTTATCCCTCTTATCAAGGAGACTCTTGGTATTGGATTTCAGGAAATCAACCGCGTAATAAAGCCCCTGCACCTGGTCCGCATTTTTGACGGAAAGGCTTCTGGGCTTTTTCGCTCCGCAGGCAAGGACGACCGCGTCAAAGGATTTGAGCAGCTGGTCAGCTGTCAGGTCCTTGCCCACATTGACGCCGGTCCGAAAGACCACGCCCTCTTCCTCCATCAGCCGGACCCGCCTTAAGATGACGTTCTTCTCCAGCTTCATGTTGGGAATTCCGTACATCAAAAGCCCGCCGACCCGGTCGTCCCGTTCAAAGACGGTCACCTGGTGGCCGCGGTGGTTGAGCTGGTCGGCGACGGCAAGACCTGCCGGACCGGAGCCCACGACCGCGACGTGCTTGCCGGACCGGACTTCCGGAATCATGGGCTTGACCCAGCCATGATCAAAGCCCCGTTCGATCAAATAACGTTCGTTGTCGTGGATGGTGACCGGCTCCCCGTCCATCCCGTTGATACAGGATTTTTCACAGAGGGCAGGGCAGACACGGCCGGTAAATTCCGGAAAATTGTTGGTTTTCAGCAGTCGCGACAGAGCATGTCGGTCATGTCCCCGGTAGATCTCATCGTTCCACTCCGGGATCAGGTTGTGGAGGGGGCAGCCCGTCGTCATCCCCTTTAAGAGGATGGTGCTTTGGCAGAAGGGAACGCCGCAGTTCATGCAGCGAGCCCCCTGCTTCCTTCTTTGTTCGACATCGAGACTCATGTGCGACTCCCGAAAGTCCTTTAAACGGACCTGCTCCGCCTGCATCGTCTCTTCTTCTCTTTTATAGTCCAGAAATCCAGTAGACTTTCCCATAAGACCTCCTTGGTATCACCTTGTTTTCTTACCGGCCGGCGACCTGAAATGCCTCCAGAACCGCATCTTCGTGCCGGATGCCCTGCTCCTCAAAGCGGCTGATTGCCGTCAGCATCTTCTGATAGTCGTTGGGAACGATCTTCTTAAAATGCGGCAGATAGTCGTCAAAATGTTCGAGGACCTCTGTTCCCAGTTCGGATTCCGTCTCCCTGACATAGTCGGTCAGGATATCCTTTAATTCCTTGATGTCGTACTTCTCCGTCACCTCGGACATAGAAACCATGTCCTGGTTCATCCGGCGGTAGAGGGTGTGGTCCCGATCGAGCACATAGGCGATGCCCCCGCTCATGCCCGCCGCAAAGTTCTTGCCGGTCGGTCCCAGGATGACGGCGCGCCCTCCGGTCATATATTCCAGACCGTGGTCGCCGCAGCCCTCCGCGACTGCCGTCGCGCCGGAATTCCGGACGCAGAAACGTTCTCCGGCGATGCCGGCGGCATAGGCCCTTCCTCCGGTCGCCCCATAGAGGGCGACATTGCCGATAATGATATTTTCAGACGCTTTAAAGTCCCTGGACCGGCGCCGGTCGGGCACAACGATCAATTTTCCGCCTGATAAGCCCTTGCCGAAACCGTCATTGGCATCTCCTTCGAGCCGTATGGTCAGCCCCTTGGGGATAAAGGCGCCGAAGGACTGACCGCCGCCCCCCTGCGCCTTTACAACGAAGGTATCGTCAGCGAGCCGATCTCCGAACCGGTCCGTAATCTCGGATCCCAGGATGGACCCGACCGACCGGTCCGTTGAAGAGACCTTGACCGCCGCCTGGCAGGGTTTGCCGCTCTTTAAGGAGGCAGAGAATTTTTTCAGCAAAATCGCCTCATCGACCGTCTTTTCCAGCTGAAAATCGTACTTCTTCTTTGGATTAAAATGCGCCTCCTTACAAAAAGCGTACCGGGTGTCTAAGATGGCGCTCAGATCCATCTTGCCTTTCCCGCCAAGGTCCGCATCCTCCTTTACCTTGAGGCAGTCACTTCTTCCGACCATCTCATCGACCGTCCGAAACCCCAGTTCCGCCATATACTGCCGCATCTCCCGGGCAATAAAGAGCATGAAGTTCATGACCGCTTCCGGCTTTCCCTTAAAACGCTTCCGAAGAGCGGCATTTTGCGTCGTGATGCCGACCGGGCAGGTATCCTTGGAGCAGACCCGCATCATGAGGCAGCCCATCGTCACCAGGGGAGCCGTCGCAAAGGCGAATTCCTCCGCCCCCAGAAGTGCCGCGATCACGACATCGCGCCCGGTCATGAGCTTGCCGTCCGTCTCCAGCCGGACCCGGTCGCGCAGGTGATTTTTCAGCAGGGCGTGGTGCGCCTCGGTAATTCCCAGCTCCCAGGGGAGCCCTGCATGGTGAACCGAGGACGAGGGAGCCGCCCCGGTTCCTCCGTCGTAGCCCGAGATCAGGATGACCTGGGCGCCTGCCTTGGCGACGCCGCAGGCTATGGTGCCGACTCCTGCCTCCGAGACCAGTTTGACATTGATATCGGCGCGCCGGTTGGCATTTTTAAGATCATAGATCAGCTGCGCCAGGTCCTCGATCGAATAGATATCGTGATGGGGCGGCGGGGAGATCAGGGAAACGCCCGGCGTGGAGCAGCGGGTCTTGGCGACCCAGGGATAGACCTTTCTGCCCGGCAGATGGCCGCCCTCTCCGGGCTTTGCCCCCTGCGCCATCTTGATCTGAATCTCCTTGGCGGAATTTAAATAGGCGCTGGTGACGCCGAACCTGCCCGAAGCGACCTGCTTGATAGCGGAGTTCAGTTCCGTCCCAAACCGGCTCGGATCCTCTCCGCCTTCCCCGGTGTTGGACTTGCCGCCCAGCCGGTTCATGGCGATCGCCAGGGTCTGGTGAGCCTCCTGGGACAAAGAACCGTAGCTCATGGCGCCGGTCTTAAAGCGTTTTACGATCTCCTCAGCCGGTTCCACTTCCCCGATGGGCAGGGGCTCGCGGTCCGAGGTAAATTCCAACAGACTCCTCAGGGTATGGGACCTGCCCTCATCGACCCGCCTGGTGTACTGCTTGAAGAGGTCAAAATCTCCGTTTGCCGTTGCCCTTTGCAGCAAAATAAGGGTCAGCGGGTCATAGAGGTGGTCCTCTGTCTCCTCCCCGCTTCTTAACTTATGAAAGCCCACCGAGTCAAGGGTCGTATCCGTGCTAAGGCCCAGGGGATCAAAGGCATGGTCGTGGCGATAAGCGACGCCGTCCGCGATCTCTTTTAAACCGATGCCGCCGACCCTGCTGACGGTGCCGGTAAAGTAGCGGTCCACCAGGTCCTTGCTAAGACCGATCGCCTCAAAGATCCTCGCCGACTGGTAGGACTGCAGGGTGGAAATGCCCATCTTTGCCGCGATCTTGACAATTCCGCCCAAAAGAGCCCGGTCATAATCGTCGATTGCCGTATGGTAGTCCTTGTCCATGATGCCGATGCTGATCAATTCCGAAATACACTCATGCGCCAGGTAGGGGTTGATGGCGCGCGCCCCAAAGCCCAGAAGGCAGGCCATCTGGTGGACGCTGCGGGGTTCTCCCGACTCCAGAATGAGAGAGACCGCCGTCCGCTTTTTGGTCTGGACCAGGTGCTGTTCGACCGCTGAAACCGCCAACAGGGACGGGATCGGAACATGGGTCTCATCGATGCCCCGGTCGCTTAAGATCATGATGTTGCAGCCGTCGGCGTAAGCGCGGTCGACGCTTAAGCAGAGCTGATCGAGAGCCTTTTTAAGGGAGGTATTCTTATAGTAGAGCATGGAGAGGACCTTGCTCTTAAAACCGGGCTGGTTAAGGGACTTGATCTTCATCAGTTCCACCCCGGTCAGGATCGGATTGCCGACTTCCAGGACCCGGCAGTTGGTCCCCTGCTCCTTAAGGATATTTCCGTCCGAACCGATATAGACCGTGGTATCCGTCACGACCTTCTCCCGCAGGGAGTCGATGGGCGGATTGGTCACCTGGGCAAAGAGCTGCTGAAAATAGTGAAACAGGAGCCTGTGGGTATCCGAAAGGACAGCCAGGGGCACATCGTGTCCCATGGAGACCGTCGGCTCCATGCCGCTGATCGCCATGGGGATCATTTGGTCCTTGACTTCCTCGTAGGTGTAGCCGAAGACCTGATAGAGGCGGTCCCGCGTCTTCTGATCATAGTAGGGGATCTTCTTATTGGGGATGCTCAGATCCTCTATGTGGAGCAGGTTCTGATCCAGCCATTCGCCGTAGGGTGATTTTCTGGCGTAGTACTGCTTGAGTTCATCATCCGAGATCATCCGCTTCTGCCTGGTATCGACCAGGAGCATACGGCCCGGTTCCAGCCGGGATTTTTTGATGATATGAGCCGGATCGAGATCCAGGACGCCGACTTCCGAGGATAAGATCAGGCGGTTGTCGTCCGTCAGATAGTAGCGGGAGGGTCTTAAGCCGTTCCGATCCAATGTTGCGCCCAGGACATCGCCGTCGGAATAGAGGATGGCGGCGGGTCCGTCCCAGGGCTCCATCATGGTCGCGTAGTAGTGGTAAAAATCCTTCTTCTCCTCTTCCATGAAGCGGTTGTGCTTCCAGGGTTCCGGAATCAGCATCATGACGGAAAGAGGCAGAGGCAGACCGTTCATATAGAAAAATTCCAGGGTATTGTCCAGCATGGCGGAATCCGAGGCAGGCCTTGGAATGACCGGGAAGACCTTGTCCTCTTCCCCCTTCAGCAGGCCGGAGGACATGGTCTCCTCGCGCGCCAGCATACGGTCCACATTTCCCCGGATGGTATTGATCTCCCCGTTGTGGGCGAGCAGGCGGTAGGGGTGAGCGCGCTCCCAGCTGGGCGTCGTGTTGGTCGAAAAGCGGGAGTGGACCACCGCAATCGCGGTCTGGTAGTCCCGGCTCTGTAAGTCCTCATAGAAGGAGCGGAGCTGTTTGACCAGGAACATGCCCTTGTAGACGATCGTCCTCGAACTTAGGGAACAGATATAGGTATCACCGCTCACTCCCATCCCCGGCTCCGATACCATCTCCTCTGCCGACTGCTCAAATTCCCGCCTCGTCACATAGAGCCGGCGGTCAAAGTCAAAGCCCTTTTCCAGGCCTTCCGGCCTTTTGATAAAGCACTGCCAGATATCCGGCATGCAGTCCCGCGCCACCTGACCTAAAATCTCCGGGTGGGTGGGAACCTTTCTCCAGCCCAAAAAGTCCAGGCCGTTCTTTTTGACGATGACCTCAAATCTCCGCTTGGCAAAGGTCTCTTTTAAGGCTGCCGCCGGAAAGAAGAACATCCCGATCCCGTAGTCCCGGGGACCGCCCAGATCGATCCCGCAGGACTTTGCCGCCTTTTGGAAAAACCTGTGAGAGATCTGGACCTGAATGCCGACACCGTCGCCGACCTTGCCGCTGGCGTCCTTGCCTGCCCGATGTTCCAGCTTTTCAACGATATGGAGGGCATCATCCAGCGTCCGGTAGTCCGCGTGGCCGTCGATGTTGACCACGGCTCCGATTCCGCAGGCATCATGTTCCTCCTTATAAAAATCAGCCCGTTCCCTCCAGTCCAGCATGGTCTGTCGGCTCCGATCCCTAAGCCCCTTGCGCTGCGTCATGACAATCCTCCTTAGTCCTAAAAAAATCGGTCCGCCTCCTAAGAAAAAGAAAAGCAGCAACAAGACGCACTCAAAAAGAGTGCAGCCCCGTTGCTGCCCATACATTCTGATCCTCCGTCGGACCTTCCATTACTATGCAAATTGTTTATGCATGGTATTATGGCACTTCATATACTATCCGTCAATCCCCGCCGGACATTTTTCCCGAACAGGAAAATGTTACGACAGGGAATCGACCAGGTCCTGAAGCTCCAGGTAGCGCTCCAGCTTGGCGTCAAGTTCCTCATCCACCTTAGCCTTTTCCCCGGTCAGCCTGGCAAGCTCGGTATAGGACGATGCCGCCTCCTCCATGCTTGCCTCCAGCTCCTTAGACCTTATCTCCAGCTGGTTAATTTTCTCCTCGATGGTCTCCCATTCCCGCTCCTCTTTATAGGAGAGCCTGGTCTTTTGCTGCCTGCGGGCCTTCTTTTGTTCTTCCCAATCCGACTTTCCCTCGGAAGTTTCCGGGTTGGAAGAGCTTAGCTTGCCGCCGATGACGCCCCCTCTTGCCGGCACCCGGCTGGTATCTTCCGCGATGCCGTCACGGAGCCGATGCTCCAGGTACTCCTCATAGCCGCCCTCACTCATCCGGATCGTCCCGTCCGCTTCAAAGCTGAAGATGCGGCTCACGACCCGGTCCAGGAAATACCGGTCGTGGGATACGGTAATGACGATGCCCGCAAAATGGTCCAGCTCATCCTCCAGGATCTGCAGGGTCTGGATATCCAGGTCGTTGGTCGGCTCATCCAGGATGAGGACATTAGGAGCCGTCATTAAGGTTCTCAGTAAAAACAGGCGGCGCTTCTCGCCTCCCGACAGCTTCTCAATCGGCGCGTACTGCATCTCGCTGTCAAAGAGGTAGCGTTCGCACATGGCAGAGGCGCTGATAAGACCCTCCGGCGTCCGGATATACTCCGCCGCGTCCCGAACGTAGTCGATCACCCGGGCTGTAAGATCCAGTCCCTCATTTTCCTGAGAAAAATAGCCGATCTTCACGGTCTGCCCGATGTCGACCGTCCCCTCATCGGGCTTAAGCAAACCGGTCACGCACTTAAGCAAAGTCGACTTGCCGCAGCCGTTGGGTCCGATGATGCCGATCCGATCCGTCTTTAAAAAGATGTAGGAAAAATCGTGAAAAAGGACTCTTCCGTCGTAGGATTTGGAGATGCCGTCCACCTCGATGGTCTTGCCGCCCAGGCGGGAAGCCAGGGAACTCAGCTCGACATTTCTATCCTCAACGATCCGGTCCCGGTCCCTTAAGGCTTCAAAACGCTGGATATGCGCCTTTTGCTTGGTCGACCGCGCCCTCGCCCCCCTTTGCATCCAGGCGAGATCCTTGCGGTAGAGGGCTGCTGCCTTCCGCTCCGCCGCCTTGGCGCTCTCCAGCCGCTCCGCCTTAAGTTCCAGATAGCGGGAATAGTTCGCCTCATAGCGGTAGGCCTGCCCCCGGTCCAGTTCCACAATCGTATTGGTGACGGCGTCGAGGAAGTAGCGGTCGTGGGTCACCATCAGGAGGGCTCCCCGATAGGCCTTAAGATAATCCTCCAGCCAGTCCGCCATCTGGTTGTCCAGATGGTTGGTCGGCTCATCCAGGATCAGCAGATCCGAGGGGGTCAGGATCGCCGCCACCAGAGCTGCCCGCTTCTTCTGTCCGCCGCTTAAGACATCTGCCGGCAGGTCCGGATCCGGTATCCCGAATTTGGGCAGGGTCGCGCGGACCTCCCCTTTTGTGTCCCAGTGATCCGACTTGCCCTCCACCAGGGAACTGACATTTTCAAGGATTGACCGGTCCGGATCAAATTCCGGCGTCTGAGGCAGGTAGGAGATCCGAAGATCATTTCCCT
Organism: Lachnospiraceae bacterium UBA3689; assembly: GCA_002371465.1. Lineage (GTDB taxonomy): Bacteria > Bacillota > Clostridia > Lachnospirales > Lachnospiraceae > Chordicoccus. Next base: position 149,099 of record DFIU01000015.1, on the reverse strand, counting down.
TGGTGACCTGCCCCTGATCCGGGCTGATCTCGCCCGAAGCCAGCCGCAGAAGGGTCGATTTGCCGGTCCCGTTGATCCCGATCACGCCGATCTTGTCGCGGGCGGAGATGCCCAGCGTGCAGTCGTGGAGCAGGACCCTTGAAACATAAGCCTTGCTGACATGTTCCAGATTCATGATATTGCTTATCTGTGCCATAAAAGTTCCAACTTCCTCTGGTCTTTGATCCTTAATTGCCGTCGGACGTAAGCTGCTTAAAAAGGTCTGCCAGGCTGCCCGTGACCAGACGGTCCGCCCCTGCCTGCAGTCTCTCCTCCGCCCCGGTAAAGGACGTCACGTCTCCGTCGGCACAGATAAGGAGACCTTTAGCTTTGTAGCTGTGCCAAAGACCGATCTCATCAAGGCCCGCCTTCCCTTCCGGGACGGAAATTCTGACCCCATCCACTCCGGCTTCTGACAGGGCGCGGCAGAGCCTGATTTGCTCCTCTTTTGTCAGGTCCCGGGATCCGATGACAGCCTCCAGGGTCCGGCTGCCGCAGACATCCTTGACCATGGCCATCTCAGCCTCAAGGTCCGCCCATCTTTCATCCCTGATCCAGCCTGCATTGACTGCTATCGCGACTCCGTCCGCCCCATGTTTCAGGGCGTCCGCCGCTAAAAAAGCCTTAGCCGCCGACGTGTCAAAGCCGCAGCCCTGGCCCAGTTCCGCGATAACCCTGGTACGTGTACCCACATACCGCTTGGTTACCTGGACATAGGAGGCGGGAAGGGCCACTGCCGCAGTCCCATAGAACATAGCCTGGTCCGCGACGCGGCGGGCGTCTGCCATCTGGATCAGGGGCCGGCTGCTTCGATGCTCGACGCGGCTGAAAAGTTCTTTGATTTTCTCGTTCATGTACGTTTACATCTCCAGTTTTCCGAAATCGACGGGGTGCATCGTGGACTGGACGGTCAGATCCATGAAATCCAGTCCTCCCCCCTCCAGAATATGGCGGATAATCGGCAGTTTGGTTAAGGGGCGGTCCGTGCCGCCGGTATATTCGAGGGCATCCGCCGCGACGGCGTCCCCGGGTTTTTCATTGCCTCTGACCTCAATCTCGTCCCCGTCAAAGAAGATCTTGAGCCGACGGGTCATCCCCTCCTCGGGGAAGGTCAGGTCCAGGATGATGGCGAGCCGCCCATTTTCATCCGTCGCCAGTCTCCCCTTTGCCGCGACCAGGTAGGGATCTCCGTGCAGGTCGACTGTACTCTTCTCAGCCCGGTCGAAGCCGACCCTGATCCGGTGCAGGGTCTCCCCCTCCTCAAAGAGGATGACGAAACAGGTGTCCGGATCCTCGTCAAAGCCGATTTTGGAAATACCGTCCGTAAAGTTGACGTGCATGACCTGGCTGATCAGGGGGAAAATGCCGATCTGCCTGCGCTGCATGACAAAAGTATGACCCTTGAGGGTCTCCATCAGATAGGTCCGATCGATCACCTCGACCGGCTTTAGAACCAGCTGCCAGCCGATTTTGGGCTTGGGCGGAGGAGCCGGCAGACTTCCGTCCAACTGCCCGACCCTGGTCAAAAGACGGCGGTGCGCCATAATATTTTCCGGCAGAGGGGCAGCGGAGGGCTCATAGCCCACTCCCCAGTATTTCCGCAAGATGCTGGTCAAAGACCCCCCCGCGAAGAGTTCCCGGTTGCCGGCATTGCACATGATAATCAGGTCGTCGTCCGGGCAGCAGATGACATTTTGTCCAAAGAGCCCGTTGAAGGCAAAGCTGCCCGGTCTTTGCTCCATCCAGATCTGGTAGCCATAGCCGAACTTGCCGTTGTCTGCCTGCATCCTGGTAGATTCCAGGACCCAATCCTCGGGAATGATCTGTCTGCCCTTCCACCTGCCGCCCTTCATATAGAGCCAGCCCAGCTTCAGGGCGTCCTCCGGGCGCAGATACATACCCCAACCCGCTTTGGTCACCCCCTCGGGGCTCTCCTCCCAGAAGACCTGGTCGATGCCCAGCGGGTCAAAGAGCCGGGGCTTTAAGTAGTCGAAGAGAGTCATCCCGGTCCGCTCCTGGATGATGGCGGACAGCATGTAGGAGTTCATGCTGTTGTAGTCAAATTTGGTTCCCGGTTCACATTTGGTGGCGGACGCCATATAACCCGCCAGCCAGTTGTCCCCCGATATGGCTCCCGCTTCGGAAAATTCCACTTCGCTGGTCATATTGAGGAGGTTGCGAACCGTGACCGGTTTTTGCCGAAGGCGGGCAAAGAGTTTGACATACTGGGGAAAGATCTCATCGAGCGTCTCGTCAAGACGGAGCCTCCCCTCATGTATGGCAAGACCGACTGCCATGCCGGTGATGGACTTGCTCATGGAATGGGTGATGTGCCACATGCCCTTTTCATAGGGGGCAAAGCTGCACTCCAGGATCACCTTGCCGTGCCTTAAAATCATGATATGGTGGGGACTGGCTTCGGGATCATCCGCCATTTCATCCAGAAAATGAAGGAGATGCAGGGAGTCGACCCCCTGGCTTTCGGGCGTGGCCCGCTCAAACGCCTGCCTGATCGGTCCGCCCTCAAAGCGGGCTTTCTGCGGTCTGAAGGTCACATTGCTGATATCTCCGGTCTGCCCGGACACCAGCTTAAAGAACAGGGACCAGAAGGAAAAATCAAAACCTGCCATAAGTCACCCTCCATCCGTTTTATTTCATGAATGTTTAATGAAAGAGAAGCGCCCGAATCGAGCCATTGGTAAAAAGGATCTCCCGCACGTTCCCTGCTCCCCGATCGACGCAGACCTTCCCGTTTACATTGGGATCGATCACCAGCAGGTCCGCATCGGATCCGACGCAAATGGCGCCCTTTTGGGGATAGACGCCCAGCATCCGGGCGGGATTTTCCGCGAGCAGCCTGGCAAAGCCCACCGGATCGAGGTCATTCTGGAGCAGTTTCATAATGATCTCCCAGCGATGATTCTTTTGCGATACGGAGAAAACATTTTTGACCTGCCCCGTGACGATCCGATAGCGAAGGGAAAAGTCGCGGTCCTTTAAAAGTTCCTCAGTCGTAATGGCGGTCCCATTTTCCAAAGCTTCCTTAAGCCTTGGCAGCACCCGGTCGGCATCCGCTCCGTAGGACCTAATATCCTCTTGGGGATGGACCGGATCAATGTTAATAAAGGCGGGATAGACAAAACAGCCTTCCGCGTCGATGCGGGAGGCTCCGTCAAAGTCAGCCCCCTCAAAGCCGCCTCGGTCTCTGATTTCTTTAATAATTCCCGCATCCGCCATCAGGTCCGCTTCTTTCCGTCCATCCGGCAGGATCAGGGTTCCGTGTTCTATGATCTGCATAGAATAAATTATAGCATAGAAGGAGGGACATTTCCAATCTGCACCAGTTACGACCAGGACGTTAGTAACATTGTATAATGATTTCCCATTCCATGAGTCAAGTCCTCTGGATTGGCAAAATTCTACCCTAATATTGATTTTGCGAAAAAGTGGGGGCAATGGTATGATAGGTTGGACCTATCAATTACAAGTCTATTACCTATCGATTCCGACAACCTCATCTCATGAAATAGAAAGGATCGCCAGGCGGAAGTCCTCCGCCGGTAAGCAGTATGGAAGAATCTATCAGAGAGAGAAAAAAGCGACAGTATCAGGAACGGCGTCATCACATGCCCATCCGCTGGCATGCCATCGTCGCCGGACACACAGATCGGGAAGTTCCCGCCGTCAGTGCCACAACGGCTGAAAAGGCAACCCTGGTGGGCCGCATCGGTCTGATGATGCTGGGCTGCGGCACCGGAGCTTTCCGGGTCCGGGAAGCCATGAACCTGGTCTCCCGCGCGATCGGCATCACCTGTACCGCCGACATCGGTTTGGTCAACATCAATGTCACCATCTTTGACGGCGCCCACCACTATACAGAGGCGCTCTCCCTGCCCAGCGCCGGCATCAACACGGACCGTTTAAACGATCTGGAGCTTTTCCTCGACGTCTTTGAGAAAAACGCCAAATGCTACTCCGTCGAGCAGTTTCACAAGATCCTGGACCACATCGCCGAAAAACCGGCCAACTATAAGCCCATCAGCCTGGCTCTGGCGGCGGCTCTCGCCTGCGGAGGCTTCTGTTTCCTTTTGGGCGGCGGTCTCTTTGAAGTCATCTGCGCCTTCATCGGAGCCGGTGTCGGTCAGTTTATCCGCTCCGTCATGGCACGAAAAAAGATCACCCTCTACGCGGTCATTGCGGTCAGCGTCGCCTGTGCCTGCATCACCTACGTCCTCTGTATCAAGGCTCTTGAATCCCTGGTCGAGATCCCCCAGGCAAAGGAGGCGGGCTATATCTGCTCCATGCTCTTTATCATACCGGGCTTTCCGCTGATCACCGGGGGCATCGATCTTGCCAAGCAGGATATGCGGTCGGGACTTGAGCGGCTCGCCTATGCGATCATAATGATCATTGTCGCGACCACGACCGGCATGATTGCCGCCTACGCCCTGCATTTCCATCCGGTCCCCTTTGAGCCCCTCCACCTGCATCCGGTTCTTTACTGCCTGCTGCGGATCCTGGCAAGCTGGTGCGGAGTCTACGGCTTCTCCTACCTCTACAACAGTCCCAGGAAAATGGCTCTTGCCGCCGCCCTCTTCGGTATGTTGTCCAACACTTTAAGGATCGAGCTTGTTGAAATCTTCTCCCTGCCGGTCGGTGTCGGCGCCTTCATCGGAGCCCTGGCGGCGGGTCTTATGGCGGGTCTGGTGGAAAGGCGAACCGGTTATCCCAGAATCGCCCTGACGGTTCCCTCCATCGTCATCATGGTCCCGGGCATGTTCATGTACCAATCCCTCTATTTCTTCGGAGTCGGTCAGCCCGATGCGGGGCTCAATGCTTTTGCCAAGGCTGCGGTCATCGCCATCACCCTGCCCTTAGGACTCATCACAGCCCGGATCATCCAGGATAAGAATTTCCGAAAATCTTACTGATGCTGATACAAGTTATGAGTATAGATGCGACCGCACCCATAGAGAGCAAAAAACAACTGTAACAGCAAAACTCAGCCATAAAAAAAGGATTCCGCCCGGATCTGTCCCCCAAGACAAATCCAAACGGAATCCTTTTTCTTTTGTTCCTGAAACTACCCCATAATCTCCGACATGAAGACGATCTGCGCCACATGGAAGAAAACGACCAGGGAGCAGGCGTCGACAATGGTGGTGATAAAAGGCGTCGCCATAATCGCCGGATCGAGATGAAGCGCCTTTGCCCCCAGCGGCAGAACCGCGCCAACCAGCTTGGCGATGATAATTGCCACAAAGAGCGCTATACTGACGACGACCGCATAGCGGAGGGCGTTGGGGTCGTGCGGCTGCTTCAAAACGCCGTACATAATCATGATTCGGGCGCCGTTGACCAAGCCGAGGATCATACCGACCGTAAGAGAAACCCGCAGTTCCTTCCAGACGACCCGGCCGATGTCCCGGACCTTTACTTCCTCAAGAGCCAGACCGCGCACCATGAGGGTCGCGACCTGGTTGCCGCAGTTACCGGGCGTATCCATCAGCATGGGCATGAAGGACACCAAAAGGGGAATGGCGGCAAAAGCCGACTCGTAGTGGGTCGTGATCATACCGGTGAAGGTCGCGGACAACATCAGGATCAGCAGCCAGGGAATCCTCTGTCTGGCATGCTGCCAGACGGAGGTTCCGAAATAAGTTGCATCCTGGTCCTCCGGCAGGATCGCAGCCATCTTCTGCATATCCTCTGTGGACTCGTCCACCAGGACATCCACAGCGTCGTCGATGGTGACGATACCGACCAGCATGCCCTCGTCATCGACGACCGGCATGGTATTAAAATCGTATTTCTGCATCTGGCGGGCGACGTCTTCCTGGTCATCCGTCACCTTCACGGTGATGACGTTGTCGTCCATGATCTCCGTGACAGGGGTCTCCAGATCACTTAAGAGCAGGTCCCTGGCGGACACAACCCCCAGCAGCCGGTTGCGGTCCACGACGAAGCCTGTGTAGACGGTTTCAGCGTCGCTCCCCTCTTTCCGGATGGTATTGAGGGCATCCCCGACCAGGTCGCTCTTCCGGAAACGGATGTACTCCGGCGTCATCATGGAGCCGGCGCTGTATTCCGGATAGTGGAGCAGCTTGTTGAGGCTCTCACGCGTCGTCTTACTGGACTTGGCAAGGACCCGCTTGACGACGCTGGCGGGCATATCCTCCAGCATATCCGCCGCGTCGTCCAGGCTGATCTCTTCCAGCGTGTTGACGATCTCGGCATCGGAGAAGCCCTCCACCAGATCATTTCTCGTCTCATCGGTCAGATAGGTAAATGCCTCGGTGGCGATATCCTTTCTGAGCAGGCGGAAAATAACCAGGCGGTTATTTTCATCAAAATCTTCCAGAACCGCGGCAAGATCGGCGGGATGCATGTCCGTCGTCATCTCCCGCAGTTCCTTGTACTGCTTCTTCAGCAGACAGGTAAGAAGCCTGTTTTTCGCTTCTCTTACGTTAAACTCCTGTACTTCTTCTTCCATCTTTCCTCCCTTCATTTCGCACAATAAACGACGAAATCTGCCTGGAAAGACGCTGCCTTAAGCACTTGCAAAGTCCGGAGCAAAATTCCAATCAAACGAACCGCTTCATCTGATCCATTCAGATACAGATCCCCGAATTTGCCCTTTTCCTGACATGAACAGCAGTCTTTTTGCTTCGGCAGAAGCTGCATCGTCGGTAATTGTCAGAATCCATAACTGTTGTTCACCTCTCTTTCTTAAAAGCAAACGCGATCATCGGTTATCTCTCGCGCCGACAGTTGATTATGCGGCAGCGGTACGAAAAAAAAGGTTTAGAAAGCAGCTGCCTTCCAAAACCTTTCTCATTATAGTCCCTGTGAAATTATGGGTCAACTTGTAATCGTTTTAATTTTCCTGATGATTTTCGAGGCCGTAGGGCGGCACATCATTTCCCTGCTCGGACAGGATAATCTCCAGCGTGTGATGGAAATCCGCCCACTCCTCCGGCGACATGGTCTTCTTGACGCGGGACAGGACCTGATCGACGTAGCCGGTACTGACATTGTAGTAATCCAAATACTTCTGCGTCACCTGCAAGTGATATTCCCGGTGGTCCTTCTCCGATCGGATCTTCTTCAAGTAGCCCTTGCGGATCAGAGAATTGACCTTATAGGCGGCATTGGGCGACGAAATCTTGATAAAGGAGGCAAATTCATTGACCGTTGGATTGTCCATCGCATAGATCACTTCCATGCAGAAGGTCTCGACCGTCGTCAGCGTCGCCTCCCTGTTGTCAAAATTCCGAAACACTTCTCGGTAAAAGTGCATCTTAAATCTGGTGTAAACTTCCTGAAACAGCTTCTCCGTTGTCATTCCAAGGTCCTCTCATTCCGGCATACAAAAATTCACGCCCTCAAGCGTGCTGACAGAACTAGTGTAACACATAATGAAAGGGCAAACAAATAAATATCAGGATTTGGAAGAATCTTCGGGCTTATCGGTGATGGCAAAGGACAGTTCCGCCGTCACGGCGGTTTCGCCGTCGACTGTGGCGACCGCCTTACCGAAGCCGACCGGTCCCCTGCGCTTTTCAATTTCGCAGTGCAGTTCCAGAACATCTCCCGGCACGACCTGCCGCCTGAATCTGGCATTTTTGACGCCGCCAAAGAGGACCACCCTGCCCTCCTGCCCCTCTTCACTTAAAAGGGCGACGGCGCCGGTCTGCGCCAGTGCCTCCAGGATCAGTACGCCGGGCATAACCTTCATGCCCGGAAAATGACCCTGAAATTCCAATTCACTAGCCGTGACGCATTTCCGCCCCGTACAGAACTTGCCCGGCTGACATTCCTCGACCCTGTCAATGAGTAGAAAAGGCCATCTGTGGGGCAGGATTTGCTCGATCTGGTTGCTGTTTAATTTCATTTTGTCACCTGCTTTCCATCCTCAAACTTCCGAAAGATCAAGGACACATTGTGCCCGCCGAAACCAAAGCTGTTGCTTAAGGCGTAGCGGATCAGATGGCTCTCGCCCCGGTTGGGCTGGTAGTCCAGATCGCAGTCCTCGTCCGGAACCTGATAACCGACCGTGGGCGGGATAAAGGAATTCTGAACCGCCAGGGTCGTGATGACCGCTTCGACCGCTGCCGACGCGCCCAACAGGTGTCCGGTCATGGACTTGGTCGAGCTTACCTTCAGGGATGCGGCATGGGGACCGAACGCCTTGTGGATCGCCTTGGTCTCCCCGCTGTCGTTCATCCTGGTGGACGTCCCATGGGCATTGACATAATCCACTTCTGTGGGACTGATGCCGGCGTCCCGCATCGCCTCCGCCATGCATTTCGCCGCGCCATCCCCCTCCGGATTGGGAGCGGTGATGTGGTGGGCGTCACAGTTGGAGCCGTAGCCGGCGATCTCTCCGTAGATCTTAGCCCCCCGCTTTTTGGCGTGGCCCAGTTCCTCCAGGATGAGAACAGCAGCCCCCTCTCCCATGACGAAACCGGACCGTTCCTTATCGAAGGGAATCGAGGCGCGGGAGGGATCTTCGGAGGTGCTTAAGGCACGCAGGGAGGTAAAGCCGCCGATACACAGAGGCGTAATGGATGCCTCCGAACCGCCCGCCGCCATCAGATCGCCGTAACCGTCCCGGATGTGACGGAAGGCGTCCCCGATCGCATTTCCCGCTGACGCGCAGGCGGTCACCGTGCAGCTGCACATGCCCTTTAAGCCGTACTCGATGGCAATATTTCCCGCCGCCATATTGGAGATCGCCATCGGAATAAAGTAGGGGGAGACCCGGTCATAGCCCACTTTCTGGCCCCGCTCCTTCTCTGTCTCAATGGTCTGGATCCCACCGATCCCGGACGCCATGATGACGCCCCAGCGGTCCCGGGGCTCCTCTCCTTCCGCCTCTTTTTTGATGCCGGCATCCTCCATCGCCTCGGCAGCCGCGTACATGGCGTACTGGGTATAGGGGTCCATCTTCCGCGCCGCCTTAGGGGATACGTAGCGGGACAGATCCAGGTCCTTTAATTCACCCGCCAGCTTGACCTTCTGCTTTGAGCTGTCGTAACGCGTAATCGGCGCGATGCCGCACGTCCCCTCCTCGACACTCTTCCAGACCTCTTCTTTTGTATTTCCGATCGGGGAAATGATTCCCATTCCCGTAATGACCACTCTTCTTTTCATTGCCTATCCTTCCTATCCGCTTAAAGCGCCATGCCCCCGTCAACCGCGAGGACCTGTCCCGTAACATAACCGGAAGCCGGGTCCGCAAAAAAAGCAACCGCCTCCGCGATGTCCTCCGGGCTGCCCATGCGGCCTGCCGGGATCTGTCCTTCCATCGCCTTGTGAGCCGTCTCCGTCATCGCCGCCGTCATGTCCGTTTCGATCATGCCCGGAGCGACGGCATTAACCGTCACGCCCCGGCTCGCCATCTCCTTTGCCAGGGACTTCGTCATGCCGACGATGCCCGCCTTAGACGCCGCATAGTTGACCTGCCCCGCGTTTCCGTGGAGACCGACCACGGAACTTAGGGAAATAATCCTGCCGTACCGCTGTCTCAGCATGGTCTTAGCCGCCAGCTTCATGCCGTAGAAGGTTCCGTACAGGTTAATCTTCTGCACGCGGTCAAAATCCTCATCCGTCATCCGAAGGATCAGATTGTCCGCCGTGATGCCGGCGTTATTGACCAGAATCTCCACCTTCCCGGTCAGAGCCTTCGCCTCTTCAAAGAGCCGCTGCACATCCTCTGCCCGGCTGACGTCCGCCTGTACGGCAAGAGTCTTGACTCCATATTCCTTCCGGCAAAGGTCGGCGGTCTCCTTTGCTGCCCGGTCGCTGGTCCCGTAATTGATGACTACATTGGCTCCCTCTGACGCCAGCTTTTTTACAATGGCTCTGCCGATTCCCCGGCCGCCGCCCGTCACAAGGGCAGTCTGTCCATCCAGTCTTCCCATCCGGATCAAGCCTCCTTCTTTCCGTATTTGTCTAAAACGTCCTTCAAATCGGCGGCGCTGTCGATAAAACAGGCAGCCGCCCCCTTTACGGCGCGCTTGACAAAGCCGCTTAAGGCGTGGCCCGGGCCCACTTCAATAAAAATATCGACGCCGTGATCCGCCAGATACTCGATGGTCTGCCTCATCTTAACCGGAGACTGGACCTGGCGAACCAAGAGGTCGGCGATGGTCTCCTCCCCCTCCAGTTCCCTGCCGGTACAGTTAAAGACAACCGGTACCTGCATTTTTCCGAAATTCATCGTGCGGAACTTCTTATGAAGAGCCTGACCAGCCCCTTCCATAAAAGAAGTGTGGAAGGCGGAACTGACCTTTAGTTCCATGCACCGCTTGCAGCCCATATCTTTCGCCAGTTCTTCCGCCCGTCTGACCCCCTCTTTGGTGCCGGAGATCACCTCCTGACCGACCGTATTGTAATTGACGACCTGGACCATCTGCCCGGTCTCCTCCTGCGCCTTTTTGCAGATGGCTTCTGTCTGCTCGGAAGAAAGGCCCAGGACGGCGCACATCAGGGTATCGATCCCCCTCCCCGCCTCCGCCATGGCTCTTCCGCGGAAGGAAGTAAGCCGAATCAACTGATCCAGAGTAAAGACCCCTGCTGCCTGCAAAGCGCTGTACTCCCCTAAAGAAAGCCCCGCTACATAGTCAGGCTGGATGCCATAGCGGCTTAAAACGGCGGTCACGCCCGCCGCGAATGCCGCCAGAGCCGGCTGCGTGATCTCCGTCCTGGCCAAAAGAGCCGCGTCAGACCCGAACATGGCGCTTTTTAAATCAAAATCCGTAACCGCCGCGGCTTCATCGATTGCCTTTGAAAATTCCGGGTAGCCTTCATAGAGGTCCAGTCCCATACCGGGTCTTTGCGCCCCCTGACCGGCATAAAGAATCGCTGTCTTCATCTTCTTCTCCTTTATGTATCTGCTTGATGAGCCTGTCCCATCCGTCAAACGATGGTCAGGGCAGCTGCCTCTCTCTTGCCATTCTCATAGAGGTCCCTTAAGATATCCGCTACCGGCCGGATCTCATGCAGCTGACCGCAGACCTGACCCGCCATCAGGGACCCCTCTTTTACATTTCCGTCAAAGACCGCTTTCCGAAGGGAACCCAGCGTAAATTTCTCCAGTTCCATGCGGTCGGCGCCATCCCGTTCCGCCTTGATGTAATTGCGGGACATCTGGTTTTTGATGATGCGGACCGGCGCGTCCACACTGCGGCCGGTCACGACCGTGGCGTTGTCCTTGGCGGCAAGCAGAGCCTCTTTATAATTGTCATGAATCGGACACTCCTTTGAAACCAAAAGGCAGGTTCCGATCTGGGCTCCGCAGGCGCCCAGGACAAATGCTGCCGCCAGCTGCCTGCCGTCGGCGATGCCTCCCGCCGCGATGACCGGCACCTTCCCATCAAGCCCGTCCACCATCTGCGGAACAAGCGTCATGGTCGTCATTTCCCCGACATGACCGCCGGATTCCGTCCCCTCCGCGATAATGGCGTCGGCTCCGGACCGGATCAGCCGCTTGGCAAGGGCGACGCTGGCGGAGACCGGAATAACGGTCATGCCATGGTCCTTCCAATCCTTCATATATTTTCCGGGGTTGCCCGCCCCGGTCGTCACGACTCTGACCCCTTCTTCGGTCAGGACCTGCGCCATCTCATCCGCGGCAGGATTCATCAGCATTAGGTTGACGCCGAAGGGCTGGTCGGTCAGGCTCCGGCAGATCCGGATCTGGTTCCTTAGTTCCTCTGCGGAATGAAGGCCGCCGGATGCGATCAGACCCAGGGCTCCGGCATTGGAGCAGGCGGCAGCAAATTCTCCCGTCGCAATGTTAGCCATGCCCCCCTGAATGAAGGGGTATCTGGTTCCCAGTAGTTCATTTAGCTGTTTCATCAATCATTCCTCCGAATTTCAAACTTGCCGCTCCCCAGGTCAGCCCCGCGCCGAAGCCGACGCAGAAGACCCGGGTCCCTGCCGTCAGTTTTCCTTCATCCTGTAAGTCACAGAGCATGAGGGGAATACTGGCGGCTGACGTATTTCCATAAGAAGAAAGATTCATGGGAAACTTCTCCTCTGGCAGTCCCAGTCTGCTCTGCACATAGCGGATAATGCGGTAATTTGCCTGGTGACAGACGATATAGTCCACATCCTCCGCCCGGATGCCGCTCAGTTCCTCCAGCTTTCTGATCTCTTCCTCCAACTTTAAGCAGGCAAAGCGGAAGACCCTGCGGCCGTCCATGCGCAGGACCGAGGACAGGCTGTAGAGAGCCTCCTTGTCTCCGGCAGCACCCAGATCGGCGGCAAAGTCCGCCTGTCTGTCAAAGGCGACCACCGCCGCTGCCGCTCCGTCTCCGAAGAGGACGCAGGTGCTACGGTCCCCCATGTCAAGGAGCCGGGACATTTCCTCGGTTCCGATGACCAGACCATAGGAGATGCCCATTCTCGCCATCATGGCATCCGCCGTGCCAAGACCGTAGATAAAACCGGAACAGGCGGCGTTTAGATCAAAGGCGGGGATGCCGCCCTTAAGTCCCAGCTCCTCCTGGACGATGCAGGCAGTCGAGGGCATCTCATAGCGGGAGCTGCAGGTCGCCGTAATGACAAGCCCGATCTCCTCTTTTTGGATGTGATAGGTTCGCTCCGCCTTTTCAAGAGCAAGGGCGGCGGCGTGAACGGCGAGGGAAGAGGCGTTCTCCCCGTTTAAGCGCCGGCAAAAGCGACGCTCCAAAATCCCGGTTCTGGTCCGGATCCACTCGTCCGAAGTATCCAGGGTCTTTTCAAAATCTTCGTTCCGCATGGTCGCGGAAGGAAGCGCCTTCCCCAAGGTCAATATCCGGACGCCCCCGCCTGCCGGCAAACTCTTTTTTTCTGCCGACTTCCTGTCCCTTTCAGGATTCATGGCTGACAACCTCCTTCAAAGCTTCTTCCAGTTCCTTTAATTCGATGGCGTCCCAGTTGAAGTCAGCGTAGTCCGGCTCCAGCTCGCCCTCAAAATGGCGGTATTTCTGATAACGGAGGCTGACCAGATCCTCTTGGGAGAGTTCCTGCAGCTCCGCCAGTTCCGTTTTCAGGGCGCTGCGGATCGCCCGGATGGACAGATCAAAATCCGCCTGGATCCCGCCCTTATCCTCCGGGATCACCCGGTCGACGAGCCCCTCTTCGTAGAGTTCTCCCGCCGTCATGTGCATCACGTCCGCCGCTTCTTCCGCCCTTGCCGAATCCTTCCAGAGGATACTGGCAAAGCCCTCCGGCGACAGGACCGAATAGACCGCATTTTCCAGCATCCAGATCCGGTCCGCCACGCCGATCGCAAGTGCCCCGCCGCTTGATCCCTCTCCGGTCACGACGGAGATGATCGGCGTCTTTAGGGCGGACATCTCCGCCAGATTTTCGGCGATTGCCCGGGACTGGCCGTGTTCTTCCGCCGACTTGCCCGGATAGGCTCCCGGCGTATCGATAAAGGTAATGACCGGCCGGTGGAACTTCTCCGCCTCCTTCATGAGCCGCAGAGCCTTGCGGTAGCCTTCCGGCTCCGGCATACCGAAGCGGCAGGTCAGGTTCTCCTTTAAATCGCTGCCCTTGCGGTGCCCGATCACCGTGACCGGCTGCCCTTCAAAAAAGGCGATGCCGCCCAGGATCGCCGGATCTTCGCCGCCTAAGCGGTCCCCTTTTAGTTCAAAAAAGTCCGTAAATAAAGCGTCGATATAGGCTCCGATCTTTGGTCGATCCTTATCCCGCGCCAGACGGACACGTTCGTATGCCTTCATGCAGGTCCCCCCTTATAGCCGTGCAGCCGGAGCAGCTTTGCGATCGCCGTCTTCATCTCCTCTTTGGGAACAATCGCGTCCACAAAGCCATGCTCCTGCTGAAATTCCGCACTCTGAAAACCCTTGGGCAGCTTCTCTCCGATCGTCTGCTCGATGACCCTGGGTCCGGCAAAGCCGATCAGCGCCCCCGGCTCCGCCAGGATGATATCGCCCAGCATGGCGAAGCTGGCGCTGACGCCGCCCGTTGTCGGATGGGTCAGCACGGAGATGTAGAGTCCCCCATGATCCTTGAAGCGCTGGACAGCGACGGACGTCTTTGCCATCTGAAAGAGGGAGTACATGCCCTCCTGCATCCGGGCGCCCCCGCTCGCCGATATGATGATGAGAGGCAGCTTCTTTTTATCCGCGTACTCCACCAGCTGAGTCAGGCGTTCCCCGACCGCCGAACTCATGGACCCCATCAGGAAATGTTTGTCCAGCTGGGCCGCCGCCGCCCGGATCCCATCCACGGATCCCACGCCCGTGATCAGGGCGTCATTGGCGTTGGTCTTTAGCTTCAGCTGCACCAACGTCTTCTGGTAATCCGGAAAATGCAGGGGATCCTTGGAGCAGACGTCCCGGAAGAGATGCTCGATCTTCCCGCCGTCAAATAACAGGTGCAGCCTGTCCCCCAGGGGGGTGAAGGAGCTTTTCTTTTCTCTCATCTTCCGGTAGCCCAGAAAGATCTTTCGTTTTTCTTCAAATCCGGTCGGCATCAGGTTCTCCCTCTCTTACTTCTTTTTTCCACGGGATTCACGGTCCCATTTCAAAATCCGTTCGGTATGCGTGCCCAAAAAGGACGTATCAAAGTTTCCCAGCATGTAGTCGTGATGGAACATCAAAAGGTAGAGGAAATTGATGTTGGTCGTCACTCCCTCAACCGTCATCTCTTCCAGCGCCATCCGCATCTTCCGAATCGCGTCCAGTCTGCCCGGAGCCTGGACAATGATTTTAGCCGCCATGGAGTCGTAATAGGGACTGATGCGGCAGCCGGAGAAGAGGGCGCTCTCCACGCGGACGCCGAAGCCTCCCGGCATGTGGACAAAGGGCACCGGTCCCGGACAGGGGGCGAAATTCCGCGCCGGATCCTCCGCGTTGATGCGGCATTCGATCGCGTGTCCGCGAAGTTTGACGTCGCTTTGGCGGAAGGAAAGGTCCTGCCCCGACGCGATCCGGATCTGTTCTTTTACCAGATCGATGCCAGTCACCATCTCCGTGACGGAATGTTCCACCTGGATTCTGGTGTTCATTTCAATAAAATAGAAATTTCCCTCATGATCGAGAACAAATTCCACCGTTCCAGCCGAAACGTAGCGGACCGCTTTTGCAGCCCGAACCGCCGCCCGGCAAAGGTCTGCCCTCTGCTGCTTGGTCAGAATATCCGCCGGGGCTTCCTCGATCAATTTCTGGTTCCTGCGCTGCATCGAGCAGTCGCGTTCCCCCAGATGAACGATGTGGCCGTTTTGATCTCCCAGGATCTGCACTTCGATGTGGTGGGGGTGGACGATCAGTTTTTCCAGATACAGGTCGCCGTTTCCAAAGGCAGCTTCCGCCTCTGCCTGTGCCTCGCGGTAGGCGTCCTCGATCTCACTTGAGTCAAAAGCCGTCCGCATGCCCCGGCCTCCTCCACCCGCCGTCGCCTTGACCAGGACAGGGTAGCCGACTTTTTCCGCCACCTTTCTTGCCTCGGCGGCGTCCTTTAAGATCCCATCGGATCCCGGAACGACCGGCACGCCGTGCTTTTTCATCAGGGCGCGGGCGCTCTGTTTATCCCCCATACCCCGGATCATGTCCGCGGACGGACCGATATAGGTCAGACCGTTCTCGGAAACCGCCTGGGCGAAATCCGCGTTTTCAGACAAAAAGCCGTATCCCGGATGCACCGCCTCACAGCCGCTTGCCTTCGCCGCCGTAATGAGGGCGGGCTGGTTGAGATAGCTCTCTGCTGCCCTGGCTGGACCGATGCAGACCGTCTCCGTCGCAAACTGGGCCGGGAGGGAGTCCCGGTCCTCTTCCGATACGGCAAGGACGGTATCGATCCCCATTTCCTGGCAGCAGCGGATGATCCGCATGGCAATCTCTCCGCGGTTCGCAATCATGATCTTTTTAAACATCGTCAACTGGCTCCTTATCTTGATCTGCGCCTGAGGGAACATTCCCAGGTCTTACTGCTCTTCCATCACCATGAGGGTGGTTCCGTATTCGACAAAGGCTCCGTTCTCCGCGGAGATGCTTTTGATCGTGCCGTCCATGGGGGCGGGAATCTCGCTCATCATCTTCATCGCCTCGATCAAACCTAAAGTCTGCCCCTTTTTCACCTGCTGGCCTTCCCTGACATAAGGCTCCTCTCCGGGCTTGGACGCCCGGTAAAAGACGCCTGCAAGGGGGGCGGGAACCGCCTGCCCCTCTTCTTCGGGACTTGCCGGCTCACTGGATCTGCCCTGATCGACAGATATACTGCCGGCTTGGACCTGTCCCTCCTTCTGATCAGAAACAGTCGTGGGCAGTCCCGAAACCGGCTCTGCTCCTGCACTAAAAGCCGGAGCGATCGCCACGGTCTTGACTTCCTTCTTTAAAACCAGCCGGGTCTCCCCTTGGCTAAAGTTCAAAGATGTCAGTCCCGAAGCCGCAAATTCCTTCATCAGTTCCTTGATTTCCGTCAACTCCATCTCGCACAACCTCTCTTAAAATGGAAAGGCCAGCTTGCGCCGGCCCATCCTTACTTGCTATGGAACTTTCCTTACGCCTCTTTGTGCGCTTCCACATAGTTGACAATATCGCCAACCGTGTGGAGATTGGGCATCTCTTCGTCCGGAACCGTGACGCCGAACTTCTCTTCAATCGCCATCACCAGCTCGACCGCGTCGAGGGAATCCGCTTCTAGATCCTTGAAAAGATCCGAATTTTCCGTGATCTCACCATCGAATTTCAGGGTGTCTGTGATAATTTCTTTTACTCCGTCAAGTGTTGCCATTGTCTTACCTCCAAATTGTTTCCATTTATTTAGCTCAATATCTTTAATTTCCAAGCAAGGTTATGATATCTCAATTATTAAAGGTATGTCAATGGAAAGAAGGATATTTTCTGATATTTTTCTTATTAAGATTGGATCTCATTACATTTTCCGGACATTTGTGGTAAGATAGGGCAGTGACGAAAAGCGGATACTTTCGGAAAATCGGACTCTGATCAGAGTCTGATCCCGGAATTTCGCCTTATCATAGGATGGAGGTTTGAATCTATGGGAAAGAAAATTACGGACAATGTGACCTGGGTCGGCAAGGTCGACTGGGAACTGCAGCTCTTCCACGGTCAGGAACTCAGCACCCATCGCGGCAGCTCCTACAACGCCTACCTGATCCGCGACGGCAAGAATGTTCTGATTGACACCGTCTGGCAGCCCTTTGACAGGGAATTTGTCTCCCGGCTCAAGGAAGAGATTGACTTAAAGGACATCGATTACGTCGTCATGAACCACAATGAAATCGACCACTCCGGCGCGCTTCCGGAACTCATGCGGGAGATTCCGGACACCCCGATCTACTGTACGGCAAACGGCAAGAAGATCATTGAGGGTCACTACCACCAGGACTGGAACTTCCACGTCGTAGGACTGGGAGATAAGCTGGAAACCGGCAAGGGCACCCTGACCTTTATCCCGGCACCTTTCTGCCACTGGCCGGACACCATGTTCACCTACTATGATGCCGAAGGGATCCTCTTCTCCAACGACGGATTCGGTCAGCACTACGCAACCGAATCCCTCTTCAACGACAAGAACCTGTCCGAAGAGATCTATACGGAGGCAAAGAAATACTACTGCAACATCCTCAACCTCTACGGCAGCAACGTCAAGAAGGCAATCGACACCGTTGTCGGTCTCAATGTACCGCTCAGCATGATCTGCCCCTCTCACGGCGTCATCTGGAGAGATAACCCTATGCAGATCGTCGAAACCTACCTTAAGTGGGCGAATGACTACCAGGAGAATCAGGTCACGCTGATCTACGACACCATGTGGAATTCGACCCGGAAAATGGCGGAGGCGATTGCCGAAGGCATCCGGCAGGAGACACCGGATACCGTCATCAAGATCATGGAAGCCGGCAAGCAGGATAAAAATGACATCCTGACCGAGGTCTTCAACTCCAAGGCAATCCTCATGGGCTGCCCCACCATCAACCAGGGTCTGTCCTACGCCATCGGGGGACTTCTGGAAATGATGAAGGGTCTCAAGTTCAAGAAGAAAAAAGCGGCGGCGTTCGGCTCCTATGGCTGGGCTCCCCAGGGCTTAAAAAAGCTGACCGCCGGTCTTACTGACTGCGGCTTTGAAATCGTCATGGACGGCAAGACCTGCCAGTGGGTTCCGGATGAAGAGGCTCTTCATGCCTGCATTGAATACGGCAGAGAATTCGCCAAAGCCCTTTGAGTAGCTCCGCTCCGCTTTGAAGGGCCGATAGCATAATCTTTCTTAAATATAAAGAAAAGCAGATAAGGCAGCAAAAACCTCCGATTCGCAAGTGGATCGGAGGTTTTTGCTGCCTTATTATATGATTATATGGAAGAAATCGTGTTAACTGATGTTTTAGATTTAGCCTTATGCAAAAGCAAGCATTGCTCATTATGCTTCCTCTATATGAAGGAAGTAATCGTTTGAACCGATCTTGTAGGCTTAACCTTAAGCGGATCAGGGACCGCCTATCCTTGGTGTCGAAAACAAACGATCTCTTTACTTGCCCGACCCTCCGTAGTTGGACAAAACCCGGGCGGACGGATCGTCCACATCGCAGCCCGGCCAGGTGCGGTTGGGCATCCAGAAGGCGGGGATCATCTCGCTCTGTCCCGGATAATACTCCTCAAAGATCTCCCGATACAGCAGGGATTCCTTGGTAAAAGGCTGGGCGTGAGTATATTTCTGCCGCTTCTCCTCAAATGCCTCATCGGTATAGGTCTCATTTGCATAAGCTTTCAGCTCATCCGCCAGGGAGTGACCGACGGCGTCGGAAAATGCCGCCTTTTCCCGCATCAGAATATCCCGTGGCAGCCAGTCGCTGTTTTCAAAGGCGTGGCGGAGCAGATACTTGCCCATGCCGTAGGTGTTCATCTTGACCTTAGGATCGAGCCGCATGACATAGCTGACAAAATCCAGGTCCCCAAAGGGAATGCGCGCCTCCATTGAGTGAACGGAGATGCTGCGGTCGGCACGGAGGACGTCGTAGACGTGGATCTCCCGAATCCGCTTCTCCGCCTCCTTCTGGAATTCCTCCGCCGACGGGGCGAAGTCCGTATACTTGTAGCCGAACAGCTCGTCGGAAACTTCTCCGGTCAAAAGGACCCGGACATCTGTATGCTGGTGGATCCACTTGCAGCAAAGGTACATGCCCATGCTGGCGCGGATGGTCGTGATATCAAAGGTCCCCAGCGCCGCAATCACTTCCTTTAAGGAACCGATTACGGTATCCCGGTCGATGATAACCTCCGAATGGTCGGTGCCCAGATACTCGGCAACCTCCCGCGCATACTTGAGGTCGATGGCGTCCTGTTTCATGCCGATGGCAAAGGTCCGGATGGGCTTTTGCAGGAGCCTTGCCGAAACCGCGCAGACAAGGGAGGAGTCAAGCCCGCCCGAAAGCAGAAAGCCCAGGGGCGCATCCGCATCCAGCCGCTTTTCAATGCCCTTGACCAAAAGATTGCGGATCTTGACCGATGCCTCCTCAGCGCTGTCATAGATGACCTCGGTCGGAACCTCCCCCGCTGCTGCCTTTCTGCCCCTATCGATCTCCGCATAATGGTGAAAGGTTCCGTCCAGATAGTAGCAGCCCGGCGGAAAAGGCATGATCCGGTCAACCAGACCGACCAGGTTCTTTGCCTCTGACGCGAAAATGATCTTGCCTTCCCGGTCATAGCCGTAGTGCAGGGGACGGATCCCGATCGGGTCCCTCGCCGCGATCAGCTTGCCCTGCTTGGCGTCATAGATAATCATGGCGAATTCGGCGTCCAGCATCCCAAAGAGGTCCGTACCATATTTATGGTAGAGGGGCAGGATGATCTCGCAGTCGGACTGGCTGCTGAACGTATAGCCGTCCGCGATCAGATCGGTCTTCATCTCCCGAAAGCCGTATAGCTCGCCGTTGCAGACGCAGCGGTCATCCCCCAGATGAAAGGGCTGCATACCGGCTTCCCCCGGTCCCATAATGGACAGGCGCTGAAAGCCCAGCCATCCCTCCCCTGCCTCTTCAAACCGGCTGCTGTCCGGTCCGCGGGAAGACGTCTTAGCCAAAGCGTCCTCCGCATGATTTCGCGAACAACTCCTCCTTGATTCAAATCCCATAATACTGCACATACATGACGCCCTCCTTCCCGCAGCCCTTCCCTTTTTGTCTCTTCAAAAAACGAAAAGGCGGACAGCAGATCTCCGCTTCCTTACGAAGGTCTGCCGTCCGCCCTTGGACTGCTGATTTTTAATTTTGCATTTAACCTAGCACCCGGACAGCAGCCTTGTCAAGCCCCCAGATCTCAATTCAGAATTTCCGCATAAAATTTTGAAATTGGTCTTTACAAGTCCTGAAACCGGGTGTAAATTATACTGCATGTGTGTTATAACACAAGTTCATAAAGCATGACAGCTGCCAGACAGGCGCGACATCAGACGTTAACGCAAAGCCGCGAAGAAAATTGGGGATCTCTCACTCTTCGCGGCTCTTTTTGTATTCAAAAACGGAGGTATGACATGGCAACAAAGTACGTATTTGTCACCGGCGGCGTAGTATCCGGTCTGGGCAAGGGCATCACCGCCGCATCCCTGGGCAGGCTCTTAAAGGCGAGGGGTTATAAGGTCACCATGCAGAAGCTGGACCCCTACATCAACATCGACCCCGGAACGATGAACCCCATACAGCACGGCGAGGTCTATGTAACGGACGACGGCACCGAGACCGACCTGGACCTGGGCCACTACGAGCGCTTTATAGACGAATCCCTGACCCACAATTCCAACGTCACTACCGGCAAGGTTTACTGGTCCGTCTTAAATAAAGAGCGCCGCGGTGACTACGGCGGAGGCACCGTTCAGGTCATCCCCCACATCACCAATGAGATCAAATCCTATTTCTATCACGATGACGACCCGGACTCCCTCACCATTTCCCTGATCGAGGTGGGCGGGACTGTCGGCGATATCGAATCCCAACCCTTCCTGGAGGCTATCCGCCAGTTCAAGCAGGAGGTCGGACCCGGAAATGCGATCCTCATGATCGTCTCCCTCCTGCCCTACCTCCGCTGCTCCCGCGAGCTGAAGACCAAGCCGACCCAGATGGCGGTCAAACAGCTGCAGTCCATGGGCATCCAGCCGGAAATGGTCGTCCTCCGCTCGGAAATGGAGGTACCCCAGTCGATCCGGGACAAGGTCGCCCTCTTCTGCAACGTGCCCAGGGACCATGTCGTCCAGAACCTGGACGTCAGCTATCTCTATGAAGCTCCTCTGGCTCTGGAACAGGAAAAAATTGCCCAGGTCGTCTTAAAGGCTCTCGATCTGCCCTGTCCGGAGCCGGATCTGGCGGACTGGAGGGACCTGGTCAACCGTCTCCGCCATCCCAAGAAGGATGTCACCATCGCCCTGGTCGGCAAATATACCGCCCTCCACGACGCCTACCTCTCCGTCGTCGAAGCCTTAAAACACGGCGGCATCTACAACTACGCCGATGTCCACATCAAGTGGATCGAATCGGAAAATGTGACGCCGGAGACCGCTTCCGTCCTGCTGGACGACGTCGACGGCATCCTGGTTCCGGGCGGCTTCGGCGAGCGCGGCATCGAGGGGATGATCTGCGCCATCCGCTACGCCCGCGAACACCGGGTCCCCTACCTGGGGCTCTGCCTGGGTATGCAGCTGAGCATCATCGAATTTGCCCGCCACGCGGCAGGCATGGAGGATGCGGATTCCATCGAGTTTAAGCCTGATACTGCCCATCCGGTCATCGCCCTTATGCCCGACCAGAACGGCGTAACCAACATCGGCGGTACCCTCCGGCTGGGCTCCTACCCCTGCCGGCTGGAAGAGGATTCTCTTGCCTATGAACTCTACGGATCCCAGGATATCTCCGAACGCCACCGCCACAGATATGAGGTCAATAACGATTACCGGGACCTCTTAAGTCAGGCAGGCATGAAGTTCTCCGGTCAGTCCCCGGACGGTCGGATCGTGGAGATGTGCGAGCTTCCGGACCACCCCTTCTTCATCGCAACCCAGGCACATCCGGAGTTCAAGTCCCGCCCCAACAGACCCCACCCCCTGTTCCGAGGCTTTGTCAGCGCAGCCATCCGTCACCTGGATCAGACCAAAGAAGACTGACCCGGCATTGAACTTAAGCCATCACTCATAGCCCCTATGAAATTTTTTCATTTCTGTCTTGACAGCGATTGGGCACCAACTTATAATTTGGCACATAGAAAGAGCAAGGGCGCTCCTGTATGAATACAGGCACCACTGGCTCTTTCTTTTTTTATACCCGCAAGGGTCAGCTGTTTTTTAAGGAAACGACCAATAAAGGGCATACCGATTGGAGGAGGTACTTATGGGTTACACAAAAGAAGACATATTAAGAATGGCGGAAGAACAGGACGTTGAGTTCATCCGGATGCAGTTCACCGATATCTTCGGTCAGCTAAAGAACGTCGCGATCACCAGATCCCAGCTCAAAAAAGCTGTCAGCAATCAGATCATGGTCGACGGCAGCTCGATTGAAGGCTTCGCCAGAATTAACGAATCCGATCAGTACCTCTATCCGGATCTTGACAGCTGGACCGTCTTCCCCTGGCGCCCCCAGCACGGCAGAGTCGCCAGGCTGATCTGCAACGTCTACAACCCAGACGGCACTCCCTTTGCCGGCGATCCCCGCTATGTCCTTAAGAAAGAAATCGACCGCGCCGCCTCCATGGGTTACGAATTCGACGTCGGTCCCGAGTGCGAGTTCTTCCTCTTTGAGACCGATGAAAATGGCAATACCACGACCAAAACCGGTGACCGTGCCGGTTACTTCGACTTAGCTCCCCTCGATCACGGCTCCGACACCCGACGGGAGATCTGCCTGGATCTGGAAAAGATGGGCTACGAAATCGAAGCCTCCCATCACGAGGTTGCCGTCGGTCAGCACGAGATCGACTTCAAATACGGTCCCGCCCTCTCCACAGCAGACAAGATCATGACCTTCAAGCTGGCGGTCAAGGTCGTCGCTCAGAAGAACGGTCTGCACGCGACCTTCATGCCCAAGCCCCTCTTCGGCGTCAACGGCTCCGGCATGCATATCAATATGTCCCTCTACAAGGACGGCAGGAACGTTTTCTATGATGAAAATGGAGACAAGCGGCTCTCAAAGGAAGCCTACTCCTTCATCGCCGGCATCCTGACTCATGTAAAGGGCCTTGCCGCCCTGACCAATCCCCTGGTCAACTCCTATAAGCGCCTGGTGCCGGGCTATGAAGCTCCCTGCTACATCGCCTGGTCCGCTTCCAACCGGTCGGCTCTGATCCGGATTCCGGCAGCAAGAGGCAAGGCGACACGAGTCGAACTCAGGTGTCCGGATCCTTCCGCCAACCCCTATCTTGCCCTTGCCGGCTGCCTGGCGGCAGGTCTTGACGGGATTAAAAAGGGGCTGACCCCGCCGGCTGAAATTACCAGCAATATCTTCGCCATGACAAAAGCCGAGCGGAAGAAACATGACATCGACGCCCTGCCCGCTTCCCTCAAGGATGCCATTACGGCGCTCTCCGAAGATCAGCTCCTGGTCGATGTTCTGGGCGGCCACTGCTTCAGCCAGTATGTCGCTGGCAAGGAGAAGGAATGGGACGATTTCAGAACTTCCGTATCCGACTGGGAATTAAAGAGCTACATGAATATCTATTAACCTGTCCGATCATCCAAGGAGGCTGACATGATTCGTACGATCGTTGCGATCCGGAACGAAACGCTCCGTGAGTCCATCGTCAGGATCCTCCGGCGCAATGGAATCGAAATCCGCGCCGTCTGTTCCTCCGGTCAGGAGACCATCCGCGCTGCCAGGCGTATGGACGGTGGCGTCATCGTCATGTCAGCCCGCCTGGGTGATATGACGGCGGATGAACTGGCTGACATCCTGGGCGGGGACTGCTTCTTCCTCTGTCTGGGTAAACCGGGCGATCTTGATTACTGTGAAAATGAAGATCTTTTTAAAGTTACTCTGCCGGTCAAAGCGGGCGAGCTGATCGGTGGGATCCATATCCTGCAGCAGCTCGACGAACGAGCCCTGGAAAAACGTCTGCCCCATCGCTCCGACTCTGATCTTAAGCTGATCACGGATGCCAAGGAGTATCTCATGGACCAGCAGGGCATGACCGAGGACCAGGCTTACCGCTTCATCCAAAAGCGCAGCATGGAAAGCTCGACGCCCATGACAGAAGTCGCGCAGGTGATCCTGGGGACTGTCCCCCGCTAAACCAGTTAACAACCGGTAATAGGACCGGTTGTCATATAGCAGTCTTTCATTACATAAATGAACATGCCCCTGCCGGACAACCGTCCGACAGGGGCATGTTCATTGCTTAACTCTTACTTTGCAATCTCCTCTGCCAATCGTACCTTCCGCTTTTCGTTGTGGCGTTTGATAGCGAACAAGGTTCCTGCCAGGAAGACGATACCGAAAATAAGGCTGATTGCCGGATTCCTGACAAATCCCGCAAAGACGTAGGTCAAGGCGGAAATGGCAGCGCAGGTCATAGCATAGGGCAGCTGGGTCGACACATGATTGATGTGCAGACACTGGGCACCTGCCGATGACATGATGGTCGTATCCGAGATTGGTGAGCAGTGGTCGCCGCAGACAGACCCAGCCATGCAGGAGCTCATGGCAAGAACCATCATGGTGTGGTCCTTGGGAAAGCAGGCGATGACAATCGGAATCAGGATGCCGAAGGTACCCCAGGAAGTTCCCGTCGCAAAACTTAAGCCAACCGCTACGAGAAAGACGACGAGGGGCAGGAAGGTCGTAAAGCCCCTGGCTGAATGTTCAACCACACCGGCGACATACTCCCTCGCGCCCATATCCGCCGTGATCTTATTTAAGGTCCAGGCGAAAGTCAGAATCAGGATCGCCGGCACCATGGCCTTAAAGCCCTCCGGGACGCAGTCCATGATCTCTTTAAATTCCAAGGCCCGTCTGGTCAGATAAAAGGCGATGGTCAGGACCAGGGCGCAGAAGGACCCCAGCATAAGCCCGACCGAAGCGTCGGAGGCGGCAAAAGCCTCGACAAAGCCGGCTCCCCCAAAGAAACCGCCGGTATAGATCATGCCGATGATACAGCCGATAACCAGGGTCAGGATCGGGAAGAGCAGATCAATGACATGACCGTCTGCCTTGTCCCTGGCCGCGGCTGAGGCATTTTCATAGGGCCGTTCCGGCGTAGTATAAAGATCATTCTTCTCGATCGCATTTCTCTCATGGATATACATGGGCCCGTAATCCACCTTGTAGACGACCAGAAAGATCATCATGGCGATGGTCAGAAGCGCGTAGTAGTTGTAGGGGATGGTTTCCACAAAGAGCCTGATGCCGTTTTCCCCTTCCACATAGCCCGAGACCGCTGCCGCCCAGGATGAAATCGGCGCGATGATGCAGACCGGAGCTGCCGTCGCGTCGATCAGGTAGGCGAGTTTGGACCGGCTGATCCGGTGCTTGTCAGTCACGGGCCGCATGACGGAACCGACCGTCAGACAGTTAAAGTAGTCATCGATAAAGATGAGGACGCCCAGGGCGATCGTCGCCAGCTCTGCCCCTGCCCGGGTCTTGATATGATCCGAAGCCCAGCGGCCAAAGGCTGCGGATCCTCCGGTCCGGTTCATCAGCTGAACCATAATGCCCAGGATGACCAGGAAGACCAGAATACCCATATTGCCGGGACTGGTCAGAACCGAAACGATCCCTTCATTGAAGATATGATTGAGGGTCTTTTCAAAGTTAAAGCCCGTAAAGAGCAGGGCTCCGGTTAAAATTCCGATAAATAAGGAGCTGTAGACCTCCTTGGTGATAAGAGCCAGGGCAATGGCGATAAGCGGCGGCAGCAACGCCCAGGCGGACTGCCGGACCGTATCCGCCGTCGTCAAAAATCCCGCAGCGATAACAATGACAACGACCGCAAGGACGGCGATCGCCGGTAAGATCTTACTGGTTTTTCTTTTCATAAATTCCCCCTGCACATTTTGCTTAGGGACAAATGGTCCCTAAAAATGCTCAAAAAAAAATGGAAGCAACGACGCCGGCTAAGCACCCTTGCTTTCCACTTAGTTTAGTACGCTAAAGTAATGACGTCAAGAGAAGATGCGGTCAACCTCCCTCTTTCAGCGTTTTCCCTTCATTTCAGATCGGAAAAGAGATCCCTCTGGTAAACTCCCTCTTTAATCAACCTGGTGAAAGAATCCACAACGACCGGCTTATCCTCCCGGTAGGTGACGCCGAACCATTTGTCCTTAGTCGGCAGCACCCGCACCGTGACACGATTTGCCTTGAGCAACTCGCCGATATAGATGGGGATCAGGTATTCCGCCTTCAGCGGATCCTTCTTTCCCAGACGGATCTCTTCAAAAAACTCTTCAAAACCGCTCTGTAAAAGTTCCAGGAAATCCGGGGACAGGCCCCAGAGATTCATGGAGACAAAAGACCGGGGATTGATCTTCTTTCCTGCCGCCTCTGCCCCATCTGCTGTTTTGACAATATCGGAAGTCTCCATCACATCCGTCAGATAACCCTTTTCATCGACCGCGCAGACTCCCCTCGTGACGCCGCCGTTTTCACTGAGCGTATTGTTTAAAATAAAGCCCGCCATGCAGAAGTCGTCGGGATGGTCCGGCTGCATCTGCTCCAGGAAATCATGGATCCGGACAAATGCCTCTTTGCCGTAGTAATCATCCGCATTGATCACGGCGAAGGGCTCTTTAATCTGATCTTTCGCCGCCAGGACCGCCTGCCCCGTCCCCCAGGGCTTGGTCCTGCCCTGCGGCACCTCGAATCCGGTCGGAATATCGGTAAGGGACTGGAAGGCATAGGCGGCCTCTACCCCGTGCTTCCGGCAGATCCTCTCGATGCGGTTCCCGATTATTTTCCTGAAATCATCCTCCATGTCCCTGCGGATAATAAAGACGATCTTATTAAAACCGGCTTCAATCGCGTCATGGATGGAATAATCCATGATAATCTCCCCGTTGGGACCGACAGCTTCCAGCTGCTTGATCCCGCCGCCGAACCGAGACCCGATACCGGCAGCCATGATCACCAGACTTGTTTTCATGCGTTTTCTCCTTCTGAACTTCCAAGCTTTCCCGACAGCCCCCTTGCTGCCGAGATTTCCATGTGTACTCATTCTAGCACAAATATGGGAACCGATGAGGAATTTCTGCTATAATAGGGGCTGACTATGGAGCTAAAACGGCTCCCCTACGGAGGTAAAGCCTTGATCCGCATACTTTTTTTTGCTCTTTTCTTTTTCCCCCTGCCCCTTCTTCTGGGTGGATTGGTTCTTAGAAAGAAAGCAGGGACACCTTATTCCCTCTTGCTTAAGTGGGTAGCTGGCATCTTTGTCCTCTTTGCCTCCCTCTATTTCCCGGCGGAAATCGCCGTCTTTCGGAAATGGTCTTTAACCAGGCTCTGCTATGTCTGGGCAGTCAGCCTGGTCATTCTGACACTTTTATCATTTTTGATCCTGAAAATAAGAGGAGACGCCCGGGATCTGCCCCAAAGGACAGGATCCTTCTTAAGAGGCATCTCCCCCTATGAAATTGCTGCCCTCATCCTGGTTCTGATCCATGCCTATGTGGTCTTTCGCTTCACCCACAGCGACGGGGACGACGCCACCTATGTCGCCGCCGCAACGACCTCTCTTCAGACCAATACCATCCGTATCTTCGATCCCCAGACCGGGGACCGCATCGTAAACTGGGTCCAGGGAGATATGACCAGAATCTGGCTCTCCCCCTTCTTTTTATTTACCGCCTGCGTCTGCCGCTTTTTTTCCTTAGACGCAGCAGCTTTTTCCCACACCTGGTTCCCGCCGATCCTGACCCTCTTCTTCTATGGGATCGTTTTGCTGCTGGGATCGAGCCTCTTTCAAAAAGACCGGGCAAAAGCGGGACTTTTCACCATCTTCGTCTGGGCCGCCAACGTCTGGTCTTCCTATGCCGTCTATACATCCGGGACCTTCCTTTCCGTCAGAAGCTGGCAGGGAAAGGCGGTTTTCGTCGGAGCTGCCGCCCCCGCCCTTCTCTATTTCTATCTGCAGGCTTTTAAACGAAGGGATGAGCTGAAAATCCGTGACTTTCTGTTTCTCTGGATCATCCTCATATCCTGCTCCTTCTTCACCTTGATGGGCATGGCATTTGCCGTCATGGAAACGGCTCTTTTAGGGCTCATGCTCTTTATTGCCGCCAGAAAAAAGAGACTGACGGTTTTGATCGGAACCGCCCTATCCCTGGTCGTTCCGGCGCTTGCATTTTTAACCTATACGAAACTTCATCAGTAAAGGAGCCATCATGAGTGCGCTGTTTGACATCATAAGAATTGCCTATCAGCAGGTATTCGGCGGAAGCTTCTACCTCATCTACCTGCTTGCCGCCGTGGTCCTTGCCCTCACCGCAAAATCATTTAAGGGCGGGCGTTTTCTGGGCGTCTACTATCTGATCTGTCTCATTCTCTTTACAACACCCCTGGTCCCCCGCTATCTGGGCAGCTTTCTTCGGGATGGGACCAACTACTGGAGACTGTTCTGGATCATACCTGCTCCCATCATCATCGGCTTTGCAGCGGTCGCCCTGATCGGTCAGATAAAAAACAAACGCAATCAGGTCATCGCAGCGATCCTTATCCTTGCAGCTCTCATGGTCGGCGGCAAACCGGTCTACCGGGCTGAATATTTTCAATATGATCCGGCTTTTCTCCCAACCAAGATTCCCATGGAAATGTACGAAATGGCAGCGATCATGCACGAAAATGCCGCCAGGACCGGAGACCCCAATCTGACAGCGGTCGGTCCCGCCCCCTTTGTCGAGGAAATCAGGCAGATTGATTCCGGTATCCGGCTGGGCGCGGGTCGCTTCTTCCCCAACTACCATGGGATTGACCCCGATTATGTCGAATACCGGTCCTACACCCAGGGGAGCCTGGTGCCGGACGGGGCCCGCATGACCCAGCTTTTAACCAAATATCGGACGAATTACTACGCCTCACTTGAGTCCATTCCCATTCAGGAATCCATGATGGCAAATGGCTGGCAGATCCTCTACCGGGAAAGAGGCTGGGTGCTTTACTACCATCCCGGCATCGCCTACGGTAAGACGACAACCGGCTACGAGTAAAGTCATTTACGAAAGTTCTTTTTCTGACCCAAGCAGCGCGGAGGCAATGACCATATCCATGTCATAATAACGGTACTCGCCCAGTCTGCCGCCAAAGACAACCTTCTTTTCCTGATCCGCCAGTTCCTTATACTTCTGATAGAGGGCGCTGTTCTTCTGATCGTTGACCGGATAATAGGGTTCATCTCCCGGCTTCCACTCAGAAGAATATTCGCGGCTGATCACGGTCTTGGGCAGGTCCCTGCCCTCTTCATCCTTGCCGAATTCAAACCATTTATGCTCAATAATTCTGGTCCAGGGAGTTTCGCGGTCCGTATAATTGACGGCCGCATTTCCCTGGAAATTCGGCTGATCAAGAAGTTCATTTTCAAAACGGACGGACCGATATTCCAGGGCACCCAGCTTAAAGTCAAAATACGCGTCAATCGGACCCGTGTAGATCACTCGCTCCGCCAGAGCATCCCAGGTCTTTTTATCCTTCAGATAATCCGTATTCAGCCTGACTTCAATCCCATCCAGCAGATTCGCCACCATCTTGGTATAGCCGCCGATCGGAATGCCCTGATAAAGAGCGTTGAAGTAGTTATTGTCAAATGTGAGCCGGACCGGCAGCCGCTTGATGATAAAGGAAGGCAGCTCGGTACAGGGCCGTCCCCACTGCTTCTCTGTATAACCTTTGATCAGCTTTTCGTAGATATCCGTTCCAATGAGAGAAATTGCCTGCTCCTCAAGATTTTGGGCTTCAAAGGGAGCATCCTGGGAAAGCCCCCGTTCCTGCTGCTTTTTTACGATATAGTCCTTCTTCTGCTCCTCAATTTTTGCCTGAGCCTCCTGGGGTGTTACGACTCCCCACATCTTGTTGAAGGTATACATATTAAAGGGCAGGGAATAGAGTTCTCCCTTATAATTTGCCACCGGGCTGTTTGTGAAGCGATTGAACTCGGCAAACTGGGTGATATACTTCCATACCTTCTTATTGTTGGTATGGAAAATGTGGGCGCCATACTCGTGAACATGGATGCCCTCCACCTGCTTGGTATACACATTGCCGGCGATATTGGGACGTTTGTCAATCACCAGAACGCTCTTGCCTGCCTTTTTTGCCTCATGAGCGAAGACCGCCCCATAGAGCCCCGATCCGACAACCAGATAATTGTAATGCATAACAGTTCCTCCATCTGTTTAGTAGAGTCATTATACCACACATAGAACGACTTTCCTCTAAGCAAGTCCGACTAAAAACATAGTCAAAACAAGATTCCAATCAGGAACCATGCCTGGTGATATGCAAAAGTTCCTGACGGAAGGAAGAGGAGCACTCCAACAAGGATGAGCATGTCAGATCCCTCTCATGACCTCTTCTGCGTTTTGAATCATGGCAAGCTGCTCTTTGTTGCAGAAGAGCTTCCGTTTAAGCATATGCCCGTAGTGGCGCTGACATAGTTTCATACGTTCTTATCTCATTTCAGCGTTCTTTGTGGTATGAATCCGTCACACTTTCCACAGCGGCTACACCCATTACAAGTCTGCCGCATTCCGCAAGTCTGACACAGCTCTCCAAAGTATGGCTTGTACATCCGATCCTCTGGGATCGGATACCCCCAATCATCTGTAAACTTAAAGTCACTCTAAATTTGCTTTACGTTTACGGATAAGCTTAGGAGGCTCCAGAAAGGAATCGCGGGAATCCTTATACCCTAAATGAACTACTAGACGGAGCATAAGCCCCGCCTAGCAAGAATGCTTTTTAACAATTTAAACTTTAAACAATCCTCTTAAATTATATGTCGATGATACCGCTGTATAAATTAGCACAATTACAAAAATCGCTCTTAAAACTAAATTGTCAACATAACTACAAGATATTATTATCCCCATAATCATTGTTATAAATGAAAATAGTAGAGCCACCATGCACTTTAATCTGGAATGCTTTCGTTGTATTTTTAGATATTCGATTGTTTCGTTTAAAATATCAACATCCGATGCTGATGTATCTGTATTATTACCTTTATTAGCTTTCATCAATTCCATAAGACTTACCCCTAAAGCTTTAGAAAGGGGCTCTAGTGTAGAAATATCAGGATAGCCTACTCCTCTTTCCCATCGACTTACAGCCTTTCCTGTTACAGATAAAATTTTACCCAGCTCATCTTGAGTTAAATTCTTTTCTTTTCTACATTGACTAATAAAACTTCCCAAAATTACTGCATCCACTATTTTTCTCCCATATAATTTATTTACTGAAACTTCCCACATGGGGAATGACTGTGAACCTTATCTCCATATAGCTGGGCTCTCTCCATGCGACTTTGATTTGTACCTTGAGAAAGGCAAAAAATAGCAAACAGCATCAGCTCAAGATTCTGAAGGCCTTTCCTCTGATAATTGGACAGATGTAAGATCCTGAAATACTCACGACTCGGTTTTCTATACGGGACGTGTGCCGGTCATACATCTCCTTCTGCTGTGTATACAGTGTTCGGATTGTGTCTATCAGCTTCTTCTCCTTTGGCAAAGGATCAAACGCTTTGGCAGTGAATCCATCAATGTATCCCGGATCATGACTTCCACAGTATAGCTGCTAGCGAATGACTCCGCAGATCTTTTTGGCAGAACGGCGCTTACTCTTAGCGAGACCAGGTTAGTTCTTTCTGGCTTTTCTGCAGCAGGTGCGCGGCATAGGCTCATAATGCGTATGGCAGAGCCTTCGGTTGATCTGTTTCAAATGTTCACTCGCCTCATTTAGTAGTGAAAAATCCTGAGGGAAGCGGATGTTTAAGAGTGCGCAGGTCACATCTAAAATCAGCGTTCCCGATACCTAACTCATCGTATCATAGGAGGCTTTTTATCGCTATCCGTTATGCTTCCGCTCACTCCATTTTCCCCAGCATAGCTGGGGAATTAGAGTTTTTGTTTAGTATACATTAGTATATGGCCCAAATTTTTCACCAGTGTATGCTCTAAAAGTCCAAACATACTTGACCTGGCATATTGTTTTAGAATTAAACTGATATACGGTAGCATTTACCGTTCCACCAATACAAGCAGATGCTAAAGCACTTAAAGCACCCATGCCCATAGCAGCTATAACTCCTCCTGCTCCTACTCCGCCTAAAACAGCGGCGATAGCAGCTGCAGCAACTGCTACGGTCACTCCCTCTTTCCATGTTACAGTATGAGATCCAGAGCCCAACTTAATCCATGCTCCATTGGAATTCAAGACTGAACCTGACGAATAAAAATTTCCACTTTTAGCATTTTCCTCTACCTCAGCTACACATTTACCATTTAATATGATATCACCTTCGGAATCATCATAAACAACCTCATCTATAGTGTTTTCCTGTAAATTTAATATCTCAACTACCTTATTTCCATCATCATTATAAGAGTATGTAAAAATATATTCACACCCTTCAATGCTGAGTTGCTCTGACTTGTTATCCGCAAACATATCAATATTATTTGAATCTAAAGATTCTGCTGCGAATAAATAATTAGAGTTTGTAAATAACAATGCCACCATAAGTATCATACTACAAATTATCTTAGATATTTTTTCATTTGATTAATCCTCCTACAATAAGCAATGATAAGAAATGGATGAATAATTGTTATGATTTAATCATAGGAATGTATATAAAGAAATGTAAAGGCTTACAAGGTCGACGAATCGTTTACCTCAAAAAAATGAGCAAAATAGGTCCAAAAAAACTCTGAGCCAATAAAAATCAATTAACATTGACTATGAATAGTAACCTCGTAAACGTCAAAACACCCGTCAATGGGTAACATAAACGCCGCTGGAATCAGCCCCATTGTTTCCTACATTCGGCCGGTAACGACTCTGACCAGGGCATCAGATAGTCGAGGTCGGCAGGTTCTATATTTCCGTTTTCATCACAACAGTTCGGGAGCTCCGTCAGGAGATGCTTGAAATAATAATACGTTTTCAACTCGTTGAGCTTGGCTGTCTCTGATGAGTGACTGCTAAGGCTTGCTTTCATATGTGTTTTAACATGTATTCCAACCATAGTTAATGCCACGTTTGATTTTATAGAGTATTAAAATTAAAATTTATCATTCTAAACTCCAAATCAATCCTATAATTACATGTAAAATAATCGCTTAATTATATGGCATCCCCTTCCCTTTTGTTGCATACTTCTTTATAGCAAGTATGTGTTAAAGCAGGAGAAAGTTGTGGCTAGAGGAAAGAAAATCCAGACCGATCGAATCGATTACGGAATCAGACTGAAGGCTCAAAGAGAACGGGTCGGGCTGAAACAATTTCAGCTTGCGGAGCGAATCGGAGTTTCCGCACAGACAATTTCAAAATTGGAAACCGGCAGGATGAATTTTTCTGTGGAACTAATCCGTCGGATCTGTAAATGCCTCAATATTTCCACGGATACGATCATCCTGGGCAATGCGTCAGAATCCGACATCGATGATATCGTTCACTCGGTCGAAAATATGAGCTCGACTCAAAAGGACTATATGCGGGCTTCCGCAAAACTGGCGAGGGAATATATCCCCGAGGATAGTTACTATTCCCGTGTCCTCTCCCGTCCCATGGGTTCAGAAACCGAATCTTTCGATCAGATTGCCGATCATCCCCAGACTGATCTTCCTCTTAAGATTGATGACGAGGATCTGCCATGAGGCATCTAAACGGTCACTCGGGCAGCTCCCATAGAAGAACCGTACCGCCAGCCGGAATTTATATGGCTGCCCCGGCGACCGTAAGCGGAGGACTCTTTGGAACTTTGATTTTAAAACAGGACCACCTGCTCTTTGTTTCGGAATATACTGACTGCAACCTGGTCCTGCCCCTGCCCCTCCTCACTGCATTAAACTTGAACCAGGTCGGTGAAAATGTTTTGCTTCTTCTGACCATGGAGGATCATGAGATCAGACATCTCTTTGCTTTTATGGCACTTGATTGTCAGTGCTGTAACTGGAAGATGATTGAACACCTCAAAAACAGACCCTGATCGAAAACATTTCGTTCGGTCAGGGTCTTATATTCAGGAGCAGCGCTCTGCTATTTTTATAAAACAAACACATAATCCCCATCGGAATATGTATTGACTGTCACCCCTTTTCTTACAAAATACAGATTGACCTGATAGCCTTTAAAACCGCTGGTTGTACTTCGCGCTACGGTATCCTGGGAATCCATAAAAGCAACTTCCGGATGAACATGGTCGTAAAAATTGAGTGAAAGTCCGTTGTTGCCATGATGGGCAGTCTGCAAATATTCCGCCCCCAGCTCATCCCCATGAGCCTCTAAAACCTTTCTTTCCATACTTCTATGGGTATCCCCGCAAAAGAGGATCGACTTATTCCCGCCCGTCAGTTTAAACATCAGGCTGCCCAGGTTGCAGAGATCGTGGGAAAAGGTATCGGTCGTTGCATCCCAGGCGCTGAACACTTTCATCTTAAGACCGTCCAGCAGATCCAGGGTATCATTTTCTTTCAGATAAACAACCTTGTGTCCCGCTGTCTCTTTTAAAAAGTCCATATAGGCAGGGTAGTCGTCATAGTCCCGGGCGGTCTCCTCATATCGTTTCTGATTTACGTTCGGAGCATAGATTGTATCAATCTGAACTTCCGGATGCGTCCTCAATATCTCATTCAAGGCCCTCACATGATCCGGGTGGGGATGCGTTACGATCCAGGCTGAGACATGGTTTTGATGAGCCCGGATAACTTCAAGCAC
Organism: Lachnospiraceae bacterium UBA3689; assembly: GCA_002371465.1. Taxonomy (GTDB): domain Bacteria; phylum Bacillota; class Clostridia; order Lachnospirales; family Lachnospiraceae; genus Chordicoccus. The sequence continues at coordinate 114,181 of DFIU01000015.1, read as the reverse complement.
CCGCTGGGCATTCTCTCCATCCCAGCCGCCATCCACAAGGACCAGTTTTCCATAAGGGTCTGAGATCGAATAAAACATCCCGTTCAGCTTGGGAACCAAGGAATATTGTTCTCCGATCCAGGTCTTTTGTCCCCCCTGCATGCCGTACCAGGCTGTGCGCTTAGATTTCCAGCCGGACTGCTTCAGACTCTCTGCCTCCTGTTTCTGATCGGTAAAATGATAAAAGTTTACGTTTCCATTCGGATTGACCTGACGATAAATGGGGACAGCTTTGTCGTCAGATGAATACCAACTGATGCCCTCATACTGCCATCCTGTCAGCATCAGCAGATTTCGTTTTACTTTGCTTAGCGTATAGCGATGACCGCCCCTTTTGGGATTGTTCAGCTGATAGACCGGTGAATTTGATTTCTTCGGCGCATACCAGCCGACTCCATCCGCCTGCCAACCGCTTCCGAGCAGGCTGCTCCACTCCTTCACATCTTTCGTATAAAAATACTCTCCGCTGTCCGGATTATAAAGACGGAGGATGGCAACCGGCTGCCCATCCGCTCCCTGTCTTTTAGCTGTTCTGCTCATCTTAAAAGAACAGATGGCTGCCCCAGCAAAAAGGACAAGAATAAGAAACGCTCCGACTATCCCGAGCCTCTTTCGTATTTGGCGATTCATCTCTCCCTCCTTCTTTCAGATGATTCAATCAGATCAACTGATTGCCCTCCGGCAGGTCTTCTTCCGAAAGAAAATCCTCTTCAATCTCCTCTTCCCTTCCTTCATGGTCGTTTTTGACGCCATTTTCCTTTAAGAGGCTCATTGCGGACACACTCATGCCGTTGACTTCGATCGAGCCGTCCGCCGGGATCAGAATATAATCCCGCCCGTCTATTGTTCTGGTTTCAATCAGCTGTGCCTTATCTGCCGGAAGTTTGATGGCAGCGGCGTCCGTCTTGACGACAATATTCTTATCCGCCAGGGCATCGACGCTGATCGGCACAGTGCCGATCGCCTCCTGATAGGCTTCCTGCAGCTTCTCCTCATCAAGCCTGACTCCCGCCGCTTCCGCAATCCGGCTGACGTCCCCTGCATCAAGCAGGTCCCCTGCCTCCTCTTCCGCCGCATGATCCAGGATTCCTTCGGAAATGGCAGCGGCATCCGTAATTCCGATGTCCATGCGGCTCAACAGATCGGAAAATAAATTTTTCTGCGCCTTGGGACCGACCGGCTGCACACCGTCTGCGGGAACAAAGAGCTTATTGATGAAATCCTCGGTATCGGGCTCTGTACTGTGAATCAGGGTCTCGTTCCGGTCCTCCATCCGACCGTCAAAGGCGGGGTAGAGGAAGCCGCATCTGGGATTTCCGATCGTCCACCTCCGGTCCAGTTCCGCGACCTTATCGTCCTTAAGACCCAGCGCGGGGGTTGAGAGCTTGGCCGGGCAGATACAAAAGAGCAGCGCCTCATAGACGAATTCAGAATCGTCGAGCGACAGCTTGTCCTTGGTCTTGACCGGAACGTCATAAATAATCCGGGTCAGTGTCGCATAGTAGGGATCGGTATGCACATAGGTGCTTAAAAGCAGATCCCTGAACTGACTAAAATCCTCTGTTACCCGTTTTTCAACTCTAAGAGAGAGCAGCAGGTCCTGCTGACCGGTGATCAAAAGCGGGAAGGAATCCCTGCCGAAATGAGGACTTAGGACCTTTGAAAACATGGTCATGTGGCGGAAACGCTCCGCCTCTTCCATATCTCTTAAATAGTCCGTATGTTCCCAGACGATCTCATTTTCCGAACTCACATAGAGCCCGTAAACCCAGTCAATGACGCTCTCCTTTGCCTTGACTGCTTTCCGGATCTCTTTTACATCTGATTTTTCCATTTAATTCCCCTGACTTTATCAAATATTGGCTTTGGCTTTGGCTTTGGCTTTGGCTTTGGCTTTGGCTTTGGCTTTGGCTTTGGCTTTGGCTTTCAGGATTTTATCATCTTTCCCTTATTGTCAACATTCCTCATAAGTACCCAGTATACCGACTTCCTATTATACGGACTTCCCAAAATCCGGGCAAGGTCCTCTTTTGGGCTTGAATTAATCGCCTTCCCTAAACTCTTCCCTTCCTTTCCCCTCCTGGGGCTTTTCCGATCGGATTTAAGAAAATCCTTTTGACAGAACCCTCTTCCCGTACTATCGTAAGAATGTCATGACAAGTGTCTGAACGGCTTCAAAGGAGGAAATGATGACAGCTTCAACGCGCAGACAAAACTTACTTGAGGATTTAAAACATGCCGATCAGCCGATCAGCGCTTCGGCCTTTGCCCAAAAATACTCCGTCAGCCGCCAGATCATCGTCGGAGACGTCGCCCTGCTCCGGGCTTCGGGGCAAAATATCATTTCCACGCCCCGCGGCTATATCATTCCCGGTCAGGCAATCGGCAAAATCTGTACCATCGCCTGCCGCCATACTGCTGATCAGATGCGGGACGAGTTATACGCCATCGTCGACCAGGGCTGCCTGATCCGGGACGTCATCGTCGAACATCCTCTCTATGGGCAGCTGACCGGCAATCTCGCCCTTGCCAGCCGCTTCGACGTCGACCGTTACTTAGAGCGGAGCCGGGAGAGCGCCGCCCAGCCCCTGTCCCTGCTCACAGAGGGCATCCACCTCCATACCATTGAATGCCCCTCTGGAGAAGCCTTCCGGAAAGTTAAAGAAAGGCTCAAAGACCTGCATATTCTCCTGCCCTCTTAAGGTCCATTCAATATTATTACAGGGATCAACTCAATAATTGATCAATAAATGATCGCATAGGATCTATTTGAAAATCACACAAGATCACTTCAAAAGCCGCATAAGATCAGTCTAACATCTTAAAAGGTTAACCCACCTTTCGTAGAAGGTCCCCACCATTCTCATCGGATCAATTAAAAATACCTTTATAAAATCGACTCAACAATATTTACCATTGACGCCTACCCCATAGGTCTTTATAATGTGTTGTCAGATGTCATGACACCTATAAAGACAAACCCGGAGGAAGATATGGCGGCATTCAAGCAATTTTTAAAACGTAAAAACATTGAAATATCCGTGAAGCGGTACCTGATCGACGCCCTGGGCGCTATGGCTCAGGGGCTCTTCTGTTCTCTGCTGATCGGAACCATCATCAATACCATCGGCACCCTCTTTCATATCGGCGTCCTGACCTCTACGGTCGCCACGATAGCCGGTACGGACTATACAGTAGGAGGGCTTGCTACGGCAATGAGCGGTCCGGCTATGGCAGTCGCGATCGGTCGCGCCCTTCAGTGTCCGCCCCTGGTCCTCTTTTCCCTTATTTCGGTCGGCTTTGCCACCAACGCCCTGGGCGGAGCGGGCGGTCCCCTTGCCGTCCTCTTTGTCGCGATCGTAACCGCTGAAATCGGAAAGATGGTGGCAGGCGAAACCCGGATTGATATTCTGGTAACGCCTCTGGCAACCATCGGAGCCGGAGCAGCCCTTGCAGCCTGGTGGGCGCCGCCGCTTGGAGCCCTTGCCCTTAAGGTCGGAAGCCTGATCATGTGGGCAACTGAACTGCAGCCCTTCCTCATGGGCATCCTTGTCTCCGTCATCGTCGGCATCGCCCTGACACTTCCGATCTCCTCGGCAGCCATCTGTGCGGCGCTCAACCTGACGGGGCTGGCAGGAGGCGCCGCTGTCGCGGGCTGCTGCGCCCAGATGATCGGATTTGCCGTCCAATCCTTTAAAGAAAATGGTATCGGCGGTCTCATCTCACAGGGACTGGGAACTTCCATGCTGCAGATGCCCAACATCGTTAAAAATCCCCGGATCTGGATCGGTCCGACCCTGGCGTCCGCCATCACCGGTCCTATCGCCACCTGCATTTTCCGCCTGAAGATGAACGGGGCTGCCGTCTCCTCCGGCATGGGAACCTGCGGTCTGGTCGGTCAGATCGGCGTCTTCACCGGCTGGGTCAGCGATGCCGCAAGCGGAGCAAAAGCCGGCATCACAGCCTTTGACTGGATCGGCCTCATTTTGATCAGCTTCATCCTGCCGGCAATCCTCTCCCCCATCATCAACAAGCTCTGCATGAAGGCAGGCTGGGTCAAGGCAGGGGATCAGAAGTTGCAGGGATGACCACTGACTATCATGCTGACTTTACCTGGCAGCCGGATATTCATTACATAGCAGCCGATAAGCAGGTTCATCCTCATCGATCGCCGGAAAGCGCCCCACCCGTTTGTCATACCAGAAGTTATCATGTTCGTCATCGTTGCACTGGGAGACCTCCCCGATCAGGATGCTGCCCGTCCCCGGCACGCCGATAAATTTGTGGTAGAGATGGGGATAGATGGTAATCGACTGTCCGGGCTTTAGCTCAATCAAAGAGCCTGCGGGTACTTTATAGCGGCGGCCGTCGGACTGCACCGGCACTTCCTTTTCCGAAAGACCGCCCTGCCCATCGTCCAGATAGACCTGGATCTTAAGGGTCCCCCCACCGCGGTTGATGATGTCCTCCGACTTAAAGCCGTGATAGTGCATGGGCGCGTACATATCATCCCTCATGAAGATGAATTTTTCCGCATAGACCTTGTTATACCGGGGATTGTGCTGATTGCCGTTCCGAATCGTGAACAGACCGAACCCGCATTTGTTAAAATCCCCCAGACCGAAATCCGTAATGTCCCAGCCCAGCATGTTATCCCGGATTTCATCATACTCATGGCCCTTATCCTGCCAGTCTTCCGGGGTCCAGCTGCCAAAAGGCGGCAGATAGTAAGAGTACCGATCAATCAGCCCCTCCATCTCCTTGATCACCGCATTAATCTCCGAACGTTTCATTGTGCTAACCTCCTTTTTCTCATTCGGCAAATTCCTGCCTTTTAGTATAGGTTTAACCGCTCCTGTATAAAAATGATACCTGTCACTACTTTAAGACCACTCCTCAATATAGTTGACGTCTGTCACTACTTGTCCGCCCGCCCTCCATAGAATTAACGTCTGTCACAACTTATCCGACTGCCTATCTATAAAATTAAGTTCAGTCACTGCTTGTCCGATCGGTCCAGATAGTCCCTGACTTTTCTCTGAGTCATCCTAAGGGCGTTGTCCAGATCTGTCGCCTCCGCATCCGATGAATAGAGTTGACGGATGTCCCCGTCGATCAACTGCATCGCCTCCCTGTAACCTTCAAACCTGGGCTCGGCAATGCCGGTTTCAATTGCCTTTTCAATCGTCTCGGCATGGACCAGGGAGTTATTGTCCCGGACCATGATATAATCCGCGTCCTCTGATTCCATAACCGACTTCAAAACGGATGCAACCGGCATTTCCTTAAAAAGCTGCATCTGAAAGTCCTCATCGCAGGACAGGTACTTTAAAAATTCCCAGGCCAGCTTCTTCCTGCCGCTGCGCGCGCTCATCCCGACATTTAAGGTGTGGACCAGGGAAATGTTGCCTCCGTTGGGACCCTTGGGCATTTCGATGACATCCCACTTAAAATTGGAATACTTTTTGATTTTATAGGGGTAGGTCTTATAGGTCCGATACTCCGCCAGGGTCAGGGGCATGAAGGCGACCCTGCCGTTGTCAAAAGTCTCCTGGTTGACCGTCTGCCCGTCATTTAAACGGTAGAGCTTCTGCATGAGCAGGACTGCCTGCTTCATTTCCGCTCCGGTCAAATTGATCCTGCCGCCGTTTTCTCCAAACAGATCCGCTCCCGCCGAAACCGCCGCATCGGTCCAGTCGTATTTATAGATCCCGAACTGGTCCGGCACGCCATCGTGATTCGTATCCTTGGTCACCCGGCGGCAGATGTCAAAGAGGTCCTCGAAGGTAAAATTCTCCGTCGGAATCTTGACCAGCTCTTTTGCCAGCAAAGTCTTGTTGACGAACATCATGTAGGGCATCGCTTCAACCGGCAGGGCATACTGCCGGTCCTGGTGCTGGCCGGTCTTCAGCACAGACTGAAAATACTTCTCTCTTTGGACTCCATTCCCTCCGTCCATCCACTTGTCCAGATCCTCCAGGACGCCCAGCCTGACCAGACGGTCAAAATCGTCGTCCGGCACGACCATAAGATCCGGCGCGTCGTCCTTTAGGATCTTCTGGCTGAGATATTCCGAATAGTCCGCCTTGGGAATGCCGCTGTCATAGTGGATTGTGACATCCGGATGCACCTTCTCAAACTGCTCAATCGCCGCATCAAGAGCCGCATAGCTGTCCTGAACCGCTACGTCCCAGTTGCTTCCGCTAAAGACGCCGATCGTGAGGATCTTTTTGCCGTTCTCCCGGGCATGGAGGCTCATTACAAGCAGTATCAGACTGGCAGACAGCAAGGCTGCCGCTGCCCACCCCCTTCTTTTCCATTGTTTCCCATGCCTGCTCCGCCCTTGCTCCATCAGCCTTCCAACTTCATCCTTTACTGCATATTTCTTTGAACCGCCCAGATTGCCAGCTGGGTCCGGTCCCTAAGTTCCAGCTTATCCAAAATTGCGGACAGATAATTCCGGACCGTCCCCTGGGAAAAACACAAGGTCTCCGCGATCTCTTTATTGCTCTTGCCCTTGGCGACCTCTCCGATAATCCGCCATTCGTTGTCCGTCAGAAGTTCCACATTTTTTTCATCGATGGTAAGGGTAGCCGGTCTCTTATATTCTCCCGAGAGCCGGGAAAACATCCGCAGCATCTTAACTTCAATATCCGGATTGAGCATGGCCTGACCCTGGTAAACCGTCCCGATGGCGCGGATCAGTTCGTCCGTGCTGATTCCCTTCAGAAGATAGCCGCTGGCGCCGAAGCGGAGGGCGTCAAAGACATACTCATCGTCGTCAAAAGTCGTCAAAATGATGATCTTGATATCCGGATCCGTTTCCTTTATTTTCCTGGTACACTGGACGCCGTCCATTTTCGGCATCCGGATATCCATTAAGATTACATCGGGCCGCTTCCGCCGAATCGACGCCAGGACCTCTTCCCCGTCGCCGACCGCGTCTGTCACCTCCAGCTGACCGGCTCCCTCTTTTTCAAGGACAATCCTCAGGCTCTGCCTGATCAACATCTGATCATCTGCAATTAGTACTTTCATCCTGCTTTTCTCTCCATCTGACCGGAATTTTCGCCGCAACCTCAAAGCCGTCGCTGCCATCAAAGCGGATGCTGCCATGCAGCATGGCTACCCGCTGCCTTATGTGCCGCAGGCCAAAGCCCTCCTCCGGATGCGGACAGCCCTTTCCGTTGTCCCGAATATAGATGCCGATCTGATCCTCTTCTTTGGTGAACTGAATCGAAATATAGTGGGCACGGCCGTGCTGGACCGCATTGGTCACGCTTTCCTGCACGATCCGGTAAATAGCGTGTTCCTCCTCTTCATCCAGAACCATGGAAGGGATGCGGCAGTCAAAGTGGATCTCCGTATGCGTCGCGCTCCTGGTATTCTCCAGCATCCGCCGAATCCGGAAGATCACATTCCGTCCCTCCACATCATCCACCTTTAAGCTGGATACGGACTGGCGGACATCCTTGATCCCCTCTCTCGCCACCGTACTTAAGATCTCCAGCTGCTCCTTTAATTCCCGGGAAGATCCGTCAGCCAGAGCCTTGCAGGCATCAACGCCAAATGCAAGCCCGGTCAGGGTGTGGCCGATCGTATCGTGGACCTCCCGGGCAATGCGGTTCCGTTCCCGGATTTCCGCCATGTGAGCATTTTCTTCCATCAGCTCTTCCAACTGCTGATTGGTCTCCTTGAGTCTGGCATTTGCCTGGGATAACTGATCCGCCAGAGCATTGGACTCTTCCAGTCTTCTTTGCTTACTGACGATCATCAGGGCACAGACCATGAAAAAGCCGACAACACAGAGGATATTGAGCAGATTGAAGAAGCCCGACAGATAACTCCTCTGGGACGATGTGTAAGTTGACAGAAAATCCGCCAGGGTGTAGGTCCGAAAGCCCACGGTAGCAACCGACGGATAGGTGAGCGTATAGACCGCAATTGCCAGGATAATGATGGGATAATAGCCCTTCTTGCCCTCGACCTTGGCAATGACAACCGCAAAAAACCAGAGCAAAATGCCGTTGAAATTAAAGTCAAGTAGGATGACGACGCCCAGACAGATAAAGAGATCCGCTGCTGTCATCAGCAAAGAAAGGTTCTTTTTAATATCCGAAAAGAGCCTGTGCACTGTAAAATCCCCTGCCAGCAGGGCAATCAGGACCAGGATCAGGATCAAGGTTACCTTGGGATTCCTGGGGATCCGATCAATCCGTCCCAAAAATTCCCGTGCCTTAAAATGGCGGATGATCCTGCCGGTGCTGACCAGGAAAAAAGCCGCGTAGAGAACCGCCGTCGAGGAACAGACCAGGAACAAGAAATTCTCGACCATATTCAGTTTTTCGAATCGTTCCGTCCTCATTTGCTTCCCCTATCGGCGCTTTCATCCGATCACTGCCAGGAATTTAAGTTGCCCGGATCGATATTTTGCTTATTGAGCAAGGATACCCGGATCGTATAATTCTTTCGGACATATTTTCCGTCCAGATAATCGTAGGCTGCCTGGGCTGCCTTCCTGCCCATCTCTTCCGGATACTGGGCTGCCGTCCCCGCCATTTCTCCCCTGCTGATGAGGAGTTTGGCATCCGGCGATCCATCCACTCCGTAGACATGAATATCACTGCCGTATTTTGGATGTTCCTCCAGATAGGACTGAATCGAGGCCAGGGCCCCGATTGCGGTCTGGTCATTGGCTCCGAACACGACATCGATATTGTGATAGACCCGAAGCATACGGTTCATCTCTTCATTTGCTGTTTCGATCTCTGACGTCTTGCTGGTGGAACCCACGACCTCATAGCGGTCATCCCCTTCGATCTCGCTTTGAAAGCCCTTCAGCCGCTGAACCGCCGAATGGATATTGTAGTGATACATGGTGATGATCCTGGCGCCGTCGGGAAACATTTCCTTCATATCCCGGGCGATCAGCCGCCCTGCCAGATACTGATCCGACTGGATGACGGAAACCACATTGCTGCTGTCCCGAACAGAGGTATCAACGACAAAGACCGCGACTTTCGCTTCCTTACACTCCGAAAGGGCAGGCTGGACCCTATCCCAGTCAACCGGATTTAAAAAGAGGACCGTCATGCCCTCCCGGATCATCTCCCGAATCTGCTCGTTCTGCCGGTCCTGATTCTGTGCCGGATCGCGGGTCATCAGGATATCTCCCCTCGCCTCAACCGCCTCCCGGATGCTTTCATTCAGCGAAGTGAAGTAGGGATTGTTCATGGTCATATAGGTCGCGCCGAAAATGCGGGGTCCCTTCTGGTCGGTCTTTCGGTACACGAGAACGGTTCCCGCCAGAATTGAAGTCAGTAAGGCAAGGGTCACCAAAATGGTGCTCAGGATCTGTTTTTTATCATCCGCCCCTTTGCTCATAGCCACCTCATCCGCAAAACCCAGATTCCCGGACCTTCCGTCATAGAACTAAGCCCTGACTGCTTCCTGTATTGATTATACAAAAAATCGGGAAGTTTAAAACTGCTCCCCGATTTTACCATATTTTCGTTTTCTTTTCAGACTTTTTACTGGACGTTCTTGCTCCGGTTGCGGAAGAAGTCGATCATGACCGCAAGGAGAATGACCACGCCCTTGACGACCGTCTGCCAGAAGGAGTTGATATTCATCAGATTGAGGCCGTTATTTAAGATTCCGATGATCAGGGCTCCGATCAAGGTTCCGCCCAGCTTGCCGGAACCGCCCGCCATGGAGGTACCGCCGACGACGACCGCCGCAATCGCGTCCATTTCCGCGCCTTCACCTGCTGTCGGCTGGCCCGAATACATCCGGGATGCCAGAATGATGCCGGACAGCCCCGCCATGATGCCGGAGTAAGTGAAGACGATGAACTTGACCTTCTGCACGTCGATGCCGGAAAATTCCGCAGCCTTGACGTTGCCTCCAACCGCGTAGATGTGGCGGCCCAACTTGGTCCGGTTCAGCATGAACAGGGAAATGATAAAGACGACCAGCATGATGATGACCGGAACCGGAATTCCGGCGATATAACCGGCCCCCAAAAACTGCCATTCCTTAGTGACGACCCGGACCGGAGAGCCGCCCGTATAGACACCTGCCAGGCCTCTGGCGATATTCATGGTCGCCAGCGTCACGATGAAAGCTGGAATCGTCGTTCGGGAAATGACAAATCCATTAAACAAGCCAAAAATGACGCCGATCAGGATGCCGATCAAGAGGGCAAGGCCCAGCGGAAGGTGATAGCGGGATACACAGCCCGCGGAAATGACTCCGGCTAAAGCGATGACCGATCCGACAGACAGGTCGATGCCGCCCAGAATGATGACCATGGTCATGCCGCAGGCCAGCAGCAGGTTGGTTGAGATCTGACGAAGAACGTTAAAGACGTTCTTTACGGTACGGAAGTGGGCTCCTGTCGCGGGGAAAATAGCCAGAAAGGCGCACAGGACAATCAGCGCGACCAGGATACCCATATTCTCAGAGAAAAACCTCTGAAAGGCATTTTTCGGCGCGGTCTTGGCCGCGTTTTTAGTTTCTTCGTTCATAGATTCCTCCAGCTTCTTTTAATTTCCAATTATCTTGTCTTTTGGGTATCTGTCATCCGCTCAGATCGCGGCAAGGTTCATAATCGCCTGCTGCGAAAGCTCCTCATGCTTCAGTTCCCCTTTGATCTCGCCCTCGCCCATCACATAGACCCGGTCGCTCATGTTGATGATCTCCGGCAGTTCCGAAGAGATCATCACAATGGAAACGCCCTCTTCTTTCACCAGCGCGTTCATAATTGCGTAGATCTCCGCCTTGGCTCCGACATCGATGCCCCGGGTCGGCTCATCAAGGATCAGGATCTTGGGATCGGTCGCCAGCCAGCGCCCGATCAGCACCTTCTGCTGATTGCCGCCGGACAGATTGCCGATGGTCTGTTCCTTGGATGGAGTCTTGGTCTTCATCATCTCAATATAGCGCTCTGTGATCGCATCTTCCTTAGATCGATTGACCCTAAGGCGGGACATAAACCGGTCCAGGACCTCAATGGTCGTATTGTACTTGACACTCTGGATGAGATAGAGTCCCTCTTCCTTTCGGTTCTCGGGAACTAAGGCGATTCCATGGCGGAGCGCCTCCGTCGGGCTCTTGATCTGGACCTTTTTCCCATTGACATAGATGTTGCCGCTCTTGTGCCGAAGACCGAAAATGGCTTCCATCGTCTCGCTGCGGCCGGCACCGACCAAACCGGAAAAACCGACGATCTCCCCTTTATGGACCTGGAAGGACACGTTCCTGACCTGTTTCCCGGAGTTCAGGTTCTCCACCCTTAAAAGTTCCTCTCCCTGAGGCAGGAAATCCCGTTCATAGTAGTTGGTCATCTGGCGGCCGACCATCATGGCGATCAGCTCATCGCGCGTCGTCTCCGCGACAACCTTGGTTCCGACCCCCTGACCGTCCCGCATGACAGTGACCCGGTCGCAGATCTCGGTCAGTTCCGACATCTTATGGGAGATATAAATGATTCCGACTCCCTGTGCCGTCAGATCTCTCATGATGTGGAAGAGATTTTCCACTTCCCGTTCCTGGATAGAGGAGGTCGGCTCGTCCATGACAAGGATCCTGGCATGAACCGCGATAGCCTTTGTAATTTCCACCATCTGCTGCTGGGCAATGGACAGGTCCTTGACCAGAGTCCCTGCATTGATATTCATACCCAGCTGGTCCAGAACCTTCTGGGCTTCCCGTTCCTGATCCTTTAACTTTGCCGTAATGCCCTTTCCGATCTCCCGTCCCAGGAAAATATTTTCGGCAACCGTCATATAGGGGACCAGGACCAGTTCCTGGTGGATAATCGCGATGCCGTTCGCTTCCGCATCCGGCACGCTGCCTATTTTTACCGGCTTTCCGTCGATCTCAATCTCTCCGGAATCGGCATGATAGATGCCGCCGAGGACTTTGATCAGCGTCGACTTGCCCGCCCCGTTTTCACCGAGCAGGGCATGGACCTCGCCTGCTTTCAGATCCAGGGAGACCCGATCCAAAGCCTTGACGCCGGGGAAAGTCTTGGTAATCTCTTTCATCCGTAATATAACCTGATCGCTCAACGTATCACCCACTTTTTCTTCTTATTTTGCTTGATTCAACCACATCGCTCTAATGTCTCAAGAAAAGCGGCACCGCCATTTCCTGACGGATCCGGCAGTGCCACCTGTTTACTCCTTACGAGTGCAGGCTTCCTTCATCTGCACCCGTATCATTCACTTGATTTAAGAGATGCCTTGCCGACCTGCCGTCAGAATCCCTTTACTGCCAGCCGTCCGTGCCGTAATCCGCAACGTTGTCGGCAGTGATCAGGAAAGTGTTGACCGGATAGGTATCCTCAACATCTTCACCTGCCATGACAGCATACATAATGGCAACCGCCTGATCGGCAATGCTGATCGGGGACTGAGCGCCGGTGCCTTCGATGAGGCTGTCACCCTTTGCCAGCTCAGCCTTGATATCCGGAGAGCCGTCGACGCCGTAGATCTTGCAGTCGGTCACGCCCGCTGCATTTGCCGCTGCCAGAGCGCCGAGAGCGGTCGGATCATTTCCGCCGAAGATGGCGACAACATCCGGATGAGCCTGAAGCAGGTCTTCCGCAATGCCCATGGAGACTTCCAGATTTCCCTTAGCGTCCTGCTGGGCTACGATATTAAAGCCATGACCGTCGATGGCATCCAGGAAACCGTTGGTGCGGTCTACGACAGACTGCATGGTCGGAGAATCCAGAACGATGATATCGCCGCCGTCCGGGCACTTCTTGACCAAATCTTCTCCAACGACCTTGCCGGCATTGTAATTATCCGAACCGGTGTAGGATACTTCGTAGGACATATCAGCTACCTGGGTATCAAATCCGACCATGGGAATATTTTCCGCCTTCGCCTCGTCAAGAGCCGGCAGGATTCCTTCCGCGTCGACCGGGTTCATAAAGAGGCCGTCCAGATCCTGGGACAGCATATCCTCGACCTGGGAGATCTGCTTGGTGACATCGTTGCCCGGATCGGTCGTAACCAGCTCGTCGCCGTTTGCCTCGATCAGCTTCTTCATCTCTTCATTGATCGTGACGAAGAAGGGGTTCGTTCCGTCCATACAGGTATAACCGAACTTATAGTGCTTGCCGGTCGTATTCTTGGTACTAAGGCCGCCCGTCACGCCGGTTGAAGAGGCCGCCTCCGCAGCAGAAGCCGAACCTGCCTCCGTCACCTCCGATGTCGCTTCGGTCGCCGCCGTAGGTGACGCCTTGCTGGTGGGAACTTCGGACTGAGCCCCTCCGGATGCCCCGCAGGCTGCCAGAGAACCGGCCAGGGTAAGTGCCAGCATGGCTGATAATAACTTTTTCTTCATCTCGTTTCCTCCTTTTGGAAATCTTTCGCCTTTGCTATGAGCTTTCTCACAGCTGTTATCAGTATAATAGCCAGGATTAGCATTTCTGTCAGGTAAAGATTGTCACTTATCGCCAATGACATTTGTCAAATTTATGCTGTAAACATAGCTATTCCTGCATATCAAAGAAAAAGTATTGAATTGTCCCTGCCAGGGGGTACGTTTTAAACACCTGACTGTTTCTAACACAGGATACGGATCATCTTAATTTAATTTGGAAAATACCCGGATTGTCTTTTGGTAGGTCTCCTTCATGGATTCCATGCCCCAGGACGCAATATCATGGAAGAAAATATTGCCGTCGGCTGCACCGATTTTCTGTCTGACTGCGTCGCCGGCATACTTGACCGCATAGGTATAGAAGTTGATCTTGCGGACGCCCTGATCAATGACCCGGACGAAGTCCTCATCGGAGATGCCGCTGCCGCCGTGCATGACAATCGGAACGCCGGTCTTGCTTCTAAGTTCTCCGACACGCGGGATATCGAGGTGGGGCGTCTTCAGATAAATGCCGTGAACCGTGCCAAAGGAGCAGGCGAGACAGTCCACCCCGGTCTCCCGGACGAACTTTGCCGCCTGGTCCGGATCGGTATAAGTTCCGGCAATCGCCTCCTGCTCTGAACTTTCCCCGGCTGAGGCAAATTCCTCCCGTCCCATAGCCCCGATCTCTGCTTCGACGGAAGCTCCATACTCCTCCGCCATCTCCACGACAGCGCGGGTATTTGCCGCATTTTGCTCATAGGACAAGGTCGATCCGTCATACATGACTCCGGTAAAACCCAGGTCCAAAGCCCGATGTACCTCTTCAAAGTTTGCCCCATGATCCAGGTGGACGGCAACCGGAACGCTGGCGCGCTCCGCAAACTGCATCATAATCGGTCCGATCATCTCAAGCGGAATCAGCTGACTGTGAGCTGCATTCGCGAACTGCATGATGATCGGCTGATCCAGTTCCTCCGCTGCGTCCACAAGGGCGCGGATGCCTTCCAACGTCGTTACATTGAATGCCCCGATTGCGATATTGCGGGACTCCGCCAGATCCAGAATTGCTTTCAGTGAAATTAACATATCAAACCTCCTGTCAGTAAATGTTGTTATTTCCTTACCCTATTTTCCTAAACTAATTTCCTAATCTTCCAAAATGCCGACTCAGACAGGCTTTCGCCCTGTCAAGTCAAAATGCTGATACAGGTGGAACTCCTCCTATTAATCCGAAATGAAGTCCTGGGTCTCCCAGCCATCCCGGATGCGCTGCATCAGCTCGGGAATGGGCAGAAGTCCGCTCAAAGAATCATAGCGGGTGATGTTCATCGCCCCGGCCCCCGCCGCATTTTCCAAACAGGTCCTGGGTTCATAGCCCTTAGCCAGGCTGTACAAAAAGGCGGCGATCGCCGTATCCCCCGCCCCGGTTCCCGAAGCGATGCGGTCCGGTTTAAAACTTTTCTGGAACATGGTCTGATTAGCCCAGACCTTAGCGGTCGTCGAAATCCTGCCATTTGCAAAGACGGCTTCCATATCCTCCTGTCCCTTTGTCTTTAAGAACATACCGGCTGCCCCGCACTTTAAGAGTACCGCTTTCGCTCCCATCTCAAGAAGTTTGTCGGCAAGAGGGACAAGGTCCCGACTGATACTTAAATTCAGGCAGATGTCATCATCCCCAGCCTCTTTAAGGAGAGCAGCATAGTGATCCGGCAGAATCAGGGCACAGATCTCCTCAAAACTGGGCGTAAAGAAGTCCACATAGGGGAGCAGGCGCTGGAAGATATCCTGCCAGTTTTCCTTTCCTGCCGGTGCTTCCTCATCGACCATGGTCGTATCGAGCGACGTGATCAGACCGGCTTCCTTGACCTTCGCATAAAGGCGGATGCTCTCCTCCCCGCCATGCTGGAAGAACCTGTGCATCAGCGTCGGATAGCCGAAATGAAAGATCTGGGCGTCCGCAAATTCTCCAAGGTCGATGTCGTCCGCCGTCATCGTGTTATTGGCGCCGGAGTCCGCAAAAAAGATGCGGTCAAAGCCCGGAGGCGCAATCGCAACCGTATAAGAAGTTTCATCCTCCTCCGACACGACAAAATGCGGATTAGCTCCCAGTCTTTGATATTCTGACAAAAGGATCCTGCCAAAGTTGTCATTTCCGATCTTTCCAATCAGAACCGTATTCACACCGAAAAGATGCAGGGCAAGCCCGGTGTTGGATACGCTGCCTCCCGGCGCAATCGTCGCTTTACCGACCTCCACCAGCTTTCCCGGTCGTATGATCTCCTTAAACGACCGCTTCTTTCCTTCAGCCGGAAATGCCGGTGTAATGTCAAGCGACACATATCCTGCCGAAACAATTTTAGGTTGGCTCATACCACTCCTTTCTGCCGGTCTGCTCTCTCTGCCTAAGATCTTTTAGGCAAATTGAGAGGCTGCGCTGCGCCGGCACCTTTTCTGAAATCAGTTACTCACTTCATGATGCCATGGCTTTTACCTCTTCATTCACTTCATATTTTCAGATGACCACTGCATCTGTGCTAAATCCTAACGCAGGAGCACTGTTTTATGGAGTCAGTTACTTCACTGTTTTATCCACTTCATCTATCCATACAGATCAGTTTTATTTCTTATGAATCCGCTTCGTCCATTCATATGTATTGCCGCTGTATCCTCTTCGTCAATTTTTATCTATTATTTCTGAATCCGCTCATCTACTATCAATAATATCAAATTATTCCCTCTGTTAAAGGTGAAATTTGTCACTTTTTGCGTATAAAAAAGGCAGGGACCCGTGTCCCTGCCTACATCCTGACTTACTTGTCCTCATTTTCCTCTGCCAAAGTTAATACCCGGTAATTCAAAGAACTCCCACAAGCCCTCTAGTCGTTACGCCTTGCTGATATCCTTGCCTCTTGCTGCCCGGGAAACAATGCCGTTTAGGGCAAGGAGGGCGATCAGGTTGGGCAGCACCATCAGACCGTTAAAGAGATCGGACAGATTCCAGACCAGCTCTACCTTAAGGACCGCTCCGATCACAATGCAGATGACTACGATAACGGAGAACGGTCTGACAAACTTCGCACCGAGCAAAGATTTTACATTTGAAGCTGCAAAGAAATACCAACCGATAATGGTCGAGAAGGCAAAGAAGAGCAGACAGACAGCTACAAAGCCTGAACCGACTCTTCCGATGGCGCTGGTGAAGGCCGCCTGGGCAACCGGAGTTCCCGTTATGTTCTTTTCGATCATGCCGTCAAGAACACCGGAGCTTAAGATAACCAGAGCCGTCATAGTCAGAACGACGAAGGTGTCGATAAAGACGCCGACCATAGCTGTTTCGCCCTGATCCTGTGGATGATCTACCTGTGCCATCGCATGGGCGTGAGGCGTCGACCCCATACCTGCTTCATTGGAGAACAGGCCTCTTGCCACACCGTAGCGCATGGCCTGTCGAACCGTGATACCCGCGACGGCTCCTCCGACAGCCCTCGGTGAAAAAGCTCCAACAAAGATCGAAACAATTCCCGGAAGCAGGTTGCCGCGGTTGATCACCAGACAGATGATGCCGCCGATCAGGTATAGACCAGCCATAACCGGGACAACCTTCTCGGTAAAGCCGGCGATTCTGGAAATTCCACCAAGAAAAATAAAGGCCGCGACAACTGCGATTACAATTCCGACAACCAGTTTATTGGTGCCAAATGCCGTATGGAAGGCGTCCGTAATGGAATTGGACTGGACCATATTTCCCATAAAACCAAGAGCCAGGATAATCGCAATCGAGAAGAAGATTTCCATGAACTTTCCAAAGGGTCCGTGGAAAGCCTTGCGGATATAGTAGACCGGGCCGCCGGTTACCTGCCCGTTTTCATCGCGGGTCCTAGTTTTCTGCGCCAGCACCGCTTCCCCGTAAATTGTCGCCATACCGAAGAAAGCAGCGATCCACATCCAGAAAATGGCGCCTGGACCGCCGGAAACCAAGGCAGTCGCGCAGCCGGCGATATTTCCCGTTCCGACCTGGGCTGCAATCGCCGTCGCCAGGGCTTGAAAAGATGACATGCCGTTCTTGCCTGCCTTATCGCCATTTAAGGAAAAACCGCCAAACACCCGTTTCCATGCCGCGGGAAATCTGCGGACCTGAATAAATCTGGTCCGAATGGTGAAAAAGATACCGGTTCCAACCAGAACGAACAGCAGAATATTGTTCCATACAAAGTTGTCAACCGCAATGACAGTATTGTTAAACGCCTCCATGAAATAAAACCCCTCCCATTCGTTGTTCCGGCATTGAAGCTTTCGTCTATAATAAGAAAAAACCGATCCCGGGGAAACGGAATCGGCTCTGAATAATCATCCG
The DNA here is from genome assembly GCA_002371465.1 of Lachnospiraceae bacterium UBA3689. GTDB lineage: Bacteria > Bacillota > Clostridia > Lachnospirales > Lachnospiraceae > Chordicoccus. The sequence continues at coordinate 96,408 of DFIU01000015.1, read as the reverse complement.
CATACTGATCCGGATGATTCCTACTCTGTCCTTTTGCCTGAGAGATTCCATCTGCCTGAAATAAGCAGATCCTTGCACCTTCGGCACCCGTTCCCGGAAAGATCTTTCCGCACGGACTTCTCCAGAGCCACTCCGTCTTTCAGTCTCCGTCCGTTTCCGGACACCTGAGAGTTTTACTCCTTCGGTATGGTCTCGCTCTTCGTTCCCACCATTTTTCTGAAAAACTTCAACGTCGCTATTCATTTAAGACCAAAATACTATAGCACTGTAAAGTAGCAGAGTCAAGCCCCTCTATCATCACTTTTCCTTCCAGCCCCGGCAGCCGCTCTGAAAGCCCATATTCTGCTCCGGCTGGTCAAAGGCTCTGCATCTTACGGCAGGAGCGGGAAAATAGACCGTCCCGACTGCTGTTCCTTCCACCTTTTGGTAGACAGTTCTAAAACCCTTATAGTCAAAATCCTTGATCTTGCGGGTAGAATACTCTTTTTCCCGTTCAAATGGTACCTTCTCCATTTCCTTCTCCCAAAGATCCGTGCATTCATGGAGCCACCTAGCCCCTCTCGTCAGGGAACCGGTCACCGTGTAGGAGCCCCCCTCCGTCATCTGCCTGCGAATCGCCTGGAGAATTCCGGCAGTCAGGATAAAACCCGGTATGTAATCAAGCGGAACGCCGTTTAAATTGACCGGATGATCCAAAGATCCGTTCCGGATCGAAAGTCCCGTGATATCTTCCGCGCAGGGCGCCCAGCCCGGACGTTCCTTCCAGACTGTATCCGAGAAGCAGACCAGGGAACCATAGATCACATTTGGATTAAGTTTATGGATATCCTGGTCCGAAAGACCAAAGCGGTCCAGCGCTCCGCTTTGGTAGGAGGAGACCACCACATCCGCCTCCCTGACCAGGTCTTTCGCCCGGGCAAGCTCTTCCGGCAGGTTGAAATCCAGCTGGACGCTGTTCTTTCCCGCCCAGCCGTCCAGTTCCAGCATGGCCTGTTCCTGATGCAGATAGTCCCCGCGGCGGATCATCAGAACATCCGCCCCCATCTCAGCTAAAAGTCGGGTGCAGGCTGGTCCCGCAATGATATGGGTCAGGTCCAGAACCTTGATACCGGACAGAGGTCCTCGGCTGTTGGAAGATCCCCAGTTTTTAACCGGTGTATCCGTCTCTTTTTTCAGCCGATAGAGGGGCATCGCTTTCACTGCTTTTCCCGCTTCCGTCTCTTCCCACTCTTTGCGGGTCCGAAGCATACAGCCGCAGGCGCCATTTTCAAAAGCCCTCTCCTCCAGCTCCTGCGCTTTCCATCGTCCGATCGCATCCGCCGTCGTCCGGCGGTCAAAGGGCAGGGAAGTAAAGACAAACCGGTCCGGGTCCTTGGTGATACTCAAAGTCTCCATCATCTTCCGCTTCTGGGACTCATAATAGACATGGGTGGAGAAGGATCTGTCGTCTTTCGTCCTATATTTATAGAAGGAACCGTTTAAGGCATTGTCTACCCGGATCGCCGAAGTGTAGCGGGATTTGATAAATTCCCGGTTCCCCTCATAAGCCATCATGTAGAGCCGGATTACCTGAAGCCCTGCCAGCGCCACATCGCAGACCACCGGGCTCTCCTTCGCCTCCCGATTTCTGATGTTGCCGATCTCCTCGGCAAGAGCCGCGTCCATGGCAAGGACCGCCGCTGCAGGTCCCGTCTGCAGGACCTTTTCATCCTCATAGAGCCGACGAACCGCCTTTCTGCGAAGACTCAACAGCACCGGTTTTAGTACGCCTGGAAAGGGGTTATGGGAAAAACAGGCGCTGCGGATCAGTTTCTCCCGCGTCTCATCCACATTGAAGCAGACCGGGACGGTCACCGTCTCGCCGATCTGTTCTTTCAGATTTTCAAAGCACAGCTGAGCCTGAACTGCCTTCTTTTTCATGATATCTCCCATCGTAAGCCCTCCCCATTCATAAGCTGATTTATCCGAAACGCCCAAGTAAAAAGAGCCTCTCTGCTTACACAGAAAGACTCTTAACAATCCGGCTCAGATCCGATTCAGAAAAGAATTATTCTTCTTCGTCTTCAGATTCATTATCCTGATCCGTATCTTCACTGTCATCCTCATCAGTATCCTTCTCCGAACTATCGTCCTCATCATAGGACTCTTCCTGATCATCCGAATCCTCCGACTCCCGATCATCCTCATCATCGTTCGAGCGATCATAGTCACCGGAATCCTCGTCGTCATTGTCATCATCCTGAGATGCCTGTACCGGCTCCTTGCCGATATAATCCGACTTGACGTATCCAGTCTCTCCGTCGTAACGAACCTGGGTCCAGCCGTCCTCGGTTCCGAGAACCTCCACCTTTTCACCCAGTTCAATAGTACCGATTACATCCGCATCTTCATCCGCATCTTTGCGGAAATTCACACCGGCTGTAGTGTATGCCTCCGTTCCGGTCCCGGTCGCCGCTGAATCTGTCGAAGTGGACCCGCTTACCGCCGGAGTAATCGCTGTCGGAGCGATCGTCTGCGCCGCAATGATTCCGCTGGAATTTTCTGAAACAGTATTCGTAGAAATGCTCGGTGCAACGGCCGTAATCGTGGAATCATTTTCTGCTACTGAAGCTACTTTTCTTCCCCCGCAGCCTGCAAGCGCCATTGTTGCAACGGTTGCTGCCACCAGCATAAGACATCTGACCTTATTTGCTTTCATTGAAATCCCCTTTCATTGATGCTCCCCTGAAACAGTCCATATGACCGTAAATTTTCATAGCTAGGTTTTATCTTAGCATTCATTTTGACTTCCGTCAATTATTAGGCGCAATCTCAGGGGGAGTCACAATCCACAGACAGCCTCCTTCATTCCCTGACCGTAAGGCCAAAGTCAATCATTGCCTGCTTCAATCCGGCGGCATGATCCGCTTCCATCTCAGTCAGCGGCAGATGCAAAGGACCTGCCTTGATGCCGATATACTTAAGCGCTGTCTTGACCGGAATCGGATTGACTTCACAAAAGAGAGCCTGGATTAAGGGCAGAGCCTTCAGCTGTATCTCCCGGCAGCCGGCGATATCGCCGTCAAAGAACCTCTGGCACATGTCATGCGTCTCTTGGGGCGCAACGTTGCAAAGAACCGAAATGACCCCCTGTCCGCCCAGAGCCAGAATAGGCAGAACCTGGTCGTCGTTTCCGGAATACAGTTCCAGATCCTCTCCCGCCAGAGCCATCATCTCCGCCGTCTGGCTGATATTGCCAGTCGCGTCCTTGATCCCCACGATATTCTTTACATTCCTGGCAAGATAGGCAGCAGTCGCGGGCTGGATATTGCAGCCGGTCCGGCTGGGCACATTGTACATGATGATTGGAATCTCAATGGCGTTTGCCACTTCCGTATAGTGGGCGATCAGACCCTTCTGAGTTGCCTTATTATAGTAAGGCGTCACAACCAGAACCGCATCGACGCCATCCTCTTCCGCCTGCCTGGACAGCTTGACCGCCGTCCTGGTATCATTGGAGCCTGTCCCCGCAATGACAGGGATCCGGTGGCTGACTTTTTCCACACAGTAGCGGACAACTTCCATGTGTTCCTCTTCCGTCATGGTCGCCGATTCGCCGGTCGTTCCGCATACGATGATTGCGTCGGCGTGGTTGTCAATCTGGAAATCGATCAGTCTGCCGAATTCTTCATAGTTGATCGATCCGTCCTCAAAAAACGGTGTTGCGATCGCAACGCCTGCACCTCTGAAAATAGCCATGTAAAGCTCCTTTCTTGTGGGGGATAAAAAATGCCGCCCTATTGGGCGGCATCAAAAGAATTCATCTCTTTTGGATAGCGCCCCATCTTGTTTGATGACAGTCATACAGATCTTTTCTGTATGCCCAGGCATCCGCGAACGGCTCGCGGACCCTTCGGCGTATCTTCCTTTCATTTTTCCTCATCTGCACACCGCTGCATCCGAAAAATCTACTGATAAGCTACGCAACCTCTATCACAATATTAAATTACTTACTAAACGTACCATCTTTGGCTTTCTGTGTCAACCGATCCAGCGACTCCACACAAACTCATCTGATGACTGCTGAAACTTATCATAGGTCTCAGCACCCAAACAAGATGCAAAAGTTGACCGAAATTCTTATCCATAGATGATTATCCCTGCAGTTACAGGAGATGGGCTCTTAATTCCTCACCGGATTCCGCGCACAGATAGGCCGGAGCGATATCCAGAACAGACTTAGCACCGCTTACACCCTCCTGATTGAGGCGATAAGCCGCCCTCGCATAGGCAGCCAGAACGGATGTCGTAAATTCCGGATTGGAATCAAGCTTTAAGCTGTACTCGATGACGTGGGTATGCTCGTCATCCTTGCCGGTTGTGCCGGACCGGAATACAAAACCGCCGTGAGCCATGCTCTGATGGTTCCGCTTCAGCTCCCCCTCGGAGATGAAATGCACAGTCGTATCATAGTCCGCAAAGTAGTTGGGCATTTCCTTGATCTCTTTTTCGACCCTGGCTGCGTCCGCGCCCTCTTCCAGGACGACGAAGCACTCTCTGGTGTGCATCTGACGGGTAGTCAGTTCCGGATGCCTGCCGGCACGGACTGCCTCTAAAGCCTGGTCGACCGGGATCGTATACTGACGGGCATCCTTGACGCCCTCAATTCTTCTGATTGCATCTGAATGACCCTGGGACAGACCCTTGCCCCAGAAGGTGTAATTCTTGCCGTTGGGCAGAACTGCCGTTGAGTAGACGCGAGCCAGAGAGAACATACCCGGATCCCAGCCGACGGAAATGATGCCGACATGGTTGCCAACCTTAGCCGCCTGATCAACATTCGCGAAATGCTCCGGAATGCG
>DFIU01000015.1:88027-91440 GCA_002371465.1 Lachnospiraceae bacterium UBA3689 | reverse complement strand
CGTTGCGGACCCGCCGCAAAGGATCATGACGTCGATCCGATCCACCCATTTTTCTGCTTCCGTGCTGCTGACTACCGGAACGTTCTTTGAAGCGATCTCAAGCGATGCCGGATCTCTTCTGGTAAAGACCGCCGCAAGTTCCAGGTCCTCCGCTGCATTGACTGCCAGCTCGACCCCTCTGCCCAAATTCCCGTAACCCATGATTCCGATTCTGATTGCCATATAAACCTCCTTGTAAAAATCTCATGAAAGATCACTCTTCATTTGCTCCATCATTTTCCCCCGTCTTATCAGAATAATTTACGGGGTCCGCCTGCTCGCTTTCGCGGAAGACAACAACAGGTGTTCCTTTTTCCACAAGCCTGAAGACGTCATCCGCCGCACTGGGCGGAAGGTTGACGCAGCCATGGGATCCGGAATAGCGATATATCTTCCCCCCGAATTCATCTCTCCAGGAGGCATCGTGCAGACCATACCCTTCGTAAAAAGGCATCCAGTAGTCAACATATGATACATAGGACGGCGTTCCGTCTGCTTTCATTGCACCGGTCAGCGCCGCGTCCGTCTCCTTCATGTAAACGGCGAAAATGCCGCTCGGAGTTGGAGTTTTATATTCTCTCCCGGTAACACAGCTGGTGTCAAAGACCAGCTCATGGTTTTGATAGATATAAACATGCTGGGAATCGACATCAACCTCGACATATGTTCCGCCCAGACCGGCACTCTTGACATCCTCATATTTGGAATAAGCAGGCTCATGGGTTACCTTGCCCGCCCGATTGATCAGATCCTGATAGATCGTATCCGCTGTCTTAGCCTGGTCCAGAACATGACCATGCAGATCGCTGGTCTTAATCCGGACGATTCCGTAATTTGTAGAGCGGAATGTTCTGAAATATCCGTAATTATCGTCCGCAGCAGCCCACTGCTGTGCCCATTCTGTACATCTTTGCCGCAGAGTATCCGGATCCACATGCAGATACCCGGTTCCGTCTTCCTCCTTAAGCCAGGTCTTCGTCGTAGTGGCGTCGAGAACCTGTGTTGTGCCGTCAGGATTCTGGAAGATAATCGTCGTCGCCAGGAAACCTTTCACATCATCAAAATGACTCTGAAGCTCCTTGTCATCTTTGCGAACCGTCGGTTCATTGTAGGCTCCTGCCTGGTCCAGATCAACCTCGGTTTTCAGCTGACTCAAGGATGTCTTCAGGATCTCCTGTACTTTATCCTGATTCAGCTGATCGCCTTCCACTTCCGGTGTAATGCTGACGGAATTATCCTCTCCGATCGCAATTTTCGCATTGACCGGAGCGGTCATGTTGGCTTCCTGGAATTCCGGAAAGGATGCGGTAAGCGCGTTCAGTTTCTCTTCCTGATAGGAAACCGGGGTAGTGACTGTCAGATCCTCTTTTCCGCCGAGCGCTCCTTTGATCCAGGCAAATGAATTCTGCTCATTGAGCAACTTGTCCAGCTCATCGCCCGGCGTATAATGAAAATCAATCGACGAGGCAGGAATCGTCTCCGTCTTATTGTCCCGCAATTTTAAGGTAAGGCTGTAATTTTCGACGACCGGCTCCAAAAGAGCCTTCGTCTCATCCACGGTCTTATCGCTGACGTCGATCCCATTGATGGTCGTCCCGCTTAAAAATTTATGGTTGTACTGGTGGGCATTGACCGCATACGTTGTTCCGGCAAGGGCGATTAAAATTGCGTCCGCAATCAGCAGTTTCCGACCAACGCACTTTCGGACCGCCGTTTTCAATTTTCCATCAAAAATCCTCCCTTTCAGGGGAACTTTCCCGAAATGACTCTTACTATTTATCACTTTTATCTCTCCGTCAAACACGAAATCTGGTATTTCATGATTCCTTCCTATACAAGTGTCATTATAGCAAAGGCTAAATTTTCGGTATAGCTTTTTTTACAAAAATTGTGCACAACTTTTATACGAAATTCCCGCTATATTACCAGCAAAAATAAAGATCGAGACATACGAATCCAGTTCCTCACCCATGTTCGACAAGAGTAAATCTCTCTTCTTCCCTAAACTCTGCGTCAATGATTCCGGCTGCTCACAAAATTCCAGATAAATATTTCTTCCTATATTTATCGCAGTTCCAAATAGGCAATCTCCTCTTCCGTCAGCTCAAGAGACAGGGCCTTGATATTTTGCTGCATCCTCTCGACAGACCGGGTACTGATAACGGCAAAGGTGTTGAGCCCCGAGTCGAAAATGTAAGCCATGGCGATCTGTGCCACTGTCGCCTGCTTTTCTTCCGCCAGCTCCTCACACCGTTTCAGCCGCTCAAAATTATCCTCGCTGACATAGCCCTTGACGGCAAATTCATCCAGGATTTCAGCTACGCGACCTTGATCTTCGCTTTTTACCTTGCCGCTGAAAAATCCCCTGTCCAGGCTGGAATAGGCGACAACCGGCATCTGGTTCTTTTTATACCAGGTCCTGGCTTCCTCGCCTTCCGCTCCGGAAATGCTGACGCAGCCTCCTCCCCACAGATCTGTCACCTGTCGCGCCAGACCAAAATTCGGACTGGAGACTGTAAAGGGAATCATGTCGTGCTTATAGGCGTATTCATTTGCCGCTTCAATCCGGTGAAAATCCCAGTTGGACCCGCCAAAGGCCCCGATCCTGCCCTCCGCATGCATGGCGTTGAAAACCTCAACCGGGATCTGTACATCCGTTTTGGGATCGTCCCGGTGCAGCAGATAGATATCAATGTAGTTAGTATGCAGATCGGCAAGAGATCCTTCCAGGTCCTTTCTCATTTCTCTCTCATTGACCCTGGGAATCCAGTTTGAAGTATCCGGATGCCCGCATTTTGACAAAATGACGACATTCTCCCGGTTCTGCCTCTTATCCAGCCAATGACCGATAGACTTTTCCGCACCGGCATAGTTCTGCGCCGTATCGATGGTCGTCACGCCCAGTTCCGTCATCTGGTCCAGCAGCCGTTCTCCATCCCCGCCGCCCAGAAAGGGCTCTGCCGCCGTACCATATAAAATCCGGGATACCGGCTTATCGACATAGGGAATTTTTGTATATTTCATGTTGCCTCCTTCTAAGTTTTTCATTTATGTTTTGGTTTAGGGTAAAAGTAAGGACTCGATAATCCCCTAATAAAAAGATGCACCATTTGTAGAAAAAATCATCTATATCCGGTGTGAATACCTCTCTCTTTTTACTTTTAGGCAGCTTTCAGCCCCACTGACTTTGCCAATTTCCAGGCATCCAAGAACTGATATCATAAAAGATTATACCTATTTTCATCTCTTAGTTCATCGCCCGTCAAATGATTTTAAAGAGGGTTTTGATATACAAAAAGGAGCCCCCGACGGGACTCCCAAAGTTCGTAGCGAGAGGGGGACTCGGACCCTCGACACCGCGGGTATGAACCGCG
>DFIU01000015.1:20784-87967 GCA_002371465.1 Lachnospiraceae bacterium UBA3689 | reverse complement strand
TAGCCAACTGAGCTATCTCGCCATGCCTGCCGCTTCGCGACTGCTTGATTATTATATGAAATATGGACTTTGAAGTCAAGGAAAATTTTCAATTTCCCCTCCATGCAAAAAGATCGGCAGGGATGAGGAAGTATGCGCTTCCCCCATCCCTGCCGATCATAAGTGCCGTCATCCGGAGACCTCACCTAAAGCATGGTGAACGACACGCTGCGTATATTACCGGAAGTACCTGACACCGGATTCAAAGATCTTCAGATCCTGTTCGCCGTAAATGTTGACCGCAACTCCGTCGCCCCGGCGTTCGCTGTGGCACATCTTGCCCAGGATCCTGCCGTCAGGCGAAGTGATCCCCTCGATCGCGCAATAGGAACCATTGACATTGTACTCCTCATCCATCGTGACGGTTCCTTCCGAATCGCAGTACTGGGTCGCGACCTGACCATTTTCAAAGAGCTTCTGCAGCCATTCCTGGGAGGCGACGAAGCGGCCTTCGCCGTGGGATGCCGGATTGGCGTAGACGCCGCCGACCTTGGCTTCCTGTAACCAGGGGCTCTTGTCGGACACCACCTTGATCGTGCACTCCCGGCTGATATGTCTTCCTATCGTGTTGTAGGTCAAAGTCGGTGCTGTCGGATCCTGACCAGTGATCTTGCCATTGGGAACCAGACCCAGCTTAATCAGAGCTTGGAAGCCGTTGCAGATACCCAGAACCAGACCGTCGCGAGCCAGCAGCTTTTCGACCTCATCCCGGATCTTCTTGTTCCGGAAGGCAGTTGCAAAGAACTTGGCGGAGCCGTCCGGCTCGTCGCCTGCCGAGAAGCCGCCCGGGAACATGACGATCTGGGACCTGGCGATTTCCCTGGCAAATTCATCAACGGAATCCCGGATATCCTGCTCCGTCAGATTGCGGAAGACCCTTGCCGTAACCGATGCGCCCGCCCGCTCAAAGGCAGTGGTCGTATCATACTCGCAGTTGGTTCCCGGGAAGACCGGGATAAAGACATGGGGTTCCGCAATCTTGCGGCTGCAGATGTAGAGGTCCTTCTTTCCTCTTAAATAAAGAGGCGTATCGACTCGGGATGTATCGTCCGAAACTTTGGTCTTAAAGACCCCTTCCAGCGTCCCGGTCCAGGCGCCCAGTGCCTCACCCAGGGAAATGACACAGCTGCCGTATTCAAAGGTATCCTCTGCCTTAACTTCACCGATCACGGTGTATTTGCTCTTTAATTTAGAAAGCCTGCCGTCCGGGACCTCTACGACGAAATCGCCGTAGTTGGGGGCAAAGAAGTCCTGGGGATTCAGGTTATGTTCAATCCTGACTCCGTAGCGGTTGCCGAACGCCATTTTTGCCGCTGCCTCCGCAAGACCGAATCTTCCTGCAACGTAGGCGGAGACAATATTGCCCTTCTGCATATCCTCATGCAGCTTTGCGCAGACCTTGAGAACCTTCTTATAATCCGGCAGCTGGTAGTGGGTCCTGGGCAGACGGATCCAGGCGATCTTGCTGCCCGGCGTCTTAAACTCCGGAGTTACCACATCCTGAACCTTCGCCGTATCGACTGCAAAGGATACCAGGGTCGGCGGGACATCGATATCCTCAAAGGTGCCGGACATGGAATCCTTGCCTCCGATGGACGGCAGTCCGAAACCGATCTGAGCCGCGTAAGCGCCCAGAAGAGCCGCCATAGGCTGGCTCCACCGCTCCGGATCCTGACTCATTCTGCGGAAAAATTCCTGGAAGGTGAAGCGGATCCTGGTGACATCGCCGCCCATAGCCGCAATCTTGGCAAGGGAAGTCGTGACCGCCCATGCCGCGCCGTGGTAGGGGCTCCAGGTGGAGAGGTTGGGATCAAAACCGTAAGCCATCATGGTGACGGTGTTGGTCTTGCCATCCGGAACCGGAACCTTGGCGACCATGCCCTGAGTCTCGGTCAGCTGGTAGCGGCCGCCATAGGGCATTAACGTTGAAGCCGCTCCGATGGAACCGTCGAACATTTCCACCAGACCGCGCTGGGAACAGACATTGAGATCGGAAAGAACTTTGAGCCACTCCCGGCGGATCCCCTCGGTATCATTGACATCGGTCGGCGCAAAGGGATTGGGGTTCATTTCCGAATCGGCAGCATTGGGGATCTCGACAAAGACATCGGTCTCCTGGTGCGCGCCGTTGGTATCGAGGAAGGCGCGGGAAATGTTGACGATATCCTTGCCCTTCCAGTTCAGTTTCAGTCTCGGCTCCTCGGTCACGACAGCGACCGGAGTTGCCTCCAGGTTTTCACTGTGGGCATAGGCTAAGAATTTATCGACATCCTTGGGGTCGACGACGACTGCCATCCGCTCCTGGGATTCAGAAATGGCAAGTTCGGTGCCGTCAAGTCCCGCGTACTTCTTGGGAACCTTGTCGAGATCGACGGTCAGCCCCGGAGCCAGCTCTCCGATCGCGACGGAGACGCCGCCTGCCCCGAAGTCGTTGCATTTTTTAATGATGTGGGAAACTTCTTCCCTCTTAAAGAGCCGCTGCAGCTTGCGCTCCGTCGGGGCATTTCCCTTCTGGACTTCCGCCCCGCAGACCTCCGTCGATTCAACGGTATGAGCCTTCGAGGATCCGGTTGCTCCACCGATTCCGTCCCGACCGGTTCTGCCGCCCAGCAGGATGATGATGTCTCCCGGATCGGAATTTTCCCGAATAACAGCTCTGCGGGGAGCCGCACCGACGACGGCGCCGATCTCCATCCGCTTTGCCACATAGTTGGGATGATAGATTTCTTTTACATAACCGGTCGCCAGGCCGATCTGATTTCCATAGGAAGAATAACCGTGAGCCGCGCCTCTGACCAGCTTCTTCTGGGGCAGCTTGCCTTTTAGCGTCTCGGACTGGGGACGAGTCGGATCAGCCGCGCCCGTCACTCGCATCGCCTGGTAGACATAGGTCCGTCCGGAGAGCGGGTCCCGGATAGCTCCGCCCAGGCAGGTCGCGGCACCACCGAAGGGCTCGATTTCCGTCGGATGGTTGTGGGTTTCATTTTTAAAATTAATCAGCCACTCCTCTTCCTTGCCGTTCACATCGACCGGAACGACGATGGAGCAGGCATTGATCTCATCGGATTCCTCCTGATCGGCAAGCTTTCCTTCCTTCTTGAGCTTCTTCGCCCCCAGAAGCGCCAGATCCATCAGGGAGACATACTTATCCGATCTGCCCCCATAGAGATCGTCCCGATCCGCCAGATACTGTTTAAAGGTATCCTCAATCGGCTTTTTCATATCGCCCTTGCCAAAGCTTACCTGCTTCAGCTCGGTCTGGAAGGTCGTATGGCGGCAGTGGTCAGACCAATATGTATCAAGGACCCGGATCTCGGTGATCGTGGGATCCCGCTTTTCATCTTTTTGGAAATAATTCTGCACAAACCGGAAATCGGCAAAGGTCATGGCGAGGTTGAGCTGATCGTAAAGTCCTCGCAGCTCCTCTTCCTTCATATCAACAAAACCGTCCAGAGTCTCAACAGAGTCCGGTTCCGGATAATTTGCCTTCAGCGTTTGGGGCTTGGTCTCGTCGGTCAGCCTGGAATCGACCGGATTGACCGTATCGTCGATGACTTTTTTGACATCCTCATCAGTCAGATTGCCGATCAGCATATAGGTTGTCGCCGTACGGACCGTCGGATCCTCCTTCTCATTTAAAAAGCGGATGCACTGTTCCGCGGAATCCGCCCTCTGGTCAAACTGTCCCGGCAGATACTCGACAGAAAAGATATGGGCGCGCTCCTCCTGGGGCAGGTTCTCAAAATAGATGGTATCGACCGGCGGCTCCGCAAAGACGCTCCTGCATGCTTTCTCAAAGGTTTCGTTTGAGACATTTTCTACGTCATAGCGGATAAAAATGCGGACGTTTTCGCAGGCATTGATATGGAGATAATGCCGGATTCCGTGGCTGAGATCTTTTGCCTGAATGGAGAACGACGGTTTCTTTTCTACATAGATTCTTCTGACCATGTAATTACCTACCCCGCTTAAAAGATATGCACGTTTTGAATTGTCATTTGGATAAGATCAAAATACGCTCCCAAGCGCATTCCTTTTACATTATACAAAATTTATGCCATGTGGCAACTTTATTTTCCAAAAAAGAGCCGTCTGCCCGCCCGGTGCATTTCTTATCTCCGGTAACGGATTAACTCATCTCCCAGACGGATTCCGTCCCCTGTCAGGCATGTTTCAAAGGCAGCGATTCTCATCTCCACCTTCTCTTCCAGCTTTTTATCCCGCTTGACGTAGCCATTGGCATCATCGGCGCGGCGGGTGTACCAGGCGGCTTTTAAGCCAGCTGCCTTCGCGCCCAGATAGTCCAGACGTGGATCATCCCCGATGAAGAGACATTCCTCGGGCAGGCAGCCCATCTTCTTTAAGACATAGAGAAAGAACTTCAGATCCGGCTTTTCCGCCCCTGCTTCCTCGCTTGTGACCATGCTGCTTATATAGGGTCCCAGCTTCAGACGGTTGATTTTTTCAAACTGGACCCAGGCGGTCATGTTGGTGCCGACGCCCACTTTGATGCCATAGAGGCTTAAAGCCCGCAGCAGTTCCGCCGCCCCCTGCTCGATCTCCATATGGTCAAAGAGGGTCTCCCAGTAGATCCGGCACATCGCCTGGGCATGGGGAAAGAGGGGCTTTTCCAGCCTCTCCAGCATTCTCTGGCAGCGGATCATCCGGCTGTGGGAAGCCGCCGTCCTGCCCAGTTCCTCCATCTGCTCGTCCATGATCTCCCGGTGCAGCTTCATGGTCTCATCAGGCGAGAGCCCGAATCTTTGCTCCGCATAGCGGCACAGCTCCACCTTTGCCGCCTCATCCGCTCCATTGTAGTTATAAAGAGTATTATCTAAGTCAAATACGACCGCTTTAATCTGTCCCATCCTGTCCTCCTGTATTTATCTGTAGATATTCTGTAAACGTTCTGTATGTACCCGCTTTACTATGATCTGATCCACCCTTATTCTCATCAAAGTTTTACCAGTTAACGCTCACTGCCCTTTTTTCTCCTATGTAATAAAAATCAAAGATTCTGGTCACTGGATTTCTGACCTGGATTTCTGATCAAATCAAATTCTTTTCTTATGCATGCAGTAAAAGCCCAACCTGCCTGCTATCTATTTCTATCAACATCAAATTCCTCTCTATCCCAGAACTGCTCCAACTCTTGCCCCACCGTATCCAGGGTACAGGTCCCGACATCCGTCCACTCCCGGGGGAAGAGGGCGCGATAGCTGCCCTCCAGAAAACGATCATCCAAAAGCAGGATGACTCCCCGGTCGACCGCAGTGCGGATCACCCGCCCCGCTGCCTGCTCGACCTTGTTCATGCCCGGATAGAGGTAGGCGTAGGCGAAGCCATTTTGTCCCTGCCCATCAAAATATTGGCGGATAATATCCCGCTCGCTCGACACCTGGGGCAGCCCTGCCCCTACGACAATGGCGCCAATCAGCCGATCCCCGGTCAGGTCGATGCCCTCCGAGAACATGCCCCCCATCACGGCGAAGGCAACCAGGGACCGTTTGGGGTGTTCATAGAAATTTTCCATAAAAATGTCCCGGTCCGCCTCTCCCATGGCGAACGTCTGCAAGACCCAGTCCACATCCGGAGTATCAAACTCCTCCCGGTAGACGCGAAAGACATCCCGCAGCATCTGATAGGAAGGAAAGAAGACCAGGTAGTTTCCGGTCTTTGCCCGGGCAACAGCTGCGATATAGGCGGCGAGCCTGCGGTAGAGGTCCGCTCCCCTCAGCTTGTAGCGGGTGCTGACATCCCGCCCCACCAGGATGCGGCGGTTGGCAGCCGGAAAGGGGGACTCGACGTAAACGGCATAGGGGGCCTCCCCGGTTGTCAAAAGGTGCTTAAAATAGGAAAGCGGAAGCAAGGTCGCGGAAAATAAAACCGCAGCCCGCCCCTTATCCATGCACTCCGTCAGAAGCCCTGCCGGATTGACGCAGTACAGGGTCAGGGAAAATTCTGTCTTCGCCTTCTCCTCTCCCTTTCCCGGTTTTAAGACCCGGTTCTCCGTGTAAGCGACGTAGGATTCATCCAGGTTCTGAAAGATCGAGCAGAAGGTTCCCAGTTCAAAGTAAAAATCAAGGAGCTTTTCTTTTAAGTCCCCATCTTTGGAGGTCCGAAACAGGGTCTGCATGGCTTCATAGGCGTGGAGACAGGCATATTCGAGCTGGTCCAGCCGACCAAACTCCTTGATCTGGTAGTTCTCAAGCCCCCCATCCAGAAGCTCATGTTTTTGCTCCAGCAGAATCTTACTGATTTTATCAAGAGCTTTCGCCTGTTTCTGATGCTTTTGCCCCAGCTGCCGTTTTGCCCTCATGGTATGTTCCCGGACCAGGGAGGCGCTGTACATTTCCCGTCCCCGGTCGACCAGGTTGTGGGCTTCATCGATCAGGAAAATCGAGTCTCCGCCTGCCCCCTCGCCGAAAAATTTTCTAAGGCGGGCATTGGGATCGAAGACATAATTGTAATCCCCTAAAACAGCGTCCGCCCAGCCCGATACGTCCATTGCCAGCTCATAGGGACAGACCCGGTAGGCTTCCGACTGCGCCTTGACCGAATCCGCATCCAGAATCTCCTGCCTGCTGATAAAGTCAAAGACCGCCTCATTGATCCGATCAAAATGCCCCTTGGCATAGGGGCAGTCATCCGGGTTACAGGAAACCCGGTTCATGGGGCAGACCTTCTCTTTTGACGTAATCCGCACCAGGACCAGATTAAGACCCTTTTGCTGCAGGAGCTTAAAGGCTTCCATCCCATTCCGCAGGGTTTCATTTTTTGCAGTCAGATAAAAGATCCGATCCCCCAGTCCCTCTCCGACCGCCCGGACCGCGGCAAAGACACAACTCATGGTCTTGCCCGTCCCGGTCGGCGCCATCAAAAAGAGTTGTTTTCCCTCCTTTATGGTGTGGTAAACGGCAGCCGTCAGCTTCTTCTGCCCCTCCCGATAGGGAAAGGGAAATTCCAGCTGCTTCATCGAGACATCCCGAGCTCTTTTATGCTCAAGCTGCCACTTCGCCCACTTCTCGTACTCATCAACCAGATCTGCAAACCAGGTCTTTAAGTCCTCGAAGGAATAAGAAGACAAAAAGGTCTGTGTCTCCTCCGTATCGAGATTGACATAGATGAGGCGTACCGAAACCTCCGTCAGGTCCTCCCTTTCCGCATACATGGCGGCATAGCACTTTGCCTGGGCAAGATGGAGGGGAAAGGGCTCTTCAAGAAGTGTGACATCCAGATACATGCCCTTGATCTCATCGATCACGACCTCCCGACTTTCCAGCTTCTTATCACCAGCCTTTTGCCCGCGCTTTTGATTCGGCAAATCAGAAGGCTGGTCCTCTTCATCCCCCTTTTGGGACGCAGGAATATCCAAAATGCCGTCCGCCCGTCCTTCCACCCGAAGAATCAGCTCATCATATTCCGTGTCGTTTTGAAGAGTCACTTCAGAGCTATACTGACTCGGATATCGTTTTTCTGCCCGCTTCTGGATCTTTTTGTGGACCCGGCTGCCTGCCAGCATCGCATCCGTATCCAGCCCAGAGGGCAGGCGGGAATCGATATCCCCGCTCCGCAGCAAAAACTCAACCAGATTTCGGACCGAGATCCGGATCAGGGGCTTGTCCTCATCTTCTTTCCTTGTTATATCCGTCCGCTTTTTCATTTCCGTCATGCTCCCAGTATACTACGAACCATCCGGTAAAATATAGAAAAGGAGACAGATCTCCGACTGATTCCGAATCTCTGTCTCCTTCATGTTTCTTTATCGTCTATCAATAATGGCTCGCCTTACACAATCGCGTAGCGCTGAATCTGCTTCTCAAACTTCTGATCGCGGATCGGCATACGGACGGTCAGATCCCTGGTCAGATCAAGACTTAGGACCCCCAGAATGGACTTCGCGTCCACAATGAAGCGATTGTAGAAAATATCGACGTCGCAGTCGCACTGTTCCGCTGCATGGACGAAGTCAGAGACCTGATTCTGAGACAGCCTGACTTTGTATTCTGCCATTTTTATCACCCCTTTTTGAAAACCCTGTTTCCTTACTTCGCCCTGCATCATAAGGGAAGTTCCGTTTTTTGTCAATGTTGAATAAAATCACTGTCGCAAATTTAGTAGGATTGCTGGTTTTTCCTTGGCTGCTTGAGGCCTTTTTCAAGAAATAATCTTCTTGTCAAGATATAAATTTATCCCCTCCTTTATTGAAGATACAATCAGCGAACAAAAAACTTTTTATCTTTTTCTCTATCTGAACCTTGTCTTAGCGACGCTTTCAAGACTAGTTAAGCGCTTTTACATTTTAAGTAAAGCAAACCTTCTCTCCCCGAATTAGCCTCGCCCAGCTCCTACAGTAGATCATTCTCTTAAAAAAGCAGACCAAATCCCCACAATAGCAAATCCCGGGATTCTGTAGTAAAATAAGGACACTGACGACGGTCGTTTGCCGCCAAATGATAATAAAGAGGATAACAAGATGACCTATCAGGAAGCCAAAGCGAAGCTGACCGAAATCGGGCAGGACCAGATCCTTACTTTTTACCAGTATCTTAAGTCCGACGAGCAGGCAGCTCTCCTGTCCCAGATCGAGCATACAGACTTTTCTTATTTAAAAGAACTCTCTCACAGGGACCGCCCCTTAAAGCGCGGAACGATCACGCCCATCCGTGCCATGCAGCAGGGCGAAATTACCGAAAATCAGGCTTCCTTTGAAGCGGTCGGCTTAAAGGAAATTCGCGCCGGTCACCTGGGGCTGGTTCTTCTTGCCGGCGGCATGGGGACTCGCCTTGGTTCAAAGGGTCCCAAGGGAACCTTTAATATCGGTGAGACCAGGGACGTCTACATTTTCCAGCGGCTCATTGAAAATATCCTGACCCAGGTAGAGCGAGCCGGCGTCTGGATTCACCTCTTCATCATGACCAGTGAGAAAAATGACCAGGAGACCCGGCATTTCTTTGCCAGCCACAGCTTCTTCGGCTACCGCTCTGAGTATATCCATTTTTTCAAGCAGGAAATGGCGCCCATCGTATCCGATGAGGGAAAAGTCCTGCTGGAAACGCCGTCCCGAATCGCCGTTTCGCCCAATGGCAACGGCGGCTGGTTCGCCTCGATGGACCGGGCGGGCTTAACGAAACTGCTCCATCAGGAGGACATTCTCTGGCTCAACGTCTTTGCCGTCGACAACGTTCTCCAGAACATCGCCGATCCCGCCTTTTTGGGCGCTGTCATTTCCCGGCACTGCGCGAGCGGCTCCAAGGTCGTCCGCAAAGTCAATCGGGACGAAAAGGTCGGCGTCATGTGTCTCGAAGATGGTCGTCCCTCCGTCATCGAATATATGGAAATGACCGACGAAATGTTGGATCAGAAAGATGAAAGCGGCGATCCGGCTTACAACTTCGGTGTCATTTTAAACTACCTCTTCTCCGTCCCCGAGCTGGAGCGCATCGCGAAGGGCATTCTGCCGGTGCATTTTGCCTTTAAGAAGGCGGCTTACACGGATCAGGACGGAAACACCCTTGCGCCGGATGAGCCCAACGCCTGGAAATTTGAATATTTCATCCTCGATATGGTCCATGAGCTGGGAACCTGCCTGCCCTACGAGGTCGACCGGGAGCGCGAATTTGCCCCCATTAAAAATCTGCACGGACCGGATTCCGTGGACACAGCCCGCGCCCTCTGCCGCAAAAACAGTATTGTTTTATAAGGGAAATCTCATTGCGAGACTACCCCATAGAATTTAATCTGAATACAAGATTAGCATTTCACATTCAAGCACCCTGTCCTTTAGGAGGAACAAATGGAAGAAGATCGTAAACTCGCCCTGCTGATTGACTCTGACAACGTCTCATCCAAGTACCTGAACGGAATTTTCGACGAACTTTCTCAGTACGGCACTATCACCTACCGCCGCATTTACGGCGATTTCACCGCCCCGACCAACGCCCACTGGAGCGCGAGACTGCTCGAAAAGTCCATCACTCCCATCCAGCAGTTTTCCAACACGACCGGCAAAAATGCCACGGATTCCGCTCTGATCATCGACGCCATGGACCTGCTCTACCGGTCCAATGTCGACGGTTTCTGCATCGTCAGTTCCGACAGCGACTTCACCCGTCTTGCCTCCCGACTGCGGGAATCCGGCAAGATGGTCATTGGCATGGGTGAAAAAAAGACTCCCGATTCCTTCCGCTCCGCCTGCACTGTCTTTACGGAACTGGAGAATCTTTTGGAAAATGAGCAGGCATCCAGCGCCGCCAACAAAACGGACATCGAAGCCGATATCATCAACATTATCACCAAGAACGACAACAACGGCAAGCAGACCGGTCCCGGCGAGATCGGCAGCCGGCTGCAAAATAAATATCCGGACTTCGATATCCGGTCCTTCGGTTACAGCCAGCTGAGCAAATTCCTGCAGGATATGTCCGGCATCGTCGTCAATAAGTGCGGCAACAACCAGATCACGGTCTCCTTAAAAGCCTCCGGCGATGAAGAGAGCGACACCACCATTGCCGATATCCGCACCATCGTCCGCAGCCACGGAAAAAAGGGCATCGCCCTCTCCGCCCTGGGTCAGGAGATCCGCAAGCTTCACCCGGATTTCAATGTCAGCCTCTACGGCTATACCCAGCTCTACCGCTTCCTCGACTCCATCAAGGGCATCCGGGTAACCGGCACAGCGCAGAACCGCCGTGTCCTGCTGATAAAAAACAAGTAAAGCAGACGTATCAAACAAAACCGTTCAAACCAGTGAAATAAAATATAAGAGCTGTACCCTGCAATTACAGTCCCCAGCAGGACTTTTTACACGGTTACAGCTCTTCTTATATCTTTAAGGATCGCTAGCACTCTCTTATATTCCCAGGATCCGACTTCTTCTCTATCATTCCCTCACGATCTGAAAGATATAGAACTTCAGGTAGAAGGAATCCTCATTGGTCCACAGGATCGGATGATCCGGCGACTGGGTCCGATATTCTACCTGCTTGAGGCGGACATGAGCCTCCCTGGCAGCCTGCCGCAGCATTTTTTCAAAGAGTTCCCGCGTCATGAAACGGGAGCAGCTGCAAGTCGCAAAATAGCCTCCGTCGCGGACCAGCTCCATCCCCTGGCGGTTGATCTTCTTATACCCCTTCGCCGCGTTTCGGACATTTGCCCTGGACTTGGCAAATGCCGGCGGGTCCAGAATCAGCAGATCATACTGTTTTCCTTCCTCTTTTAATTTGGGCAGCAGTTTCAGCACATCCGCCGTCTGAAATTCCACATTTTGAAAGCCGTTCAGCTCCGCGTTGTGCCGCGCCATCTGGCAGGCGGAAGCCGAAGCGTCGACGCCGACGACATGCCCGGCTCCGGCGTAGGCGGCGTTTAAGGCAAAACTCCCGGTATGAGTGAAGCAGTCCAGTACCTCTTCCGCCCCTTTCGCGATCGGCTGAATCGCCCTGCGATTGTATTTTTGATCAAGGAAGAAGCCCGTCTTCTGCCCGTCCTTGACGTCGACAGTATAGGAAACGCCATTTTCCTTAATCTGCACCACCGGATCAAATTTATCTCCGATAAAGCCCTTGATCCGCTCAAGCCCTTCCTTGGTCCTCTCCTTGGCGTCACTCCGCTCATAAACACCGCGGATCCGGATGCCGTCCTTAAGCAGAATCTCCTTCAACAGATCGACGATCTCTTCCTTATAGCGGTCGATTCCCAGCGTCAACGCTTCTACAACCAGCACATCCTCATATTTATCAATGGTAATGCCCGGCAAAAAATCCGCCTCTCCGAAGACGATCCGGCAGCTGGATGTATCGACCGTCCGCTTCCGGTAATCCCATGCCGCCTGCAATCTTCTGCGGAAGAAAGCAGAGTCGATCTCCTCTTCCATCTTTCTGGTCAGGATCCTCACCCGGATCTTTGACCTGGTATTGATATAGCCCTTGCCCAGCGGGTAGCCGTCAAAATCGCGGACCTCCACGATTCCTCCATTTAAAAATGCGCCCTCCACTTTGGCGATTTCATTATCAAAGACCCAGGCTCCGCCGGATTTTAAGAGCCTGCCCTCTCCTTTTTTCAAAATGACTGCTGCCATATCCGCTTCATGCTTCCTTTCCTGCCCTTAGGGCTTCTCGTTTCAAATATTACACATCCCGCTGCTCCTCTGTCAATGCCGCCAACCGGCACGCTGCAAAAAGATCCCTGTTTTTGCAAATTAGGGCTGGCATTTTGATTTTGCTTCAGTTATAATAAATACAAGTTAATTGTACAAAATCAATCTGCAAGGAGGATTTACTGATGACAGCATTTATTGATCCGATTAAACATATTGTTGCACGCGAAGTTCTGGATTCCAGAGGAAATCCGACAGTTGCCTGCGAAATTGAAACCGAGTCCGGCGCATTTGGCAGCGCCATCGTTCCGTCCGGCGCTTCAACCGGCGAGCGCGAAGCCATCGAACTTCGGGACGGCGACAAGGCTCGCTACGGCGGTCAGGGCGTTCTCAAGGCAGTTGCCAACGTCAATGAAAAGATCGCTCCCAAGCTGATCGGTCTCAACATTTTCGACCAGGTTCTGATCGACAACACCATGATTGAGCTTGACGGCACGCCCTTTAAGAGCAACCTTGGCGCCAACGCGACCCTGGCTGTCTCTCTGGCAGCGGTTCGGGCAGCGGCGGACAGCGCGGAACTTCCCCTCTACAAGTACCTGGGCGGCGTCAATGGCAAGGTTCTCCCTGTTCCCATGATGAATGTCTTAAACGGCGGCAAGCATGCGGAAGGCTCTGTCGATATGCAGGAGTTCATGATCATGCCGATCGGCGCGAAAAATGAACACGAGGCGGTCCGTATGGGCGCTGAAACCTTCCACGCCTTAAAGAAGATCGTCGCTTCCCGCGGCTACGCAACCAGCGTCGGCGATGAGGGCGGCTACGCCCCTTCCTGCAAGAACGGCAACGAAGAGCCGCTGGAAATGATCGTCGAAGCGATGAAGGCGGCGGGATATGAGCCTGGCAGGGATATGGGCATCTGCATGGATCCCGCTTCCTCCGAATTTTACGATGCGGAAAGGGGTATCTACGTCCTCTCCAGATCCGGCGAAGGCGAAAAGACTTCCGATGAGATGATCGCAATGTATGAGAAATGGGTTGAGAAGTACCCCATCATTTCCATCGAAGACGGTCTTTCCGAAAATGACTGGGAAGGCTGGAAGAAGCTGACCGACCGCCTGGGTGACAAGATCCAGCTCGTCGGCGATGACCTCTTCGTCACCAACACCACCTTCCTCAAGAAGGGCATCGATCTGGGTGTTGCCAATGCCATCCTCATCAAGCTCAACCAGATCGGAACTCTGACCGAGACCCTGGATGCCATTGAAATGGCAAAGGAACACAACTACACCGCAGTCGTCTCCCACCGGTCCGGTGAATCCGAAGATACCACCATTGCTGACCTGGTCGTCGGCGTCAATGCCGGTCAGATCAAGACAGGTTCTCTGTCCAGAACGGATCGGATCGCCAAGTACAACCGCCTGATGCGGATCGAAGACGAACTCGGCTCCACTGCTCAGTACCGCGGCAAAGACAGCTACTACAACGTGAAACTTTGATATTTCCCTTGTTTACTCTTTCTAACATACCGGAATTAACGACAGCATCCCATTTTGGGGTGCTGTCATTTTTTCAAAAACTTTTGTCTATTTGTCCTTCCTGTTGTAAAATAGGAAGGACAAATTTTATACATTTTTTAAAAGGAGGATCCTATCTTGAATTATCTGGATATAAAAAACGGTCCTTCCCATGCTTCCAGAATTATTCTTGGCTGCATGCGGATGCCGTCCCTGTCCGTCAAAGATGCTGTCTGGCAGATTGAAAAAGCAGTGGAGGAGGGAATCAATTTCTTCGATCACGCTACCTGCTATGGAAATGGCGAAGCCGAGGACCGCTTCGGCGACGCGATGAAGGAAACGACGCTGAAGCGCGAGGACCTGATCATCCAGACCAAGTGCGGGCTCCGTTTTGAACGCAATGAGTTCGACTGGACCAGGGAAAATATCCTTGCCAGCGTCGATGAAAGTTTAAGCCGCCTGAAAATGGACTACCTGGACGTTCTGCTGCTCCATCGCCCGGACCTGATCTACGATCCGGAAGAGGTAGCAGAGGCTTTCGATCTTCTCGCTCAGCAGGGCAAAGTCCGTCACTTCGGTGTCAGCAACGTCCCCATGATGCAAATGAAGGTTCTCAAGAAATATGTCAAGCAGCCGCTCGTCATCAACCAGCTCCAGCTCTCCATCGCGGCGTCCCAGCTGATCGACCAGACTCTCTATGTCAACGATCTGTCAACGGATATGTCCATCGACCGGGACAACGGGCTTCTGGATTACTGCCGGCTGGAGGATATGACCATCCAGGCATGGTCCCCGCTGCAGTTCGGTAAATTTGAAGGCTGCTTCATCGACCACGAAAAATTCCCGGAATTAAACAAAGCTCTGGCTAAACTGGCAGACAAATACGGCGTCTCCAAGGCCGCCATTGCCATTGCCTGGATTCTTCGCCATCCGGCTAAGATGCAGGCGATCGCCGGTACTATGAATCCGGAGCATCTGCACGATTACTGCGATGCGGCCAATGTTGACCTCACCCACCACGAGTGGTACGAACTCTACCTCGCTTCCGGCAAACAGCTGCCGTAACCTATCCATCTATAATAGGAAAGATTCTGCGTAAAAAGTTTTCTTAAAGTAAGACGGCTCTTCATGAAGTTCGTGTTTTTGAGTTGTATCACTCAGTGGGCTAACTAGGGCTTTGGGGTATACAAGAACTTTATGAATCCTGATAAAAAGGTGACACGCTGCAGGAAATTCTCCTGCGGCGTGTCACCGTTGCTGTTTCAGTTCGTGCTGAATTTTAGATCATACTTTCAGCTTGTGCTTTTATCCCGCACTTTCAGTTTTTATCTGCCGCTGTTTTGTCAGATGCTGAGTTTTTTCTCCACGATCCATCCGGTCAGGAAGTAGAGCGCGACCGTGACTGCTGTGGATTCAATCATCCAGATGCTTGAATTGAGGTAGTCATTGGTCCCCATCGGAATCAGCCTGTTGATCTGACTGAACACAATGCTCACGAGAATATTCATTCCAATAAAGATCATGATGCTGATCAATCCGCCAAACCGCTTTCCGTTCAGGATGGCTGCCTGGAGAGTCACCGCAAAGAACGCCATGGTCACGACGCTGAGCCAGAAGAGCAGGACAACGGCGATGGACCAGAAGATCTGCAGAGGGCTGATTTCCACCATCCCCATAGAATGAAGCGTCTGATTGAGCAGCTTGATAAAGTCACCTGTCCGGACTGCGACCAGCATGAGATCGATCGAGCCCAGGATTCCGAAGAAAATGCCACCCAACAAGAGGGACAGGCCATTTTCCAACACCTTGGCGCCGATGACCTGATAGCCGTTGCGGGGCGTCATAAAGAGCATATAGCCTTGCTTCGTATTCAAGTCAGTATAAAGATTGCTGATACCGATGATTCCGATCATAAAAATCCCGAATACCGTCGTGAACACCAGACCGCCCATTCCAAGCATACCAATCTTTTCAAGGCTTTTGAATGGCAGCCCAATCAGAAAGAGTACCTCAAAGATCATCGCCACCAAAAAGACGATTATTTTTACACTTCTTGTCTTTCTAAATTCATATTTTAAAAGCTGTTTCATCTTACTTTCCTCCCTATCTTGCGTAAATCAACCTAAATTTGCGCGGTTCTGCATGATCTGCCGATATTTTTGAGTAAGGGAAAGACCTTCCCGTGTCCGAAGATCTTCCGTATTACAGACTTCCGCGACGAGACCGTCCTTCATAAAAATGGACGTATCGATGACGGATTCGATCTCTTCTACCAGATGGCTGGACAGAACCAACGTCACTTCCGGATTCAAGGAGGAAATGATGCTCTCCATGATCTGATTCCTCGCCAGCAGGTCGATTCCGTTAAAGGGCTCATCGAGCAGGTAGACTTTGGCGTTCCGAGCCAGAGTCGCGGCAATTTTCAGCTTCGCCGTCATACCGGAAGAGAGTGTCCTGACCTTGAGATTGGTAGGAAGTTCCATCTTACTAAGCAGTTTTTCAAATGCTTCCGGCTGGAAATCTTCAAAGAAATCCGCGTAGTACCTTCCGACGTCCTGAACGGTCATCCAGGAATAAAAGAAGGGATCGGTCGGCAGGTAGGCGATCTCTTTTCGGCTTGCAAGTCCGACCGGTTCCTCCTTATAGAGGATCTCGCCGGATGTCGGCTTTAAAAGGGATGCCGCCAGCTTCATCCAGGTTGTCTTACCGCTCCCATTGGGACCCAGCAAAGCGTAGATCTTGCCCGGCTCTAAGATAAGATCCACATCTTTTAAGACCGTTTTTCCAAAAAAGCTCTTTGAAACACTTCTGCTTTCTAACATCACCGTTCCTCCTCAATCAACTTGACAATTTCCGCTTCCGAAAAGCCCAGTTCCTTCATATTTCCAACAAAATGAGACACCAGTTCCTGCGCCATTCCGATCCTGATCTGATCGGTCAGATCCTGATTTTCAATCACGTAAGTTCCCATTCCTCTCTTTGTCATGGCAATTCCTTCCTGTTCCAGATGCTGATAAACTCTCGCCGCCGTATTGGGGTTGATCGTATATTTCAGCGCCAGCTCTCTGGCGGACGGCAGCTTCTCGCCCGGCTTTACTTTGCCGGTCACAATCGCTTTCTTGATCTCTTCTCCAACCTGGAGATAGATCGGTACGGTCGTTTCCAGTTTCATCCCTCTCTCCTTTCTTATTGCTCTATGTCCATAATAATATAGTGTACTAGTTAATTAGTCAAGTAGTTTTAAGAAGAATCCTACCTCTTTCAATCAACCTGCCTTTTTTCTGTAACAGGAATCGGTTATATCTCTGTATAAAAAACAAGCCCCCCGCAGGAATCTTTTCCACGGAAGGCTTGTCTTACACTGCTTCATTATTTGATTTTATGTTTGTTCATCTTCTCCTTGAAAATGTCCGTAATGATCGTCCTGAGTTCTTCCCTCTCCTTCTCCGGAAGCTCGCCCTTCTGCCGGGCAGCCTCGTAGAGCTGAGGGAATTGTTTGGCAATCCGCTCGATGGTCTTGGTCGTCGCATGTTTTCTGACGAAGAAGGGGATCTTCTTGATCCACCCCTCCGGCACAAGAGCCAGGATCTTATCCGCTGCCTCCCGGTCCGTGATCGTTGCCGTCGAAAGTCCTGCCTTAATTTCTTCCTGTTCCTTTTTTGTAAAATCATTCAGTTCCATTTTTGCCTTCTTTCTGTGTCAACCAATCCGCCTTACAGGGCAAAGATCTTCTTTATCAGCTATCGTACCTCAGCGCGTCGATCGGATCCATCTTGGACGCCTTGTTGGCGGGATAGAAGCCGAAGAAGACGCCGATCCCAAAGGAAAAGAGGAAGGAAACCAGGATGCTTTGCAGGGAGACATACATGGGCATCTTGATCACATGGCAGGCGACAAAGCCGGCTAGAACACCCAGGACGGTCCCGATCAGCCCGCCGGTGATACTCATGATGACGGCTTCCGTGATAAACTGCCCCCGGATCGCCCTGCGGGGAGCTCCGAGCGCTTTTCTGGTACCGATCTCGCGTGTCCTCTCCGTAATGGAGACGGTCATGATGTTCATGACGCCGATCCCGCCGACAAGAAGGGCAATCGCTCCGATCGCCGTGACCGCCAGCGTCAGCTGCTGCAGAGTCTTTCTCGTCTCCTCGATCATCTCCTGATTGGTATAGACGTTGATCTCATACTGGCTGTCCTCAGGAAGCAGGGACTGCAGATAGGACTGGAGGTCTGTGCTGAAGCTCATAACGTCCGTGCCCGCCTTGGCAGAGACATCAAAGTTTTGCAGCGTACTTGCATTGGGGTCCTCCGACAGAGAGACCGCATTTTGGAAAGGGACCATTACGGCAGTCGTCACATCCTTCTCCGAAACGGTCGGATCGCCCATCCCGTTCATGGAGGAAAGGGCGTCCTTATAGACGCCGACGATAGTATAGGCATTGTCCAGCTTGTTGGTTCTAATATTGATCTTCTTCCCCAGGGCTTTTTTGGCGTCCCCGTCAAAGAGATTTTTTACCAGCCGGTCCGAGACGACGCAGTCGTAGTCGTCCTTTCCCAAAGAATCTTTGGAAAAGGCGCGGCCCTCGATAATAGGATTGGTTGCCTTGTTGACCGTAAAATAGCCCGGATTGGCTCCCTGCACAGAGACATTTGCATACTGCTTTTCCTCATCCCCGTCCGGCAGGGTTGCCCTGCCGTCATCGAGCCAGACCGTGACGGAAACTGCCTCGATCTCATCCCGGAAATGATTGACCATCTTGGTCATCATATCCTGGGTAAATTTCGGAATCATGTCCCCCGGGACCGTGACCTCTTCGTTTTGGGCGTCCTCCCGGAACCACATATAGACGTTCATGGTGTTGACGCCGAAGACCGACATATCCTTTTCATTTTGCCTGGTGATGGAATTTCCGACTGTCATGATGGTGATAACTGCCGCGATGCCGATAATGATGCCCAGCATGGTCAAAAAGGTCCTCAGCTTGTTGGCTGCCATACTGGCAAAGGCGATCCGTACATTTTCAATGAGCATGATTCCCCCTCCTCTCTCCGACAATCTTCCCATCGATCAGGGTCAGGATCCTGCCGGTCTCTTCCGCCAGCATCTGGGAGTGGGTAATCAGAAGAAGGGTCTTCCCCTGCTCCTCGTGGAGCTGGTGAAAAAGGTCCATGATCATCCGACTGGTTTTGGAGTCAAGCGCACCGGTCGGTTCATCGGCGAGAATGACGGCGGGGTCATTTGCCATAGCCCTGGCAATAGCGACCCTCTGCTTTTGCCCGCCGGACAGCTCGTCCGGCTGATGGCGCATCCGGTCCTTCATGCCGACCATTTCGAGCAGTACTTCTGCCCTTTCGGTCCGTTCCGCCTGCGGCATTCCCGCATAGAGGAGAGGAACCTCGACATTTTTAATCGCGCTCATGCGGGGGATCAGGTTGTAGGTCTGAAAGACGAAGCCTACCTGCCGGCTTCTCGCCCGCGCCAGATCGTCGTCCTTCATTTTCTCCACGTCGACGCCCAGCATCTCATATTTTCCGGACGTGGGGCGCTCCAAAAGCCCAATGATATTCATTAAGGTAGACTTGCCTGACCCGGATTCTCCAACGATGGAGGTAAATTCCCCCCGGGTCACGTCCAGGTCGATACCGTCCAGGGCATTTAGTTCATTTTCCGTTCCGATATAAAATTTCTTTACAATCTGTTCAAGATGAATAATTCGATCCATAGCTTAAGGGCTCCTTATCCGTAAATGCCCGTAAGCTGGTCGCCTTCACCGCCGTCCATGCCCTCCTGGTCCGAGACGACTTCAACCAGATCACCTTCCTTGAGATCTCCGCTTACAATCTGGGTATAGTAATCGTCGGAAATGCCGATCTCAACCGGAACCTGACCGCCGATCATGGCTTCCGCCCCGGATTCCGCAGAACCCTCCGCCATCGAAGAGGCGTCAGAGCCAACATCTCCCGATCCGCTTACAATCACATAGCTGGACCCATCCGGATCCGTCGTGATGCAGGAAGTCGGAACTGCCAGGCAGTTCTTTTCACTGGCGATCACAAAATCGATCTTGGCATTCATCCCGATCCGAAGCCGGCTGCTGTCTCCGGCAAGGTCGATATCAACCCGGTACTTCGCCTTGGAGGATGTATTGGTTCCTGTATCCTGTACCTGGCTGGGATCTGCGTCCGTCTTGGAGCTGACCGGGGTCAGGGAAGTGTAGGATACGATCCCCTCGATCTCCCGATCCTTGGTCGCATCGGTCTTGATCCGAACCGGCATCCCGACATAGAGATCGGAAATGTGCCCCTCTTCGATGTTGGCGGTCACCTTCAGGTGCTTGAGGTTGTTGATTTCAACCGGATTGTTGCCGGTATAGGGCTGTCCTGCCTTGATATTGACGCCCGTAATGGTTCCATCCGCTGCGGCATAGACCGTACCGTTTTCCAGCTTCTGCTGGGACTTCTTCAGTTCCTCCGTCAGATCCCTCAGATTTTTTTCCACTTCCAGTTTCTGCTTAGCCTGGCTGTCCCGAGCCTGCGCTTCGCTCTCAAGGGCTGTCCGGCTCTCCTTATTGGCTGCCGCAGCCTGGTCCTCCTGACTGCGGACTCCCTGGGTCACCTCATCCTCAGTCTGTTTCAGAGCTTCCTCCGCCGCTTCCCGATCCGCCTTAGCCTGGTCCAGCCGGGCTTTGGCGTCCGCCATCCGGGTCTCCGCATCCGCATGGGTCTTTTCATATTCATCCAGGTCATCCTGTGCCCGGGTCAGCGCGTAATTGGCAGCTTCAACCGCTTTCCAAGCCTTCACTATTTCAGACTGATCATCAACAGTCGTTTTTTTCTGACCATTAGCGCCCTCTTGTGTCTGACCCCTGTCCTGGTTGTCGGTATTATTTGACGTGGAAGCAGACGAAGTTTGGGACTCCTCCCCTGCCGAATCAGCCGGCTGGTCCGTGCTGTTTTTATTTTCAAGTACCTGCACTTTGTCTTCTGCTGTAGCCTTGTTACTCTGCGCCTTATTTACAGCATCTTGCAGCCTCTTATGTTCCTTATCGTATTCCTCATCACTTTTTGCATACTCACTCTGGGCGTCGTCGTAGGCTGCCTGCGCATTCTGCTCCGCCCGAATGGCTTCATTTACCTTCTGCTGGGCGTCCGCCTGATGGTCAAGAGCCCGATTCGTATCCTCCTGCGCTCGCTGCAGCTGCCGAGCCGCATCAGCCGCCGCCTGTTCGGCATCCGCCTGCGCGTTTGCGACCGCCCGATCGGCAGCTCCCAGATCGATGGCATTGCCCTGTCCGTCGTCAGCCATTTTCTGTTTCTGCTTGTCGATGTCCTTTGTGAGCGCATTGAGATCCAGCGTATAGAGAACGTCTCCCTTCTTGACCTTATCTCCGACCTTGACCATGACGTCCTTGATCGGATAGGGCTCGTCATCACCGGCTCTCGCCTTTAACGATACGGAATTGGAACTGATCACAATGCCCGACGCATTGTAGAGATCCTCAATATCGGTCCGGACAACCGACTCAGGCTGCGGCGCGCCTCCGTCATCAGCAATCTCCGCCGGATGAAAATGTTTCCATGCAAAAAAGCCGCCGCAGGCGACGGCGGCGGCGACAAGGACGGCTGCCGCAATTTTCCCCTTATGATGTTTCTTTCCTGTAAGTTGTGACTGATTCATGTAAGATACCCCCGTTCATCTTATTTCCATCATTCTGAACAACTATATGTGCTATATCTCCCTCTAATTTAAAATCCAGCCCTTTTATTATAGTGTCTTTTAGACAATTCTTCCACCATATCCCATAAAAAATATATAATTATGTAAAAAAAGAAGTCCGGCGTTTTACACACTGTACTTCTTCTTAATCTCATCGGTAAAGGTGACCATATCCGGATCCGCCAGCCTGACCAGCTCTTCCACATAAATCTCTCCCAGGTCGGAGAGTTTTCCGTCTCTGTGCCTGAGAAAGCCAATATGCATCTTTTCATTCTCCGAGCGCTTAAGAGGAACCGTGATATAGTCACCTCCGTTTAACTCCTCACTGATGATCCCGGAGCAAAGGGTGTAGCCGTTCAGTCCCACCATCAGGTTCAGCATGGTCGCGCGATCATCGCCCTTGATAATCTTTTCATACTCGTAGGTACTCTTCATCTCCTCCGCGTAGTAAAACGAGTTGGCGCTTCCCTGCTCAAAGGCAAGACAGGGGTACTCTTTCAGATCGTTCATCGAGATGGATTTCCGCCCGGCGAGCGGATGATGTTTCCATAGGTAGACATAGGTATCACAGGCAAACAGCTCGGTAAAGATCAGGTTATTTTCCTTAAATATCTTATGGAGGACCTTGGCGTTAAAATCCGACAGATACAGAACTCCGATCTCCGAGGTCATGTTGCGGACATTGTCGATCACGGTATGCGTCCTGGTCTCATGCATGGCAAATTCGTACTTGTCCATCCCGACCCGCTTGACCGTCTCCACAAAGGCTTTGACGGCAAAGCTGTAGTGCTGGGCGGAGACGGAAAAGATCCTTTTGTTCTCCCTGCCGATATATCTGTTTTCCAAAAGTGAATACTGCTCCGCCACCTGGCGCGCGTAGCCGATGAACTGCTTGCCCTCCGGCGTAATCTGGATTCCCCGGTTCGAGCGAAGAAAGATCGTCAGACCAATCTCTTTTTCCAGTTCCTTTACAACAGCGGACAGATTGGGCTGAGAGACATAGAGCCGCTTGGCGGCCTCATTCATCGATCCACAGTCCGCTATCATAATCACCTGCTGCAGCTGTTGTAAGGTCATAGTTGCGCCTCCTTCATGCTCTGTAAACTTCAGCCTGTCCAATCATACTCAACGATCGGCGCACGCTGCCGGTATCACTTACCGGACCATCTGTCAAAATCCCCGGTATCAGTTGCCGGATGATCTGATACAAACCTCTCCTTTTGCTAACCCAATCCGAATTTCTGCCTTTAAGAGGTGGTTATTTCTAAAGCGGTCACTTTACAGGAAGAAAGATCCGCCTGTACAGCTTTTCATTCTTACCGCGATCCTTAACAAAAGAATTTACGGTTTATCTAAATAAAGACTTAGAAGCTTCAAAATTCTCCCGAATTCCCTGGCAGCACATACGAAAGCGATCCGCCTCCTGGTTAGTCAAAGGCAGTTCCAGGACCCGCTCCACACCGGTCCTGCCTACTCTTGCCGGAACCCCGGCAAAGATACCGCTTTCGCCGTATTCTCCCTTTAATCGACAGGAGACCGGAAGGATGGCATGTTCATCATAACGGACGGCTTTCATCAGACGGGCGGCGGTCAGGGCGATCGCGTACTCCGTACAGAACTTGCCGTTATAGGTCTCCCAACCGCCTTCTCTTGCGCTCCGCTCCATTTCGGACAAGTCAAAACGGAAACGCTCATCCGTCTTTGCCGCCTCCTTAAGTGACAGACCTCCAAAGGTGCAGGCACTCCAGGGCGTAATCTGGGCACTGCCGTGTTCCCCGATCATATAGGCGGTGATCGACTTGACATCGACGCCGGTCTGTTCCTGCAGGCGAATCTTCAGTCTTGCCGTATCAAGCCCCGTTCCAGTCCCCAGCACATGACCAGCAGGCAGATCCAGCAGGTCGTCCAGCCACTTGGTGATGACGTCGCAGGGATTGGAAATATTGATCAGAATCCCCTTAAACCCGGAAGCCTTCAGCTGGTTCGCATAACTGTAAATGGCGTGCATGTTGAACTCCATCTCGGTCAGCCTGGTGTGCGTCCCCTTTAAACTCATAATATCACCGACAGCATGAATCAGCACATCACAATCGCTCAGGTCAGAAAAATCACCGACTTTAATTTTAACCGGGTGCGGCAAGAATTCCGTGCTGTCAAGCACGTCCCGCCGCTCCGACCGGACCTTGCGGAGATTGCTGTCCAGATCCACCAGGACAAATTCATCCGCCAACCCCTGCAACGCCAGGGTATAGAGAACGTGTGCACCGACATGCCCAACACCGATAATACCCACCTTAAAATCACTCATACTTGCCTCCTTTTATCTCAACCATCTCAGCCTTTTCCTGGCGGTTCAGGTCTATTCTCAACTTCCCAAGATCATTCCTGACGGTTTATGCCTATTCCAAGCTTCTCAACCTTTGTCCTGCTTTTTAAGCTTATTCTAAACCACTTAACCCTGTTCTCGACGCTTCACTCTCAATCTGCTTACTGAAGTTTTCACACCGTTATCAACTTCTCGTTTTCATTCTGAAGGTTCAATCTTTTTCCAATTACCTAATCAAAATCTTGATGTTTCAAGTTTTATTGCCAGCTTCTCACTCTTATCCCTGGTATTTCAGGTCTATTCTTAACTTCCCATCTTAATCCTGAAGTTTTAAGTCAATTTCTACCTTCTCGACCTTATGCCAAGCGATCCAAATTTATCCTAATTTTCTCAAATTTTATTGTCTGGGCAAATTGGCATAGCCCTCATTTAGCCACCAGAGGGTATAGGCAGCGTAGGCGCTGACTCCAAGTGTCAGGGCGTCCTCATCGATTCCAAAGTTGACCGTGTGCAGCGCATTTTGCGTTCCGGGAACCTTGGGATTGCCGACACCCAGATAGGCGTAGACGCCCGGTACTTCCTCCTGATACTCCGAAAAATCATCCCCCGAAAGCGACACGACGCGGTCCGATTTGACATGTCCCTCTCCCAGGGTCAGGTCAACCACCTGGGAAACTTCCTGACAGATCTGAGCGGGATTGATCAGGGGAAGGGCAAAGTCCTCCCATTCTACTTCCGCGGAGCCTCCGTAGAGGGCTGCAATGCTCTTTGCTGTCTCGGTCACGAGGCGGTTCACTTTCTCGCGATTTTCCTTGGAAACATTTCTGGTCGTGCCTTCAAGTTCCGCCGACTCCGCGATGATGTTGTAGGCGCTGCCGGCTTCAAATCTGCCTACCCCAATGACCACCGGTTCGACAGGCGACGTCTCCCTTGAGACGATCCCCTGCAGGGCAGCCACAATCTGACTGCCGATGTAAAGGGCATCCACGCCCTTTTCCGGTATACAGACATGGGCTGACTTGCCCTGAACTCGAATCGTAAAATGATCCACGCTGGCGTTGTTGATGCCGGGCGTCACCCCGATCAGTCCCGACTGCAGGTCCGGCGCGCAGTGAATTCCAAAGACCCGTTGGGCATCTGCCAGGGTTCGCTCCTTTTCCTTCCGGAAAATCTTACCGCCTGCTCCGATCTCCTCCGCGGGCTGAAAGAGAAACCGCACCGTGCCGGAGAAATCACCTTCCATCTCTTTTAACACAGAGGCTGCTCCCAGCAGCATAGCCGTATGGGAATCGTGACCGCAGGCATGCATGACGCCGTCTGCCTGCGACTTATAGTCAGTCTCATTTGCCTCACAGATCGGCAGAGCATCCACGTCCGCCCTCAGGGCAATCACCGCATGGTCCCCAACCTGATCTTTTTCCTTAGCTTTTCCCTTTAAGACGCCGATCACGCCGGTTTCCGACACCTTGAAATGCTCAATCCCCAGCCGGTCCAGCTCCTCTTCAATTTTTTGTGTCGTCCGAAACTCCTTCAAAGACAGTTCCGGATGGGCATGAAAATCCCGCCTAAGCAGGATAACCTGCTCCTTCTTTTGCTGCGCTAATCCAGCAACCTTTTGATATATGCTATCCTTCATGATCAAATCCTTACTTTTTTACCGGCATCTTCTTCCGTATGTCCTGCAGCCTTGAAAGAGCTTCCTTCAAAGTCTCATCCTTCTTTGCAAAATGGAAGCGGATCAGGTGGTTGACCGGTTCATGGAAAAAGCTGGACCCCGGAACCGCGCCGACCCCGACATGTTTAGCCAGGTCATAGCAAAATTCCAGATCGCTCTCATAGCCCCATTCGGAGATATCCACCATGACATAGTAAGCGCCCTCCGGCACGTTGTGGACGATGCCGGCATCATCCAAGCCCTTTAGGAAGAGATCCCTCTTTTTGGTATAGACGGCAAGTAAATCGTCATAATAGTCCTGCCCGAACTGAAGTCCGGTCACAATCGCCTCCTGCAGGGGATGCGCCGCTCCCACGGTCAGAAAATCGTGGACCTTGCGAATCCGATCCGTGATCGCTTCCGGCGCAATCGTATAGCCCAATCTCCAGCCCGTGATGGAATAGGTCTTTGACAGAGAGCCGCAGGAAATGGTCCGCTCCCGCATCCCCGGCAGGGAAGCCATGTAGATCATCTGATTCGGCTCGTAGACGATATGTTCATAGACTTCGTCCGTCACCACATAGGCATCATACTTTTTAACGATATCGGCGATCGTGTCCATCTCTTCCAGGGTGAAGACCTTCCCACAGGGATTGGACGGATTGCAGAGGATGAGTGCTTTCGCCCCCTCCCGAAATGCCTGCTCCAGCAACTCCGGATCAAAGTCATATTCCGGCGGAACCAAAGGAATATAGACAGGCTCTGCCCCGGATAAAATGGTATCAGCGCCATAATTTTCGTAAAAAGGCGAGAAAATCGCGACCTTATCCCCCGGGTTGCAGACAGTCATCATGGCTGCCATCATCGCCTCGGTTCCCCCACAGGTGATGACGATCTCCGTTTCCGGGTCGATGGGAAAGTCCATCAGCCGGGACTCCTTGGCTGCCAGGGCATCTCTGGTATCTTTCGCTCCCCAGGTGATTGAATACTGGTTGTAATCCTCATCCGCAACTTCCTTGAGCCGGTCCAAAATCGCCCGGGGCGGATCAAAGTCCGGAAAACCCTGGGAGAGGTTGACCGCCCCGTATTTGCTGGAGACTCTGGTCATTCTTCTGATGACGGAGTCTGTAAATGTACCGGTTCTGTCAGATAGTGGTCTCATATCCGCTTGCTCCTTATCTTGAAAACCCGCCCGTGGCTGGTCCGCCCCGGACGGGTGAATCGGCTCCGCCGATACCGCTGCTATTTACTTATAATCCGCGAGGCGGTCCTGATCCCAACCTTCCGCGATGAAGTAGCCGTCGTAATCCTTCTTAAAAATCTCATTGGTCGCGTCGGACTGGAAAGCCTTGACGACTGCGTCATAAGCTGCCACCAGTCTCGGATCGGAGAGGTCCTTGGTTCTTGCCGCGATCAGGTTCCAGTACTCTTCCTGATCAAGAACGGAGTCCTTGTAGATCGCTTCCTCGGTCTTAAGACCAAAATCCAGGGCGTAGTTGCCGTTGACAACCGCTGCCGTCACATCCGGAAGTGTGGATGGGATCGTATTTGCCGCCAGCTCCTCGATCTTGACGTCCTTGGTGTAGGACTCGATGTCCTCCAGATTGGGATTAAAGTTATCGTTGTCCTTGAGCTTGATCACACCTGCCGCAGCCAGCACCTTCAGGGCACGACCTTCGTTGGTCGGATCATTGGGAACGGCAATCGTATCGCCGTCCTTGAGTTCATCCAGAGATGAAATCTTGGTGGAGTAGACGTTGAGCGGAATGATAAAGGTATTGCCAATGTTGGTCAGTTCGTAGTTGTACTGGTCAATTTCCGACTGTAAATAGATCTGGTGCTGGAATGCGTTCAGATCAACTTCCCCATTTGCCAGCGCGTTGTTGGGGGTCACATAATCGGAGAACTGGGTAATTTCCAGGTTGATGCCCTGCTTTGCCAGCTGGTCGACAGCCGGCTTCCAGAGATCGTCATAAATCGCTCCGACGACGCCGATCTTTAAATCAATCGGATCTGCCTTAAAATCAACTGCCGCTGCCTGGTCCGCAACTGATCCGGCTGCCTCTGCGACCGATGCAGCTCCATTTGCCGCTTTATCCGCTGCCTTGTCCGCCGCGCCGCAGCCGACAAGTAAGCCTGCCGCAAGGATCGTTCCCGCTACTGCTGTTAAAAATCTCTTCTTCATAAGGTGGTCCTCCTCTAATCTTTCAACTCATTTCAGTTGTCAATTTATGTTTGATAATTACTTAAAACCGGACTGTTTCTTACTGTATCTATCTTTATTAGCATCTGTTACCCGCTCTTATTTTAGAAAAACTTAGCGTCCTATTCCGAATGATGGCGGTAAGCTCATCCAACACTCATTTAGTGGGCGTGTCGCTTCGCGATTCCATCACCGACCGCCTGGATGACGCTGACGGCAATGATCAGGATGATCACGGTTGCCCAGGTGATGTCCGTCATATTTCGGTCATGTCCGTAGCGGACGGCGAAATCTCCAAGTCCGCCTGCCCCGACGACGCCCGCCATCGCGGTCAGTCCCAAAAGGCTGATCGCCGTGATCGTCGTCGCTCTCGCCAGGGGTCCGATGCTCTCTTTCAGGTACACTCTCGTGATGATCTCCCAGGGGGAAGAGCCCATCGATTCAGCCGCTTCGACTAACCCTTCGTCGATCTGGGACAAAGCCGATTGCACCTGCCTGGTAAAGAAGGGAACCGATCCGAATACCAGGGGTACGATAGCGCCCCTTACATAGATCGCCGTTCCCATGATCAGGCGGGACAGGGGCATCAGCGCGGTCAGAAGGATGATAAAGGGGATCGATCGGAACAGGTTCGTGATCACATCGATGATCTTAAAAATGACTCTGTTCTCCAGAATTCCCTCCGGCTTTGTCACCGTGAGGACAATACCCAAGATCAGACCTAAGACAAATCCGATTGCTCCCGCCCAGACAACCATAATGAAAGTGTCCCGGATGGCTTCCAGGAAATCGGGAAATTTGTCGAGCAGGTTGGGCATCAGCTTAATCAGGGTTTCTTGCATCTTTAATCACCTCCACTCCAACATGTTTATCCCGGATATACTGGATCGCCTGATCGATTTTGGAGGATTCGCCATGGAAAATGACCACCGTCCCTCCGATCGGCGCTCCGCCGATAATCTCCACATCCGCCAGGATGATATTGGCATCCAGATCAAATCGTCTCGCCGCAGTCGAAATCAGAGGCTCTGAAACATCCTTCTGTCGATAGGACAGGCGGGTCAGCACTTCTCCCTTTTGCGGGGCGACGCCCGGCAGACCTTCCTCCACCATCTGCTCCACTTTGGAAAGATTCGAGGTCGTCCGAATGAAGTTTCTCGTAAGCGTATGCTTGGGATTGGCAAAGATATCAAAGACATCGCCCTGCTCAACAACTTCTCCGTTTTCCATAACAGCGACCCGATTGCAGATCTGCTTGATGACGTTCATCTCATGCGTAATGACCACAATCGTGATCCCCAGCTCCGCGTTCAGCTTTTTCAAAAGAGCTAAAATGGAGTTGGTTGTCTGCGGATCGAGCGCCGACGTCGCCTCGTCCGAAAGAAGAATCTTGGGATCATTTGCCAGAGCCCTGGCAATCGCGACCCTCTGTTTCTGCCCGCCGGACAATTCCGAAGGGTAGGCATTTTCCTTATCGGAAAGATCCACCAGAGCCAGAAGCTCTCTGACCTTGGCGATCACCTCTTCTTTGGTCAGACCGCTATGCTTAAGCGGAAATGCGATATTTCCGGCAACTGTCCTTGAGGGCATCAGGTTGAAATGCTGAAAGATCATGCCGATCTTTTTCCGCTCTTCCCGAAGTTCCCTGGCGGATAATGCCGTGATATCCACTCCGTCTATTTTCACCGTTCCGGAGGTCGGTCTCCCCAGCAGGTTGATGCAGCGTACTAATGTGGACTTTCCCGCACCGGAAAATCCGATGATGCCGAAGATTTCACCGTCGTTGATCGTCACCGATACATTCTTAACGGCGTCGACCTGCTTCTCTCCTCCGTCCCGGAATGATTTGACAATGTTCTGCAGTTCGATCACTGTCAATCACCTCTCTTTCCCATGGCTTCTATCTGATATGGTAGGGAAGGCTTTCTATCTCTTCCATCCCCATCTCGTTTTCAAGATGGTTCGTATCTTAGCATTTGGCGGAAATTCTGCATAATCTTTAATTCTTATGTTTGGCTATCAATTTATCTTATAGCAAAGCCTTCACTTATCTTGATATTTATATTTAATCACTCAAAAATCCGTCTGAAACTATCTGAAATCATTCTGAAAAAACAGGTCAAGGCACTTGCGTCCGAATTTGATCAGCACAAAAAATCATGCAGACCTCAAAGCTCCTTCACTCTGAAATCCGCACGATCCCTGATCCAAGCAGGTTATTGCTCTTTAGGTCAATAAAACTACTATTCTTTCATTTGCATCACTGCTTTTTAACGAACATTATTTCTTATCAGTCCTCTTTATATACCTTCTCTGCTTGAAATCTTTTTATCAAGTCCCGATTGCTCATATAAAATTTGTGATTATTTCATTCAGAATCGGCTCTTTACCATGCGACTGCTTCTTTGTTGTGCATTTACCTGTCAGAGGGTACTTTATTTTCAATCCCCCAAGGACTTTATTGAGGGATTTCATAGTAGAGGTAAGCTGCACTCTCAACGTCCGGCTTTTCGATTCTTGTCAGCGAATCGCCTCTTTCTAGCGGCAGCTCCTATCCCCGCCAGGACCGCGCCCGCAAGCAAAGAACCGATCAGAAGCCCCGTATGGATATCCTTCCCATAAAAGGTGATCCATCCAACCTTATTTCCGATTGAGGACCAGGTTCCCATGAGCGCTATGGCGATTCCCCACTTGGTAAAATTCGTCGCCTTCAGATAGCGGAATACGATAGAGATCAGCCATACCAAAGCGGCAAAGAAGGAACTGACCCCAAAGAGTTCTCTTTTAACAGCCGGAAATTCGATCGAAAATGCCGTCAGCATCAGATAAAAAAGCAAGGTATCCCAACTGATGGTAAGGAGCGCCTTTTGATTTTGA
The DNA here is from genome assembly GCA_002371465.1 of Lachnospiraceae bacterium UBA3689. Taxonomy (GTDB): domain Bacteria; phylum Bacillota; class Clostridia; order Lachnospirales; family Lachnospiraceae; genus Chordicoccus. The sequence goes on along the minus strand of DFIU01000015.1, from coordinate 57,543 downwards.
AGCGTCTCCGGCAGGTCCGCCTGACGCACGACAATCGGCGCAAATGCGACCGACAGTCCGAAAAGTGTGGCAAAGGCGATTTCAAAAAATCGAAGCAGGCTTCCCCTGTCGAACAGCACCTCGACCATAAAAATAAGGATCAGCAAAGCCGCCGCAGACCAGATAAGGGCTTTTGAAAGCTTCTTTTTCTTTGAGACAAGCGGGACTACCGTCATCCCTCCAACAAGAAGCATTGACGCAAGCAGGACCGCATCCGTCCGCCAATCCGAATATCCCGGCAGAGTCAAAAGAACGGCGATCAGAACCGGCAGCAGCAGGATTCCCGCGATCACAAAGCCGGTTTTAAGCGCCAGGGAAGCCTCCCGCTTGGCATGGCGGTTCAATACCTTTCCGGCTTCCTCCTTTAATTCCGTCTCCACCTCATCTTCATCCAGTTCCTTCAGCAATTTTTGGCATGACGGGCACTCCGCCAGATGCTTCCGGACATATTCCCGGCTTTCTTCACTGCACACGCCGTCATGATACAGTGGAAGAAGATCCTGAACGATTCCGCACACCCTGTTTTCGTTCTCATTCCGCATCATTTTCATCCATCCTTTCCTTGATTTTCAGCCTTGCGCGATGGTAAGTGACCCTTGCCCAACTCTCTGTCTTATGAAAGATCCGTGCGATTTCAGAAAAGGAAAGTTCCCCAAAAACCCGAAGCTCAAATACTTCTTTATAGGGTTCCCGCATCTCATGCAGAATCCGGTGGATTTCAAAAGAAGTTTCCTTTTGGATCACATCCACCCGGTCTTTGCTTCCGATCTCCTCCGCAGGAAAATCCGCTTTCCTTGCTTCCGCTCTGAAATAGTCGTTACAGAGATTTTTTGCAATCGAACACAGCCAGGTGTACTCCCCCGAACGTCCCTCAAAAGATTTTCGCGAAAGCATCGCCTTGTAGAAGGTATTCTGAGCAATTTCCTCCGCCTCCTGTGGATTTTTAACCTTCCCCAGGGCAAAGGAATAGATCTTCATATAGTAAGTCCGATACAGTTTTTCGACATCCAGAGTCCCTCACCTCCCTTCCGACTTCATTTCTTAGACGGAGCTGGTTCCGATTCGTTACAAATTTTTCCCAAAAATATTCCTCCGCAGCAAGACCCATCTTTTAGGCGTAAAAAACCTCCTGCCGATGGCGCCTATGCGGCACAAATGCTATGATAGCAGAAAGCCATGAATATTTGAAAGGGGACCGGGATTATGGCAAAAGGAGAGAATCAGAAGCTGAAAATGCTGTATCTGCTCCGGCTATTTGAACAGTATACCGATGACGACCATGCCCTCACGCTCCAGCAGATCATCGAAAAGCTCGAAGCTTGCGGCGTCAATGCCGACCGCAAAACGCTCTATCTGGATTTTGCGGAACTGGAACGTTTCGGCATCGATATCATCAAAGAAAAAAGAGGGCGCAGCACCCTCTACTACCTCGGCAGCCGCCGCTTTGAACTGGCAGAGCTGAAAATGCTGGTAGATTCCGTCCAGGCGGCTAAATTCATTACAGACGCAAAGTCCAAGTCCCTGATCAAGAAGCTGGAGAATCTGGTCAGCAAATACGAGGCGAGCCAGCTTCAGCGCCAGGTCGTCATTTCCGGCAGAGTCAAGACGGTCAACAAAATGGTCTACAACAACGTCGATACCATTTACTCCGCGATCGGCTGCGGCAGGCAGATCACCTTCCACTATTTTCAGTGGAACGTACAGGGTAAGCAGGTCCTTCGTCACAACGGCGCTCTCTATCGCATCAGCCCGTGGTGTCTCATGTGGGACGACGAATATTACTATCTCATCGCCTACGACGCCGCTTCCGATCAGATCAAGCACTACCGGGTCGATAAAATGAAAGATCTGGCGGTCTCCGATGAGAAACGCCTCGGTCAAAAAGCCTTCCAAAATTTCGATATGGCTGCCTATTCCAAAACTGTCTTCGGTATGTACGGCGGGACAGAGACCTGCGTGACACTCGAATGTACCAATGACAAAGCCGGCGTGATCATCGACCGCTTTGGTACGGATATCACCCTCTATCCATCCGACAAGAACCATTTCACCGTCCACGTCCGGGTCATCCCCAGCGGACAGTTCCTCGGCTGGATCATGTCGCTGGGTGAGGGCGTGAAAATCACCGGACCTGAACCCGTCGTCCGCAGTATGCAGGAGGAAGTCAAGCGGATGGCGGAAGTGTATCTGAGATCAATTTAATCAAGGGAGTTTTTCCGGACACCTCATCTGATATTCTAATGATAGGAACTACAGAAAATAAACAATTCTCCCGCGCTTTCTTGATAATCGAATGGGGAGAACAAGCAGATTCAAGGAGGTGTCCCGTGAAAACAATCTATTTCACAATTACCGGAACAAAATACCGCTACGGCAGTGAATTTTTCAAGCCGGGTACGGATGTAACGCTTAAGAAAGAGCCGGAAAATGAGTACGATCGAGAAGCAATCAAAGTGGAAATGAAGGGTCTCGGTCAGGTCGGCTATGTCGCTAACAGCCCCTTTACGGTACTTGGCGAGAGCATGAGCGCCGGCAGACTGTACGACAGAATCGGCGATACCGCATCCGGCACGGTTCTGTATGTCCTCCCCCAGGGTGTACTCTGCACGTTAAATAAGCAGTCTATCCTGAAATAAATTCTACTTTGATGAATCGCAGAAAGGATATTCCTAGATTGTAATAGGAACTGAGTACATTCAACGAATTTGTCTGCCTGAGACATAACATACATCAGTCGAATCACTGGGTATCTGCATCAACCTGAATCTTCGATTGGAGAATTTTCACCGCACCAAATTTGGGTGTTTATTTATAACCTATCAAGGCGTATAGTTAAATTATCTCATAGCTGCAGATTAGGAGCAGTCATTTCATTCGAGGGGAGAGTGCTACGATGGAAGAGCTGGAAAAGAAAATCATGTTTATCAGCAAATGCGCTCTGGCAATATTTTTTTTAATCATTGCGATTTACTTGGTATGCTTTTGCCTATTCAGCAGCTTTATCCCTGAAGAACTGATTGCCAGAGCGTTACCCCTGTCACTATTATTGATTGCCATAGCCATCTTCTTCTCCTCACTATCAAAGTACAGCTAAGAAAGTTAGAAAGCTGTCTTAAAAGCCGAAAGAGAGTCATCATCTGTGGTCTTGCAGTACTCGACCATATCCTCTGCCTTGAGCGACCGGTCATAGTCCGTATAAATCAGAGGGTTCCCATTGACCCGGCGAATGTCGGCGTCCAGCTCCGGAGCGTCGCTCGTGTGGACGCCGTGCCGCGAATTTGGCGACCAGGATGCGTCCACATAATACGTCTCCATGAAATCATAAAAATTAGCAGCTTCCGCCCTGTCCGTCAAAAGTTCCATCTGGTTAATTCCTGTCCGATCTTTTCTCGTCCAGTCCTGCGCCGTAATTGCCAGAAAACAGTAGTATCCCCGATCCCCGATATTTAAATAAAATGTATCGTAGATCTGGATTCTGAAGAACTTTTTTGTATCCCGCCCCTTATCAAAATCCGATACCATTGATTTCGCCTTTGACAAAGACTTTTCTTTGTTATCAGTTTTGGATCAATCTTTCCATAAGGAAAGCGGATGGTACCTTTATCCTGTCCTTTCGCTCAATCCTTTCGCTTTGCAAGTGAAATATCCTCTCCAGCCCCTGGAAGCATAATAAGAATCAGCCCCATTGTGGAAGATAAATACTGCTCCGTATCGTCTTTCACAAAATAGGGCTCCGCCTTTTTGCCGGATCTCATCCGGAGTCATGATCCAGGATGAAGTTTTCAGATCAAATTCCCCCAGCTTTTGCAGTCTGCGATAAAGGTCCTCTGTCATCAATTCAAGCCCCATCGCCTGCGCTTGGTGCATCGCGCTCCCGACAGGCGGATTCTTTTTCCGTTTCAAAAGAGCTGTATCGTCGTAGCATAGGCTCCGCCGTTCGGCAGGAGATTCTTTAGCGCAGTCACAAAAGATCAGCCGATCCGTTCCATCTTCAAAACCGATCGTGTCCGGTTCGCCCCCGCTCTCCTCCATACGGCTTAGAAGATCAAGCGCTTGCGGATTGTTACTAAGACAGCTCTCAACTGCCTCCCAGTCTATCCCTGCATGACGTGTGGGATTGGACAGAAACCTATCCTTCAGCAATTCAAGTTCAGACATAAACATACCTCCTTTGTGGCTAAAAGAGCGGCTACCTTTCTCTATGATGTACAGACTGACGGAAAAAGACGATTAAGTCAGTCCCATTCAGATTTCCGGTTCAGGCTATTCGATATATCCAGAATCGTTGTAAATTTCCTTCCTCCGGGTCGAACTAGAGCAGAGAATCTCGGTCTCTATGATCTTTTAATCTTATCGATTGATTCAGTTTTCAGGGTTTCCAATACTGATTCCTTTCCTCTCCCCTCCGAACAGCAGGCAGGCAAAGCAGCCGTACATCCCCATGTACAGGATTGAGAGCGGACCGGGACTGTATACCGTGCCGAACAGATATTTACTATATGTGATCAGGCTGACAATCTGTTGGAGAATGGCAATGATCCAGTATCCGGCAAGGCGGACCGGCGCGCTGCCTGCGGCGCGGTGCATCCTGAGGGAGACCCCTTCGGCAAGAGCTGCAAGAGGAAGCATAACATCCAGCAAATAGCCATATCTTTCATGCATGCCCGGCAGAAACATCAGAGCGGTCCACCAGGTGAAGCACATGACGGATAGGGCGCTCTTCGGCGTATCCAGCAGATCTTTGCGCCACCGGAGTACCCAGACGAGAAAAATAAACACAGCAATCGTGACAAACACAGCAGGCTTCTTGTTATAATCATAATTTCCGCCCATCAAAAGCCATATATTTGGAATATTCATCGCCATGAAATGGTAGGTGTCCGTCTGGCCGAAATAGATGCGGAAGGTATCGAAAACGGATCTCCCATAGACCACTGCAGGCAGGGATGTGACGATCATTACCACAGGGATAAGCAGAAAATTCAGCACCGAAAACCTTCTCCTGTAAAAATACCAGATCAGGAAAAATGGCAGGACAAATATCGTCTGCAGCTTAAAGGAAAAAGCGAACCCCAACATGATCATGGACAGGATATCTTGATCCTTAAATAAAGCAATCAACGCCCAGACAATAAAAAATGTATAGATAGAATCACACTGCGCCCAGAGAGACGAATTCATGATCACGCTCGGCATCATACAGACAGCGGAAGCAACCAGTAAGACGAAAGTTCTTTCATCCGCCACAATACCGTAGAGAATTCCACCACTCGCACCCGCGCTCTTCTTTTCAGTAATGTATGGTTTCACCAAGAGGAAGGCAAACTTCCCGACGGCATACGCCAGAGCGTAATCAAACAGAATCGACAGCGCCTTATACTTGGCAATCGAACTAAAGGGCAGATAGGTCATCAGAGCAATCAGGAACTGGTAGAGCAGATTATAATCGCCCACCTGGGACTTAAGAGCGGCAAGTCCCCCTGCATTCTGGATCTGGTCATACCAGGGAAGCGTAAAGGTCAATGCATCAGTTGAGACAAAGCCCCGATTCACATATCTGATCAAAAGAGACAGCAGCACAATCAGTGCAACGGCAATACCGGTAAAATGTTTCTCGATCCATCCCAATAAGTTCTTTTCCCAGCAGAAAATCTTCATGATTCCCTCACACCCTCGTCTTTTGATTCTCTATCTTTCAGTCTCGTTTTATTCTTTCCACTTCTCAAGCGTCCGATCAGCAAGTCCTCTGAAAATAGAGACTGCTCCTGTTCGCTTTTGACAAGATTACACGCTGAAATCATATATCTTATACGGGATTGCGTCAAAAGTCTGCACCTCCGGATCGCTCTTAAGTCCGGTATGTTCTTCCCAAAAGGCGCTGATCAGCCCCGCATCGGTATCAACATAACGAACATCCGGATCGGTACGCATGGAAAGCAGCAGACTTTCCGGCTCATCGATATAGCGGCTCACCTGGTTGAAATATCTCACCGAAAAGGAATCCCAGCTGCCGGTACGGGCGATATTCCGGAAAGTATCCGTCGTCAGAACGGTACGTACCGGGTGGTTATAATAGTACAGATTGGAAATCATGGCGCCATGAATCACATATAACCTTTCCGGATGTCCGGCAATCTCATCGGTCAGAGCCCGATAGCTCTCATCGCTTACGGCACGCTTGGGATAGGGAAATTCCCTGTTGACCTGGCGGATAAAAACCATTCCGGCAAGAACTGCAACAGCAAGCGCCCCGACCACAAACAGCCTGCTCCGGCTCTTCTTTTTAGCATCTGCCAGCGCAAAGAGCATTACTGCGTTGATATATGTAATCGGCACGGAGACCCTCAGCACAAAGCGCATCCGCACGACCAGCAGCGCAGCAAACAGCAGGTAAGTGATGAACAAAACAGCGAGCCCGTTTTTCCAATGACAGTTCCGGTACAGGATCAACAGCGCCAGATAGATAAGCAGGGGCGCCAAAAAGATCATCCATCCGCTTCCTTGCAGAGCCGTTTTCGTATAAGACCATCCGGACCCAAGCGCGGCATCTGCCGTTGTCACATTTCCCGCTGCGGCGAGAGCTTTTGGTGTAAAGACTGTCCGGTCCGCGAACTCCCAGCTGCAGATCATCTGATAATCAAGGGCAGACAGCCCCGCCCTCTCAAACGCCTCCTGATGGCTGTTATAGTCAACCATCGGATAATCCGTGATCCTCACCCTTGCCTGATCAAATTTCACCTGCTGCCTCCAGGGTGAGAAGGAATAAGCCCAGCGCTCATGGATCTGCGTTATGCCGAGCAGAAGCGCTGTCAAAAGCAGGAAAGTAACAGCCGGTATGCGCAAAGGTCTGAACCTCTTTCCCAAAGATTCCGCATGCCCGGTTTCAAAAACGACCTGTCTGTACAGTGCCGCTGCCGCCAGCGGGAGACCGACTGCAACTGCCGGAAGCAGGGCGTCCGTCCGCAGACACCAGCATCCCCAAAGAAACAAAGAAGCAGCTGCCGCATAGCGGGCTTTCTTCTTCATAAGTGCTGTGTACAGTAAAAGCATACCGGCCCCGCCCAGAAGGAAAGCCGCTACGGTGTAGGTAAAAAACCATCGTACAGACGCAACCTCCATGCCAGTCAGCAGGATCAGCAGGACGATCTGACGCGTGCGGCGCCAGATCAACAGATCGTAACAAAAGAAAGCTGCCATGATCAGGGACAACAGCATCCAGGCATACCAGTTTACCGCCGTCGTCACATGGTAAAGCCCCTTGAGAAAATAGCCGACCGGCATCCTCATGTAGCGGGCGATATGCGCGCTCCCCTCAAAGCCGTAGGACCCGTTTGCGATGTAATTGATGAGATAATCATCCGGCTCCATGAAATACACCTGAGCAGTCAGATAGGGAACCACTGCCGCTGCCGCCGCAAGTACCGCAAACAAAAACCATCCCGGCTTATGTGATGTTTTCCTTTCAAGGATTAAGTCCACGTTTTTCCCTCAACGTTGCGCCAGTTCTTCTGTTTCCGGGATATCTTTCGTTCCCAGCTCCTCTTTAAGCTCCTTCTCACAATCGGCGAATTGTGCAAGATCTCCGGTCGGAACATTCGGCCAATGAGGATGGGCTTCTTCCAGATTATCCAGCAGAATTTTCGACACCAGCCAGCGCATATACCATTTATGGTCTGCTGGAACGATATACCATGGGCAATGATCCGTTGCTGTCCGATTGATCGCATCTTCAAACGCCTGCTGATACTCGTCCCAATATTGACGTTCTTTCATATCTCCGATGCTGAACTTCCAATTCTTCTCTTTCTCCTCCAGGCGGGAAAGGAAGCGTTTTGCCTGTTCTTCTTTGCTCACATTCAGAAATATTTTCACGACCCGTATGCTGTTGTGATAGAGATACTCTTCAAAATGTCGGATATCCTTATAGCGATTGCTGATGATCTTATCCCGATCGATACGATCTGCCCAGGCATAATTTTCATAAAGCTTATGTACCTTCCCCACCAAAACATCTTCATAATGACTGCGATTGAAGATTGCAATCTCACCTTTTTCCGGTAATTGCGCTGCGATCCGCCAAAGATAATCATGTGCCAGTTCGGTCCTACTTGGCGCCTTAAAGGCCGCTTCCTTCACGCCATGCGGCGAAAGGCAGTCCAAAACAGCTTTGATCGTGCCGTCTTTCCCCGCCGCGTCCATGGCTTGAAAAATAAACACAAAGCCTTCTTTCTTCTCTGCATACAGCTTTTCCTGCAGGGCAACAATCTTCTCTTTGTTAGCTGTCAGTTCCTTTTCCGCTTCTTCGCGGTTCTTGAATGAGCCGGTATCTGCGGTATTGAATGCTTTGCATTGAAACTTTTTATCTCCGGCAACACGATATTTTTTTGACATCAGAGTTCTCCTTATCTCCCTGTACTTTAACATAAACAGCTGAAACCATAAACTTCAGGACTTATCTTGCCGTTCAGCATTTTACTTCTGCTTTTTCGTCAGCAGCACCAGATTTTCCGTGTGATCGGTGAAGGGGAAGAGGTCAAAAGCTTTGGCTCTTTCCGCCTCATAGCCCAGCTTCTTTAAAACTTTCAGATCCCTGACCAGGGATTCCGGACCGCAGGAAATATAGACAAGCCTCTTGGGAGAAGTCGCGGCAGCTGCCTTTAAAAAAGTCTCCGTTGAACCGCTCCTGGGCGGATCGAGGAAAATGACATCCGTCTTCTTCCCTTCCGCTGCCAGTTGCGTCAGGAAGTCTTCCGCGTCTTCATGGAAAATGCGCAGGTTTTTGACATCGTTTCGTTTGGCATTGCTGATGGCGTCCCTGGCGGCATCCGGATTTAATTCACAGCCGATCACTTCTTTTGCCTGATCGGAAGCGCAGATCCCGATCGTACCGATTCCGCAGTAAGCGTCGACAACCGTCTCCTGCCCGGTCAGATTCGCCCAGGCGATCGCCTCGCGGTAAAGTTTTTCCGTCTGCAGGGAGTTGATCTGATAGAAGGACTTGGAGGAAATGCGGAACCTTTTTCCGCAGAGTTCGTCCTCAATATAGCCCTTACCGTAGGCATTGGATTCCCGCTCGCCCAGAATCATGGATGTCTTCTGATCATTGACGTTGATGACGATGGTCTCGATCCTGGGGTGATTCTTCCTGAGAAGTTTGACAAAGTTATTCTTGCCGGGCATGACCGGAGAGCTGAGAACCAGCACCACCATGATCTGCCCGGTCGTATGAGCCGTGCGCACGAGGACATGACGGAGCAGCCCCTCGCCTGTGTCCTCGTCGTAGATTCTCATTTTATAGCGGCGGGCGATGAGGACGATATCCCGGATAATGGCATCCGCCTCCTCATTTTCAATCAGACACTCTTTAATCGGAATGACCTTGTGACTGCCCTCCGCGTAGATGCCCGCCTCATGCCGGGTCCGTTTGCCGTCCCAGACATGGGCAAACGCCCAATGGACCTTATTGCGGTAGTGGTAGGGATCCTCCATGCCGACAATCTCCTCGACCGGGGCAAGCTGTCCCATCAGAGTCTTCATTTTGCTCAATTTTCGCTTCAGCGTCTTATCATAGTCCGTTCCGATGTATCTGCAGCCGCCGCACTTCTTTGCGTACGGACATTTCTTTGTTTCTGTCATAGGGTCCCTTCGTTATCTCGCGTTGCGGAAAATTTCAGCCGTCTCTTTCTGTCCCAGGGGTTTGATCCGGGTCAGCTTCCGGGTATCTCCCCGGGTCGCTTCAGCTGCCAGTTCTTCGCACTCCTCATCAGTCGGCGTCACGCCCAGTTCTGTTATCGTGATCGGCATACCCAGCTCGTGGAAAAATGCCACGGTAACGCTGATCCCTTCCTCTGCCGCCGTCAGATCATCCGGTGAACTGGCTCCCCAGACCATTCTGGCGTATCTGGCGAAGCGCGGAAGCGCCCCCTCTTCCCGATAGAGGCTGCGTGCCCATGCCTCCCAGACTGCGGACAGGGTCGCGCCGTGGGTATAGTCCCATTTGCCTCCGATCGCCTGACCCAGGGCGTGAACCGAGAAGTCCTTCTTTCGACCTAAACCGGTCAGACCGTTGTGGGAAATGGAGCTGCTCCACATGATCTCCGCCATGGCGTCATAATTGGTCTGATCCGCCATGATCCTGCGGCCATTTTTAATGACGGTTCTTAAAAGTCCCTCCGCGATCTCATCGGTCAGATCACAGCGGCTGCCCGGAATGAAATAGCGCTCCATGGTGTGCATCATGATATCCGTAACGCCGGCTGCCAGCTGGTACTTGGGCAGAGTCATCGCCAGTTCCGGATTCATGATAGCAAAGACGCAGCGGTTGAACTCCGTGCTAAGTCCCCTCTTCTGATCGTGTTCAACGTCCGTCAGAACGGCGGAGTCGCTCATCTCCGATCCCGCTGCCGGGATGGTCAGGATGGCAGCAACCGGCATGGACTTGTCCAGTTTTGCCCTGCCGTTCCAGATCTCCCAGATGTCTGTTCCGGCATTTGCCGTTCCGTGCGCGATCGCCTTTGCCGTATCGATGGCGCTTCCGCCGCCGACAGCGAGAATGAAGTCCGCCCCAAAGGCGATCGCCCTTTTAATTCCCTCTCTGGCATGGTCCAGGGTCGGATTGGGCTTGGCTCCGCCAAATTCCTCAAAGGCAAGCCCTTCTTGCTTCAAGGACTCTTCGATGCGGCCGATCAGACCGGACCGGACGGCGCTTCCGCCGCCGTAGACGACAAAGACCTTCTTACCGCCAAATTCACGGACGTGCTGACCGGCTTCCAGTTCGGTTCCTTTTCCAAAAAATACTTTGGTCGGGGTGTAACTCACAAAATTTTCCATGTGTCCTCCAATTTTTCACATATGGGTGCTATACTTCTTAATTGTTTCAAAAAGAGGATCCTGACGCCAGATAGAGCCGAAGATCCTCACATTTCAAGTTTATTCAATTATACCATAAAAGAGGTGAGTCCATACGGGTACCTATTATCTTGAACACTACTTCAACTTCCGCAACGCCGGGAACTTTCTCCTGGTATCGTTCATCGGACTGATTGCGGTCCTGACCATCATTATCATCGCAGCTAAAATCCAGCAGGCGGTCATCCTCCGCCAGAATCAGAATCTTCCTCCATCCATGGATGGAGAAACCTCTCATCGGCTGAAAAAGCACCCCCATATCCTGATCGAGAGTTTCTATGAAATGGTCTTTTCCAGCACCTCCATCCTCTTTTTCCTGGGGCTTTATTACATCATCGACGATCGGATGCCTGAAGTTGCCGCCATTTGGAATAAGTATCAGGACGTCTTTCTTCTGCTCTTCATCATCATGTCTGTCATCCTGACTGCCTGGATGGATTTAATCCTGGTTCGTCTCACGCACATTGATCCGGAACAGAAAGCTTCGGTCCGCCTGGTCAGCGCGATCTATGTCGTCCTGATTCTTCTGTATATCCGCTTTGTCTATCAGGATACCAATTACAATGAAATGATTCTTTATTTCATCACCCTTGCTGTCGGCCGGTTTGTATTCTTCGACTTTACGGTTCAGGATTTCAGGCGCATGATCAGCGGGGTCTTAAGCAATCTTCCGCTTCTCATCCTGATGGCTGCCTATTCCGCTACAGTCTGCTGGTATGGCTTTCATGTTCAGTTTCTGCTGAAATCAAACGGCGTCATCGTCAGTACCCTGATCGCCCACCTCTTCATGGATCTGAGCATCTTTGTCCTTCATAAGACAAAATTAATGCGGGCAGTCATATAACCGCCCGCATGACAGATCTTCCTTTTCCCTGCCCGTCTATAGAATATAGACCTGCTTTCCGAACCAGACCTCCGGGAACATGGTATGATAGACCTCCGTGAGGGCTGTCATAACTTCTGCCTCGGAAAGGGGCTGGTCCGGCGTATACTGCAGGATCCGGTAATCAACACCAAAGACCTGTGACCTGGCATTTGTCGCCCGGATCCCATTCTTCAGATAAAAATGCTGCCGCTTAAGCCGCGTCTTTCTCACATCCGGATCATCCGTACAGTCCGGATCTTCGATTTCAAACAAAAGACAGCGGCTGTCCCCGATCAGGTCAGGCAGATATGACAGAAATTGGCTCCCGTAGCCCTCTCCCCGGTAAGATTTGGGGACCGACAGATAGTCAAGCAGCAGATCGCCCGTCCCGGGGCAGCGCACAAAAAAACCATAGGCACGCAGATTCCGACCCAGCTTCTGAGCCTTAAGAGGATCCTCTTCGTATAATCCATATCCGGTATAGACTCCCCGCTCCGCCATTTGGCAAATCCGTTTCCAGGGTTTCAGCTCTGCCGGAGGAAATGCCTCCTGCATATCAGTTTGGTAAATGGACTCCATTTGGTCCATGGTAAGTTTTCGTATCTGCATGTTCCTTCTCTATAACCCGTCAAAATCATCCGCTGCGCTATACAAGCACTCCCGCGCTTAGCCCTTTGGCGGCTGTATGCCGGTCAGATCGCGGACGATCTCACTGGCGATAATGATGCCGGCGACAGGCGGAACAAAGGCGGTACTGCCCGGTATATCCCGCCGCTCCGTACATTTGTGCTTGGCATTGGGGGGACAGATGCAGTTATAACGGCAGCTGTTTGCCATATCGTCGAGCGGTCTCGTCGGCTTCTCCGTGGAATAGACCACCTTTAAGCGATTCACATGGCGCTTTCGCAGTTCCCGCCGCATAACCTTGGCGAGCGGGTCCATGGTCGTCTTATAGATATCGGTACAGATGAGCCGGGTGGGGTCCATCCGGTTGCCGCAGCCCATACAGCTGATAACCGGAATCCCCAGCTTCTTGCACTGCATGATAATTTCAATCTTTCCCGTTACGGTGTCGATCGCGTCGACCACATAATCATAGTTGGAAAAATCGTATTGATCCGCCGTTTCCGGAAGGAAGAAATCCTTATGGATGGTAATTTCAATCTTGGGATTGATTTCATGCAGGCGGTCCGCCATCATATCCGCTTTATATTTTCCAACCGTCTTCCGGGTTGCGATCAGCTGCCGATTCAGATTGGTCAGGCAGACTACATCATCATCGATCAGGTCGAAGGCTCCGACTCCGGATCTGGCAAGGGCCTCGCAGACATAGCCGCCCACGCCGCCGATTCCAAAAACCGCAACTCTCGCCCCCTGCAGGCGCTTGATTGCCTCTTCCCCAAAAATTAGTTCTGTTCTTGAAAACTGATTCAGCATACTACTTTCCTGTTGTCTTCCCCGCTGTAATACTTGTCTAAATTTTAATAATGAAACGTTGGATCAACCACACTACTGATACGCTGAAAATGGGCAGTCCTCTTATTTTGAATATTCAACTTCAATGAAGGAACTTCCCGGCAGCATGTCGGAAACGGTCAGATAGACCGGCTGCTTCCCCCAACCGTCCGCGCATTTCAAATAAAAGCCCACCTCTTTGCTGCTGCCCGGCAGAAAGACCTCCTCAGCCGTATAGCAGATCAAATGGTGGTTCTGGTAGCGGGGATGGCGATGAAGTTCCAGATAGAGCAGGCTTCCCCGCTCCACAGCTGATCTGACTCTATGTTCTGTCAGGGGAAAATGCCCCTTCACTCGGGCATTTAACCGGTACTTATTCAAAAGCCGCCGCAGGTAAAGCCCGGCCAGGATATCCGATGTTCCGCCCAGCCTCCCAAAGAGGTCCATATTGGCAAAGACCAGCATGCGCTGCCCGGTCGCTGCAATTTCCTCAAAGAGCTCATTTATGGGCTGCCTGAGGAGATCGCGTTGCTGTATGCCACCATTTGCTCCACTAAAAAACAAATCCCCCTTTGCTTCCCGCTTTTTAAGCGTCAGGATCAGATTGGTCATGGCTGTCGGACCGCAGTGGCGCACATAGCCGCGTTTTCCCAGCTTGGCAAACTCGCCGGTCGTGCAGTAGGTCTCATACACTTCCCAGGGATTTTCATAGTCCCTGGTCGAAAAATCGATCCGGAAACGGTCCTTCGCCATGATTTCCTCTCCTTAACATTGAAAAGTCCGATCAGAAAGAGGCTGCAAATGCCTTCGCCTGCTCCAGGCTCTTTTCAACCGCATTGCTCTTGACATAGCAGGTTCTGCTGTCAACGGCAATGCCCTTTTCCTCCAGGCTCTTTTTAATCACATCCAGAGCGTGCTTGGAAAGCCAGGACGTTGAAAATACGACAGCCTTTTTGACCTTGCTGCCATCGAGCCCATCCAGGTACTGTTTCAGGTTCTTATCGATACCATAGGCATAGAGCGCTCCGCCGATAAATAAAATGTCGACCGGCTCTTTGATTGCTGCATCCGCGGCATCCGTACTGACAGCCTTTACACCCGCTCCCTCTGCGATTGCCTCCGCAAGTTTCTTTGTATTTCCTGATCTGGAATAATATCTGACTGTTGCTGACATAAAAGTCCTCCTGCTTATCAATAGGTCCGGCAGCTGCCGCCCCTGCGGCGGTATCCTGCCAAGTTTGATTCAAATTGTTCACAATCCAATTATAATGATGGGAAAATAAATGTCAACTGCAGCCACTTCTCAAGGCAGAAGTCTGCAAACCACAAACCTTTTCCATCAATTACAAATCTATAAGACTTTTCACGCTTCACAGGTCAGCTGCCGCATAAGCTAAGATTCCTGCAACGGTCTTAGCGTCCCGGATCTCTCCGCTATAGATCATTGCCAGCAGCTTCTTAAGCGGATAAGAGATGACTTCAATATCTTCCGCCTCATCCAGGTTCTGCTCGCCCTCCCGCCTGCAATTTTTTGCCAGATAGACATCCGTCTCCTCATTGCTCCAGGAGGTAGCGGTCTGAAGTCGAATGAGCGGCTGAACATCACTGGAGCTGTATCCGGTCTCTTCCCTCAGTTCCCGAATCGCAGCATCATAGGGGCGCTCGCTGGCTTTATCCCTTGCCCCGGCAGGCAGTTCCAGAGTCACCCGATCTACCGCAGGGCGAAACTGCCGAATTAAAAGGATGGAGCCATCCGAAAGGACCGGAACGACACAGGCCCCTCCGACACGTCTGTGAGCGACAAAATCCCATTTTTCAAGATTTCCGTCCGGCAGCTGCATGGTATCCTGATAAAAATCAAAAACGGAGCCTTCATAAACCTTGTCCCGCCTGATTCTTCTGATCCTGTTATCTATCTGCTTAATCCTTTTATCCATACAGGCTGATCCATTGCCCTTCCTGTCTTTTTGCATTTTACACTTTTCCGAACTTGTACTCAATCAAAGTTCGTACTAAGATGAGTCCGTAACCTTCCTGAAACCATGACGCAAGCAAAAGGAGGTCCATTTGAAACGTTCAAAGCAAGTATCCATCCTGCTGACAGCAGCCTGTATGACCGCAACCTGCCTGTCCGGGTGCGGCAAATCCGCAGAAAAGCCGACAGTGTCCGTATCGGAGGAATCTTCCGCTCTGTCAGGGAACGACGTATCTTCCCTTCCGGCGGCGCTTTCTGAAAATGCCGTTTCGGAAAATGCTTCTGTCTCCGAAAACAGATCCGTTCCGTCCGATCCGGCTCCTGCCGCGCCCGCGCCGACCGCAGATCCGACTCCGACACCCGTTCCGGATGTCGTAACCAGCCGCCCGGTTTCCTTTGATCCGAACTGGCAGTACGGTCAAAATTCCAAAATCAATTCCGGAACCGCTGTTTTTTATACGGCAGCTCCGAGTGTCTCCAAGGGCAAAACGGTCTGTGTCAATGCCGGTCACGGAACCAGTGGGGGCGAGAGTGTCCGCACCCTCTGTCATCCGGATGGAAGCGCGAAAGTCACCGGAGGTTCCACAGCAGCCGGATCCACGACCGCTATGGCAGTCGCTTCCGGCACGACCCTTCTGGACGGAACGGAGGAACGCACCGCGACCCTCTCCCTTGCCCTGAAAGTCAAAGACCGGCTTCTGGCAGAGGGATACAACGTCCTGATGATCCGGGAAAGTGACGACGTTCAGCTTGACAACATCGCCAGAACACTGCTGGCAAACAACTATGCGGACATCCACATCTCCCTGCACTACGATTCCACGGAGAGCGATAAAGGCGCCTTCTATATGTCTCCGCCCAAGGTCGATTCCTATCTTTCCATGGAACCGGTTGCCTCGACCTATCAGGCGGATGACAGCCTCGGAAAGCAGATCATTTCCGGCCTGTCTTCCGCCGGCATCAGGATCTGGGAAAACGGTTCTCTCGAACAGGATCTGACGCAGACCTCTTATTCGACCATCGCCACGATCGATCTGGAGGTCGGCGACCGCGCCTCGGATCATTCAGACGCTCCCCAGGCCGCTATCGCGGAGGGAATTACGGCGGGCTGCAACGCTTATTTTGGACTGCCCGCTACCGCACAGCCCAAGACCGACACATCCGCCGTTCCTTCCTCAAACCCTTCTGCCGACGCGGCAGCCTTTGACCCCGCGGTCTCTCCTGACGTGACGCCCGAACCGACGAAAGGACTGGAGGGAGTCGGCTGACTCCCTCCAACTCAAAAATTACCTGCCGGAAGCTTCTGAATCGTCTCCACTTTGATCTGGTTCGTACTTCCGGCAAAACCGATGCTTCCGCCGGTCATGACGATATTGTCTCCGATCTGCAGGTTCAGAATCTGAATCGATGCCTGCAGCGCATGATAAAAGAGAACATCCAGCGAATCAACCTTCTCGCAGAGGATCGGGAGTACACCCCAGCTCAGGGCAAGTTTCCTGTAAGCTCTGGGAGAAGTGGTCATTCCGATAATCTGCACGGGACAGCGGAAACGGCTGACCATGCGGACCGTTTTCCCGCTGACGGAAGAAACGACAATGCCCTTGGCATGAACATCGATCGCCATGGAGCAGACCGCGTGCGAAATCGCATCTGTAGTATTCTTAATTCGGAACTCCTGATTTTTAAAGCGGTTTTCATAGTGAATGTGCTTCTCCGTATATTCCGCATCCTCCGCCATGGTACGAACCGCCTCCACCGGATGCTCACCGGCAGCAGATTCTCCGGACAGCATAATGGCAGATGCCCCATCATAGACCGCATTTGCCACATCCGAGATTTCCGCTCGGGTCGGACGGATATTATGGATCATGGATTCCAGCATCTCCGTTGCAATAATTACCCTTTTTCCGAGCAGCCGGCACTTCTCTACAATTTCCTTCTGCACAGCCGGCACTTCCATCTGGGGAATCTCAACCCCAAGATCCCCTCTTGCCACCATAATGCCATCCACAACTTCACAGATCGAGTCGATGTTGTCAACGCCGGAGCGGTTCTCGATCTTCGCGATAATATCGATATCTTCCCCGCCGTTTGCGTCAAGAAAGTCCCGGAGCGACCTGGCGTCTTCCTTTGATGATACAAAAGAGGCGGCGACAAAATCCACTTCGTTCTGAATCCCAAACAGCAGATCCTGCTTATCCTGCTCGCTCAGATAAGCGTTTTTCAGCACCTTGCCCGGAAAATTCATACTCTTGTGGTCCCCGACTTCTCCGCCCGCGACCACTCTCGTGATAATATCGTTGCCTTTAATTTCTGTAACATCGCAGACCACAAGCCCGTTGCATACCAGAATACGGTCTCCTGCCCTCAGTTCCCGGATCATATTCTTATAATTGACGGAAACCCTTGTTTCGTCCCCTTCAATATCATCCATCGTAAAGATAAACTGCTGCCCTTCTTTCAGGACCGCCCTGTGCTTTTTGAAAACACCGGTTCTGAATTCCGGTCCCTTGGTATCCAGCATGATGGCCAGCGGAACATGCAGGTCTTCCCGCACCTTTTGAAGCAGCTTGATTTTTTTCAGATGAGCTTCATGAGTATCGTGAGAGAAATTAAGCCGGGCTACATTCATGCCGGCCTGTACCATTTGTCTGAGAATTTCTTCCGACTGACTGGCCGGTCCTATCGTACAGATAATTTTTGTTTTCCTCATATTGTTAAAGTCCTTTCTGCATTTCCCTGCCCGTTGACCCGCCTGAAAGATCCTTCGTGAGCCTTCTGAGAGCCATATTAATTCTTTATTTTAAGCATTATTATCATACTGCAAACGGACAGGCCAATCAACAACAGCTGTCTGCCGACATACGCGCAGCCTTTTTATAGCGGCCACTCCATAGCCGCCCAAACACGCCTTGACCTTTCCTGCGATTTTCCGTAAGATGATTCAAGTGTCAAAAGCCTTCTCCCATCGCATGCCTGCATGCAGGTGGGAGAAAGGCTTTATGACACGCCCCACATGAAGCGCGCAATGGAGTGAAAGCGCCATGAGAGTGCTGAATGTGGGAGCACAGTGGGAGCTGCAAAGCAGCGAAACTGTGCGGAATCACTTTTGACACCCAAATCGTAAGATTAGGCCTGAATCAGAAAAAAGCAACAGGCAAAAAGCAAGCAGGAGAGACTGATGAGAAAGAAGTCCGAAGGGATTGCCGTGATTGAGCGGGTCGACTATCCAAATAAAGGAAGATTTACGATTCAAAAAGAAGATGGCAGTATAATAAAGGGAATGATAAAAAATACCATTCCGGGCCAGACGGTTCATTACAGGGAATCCAGAAAATATCATGGAAAAGTGGAAGGAACTCTCCTCAGCATTGAAAAAGACTCTCCCCTTGAAACAAGAGAGGCTGTCTGCGATATTTTTGGTGAGTGCGGCGGCTGTATCTATCAGAAAATCCCTTATGCGGATCAGCTAAAGATGAAGGAAGATCAGTGCCGGCGGCTGCTGGAGCCGCTTCTGGAAGAGAACACCGTCTATGACGGAATCAAAGGCAGTCCTGAAGAATTCGGTTTTCGCAATAAAATGGACTTCTCCTTTGGGAACGAAGAGAAGGGCGGCGACTTAAGGCTGGGACTCCACCGCAGGCAGACCAGGTATACAGTTTTAAACGCTGACTCCTGTAAAAATGTCCATCCGGATATGACCGCCATTCTGACCTGTGTCAGAACATACTGCCTTGAAAAAAAGCTGCCCATTTACAATAAGGTAATCCACGAAGGATATCTCCGCTTTCTTCTGATCCGCCGTTCCCGGGCAACAGGAGAAATTCTGGTCCTGCTCGCCCACTCCACTCAGATGCAGCACGATTTTTCAGAGCTGGCCGGGAGACTGAAAAAGCTGGAGGGCGAAAAACAGCTCAAGGGCCATCTGACCGGATTCTGGGATGCTGATGACGATTCGGTTGCGGATGCTCTGAAGCCGGAGAGGGTACGCTGCATATTCGGCCGGGACAGCATGACCGAACGGCTCCTGGGCCTTGAGTTTAAGGTTACTTTATTCTCTTTCTTTCAGACAAATTCAAAAGGAGCTGAACAGCTCTATGAAACAGTTCGAGACTATATACAGATATCCGATGCGGTGAAACGGGGTGGGTCAGAATCCAAGCCTGTCCTCTATGATCTTTATTGCGGGACAGGAACGATTGCCCAAATTGTATCTCCTGCAGCCTCAAAGGTTTATGGAATCGAGCTCATTCCTGAAGCTGTCCGAGCGGCCAGAGAAAATGCCCGGCGGAATGGGATTACAAACTGTGAATTTCTGTCCGGAGATGTGCTGGAAATGCTTCCCTCCATCAAAGAAAAACCGGATTATCTGATTCTGGATCCTCCAAGGGAGGGAATCCGTCCCAAAACGCTGAAAAAGCTGCTCCAATACGACGTTCAAAATATGATCTATGTATCCTGCAAGGCGTCCAGCTTTGTCCAGGATATGGCCGTGATGCGGGAAGCCGGCTGGCAGTGTGAACGATATACGCTTGTCGATATGTTTCCGCACAGCGTACACGTTGAACTGGTCTGTTCCCTTAAAAGAACTGGATGAGGGAATTGCATTTTGGTGGAAATTGCACAAGACGCGTGCTATAATAAAGCCATCTTTCAGGGGATCGCTTCCCCTGAGAATGAACTGACAGGACGTATTCAGGAAACTGAACGATGAGGAGGAAATTACTATGGATCAGAAAAGAGGAAATAGTCTTCTGAAGTTCTTTGCGGTAATCGGCATTGCAGCGGCAGTTGCAGCCATTGCGTACGCAGTGTACCGCTTCTTTACACCGGATTATCTGGAAGATTTTGACGATGACTTCGATGATGATTTTGACGACTACTTTGAAGACGAGGATGGCGTCAAGGATACAGACAAGACTCCGGCAGACAAGGTTCGGGAAGCTGCTGACAAGGTCAGGGAAACCGTCGAAGACGCGGCTGAAGGCGCGAAGGAAAAGGTCAGCGACACCGTTGATAAGGTCAAGGACGCCTTTGCGGACTGATTTTAAGACAAATACAGAGATAGTAAAGCCCCGGCTCATACAAGCCGGGGCTTTGTATTATCCAAATCTTCTTACGGTCAGTCTAAGCAGACACCTGATCTACCTCAATCGCGAATCTGCTATATCAGCTCTCACCGTTTACACTTTTTTCAAATTCGCGAAGGACGCGAACATCTTCTTTACGCCCCAGGCGGGGAAATCGACGGTAACCTGGTAATCGCGCCCCCCGTCCTGAATGTCCCTGACGACACCGTCGCCGAATTTGACATGGTGGACCGTATCTCCGATGCCATAATCCATCTCCGCCTTCGCAATCTTAGAAGGCTTGGGCGTTGAGTAGGGTTGCTGATTCAAAGCATCCCGGAACCCGTCAGTTCCCCCATGGCGGCCGAAACTGCCCAGTTTGGAGACTGCCTGGGATGAGGAAGATGCCGTTTCATTTTCATAGCCGGTATCGACCATTTCCCGCGGAATCTCACGGACAAAGCGGGACAGGGGGCTGGTGACGACGTCGCCGCGGATCATCCGCTCCCTGGCGCAGGTCAGGGTCAGCAGCCGTTTCGCTCGGGTAATTCCAACGTAGGCAAGGCGGCGTTCCTCTTCGATCTCCTCATCCGGGTTCTTCGCGTTGATGGACATGGCGCTGGGGAAGAGCCCCTCTTCCATACCTGCCATATAGACGACCGGAAATTCCAGTCCCTTGGCGGAATGCAGGGTCATTAAAAGGACGCGGTCGTCGTCCTCTTCGACGGTATCGATATCCGCAATCAGAGCCACTTCTTCCAGGAAGCCTCCCAGCGTCGGATGGTCCTCCTTCTCTTCGTACTGGACAGCCTTGGAGACCAATTCGTCGATATTTTCAATCCGGGCATCGGACTCCTCGTCGTTATTTGCCTTTAGTTCCTCGACATAGCCGATCCGGTCGATGACGAATTTCAGCAGCTCGCTGACGGAAGCATCCTCGGCCTTAGCTCGCATGACGCCGATTGAATCGGTAAAGGACTGAATCTTCTTCTGCGCCCTGGTGTTCATGCCGGGGATATTGCCGCACTCGCAGGCAGCGTCGAAGAAGCTGATGCCGCCCGCCTCCGCATAGCCGCTCACCTTGGCGATTGTCGCCGCGCCGATTCCCCGCTTGGGAATATTGATGATCCGCCGAACGGCAAGATCGTCGACCCCATTGCTGATCGTCTTTAAATAAGCCAGGATATCCTTGATTTCCTTTCTGGCGTAGAAGTTGACGCCGCCGACGATCTTATAGGGAATATTGGCGTAGAGAAATTTTTCTTCAAAGAGGCGGGACTGGGCGTTGGTCCGGTAGAGGACCGCGCAGTCTTTATAGTCCCATTTCCCATCCCGTACCATGCGGGAAATCTCATTTGCGGTAAATTCCGCCTCGTCAAAGCCCGTGGAAAATCTTCTCAGGCGGACCTTTTTGCCCTCCTCATTTTCCGTCCACAGCTTCTTCTCCTTCCGCCCCTTGTTGCAGCGGATCACTTCATTTGCCGCGTCCAAAATATGTTTCGTCGACCGGTAATTCTGTTCCAGCCTGACGACATGGGCATCCGGGAAAATCTTTTCAAAGTTTAAAATGTTGCGGATATTGGCGCCCCGGAACTTGTAAATACTCTGGTCGTCATCGCCGACGACGCAGAGGTTCCGGTACTTACCGGCGAGCAGGGACACGAACTGGAACTGCGCCGTATTGGTATCCTGGTACTCGTCGACCATCAGGTACTGAAAACGCTCCTGGTAGTGATTCAGAACGTCCGGGAATTTGCGAAAGAGCTCAACCGTCTTCATGATGAGATCGTCGAAATCCATGGCATTGTTCGCCGCAAGGCTCTCCTGATAGGCAGAATAGAGCTCCGCCACCTGCTGTCCCCACCAGTCCTTATTGATGGACGCATACTTGTCAGGTGTGACCAGCTCATCCTTCGCTGAAGAGATAGCATTCAGCACGGCTCGCTCCCGGATCTTCTTGGAATCCAGATTTTTCTGCTTAAACAGGTTCTTCATCAGCGTCAGCTGATCGTCGGTATCGTAAATGGTAAAGCTGGACTTATAGCCCAGAAGATCCGCATTTCTTCTCAAAATCCTGACGCAGAGCGAATGAAAGGTGCTGACCCAGACCTGGCTGGAACCGAAGCCGATCATCTTGTCGACCCGCTCCCTCATCTCCGCTGCCGCTTTATTGGTAAAAGTGATCGCCAGGATGTTTCCCGGATTGACACCGAGGACGTCGATCATATAGGCGATCCGATGCACCAGCACCCGGGTCTTGCCGGACCCGGCTCCCGCCAGAATCAGCACCGGTCCCTCGGTCGCTTCCGCCGCTTCCCTCTGATCGGGATTCAAAGTTCCTAAAATATCCTGTTCTTCCATTTCCTATCTCCTTTGAACAATGATTCAGTATAACATAGAATGGTTCCTTATCGCGACATGCTTCATCTCAAGAGTTCTCTCAAAATCTCAACTTGCGGACTCCAAAACATTCTGTATATTTTCCCAGTACCTGTTAAATAACTTCTGACACATTCTCCCAATTGTAGCTTGTTTTCTCGTTTTAAAAACTATATCATAACTTTATCCCGATTGATGATAACTTCATTCATCGATCTGTTGTTTACCACCTCTATTTTCATGTAGAAAGGGATTTTCATTTCACTATGGCAAACCGCAAGAACAAGACTGACTCCAGCAAAGTTTCAGATGCCGAGCAGATGGTCCTGCCTGGCTTAACCGACAGCAACACTGAATTTTCCGGACAGGCACAGACAGCCGGTGAGTCGGAAAAGGATTCCTCTGACGCAGCCGGTCACCACAGCATTTTACATGAAGTAATGCGGCAGTTCGCGGAGATCGACTACATCCGTCCGGAGGATATCCCGGATATTCCTCTTTATATGGACCAGATCACGTCCCTCATGGATTCCAAGCTCAAGTCCTGCAAGCGCTATCCGGACGATAAGATCCTGACCAAAACGATGATCAACAATTATACGAAAAATAAGCTGATCCCGCCGCCGGTTCGCAAAAAATATTCCAAGGAACACCTGATCCTCCTCATTTTCGTCTATTATATGAAGGATTTCCTTTCGATCAACGACATTGAAAAGATTCTAAAGCCCCTGGAGGATCACCATTTCCAGAAGGAGGAAGGGCTGTCCATGTCCGATATCTATGAGCGGGCATGTGAATTCGTTAAGGGGCAGGCGGACTATATGTCCCGCGACCTCTTCCACCGCTGGAAGGTCGCCAAGGATGTCTTCCCTGAATCGGAGGGCAAGGACAAGGAATATCTGGATTCCTTCGCCTTTATCTGTCTCTTAAGTTTTGACGTCTATGTCAAGAAGCAGATGATCGAGCGGCTGATTGACTTTGCCCCCTATGAGCAGGACCCCGGCAAGAAAAAGTAAGGTGGCGCCTTCTGTTGCAATCAGTCAGGATAGACTCACCTGCATGAAGCTGCCGGTCCTGATCAGGTCGTACAACTTGGCAACCTTAGAGCAAAAACTTATCACATATCAGAAAAGAGACTGTGGGTTCCGCAGTCTCTTTTCTGATCCGTCATATTCTTTTTTCTTCACAAATGGCAAACTCTGCCAACTATCAGGATTTCTTTTCTTCGGCGAGATGGTCCCAGACAACCTTGTAGCCGTCATTTCCGTAATTCAGGGACCGGTTGACCCGGCTGATGGTCGCGGTGGACGCTCCGGTCTTTTCGGATATATCCAGATAGGTCTTCTTATCCCTCAGCATGCCCGCCACTTCATAGCGCTGGGACAGGGAGTTGATCTCATTCATCGTACAGACATCGAGGAAGAAATCATAACATTCCTGCCTATTCTTAAGGGTCAGAATGGCGTCAAACAGACTGTCGACTGCTTCGTTATGTACCTTATTCGACATTGCAATCTCCTTTGTTTCTTATCTTTCCCGGTCCGGATCACCGGAACCGCTTGCGCCCACAGCTTACAGGACCTTTGACAAAAATTCTTTCAGTCTCGGATCCTGAGGATTTCCGAAGAAGGTCTCCGGATCATTCTGTTCCAGGATCCTGCCTTCATCGACAAACAGGACTCTCGTCGCAACTTCCTTAGCAAAATTCATCTCGTGCGTGACCACAGCCATGGTCATTCCTTCATCCGCCAGCTCCTTCATGACACGGAGGACTTCTCCGACCATCTCCGGATCGAGCGCCGAAGTCGGCTCGTCAAAGAGCATCATTTTGGGATTCATGGCAAGGGACCGCACAATCGCGATTCTCTGCTTCTGCCCGCCGGAGAGCTGGTTGGGATAGGCGTCGATCTTATCCGCCAAACCGACCCGATCCAGCAGTTTGACAGCCTGGGCATCCGCCTCCTCTTGACTCTGCATTTTTAAAAGCACCGGGGCGAGGGTGATATTCTTTCTCACCGTCAGATGCGGGAAGAGGTTGAAATGCTGAAAGACCATGCCCATGCGGGACCGGACTTCATCGATGTTGACGCCCTTTTTGTTGATCTGCATCCCGTCGAACCAGACCTCGCCCTTAGTCGGCTCCTCCAACAGGTTCATGCAGCGAAGCAGGGTTGATTTGCCGGAACCGGACGGACCGATAATGACGACCTTTTCACCGGTCTTGATATCGAGGTCGATTCCTTTTAATACTTCCACCGCCCCCGAGGCATTGTGGAAGGTCTTGTGAAGATCTTTAATCGCGATCATATTCTTATCTGAGGTCACTTTGAGCCAGCCTCCTTTCAATGACATGCAGCACCTGGGTCAGCCCGATGACGATCACCAGATAGACCAGGGCGACGACAAGAAGCGGAGGGAAGGCATCGTAGGTGATGGACCGGATGATATCCCCGCCCTTGGTCAGGTCCTGGATGCCGGCATAACCGGCGACGGAAGTCTCCTTGACCAGGGAAATAAATTCGTTGAAGATTGCCGGCGCGACATTTTTAAAAGCCTGGGGCAAAATGATTCTCGTCATGGTCTGCCTGCTGTTTAGTCCCAGCGACCGGCCCGCCTCCGTCTGTCCGCGGTCGACGGACTGGATGCCGCTTCGGATGACTTCCGACACATAGGCGCCGGAATTGATACCGAAGGAAACGATAGCGACCACAATGGGCGCCCCGCTCTTCCAGATCGCAAAATACATGAGCATCAGCTGGACGACAACCGGCGTTCCTCGTATGATTGTGACATATAAAGTGACAATCGTTTTAAGTACCCGAATCACCGGTCCTTTTTTGTGACTGTTTGCGTAAGTGACATTGACGATTGCCGCAAATACGCCGAGAATGACGCCAAGGAGCAGGGCGCCCGCCGTGATGAGCAGCGTATTTCCAAGTCCCTTCACCAGGTACATGTATCTGCCCTGTTCGATGAAGTCTGTATATAACCTATCTGAAAAGCTCATGTAAAATCCCCATCTGAATTATTTTTATATGAACGGATAAACATGCAGCCTTTGCAAGCTGCATGTTGACCTGTCTTATGTAAAATCCGATCAATGATCAATCAGCCGTGATGTACTTGCCGACGATCTCATCCATCTTTCCGCTGTCGTTCAGATCCTTGATGACTTCATTGATGGTAGCCTTCAGTTCAGAGTTCTTGGGAACCGCAATCGCATATTCCTCCTCCGTCAGGGCCTCGTCCAGCTTCTGGATCTTATCCGCGTTCTTGGAGACATACTTGTCAGCCGGGAAATTGTCAATGACAACGGCGTCAATTCTGCCGCCCATCATATCTGCAACCGCATCCATGCCCTTGGGGTAACGCTTGACTTCCTTTACCTTAACCTCAGACTTGCCGTCCTCATTAGTGCAGTAGATGTCACCGGTCGTTCCCTGCTGAACACCGACGACTTTGCCGTTGAGATCTTCTCTCGACTTGATCTTGCTGTCCTTGCGGACGATGATAGCCTGAGACGCGTTATAATAAGGATCCGTGAAATCCACATTTTTCTGCCGGTCCGGAGTGACCGTCATTCCTGCCGCACAGAAGTCTGCCTTACCGGTCGTAAGAGACGGTACGCAGGCGTCAAAGGCGATATCCGTGATTTCCAGCTTAACGCCCAGCTTATCCGCGATCTCCTTGGCAATATCCGCGTCGATTCCAACGACCTGGTCGTGGTCCTTGTATTCAAACGGCTCAAACTCCGCATTTGTCACCATGGTGATCTTGCCGCTCTTCTTAATATCCTCGAGTGTCTGACCTGCTGAAGCAGCAGCCGAAGCGGCCGCCTCTGCCGCCTGACCCGCCGCAGCTGCCCCATCCTTTGATCCACCACAGGCAGCCAGCGATACTGTCATTGCACCTGCCAGAAAAAGTGCCGCAACCTTTGTCATCTTCATCATACCTTCCTCCTAAACCCTGTTTTATCTCAAGCGGCAGATTTCAAATCAGCCGCTTTTCGATCAACTGTATACCGGTTTGTGTACAACTTTATCAATTCAGAATTTTAGCATTTCACAGTACTAAAGTCAATGTACTTTCATTCGATCCGAGTGCCAATCCTTCCGCTCATAAACCGATCTCCATAAGCAGCTTAAAAAGACTCCCCAAATCCCGCGCCTAACCAACACTTTGATGAAAATGCCTCTGCCCCGATAAAGCTGATTTACACTTCCGATCGCCTGCATATTTATGCACGCAAATGCATATTATAGCACTTTCTCTCGTTGAAAAGTGAAATTCTTTTGCTTTTCTTGTACTTTTTCAAGTCCAGCGAGTCCACCTTGTCGAAAAACCCACATCATGCTATATTTGTACTATTGCGAAGGCGGACCGCCTTCTTTATGAGAATGTTTTGATCCTGTCCCGAGGATGGCAGGACCTTTAGCGAGGAGACAGACCGAAATGGCAGAGGGACTTACACTCTATAAACTGATCATTTTATATATGCTGCGAAAAGTGAATTTTCCGCTTTCCAACACGCAGCTGACCGATTTTATCATCGGTCAGGACTACACCGACTATTTTCATGTTCAGGAAGCCATCAACGATCTGCTCGACGCCAAACTGATTACGGTCGAAAAGATCCGCAACACCTCCCAGTATCAGTCCACACTGGACGGAGAAAAGACGCTGGAATACTTCAGTTCGGAGATTTCCTTTGCGATCAAAAAGGATATCGACGAGTATTTGAAGAAAAATGCCTTTGAGCTTCGGTCCGAGAGCTGTACGCTGGCGGACTATGAATTAAATGAGGATGGGACCTACGCCGTCCACTGTATCGTGTCGGAGGGAAAAGAAAAGGTCATCGACCTGACCATCAATGTCACAACCGAGGAGGAGGCGGACCGGGTCTGCTCCCGCTGGCCGGACAAGAGCCAGGAAATCTATATGCAGGTCATGAATACCCTGCTCTAAGCCACCTCAACTCTTTTTTCATTTCAAATAGACAAGGGGATGCTTTTTGGCCGAAGCATCCCCTCTTTTCTCTAATTCACTTTATTAGTATGACTCCCCCTACTATTCAGTGGAGATTCTTCCCTTAGTGGTGCCCCTTCACGCGGTCAAAATGACCCCTAATTTCAGCTTCATGCCCGATATCGGTCGGCTCATAGAAGCGGGCGTCCTTTATCTCATCCGGCAGGTACTGCTGGTCGACCCAGTGGTTGGGATAATCGTGGGCGTAGCGATAGCCGACGCCGTGACCCAGATCTTCGTGGGAGGCATAGTGGGCATCCTGCAAATGAACCGGGACGGTCGTCTTAACTTCCCTGACGGATCGCTCCGCGGCGAAAATGGCGTTGCAGCTGGCATTGCTCTTGGGGGCAGTCGCCACATAGTTAGCGGCTTCCGCCAGGATAATCTGGGCTTCCGGCATCCCGACCCGCTCCACAGCCTGAGCGCAGGAAGTCGCAACGACGATCGCCTGGGGATCTGCCAGGCCCACGTCTTCGGCGGCGCAGATCATGATTCTGCGGGAAATGAATTTGATATCTTCCCCCGCCAGCAGCATTTTCGCCAGATAGTAGGTTGCCGCGTCGGGATCGGACCCCCGCATACTCTTGATAAAGGCAGAGATCGTGTCGTAGTGCTGGTCTCCATCCTTGTCATAGTGGACGGCTCTCTTCTGGATGCAGTCCTGCGCCGTTTCAAGATCAATGGTCATCTTTCCATCTGCATCCCGGTCAGTTGTCATGACCGCCAGTTCCAGAGCGTTTAGAGCAGACCTGGCGTCCCCGCCTGCCACATCCGCCAGAAAATCCCTTGCCTCCGGCAACAATTCCGCCCGGTAGCTGCCCAGTCCCCGGTCCGGGTCCTTCATGGCGCGATCCAAAAGGGAAGCGATGTCCGCCTTGGACAGGGGCTTTAGCTCAAAGATGGTCGACCTGGAAAGCAGAGCGGAGTTTACCTCAAAATAGGGATTTTCCGTCGTCGCCCCGATCAAGATGACCGTTCCGTCCTCCACATAGGGTAAGAGATAGTCCTGCTGGGATTTGTTGAAGCGGTGAATCTCATCGATAAAGAGGATGGTCCGTTTTCCGTAGCCCCCCAGCTGCTGCTTGGCAAAGGCAATGACCTCTTCCATATCCTTCTTGCCGGAGGTCGTCGCGTTGAGCTGCCTGAAATTGGCATTTGTCGTATTGGCAATCACCCGTGCCAGGGTCGTCTTGCCCGTTCCCGGAGGTCCGTAGAAAATGACCGAACTTAATTTATCCGCCTTGATGGCGCGGTAGAGCAGCTTGCCCCTGCCGATGATGTGCTGCTGACCGGCAACCCCCTCCAGCGTGCGGGGCCGCATCCGGGAGGCAAGGGGAGATTCCCGGGTACGGGATTGCTCCGTCATATAATCAAAGAGGTTCATCGTTCCGTCGGATTCGGACTTTTTCGCCATCATGTTCCTCCCTGTCTGATCTGATTTTTAAAGATAAATATAAGAAGAGCGGCCGATGCCGAAGCACCAGCCGCCGCTTAATCATTTTTCTTAAGCAATTTTGCTCTGAGCAAGTTCCACTAAGGACTTGAACCCATCCGGATCATTGACTGCGATGTCAGCCAGAACCTTACGGTTGATGTCGACGTTCGCCAGCTTCAGACCATGCATGAAATTGCTGTAGTTCATTCCGTTCAGACGAGCTGCCGCATTGATACGAGCGATCCAGAGCTTTCTGAAATCTCTCTTTCTCTGCTTACGGCCTGCATAAGCGGAAGCCAGAGCCCGCATAACGGACTGTTTTGCAACTCTATACTGCCTGGATCTTGCGCCGTAGTAACCCTTAGCGAGTTTCAGGACGCGGTTTGCTTTCTTTCTGTGGTTTAAACCACCTTTAATTCTTGCCATTTCTCAAATCCTCCTCTAAGAATCACATGTAGGGTAAAATCTTCTTCATTACCTTTGCATTGGTCTGATCCGCAATGGCAGCCTTGCGCAGGTTTCTCTTGGTCTTGCGTGACTTCTTAGTCAGGATATGGCTCTTGAACGCTTTCATTCTCTTGAGTTTGCCGCTGCCTGTTACGTGGAAACGCTTAGCAGCTGCTCTCTTGGTCTTCATCTTTGGCATAATCAAAATCTCCTCTCTGCTTACTTCTTCTGAGCCAGGAACATGGTCATGAAACGACCTTCCATCTTCGGAGGCTTGTCGATAACAGCGATATCGGAAAGTTTTTCAGCAAAATCCATCATCATCGGGCGGCTGGCTGCGGTATGCGCCATCTCACGTCCGCGGAAACGGATGCTGACCTTAACCTTATTTCCCTTCTCGATAAACTTACGAGCGGCGGAAACCTTGGTATTCAAATCGTTGGTGTCGATGTTCGGTGACATCCGCACTTCCTTGATATCCATGGTCTTCTGCTTCCTGCGCGCTTCCTTGGCTTTGCGGGTCTGCTCATATTTAAACTTATTGTAGTTAATAATCTTGCATACCGGCGGCTTTGCCTTGGGCGCAATCTTCACCAGATCAAGTCCGGCTTCGTCTGCCTTCAGCTGTGCCTCGCGTGCGGACATAATGCCCAGCTGTTCACCATCCGCGCCGACCAGACGAACCTCGCGGTCGCGAATCTGCTCGTTAATAAATAAATCGCTAATCTTTCTACCTCCTCAAAGACTAACCTCGACAAAGTCAAATGTTCCTGACAAGGACCAGCTCTCTATCCGATAAAAAACGGACAGCCCTTTCAGACTGTCCGCTCATCATCAAATAAGCTCAGCTCTTTTCTTAAAGTCCAATCAAAGATAACTCTGATCTTCTCTTTGATAAGAAAAGCTGTTGATATCAACCACGGGTCACTTACTTGTGCCTGGGTGAGAGTGGACACTCTGCTTGTTTTTACAACAAATAGAATATTACCAGTCCCGGCCGGTCATGTCAATAAAAACTTATGCTCTCCTTTCAAAAACTTACGCCTTCATACAAAACTTTCTTACACGGAAAAATTGAGTCTTTCATCCAATCAAATATACAGAGCCTAGCCTTACAGATTCACTTATTACAGGGGCTGAAAGCTGCCCTGGGAAGCAAGCTTAAAGCAAACCGTCTTACCGGTTCGCTTATTGCAAGCTCAAAAGGCAATCCGGAAATCAGGCTTAAAAAGCCTATCTTAATTTGCGTAATATCCTTCAAGCGGCGGCATGCCCGGCAGACCGTGGCACTTTTTATATTTCTTGCCGGACCCACAGGGGCAGGGATCATTTCTGCCGATCTTCTTCGGCTTGATAACTGTTCCAGCCTTCTTCTGCTCCAGATAGAGCTTGTGCTGAGTCTCCTTGTCGAAAATGGCATCCCATTCCGGCAGTCCATAGAGCCAGTCCGCCTTGGCATCTACCATGTTCTGATAGAGACGGGTCTTGTCAAAGCCCAGGTTCACTTCTGTATCCTCGGTCATCGTCTCGATCGGATTCTTCTCGATCAAAGAATCATTGATCCCGTCGAGGAAGCCGACCATAACGGAAATATCCACGTTGAACCTGCCCGCCAATTCCTTGACCGTTCCCTTGACAACTTCGTCCGGATTCGTCAGCAGCTGGGCATAGATATTTTTCTCAATCTGAAAATAATCGGACCAGAATTTCTCCAGCCACTTCTGATCTGCATTCTGGTTGTAAGCCGTGTTTCTCCACTGCCCCAGAAGAGAATCCTTATCGACACTTAATTCCTCAGCGAGGATCTCATTTGCCTGAGCCATCTCTATCTCCTTTACCAATACCAAAGACTTGCCGCGGGACAAATCTTCTTTCCTAATTCGCCGGTCAAACATCTTATTTCGCACCGGAACGTTCCCTTATGGTAGCACAGCCAGTGATTTTTGACAACGGCAAGCAGAAGTCCCATGGATCACGCGGAAGCCCAAGCATAAGGAATGACCCCAAGTCAAAAATATGCCGGCAATCCTAAGCCCAAGGGATATTCCACAAGTTATAAAAGAAATGGCAAGTACAAGTTCAAAGAATGCCCTCCAAACCAACAGGAGCCCAGCAACTCCAAGCTTCAAGTATGCTCTCAAGTCAATAGGACACAAAAAATATGGTATAATCTTCCCAACTCATCAAAAGTAAGGGAGACTGA
Organism: Lachnospiraceae bacterium UBA3689; assembly: GCA_002371465.1. Lineage (GTDB taxonomy): Bacteria > Bacillota > Clostridia > Lachnospirales > Lachnospiraceae > Chordicoccus. Next base: position 25,743 of record DFIU01000015.1, on the reverse strand, counting down.
CCGCTATGAAAAAGATAAAGAGAATCCTCGCTGTCATCGGCATCATCCTGATTTTAAGTATGTACGTCCTCACATTCGTCTTTGCCTTTGGCAAAAGTCCCAATACGATGGCGCTCTTTCGCGGAGCGCTTGCCTGCACCATCATCGTGCCGGTCTTTCTCTACGCCTTTCAGCTGGTCGCCCGGGTCGTCAGGCCGGTTCAGACGCCTGACATGGATGGGGATCAGAAAGCACATCCGGATCAGAAACAGCAGGGTTCACAAGATTCCCCCCTTCCGCTTTCAAGGAGTAAAGATCAGGAATCTCAAAAGTAAGATACAACGTCATATGCAAATGATTGACCGACTATCTGTTCCATCCTTCTTACTGACAGCCTACCTAAAAATCCGGGCAGGACACGATTCAAGTGTCTGCCCGGATTGCTTATTCCATTCATTTAAAGCCAAATCAGATGGTCTGATTTTCCAGCCTGGCAAAGAGTACTTACCGGATGATAATATCCTCTCTCGCCGGTCCGTTTGAAACCATGGTGATGGGGAAGCCGATGTGCTGTTCAATGAAACGCACATAGTCCTGTGCTGCTTCCGGCAGGTCCTCAAATTTGCGGATGCCCCGGATATCGCACTTCCAACCCGGCAGCTTTTCCCAGACCGGCTTAGCCTTCTTCAGGTCCGTCGTGGTCGGGAAATCGGTCGTCTGCCTGCCGTCGATTTCATAAGCGACACAGACCGGAATCTCATCGAGGTAGCTGAGGGCGTCGAGGACTGTCAGGGCAACATCCGTCGCCCCCTGCAGTCTGCATCCGTAACTGGATGCCACGCAGTCGTACCAGCCTACTCTTCTGGGACGCCCCGTGGTCGCGCCGTACTCTCCGCCGTCTCCGCCGCGTCTCCGCAGTTCATCCGCTTCGTCTCCGAAGATCTCGGATGTAAATTCTCCCGCACCGACTGCTGAAGAATAGGCCTTTGATACGGCGACGATCTTCTGGATATCGTAAGGGGGGATACCGGCGCCGATTGCCCCATAACCGGCAAGGGTCGAGGATGATGTAACCATGGGGTAAATGCCATGATCGGGGTCTTTCATCGTTCCCAACTGACCTTCAAGAAGAGCTTTCCTGCCCTCCTTTCTCGCCTGCCAGAGGAAAGCGGAGGTATCTGCGACATAGGGAGCCAGCGCCTTCTTGTACCCTTCCAGCTCCTCCATAATATCGTCCACCTTCAGCTCGTCCGTGTGGTAGAGATACTTCAGCTCGATATTTTTCTTTTCCAGAATTCCTTCGACCTTCTCCCGGAGGGCGTCCATATCGGAAAGTTCGCTGACCTGGATGCCGATCTTGGCGAATTTGTCCGAATAAAACGGAGCGATGCCGGACTTGGTCGAGCCGAAAGATTTTCCTGCCAGACGAGCCTCTTCGAGTGTATCAAAGAGGACATGATAGCTCATAACGATCTGCGCCCGGTCAGAAATGAGGAGCTTGGGAGCCGGAACGCCCTTAGCTTCAATATCCTTAAGCTCGGCAACGATCTTGGGGACGGAAAGAGCGACGCCATTTCCAATGATATTGACGATATTCTGATGGAAAACGCCTGACGGAAGGGTATGAAGCGCAAACTTGCCATAATGGTTCTTGATGGTATGACCCGCATTTGCGCCGCCCTGGAAACGAATGACGATATCCGCCTGATCGGCAAGCATATCCGTGATCTTGCCCTTGCCTTCATCTCCCCAGTTGACTCCAACGACTGCTGTTACCATAGTGATCATTCCTCCTACTTGTCAGCCTTTTCCATAATAGGGATCCGCTTTTTTATGAATCATTTTGCCGCATCCTGCGATCCGGCAGCCTGCCCCGCCTCAAAAAAGAAACGATAAGAAGCAAAGCAAGGCTTGCTTATTATACCACGCCCGGATAGTCATATGCCAATAATTCCAACCAGCTGCTTACGTTCTTACGTTCCAATGCTCTGGGCGCTTGATATCCCTTACACGTCGATCTCAGCCTTCCAGCCCAGGACGTCCTGATTTGCCTCCAAGACCGGTCCTACCACCTGTTTTAAATACCGGGTCACCTGGTAGGGGGCACGGCCGACGTATTTTTTCGGGTCCATCGCCTGCTCCAGATCCTCAAGGGAGAGGTTGAACATGGGGTCATCCGCGATCAGCTGCAGGAGGGGATTGTCGCCGCCCTCTTCCTTGACGCATTTTCCTGCCTGCATGGACAGTTCCCGGATGCGCTCATGCAGCTCCTGCCGGTCGCCGCCCGCTTTGACCGCGTCCATCATGATATTTTCCGTCGCCATAAAGGGCAGCTCCGCCATCAGATGCTTACGAATGACCTTGGGATAGACGACCAGACCATCCACGACATTTGCCACCAGATCCAGGACGCCATCCGCCGCCAGAAAGCCCTCCGGCACGGAAAGGCGCTTATTTGCCGAATCATCCAGGGTCCGCTCGAACCACTGCACCGAGGAGGTGATCGCCGGATTCAAAGCATCCGCCAGGATATAGCGGGACAGGGACCCGATCCGCTCGGACCGCATGGGATTTCTCTTATAAGCCATGGCGGAAGACCCGATCTGGCTTTTTTCAAAGGGCTCTTCGATCTCCTTGGCGTGCTGCAAAAGCCGGATGTCGTTGGAGAACTTGGTCGCGCTCGCCGCGATGCCAGCCAGGACATTGATGACCCGGGTGTCCACCTTGCGGGAATAGGTCTGGCCGGAGACCGGATAACAGGCGTCAAAGCCCATTTTCCTGGCAATCAGGGGATCGAGCTGATCGCACTTGTCCTGATCGCCGTTAAAAAGTTCAAGGAAAGACGCCTGGGTGCCGGTCGTTCCCTTACAGCCAAGGAGCTTTAAGGAATCACGGACATAGTCTAGGTCCTCCAGATCCAGCATAAATTCGTTGATCCAAAGCGTCGCCCTCTTGCCGACGGTCGTCGGCTGAGCCGGCTGATAGTGGGTATAGGCAAGGCAGGGCAGGTCCTTGTTGGCGTCGGCAAACTTGGCAAGCTCATTGATAACATTGAGCAGCTTTCTCTTGATCAGATCGAGGGCATCCCGCATGAGAATGATATCGGTATTGTCGCCGACATAGCAGCTGGTCGCGCCCAGATGGATGATGGGCTTCGCCTTGGGGCACTGCAGACCGTAGGCGTAGACGTGGGACATCACATCGTGACGGACCTCTTTTTCGCGGCGCTGCGCGTCCTCATAGTTGATCTCGTCGGCATGCGCCTTTAGTTCCGCGATCTGCTCATCCGTAATGGCAAGTCCCAGCTCCTGCTCCGTCTCGGCAAGGGCGATCCAGAGTTTTCTCCAGGTCTTGAACTTGCGGTCCGGGGAGAAGATTTCCTGCATCTCCGGGCTGGCATATCTGGCAGAAAGCGGGCTTACATACTTGTCATTCATCTCAATCATCCTCCAATGCGTTGTGAATATTGGTTGTCGGGGTTTCCATAGGATAGACGCCGTCGAAGCATCCGTGACAGATGCCGGCGGTGTGGTCGATCAGCTGGGGCAGGCGGTCCGCCTGCAGATAGCCGAGGGAATCCGCTCCGATGACCTCCCTGATCTCTTCGATCGACCGGTTGAAGGCGATCAGCTGCCCCCTTTCCGGCACGTCAGTTCCGAAGTAGCAGGGCCATAAAAATGGCGGCGAACTGACGCGCATGTGAACTTCTTTCGCCCCATGCTCCCGGAGCATGGAAATGATCCGGTCCGAAGTCGTCCCCCGGACGATAGAATCGTCGATCAGGACCACTCGTTTTCCCTTCACCGCCTCGTCAAGGACGTTGAGCTTGACCTGGACGCCGGTCTCCCGGGCTCCCTGGGTCGGGGAAATGAAGGTTCTGCCGATATAACTGTTCTTATAAAAAGCCGTCCCGTAAGGGATGCCGGATTCCATTGCATAGCCTAAAGCCGCCGCATTTCCCGACTCCGGCACGCCGCAGACCAGGTCCGCGTCGACCGGCGAGTCCTGGGCGAGGTATTTACCCGCCACGACGCGGGAACGGTAGACGGGGATTCCGTCCATGCGGCTGTCGGTCCGCGCAAAATAGATATACTCGAAGATGCAGTGCGCCTGGTCCTCGGGTTTCAGGCAGCGGGAGGTGTCGGATGTGATCCCCTGGTGGGATATGGTCACGATCTCACCGGGCAGGACGTCCCGGACAAATTCCGCGCCGATCGTATCAAGAGCACAGGATTCGGAAGCCAGGATATATGCCTCCCCCCTTTTGCCGATGCAAAGGGGTTTAAAACCCAGAGGATCCCGCATCCCGATCAGCTTTCTGGGAGACATGACGACCAGCGAATAAGCACCTTTCAGCTTATCCGCAGCCTTGCCGACCGCCTCCTCCGCCGAGTGGCAGCGGACACGCTCCCGTGCGATCTCGTAGGCGATGACCTCTGTATCAATTGTCGTTTGGAAAATAGAACCGTTGTATGCCAGTTCGTCGCGAAGTTCCTTCGCGTTGATCAGATTGCCGTTGTGGGCGAGGGCGAGGGTGCCCTTGATGTAGTGAATGACGAGGGGCTGAGCATTTTCCGGAACGGAAGCTCCAGCCGTGGAATAACGGACGTGACCGATGCCGATATCTCCCGGCAGCCGGTCCAGATCCTCCCGGGTGAACTCTTCGTTGACCAGTCCCATTCCCTTTCGGACCTTGACGCCCTTGGGACCCTGGGTGTCGCTGACGGCGATGCCGCAGCTTTCCTGTCCCCGGTGCTGAAGAGCCAGCAGACCGTAGTAGATAGTCCGCGCTACGTCCTTCTGCCCGCTTCTATCATAGATGCCAAATACGCCGCATTCTTCATGCAGATTACTCATTCGATGTCCTCCATCGCTTTCATCCATAACCGCCGTTATCGTAACATATTTCATTTTTAAAAAACAGAATATATTTTTTAAAAACAGACTCCCGGGTCGTCGGCAAAGTCCGCCTTGCCGACG
>DFIU01000015.1:20448-20726 GCA_002371465.1 Lachnospiraceae bacterium UBA3689 | reverse complement strand
CCCGGGAGTCTGCCTTTACGTTTGATTTTTTGTATAATTTGCCAGGAACTGTCTGGTGCGGTCCTCCTGTGGATGGTCGATGACCCGTCTGGGGTCGCCCTGCTCGACAATACGGCCGCCGTCCATAAAGATGACCTGATCCGCGACGTCTCTGGCGAAAGCCATCTCATGAGTCACGATGATCATGGTCGTATGGTGATCCGCCAGGTCGCGGATGACCTTTAAGACTTCACCGGTCAGCTCCGGGTCGAGAGCGCTGGTCGGCTCGTCAAAACAGA
>DFIU01000015.1:0-20385 GCA_002371465.1 Lachnospiraceae bacterium UBA3689 | reverse complement strand
GTTCGTTCACCAGCGCCCGGGCAATAGCGACCCGCTGCTGCTGGCCGCCGGACAGCTGGTGGGGATAGTTGCCCATGCGGTCGGATAAGCCCATCTGATCGAGCAGGTCCTCCGCCCGCTTCTGGATGCTCTCACGGTCAATAGAGCCCTGCTCCTTGGCTAAAATGACCGGCGCCAGCATGACATTTTCCAGAGCCGTATACTGGGGAAAGAGGTTGAACTGCTGGAAAACCATACCGAAATGAAGCCGGTTGCGGCGAATCTCCGCCTCCGACTTGGTCGCCGTATCGTTGCCGTCAAAGAGGACCTTGCCCTTTACGGTGATCGTACCGGCATCCGGAATCTCCAGGAAGTTGAGACAGCGCAGCAGAGTCGTCTTGCCGCTGCCGGAAGAGCCAATGATGGAGATGGCGCTCCCCTCTTCGAGATCAAAATTGATATCCTTTAACACTTCGGTGCTGCCGAAGTTCTTCTTGATGTTCTTGACTTCCAGTAAAGCCATGTTCTCTCCTTATAGGCGCAGTCTGCTCTAAGTTCTTTGACTTAGCCTCTTTAGCAGCGGAAGAAATCAAGTTTCTTCTCAATCCGGTTAAAGAGGACCGTCAGAAGACCGCTGAAGATCAGATAAAAAAGTCCCGTGTAGAAAAGCGGCCAGATAATGCCGGCGCTCTTCATGAAAGACTCGCCCGCCCAAATCAACTCATAGACGGCGATGACACGGGCAAGGGACGTATCCTTGACCAGGGTGATGATCTCATTTGCCATGGGCGGCACGATGCGCTTAATGACCTGCAATAAAATGATCTGGCGGAAGATCTGCCCGTGGGTCAGCCCCAGCACCTCGCCCGCCTCGTACTGGCCCGCCGGAATCGCCTGGATGCCGCCGCGGTAGATTTCCGAAAAATAGCAGGCGTAATTGATGACAAAGGCAGCCAAAGCCGCGATAAAGCGACCGGTCGTATCGCCGCCCCAAATATTGTTGCCCATGATGCCGGGTCCGTAGTAAATGATCATCAGCTGCAAAAGAAGCGGCGTCCCCCGGATGATCCAGATCAAAAAGGACAGGGGGTACTTTAAGACCTTCAGCTTACTCATGGTCCCCAGGCTGATGGCAAGACCCAGCGGCAGGGAAAAGAGCAGGGTCAGTAAAAATAAAGCCAGGGTCTTCGCAAATCCCATCAAGAGGGACAGGGTTACCGTTCCAAACATACATTCATCTCCGAATTTTCATAATGAAAGCTGTGCTAAAATGCGGCAGCCCATCTATCCATCTATCTTACAAAAGTTTGCCCCATCCGTAAAGAGTCAAAGACAGATGGGGAAATGACACATGCCCTGAAAAAGCAGCTGCTTTTCCAGGGCACATGATAAAATCCAAAACAGATCAAGAAGCGCTCGATGAAGCCTCTCCTCCCGTAATCAGGGCATCCTGCACGCCGTACTGTTCCGCCACTTTTTGAAGCGTACCATCCTTTTCAAACTTGGCAAACTCGTCGTTGATGAAATCAGCCAGGTCAGATCCTTGCCGGCAGCCGACGACATACTCTTCCTTGGAAAGTTCCAGCGTGTGGCTAAGCTTGGGATAATCCGTCCCCTCTCCGATCATAGCGCCCGCCATCAAAAGGTCGATGACCGCACCGTCGGATGTACCGGCGTTGACCTCCATGAGGGCGTCCGCCTGGGACTGGAGAGCCGTGTACTTGAGGCCATTTTCCTTGGCGACATCTTCCCCGGCAGAACCGGACTCGACTGCCAGGTTCAGATCTTTCAACTGGGAAGCGTCCGTGATAGCTGCCGCCTTTTCAGCCGGAAGAACGACCGTCTGGGCATTTCCGCAATAGGCGTTCGTGCAAGCCATGGAAGTCTTGACCTCATCCGTCAAAGTCATGCCGTTCCAGATCACATCGACCGACTTGTTCTTTAATTCCAGGATCTTATTGTCCCAGTCGATCTCCGTAAATTTGACATCAACGCCCAGGTCCTTGGCGACCAGTTTCGCCAGATCCGCGTCAAATCCGATCCAGTCGCCCTTGTCATCCTTATAGTCCATGGGAGCAAAGTCCGTAATCCCGACGACCAGCTTGCCATTCTTCTTAATCGAAGCGACATCACTTTTTGCCCCGGAGGAAGAACCGCATCCCGCCAGGGACAGGGCCAGTATGGCTGTCATTGCAGCGACGATCAACTTTTTCATAGTACCTTCTCCTTTAATCTGCTCTTTAGCGGTGTCCTTGCGTCCGCCTTTGCTTTACCACTTTAGTCTGCTAATATGTTACCACGATAAAGCGAAGTAATCATAACATACGCGCCCATGGTCGGTCAAGACCGGGCGCGCTAAAAGAGACGTCGATCAGGCTCCTGCCTCCGCATGATAGGCAGCGACCAGTCGTTTCAGCAGGGCTTCCGGGTGGCGGTCCAGCAGCTGGTCGGGATCATTGGCGCTCTCCTCCATCAGCTCGGCCGCCGCCTTTTCCCGGGCGGCGTCGACCGCCGCGTCGATCCGCTTCAGTAACCCCATTTTTTCTTCTGATAAAAGATCCAAGCCGGGCTTCTCTCCATTAGTAGGGGACTTGGTTGACGTACCGCGGCAGGCGTCCTTTTCCTTCTTTCCAGCGGTAGGGGACTTGGTCGTAAAGCTCCCCTCCTCTTCCGCCTCCAAGATCTGTTTCGCTCTCTCGCGATACTTATCTAAGGGCAGGGTCAGCTTCAGGGCTGCCAGATAGGCAGTCAGGGTCCGCTCGTCCCGGCGAAGCTGGTAGGCTTTGGCATAAGCCTCCGCCCCCTCCTGGTAGGCAAACATCCGCATTTCCACCGTCCCGGTATTGAACCAGACCGAAGAGAGGAAATCCCGTCTCGCCGTTTGGTCCGCCCCTTCCGAAACAGACCGGACCGCCGCATGGTAGGCGGCAAGAGCCTGGGCGCAGCGGGCATTTTTTGCCAGGGCGTCCGCCTTCCGCTTCTGCCTGACCCAGATGGGTCCGCTGGTCATGGTCTCCAAAAGCCGGGCAAAGGTTCTTAATTCCGCCGCGGACAGGTAGTGAATTTCCTGAAAGACCGGCAGCAAAAAATCAGCCAGGGACTGCCCGCTTTTAAGAGCCCGCTCCATCTTAAGGGCGGCGTCCGGCAGCCCGATCTCCTCAGCGACCCAGCGGGTCAGCCTGGGACTTTTGACACTGTCGTCAATCAGATAGGGATTGCTGCTGAAAAAATAGCAGAGTTCCTCCGCCGTGTAGAGATTGACGGCAACGGACTCGATAAAGAAGGGATGCCGGGCCGTCTTTCCCTTGCAAAGTCTGTATCCGATCATCTTCTGCCTCGCCTCCAATCTCTGCTCCGCTCAATCTTCATCGTCATTTAAGCTCTCTCCAATGAGGCTCTTTAAGTCCCCGCGCCGCTCGGGCGTCCGGTCCGAAAGATCAATCTCTTTCTCCCAGACCCTGTGACTTGTCGGGAAGAGGTCCCCAAAGCCCAGGTCCTCAGCCGAAACCAGGCAGGTATGGGGATCCCGACACTCCACCTTAAGACGGATCCGGGTCGTCCGGTTGGGCCGCTCGGGCAGTCCGTCCAGATCCAGTTTTTCGTTGCGGCGGCTGCCCCCGTCAAGGCTGGTCACCGTCAGAACGATGTCCCGGCGGCCATCCAGGATGAAGTCGACGACGTTGTACTCTTCAAACCAGGATTTCCCAGCCTCGACCAGGGGATAGACCTTAAGGTTCCCGCCGTCGATGACGTCCAGCGTCAGGCTGCTTTTGACCAGGTCGTCGCTTAAGTAGATCCGCCCCTTCATCTGGTGCCGTTCAAATTTTTCAGCCGCTGCCCAGCAGGCCCCCTTGACAAAGAGATTGTTGCCCTCAAAGACGTGACGGCCGCACTCCACAAGGGTCCGGATGGACTGGGATGCCCAGCTCTGAGCAAAGCCCGATCCCGTGATAAAGATGCCCGAAAAGAGCTGACCCCCGGTGCATTTACGGACAAAGGCGGAAAATGCCTCGTCCCGCTCCCCCTCATCCTCCGGCAGCAGGACGCCGTTGACCGAGTGCATGGACACGACGTGGGGATGGGCATTTTTAAATTCCGACATGGTGTCGAATTTCACCTGTCGTCCATCGAAGCGGATGAGAGCCATGTTGCGCGTCCAGATCGCCGGCTGCTGGGAATAGCAGTAATAATAAAAGCTCTCCTTAAAATCGCTCAACAGGATCTGCCGGTCGGAAAAGCCGATCGCCCTCAGTGCCTTTTTTAGGCAAAGAGCCAGGCGGGGCGTAAGCTTTGGGGTCGTCAGACAGATGCCCAGCGTACTGCGGACCACATCCGGAACTCCCAGGAGTTTCAGGGCTCCCGCCATGTAGTGAGCGAGCAAATCCCAGGTCTCAAAGGCCTGATCCCCGACTGTCATGCGTTCCTGGTCCCGCGCCGCCGTCAGCAGATCCGGAAAGAGCAGCTCCCCCTTCCTGGAAGCAAAATATTCCGCCTCCAGACCGTAGTGCCAGTCATCCCCCTCGACCGCCTTTGACAGCCGGGTCGGGAAGGTATAGACATTGGTTCCCACCTTGGTTGGTACGGACACCGGCTCCTGCGCCTTGCGGTCGAAGTAGCAGAGCTGGGATTCCTGAGCATTTAGTTCCAGTCCAATCAGAATATTCCGTACTTCTCTCACCTTAGATATCCTCTTCCAGATGGAACAAATGCTCCATCAGCTTCTCCTGCTTGAGATAATCCTGCAGCTCTTCTTTCAGCTCTGCGGTCTTGCCCTCCCGCTCCAGCTTTAACATCCGGTTTAATAGCTGATAGCGGCTGGTGCCCGTAAGATCGATAAAGCTGCTGGTCAGGGTCCTGGGCTTAGTCTCCCGTACTTCCTCCCCGTGCTGGATTGTCACAAAATAAGTCAGCTTCTCCCCATAAAAGAGGGTGAAGGTCTTTTGGAAAATGCCCCGATAGACGCAGGTCATGGGCTCGGTCTTATCCTCCCCGGAAAGGGTATCGAGCTTATAGTGCAGAGTGACCAGATCATCCGGGTCCGCCTGCTCTTCCACGATCACCTTGTCCTCCAGCCCATACTGGGTCACAAAGCTCTTGGGCAGATCCTGGAAACATTTAAAAACCAGATTTTGCTTCCGGCACTCCTCCAACATAGAGTCCACCTGCAGCTCCTGCTCCGCCCCGCTGACCCCATGTTGGGAATAGTAGCGAAGCAGGGTCATTTTCTGAACAAAGCTCAAACTTCCGCTGCCAAAGAGACTGATCAGGCACTCGGCAAGATAGGGATCGACCGGCTCCGTCCCGTCAAATGCCAGCTTTGAAGCGTAGTCCAAAAAGCTGCGGATGAGGCGGACACTGCCGCCCCCCTCCATGTAGCGGCGCAGAATTTTTGAGCCGTCCGCTCCCAGGTCCAGATGACTGAACAGGGCGCGCGCCAAAATCCGCTCATCCAGGTCGGTCGTCTCCACATAGGCAGCTTCCGCGTCGCTCTGAAGCCGGATCATGAGGTCGATGGCGCCGTTAAAATACTTGACCAGATAGGACAGGATCCGCTCATGGGCATGCCCCTCTTTCCAGACCGCCGCGCACAAAAGCAGCAGGTCCTCGTCCTCCCGGAACTCTTTCTCATCGATCATCCGGTCGGTCAGGCTGGCAAGGCGGTCCCCGTCAAGCCCCTCCGGTCCGAAGGTGTTGATCAGATGGTAGGCGCGGTCATAGAGTCCCCTGCTCAGGAGGACTTCAAGAAAGAGGACCTTATCCGCTCCGGCGCAGATCTCATCATCCAGGTTCGCCACGGCATCGTCCAGATGATAGTCGCTCGCGTGGTCCAGGTAATAGCGCAGCAAAAGCCGTCTCGCCCGGTTCCGGAATTTATCCGAAAAATCGGGAGACTCAGATGCCCTCTGCCAGTAGGCCAGCGTTTGTGCGGTCACTTCTTTTTCATCCGCCAGCGTGTGCAGGATCAGGCCGCTGCCCATAGCCCCCTGGTCCCGACACACTCTGGCATAATCCCCCTGCTCCATCAACGGTTCCACCGAATAGGAGACGGGGGATCGGAAGCGGCGGCCCATCGCGTCTTCAAAGAAAAGTTCGGCGTCCCCGGTATAGCGATGGACATAGGCCTTGCCGCGGACTAAGGGGACGATCTCCTCTTTGGCAAATTGACGGTGAACCATCACGGCGTTTCGGACGCTGCGGTCGTCGCAGTAGACCCCTTCCGCAAAGATGGCACCCGCCAGCATATCCGCCGTATGCCCATCTGTCACCTCCGTAATAAATTCCTGGTAGAGAGTCGCATAGTCGCCATTCAGCCTGCCTTCATATAAAGAGGCTTGGGCAAAGGACCGGATCTTGTCCTGATAACGGTCAAAGGTCTCCGGATCTTCCACCCGGTTCCGCACGACATTGGCATAGACAAAGGCGCGGTTCTGCTCGGACAAAGTGTCATTGTAGATAAAATATTTCCGGATAGGCAGGGGCAGGATCTTCTGCCAGCTCTCCGGGATCGTTTCAATATAGTACTCGTAGAGGCGGGTGATCCGAATGTTTCGCTCCACAGCCAGGGCATACCACGGAAAACAGAGACTGTCCCTGGACGGACCCTTCATCAAAAGACGGCAGATCGCCTCCAGAATTCCGTCTAAGGGGTTCTCCTCATAGGCTTCCGCCAGGACCCGATAGAGAACCGGTGTGTATCGCTTTTCATTTTCCGATAAAAAGGCGGCGCGAAGAGCCAGCTCCCGGGTCAGCAGCCTGCGTCTTGCCGCAAAAAGCAGAACCTGGCGGGCAAAACTGTTGATCTGGGTCAAAAGAGAATCATCGGATAAAAGAAGCTTCAGTGCCTCCGCATAAAGAAACGGACTGCGGCAGCCCGCCTTATAGGCGGTCCGCATCATGGCAAGCCGGACAAGAGGGGTCCGCACCGTATCCTCATCGGTCAGCCAGACCAGCTTCATCAGAATCCAGCTCTTAGGGTCCCGAATAGCCAGCTCCCGGATCCTGCCGGCTGTATCCGACGTCTCCTGCAGCAAACGGTTAAGCTTGCCGCTAAGATAGAGATAGAGCCCCTTCACTTCCAGATCTTCGTCCTGAAAATCGGCAGCGGTCAGCCCCTGGAGGGCAGCGAGGGCTTCCTTGCGGTTGCCAGACAGGTCCTTTAGATAGGCTTCCAAAAGAGCCGTCTTTCGCTCATTTGCTCCCAACGGCCGGATTCCATCCAGTTCCGGCAGGCAGCGTGCCAAAAGGGCGCTTATATTGCCTTTGAGATTGCCCTTCTTTCCCACCGCTCCGATCTCATAGTCAAGGAGCGCCTCCCAGATCTCCGCCCGGTGGCGGTTAAGCAAAGTCGTCTCATCCGTAAAGTGTTCCCCATAACGGGAAGCCGTCACATCAAGGGTCAATTCCTGACCGCAGCCGGTCAGGAAGATGCGGCCCACGCGGCGGCCGGTCCCCAGTTTTTGGAAATTGATGACATAGTCCAGGTCGCAGACACTGCCGATGAAGTCCTCTTCCGTCAGATGTCTGGTAGGCAGCTCGATAAAATCGCAGTCCGCCGTCACGTCGATGGAGGTCTCACCCCAGGAGGCGCTGCGCCTGATGGTCGCGCTCTCCTGCACGGAATCCGTAAGGCCATAGTAGTCCGCCCGGCTGTTGACCAGCTTTAAGTCCACCCGCCGTTTCTGTCCGGTCAGAACCAGGAATTCCTCCATCCGCTGGGGGGTCAGTGCCCCCAGGCGAAGCCCCTTTAAAAGGGTCAGATAGCGGCCTTCCGGGCGGTCGTAGGTGTGCGGATTCTGCCGGCTTTCCCCGACCCTGGCGCTTAAGATATGGTCAAGGACCGGACTTTTAAAGATCCGAAATGCCTCCGGGGGATTTTGGGCAGCCAGTTCCGTAAACTCCCGCAGGGAATGAACGCCGTCATCAGTCCGTCTTAGAGCCTCGCTCTGAACCGCAGCCTGCACCGGCAGGTCCAGCTCTCCCTCGTCCGTCGCCAGTGTGATCCTGCCGGTGACCGTTGAGCCGTCAGACAGTCCCTTGACATCGATCCCGTAGCGGACCTTGATCTCCCGTCCGGTAAATTCCTCCAGATCCGTCACAATGCGGGCGTGGTCGGACATGATGAGACCGTGGACCCGCTTGCCTGCGGGCGCGGAGATATGAAATTGTCCCTGAACGCTCTCGCCCGGCCGGGTGATCACGTCAATCTTTTCCGTACTGATTCGGATCATAAACATTCCTCACAAAAACCGACGATGAAACATCATAGAAAATCCCTTACCCCAGGTCAAAGAGAGAGATCTGATTGGACTCCGGAAGGCCCCCCAGGATTCCAAACTCATCCAGCAGGTCGATGATCGACTTTGACACCTTGGTGCGCTCCCGCAGGTCGTCCTTGGACAGGAAGGGACCTTTCTTCGCCTCGCGCTCGATCGCCTCCGCCTGGGCGTCCCCCAGACCGGCGATACAGTTGAGCCGGGGCATGAGTTTGCCGTCGACGATCTTCAGCCTCTTGGCTCCCGCCTGGTAGAGATCCAGACGGCAGAATTCAAAGCCCCTGGCGTACATCTCGCGGACCAGCCTCATATCATCCAGCATCGCCGTATCGTGGGCGGACGGCTGGGGATTGGACCGGATTTTGTCCGCGTAGTATTCCAGCTTCTCCCGCCCCTGGCACATGGTCTCAAAGTCAAAGGTCTTGAGCCGGATGCTGAAGTAGGCGGCATAGTAAGCCAGCGGATAGTTGATTTTATAGTAAGCGATCCGGAAGGCGTTCATGACGTAGGCAGCGGCGTGCGCCTTGGGGAACATATACTTGATCCTAAGGCAGGACTCCAGATACCAGTCCTCCACGCCGTGTTCCTTCATTTCCGCCTTCTGGTCCTCAGTCAGTCCCCTGCCCTTTCGCACTGACTCCATGATCTTGAAGGCGTGTTCATTGTCCAGCCCTTTATTGATCAGATAGACCATGATGTCGTCGCGGCAGCAGATCGCCGTCGGCAGGGTGCAGTAGCCCTTTTCAATGAAATACTGGGCGTTGTTGAGCCAGACGTCGGTTCCGTGGGACAGACCCGAAATCCGGATCAGCTCGGAGAAGGTCTTGGGGTGGGTCTGCTTGAGCATACCCATGACGAACTGGGTGCCAAATTCCGGCACGCCCAAAGTACCTAGTTCGCAGCCTTCGATATCCTCCGGTCTGATGCCCAGCGCCTCCGTCCCCGAAAAGAGGGACAGGACTCCCTTGTCGTCAAGAGGGACGTCGTGGGGATCGGTCCCGGTCAGATCCTGCAGCATGCGGATGATAGTCGGATCGTCGTGTCCCAGGATATCCAGCTTGAGCAGATTGGAGTCGATCGAATGGTAATCAAAGTGGGTCGTCACAAAAGGTGAATTGACGTCATTGGCCGGGTGCTGGACCGGTGTGAACCAGTTGATATCCATCCCCTTGGGCAGAACCACGACGCCGCCCGGATGCTGGCCGGTCGTCCGGCGGACACCGACGCAGCCTTCGGACAACCGCTCCAGCTCGCAGCTCCGTTTCGCAATGCCCTTGTCCTCAAAATAGTGCATGGCGTAGCCGTAGGCAGTCTTCTCCGCAACGGTACCGATCGTGCCCGCCTTAAACGTCTGCCCCTTGCCGAAAATAACCTCGGTATACTGCTGGGCGATGTTCTGCTCGTCCCCGGAGAAGTTGAGATCGATATCCGGCTCCTTGTTGCCGGCAAAGCCCAGGAAGGTTTCAAAGGGGATGTCAAAGCCGTCCTTTTGCATGGGTCTCCCGCACTTGGGACAGACCTTGTCCGGCATATCGCAGCCGCATCTCCCGTCCATGTGGGCGGACATGACCTCTTCGGAATCCCAGTCGCTGTAGAGACAGTCCGGATTGGTGCAGCGGTAGTGCGGTCTTAAGGGGTTGACCTCCGTAATATCCGCCATGGTGGCGACGAAGGAAGACCCGACCGATCCGCGGGAGCCGACCAGATAGCCGTCCTCGTTGGATTTTTTGACCAGCTTCTGGGCGATGATGTACATAACGGCGTAGCCGTTTTTAATAATAGAGCCCAGTTCCTTGTCCAGTCTTGCCCTGACAATGTCCGGCAGGGGATCGCCGTACCAGCGGTGGGCTTTCTCATAGCACATATTCTGCAGGTCCTCTTCCGAGTGGGGGATGGAGGGCGGGCACTTGTCCGGATAGATGGGGGAAATATGTTCCACCATGTCCGCAATCCGATTGGTGTTGGTGATGACGACCTCCTTCGCCTTCTCCTCGCCCAGATAGCTGAACTCCTCCAGCATCTCGTCGGTCGTGTGCAGATAGAGGGGAGGCTGACCGCCCTCGTCCTTAAAGCCATGGCCTGCCTGGATGATGGCGCGGTAAATGCTGTCCTCCGGGTTCAGGTAGTGAACGTCGCAGGTCGCGCAGACCGGCTTATGAAAGGCCTCACCCAGTTCCACGATCCTGCGGTTGATATTCCGCAGGTCCTCTTCATTTCGGATGCCGCTCTTGGGATCCTTTAAGAGGAAGTTGTTGTTGCCGATCGGCTGGATCTCCAGATAGTCATAGTAGGCGACGATTCTTGCCAGTTCGGCATCCGACGCACCGGCTAAAATCGCCCGATAGAGTTCGCCCGCCGAACAAGCCGATCCGATAATGAGCCCCTCTTTCTTTTCATTCAAAAGGGACCGCGGAATCAGAGGCCGCCTCTTGAAATACTTCAGATGGGACTCCGAAACCAGACGGTAGAGGTTGTACTTGCCCTCAACATTTTTCGCCTGCAGGATGATATGGTAGTAGGGCAGGTTCCTCGCCCGTTCCGACGACACCTTGCCCTGGCTGTTGAGCTGCTGCATAGTCACAATTTCCTGCTTTTTCATCCTATCCTGCAGGGTGATCCAGACCAGAGCCATGGCGCTCGCCCTGGGATATGCCCGCATTTCATCGGAGCAGGGTACTTTCAGCCGCTTGATGAGGGACCGGAACTTAATCCGTCCCATATCCGGAATCAAAAAGCGCACGATGCCCGGGATGCTGATGTAGGTCTTTTGATGAAGCATATCCAGCTGGTCCTTCAGGTCAAACTTTTCGGCCGCCGCCATCATGAAATTGACCGCCGCGTCGGCATCATAAGAGACCAGGGGCAGACCCTGGGCAAATTCAAGCAGGTTCTTGACCGCCTGACCCGGGTTGGGGGATGAGGCGACCATGTTGTCATTGATCCCCGTCTCCGTCTGCATGGCAAAGGGAATCGGCCGGCCCGGATTGACCAGGGTGGTAAAGGTCGCGCTCGGCTGACCATGCTCCACTTTGACGGCGGAGATCTCAATGATGTCGTGCATGTAGGGGCTCTGTCCGGTCGTCACCACGTCGAGGACGACCGCATCGTCCGTAACATTTCCTTCAATCGGCCCGCTGACAATATTTTTCATATCGTCGACCAGATAGCCCTCCATGCCGTAAATGATCTTGAAATCGGCGTCCTTGGGAATGCCGCCCTTGCCTCCGATCGCCTTGTGCGCCTCCGGGAACGCCTGCACGACGCCGTGATCGGTAATCGCAATCGCCTTCATGCCAAAACCGTAGGCGCGCCGGATGATATCCGTCGCGCTGGAAACGCCGTCCATATCGGACATCTTGGTGTGGCAGTGCAGCTCGACCCGCTTCTCCGGCGACGTATCGTTTCGGTCCTTGCGAAAAGACGGAATCTTCTTGATGCCAAAGACCGACTTAATCATAAGCTCCCGGTCGAAGGGGTCAAAATCCATCATACCCCGGACCAGAAAGCAGGCTCCGTTCTTAAAGGTCGACGTATAAGCTGCCTCCTCTTCCTTGTCGAACCAGAGCTTCATCCGAAGGGAATCCGTCCGGTCGGTCAAGGAAACCGTAAATATAATTCTGCCCGACCTGGTCTCCCGCTCCTCGGTGTGGAACACTTCCCCCCGGATGGTGACGACACGGGGATCATTTCCCACAGCCTCGATCAGCTCCGGCTCCGTATCAAAGTTCTTGCCGTAAATGACCGTCGGATCATTGGCGTTCAGGACAAACTTCTTACGCTGCGCCTTCTGCTCTTCCGAAACCGGCAGCTTCTCCTCCTGCTGCACCTCTTCCTGCGCCTTATGATTGCGCTCCAAGACTGACTCGATCTTCAGCTCGATCTTCTTATCGACATTTTCATAGATCGCCCGGCGGTCTTCCTTCTTCTCCTTGACCAGCTCCATATCCACCGAAAGCTGCTGGAAACCGGCGCGGTCCCGAAAGACCTTCTCGATATAGTCCTTGATCCGGTTCTGCTTATCCTCGTTGACGATCGTATCCGGAATCTCCGCCCGGATGGTATGTTCATCCGGGAAAAAGAGCTGCGTGTGCAAAAAGCTCTGCCGAACCAGGGGACTGACCTCTTTTAATTCCAGGAGCATGCTGGTCTTGTAGGCTTCGTAAAATTTCTCCGGTGTGTAGGCGACGGACAGGCGGAAGCGCTCGATGATCTTGACTTCCATCTCGACGTTCCTAAAGATCTGTCCGGAAATCGCCTCTTCCAGCTGGTAAATGTAGGACTTCCGCATCCAGTTGCTCGACGTGATATAGATGTGCATCTTGTCCCTGGCGCCATTGACCACCACCCGGTCGACCGTCACAAAGTCCAGATACTTCTGCAGCTTTTCATCCAGTTTTAAATTCGGAAATGCCTCTTCAAAGGGCATCTGCTTTTGACTCATGCATAACCTCAAAAAAATGAAAGCGGCTATCAATCCGCCGAAGTAATTATAATCAGAAGTTATTATAGCATAGGTTGAAAAGCTTGTCTTGCAGAGGAAAGAGCGGGTGCGGATGAGACTGCTTCCTCATCCGCACCCGCTCCTTGGGAACTTTTTTGAAAAAATAAATTTTACATCCTGCCCCTTGACGGATCATTTTCCGTCCGGGAAAGAGGTGGCAAAGCTCTCCTTTTCCGCTTCCGGCAGACCATGAGCCCTCTTTTCCGCATCAATCGCCCGGAGCAGGAAAGCCATATTTCTGCCCAGGACCCGCATAGTCTGCAAGCCTTCCTGGTCCTTCTCCACGTCAGAAGCCGTAAAACCATGAACCATGTTCCAGTACTGGCTGGAGACAATCGGCATGCCGCTTATGGTGAAATATTTATTCAGCTCATCAAAAGTTGCCGAGTTGCCGCCGCGCCGGCAGGAAACGACGGACGCCCCGACTTTCATGGTCAGATCGGAGCTGCAGCTGTAAAAGACCCGGTCCAAAAGGCTGATCAGCGTCCCATTTGCAGAACTTCCGTTTCAATCTGCTGTTCGTGCAGAATCATCTCAATCTCCTCGAAGGCTCTTGCGATGCAGCCGGTCTTGTCGGGGCTTCCGTTTAACATTAAAACTTTCATACATACCACCATTGAATAATAAAATGCTCATAAAGCTTTTTTGAATTTTATACGAGGGAAGTGAAAGCTTCCCCTTCCTGCCAGCTGATGATCTCCTGCTCGAGCTTCACATTGCGGCGCAGCATGTAGGTCAGGATGTCTGTGTATTTTCCCTCCTCCAGGAGGTGTTCCGCCTTGACACGATCGTTGTCCGTAAGGGGCTTTGCGTAAGTCTCATACTGCTGCAGATAAGAGAGATCCATTCCGAAGCTGTGGAAGTCGATGCCGGTCTTCTTCCTGAGATTCTCCAGGATGCAGAAGCCATCCGGGTCGAGATCGCCGAAGTGAAGCCACTTTTGGGTCTCAGGATTCTGTTCATGGATCCGCACAAGGAAGTCCTGCCTCGCGCGATTGTGGTAGCCTGCCAGATACAGCTGAAAGGCACCCGTCTGCAGCCTGTTGTAGGAGGTCAGGTTCTCGATCGTGAGGACCGCATCCGCATCCACCCGAATGCCGGTGATGTCTGTGATCCTGTCCGAACGAACCGCGATCGGGACGCCAGCCTTCAGCTCCAGCCGCGTTCCATTGCGGAAGGTGATCTCTCCATCGCCATTGAAATTCACGTAAGTCGGATTCTCATAGACCGCGTACTCGGCAAAAATCGCCGCTTCATACTCCTTCACCGAATCGAAATCCGCCGCCACGAAATCGTAGCTGCCGTACCTTTTCAACACACGCAGCACCTTTGTCAGGCAGCCATGTCTCTCGATATACTTCGTGTCCCCGAAGAGCGCGATGGAGATTTCCCGATAGAGAATATTGCCGGTATTGTGAACGACAAAATCCGCGATCCGCATCACATCTTCCGCCGCATCCGGTGGGAACCAGGCATTCTTATCCGCCATCAACAGCTCTTCCTGAGCCGAGATGAACGCATCCAGCAGGGGATGCCGCCCCCGGTATCGCTCATAGACCGCGATCTGTTCCGCGTGGATCTCCCGTTTGGGCTTCCTGCCCGCCAGCTCGTACAGCGCAGGTTCGACGGCATCCGCCGGGACGATCAGGGACAGAAACTCACTCCGGATCTTCCGGTCCTTGTAAACAATGCGAATCGGAGAGAACTTCTCCAGCTCCCGCATCGACTGCTCGAAGGCTTCCAGCAAAGACACCTTCGCGTCATCCTTTTCGTAGTCCGGGAAAACCTTCTGCACAGGGATCCGTATCTTCTGGCGTTTGCTGGCGTCTCCCCGGTAGGTTCCCGTCCGCTCATAGGAGTCCAGCATCCTGTCGATCAGCTTCGACTGCCAGGGATCCAGTCTTTGCCTGGCGCTCATTCCGCCGCCCTCATCTGCATGTCGATGACGTCCGCCTTGCGGTTCTTCTTCACAACCGTCACCGTGGTGTCCACGTAGGGGGCAATGTTGTGCATGGTCTTGTCCGGCGCCGCATAGATGACCTGCAGGCCGTTGTCGTTGAAATAGTCGATCATGCTGCGGATGCGGTCCTCATCCATGGCTGCGAACGCCTCGTCGATGAACGCGATGCGCAGACAGCAGGCATCGCTCCGGTAACTGGTCATGAGCGCCGCTGTCAGCAGGATGAAGTAAGGCGTCTGTTTGCCGCCGCCGGAATAGATGCCCTGCGACCTGGAGAGATACGCCGTGTGCTGTCCGTCGTCGATGAAGAAATCGTAGGTGTAATAGTTCCGGTAGTCCGTGTATTCCGTCACATCATCCGCATTCAGCACGGTATCCCGGAACTCCTCAAAGGCGTCGGCAATCCCCTCGTCCTGCATGAAGTTGCTGTTCATGTTCAGATACAGCTCCAGGTTGTCAGCCGAACCGAGCTCATCAATCTTCTGGGCAATGGTGAAGAAGGCTTTCATATCCGCACTGCTGCGCGGTTTCATAATCAGCGAATAGTTCTTGTCGCCGAACCGGTGCTCTTTCAGCATAGCATTGATGGCATCCTTCTGATCCCTCATCCCGCGTATTCTCGAATAGATAACTTCCGCAAAATCGCGCATGAAGGTATCGGAGATGGTCTGCGCCTTCGCTTCGATCCGGTTCTTCGTCTCCTCAATGTCTTTGGTGCGCAGCTCATCGAGACGGGCGATGTATTGTTTCGCACCATTTCTGTCCGCAACGTACCCCGCATGGCTGGCGTTATAGCGGAGCATCGCGCCTACCATGTTGGCATTCGCGTCGCTCAGCCTCTTGTTGACATCCTGGATGGCACGCAAGAGGCTCCCCTCTGCGTTGTTCTTCTGCCTCTCATAGATCTCGTCCGCGGCCTTCTCCTCTTCGGGATGCAGCGTTACCGCCATCTCATAGTCATCCTGAAGAATCTTCTCTTCCCGGCGTCCTGCCAAAAGCCGCGCTTCGGATTCCTCCACAGACCGCGCATCGGATTTGAGCTCACTCTGGATGTCTGTCAGGGCCTTCTGAGTCTTCTCTCGTTTCTGCGTGGCCGCAAGATACATATCCATGAGGCGCTTCGCGGACGGGTTGTTCTCCAGTGCCTTGATATTCCGCTTCGTCTCCTCGACTTCTGCGCGGAGCTGCACGATCATCTTCGGCGCTGTCGTATCGTAGTTCTCCGGCGCAAAACTGGCCCGATACGCCGCATCCGAGAGTTTGGCGAACTTTGCGCTCGCCCGGGTGAGCTCTGCCGCCCTGCTCTGTTTCTCATCCCGCTCTCTTTTCTTCGACTCCAGAAGATGCAGAATCGCATCTGCTCCGAATACAAGATCCCGCACGGGGCGGAGCTTGTTGCCGACGATGCCTCTCGCCAGCATACCGCTTGGCATGATCGCGCCCTTCGGGTGGTCATTCAGCTCCTGCCTGGTCTCTACGCACTGCAGGTTCCCGCAGACGTAGTTGATGTATTTGCGCGCATAGCGGTTCGCGATCTGGAAACGCTCCGCGAGCGATCCCATCGGTGGCTTCGCAGAGATGTCTTCCATCTTGTTGGTCAGGACGAGGTAGATTCTATAGAGGTTCTTCTCATCCACGATGCGCAGCAGCCCCGGAATCGCCTCCGGATCCGCGATCACGTTGAACCGCCTGCCAGCGAGGAAAGACTCTGCTGCCTGCTGCCATTTCGGATCAATCTCGTTCACGAGATCACAGACAAATCGGATTTCCGTATGGATTCCCGCGCGCTCCGCCTCCTTCTGCAGGATGGCAAGCTCCTCTTCCATGCCTTCCGGCAGGACCTTTTTGTTCTGCTGCAGGGTGCGGATTTCCGCATTCAGCTTCTCGAGTTCCCGCCGAAGATCCCTGAGGGCATAGCCGTTCTCTTCTCTCTTCTGCTGGAAGTCCTGATACAGGGCTTCTCTTTTCCGTTCCAGATCCTGCAGCGCCCCAACCGTTGCCTGCTCCTCTGTGGACGCATCTCCCGCCTTCCCCAGGATCTCCCACAGCTCGTCGGGAATTGTGACATCACTTTGTCCGTCGAAGAGAGCCTTTGCCCCTTTCCTGACTTCGCGCAGCGCCCGGATGGAATCTTCCATGGCAGACCGGCTCTCTTCTTCTCCGCGCAGTTTGTCCTTCAGCTCTTCGATCGGACGCTGTCCCTCGTGCACTGCCGTCGATGCCCGAATGAATTCCGCATCGGCCGTGTCAAAAGCCTTCTGCGCCGCCTTCTCTTTTTTCTCCAGAACACGCATACGGCTCTTCAGATCGTCGATCGCCTGCGCCAGAAGATCTCCGTTATTCTTCTGTTTCATGAACTGGAACTTCTTCTGCGCGATGCCGCGGCGTATCATTTCCGCATCCAAACGCAGAACCTCCAGGTACTCTGCCTCAATCCTTTGCAGGAGTTCCCTCTCCTCGTTAAGTTTCCTCAGATCTTCGGCGAGCTTCTCGAACTCTGCCTTGTGCTGGAGAATGTTGTCCAGTGCGTTCTGCGCCGTCGTATCTTCCTCGAATACCGACTCCCGGACGAACCGGTCGATATCCATTTTCTTCTTGCCGCAGGCGAGGAGGCGCCTGATCTTCCCGCGCAGCTCCCTAACGCCGCCCTGCCCGAGGCGCAGGCCGCACAGCCGCAGGAAGGTCGCGATTCCCTCTTCCCGCTTGTAGAAATTTAAAGGTTTGCCCTTGAACCGGAGATCCTGCCTGGCGGTGAAGGAGACCGTTTTCCCACTCTTTTGATAGAAGTTGATGTCGTCAATCTTCGCGCCTGGCACGACAAACCATTTGGCTCTTGTCCGCGTATCATCTTTGTACAGTTCGATGCAGACGCCTTCCGTCAGGTAGGAGCCATCGGCAGGATTGTACACATCCACCGCGATATAGCTGGTCACATCCCGATCGCCGCGAAGGAAGCTGTCCTCGTTGTCCTTCGTATCACCCTTCACATAGGCGAGGACGGACCGCTCATCCTCTCCGGCGCCTGCCTGGATGTTGAAATCCGTGATACCGAACATCGCATAGGTCAGCGCGTCTATAATCGTGGATTTGCCGGACTCATTCGCACCGGTGATGAGCGCCGAATTCCTGACCTTGAACTGCGTGCAGGTATAGACTGCCCAGTTAGTGATCAGCACATCCTCGATGCACCTCGTGCGTTTCATTGCTCCTGCCCCATTCATTCATAGTCCTCCGCGTCCTGCTGTGCCTCGCTCTCCTCATCGGCCTCGGACTCATCTTCCTCATCCGCCTCGTCCTTATCGTCTCCGTCTGCGTCCTTCGGCCCTTTGGCATAATAGTTCAGGTAGCTGTCTTTTTTCTGCCCGAGCAGTTCTTCCATAGCCTTCAGATCCAGCCCCAGAAGGAGCGTCGGATACAGGACAAGCACGCAGTCCTCTTCCCCGAGCGCACCCTTGATCGAAACGAGGGAGAAGCGCTGCAGCGTCTTCAGCGCAGCTTCAATCTGAGTCTTGTTGAATTCCGTCCGGAATCCGGCGCCGATTCCGAACTGCTCCAGCGTTTTAGTGAGCTCATCCGGCCGGATCAGGATGGATCGATCCAGGCCGCCGCTCATTCTCTCCATGAAAATAAAGGCGAGTGCGCAGTAAATCACACTCTCCCGTATCGAAAAATTCTTCTTGTTGATGGCGGGCGACTCCTTCGCCTCCACCTTCTCTTCCTGCCTGTCGCGCAGCATGATGATGCCGTAGTCCCGGTCCACAAACATGGTGTATCCCATCGGTGCGAAATAGGTCTCCAGCTGCGCGTCATTCCTGGCAAAGAACCCGAAGAGCTCCCGCTCCTTCGCCTTGATGAGGAAGGTTCTGGAGAGGAGGCTCCGGATCCCGCGCCGCAGCATCTCCTGTTCCCGCGCGGAAAGATCCCGGTACCACGCATCAAATGTCAGATTCTCATCCATTCTCTTCCTCCAGGTCTGCCTTCTGTGACAGATCATGCATATGATCAGCTTTGTTGTCCTTCTCGGACTGCACGGAATCCCGCTCTGAATACCCTGTGCTGTCTGTCAGCGTGAAATCCCGCAGCTGTACCTTCTCTGTTCGGATATAGTCGTTATCCACGTGCACATCCATCTGATTCGCCGGGGCAAAGGCAGCCACCGCGACGGACGCAAGCGCGTCTTCCTTCGAATCCAGCGGAAGATCAGCGGCACGGACCATGCCGTGAATCTTGTATTTGTCCGCGTAGAGCCGCATCTTGTCTTTGGTGTACGGCACATCCTGCATCCTTCGCATCTTCTCCCGCTCCTCCAGGATCTCTTCTTCGGTGAGCAAAGTCTGTTCGGCGACCTGATTTTCTATTTTCTCCCGCCGCCTTGCGCCGCTCTTGACGGATCCCTGCGAAATATAGTAGTTCTCCAGAATCCGGAAAGCCGCAAGGAGCGACTCCGGCGTATCTTCTCCCGCGGCATATCCCGAGAGCTTCCGGATGAACTGGCCGAGCACCTCCTGTGCGTTGTCCGCGATGTCCATCGTCATCTTGAGCTTCAGCCGGACAGTCATCACGTACTCCACCATCTGGCTGCGAATGTCGCGCACGATGTGCAGATATCCGTCCGTGAGGAAGTCTTCAATGAAAGTAACCTGCTCATAGACCTGAATCCGCGCGGCCTCCCAGGTGAGGTGCTGCTCCTTCTCCGCCTTCATGCAGTCCCGGATGAACAGCTCTTCGGTCTTAGACGAATCCATCATCTGCCGGAGCATCGCCGTGATCGGGCCGCGGAACAGCGATGCGTTCTCACTGTCCACGAGCCGCGTGAATTCGCCGATGAAATCGCCGTCAATGTATTCGCCCAGGTTGTCCATCAGTTCCTGAAAAGTCAGTCTGCCGGTGACTCTCTGCACGATGCGTTTGATGGAACGGCGCAGCATTTTCAGGGAAGAAGCGAGGGATTTGATATTCGTGTAGATGTTGAGAATGACAAGGGTGTAGGGATTGTTGTTCTCCCATTCCTTCCTGTGTCTTGTGAAATCACTGAGCACCAGATAGGTGTTGTAGAGATAGTTGGACATCTCGTCCAGCTGCATGGAAGAGGCGCGCTGAATGTAATCGGCCAGGCGCATGCCCTGTTCCGTGAACATGTAGGTCCGGCTGTAGGTTCTGGAATCAATGCCTTCCTCAATCCAGCCGACCTCTTCATTGGCAAGGTAACTGATGACGTGGTTCGCCATCCGATCCTCGGGCGACTGACCGGACTCTCCGAGCGTCTCTCTCCCGCTCCCAGTGAAAACCGAAGGCTTCCCGGAAGATACTGTATCCATGTCCGCCTCATCAATGGACTGAATGTGATCCGCGAGCAGCAGGCTCACGATCCCGTCCTTCAGGTCCTCCCTCCCCACCTGCATTCTGTCGGCAAAGAGGGCATTGATCATCAGCACGCACTCCGCATAGAACTGCTGCTGATTCCCTCCGTTGGCCGTGGCAGCAAGCGGGTTGAAAAACCGCCGCGGCACGTTGTCGAATAGTCTTGCCATGGCACTCCTTAAATGTTCTGCTAATTTTACTTTTCCCTATCGTCTGACACCTTAAATCCTTTTGGACCTATCGATAAGTTCTGCCTGTGTAATGACTGCATCTTCAACTAGATAAATTTATCCTCAATTATTCACCGTCAT
>DFIU01000012.1 GCA_002371465.1 Lachnospiraceae bacterium UBA3689 | reverse complement strand
GTTTCAGGCATACAGAACTGGCATCCAAAGTGTTTGACCACATCAGTATGAAGTTCAAAAAAGGATTCCGCCTGATGACATTGGGCTGGACCGATGGATGCTCCTTTATTCCGATCAACTTTTCCCTGTTAGCGTCTTCGAAAAAAGAAAACATCCTGGGAGAGGTGAAGTCTTATGACAGGCGCTCGCTTGCAGGAAAGAGAAGAATCATGGCGCAGAGCAAAGGAACAGATGCCATGATCCAGCTGATTGACGAAGCCATAAAGGCTGGGCATAAAGCCCGATATGTTCTTTTTGATAGCTGGTTTTCCAATCCTCATCAGATCGTAGAACTGAAGGATAAGGGACTGGATACCATCGCCATGGTCAAGGTCAGTTCCAGGATCAGCTATGAGTTCAACGGTGAACGCCGGAACATCAAACAGATTTATAATAGCTGCAAAAAGCGTCGTGGCCGTTCAAGATATCTTCTATCCGTTCCAGTAAAAGTTGGACAGGATAAAAAAGACGGTCATTCTGTGGACGCCAGGGTCGTCTGCGTCAGAAACCGTATAAACCGGAAAGACTGGCTGGCTCTGATTTGTACAGATCTGTCTCTGAGTGAGGAAGAAATCATCAGGATCTATGGCAAGCGTTGGGATATAGAGGTCTTCTTCAAAACCTGCAAGAGTTTCCTTAACCTTGGATCTGAATATCACGGACTTTCCTATGATGCTCTTACTGCGCATGTGGCACTGGTATTTACCAGATACATGATGATGTCGGCCGCAAAACGCGATGATGAAGATGAACGCACACTTGGGGAGCTCTTCTATTTCATGGTGGATGAAGTGGCGGATATTACGCTCAACCAATCCATGAAGATCCTGGTGGACGCCATGCTGGCAAGTATAAAAACAGTTTTCCGGGCTTCGGAAAAACAGATTACTGAATTCATGAACGATTTCATTAGCCGCCTTCCAGAATATATGCAGAAATCTCTTCTGCCAAACGCTGTTGCATGAAATGATAACTTTTGCCGGTTAAACTATTAAGTTTTCAAGGAGCAAGCCCACTTTTGATGTGGGAAGTTTGAGTAAGTTAATCAAAGTCTAGTACGGAATACCTGTATCTTCTGCTTTATTCTTAAAATAAATAATGACTCCTTCATCAAGCTTTATTGTTATCTGCTTCTTCAGCGCCTTTGCATATGGATTTTTTATAGCCTTGCTAAAATCGAATTTCTTCTCTAAAAATTCATCTCTTTCGTTCATCGTCCTATGCTCCTTTCATACCCTGCTTTTTCAGTTGCAGTAGCCTTTCTCGAAGAAATAATCCGGATTACCGTCTCTTCGCGCAGGCAATACACGACAAGAAGAAAGCATCATCCCATTCAAAGTTCACTGCCTTACCGCCTTCTATAATTATTTTATAATTGCTTTTCAGGTTATTTTTTCCAGAACTACCACCACTTTTTCTCAACTTTATGCTCATCCGATTGTTCTTCTGATTGTTTTTTAGGATCACCCCCGCATACGCGGGGAACACGCTGCGTGTATTCTTTCTGTACGGCGAGATAGAGGATCACCCCCGCATACGCGGGGAACACAAGACATAGCTGACACGGAGCCAATCAAGCTAGGGATCACCCCCGCATACGCGGGGAACACGCGCAGCTCTTACAGAGGCAGCTCCCGGGCTGGGGATCACCCCCGCATACGCGGGGAACACCGATATCCGGATTGATGATCACGGCATCGTGCAGGATCACCCCCGCATACGCGGGGAACACGAGCCTTGGCCGGTTTATTGGTTTCGGAGTTGAGGATCACCCCCGCATACGCGGGGAACACCGGAAATATCTTTTACTGAGACGCCAGCTCGTAGGATCACCCCCGCATACGCGGGGAACACTCGGATATGGGAAGACCTCGACGTCTGGGTCGAGGATCACCCCCGCATACGCGGGGAACACCTGTTTTTCCCTTTCCGCTCCACGACCAGACCGGGATCACCCCCGCATACGCGGGGAACACCCGGGAGCGCCTATCCTTGGTGCTGTGCCTTTGGGATCACCCCCGCATACGCGGGGAACACTCAGACCGTCCCTGCACAAGCAAGGATTTTCCGGGATCACCCCCGCATACGCGGGGAACACCGCTGATCCTGGAACCTTTTCAGAAAGCCATGAGGATCACCCCCGCATACGCGGGGAACACACCGGGAGAAGCGGAGCCTGGAAAATGCCCTAAGGATCACCCCCGCATACGCGGGGAACACGTCAGGATCTCCGCGCGGTCCGCGCTTTCACCGGGATCACCCCCGCATACGCGGGGAACACTGCAATTAAAACATCATTGCGTCGCACATAATAGGATCACCCCCGCATACGCGGGGAACACCGTGTCGACTATTCCGGTCGTTCCGTTATCGTCGGATCACCCCCGCATACGCGGGGAACACTGAGCGGTACATTTTTTTGCGAATATCTTCAAGGGATCACCCCCGCATACGCGGGGAACACCACTGGTGATTTTTCCAATGCTGGACATGAGAGGGATCACCCCCGCATACGCGGGGAACACTATTTTTTTGCTATTATTTAAATAAATATCATAGGATCACCCCCGCATACGCGGGGAACACAAGTTAATCACGCTTAATCTATCGTGGTTTTTGGGATCACCCCCGCATACGCGGGGAACACTGAGCCTGAAGAGTCTTCTGCTGCTGATTGATGGGATCACCCCCGCATACGCGGGGAACACACCTGACCCTTACAGTCGATCGTGAGTTTGATAGGATCACCCCCGCATACGCGGGGAACACACAGACATTCCCCTCAAGTTCCAGATATCGATGTGGATCACCCCCGCATACGCGGGGAACACCTACTTGTAAAGGTAACTTTATCGCGATTTATAGGATCACCCCCGCATACGCGGGGAACACTTTCCCCAGTGACGGCGGATGATTTGTCCACCAGGATCACCCCCGCATACGCGGGGAACACTTCCATATGACGGGTTTGACATCCCGGATATTGGGATCACCCCCGCATACGCGGGGAACACGCGTCTAAAAGCCTATCGGGATGCCCTTAAAGAGGATCACCCCCGCATACGCGGGGAACACACCGTCTTCCTTCGATAAACTTTTTCATGTCTGGGATCACCCCCGCATACGCGGGGAACACCCGAGTTTAATCTTTAAGCTTTTCATTCCATTGGGATCACCCCCGCATACGCGGGGAACACCTTTTTTACTGCTTCGGTAATCGTCATTTCTTAGGATCACCCCCGCATACGCGGGGAACACTCCTGGTACTGCCTTGCATCGTCTTCCGCTTTGGGATCACCCCCGCATACGCGGGGAACACAAGCATCTGGCAATCCCGAAACAGCTCTTTGTAGGATCACCCCCGCATACGCGGGGAACACAGAGAAGCTGATGGATGAATGGTTATCCCGTCAGGATCACCCCCGCATACGCGGGGAACACGGATCAATCTTTCCAGATCGCGTCCAGCACCGAGGATCACCCCCGCATACGCGGGGAACACGCACACTTTGATGAGGATCTGATTTTATTTTTAGGATCACCCCCGCATACGCGGGGAACACAGTATGCGTTCCTGTCCCTTGCCGTGGTAGCCGGGATCACCCCCGCATACGCGGGGAACACCCTTTATAAGTGCAAATTCAATGAAATCAAAAGGGATCACCCCCGCATACGCGGGGAACACCCCTTTGAGCTTGTGTTCCGAACTCCCGTGATAGGATCACCCCCGCATACGCGGGGAACACTTAAATAAATATCATATTTGATGTTGACATTTAGGATCACCCCCGCATACGCGGGGAACACCTCCTGCGCAAGAGCCACAGAAGGCAAATTTTAGGATCACCCCCGCATACGCGGGGAACACAGATAGATTTCCGGCCATACCAGAAAAAGCGCAGGATCACCCCCGCATACGCGGGGAACACTAATTGCCATTTACCCTCCTTACTTGAGGTTCAGGATCACCCCCGCATACGCGGGGAACACGAAAATTCCGAGGTTGCGGATGAATTGGAGGCGGGATCACCCCCGCATACGCGGGGAACACGTGATTCCTTTTGCCGTCACATCGGACAGCAGAGGATCACCCCCGCATACGCGGGGAACACGTGATATTCAAATCAATTCCACAAGTCGCGTTAGGATCACCCCCGCATACGCGGGGAACACCTCTCGCAACCGATGAAAGATCTGGCGGCGGAGGGATCACCCCCGCATACGCGGGGAACACTCAATCTGTTCAGGGATCGGCTCCGCCCTGTAGGGATCACCCCCGCATACGCGGGGAACACCTGCTTTGTCAATCGTCATTCCTTATCCTCCTAGGATCACCCCCGCATACGCGGGGAACACTCTTGCGGACCGGGGAACCGATTGGCCCCCCCAGGATCACCCCCGCATACGCGGGGAACACACTAAAAAGATCCCATAAAATTAGCCTTTTCTCTTTAGCTCAGCCTCAAATCCATTTAACTTTGGAAGAAGCTCGGCTAGGAGCTTGACGTCCTCGAGAGCCCGATGCGGCACCTCTTTATCGATCCCATAACTCAATAATACATTAGGAAGCTTGTAATTATCCAGAAACAGTTTTTCCTTCCGCACTATGGAAAGTATATCAACGTGTCGTCTTACTTTCCAGCGCAGATCCAATCTCCTAAACTCGCTTTCAAGAAACTTAATGTCGAATTTGATATTGTACCCTACCAGCAGAGAATCGCCGATGAAGTCATCAAAGGCTTCCACCGCGGCTCTTCTGTCACAGCCTTCCTCCAGAAGTGTTTGCTTCGTAATCCCTGTCAGTTCCGTGATAAAGTCCGGTACATCCCCGTCCATCAAAAGTAAGCGATGAAATTCTTCCTTTTGATTTTCACTTACCTTGATCGCCCCAATCTCGATGATTCGATTGTTCTCCTCATCAAGACCGGTCGTCTCAAGATCTAGAAGCACATAAGCCGGCAAGTCACTCTTCTGCTCCGACTTTGAGCGACCGGATCGATGTTCCATCTTATGATGCATATGGGATTGATAAGCCTTACTGAAGCCAAACTTTTCCTCGGCTTTACCTTCTCTTTGATGCGCTGGATATCGAACGAGCGGTATGCCGTCCAGTTGAACAACCTCCTGCCCGGTCTGATAACTGTCGAAGGTATAGCCGATCTCATTTCTTGCCGCGTAACTTAGAGTAGCTTCCCCCTTCTTCACATTGTCACAAACGCGTTTCCAAAGCTGCTCCCTCACCCGGCTGTTGAAATTCCCCACATAAACGCCAGTTGCAATCTCCTGCATCCATTTTGTCAGATCTCCTCGAAGAGAGTTTGGAACATTTGTCAGCGTGATTACGGTAAATGGCATTTATTCCACCTCCGTATAGCTCACTCCGTGTTTAACCAGTTTTTCCTTATCATCCCAGAGGTAAATCTGATCTGCCTCAAACTGTTCCTCTTCCGGAACTCCCAGAAGGTCCTGAATATCCCTTACAATCCGCTCCATCAATTTTGATTGGTAAATAAAGTCTCGTATCCTCTGCCTCGTCATGGACTCAATATCAATGGAGCCATCTTTTTGTTCCATAGACGCCACCTGAAAAGCAATCGGAATACTCACCTCGGCCTTATAGAGATCGGCAATATCATAGACCAGGGACAGGTCATGTCCCGTATGTACAAATCCCAGGCCCGGGCTAAGCCCCAGAGCTGCAATCACGCTGTAAACCAGACCGTAAAGAGCCACATTTCCCACGGATAGCGCCTGATTCACGGGCGTTCCGTTCTCAAAATCATCAACCTTGTACTCTCTCCCGCCCCAGGCGACTCCATTTTCTTTGGAAAGGGAGGCATATACCCTTCGGACACGGGCGCCTTCCCGTCCTCGGAGCTGCTGCATCGTCAGTTTACTGATGTCTTCACCGGGAAAACGCATGGCATACATTTTTCTTGCCACATCCAGGCGGGTCCGCTGATTGGAGACAAGACGCGCCTGGGCTTCCAGCAGCCTGGAAGAATGGGATAAGGCGCGTCCATGCGCATACTGCCTGACTCCCTGTTCCCCAACCCAGCAAATTGACGTGCCGGTCTCCCCCAGAAGCTGAACTGCCCGATGTGTAATATCCGTTCCCGGTCCCAATAAGAACACCCCGATCACAGCCACCGGGATTTGTACGATTCCCTCGGCCATCGCCACTGTGATGGCACTGTCCTTGCGGTTGATCTTGGCATGTTCCACATAGATAAAGCTCACCCGATCACCAATTCTTGGCAGCTGCTGCAGTTCCGGTTTGTCCGCTCCACGCTTTTCCTGCATACGCTTATCCTTTGATAACAGTCATCAGTCCAAAACCGTAGGCTTTTTCTCTTCCCATTCCATGACAGAGAAGATCGGCAAATGCAGCCGGATCTTCAACCGTCAGCTGTCCTTCATACACAGCTTTGATAAGAGACGTTCCTCTCTTACCCTGCTTCCGAAGGGTTTCTTCTCCTTTTTCCACGATAAGGACTTGATCCTCTTCCACATGAAAGCCATACTTTGCCGTTCTGTCAAGAAAGAATCGACGCTGATCCGCTTCCGCATACAGAGGATATACCTTTCCGCGCTTCATTCCTGCTTCTATCACAGAACGAACCGGATTAAGAGTCACGCGGAAACGATAGCTGTCACCTTTTTTAATAGAGCGAAGGAAAGGATCATACTCTTTGCAGGCAAAACTGCCCTTGACAGCATATACCTCCATCTGCCCCGGATCCGGCTGTGATTCGGACACAACAAGCAGGTAGCTCTTTCCTGCAATCTGATCGATGCGCCAAAGCTTCCTTGATCTTGTTCCCTCTCTGACCTCACCGGGAAATGCCTGTTCCACCCAGTTGTGGTACGCCCCCAGATGGCTCAGCTTCCTCATAACGGTCCGATCTTCTCTATCTATTTCAACTCTGCTCAAATACATATCATCCCTCCGCCAAAGCTGCAAAGGCATCATGCTCTGTCTGCACATCCGGCTTCACATAGTATGGATTGTCGATCAACATACTCTCATGCACTTCAAATCGCAGAGCATGCTGTCGCCCTCTCTGTGAGAACGAGACCGGTTGATCCCGTCTGAGAGCCTTTTGCCTCCCTTCCGGCAGACAGGTCTCATCCCCATAGATATCCAGGCGGACTTTAGCCTGTGTCGACCGTCTCTTCTGATACCAGTCTGCCGCCATCCAGGGCTGCTTCCTGATCTGCTCAATCGCTGTGCCATCGCAGGTCCCCAACAGAAAATCATAATTGACAGGACAGGATCTCCTTCCGAGAAAAAGAGGGAAGTACGGTACTTTAAGCGCCTGGCAGATATTCTCCACCAGGTTGTCCTCTCCCTCCAGGGCCACCAGAAAAACGGCATCTTCCAGGTAGTAGCGATTTGTAACGTAATTGCGTTCAAGGGTAAAAGTCCCCTTCTTATACTTTGCCGCAATCTGATAGTCCTTACGCGTCTGTCCGACCTGATCCACTCGAACAGCCATCTTCAGATTCTGCAACTCGTGGAGTTTGTCCGTCTCTTCACGTTGAATCCCCATTGCCGCCGCCACCAGTCCCACAACCGCTCCCTTGGACGGATGGTCGTCTGTATGGCGTGTCTCAAAATGAGAATCCGTTCCATAGGACTGAAGCGGCCCCTGAAACTTCATCAGAATTGTCTTCAAATCAATCACCTGCTTCTTCCAGATGCTGTTCAATCTCCCGACCGACCTGCTGCAGAAGATCCTGCATATTACTGCATGCCTGCCCGATCCCGTCTTTTACGGACTGATCGGCAATCTCAAGATAAAAATTGGCAAGCGGCGTCTCTACAAACTTTCCCGTCTTCTCATACTCTGCTGTCAGCTTCTTGATCGACGCATTCACATAGCCGCTCTCTGCTTTTGCCTGTACCGGCTGCTCAAAGGCGGAGACCAGGTTGACAGGCCTGTCTTCTCTGATCGTAACCATAACCAGACTTGGCAGTGTCTGATTAGCGAACGTATTGACCTTACCTGTCGGCAGAGAATTGGAAAAGGCCTCCACAAAAAGCTTGCAGGCTGCTACTGTAGATGCCCCATCGTCCAACTGCTTCCTGAAGTCATGAACAGCCACATTGGCGTAGCGATACAGTGTTGATGAGTTATACTCAATGCTGCCTAACATCCCTGCTCCTGCCTGCTCCTCAGTGGAGAGGTCATCCATCGCTGTAAAATAATCAAACTCTGTCTGTACAGCATGTGTAGAGATGGCATGCGCCACCTGGCAGGAGGCATCCGTATTCAGCTCCGGTGCATCCGCTACCATACGCCCGAAGAGCGCTATATCAATCTCCGGATTATCCGCAAGAATCTTCTGAAGTTCCTTTTTATCCTCCTTCGTGTTCTTTCCTTCCAACACAGTCTTCGCCAGCTGCTTCGCCTGCTGTTCACCCAGGAAAAAGAGAGCCTTTGCCATATGGTCTTTCGTGGTGATGCCTGCGTTATTGATTGCCTGTTCCGCACCTTCCATGGCAGCATTCCGATCCATCTGCGGATCCTGCTCCAGCACCTTATCTGCCACATAGGAGACTATGTCCTTGGTTCGAACGCCTACACCTAAATTCTGACCGTTGCTATTGAAGTAAGTACGCATGGCTCTCTTCCAGGCCTGCGAACTGACCCTTGCCCTGCGGACACCGCCGTACTGCGCGGTCTTAGGGCTGCCGGTATCGTCACGATTGATGTTGGATGGAGGTAAAGTCTGAATAACGTGCACATCCATGTAGAGTCTCTTCTTAGTCATGATTTTCTTCTCCTTTTGTATTTACCTTATAGTACTCCCTTGACCAGGTCAGGCGGATCTGTTCCTTACCGCCTTCCCAGTGAATAAAGCGATAGATATCCATCGCAAGTTTCACAAAATCAATCTTCCCCGCCTTGGCTTTCGACTTATACAATCGAAGCATATATCGCAGATGTATCTGAAACTCCTCTGCCGTATCAGCCAGAATCATAGCATTAAAACGTCTGTCAACCGCTTCACTGTCACCACCCACTCTGAGCTTTGCCAAAGAACTCCCAAGGTTCTGATGTGCCTCTGTTCTGCTGTGCACACAGTCACTTCTTCCCTGCTGCAGGAGGGCATAGAATTGCAGACTCCAGATGATGGCCTTCTCTTCATCCGCAAGTTCCTTCGTATGCCCCAGAAGTTCTTCCGGCATCATCTCAAACAGAAACGGGTATGCCTCTGTCTGGTCGTTCCTTCCCATCGAATTGCGGAGCTTGGCTAACTTCGCCCTTCCGGCTGAATACTCCAGCTGACCGTACAGACGTGCAATGATGGCCTCTGTACCTTTTCCTATGATCTTTTCTGTATCCATCACTCCTCCTTAATTCTGATGAAATTGAGTAAATACCCTATATACAAAAGAGCTGTATGCCGTTGCGATATTTAAGACCCTGCCATCCTTACTAATTCCCTTCAGATCCCTCAATCCCGCGCCTTTAAAGATTTCCTCTCCTTTGGCTCTAATCGCCCTCTCTAAGAAATCATACCATTGCAGGGCTTTGTCATTCATGGAATCCTCTTTCTGAATTCCGTAGAGCCAGTCCCTGAAGGACTGGTCAATATCCTGATAGAGTTCCTCCCGTCCCTGATTCACAAGATGATTGTCCTTGCTTTCGAACCCGCGAATAACAGAGAGCTGTCTCAAAAAACTTCCGAGTGTCTGATCAATTCGCTCTCTGGTATTGTTGACCAGGGTATTGATCTGCTCAATCCAACCGTCTTGATTATCATCGGTCAAAACTGCTGTCTCCATTCGAATTTCATCAATGATTTCATCAACAGGAGACCAGGAGGTCGCATTTCCATCATCGCGCATACTTGCGCTGCAGATTGTGATCTTAAAGTGCGACAAAGCCCTCATAGCGCTATTCTTACAGATTTTATGATACCAGGACAGGATTCCCGGCTGTCGGAAGTGTTCACCGTCTTCCTTTCCCACGCCCATGAGAACGTTAAAGTGTCTCCAGACAGCTTCATCAGGACGATGCTTCTTTGGTGAGAATTTATCCTTATTAGGCCCTGTCTTGTTCCACCCCCAGCAGGTCATTGGTTCCATAAAGTTCTCAATATGGTCTACCTCCGGCAGCTTGGCAATGAAGCAGCTGAACGGATCTGTCTCCTGGTAGTCTTGATCAAAGGCGATCGCTCTGGACCAGGCTGTATAAAGGCTCGCCCTGTTATCAATCCCGCCATCAAAGTATACGTCCACATTCTCCAAAGGAGATCTCTCCCACGCTGGAATCTGAGGATGCAGATCCTCTCCCTCCAATTCCTCATCAAAATCCGTTGACAGAATGCAGTTCAGCATCAGCGTCTCGAAAAGGTTATGTCCCTTCAGGCACACACCCCCGAGATCATACAGCCAGCCCTTGGAACAGGCAAGCTTTGTCTGCCTGACTTTCTTCTTGTCTCCCGTTCCGGTGTAGCCCTGAAACATAATCAGCCAGCGCACCAACTGGTCATAGCTAAGCCTGTCTTTTTCTCCCTCCGCAACAGGTGCGAACAGAGCACTTTTATTGTTGCTTTCTGAGATCGTCCTATTCAAATTCTTTCCGTAGAACTCGCCGCCGCCTGCTGCTATCTGCTGCATCTCCTCTTGTGTCACCTGATAGAAGGGATACTTCTCATCAAACAGATAAAAGCGCTCTCTGAAGGCTTCCAGATAATCCTGCACAATCGCCGGGAACTCCCCCTTCTTCCAAAGATCCAGCCAAGTATCGAACAGAGGATCTTCATCTTTAAAGTCCTCCCTATTAACCGGCGCAAGCTGCCGCATCGTCCCCTCGTCAATCTCCATCCAGTCGTAGGGATTCCCCTCACTGTCAAATCTTGAGAAAACTGTCTGCAGAACTGCTACAAGGACACGCAGCACAGCAAAGTCCTGCGTCTTCATCTCGCCTGCCAGATCATAGTATTCGCCCGCATGGGCAAAGACCTCTTTCAGAGAGACTTTCTCTGTCCTTCCTCCCGCCTCCCGGATCACTTCAACCCAGGGCTCGTCTAATAGATTATACCTTCCCACTTTCTTCACTCCTCTTTCTGATAGGATAAGCCATACTTTTGATCATAGTGCAGCCGATAGCCATTCAGACTGCAATTCATATCTGCGTCAAAAAGCAGGCCAAGACTTCCTTTGAGCCAGCTGGACTCATTCCATTCCCTCAGACTCTTCAGATAGATATCCTCCAACTCATGAATGGTCTTCTCAATCCGGTATGGCAGGCAAAGCGGTCTTGGCAGCCGCAAAGTCTCTCCGGCCAGCCTTCTGCCGATCTCTGCCTCCTGCACACGTGCAGATAGATCGTGCCCCGACAGATCCCCAAACAAAGTGCCATATCCGTTCTCCACCTTCTGTAAAGCAATCACCTCAATACTCTCATCTGCATCCCGTACCTGTGAATTACCGCTTTCCTCCGACTTATCCTCAGTCGGATGATCCAGCCAGTCATGCAGCGTCAGCCTGTCCATTCGCCGCTCTCCCAGATAGGGCTCTGTAAGACGGTAGGCCTTTGCCCGCATCCTCATCTTGGCCTGCTGTTCCTCCGCTTTTTTCTTATATTCATAGTACTTCTCTTCTGCGTCCGGCTCAAGTTCAATCTCCTGCTCCCCGTAGACTGCCTGCACAAGAGGAGAGATATCCCCGGGAAGTGAGATACTGTCTCCCAAGAAGTACTGGCTCCTGGCCAGCAGAAAGCCTCCGTAGACCACCTCGGAGCCTCCCTGAAAGTCCAGTTCCTCGCTGCAGCCTAACAGATAAAGCTTCGGTTCCCTGCATCCTGCCGGCCGCGCTCTATCATGCCTGTGCAGACGTCCCAGACGCTGAATCAGAAGATCGACCGGGGCCAGCTCACTGATCATCAGATCAAAATCAATATCCAGAGACTGCTCGATGACCTGCGTTCCGACCACAATCTTCTTCACAGGCCGTTCTGCCTCTTTCCCCTTGCCGAGCATATGCATCAGCTTTGCCTCTTTACGCACGCGCTCTGTGGCAAGAAAAGAGGAGTGAAGCAGTTCCACCATATCCTCTCCATAGCGTTCTGCCAGTTTCTCTGCCAGTTCCTGCGCTCTCTTGACGGTATTGACTATAATTCCGATGTTGCCGCCGTCTGCAAATGTGTCATCGATCACAGCCTCCATGTCGGCATCATTGATTCGCTCAATGCTAACCTTACGCTCCGCATTTGCCGGAAAGTCTCTGATCTGTCGAACCGTCTCCCCATCTGTACAGGTAATCAGCGGATAATCCTCTGAAGAGAGGTAGTCTGCAAGCGGTTCCCCCTCCACCAGCATTCTGGACGTTCTAACCCCCAGTCCTTTCAGGTAGGCCCGCGTCAACTCTACTCTGAATCTGGCCGACAAGGTTGCGGACAACAGGATAACCGGTACCCGGTAACTGGCCATCCAGGTCACGGCCATCTGCAGGTACTGACTCATATAGGCATCATAGGCATGTACTTCATCAATAACAACCACTTTCCCTGCAAAGGCCAGCTGGCGCAGGGCCAGGTGCTTCTGCTTGAGGGCCGCCATCAGGAACTGATCAACCGTCCCCACGACAAAATCATCCAGAACAGCTGTCTTCTTCCCTGAAAACCACTGGTTGGTGACAAAGGCTTCATACGGATCCCCGTCAACGGCAATGTGGCTGGCATTGGTCAGCTTTACATAGTCTTCATTCAGGTTGGCCTTGCCGTGGATGAGGCGCAGCTCTATCCTGGAATGGTTATCTTCGCCTTCTTTTTTCCCGTCTTCATAGATACTCTGCAGCCACTTCTCGATTCTGGGGAAGATCCCGTTAGATGTCGCCTGGGTCGGAAGGCCGAAGAAAATTCCCTTCCGATCGGTCCGGTAAGCCAGCTCCTCCGCTCCAAACAGGGCCGCTTCCGTCTTTCCCAGTCCCATCGGCGCTTCCAGGATAAAAAGTCCCGGCTGTCTGCAGGAAGCGATGGTATTCAAAAATATCTTCTGTACCGGCCGCGGCGGAAAGCCAAAGCGATGTTGAAATGCTGCCGGAATCTCCTGCTGCTCTTCCGGCTCCCATCCATGTGTTTTGAACCATTTGCACACACCTTCTTCCAGGCGAGCCTTTGAATCAAAGACAGCTTCTTCCTCCATACGGATCAGCGGAAAATAATTGGTGTTGCTGGCAATCCAGTCTGCCATGGTCAAAAGTCCGAGCGCCTGTACCTGGGCAGGAACAGACAGGGGCGGTATCTTGGAAGCAGCAGCAAATCCGGCGCGCGCAAGTGCCCAGTCCAGTATTCCCCTCTGGCTCTTCTCCCAGACTGACCATAGCGGATCTGCCGCCCTCTCTGCCTGAAAATAATTCATTTGATACGCCGTCAGCTGTTCTTCTATGGCTTGATAGCTTGCAGGACGTCCGTGATGGCCGCCCACGATGGAAGAGATATCTTCCGGGGTCAGAAACCGCTCCTCAAAGCGCCTTAGCAGCGCCTCTCCGGCGATGTTGTGCGGGCTTTCCTTAGCGTTAGCCAGTTTTAGTTCTGTAATTCCTTTGGCGCCGGCTCTCTCCAGTCTCTCCAGAAGTTCCAGATCAAGATCGCTTCTCTTCATGCCGCTTGTCTTGAGCTGAAAAGCAGGAGTTGCCTTTCCCAAGTCGTGAATCGCCCCCAGAAAAAGCATGATCCTCTTGCCCACATCCTGTCCGTAATCCCCCGCAATAATCCGTCTCTGCCCGTCACAGAGCCAGTGCTCCCATAAGAAGCCGCACACTCCGCACGTATCCTCCAGATGCTGCTGCAAGGGGAGCCATTCTCCCTTACCCTGATAATCATCTTTCTTGGCCCATAAGGCTTTGCTCAAGTCCCCCATACATCCCTCTCGTTCAATCATTCTCTACCCGTCCCAAAGTAAACAGGGGGCGGCTGTTTCCTATCATGACTGCTTCCATTATACCCGCATAGAGTAGGTTCATCGTTACTTTATTTAAAAACCACCTGCTCAATTTATATCTCTTGGTCAAACTGACCAACACTTATTCTTCTGTATTTCCATCATCCCATCCGATATTCACCTTTCAAAATTCCTGTGTTTTTCTAGTTGTCTTTATTATACTTGACAATCTGTCCCAAAAACTTCCCTCGATTCGTTTTCTGCTTCTTTTCTTTCCTAAAATTTTCCGCCAATTCTTCTTCCCAGCTCATCTTTATTTCTTCCCCGCTTAGCTCTCTTATCGTGTTCCATTATTGCAGCTGCTTTCAAATAAAAAAATTCATGCCAGTAAATATATACAAAAAAGACAAGATGTTCTTTTTTAAACACCTTGTCCCCATCATCTCGTATAAAAGAGTCCGCAGCGCAAACCCAATTTACAGCCATATGTTATTTAATAAACTTTTCGTCCTATACGAACTTTTACTATCAACTCACTATCAATGAATGGCGAAGAACTGACTATCTCTTGCTTTTTGAAAACATCAGAATGCGTCCTGTATCAAGCCCCACTTCTTCATCAGCTTATATCTTTTGAATGTTGCAGTAACTTTTTACAGTCGCTTCCTTCCCACAGAAAAACCATCTGGTTATCGATCCAGGACTTCTGCGGCACATCGTGGATTTTATCATCTTCTCTATAGTTCCCAATCAGAAACGGAGATTTCGGATCATGAAGCCTGCTCTGTGCCAACACTTTTTCCGGCTCCGCATTGGCATAGCAATATTTACAGAGATGCTTGCAGGTGTTGTATGCTCCTATGTCACAGGAAAGGTAACAGGCGCATTCCGCTCTTGCGCCTTTCTTTTTTGGAGCGTCTAACCGCTTTCCGATGGCTTTTTCATAATCGCTGATCCGCATACACCCGCTGCAATCCGCTCCGTATGCAGCCAGTTCACTCCCCTCCGCACAGGTTTTCAGCATCATTCCGTGACTTCCGGCAATTTCAATAAACGCCTTTCCCAGCCGAATCCTTTCTTCCTCTCTAACCTCCTGAGCCTCCGGAAAGCTGCGCTTCACCTTCGGATAAAGATCAATAAAGCTAATCACCACTGTTCTGGTATACCCGGCCAGTGCAGACGCAATCTGCTCAAATGCCCGTAAATGGTACTCTTCTGTATATCTATCGGAGAGGAAAATTGGATCGTACCGCCACCCGATAGAATTCACCCCGACAAGATCAGAAAGATATTTGAAATGATTTAACAGAAGATGTTTTTCAGGTACATTCGGCTCTATATCCCGCCCGTAAGGCGTGATGGTAACAAACCAGTATTGTCCATAGCCTTTCAAAAGTTCCATATACGGAAACATAGGAGCCGGATTCTTGGTGCAAAATCCGATTATATCTACTACATTCGGATTAAGTTGATAACGGCTGACCTGATTTAGATTATAGGGATTGCGAACACAGACAATCTCCTCTTTCAGTCTGTTTGCAAACCATTCGGCATAAAAGGCGGGAATGTCCGTTCTCTGGCCTGTATTGATGATCATATTAAACCGGCTCCTTTTTGCTGTTACATCTTTACTGCGATTTTCCGTTGGCTTTCCGCAATCAAGCGCAATACAGGCTTCACGGATATATTCAAAAACATAGGTTGCGGCAACTACAAGTCCCACGCAGCGCGATCAGTCGGCATCCGCGCCGCAGACCCCTCTCGGCGATTTGGGGGTAATCTTGCAGGGACCCATGTTGCAGATCTTACAGCAGGTTCCGCTCATGCCGAAGCTGCACTGGGGCTGCTGCTTGTCGAAGCGATCAAATGCCGTGTCGATCCCCAGCTGGTCCGCCCTAAGGAGCATTTCCTTCACTGCCGGATCGGGAACATTTTTTATGACATCTACCTTGGTCGGAAAGGTCTTTTGGTACGCCGCAACCGTCTTCATATAGTCCTATGTGATTGTGAGGCAGAATCTGCGTATTGACGACCTGCTCTCTATCGCTTATTCGATGCTTATTCTGTTTCTGTCTCTATTGTCTATTTCCCCATTAAATTGATATATATTATCGTAAAAAGAAGACTGAACATCAAGAAATCCCACATTCAGTTTTTCCTATGATCTGCCATACATTTATTAATCACGCTAAAGTGCTGATGCGGCCGGTTACTAAGAAGCCGCTTCATCTTAAATTCCACGGACCTCCAGCGACTGTAGCAGTTCATCCACCCTTTTAATAGATTCGCGCCGTTCCATTCTCTTAAGGCGGTTCTGCTGATTCTTATATTTTTTGGACCCTT
Source organism: Lachnospiraceae bacterium UBA3689 (assembly GCA_002371465.1). Lineage (GTDB taxonomy): Bacteria > Bacillota > Clostridia > Lachnospirales > Lachnospiraceae > Chordicoccus. The sequence goes on along the minus strand of DFIU01000012.1, from coordinate 37,773 downwards.
TTCGATAGTGGCATTCCCGCCAGTCTTTCTTCGGTTTTTGAATCAGAAGCGGATGGCTGCGCCGATAGGAGTCGTGTTCCACGATATACCGCAAATATCCGATCAAAGTATTTCTAAGAACGTGCTGCGGATGGTACCCCGGAAGCAAAGCTCCCGGAGATTCAGTTTCAATTGTGTTCCGGTGATACAGATAACGACCATGCTTTCTGCCATTTACGATGATCTTCCAGCTGCTGTAGGGCGTCACGACATCCAGGAATCCATCCTCCCGATTGATCCCGGCACTGATTCCATTTTGAAAACAGTAGGAAAGAATCTCATTTCTCTCTTTTTTATAATAAGATCCGATTTCGCAGCAGTCCTGACAGCGTCGGTAGCCCTTTTGAATCGCTTCTTCAGCTGTCTGAAAATAGATTCGGTGATCCTCTTTAATACTCTTGGCATGGGAACAATCCGCCGTGTGAAAAATCTTCTGCTTGCTTGTGATACTGGCTACGTACATGAGAAATCCTCTCTTTCCGAAGACCAGTATACTTTCTTTGCTGTCCAATTTTCAGGACTTTCTATCTGCGTTTCCCTTCGCTGCCAAAATGCTTCTTCAGAGCCCTCTCCGTAGGAAGGATAACCCCGACCATCAAGACGAGCTGAACTCCCACAACAGCAAGGCCTAGACAGCCGATCGTATCCACATCCTTCCCCCGAACAAGCAGCATCGAAAGTACTGTTAGAGGAACTAACGTAATCCCGCATATCAACCAGATCTTACCGGAATATTTATGCGCAAATTTCCAGGTTTCCTGATTCTTCATAGACAGAGTTGTCCTGTATCCAAATGCCCCATTTACATTTTTAGGTCCGCCCTTCAGAAAATAAATTCCAAATCCGATCATCCCAGCAGGGATCAGAAGTTCCGTCAGAAGCATAAATACCCAAAAGCCCATGCTTTACCTCCTATTCCATTCTCCGGCTTATCGCCTTCATAAAAACATCTATGCTGGGGTCAAGCCCTCTCTCCAATTGATTACAATCATTTTACATACGACTACGCTTTGCATCAAATGCATTTTCTTAAATTCCGGCTGCCCTGACCAAAAACTTTGTATATTCATCTTTTGGATGCCGGATGATCTCATTGGTCATCCCCTGCTCAACAATTCTTCCGTCTTTCATCACTAAGATCCGGTCACAGACCAGCTGCACGAGGGGCAGACTGTGGCTGATGAAAAGGATCGACAAGTTTCTCTCTTCTTGCAGTTTTTTCAAAAGTTCCGCGATCTGCTGCTGGGCAGTCACATCAAGGGAGCTGGTCGCCTCATCACAGATCAGAATTTCCGGATCTGCCGTCAAAGTCCGGGCTATGGCGGCGCGCTGACACTGTCCGCCGCTGACTTCCCGAGGGTAACGGTTCATATACTCACCAGGCAGACCGCAGTCGGCAAGATAAGTTGCGGCAAGTTTTTCCGCTTCACCTTTTGGAAGTCCCCGATTGCGAAGGCTCTCGGAAATTCCATAGCCCAGGGTCTTTCGGGGATCAAAGGAGGCAAGGGGGTCCTGAAAGACCATCTGAATCCTTTGAGAGAAGCTGCGCTCCTTGCTTCTTTTACTCCTCTTGCTTTTCTTGCTCTCCTTATTCATGTTGTCCTTGTTATCCCTTATCTCCTCAGGATCTTTTTCCCTGATGCGGATCTTCCCATCATCCATGGGAAGCAGCCCGGTCAAAAGCCGGGCAACCGTACTCTTGCCGCTGCCGGACTCCCCGACAAGACCCAAAATCTCTCCCTGTCGTAAAGAAAAAGAAATGTCCCGAACCGCCGGCGTATCGGTCTGGTTCTTTGCGTAAAAGGTTTTAGACAGATGGTCAACTGATAACAGAGCCGCTGCCTGTTGCTTGTCTGGGATTGGTTTCTGATTTTCAAAATTTAATTTGCCTGGTCTAAGGCTCTTCCCCTTAAAATCCACTGTCACCTGACAGAAATCATGACTTCTTACATCCAGCTTTTCCTGCTTATTTTTTTGGCTTTCAGAATCCCCTATCTCTTGTATACCCTCCCGGCTGTTCAGGGACGATATTGCCGGCTTAGCAAGTGACGTCCTTAATTGCGGCACTGCCGCCATCAACTGCTTGGTATAAGCTGCCCTTGGAGCATGAAGAATATCTCCGGTCCGTCCTTCTTCGATTACCCTGCCGTCCGCAAGGATCAAGGTACGATCCGCCAGAGCGGATACTGCCCCCAGGTCGTGGGAAACAAACAGGATCGATGTCCCGAACAGGTTTCGGATGGTCCTCAACTCCTCAAGTACCTGACCTGCCACAGCCGCATCGAGCGCGCTGGTCGGTTCATCCGCGAGCAGAATTTCCGGCTGCGCCAGCATAGCCATGGCTATGCCGATTCTCTGGTTCATACCGCCGGACAGCTCAAAGGGATAGCTCTTTAAAATTCTTCCGGGATTCTCGAAATGGAGCTTTTCAAAGAGATCTTCCGCCGCGTCAAAGATCTCATTTTTTTTCACCTTTCGGTGCGCCAAAAGGCTTTCCCGAATCTGACTTCCGATCGTGCGAATCGGGCACAGGGAGGAGACGGCATTTTGAAAGACCATTCCGATCTTCGTCCCCCTGATTCTTCGCATTTCCCGCTCCGAAAGTCGGCACAGGTCAAGGGGATTTTCTTGAATATTCATCTGACCGGGACAGTAGAGAATCCTTCCTGCAAGAATTTCTCCCTGATCATCCGGAAGTCCCAGAGCCGCCCGGATCAGTGTGCTTTTGCCGCTGCCGGACTCCCCGACCAGTCCCAGAATCTCTCCGGTATGCAGGGAAAAACTCACGTCTTCTACCGTCTTCTGTCTTTCATATCCAATTGTCACACGCTCATAGCAAAGCCGGACTTTTTCTTCCATCTTATTTCCATCTCTATTAATCAAATACCTGCGAATCCTTTAACCTGTAGTTCGTTCCAAATTTGAGGAACTGTTGCTTCTTACCCCATCCCCGCGCCACAGGTACGGTTGCCAGGACAGGCAGAAAAGAAGATTTACCCCCGCCAACCAGGCATCCCTTTGGCAGACTGTGAATCTTTCCTTAGGCTGCCTCAATATCCAGATCCTTCGTCAGCTCGTAGTAGTCGCAGGCGTGGGCATCAAGCCCCGTCACGGACGCCTTGCGGACGATACTCATTTTCAAAAAGGAGCAGAAGACAAAGGCGTGATCATCGAGGATCTGCTGCTGCATCTGACGGGCGATGGTTCCCCTCTCCTTGGGATCGAAGGCGGCATCCATCTGCCTTGCCAGTTCCTCAATCCGGTCGCTGTGATAGCCCCCGCGGTTCTTGGCGGAGGAATCCAGACAGTGCGTAGAGAAGAAATACAGGGGATCGCCGGTCGGACAGGTGACAAAAGCCGCCGCATAGACGTCCCAGACGGACGGGTCTGCCACAAGAGTGTTGTGGTCCGCCGCCACATTGACTTTTACCTCTATCCCGATTTTCTTCAGGGAAGCCTGCGACGCTTCCGCCAAAAGGGGCAGTTCCTGGCGGCTGGGATAGGTCAGCCAGCGGATCACAAGCCTCTGCCCATCCTTTTCCCTGATACCGTCCCCGTCCGTATCGATCCAGCCGTCCTCTTCCAGTACCTTCGCCGCACCTTCCGGATCGTAGGGCTCTGCCTTCACGTCCCTGCCGAAGGAGAAAGACTCGGGAAATGCTCCATTTGCCACTTCCCCATAACCCCGCAGAAGCGTACGGACAAAGTCCTCCTTGCCGATTCCCATCGCAAGGGCCTTCCGGACCGCGTCATCTTTTAAAATGCCCGACTGCTCATTCATTTGCGCATAGAAGGCGCGGCTGGTCGTAATCGTAGAAAATGCATAGTAATCATTTTTAAAAAGAGGATAACTGGCATAAGCCATCCCATAGGCGGCGTCGATCTCCCCGCTTTGGAGTGCCAGCGCCAGCGTATCGCCATCGGAAATGGTCCGGACCTTCACATGGTCGACCTTGACTTCGCCGTTCCAATAATGTTTGTTTTTCTTCAAAGTCAGATGATCGTCGGTGACCAGGTCTTCCGCCGCAAAGGGACCGGTTCCGATGACGATTCCATTCTGATTGCCCGCCTCCATGTCGATAATACAGCCGTAGGGATCGGACAGGTAATTGAGGAGAGTCGGATTTTGCTCCGCGGTTTTGACCGTAAGTGTCTGCCCGTCCGCCTCCATTGAAGAAATCTTAAGATCACCAGCAGCCCGCTCGTGAACACTGACCAGATCCTCCAGACAGGCTTTGACTGCGGCGGCGTCAACTGCTTTGCCATTTGAAAATGTCACGCCGTCCTTGATCTGAATCTTCCAGGTCTTATCGTCGACCTGGTCATAACCGGACGCAATCCAGGGTTCCAGCTCCATCTGGTCCGTAAAACGGAAGAGGGTTTCGCCGACGCCGTAGCGGATCGCAGCCCAGCCGCAGTAGGTATCGTGCGGATTGATATTCGCCTCTTCATTTTCCGAATTGAAGGTCGTATCCCCGAAAACAAAGGTCTTTTCTCCCTTTTGTACCGTCGGGGACGCCGCTTCCGCCCCGCTTGTCCCCGCCGCACTAGGGATCGGATTGCCGGACGAAGATTCCTGACTGCCGCATCCTGTCAGAACCAGACCACCTGCCAAAAGCGCCGCCAGAAGTTTTTTTACCATCTTTTTATTCCATTTATTCAAGGTCTTCTCCCCTTTCTTCGTCTCCCTCTTCTTTTTCCGGTCACGCTGGTCGGATCCAGATAGTCCCGCAGCGCATCCCCCATTAGATTGAAAGCCGCCACCGTGAGGAAAATGGCAAAACCGGGGGCGAGTACGATCCAGGGATAGGTCTGCAGCAGGCTTCTGCCGTCGCTCATCATATTTCCCCACTCGGAAGCCGGCGGCTGCGCGCCCAGTCCCAGAAAGGCCAGACCGGCAAGTTCCATCATCATCGTCCCGATGTCGAGCGTTGCCGTAACCAGAAGGGGACCGGCAATATTGGGCAGGATATGACGGAAAATGAGCTGAAGGCTGCTGTCCCCCGACAGCCTCGCCGCCTCGATGTAGGTCTGCTTTCGTACCGTGAGCGTCTCGCTCCGAGCCACTCTCGCATACTTGGGCCAGTTGACCAGAGCAAGAGATACAACCGCCCCCCACACGCCTCCGTGCAGGACCGCTGCCAGTGCCATGGCAAATACCAATCCCGGAAAGGCAAGAAACAGGTCTGAGATCCTCATGATCAGGGCATCGATCCAGCCCCCCATAAAACCGCTGAGAACCCCCGCTGCCGTTCCCGCCAAGGCAGTGATACCAACCAGGACCAGAGTCGACAAAATGCTGATTCTCCCACCGGCAATCACGCGGGAGAACAGATCCCGTCCATAAAGATCCGTGCCCAGCAGGTGCCTTCCGCCGGGAGGCAGAAGGCTGGACGCCAGGTCCTGGGCATCCGGATCAAAGGGACAGAGATAGGGGGCAAGCATGGCGGATAAAAGGAACAAGGTCACCGGGATCAGGGTGAGAATGAGCCTTACCAGATTTTTCTTCCTCCTCATGCTTCCTCCCCCAGGCGGATACGGGGATCCAGCAGCCGATTGAGCAGGTCCGCCGCGAGGTTGACCAGCACATAGATGACAGCCATCCACATGACATAAGCCTGAATCACCGGATAGTCCCGCATCCGGATGGCGTCCGCTGCCATTTTTCCGACTCCGTCCCACATAAAGATCGACTCCACAATCGCCGTCCCGCCGAGCAGGCTGCCGATGGACATGGCAAGAAGCGTGAAAATCGTCACAAGCGACGCCTTTAAGACACTGTGGAAGAGAATGGTAGAAAACCGCACGCCCCGCGCTGTCGCGCCGGTCACATAGGGCTGGTGCAGCTCCTTTAAAACGACGGCGCGCATTTGCCGGATGTACTTGGCACTCATGGCAATCGCCAGAGTGATGGAGGGAAGAGCGGCGCTCCTAAGACTTAAATCTCCGGAAATGACCGGAAAAATGGGATGAATAATCGCCAAAAGATACATCAGAACCAGGGCGGTGAAAAAGTTTGGCATACTGTTGCCGATAAAGCTTAAGATCCGGATCAGCAGGTCGATTCCCCGATTTTGATAGACGGCGCTAAGGATGCCCAGTGGGACGGAAATGAAAACGGTCAACAGGACCGATAGGAGGGTCAACAACAGGGTTGCGGGAAGTTTCGAGAAAAAGAGAGGCATCACCGCCTTGCCGGATACATAGCTTACTCCCATATCCCCATGGACCAGCCCCTTGAGCCACCTTCCATACTGGATCGGAAAGGGAAGATTGAGTCCCAGTTCCGCCCTTGCCCGATCCACAGTTTCCGCGGAAGCCGTCTCCCCGGTGTTGAGCATCTTCTGCTCCACCGCGTCGCTCCCCGCCAGGTGCATCATGGCAAAGGATAAAAAGGTAATCACAAACAGAATCGGAATCAGTTGTAACAGGCGTTTGCCGACATCACGCATCGAAAGTTCTCCTCATCACAGTTTGGAATATTAAAGCAGGGCATTCCAATATCCGATCATTATACTGAATTTATGATTTAGAGGCAATTTGTGCCAGGCATTACTGCATCTATATATGTCATTGTTTCATTCTATTTAGGAATATATAACCGCTGGCATCAAAAAATCTGCCGACAAAAGTCAACCTTCTGCCGACAGATGAGAATCAAAACAGATTTTCTTAATTTCCTCTCAGTGATCGCCTTAATGGCCGCCACATTGAACTACTGTAATACGACTGGCATCTGCAGCAAAGATCAAGTGATTCTTCTTATCAAGGCAAATGCTCGCATAGCCGGATAGGTCTCCAATTATGCCCTCTTTCTCTTCCCGATTATTACCACTGCAAGCACTCCGGATGCCAGGAATAAAGTAATGAGCAGGGCGATCGGGTGGTCTCCTGTCTTGACGCTCTTAACCGCTGTCGTGCTTGTTTTAGGAGCTGACTTCTTGTCCTGCTTTGGAATCCTCTTTTCCTCCTTGGGCGTCTTTTTCTCTCTTTGCGGCTTTCGGACAAAGACGGTTTGATTCTTGTCCTCTTTATCTTTATGCTCAGCAAGAATCTTGTCCTTTCGGGAAAGTTCTTCAAAGGCAACCAGGTGATGGTCCGCTGCCGAAAGCGTATCGGCGGTAAAGGTCATTTCCACTGCCCCATCGGCAGTTTCAGGAGTAAAGATCTGTTGAGCCTCCTGACCAATCGCAGTTTCGGTCTCTTTATCGATCAGAGTTCCCCGCATGACATAGGTCTCACCCAGAATGAGGTTGTGATAGCTGACGCGGTCAAACAGGTTGACCTTGGCATCTGCCGGCACTTCATGCTTTCCGGTCGCCTGATCCGTCAGTTCCGTCCTGATCCTTGGAAGTGAAATCGTCTGTCCCGCATCCTGCAAATCCTCGTGCTTAGCTACAAGGATCTCATCATTTCCCGACTTCAGACAGACAGTTTCGTATGCCGTCAGGCTGTGTCCGGCAAGGGAGGTCCCATCAAAATGAAGGATCACATCTGCTGTGCCGTCCATGGGTTCTAATTCCAGATCTTCATTTCGCGCCTGTAGTTCCTCTTTGCCGATGGTCGTTTCCGCCGTAATCTCATTTCCACGATCGTCTAAAGCCGGCTTGCCGGTCTCGCGGTCCATCAGCGTTCCCTTGACAATATAAGTCAGCCCCGGCAGCAGATTCCTAAAGGACACATGATCGCAAAGCTCCACGTCCGGACCTGCCAGAACTTCTTTGTCCACGCCATTTTTATTGGCTGTATCGACAAGGCTGGTCCCGATTTCCGGGAAATGAACCTGCTGCCCCCTGTCGTTTTGATCGGCATGGGATGCGACTTCCAGCGTCTCGTCCTGACCGGTCCTTTCATTTTTAAAAATGGAGGTCAGAGATTCATAGACGACCGTGTGGACGCCCTTAAGTGCTGCCGCATCAAGGGCAAAGGAGAGACGGTCGGTATGTTCTTCGCTGTCTTTGGGAATGATATTCGCGGATACTGTCGCAAGTTCCTTTTCTGTATCCAAATTCATCAGCCGCCCGGTCAGGGTATAGGTCCGTCCCGGCTCAAGCCCGGCATAGGTAACGGTATCCGTAAGAGAGGTCTTTTCCCCGGCGAAAGCCAGGTGATTTTTGGTCCGGTCATCTGTGGCGGTGGTGTGAAGCCGAGCCGGTACGAAAATGGTCTGGTCGTGATCAGTCAGATCCTCGTGAGCCGCCACTTCAAGATCCCCCTCTTCAAACATCTTTTCAAAAGCAACGTAAGATTTGCCCGCCATGGGCAGGGCGTCCTCAATCGTAAAGGTAAGATCGACCGACCCATCCGGGGTCTTGGGTACAAAGTTCTGTTGAGAAGCAGATCCGGCAAGATTAAGCGGCCTGCCCGTTTTCTGATCGACAAGATTTCCCTTGATCGTATAGGTCTTACCCGGGATCAAATTTCGATAGGTCACATGGTCCACAACTTTGACATGTTTCCTGGGCTGGATAAAATTCATCCCATTTTCCGGATTCAAAGCATGCGTCCCGATCGCCGGCACATGAACCGTCTGGCTGGCTGCATGTAAGTCCTCGTGGCTGACATAGGGCGTTCCTTGTCCCGTTTTCTGATCATAAGATTCGTAGATTGTCTCAAAAACCACAAAAGTGTGGCCTTCAATCGCTTTGGGATTGGCAGAAAAACGAAAGTCCATGACTCTTGTTCCCTTGTGTGCCTTAGGAGTAAAGGACTCGACCTCTCTTACTTCCTTGCCTGCAGCATCCAGAACCGGCTTTCCGGTTCCCTTATCCATCAGCTTCCCGACCAGGGTATAGGCGACGGTGTCCTTGATGTGGACCTCCCTTCCGGCTTTCGTCATGGAAGTTCCATTTTTCCCATCGGAAGCGGTCGTCCTGATCGTCGGCAGGACCGGCTGCTCACCATGCGGGCCGATTGCGCGAAATTCTGCAGCGTGAGCTGCGGTACCATTTGCCGAAGCAGACACCTGAACGGCAAGCATATCCGGGTTCAGTAGATAGGATTGATTCGTCGGGGCTGAAATTTCTTTCGCATAAAGGGTTGCCGACGGGCGCTCAGCCAGATCGACAGTCGCCGCATTTGTCGTCCCATCCTTGCCAACCGCCAGAACGACGCCAGATCCGGTCTTGGCATTTTTTGCAGGCGTCTTCCCTGCCGCATCCAGAAACACCCGATACCTGGCTCCAAGGTAGGAATAGGCGTTATTTTTCTCCGGCGTATACTTGGCATCTTTTGAAGCCTTCACCAACTTCACCGCTGCCTGATAATGCTGAATAAAATGAACCTTAAAGACGGTCGCCTGCTCCTGCCCTCTGGTCGAATTGATAAAGGCGTAGAAAATCGCGTAATCAGCACCTTTTTCCACGCAGATGATATGACCGCCGGAAAAGACAGGATTATCGCCGTGTTTGGGGCCGCCGCAGGTTCCCAAAATGTAGTTTGCCGTAACATTTTGCCCGCCTCCGTGCGCCAGTCCGACATCGATCGTATCGTGAAAACCTATGGACGGGAAGAAAGAAACAGCTGGACCTCCGCTGACCCCGGCAATATGAATCGCCTGCGGGGCATCCTCTCCCCAATAAACCTGCATCCCTCTGCCGGTATCACTCGCCCGGCTCAAATAGGCAATATCCGCAGCCTGGACGGTCCAGCGGCTGCCCTTGTCGAATTTACTGAGATCATTATTACTCTCAACCGTAAAATTGTTGATGGATAAAAGTCTGGGACCGCCGTCAGAAGCATCCTGCCAGGTATGTTCCGACAGCCAGGCTCCGCGCATCCCCGGAATGGATGGAAGGTGAGTTTTTACCGGACCGACCCTGGCATAAAGGCGCGAATCTGTAAATTCAAACCAGCGAACAGTCAGGTCCCGGTCCCAATATACCTCCGGTATGCTAAGGGTCAGCGTATCCGGATCAAAATTACAGCCGGTCAGGACTTGTTCCCTGCCCGGAACGCCAAAGTCCGTATAGACCTGCAGCTGGGTCATCGACTGAACATCTCCCTTATTGGAGAAGAGTTTGACTTTGATCAAGCCATCTTCCATCACGGCAGCAGCCTCATCGCTGACGACCCAGACAGACCGATCCAGATCAAAAGGATCGCCCGCTGCTCCCTCCAGAAAATTGACATGGCGATGAACGGTAAGAGCTTTCTTATCTTTCTCTCCTATCTCATCTTCCACTTTATCTGAGGCTATACTTGAGGCTTCATTCGGACTGCCCACTTCGCCTTTTGTATCGTCCCGACTCAACTTTCCTTCTGCATGCTGATCCACATCCTGATTCCCTGCAAGACGATCCGCCGAAACGGAGGCTGCGCCTGCCCTTATGGGCGTAAGCAGCGACGTCAACAGCCCTGCAGCGGTTACAACCGCCAGCAGCCGCTTCAAACATTTCCCTTTTTTCTCCATATCAATTAATGCTCCTTTCCCTCCGGCGAACCAGAGAATTTCATATTTATGCATTTGCTGCATGGTTTGCAGCAAATGTTCCAACTCTATATACGCGAGCACAAACACTGTGAGAAAAGTAAAAAACTGCCTGGATTTTCCTCTAGGCGAATACCCTGTCATAATGCTCTAACCGGTACGTTTTACACTCAGGTATTCGTTTTATGATAGTGATATAAGCAAGGAAGAATGAATTCCAGGAAAAAATAAATTTAGACTTGGCAACCGCTTGGTAATCATTAGGAAATAAATTTTGAAGCAGATTTAGGATAAAAATAGAAGTTGTGAATTGGTTTTCAAAGAATTGGCTTTTATTAAATTGGTATTTCCGAATTAGATTTTGATAGAAGGAAAAACAAAAGAACGGGCTGATCAGCCCCACGCTTTATCAATGAATTCATTATAGCACAGGCGAAGAGAACGGAAGGTCATGATTTGCATTTTGACAAAAGTTCAAAAAATCAAGCACCCTTCAAAGAATCTTACACGGTATCCCTGCCGCTTCTTCCAGCCAAAGTTCTTTGCACCAGGAATAGCAAAAGCAGCCGATGGAGGCACATTTTGCACCTCGCTCAGCTGCTTTTTATCTATGGAACCTATCTAACACTGTTATAAACAGTTTTTACAAATCAAGTACCTTTCTCCTCTGGTATCTCCCCCAGCCAGCATTGATCGTCGTCAAGAGACAGTTCAAAGATCCGTCCCTGGTCTTTGTCGTATTTCGCCTGGTGGTACTTAAAGAGGAAGTTGCCGTCCGCAGCGGGACCGATCAGTTCGATCTTGCCGGTCGGATGGGACAGGACATAGCGGAAAGCCTTGCCCTGCCCGTTCTGCTGGGCTTTTGCCTCTTCGACAATCTGATAGCCGCGTTTAAAGGGGACCTGGAACTGGGACTTGACCCCCTTGACCGGGCGGCACTGGAAGACATAGTAGGGCAGGACGCCGATTCCGGTCAGCTTGCGGAGGAGCTTGCCCAGGGTCTTGCCGTCGTCATTGACGCCGCGCAAAAGGACGGTCTGGTTGCGGATGATGATGCCCTGCTCCCGAAGCAGCCGCACCGCTTCGGTCGACTGGGGCGTAATCTCGTGCGGGTGGTTGAAATGGGTCACAACCACGATCTGCTTTTCCTTGTTGTAGCGTCCCAAAAGCTTGAGCAAGGCAGGGTCGCTGGTGATTCTCATCGGGAAGGTGACAGGAGTCCTGGTGCCGAAGCGGATCAGGTCCAGGGAATCGATCTTGGTCAGCCGGTCCAGATAGTCTTCGATGGCATGGTTGTCCATCAGAAAGGAATCGCCGCCGGATAACAGCACGTTGTTGATCTCCGGATGGCTGATGATATAGGCCGCGACGCTCGCCGGGTCAGCGGTCTCTTCCTGTGCTTCTTTGCCGACTAATCGCCGTCTGAAGCAGTAGCGGCAGTACATGGCACACTCCTGGGTCGTCAGGACCAGGGCTGTCGCGTGGTACTTGTGCTGCAGGCCCCGCATTTTCGTGTTGGAATGTTCACCGCTGGTGTCCAGATCGCCAGACAGGTCCGTCTCCCTGATCGAAGGGACTGCCATTTTAAAAATGGGATCATTTTCATAATTTTCCCAGTTGATGAGGGATAAGTAGTAGCGGGTCACCCGCATGGGAAAGATCTTCAAGATCGCCTCCAGCTTGTCCCTGTCCTCATTTGACAGCTTCAGATATCCTTCCAGGTCCTTAGCCGTTGTCAGATTTTGCTGTAATTCTTCTCTCCAGGTCATCTCTTGCCTCCTTTCTTCGCAAAAAGGAACGGCAGTTCCCCTTAGAAGCAACTGCCGTTCCTTTCATAAATTTTCCGATCTAGCATTGACTGTTGGAACAGCAGTCAAGGTTCAGATTTCCGCCTTCCAAAGGCCGTGAAGATTGCAGTACTCATATGCAGCAACCGGTTTTTCGCCCTCAGCAAGAGCAAAGGCCGCGCACGGAGCGTCGCCCGGCTTTAAGTCCTTCTTCTGATAGCCCTGGCTGGTCTCCAGAATGATGAACTGGATATAATGTTCTTCTGTCATCGGATGCTCGACAGAGCCGACGCGGACCGTTACCGTATTGCCTTCGCAGGCAACGACCGGAACATGCTTTTCCTGAGCCGCGTCAGTCGTGTTGGCGACAACTTCCTGCATGGTCTCCCCGCAGCATACCGGGGTAGACTTCTTCCCGGTTAAAAATGTAACCAGGTTTCCGCATTTATTGCAGCGATAAAATACCATATTTAAACCTCCTTCGATCAATAATTTTCAGCGCGTACTTCAAAGAACGACTGGGAATACTTGCAGACCGGGCAGACATCCGGAGCTTCAGTTCCGACGACGATATGACCGCAGTTGCGGCATTCCCACACTTTAACTTCACTCTTTTTGAAGACTTCCTTCATCTCAACATTATGAAGCAGCTTACGGTAGCGTTCCTCATGGGTCTTCTCGATCGCTGCAACACCGCGGAAATCTTCGGCAAGATCATGGAAGCCTTCTTCATCAGCTTCTTTTGCCATCCGCTCATACATATCGGTCCACTCATAGTTCTCGCCTGCAGCCGCGGAATTCAGATTCTCAGCCGTATCGCCGACAAGACCGACCGCCGTCGCCCACATTCTGGCATGGGACATCTCATTGATCGCCGTTCTTTCAAAGATGGCAGCAATCTGCTCAAAGCCCTGTCTCCTTGCCACTTCCGCAAAAAAGGTATACTTGTTTCGCGCCTGTGACTCACCGGCAAACGCCTCAAGGAGGTTCTTCTCAGTCTTTGTTCCGGCGTAAGGATTCTTCGCCTTATCTTCCGTTACAGCCTCAAACACTCCCTTCTGGTGACACTTGGGGCACTCTTCCGGCGGATTGTCACCTTCGTAGACATATCCGCACACCTTGCAAACATATTTCATTTGTACACTCCTTTCAAAAGCTTATTGAGAACTTTGCAAAAAGTTCCGGCTTATATTCTTAAGCAGCTTTTATACCGTTACATTGGGCGCTGCATAAGTTCTTGCGAGAAGTTCCTGATTCAGAGAGTAAAGTCCCTTGGGATCCTTTCCAAAAAGTTCAAACTTCTTGATCAGATCGTCCGCATTCTTCTCTTCCTCTCCCTGCTCCTTGACAAACCAGTCATAGAACTGCATAGTCCGATAATCGTTGACGTCGCTTGCCGCCTTATAGATGACGTTAATGCTGTTAGTAATGAACTGCTCATGCTCAAGAGCTGCTTTTAATGGGCTGTCCAACTCTTCATAGGTCAGGTCCGGCTTGGCAATTGCCTCCAGGACGACATGCTCGCCGTTGTTGTGCATATAGGTCCGCATCAGCATAGCGTGGTCCATTTCCTCCTGAGCCTGAACATCGAACCAGTTAGCAAAACCGTCCAGCCCCTTATCTTCGTAATAATCCGCAAAATCCAGATACAGATAGGCAGAATAAAACTCTTTATTGATCTGTTCATTTACTAAGTCTCTTACTTTTGTATCTAACATGTTATGACCTCCCTCTTTGGTCTAAAAGTAAAAATCATTATATAGTTATTCTATCACATCGGATGGTAAAACGGCTAGTCCCTCCGCTGGTGTAGGGGATCAATCTGAGCATACATTCGCTATGCGGATAAGCTACCAACCCCATTTCTAATGGGGGGCTTACTATTCCAGCAGTCCATGAACCTTCTTTTCCGCATTGATAGCCCGGAGTAGGAAAGCCATATTTCTGCCCAGCACCTACATGGTCTGCAATCCTTCCAGATCCTTTTCCACGTCGGTTCCAGTAAAGACTAGTTTTGAAGTATTGCAACAAGCTCAATCGAATCATGATCGATATGCTCGTATGGCTGTATTTCAAATTCTGTCGATACTCCAGCTTCAAGATTGTAAACATACGTCAAATCACTACCCACATATTTTCCATTCTTTTTATAGAGTACATCTATCTCCAGCGAGTTTTGTTTGATTCTACTCGTGTTTTGGACTTCCCCAGTGATAGATCATTCAGATCACATTTAGCGCTTTATCCTCTTAAGTAGGCTTTGAACCAGGTCCTTCATGGCTTCATTTTTCATCGCAATCAAAATGACGGCATAAACAATTGTTGATCCGATGATAGAGACACCCAAGGAAATCAGATAGTTAATCTTGAGTTGATTGACAGCCAAGCAAACTCCTATAATGCCAAGGCAGCCCACTAAAATGGATATGGCATCCCGATTCCATTTCGCTTTATAGACATCTCGTATAAAGTATTTCGAGATCGCGACCACTAGAAACTCTGCCAGAACAGTCGTAAAGGCAGCTCCTGCCATCCCCCAATAAGGGATCAGGATAATATTCAAGACAATATTTTCTACGGCAGAAACAATCGTCGCTAAAAAGAAATACTTCTCTCTTCGGTTCGGAACCAAAACTCCTTGCGAATAAAAGCAGCCTAAAACGGCAAAACCTAAAGCAACACAGAGGATCTCAAGCGCTGCCGTACCGGAGTTGTATTCCTTTCCTCCCATAAGAAGCATTACATTTTTGCTTTCCAAAAACAAACCCACCACACAGGGAAATATGAGCGTATGCAGGTACTGCCTCAATTTATTTAAAAGTCGGTTATATTCCCCCTCTTTCCCCGTTCCCAGGTAATTGGAAAGTCTTGGGATTGTCACGACGATAACAGCATTTAAAAGTGACTTAACCACTGTGTAGATCTTGGTCGTCAGGGTATAGATGCCAACTTCCCTGTCTGATCTAAGAAATCCCAGCACAGCGATATCCGATCTCACATATATCTGGATCGCCAAAGCAACACCAAATAAATATAAAATTGGCTTGATGTGCTTTTTTAAGTGGACTTTCCAGGTAAGTCGTACCTTGATATAACGTTTGGTATAAAAATAGTTCAAAAAATATCCGCCGGAATTTGCGAACAACATGACGCAGGTATAAATAATATAATCACTGGGTTTGTGTACAAAGACAAAAATAAATACGGTCGCCATTATCTGGAACAGAATATAGCGAATCGTGATAAAACGGAAATCTTCATAAATCGTATTGATCCAATCCTTGCCAATTACGCTGGACAGGATATTGATGCTGAGCAGGTAGGTGACAACTGCATTTCTGCCCAAACGATCGATATTTAAAATCAACCAAATCGCCAAAATATAAGTGCCAATCATGGCGGCGATATTGATCGAATAGATTTCCGAGGCAAACTTTTTTATTTTTTCGTAGTCATCCCGGATTCTGGAACCTTCCCTGACTGCATAAGTAGGAATCCCCAAAGAAGCAATGACCATCAGGATGTTGATGATTGAATCCGAAAAACTGAATTTTCCATAATTTGCTGCTCCTAAAGCTCTGGAAACATAGGGATATGTAATCAGAGGGATGATAACGGTGCAGCATTGCTTGATTGTATTTAGGATCGCATTTGTTTTTAGAGATTTATTACGCATTTTAACCTGTTATTTCTTTATCTTAAAATAATCTTTGATCGTATTGACCATGCCCAAAGGCGAAAAATCCCCTAGATAGCCATAGTCAATTTCTTCTTTTCGCTTCACCCAATCAAAATCAATCTCTTCAAGTGAGTTGAAAGACTTCATATACCGGCTGTCATAATAGGGAAGTTCCGTGATATGGACATTTGTAGACAGAAGCTTTTTGTTATAGATGACAGCCTCAAAATATCGGATCGACTGCTGCTCCTGTCCCTCTTGCAAAACTTCCAGAATCGTATTGCTAGATTGAACGCGACTAAGAACATCCCGGTAGCGAAGCTTCTTTTTTAAGTAAGGCAGATCCGGGTCATCAGATCTCTGTTTACTCACAATATCGAATCTGCTCCTTACACCATTTTTTATAGAAACATGATAAAGACTGCTAATCAGGGATTCCCGATTTCCTTTATTATATCCAACATAGTACAGGTCAGAAGGAATCTCATCCGTGCGGACATCCGGCTGAATCGAATAATAAGAATAGCCAATCCACTGAAATCCATATTCCTCCGCATCGTGCTTGTCATACGTTAAAATCAAGTCCCAAAGTTCATTCTGCAACTTCGGTCTGACATACTGCAAATGAGGAGAACTGGCATGCATCGAATCTGTCAATAATGCGATCAGTCTCACATTCTGATGAGACCTTCTAAACGCGCTCAAATATTCCGCCGAAAGTTTGCTGATGCTGGTTGACGGAATTATCAAGTAGTACCGACTATCCTTCTGATAATCATAAGCATCCAGATTATAGCATCGTCTTTGTAATGGATCCATTGCCCTTCCACTTAAGTGATTGGACAGCAGAATTCTTTCTATAAGCCGACTGATTTTACCAGTGTACACCTTATGAGAAGATAAAAATGCTATCCCACTGTTCTCATCCGTGAGGTCCCGAAATAGACCTTCTCGATCTTTATCTACATAGCAAAAAATAATCTGATCACTCATCAATCGTTCTATCTCCCCATATCTGCTGATCAAGTACCTCTTACACAAAGATATGCAACATCAATGTCGTTCTTTCACTCAGTAGATCTAATTCTACCACATGAATAAGTGTAACAGGGATTTTTTACAGAATCACAGGCATCCACCGGTATCTGCCTTTTGTTTGCATAGACATCCCCTTGGCACTTGCCTTAAAATAGAAGCTAGATAAGATATGGAGCAGCTCACGCAGAAAGGTTTACTATGACATTTGAAGAAATTCTGAAACAGCGCGGTCTTAGATTTGCCCAGTTTCTCAATGACAGCGGGATTGAGGACATCAATTCCTTTGTGGAGATTTTAATCCGCGATCGAAATCAGGAAATTGACCGGTCTGCGCTTGAGCAGTTGATTGACAGTTACCGGATGCAGGGGGTGATTGAGGAAGATGACGGAATCTCCCGGACAAGAGAGGAAGCTCTGACTGCGATGAGCGACGACAGCCGCACCCGGCTCAAAGACTGGATTTCCCCGCATGGCGGGTCTTTTGAAGCCACATCCCAGGCTGAAAAGCTGCCATCTTCTGAATCAGCCAAAAGCCCCCATCTCACTGCTGAGCTGGATCGATCAGATTCTGTCATAGAAGTCACCGCAAACAAGTCAGACGATGATCCCCTCAAGCAGGATCTGTCTTCTTCAGAATCTGCTCAACTGCCGGAAACCGTCGAATTGCTCTGGCAGGACAGCCGGTCTGCATCTCCGGAAACCCCGATCATGGTGCTTGATGGCGCAAAGAAGCAGCTGCCCCACCATCTAATTGGAACATTTTTAAAGCCGGAACGAGGCTTTTGTCTGGAATATCAGGAACAGGCAGAAAGCGGAAGTCAGTACAAAAAAGCACCGATTCTTTGCCTCGACAGACGGTTTGTCCGCCTGTATCACTGGCTCGCTGATCAAAAATTTCTGGTTCGCCTGTCCGGTGCCCCGACAAGCCGGGGCTACGCTGTCTATAAAATTCACACGGTTGAACGGGATATCGACAATGAGAGTCAGCAGACAACCAATGATGCCCTCCTTCAGCTGGTTATCCACCGTATGCTGCTGTCCCATCCAAAAAACGAACCGGCGGAGGACGTCAAGCCGGACTATGAAAAGGGAAATATGGAGCTGACTTCCCTTGCTTCAATCAAAAATTTCCTCAGCTGCGCCGAAGAGTCGCTGCCGGAGCAGATCCGCTACTGGGCTCACCGCAATCTCTGGCTGCTGGATTCCGAGACGATCAGTCCGGAAGAAAAGCGCCACGCCCAGCATGCCTTGCAGATCATGCTCAACATCGAATGGGAGAATCCGCATTTTCAGGCGATTGATCCCATAGAAGCAAGGCGGGTTCTGAATGACCAACTCTATGGAATGGAGAAGGTCAAACAGCGCGTCATCGAGACCATTATTCAGATCAACCGGACTCACACCCTGCCGGCATACGGAATCCTCTTAAATGGCCCCGCCGGAACGGGAAAGTCCCAGATCGCCTATGCAGTAGCAAGAATCTTGAAACTGCCCTGGGCGGCGCTCGATATGAGTGCCATTCACGACAGTGAGGCTCTGACAGGCAGTCCGAGGGTCTATACAAACGCAAAACCTGGAAGAATCATGGAGGCATTTTCACAGGCGGGGTCTTCCAACCTGGTCTTTCTCATCAACGAGCTGGACAAGGCATCCGGCGGTTCCGGTTCAAACGGAAATCCAGCGGATGCTCTGCTGACCCTGCTCGACAACCTGGGCTTTACCGACAACTACATCGAATGTCGGATTCCCACGGATGGGGTTTACCCGATTGCGACTTCCAATGACAAGTCAAAAATCAGTCCGCCTCTGCTCTCCCGCTTTGCCGTCATCGATATACCGGACTACACGGCTGAGGAAAAGCGGCTTATTTTCAAAGACTACGTCCTTCCGAAAATACTGAAGCGCATGGGCATGCAGCCTAAAGAATGTGTCCTAACAAAAGCAGCTGTAAATGCCGTTGTGGAACATTTTCAGAATCAGCCGGGGGTGCGTGACCTGGAACAGGCTGCCGAACATATCGCTGCAAATGCCCTTTACCGGATCGAAACCGAGCGCTGTACGACGGTGACATATGACGATTCCATGATTCGAGAGCTGTTGGAGCTATAAAAGATCCCCCTGCAGCATATTTGCTGAAGGGGGATACTAACTATTCCAATAGAACCGGCAAATGCTTACTCAATCTCGCTGCCGGTCAGAAGCTGATAGGCTTCCTTATACTTTTCGATGGTCCGGTCGATGACATCCTGGGGAAGGTCATATCCGCTGTCCGGATTCTCTTTCAGCCAGTTGCGGACATACTGCTTATCAAAAGAGGGCTGATCGTGCCCCTCTTCATAGCCTGCCACCGGCCAGAAACGGGAACTGTCCGGCGTCAGCATTTCATCGCCAAGCACGACATTTCCATCCTCATCAAGACCAAACTCAAACTTTGTATCCGCAATAATGATTCCGCGGGTCAGCGCGTAATCAGCGCATTTTTTGTAAAGAGCAATCGTAGAATTCCGCAGGGTCTCCGCATACTGCTGCCCCTTACCGGGGAACATTTTCTCCAAAACTTGGGCCGACTGCTCGAAGTTGATATTTTCATCATGATCGCCGATCTCCGCCTTAGTGGAGGGTGTGTAGAGCGGTTCCGGCAGCTTTCCGCACTCCTTGAGCCCTTCCGGAAGAGCCAGACCTGCGATGGTGCCGTCCTTTAGATAATTTTTCCAGCCGGAGCCGGTAATATAGCCGCGGACAATGCACTCTATCGGAAGCATATTCAGCTTTTTTACCTTCATGCTGTTGCCGTCAAACTGCGGCTGGCGGAAAAATTCCGGCATATCCTCAACATCCACACTGATCATGTGATTCGGAATGATATCCTTCGTAAAATCGAACCAGAATCTGCTCATCTGCGTCAGAACGGTACCCTTCTTGGTGACCTGGTTCTTTAAAATGACGTCAAATGCAGAAATGCGGTCAGTGGCGACCATGATCAGACTGTCTCCGATATCGTAGATCTCACGTACTTTGCCTTCTTTGACTGGTTTGAATTCCTTCAACTCTGCGCCTCCGATAAATTCGCTGTGAAATTGATAGTGATAAGCCCGTAACAGGATTTATCGTATCACAAACCATTTTGGATTGCCACAAGGAATCAGGACACGTGACATGTTTTTCAGGACGGCTTTATTTCCAAATCGCCATCCCATACCATTTTTTCTTCCAGCCCAAGCGTACATCCAAAAGTTGCCAGAGCCACTGATAAAGTTTCGCACAGCCCAGGGACAGAATAAAAACAACCACTGTAACAAGAAAGACCAGGGTCAGCTCATTCAGATGAATCCGTCCATCAATCAGCTGGAAAACGATCTTATAGACCAATGTATGAAAGAGATAGACGAAAAACGTGTCCCCGGCAAGCCGAGAACAGTCCTTCTTAATATGCATGCCGGCAAACAGATCAAATACACACAACGAAATCACCATGATGGAAGGGCTGAAAAAATTCGTACTTGCTTCAAACAGATAGTAGGAATAGCCGCTAAAGCGCACGGCAAACGTGACTGCAATCATCAAAACAATCAGCAGAAAGTCAACCGCTCTCCTCCCTCTCTTTGGAGAACTGTCAGCCTGCGCTGCTTCATAGATCAAGCTGCCCGCAATAAAATAAGCCAAAAATGCAAAGACCAGTCCGATTGTATAAAATGCCTTTTCCGTTGAAAGTTTTTGAGAAAGACACGCCCAGATCAGTAATACAATTCCAATATTACGGAAAACTTTTTCTGAAACAGCCTCTTTCAGCCGAATCACAAGCGGAGTGAGCAGATAGAGTCCAGCCAGCATATACATAAACCAGATATTGTAGAAGACGCCAGATAAAATTTCTTTAAGTGGAACAAGATAGGTATTCGATGGAACCGCCCAAGCTGCCTCCTCGATAATCAAAAACAGAACAACAGCCAGTAAAACCGGCAGTCCAATCCGATATGAAGTCTTCTGATAAAATGCTTTGAAGTCCCTGTTCTGCGGGTTTCTCAACAAAAAAGCTCCTGAAATCATCACAAAAGCAGGAACGGAAAATCTTGTCACGATATTGATTAAACTTTCAGCCACATAGTACACATCCGCCGACGGATTCATGGATCGGGCTTTAAAATAGTGGTAATTAATATGGATCAATATAACAGCGAAAGTCGCCACGACCCGCAGTAAATCCATACTATGATCTCTTTCTCGTTCCATTTTCAATCCTCACAAAATCATTAGTAGTCTTCTTCTCTTAGCTTCAGCTCTGACCACTACATCACTTACGAAACCACGTAAAGAAGCCCTGATTTTAATTCTCCACGATCTCAGCTTTCTCATCCCTTCTTACGATATGTTCCCCAATTCCAATGATAATAAAGATCAGCGGCGTACTGATGATCTGCTGATAGCAGAAGAAATCAAAAGTAAAGTAGGCAACAACGGCAAGTGCCGCTGCCGTCAGTTCAGGAGATCTTTGAACCCTGCTTCCAAATCGCTTTAAAGCAGAGATAAAAAATCCCAGATAGGCAAGTCCCCCCAAAAGACCGCTGTTAATAAAGGCGCAGAGCCATTCATTATGGGCACAGGTTAAGACAGCCTCCGCATTTCCCGAAGCCCCTGCTGCAAGTCTCCGTACCCGGTCATAGAAATAGGTATAGATTGTATAGCAGAAATTGTCCGGTCCGGCGCCAAAAAGGAAGGCTCGTGGATCATCCCGCAGGGTACGGAAGAAAGATAAAATGGACATGGTCCAGTTGCCGCCGCGCCAGTCTCCCCAGTAGTCATTCCACCTCAAATAGATATGATCTTTTCGTAAAGATTCCGGAAGAAGCCCCTTTGTATTAAGCACAAGGTAAAGAATGAAGAGGAAAATCCCTAAAAACAGGGCGATAAAGAATCCCCGGCGAAGCCTGCCGATTGTCCTTAAGCTAAGGGCAGATTCAAATCGGATCGTAAGAATCCAGATAAGCAGGAACGCTGCCAGAAAAATCCAAGTCCAAATGCTTTGTGATAAAAAGGTTGCGACCTCTCCCAGTGGTACGGCATGCCCAGGAAAAGCTTGCTGCAGGATTCCGATAAACTTAAAGCTTGCCAGGCAGACCGTCAATGTGAGCCAGAAATTTTGAAACCTTTTCCGATCCGTACAGGAAAAATAAAACAGAGCGGAAAAGATAGCGGCAAGCCCTGCAAAGACGGAGTCTGCGCCAGTCGTCACGGCGGACATGCATCCAATCGTGACATAGAATGCGGTGACCACTCTGATCCATTTTTTTTCGGCAGCCCAGAAAAAATAGATCCCGACCGCCAGCATCACGATCAAAAAGCAGCCATACCAGGTAATATTTCCAAGCGTTGAAACAAAGTTATGCGTATTCTCAAAATCCCCGTCATGAATATTAAGAGGATCAATATAAAACCGGTTTAAAGCGGCAAGAAAAAATACAATTCCGGCTGCTGCCATCGACAGAATCACAAGCAGGCGGCTCCCGCTCCAGAAACGGGATACCAGAACATACAAAAAAAAGAAGGACAGCTGCGTAAGATATCCCATATACCAGCCGCTGAATCCCCAGAGAACATGCTCCTTATGAGGAGTCAAGATCATGGAGATTGTGACAACGATCATATAGGCAAGAATCCACTTGTCCAAAACAGAGAGCTTGGACCAACTGATTTGTGCCTGTAACTCACCTCTCCCCCATAACCAGGCTAAATAGCAGACAGCAAAAATCAGGACTAACACCAAGACCCCGGGCAGGAGAACATTTCCGATCCTCACATAGAACGTGATCACCTTGTAAAAATTCCACTTGGCATCGCCCATATTATAATATTTATCTTCATAATAAAATGGATAGATGATGCCAAACAGAGCCAGATAAACCCAAAGTGCCCACTTCAGAAGGGTCCGCACGGTCGGTTCCTCTTTTGTTTTATTTACCGCCTTTAGATTTGGTTCAGAAGTCATAGTATTCCCCTTCCGGTTGCCAGAACCACTATTTCTCACTTTCTAAGGTCTTTTCGCATTAATAAGAGGAATGATTCTTAAAACTTCTTCAAGATCCATTCCTCCGTAGTCCTTATTCCATAAGATCATATTCCTTGCCATAAGAATCAAAAACACCATGGAAACGACAAAGAAAAGTAAGGCTCTCAGCCAGCGCCCCTTTTTCCACCGGATAAAGATTCGATACAAAATTGGAATTGTAAAGACATAGAGATAATCCAACAAACGTCTGGCTTCTGCAAATCCGCTAAGAATGATTGCTCCCAGCAAGACGCAGATATAGGTCAGAACATACTTGCTGAAAATCTCCTGTTCTTCATACCCTAACAGCATGATCATTCCAACGATCCAATATCCGAAGAACAGCACCAACTTTGAGATACTGAAACTGCTTAAATCCTGGAATTTAGCAAAATTAATATAGTTTCCGACAAGTTTCCCGACAAGCGGCCAAATCACCCGATAAATCAGTTGTGTCCTATAGGCAACTAAGATCAAAACACCGCAGATCATCCAGATAAGTAAGAAAGCCCATTTTTTTATTTTCACATGGATGAATCGGAAGATAAACAGTGGGACCAGTCCCAACACGGACAACCTTTGAATACTGAAGGCGATCAAAAAGAAAAATATCCCCCTGATATCCTTTTTTCTCAAGGCAAAGTGAGCAGACCATAGAATAAAGATCATCGAAAACCAGCTGCGTACCGTCATCATATTATAAAAGATGCCGAAGTAGTAAAGCATCAGAACAAATGGTACGCCCATGGATCCCACATAAAAAATGAGGTATCCTTCTTTTAAATGAAGTTGTTTTCTATAATTATCCGCAGAACTGCAAAAATAATAAAGACTGGCAATGGAAAACAGAGATATCACTGCCGATGCAAAACGAAAATTCAGCCCCAACGATTTAAAAAGGAGCAGATAAAAAATAAAACCGTACTCCATATTGATCCCAGGAGCACGCTGAAGCAGATTGAACGATTTCATGGTATCCCAGGAAATCTTATTGTAGTAGTTCAGATAGTTTGCCGTATCCGCAAAAAGCAGGGGACGAAAATAAACCAGCAGCAGATACAAACCAATCATCAACCACCAAAACAAGGCATTGTATTTTTCTGGTCTGTAAGAATAATCCGTGTATGCAATTGCGGAAAGTCCCACCGTAAAGGTGAGGATCGACACTATAAATATCATATTTATCAACTACTCCGCCCCAAAGGTTCAAGTAGATAGGTTGGGAACAAGCTCCTTTGTACAACAGCCTATATGAAAATCAGCAAAACACTCTGTTCAGACCAGACCCAAAATCACTTTTAACCAGTACCCAATCCTCTTCTCGTGCGTATAGCGAATAGTCTGATCATCCCTAAGCAGCCAAAGACGATCTTTCAGACTGTGCTTGTACCCAGCATAGTGTTGCAGATCTTTTTTATCTGACACATACTCCGGAAAATATTTCAGCGCGTACCCTGCACGCTTCATGCGGGGATTCCGGTTCTTCCGGCTCACCAGCTTATGGATTTGGTCGCGATGAACTTCTGCTTTTGATTTCGCAAAAGCGCCGACAACATTATGGTCGTGCTGGCGGTACAAAATCTTTCCTTCCATATCAAAGAGCGTTTTGCCACATATCGCAGCGACCCACGCGACCCAAACGTCATGCATAACGGTTGTCGTGAAAGTTTCCATGGGAGGTCTTCTCTTTTTATCTCGAAGAAGGTTCATCAGCTCCTGGTTAAATACCATGGTACACCCACTGAGCAGATTTGCCGCCAGTACTCTGTGATATTCAACGGGGACCGGCTCTTGAAAGCGGTCCCCCAGTTCTTTCCCCGTCGCATCGATCAAAGTCTGGTTCCCTGCGTAGAGAATGGGTGCCTTAGAAGGTCCTGACTCTTCCGCTTTCCGGATCATGCTGACAGCACGGCTCAGCTTATCTTCCAGCCAGATATCGTCCTGATCAGAAAAGGCGTAGTAATCGGCATGGATCGATTCATCATAAACCAGGGACATGAAGGCTCTTCCGACACCAACATTTGTCCCCACTTTAACAAAGATATTTCCCAATGAAGCATAGGATTTCAAAATTGTTGCTGTCTGATCAGACGAACCGTCATCACGGATATATAACTGCACGGTTACATCTTTCTGCTTTAAAATACTATCAATCTGATCCTTCAAATACTGTTCGCCATTGTATGTACTCATCAAAACAGCGACCAGCGGCTGCCTATTATCACCCGTCATGAACTTCTACTCCAGATATTGCCTTTATAAAAAGGACTCCAAGGTCCACTTAAACATATGTTCCAGGTCCACTTCCGGCTCCCAGCCCAGCTCCCGGACCTTTGCTGTATCCATAATTGCAAGTTTGAAAGGCAGATAGGGTAACTGGGAAGCTTCTTTTGAAAATACGACTTTACTGTCCCGATCGGGCAATAATTCTGTCATCAGTTGTGCCAGATCCCGAATACTGATCAGATTCTCATTCGCCGCTACATTATAGAGCGTATCCTCCCCCTTCTGCATCAGTAAGAACATCGCTCCAACCGCGTCAGCAACATAAGTATAGGTCCTCATGGCGCTGCCGTCAGAGTTTAAGACGATATCCTCATTGTGAAGGACA
Organism: Lachnospiraceae bacterium UBA3689; assembly: GCA_002371465.1. GTDB lineage: Bacteria > Bacillota > Clostridia > Lachnospirales > Lachnospiraceae > Chordicoccus. The sequence continues at coordinate 12,147 of DFIU01000012.1, read as the reverse complement.
CAGCTCATAAATTCCGCAAAGGCACGACCATCGGTCAAAGAGACCCCCGGTCCTAAGGTATGGCAGAGGCGTACACCGCAGTAAGATAAGCCGTACTCTGCTTTATAGGTTTCCAGCATGGTTTCACACAGGCGTTTTGCTTCCGGATAACAAGCCCGGGGATTTAAGTGTCTCATGATCCCCATATCCTCTTCCCGAATCTGGTCATTACTCTTCCACTCTCCGTAGGTCTCAACCGTTGAGACATAGAAGACCCGCTTCGTCCCATGGGTCCTGCCAAATTCCAAAACGTTGTGAGTCCCATTTACATGCGCCCAAAGAGTTTCAACCGGAGCTTCTTTAAAATCCATAGGCGCTGCCGGTCCAGCCGTATGGAAAATATAGTCTACCGTACCCTCATACTCAATTGCAGAATTGACATCCTGGTATAAAAACTGCACATTGGGCAGGTCCAGCAGGTCCCCGAACACATCTCTGGCCCTTATCTCACTTCTGGCAAGACCAAGGATCTTCATATTTAAATTATTCTGAACATCCATTGCTGCCAGTGTTTCAAAGATATACCTGCCCAGTCTGCCCGTCGCCCCGGTTACCAGCACGGTGGTGTCCTGATACAAAAACCAGTTGATTGGATTACTGCAAATGATATCTAAATCTCTCTTTTCCATCTTATAACTCAACCTCATATTCCAAAGACAAATTTATTTTCTTCCAGTTCCAATAGAGCTTTTAAAATATAATAATCTTCCGGCGTTGTGATCTTGATGTTGTTATTGTTCTCCGTCACAAGATGCATCTTATTGCCCAGATAGGTATAGACCAGGGCAGAGTCCAACAGCGGATAAGGAGCTTCCTTACCTTTTGCATCCTGATATGCCTGTTTTAAAATCCCCAACTTGAAGGTCTGAGGAGCAGTCAGACTGTATGTATCCTTCCTGCTCTTAAAGTCTTCAAACCCAACCTCCTCCTGATCCGTAATGACAACAGATTCAATCACGGGCTTAACCGTCATCGCACAGCCATAGCGTTTGGCGACACGAATATTTGCTGTCAGCGTACTGTTCTGCACCAGAGGTCTGACTCCATCGTGAATCAGGATCAGATCATCTTCGGTGCCGCCATTTTTTTCAATCGCCTTCATGCCGTTTAAAACGCTAGCCTGACGATCCTTGCCTCCCGATACAACAGCAGCTACCTTGGTGATGTGATACTGTTCGATCAGTTCATTCATGTGGTCCATCCAGGAATAATTACAGGAAATGACGATTGCGTCAATATCCTTGCACTTTTCAAATTTCTCCAGCGTATAGATGATAATCGGTTTTCCAAATACATCCAAAAACTGCTTGGGCATACCGGAAGTCCTCATTCTCTGCCCAACGCCGCCTGCAAGTATCAATCCATAATTCATGTTGATTTCCCTCTAAATCTTCCTTTATTCCTTGTCTCCAAAATCAAGCTCCGCCAGAAAATGTCTCTCCCGTTTCTCTACGGGCGGCAGCTCCATATAGTTGCCATACATCATCTTTAAATAGCGGTCTTCATCATGGAAAACCTTTATCTTCAAACCGCAAAAATCTGCAGTAGCTGCCGGAAAATAGACCTCTCTCGGCGCGGTTTCTCCGAAATAGTGCTTTCTTCCGGTCACAATACTGCAATCTTTTGAATGCTCATCCGGATACTGAGCTGCCCGATCCAGAATCTCAAACCACTTTGAAGCCGATCGAAACGAGAATATCTTCCCGATAAAAAGCTTTACTTTATAGTAGGACTTCATGTGGTTCAGATAGAACTCTTCCACTGCGGGATAGCGGTTCTCTCTAAGGGCAACCTGCCCGGAAATAAACTCCAAAGCGTTGCATCTTGCGCCCTTAAAAAATCTTCGGATCTTATTGTCCGGAACATTCTCAATCATAAAGATATCTATTCCGATCATCTGGCTTTGGTCATCCGGTCTGGAATAGATCTCCCTTAATCGCGTCCCCTTTAACAAGATTCTGGTATAGCGATAAGTTGCCTTTTCACTGACATTGGGAGCGTTGATCTCATATCGATCACTCAGATTTTTCTTAAAAACTTCTACAAAGTGTGCATAATCCGCGCGCCGGATTCCGCAATCAATATCATCATCCCAGGGGATAAAGCCCTTATGACGAAGGGCACCAATCGCAGCGCCCCCCGTCATATATAAGTCGATCCCATTTTCATTACACATCTGAAAGACATCCAGGTAAATGCTTTTCAGGCAGTCCTGTAACTTCTTCAGCTGTTCATCAGTAATCGGATGATACTGATCGGACTCATACATTTTCTGATGCAGGGCATCTTTTCCGTGAAGAAGTTCCCCTATTAAACTCATATCCTAAAACCTCGATCGATTTCTGCTGTGCCAGTATCGAATACCCTACCAATCACAACTCTCTCTTCCTACTCGTTTTCTCAATCAGCTGACCCGCCATATCCACAATCCTGGGGTAGCTGACTTTACGGTCAAATTCCGTCTCTGCCAGCTTCCTCGCCTTCTGCCCCTGTCGGCGGCAAAGCTTAGGATCATCCTGATAACTTCTAATCGCCCTGACCAGGGGCTCTGTGATGCCCGGTTCAATGTTGGTTCCGACATCATTTCGTTCGACCAAACCGCAAAAGACCGGATTTTCCAGTGTATTGATCATCGGGCGCCCGGAAGCCAGGTAGTCCCCGACCTTGTTGACGATGCTCTGCGGCGCGCCCTTGACAAAGCTGTTGACCACCACATCCGACTGCTTCAGAACCGCTGCCATCTTGGGATAGGCGGTAAAGCCCCAGAAGTGGATATTCTTCATGGGTTGGCTGTACCGTTCCAGCTCCTCTTTGAGGGAACCCGTCCCCAGGATCTGAATCTGGACATGTTCCTGTTCCAGCTCATGTCCGGCGTCGATCAGGGTTTTGATGTCGTAGCTGGTGCTGATGGAACCGGCGTAGGTCACCCAGAATTCGCCGTCTTTTTTTTCGATCTCCGGTTGGTATTTCTGAGCGCCGGCGTCAAAATCCTCCAGGTTGCAGCCGACATAGACCGTCTGTGCCGGAATTTCCCGTTTTCTGACTTTAAAAGCGCGGTCGGTATAATCCTCGGATGTACCAATAACGCCGTCCGCATTTGCGTAAGCGGTTTCCGCATCCCGTTCAAAAGAAGAAAACAGAATTTTTCTCAAAAAGGCACTTTTCACTACCATGGACATGGCTTCGGGCCAGAGATCTTCGATATCGACAATGACCGGTACCTGGTGCTGCCGGCAGATCTGAGTCACCATGGCGGCGATATTATTTGCCGGAATAGCGACATAGACCGCGTCATAGCTTTGAATGTGGTCTGCAAGATACTGCTTTAAATTCGCCGCTGCCTTCCTGTTGCTTAAAACCCGGCGGATATCCACATTTTTCTTATAGGGCGGAGCCTCAATAAAAGTAATCTCAAAAGGATAGCCCTGCTTTAAAATGAGTTCCTGATCGCGGGGTTCCTTCTTAAAATGCTGAAAAGAGGTCGTGATGCACTCGACCTCATATCCTCTGTTCACAAAATGCTGTGCAATTTGAAAAAATCTGGACGTACCGGATTCACAGGGGAACCAGAGATACCCCAAAGAAATTATGGCAACTTTTTTCATCTGACCTCCTCCCGGTCCTTCTCATCCTCATCTGAAGAGTCATGCATTTCCGCTGCCCGCTCTTCGGTAAATCCTTCCGTACTTTCCTTCTGAAAGAGGATCTTGACCGTCTCAAAGATGATCTGAAGATCCAGGAGCAGACTGTAGTTGGTAATGTAGATGAGGTCCAGCTTGAGCTTATCGAGTGCCGTCGTGTTGTATTTGCCGTAGACCTGGGCATAGCCGGTCAGACCGCCCTTCACCTTCTCCCGGAAGCTGAACTCCGGTATTTCCTTCGTATACTTTTCGACATGCTCGTACCGCTCCGGTCTGGGGCCTACAATGGACATATCCCCCCGTAAAATATTGATCAGCTGGGGCAGCTCATCGACCCGGCAAGCGCGGATAACGCGGCCGACCCTGGTAATCCGATCGTCCTTCTCTCCCGCCGGATGAGGCTTTCCGTCCTTCTCCGCATCCACAATCATAGATCGGAATTTGAGAATCATGAAGTGCTTACCGCCGAACGTCACCCGCTCCTGGCGGTAAAAGACGGGACCATGGTCCTCGATCTTGATGGCAAGCGCCGTAAGAAGGAGGAAGGGGGATAAGATGACCAGGGCGATGCCGCTGAATAGGATGTCGAAGAAACGTTTCATAAAACGCTGCCAACCGTTGATTCCGCTGTTGCGCATCAAAAAAAGGGGTGTATCGAAGAGGTTCAGCTGCTCGGCGGAATTGACCAGAACATCCGGAATCTTGGGAACCAGATAGACTCGCTTATTTAAGTTAAAGCAGATCTTTAGGATTCGATTTTCTTCCTTGGCGGAAAGGTCATTGATCAGAACCGCATCGAACACTTCAATTTCCTTTTGCAGCTCTTCCTCCGTAGCTTTAATGGAAAGGAGTTTTGCGACATGATATTTATAGGGAACGCTATTGATCTTTTGATAGAGATTGTTGCGATACTTGCCATAGATCTCGAGGACCTGGAGGGGTGGAAATTTCTTCCGATATAGAAGAACCCCCAGGACCGAGACAAGGGCAATGACCACAGACTGGACCAGCCAGAGAAGAACATAGCGCCCGAAGAATGCCCAAAAGAATTTATACTGGCCCGTAATGGCAAGGGAGATGAAAACCTCCAGGAAATCGACAACCAGCAGCGTCAGCACGACGGAAGCGATTACGTTTGCCATGCGCTCCACACCGACCTTGAAGGCATGGAGATACCTGCCCATGACAATAAACAGGACAATATAGATGCCGGCAGCCATGATCATGTTGCCATAGCCGGTCAGATGCCCAGTCTGATTGTGAACAACGACAAACCGGTACCAGACTCTGAAAAAGGAACCTGTGGCAAGAATTGTCATCACCAGCGCGCAAAGAGAGCGGAAAGCATACTTTCCCTGTTGACCGCCTGAAACTTCCCGATACTCCCCCCGTGAATTAAGCTCTTCCATGTAATACCGATCCTCTTTATTCTTTCTTTGAACCTGGCGGTTCAATCCGGAAGTCTCTCTTCCTCCAGATTGACATTGTGCTTTAAGTCAGCTTTGTTTAACACAATGCCGACCACACTTGTCTTAGTCCGCTGAATCTGCCGGAGATTTTTTCTTGCCAGCCTGAAATCAACTCGATTCGATTCGACCAGGAACAGGTCCGCGTCACATTCATTTGCCAACTCGGCCCCATCAATCACATAGCTAAGCGCCGGTGTATCAAAAATCACCAGGTCGAACTGTCCTTTCAGGTACTCCACCAGGGCTGACAGGTGATCGTGATTGAGGGTCTCCGCCGGATGATCCGGCACTGTCCCCCGCGGCAGGACATACAGATTTTCATTTTCCGTCTTTTGAATCGCAGCCTCCGCACGATTCGCGAGCGCATTTGGATCATCGATGGATATAAGATTGCCAAACCCTGCTTCTGCCTTTTGCAGGTCCTTCATCATACCGGCAGAACTTAAGGAACGAAGGTCAGCGTCGACCAATAAAGTCCGCTTGCCGGCATTTGCATAAGATTCTGCCAGTAAAGAAGCGACGGTTGACCTCCCCTCTCCGCTGACACTGCTGGAGATGGCAAGAGTTCGAACATTGTCATTTTTAAACTGGATATTGGCGCGAAGGGCGGAGACAGCCTCTTTGGCAGCCGTTGAATCTGGCTGTCCCTTTGAGATAATTCCCAACACATCCTGATTCATGTAATACTCTACACTATGGCGGTTCTGGATTTTATCATTTAGAAAATACCGAAGAAAAAAAACAAATGCAGCCAGAATAATCCCTAAAACAGCACCTAAAGCACCAAACTTTTTGTATGAACCAGATTCAGACACAAAAACCGCTTTATTTGGCTTCTCCAGAATTGTCGTGCTCTCAATATCCGGAACTTGTCCCAGAATCTTCTGTGCAGCATGCGTCACTGCCTCTGCCACTGCCTCTACCTGAACGGACCGATTGCCTTTTATCGTGATTTTAAACAGGCGCGTGCCATCTGGAGATTCAGCAGAAACCATTTCATTGAGGCTCTCCACAGTCAGCCCATTGGCTTTACCACTTTGTTCCAGCTCTTCGTACGCAAGCTGCGCCGTCGCACGGTTGGTTACCAACTCCAGGGAATCCTTGATCAGCATCTGCCCGGCTGCTACGTTGTGGACGTTTCCGGTCCGATCCGCCTGGTCTGCTGCCGTCAGATAGATCGTAGACGTTGCCTCATAATGCGAACCCTCCCGCATTTTCTTCAGCCCGCATAGGGCTGCTGCACAGACAACTGCCGCCAGGACCAGGACCCAGAGCTTTTCCTTAAGCAGCCGAAAATAGCCCCGAAGATTAATTTCCACCTGATTATCATCCGTTCTGCTCATATTGTTATCCATGAAACTTCCTTTTCTGAATGTTCACTTTGTCCCCTGCAATATGATTCCATAAAAGCACAGCTTATCTTACCACAAGGCTATGAAAATTGCCATAAGGGCAGAGATGGGGCTGCGCTTACACCCTTACCGTCCCCGCCAGAACCTTCTTGTAGTCCTCGTAGTTCTTCTTCAACAGCTCGGGTGTGCTGAGTTCGTAGGGACATTTCTTGGTACACTGGCGGCAGTTGATGCAGGTTTCGATCTTCTTCATTTCCGTCTGCCACTTCTCATTCAGCCAATCCTTTGAGGGAGCGCGGCGCAGCATCAAAGACATGCGGGCACAGTTATTGATCTGAATTCCCATGGGGCAGGGCATACAGTAGCCGCAGCCCCGGCAGAAATCACCGGACAGCTCAGCCTGCTCCTTTTCGATATAGCCCTTCAGCTCATCCGTCATGTTCGGTGTCTCATCCATATAGCTGAGCCACTCGTCAAGTTCCCGGTCGCGCTGAATTCCCCAGATTGGAAGGGCATTTTCATACTGAGACATAAATGCCATGGCCGCATCGGAGCGGGTGATCAGTCCTCCCGCCAGTCCCTTCATACAGATAAAGCCAACCTGCTTTTCCTGACAGAGTCGAGCCAGTTCCAGCTCCCGCGGGGAGGCCAGATAGCTGAAGGGGAACTGCAAGGTCTCATAGAGACCGGAATTGACACAGTCGAAGGCGACCTGAATCTTATGGGCAGTGACGCCGATATGGCGAATCAGCCCCTTCGCCTTTGCTTCCACCATACACTCGTACATGCCGGTACCGTCGTCGGGACGATAGCAGGTATCCGCCATGTGGAACTGATACACATCGATATAATCCGTTCTCAGCATTTTCAGGGAAGTCTCCAGATCTTTCCAAAAGACTTCCGGAGTCTTTGCCTGAGTCTTCGTCGCGATAAAGACCTTCTCTTTCATTCCGGCAAATGCCTCGCCCACTTTTTCCTCACTGTCGCTGTAAGCGCGCGCCGTATCAAAATACCGCATCCCGCCGTCATACGCCCGGCGCAGGAGGCTGACCGCCTTTTCCTTTGAATCCCTCTGAATCGGCAGACAGCCGAATGCGTTCTGCGGACTTACGATCCCTGTCTTTCCCAAAGTCACCTGCTTCATCATAACCCTCCATATCTGCAGCGGGAACGGTCCCCGGAGTCTCTGTTCCTGCTATTGATCCTATTCCATATAGTACACGAAAATGAGAAAAAATGGCAGTTCTATCAGGCAGATGCTCGCTCGCTTTTCGGAAAGACTGACCTCTGCAAGTCAAGACACTCCAGCTTTGTATGCCGGATCAGCTCTGCTTCACAAAATCACCAAGTCTTTAAAGCAGAATCACCTCTGCTGCCCTGACGACGAAAGCTGCAACCCAGGCGATAGCGCACTGGAAGAGGACGATAAAGGCCGCCCATTTTCCCCCCAGTTCCCGCCTGACTGAAGCGACCGCGGCCACACAGGGCGTATAGAGGAGGCAGAAAATCAGCAGGACAAAGGCGATCTGCGGCGTCAGAGTCTGCATCAGCGCCGCCGTATTTCCAAAAAGAATATTCAGCGTGGAGACCACGCTCTCCTTTGCCATAAATCCGGTGATCAAAGCAGTGGAAATCCGCCAGTCTCCAAAGCCCAGCGGACGGAAGATGGGGGCGATCCAGCCCGCGGCGATGGCAAGCATGGACTGGCGGGAATCGGCGACCATCCGCATGTGAGGATCGAAATTTTGCAGGAACCAGATGACGATCGTGGCGACAAAGATCACCGTAAAAGCCCTGGTCAGAAAGTCCTTTGCCTTTTCCCACAGCAGCTGCCCGACACTCTTGGCGCTGGGCATTCTGTAATTGGGCAGTTCCATGACAAAGGGAACTGCCTCCCCCTGGAAAGTGATATGTTTCGTGACCAGTGCCGTCAAAATGCCGATCAGAATCCCTGTCAGGTACAAAACCACCATCACCAGACCGCCGTGTCTGGGGAAAAATGCCGCGGTGAAGAAGGCGTAGATCGGAAGCTTGGCGGAGCAGCTCATGAAGGGAGTCAGCATAATCGTCATTTTCCGGTCCCGCTCGGAGGGCAGGGTCCGGCTCGCCATGACCGACGGAACCGAGCATCCGAATCCGATCAGCATGGGGACGACACTCCGCCCGGACAAGCCGATCTTCCTGAGCAGCTTATCCATGACAAAGGCGATCCTAGCCATGTAGCCGGTATCCTCCAGCAGCGAGAGGAAGAAAAACAGCACGACGATGATGGGCAGAAAGCTCAGCACACTGCCGACGCCGTTGAAAATGCCGTCGATGACGAGGGAGCGGACTGCCGCATTGACGTGGGCTCCGGCCATGGCTCGATCTGTCATCTGACATAAAGCATCGATGCCGGATGCCAAGAGATCCTGCAAAAATGCCCCGATCACATTGAAGGTCAGATAAAAAATGACCGCCATAATCGCAATAAAGGATGGAATCGCGGTCCATTTTCCGGTCAGGATGCGGTCGATCCGGCGGCTTCTTTCGTGTTCCTTACTCTCATGAGGTTTGACCACCGTGGCATTTACCACATTGTCAATAAAGCGGAAGCGCATTTCCGCGATGGCTGCGGACCGGTCGAGTCCCCCTTCCCGCTCCATCTGAAGGACGATGTGGTCCAGGGTCTCCCTTTCATTTTCCTCTAAAGCAAGAGCCTCCAGAACGCGGCGATCACCCTCAATCAGCTTGGTCGCCGCGAAACGGGCGGGGATCCCTGCTTCTTTCGCGTGATCCTCAATTAAAGACATGACCGCATGGATCGAGCGATGCACCGCCCCGCCACGATCATCCGGCGAGCAGAAATCCTGGCGCAGCGGCCGCTCCTGGTATCTGGCGACGTGGATCGCATGCTCGATCAGCTCGTCAATGCCTTCATTTTTCACCGCCGCAATCGGAATGACCGGAACGCCCAGAGCCTCTTCCATTTCATTGACCAAAATGGAACCGCCGTTCCCCTGCACCTCGTCCATCATATTGAGGGCGACGACCATAGGGATATCCAGCTCCAGCAGCTGCAGGGTCAGATACAGGTTCCGCTCAATATTGGTGGCGTCAACGATATTGATAATGCCCTTGGGCTTTTCATTTAAAATGAACTGGCGGGAAACAATCTCCTCATTGCTGTAGGGCGACATGGAATAAATGCCCGGCAGATCGGTAACCTCAGTGTCCCGGTGGCCCTTGATGACGCCGCTCTTTCGGTCCACTGTGACGCCGGGAAAATTTCCCACATGCTGATTGGCGCCGGTCAGCTGATTAAAGAGGGTGGTCTTGCCGCTGTTCTGATTGCCGGCAAGTGCAAAGGTTATCCTGGTCCCCTTGGGAAGCGGATGCTCCGTCCTGCGGTCGTGGAACTTGCCGCCCTCGCCCAGTCCCGGATGGGTATGTGTCCGGTCCCCAAAACCTGCAGGCACGCCTTCCGCCTCCGCTCTTCGACCGGCTTTGAATGCCTCCGATTCCGACTGGTCTGTCTCCACCGGTCCGGTCTCAATCCGCTCCGCCTCGGCGAGCCTCAGCGTCAGCTCATAGCCATGGATGCGGATCTCAAGCGGATCTCCCATGGGCGCAAACTGGGTCAGCGTCACTTTGGCGCCGGGAATCAGTCCCATATCCAGAAAATGCTGCCGCAGAGCCCCCTCTCCGCCAACTGCCGTTACATAAGCGCTTTCACCCTGCTTTAAATCTCTGATCGTCACAATCTTCAGTCCTTCCCAAGATTAGCTATAGCTAACTTTGCACCAATCAGTCTATGTTGGGCAGGTGCATTTGTCAAGAAGAGGGCTGACCCGGTTCCAAACAAAACAGATGGGAATTGGCACTTGATAATCTGATTATGCTATAATCGAAGCATTCTTAGAAAAACTGCATTACCTTCTCAAAAATAAACAGAAAAGGCTGGTGTCAAAAGTTTGAAACAATATTCAAGGTTAAGCATAGGAAAATACATGATCTATGGTCTCCTCTTGTTCATTTTATCTGCATTAACAGCATTTGCAGATGTCGCCTTCCATAACCTCGTGAATAGCCTCCCCTTGTTTTTCCTTAAGACAGTAAGCTATTTCCTGTTTTATCTTCTATTCTTCTTTCTGGCAGAGAAATTTTACCAGTGGAGTCTTAGGAAAACTCCCAATATAAAATTAGGAAAATTCTTTTCCTATACGCCTGAAAATATCTTTCGTATCGCACTGGTCCTGATTGGAATTTATCTGATCTATTTGATCATCTATTATCCGGGAACTTGTGGATATGACACCATCAATCAGATTGACGACCTGCTCACGGGCATGGAGCCCAGACCCTTCAATTGGGTAGGGGATATTCAGATCAAAGCCCTGATGAACGATCACCATCCTGTATTTACAACCCTTGTTTTCACTGCCTTCTACAAGATCGGCAGCGCTCTCGGAAATCCAGACCTGGGTATGTTTCTGTTCTGCCTGGTTCAGATGACGGCGCTGTCATTCCTAATTTCATTCATCATCTGTTCGATGGAAAAGTTTGGGATACCTCCCATTATTGCCCTGATCAGTACGATTCTGTATGCTATGCCTTTTACAGCATACTACGCCATTACGATGATCAAAGACTCTCTGTTTTCCGTAGTCTTTTTAGCGTTTTACCTGTTCTACATATTTTTATTCATGGACCTTATCGATGGAAGGACTTCTACAAAAAGGAAATGGATCGGCCTGTTTCTTTTTTCTATTTTAATTGCTCTTTGCAATAAAAAGGGAATGTATATCGCGTTTGCTTCCAATCTGCTCCTACTGCTCAAATCAAGGGGTAAGCGGGGGAAAATGCTGGCTCTGTGTTCTTCACTTGTCCCCCTCCTCGTGATAACGGTTCTCTTAGGCAAGATCATCTTCCCGCTTGCCAATATCTATCCGGGCGGTCCTCAAGAAGGGCTGGGATTTGCCTTTCAGCAGACAGCAAAAGCCAGAATTGACTATCCGGATGATTTCACACAGGAGGATAACCAGGTCTTTTTCCATGTTTTACAAATCAAACCGGAAGAACTGCCGCAAAAATTCCGGCAGGATACATCCGACAGTATCAAAGACAGCTACAACTACTATGCTACCAGTAAGGATCGAAGCGCTTTCTTAAAAATCTGGATCAAAATGGGAATCAGACACCCGGTTCTTTATGCCAGAACAACCCTCTCTATTTGCGGAGGCTACTTTGCCCCCATTAAATCCATCAATGTCTATGACAGGGCTGCCTATAGAGATTCCCTGAAAGCTTTTAAAAATCCCGACTCTCGTTTGTCTGCTCGTGAACAAGTACTGCAATGGTTCACCTGGCTTGAGACCTGCCCTCCGCTCACATTTCTCTTCTGTGACGCCTTCTATATGTGGTGGTTGCCGCTTACGATAGTGGTTCTGCTTTTCCGTCATAAGACCAGATGGCAGATTCTGATGCTTGCGCCGATTGCAGCCAATATCCTCTTCCTGATCCTGGGACCGGTATGTTGGACCAGATACGGCTTGTGCCAGATTTACACGATCCCCCTGCAGCTGGAAGTCCTGTATTTAAAAAATAAAAAAAAGGGGGCCGTCCCCGGTTCCGAATGTGATACTGGTGTGCTACCCGTCAAGTGGA
>DFIU01000020.1 GCA_002371465.1 Lachnospiraceae bacterium UBA3689 | reverse complement strand
TCCTACTTGGGGGTAGCATATCAGCCCTCTTAAATCATCAGGAAACAATTCTATACCAACAGACAGAAAAGACAGGTCTTGCACCAGATCAGGCTGGTCTTAACTATTGACCGCTTTCCCGGTGTAGAGCTGGTAGTATTTTCCCTTCTCCGCGATCAGTTCGTCGTGAGTTCCCCGTTCAATGATATGGCCCTGCTCCAGAACCATGATGCAGTCCGAATTCCTGACCGTAGAGAGACGGTGGGCGATGACAAAGGTCGTCCTCCCCTTCATCAGGGCATCCATACCATCCTGCACCAGCTTTTCTGTGCGGGAGTCGATAGAGGACGTCGCTTCATCCAGGATCAGGACCGGCGGGTCCGCAATCGCCGCCCGGGCGATCGACAGCAGCTGCCGCTGCCCCTGGCTCAAGTTGGCTCCGTCGTTGTGGAGCATGGTATCATAACCGTCCGGCAACCGCCGGATGAACTGGTCCGCGTTGGCAAGCTTTGCCGCCTCGTAGACCTCCTCATCCGTCGCATCGAGTTTTCCGTAGCGGATATTATTTTTCACCGTATCGGTAAAAAGGTGGGTGTCCTGCAGGACCATACCCAGGGACCGCCGCAGGTCCGCCTTCTTGATCTTATTGATATTGATGCCGTCGTAGCGGATCTTGCCGTCCTGAATATCGTAGAAGCGATTGATCAGGTTGGTGATGGTCGTCTTGCCCGCCCCGGTCGAACCGACGAAGGCGATCTTCTGTCCGGGCGTCGCGTAGAGGCGGATATCGTGCAGAACCGTCTTCTCCGGCACATAGCCAAAGTCCACGCCGTCCATAACGATGTCCCCTTTCAGTTCCCGATAGGTCGTCGTTCCGTCCGCCTTATGGAAATGCTTCCACGCCCAGTGACCGGTGCGGTCCCTGGACTCAGTAATCGTTCCGTCCTCATCGATCCCGGCGTTGACCAGCATAACATAGCCGTCGTCCACCTCTGCCTTCTCATCCAGCAGCTTGAAGATCCGGTCCGCGCCGGCAAGAGCCATGACAACCGCGTTCATCTGCTGCGATACCTGCATGATGGGCATGTTGAAGGTCCGGTTGAAAGTCAGGAAGGAAGCCAGCTTGCCGACCGTCAGGGTCCCCACTCCATTTAAGGCAAGAATGCCGCCGACTGCTGCCGCAATGACGTAGCTGATATTGCCGATCTGGGCGTTGACCGGCCCCATCATATTGGCAAAGCGGTTCGCCTTGTCCGCCGAATCGAAGAGTTCGTCATTTAACTGATTGAACTGCTCGATCGCCTCATCCTCATGGGAGAAGACCTTGACGACCTTCTGCCCCGCCATCATTTCCTCGATATAGCCGTTGGTCTTGCCCAGGTTCTTCTGCTGAGCGATGAAGTTGCTGCCCGACAGGGATGCCAGCTTCCTCGACACAAATAAAATGAAAGCCGACATGGCAAAGGAAAGCAGGGAAAGCGGTACGCTCAAGGTCAGCATACTGATGATGACCGAGACGATTGTGATTGCCGCGTTTAAGAACTGGGGCATGGCCTGACTGATCATCTGCCGCAGGGTGTCAATATCGTTGGTGTAGACCGACATAATATCGCCGTGCGCGTGCTGGTCAAAAAAACTGACCGGCAGGTCCTGCATGTGATGGAAGAGGTCGACACGAAGCCGCCTTAAGGTTCCCTGGCTGACATATACCATGATCCGGCTCTGGATATAGGCGGCTGCCACACCGAGCGCGTAAAAGCCCGCTACCCGAGCCATTGCCCGCAGGAGGGGACCGAAATCCCGGCTCCCGCTCGTCAGCATCGGCGTGATGTAGGAATCGATCAAAGTCTGCATGAACAGGGTTCCCTGCACATTGGCAAGGACGCTGACAAAGATGCAGACCACCACGGTCACAAGCTGGACCGGGTATTTCCGAAAGACATAAGCCATCAGACGGCGGAAAACCTGACCGCCGTTTTCAACTTTTCGAGCTGGCATTTTCATCATGACGCCTCGCCTCCTTTCATATCAAAATCGCCTCCCGAGACCTGGGTCTCATAGACTTCCCGGTAGACCGCGTTGGTCTTCAGCAGATTTTCCGGCGTATCAAAGCCGGAAATACGGCCGCTGTCCATGACAAGGACCCGGTCCGCGTTGGCAATCGAGCTGATCCGCTGGGAAATGATCACCTTGGTCATCCCCGGCTTGGCCAGTGCCATCGCATCCGTGATCTTCTTCTCCGTCGCCGTATCGACCGCCGACGTCGAATCATCCATAATGAGGATCTTAGGATCCTTTAAAAGGGCGCGGGCGATGCAAAGACGCTGCTTCTGTCCCCCGGATACATTGGTCCCGCCCTGGGTAATCACGGTCTGGTAGCCATCCGGGAAGCGCTCGATAAACTCATCGGCGCAGGCCATCTTCGCCGCCTCGATGCACTCCTCATCCGAAGCGTCCTTCTTGCCCCAGCGCAGGTTATCAAAGATTGTCCCCGAAAAGAGGACGTTCTTCTGCAGGACCACGGCGACCTGATTGCGCAGAGAATCGAGGTCATACTCCTTGACATTTCTGCCGCCGACCCTGACTTCCCCCCTGGTCGCATCGTAGAGGCGGGAGATCAGGTTGACCAGGGTCGACTTGGACGAGCCGGTCCCGCCGATGATGCCGATGGTCTCACCGGATTTAATGCGGAGGTCGATGTTCTCCAGGGCAAATTCTCCGGTTCCTTCCTTATAAGAGAAGTCCACATGATCGAAATCGATGCTGCCGTCGCGGACCTGGTAGATGGGGTCCTCCGGATTTTGCAGGCTGCTCTCCTCCGTCAGCACTTCGGCAATCCGCTCCGCGGAGGCAGAACTCATGGCGACCATGACGAAGACAAGGGAGACCATCATAAGGCTCATGAGGATATTCATGCAGTAGGCGAGAAGGCTCATCAGTTCCCCCGTCGTCAGCTCGGAGCCGATAATCATATGGGCTCCGATCCAGGAGATGAGCAGGATGACGGCATAGACCGTGCCCTGCATCAGCGGCATGACGACGATCATATTTTTCTCCGCCCTGACGAAGAGGTTGTAAATATTTTCCGCCGCCTTTTCAAATTTGGATTTTTCATAATCCTCTCGGACATAGGCCTTGACAACGCGGATCGAAGAGACATTTTCCTCGACGCTCTCATTCAGGTTGTCGTACTTCTTAAAGACCATCTGGAAGAACTTTGTCGTCCTCGTCATGATCAGGACCATGCAGATTGCCAGGAAAATGACAGCGATCAGGTAGATCGTGGAGATCCTGGCATTGATGGAAAAGGCCATAATCATGGCGATGATCATGGAAAACGGCGCCCGGACGAACATGCGGAGCAGCATCTGATAGGCGTTCTGCACATTGGTCACATCCGTCGTCATACGCGTCACCAGGCCGGACGGGGAAAATTTGTCGATGTTGGCAAACGAAAACTTCTGGATATTCGCGTACATATCCTTACGCAAATTTCTGGCAAAGCCAGCCGATGCCCTCGCCCCGCTCCAGGCGCCCGCAACTCCAAAAAAGAGCCCGACGACAGCCATAACCAGCATCAGGGTCCCGACATGCACGATGGCAGGCATGCTGTGCCCATCAATGCCTTCATCGATGATCCTCGCCATCAGCAGGGGAATCATCATTTCCACGACGACCTCTCCGATCATAAAGAAGGGAGTGAGAACGGACGCGCGCGTAAATTCCTTGATTTCCTTTCTCAATATTTGTATGACATTCATAGATTTCTCCTTTGCATAGTCGAAATGCTCACATAAAAAAGGAACACCCCTGGTCCTTCGGATGATTGATCGCAGGAATCTTCCTATACCGATTGCATTTCGCTATATTTTGGTAGTATTATAAGACCTGATTTTATTTTGTTCAATGCATTGCATAAAATTTTTTTATTTTATTTCTGTTCACCTGCTTTATATTTTAAAAAGGAGGCACCAAGTGAGTCTCATTTTTCCTGAAGATTATGATCCGCACATGAAAGTCCGCGAGACCCAGAGCGCAATCAAGTACATCCGCGACACATTCCAGAAGGAGTTCGGCCGGGAAATGAATCTTGAGCGCATTTCCGCTCCGCTCTTCGTCTCAAAATCATCCGGACTCAACGATAACTTAAACGGCGTAGAACGCCCTGTTTCTTTTGATATCAGGGAAATCCCCGGCGAAATCTACGAGGTCGTCCACTCCCTGGCAAAGTGGAAGCGGCTCGCCCTTTTCCGTTACGGCTTTGAGCCGGGCGAGGGGCTCTATACCAATATGAACGCCATCCGCCGCGATGAAGATTTTGACAATCTCCACTCCTGCTACGTCGATCAGTGGGACTGGGAAATGGTCATCACGAGAGAACAGAGAACCTCTGACTTCCTCCACGAAGTCGTCCGCAATATCTTTAAGATCATCAAGCACATGGAACATGAGGTCTGGTACAAGTTTCCCCAGGCGGTCTACCACCTGCCGGATGAGATCAGCTTCCTGACAACCAAAGAGCTGGAAGACCGCTGGCCGGACAAGACCAGAAAAGAGCGCGAGAACCTGATCACCAGGGAGCGTGGTGCGGTCTTTATCGAAAAGATCGGCTGGCCGTTAGCCGACGGCAAACCGCACGACGGCCGCGCCCCGGACTATGATGACTGGAACTTAAACGGCGATATCCTCTTCTGGTTCGAGCCCCTCAAGTGCGCACTTGAGATCTCTTCCATGGGCATCCGGGTCGACGAGACCTCCCTCAGGGAACAGCTGAAGGCTGCCGGCTGCGAAGAGAGGCTGAACCTCCCCTACCACAAGATGCTGGCAGCCGGCGACCTGCCTCTGACCATAGGCGGCGGTATCGGACAGTCCAGGCTCTGTATGCTGCTTTTGGGCCGCGCCCACATCGGTGAGGTTCAGGCTTCCGTCTGGCCCGAGGATATGATCAACGAGTGCCGGGAACACGGAATTATCCTGCTGTAAGAAAGGCAGTTATCAAGACTGGTATCGAAAAAAGGACCTACGGCGTCCTCTCACGAACAAGGGGCTCCTGTGATTTTATATGATCACAGGAGCCCCTTGTTATATTGTCACTATTTTTTTATAATCGTTTTCTATTTAAAATATTTCTGATCCTGCCTGCTCACCAATCAAAAACAATTTCCTGACCAGCTTGTCCTATCGTATAACGGTGGTTTTCACCACTTTCCCACTCAACCTCTCCGTTTTCATCTTTCTTAATTGCCTTGAATTCAATTGTTCTGCCAACCGGAAGATTTACATTCAATTCCCAATCAGGATAGGATGGGCAGGATGCCGGTCCGACTGCCTTGAGTGGATCCCACATACCAAGTTCTTCAATATTACCCGTGATATAAACATTCTGCCCCCAAATAGTTGTCGCATTCTTTATCTTGAAAGTCACTGGCACCATCTCCTGACTCTCATCATGAATTACAGGATCTTTAACCGATTCCGCCACATAAATTTTATTGGAATTGCCACTAACAGGGATTGTTACGGTTCTATCTTTATCCACATAAAGAATGTCATTTGAATTAAAGATATTGACCAGTTCATCTCCTGGCTTGAGTGAACTCTCTGCGCGAATTGGCATCTTGTTGCTGATTGTGTATTCCGAATTGTTAAATGCGCAAATCACTTCCTGTCCCCGCTCTTCCCCCTCGTCTACACGTTTAGAAAAAGCATAATAGTGAGGAGACGACCACATCTCCCGCTGGGTACCTGCACGTAGCGCCTTATACTTAGACCGTGCCTTATTCATATCCGCAATCAAGTGATAAGTATCCGTATTCATATTAAAGTAATCTGCAATAACATTGCCGTCGTAATCTTTCGTCTGCATATCCCAACGATTCCAGGTATCGGCAATCCCATCAATGTTTCTTTCATTGGCATTTCCTCTATTTTGTTCGGTGCCTTGAAAAACAACCGGTACACCCCGGCAGCTGAATATGAACGTCAGAGCATTTTGTAATTTCTGTCGATTCCCTCCCGCTTCTGTTAGAAAACGGTTTCGATCATGATTATCGATGAATGTCACCATATCTTTAACGTGACTTCCATACTGGCCATCTTGGTCAAAAACAGATTTCAGTGAAATATCATCCTTATTATCAAAGTTTTTTCCATGGGCAAAATCATTAACAACTGCCTGGAACAACGGAAAATCCAGCATTCCATTCTCGCCCTGATCGCCAACCCAATTTTTGACAAAGCTGACATCCATATCAAAATTCTCACCGAAGGTTGGTACACCAATGTACTCCTCCAGTTCATGAAGAAGAGAAGGGCTCATACATTTAGCCGCATCAACGCGAGCCCCATCAGCTCCAGTATAGTCAATCCACATCTTAATTGATTGAAAGACGGCATCTTTAGCCTCCGGATTGTCAAAATTAATATCATCCAATCCGCCTAAGTCATGAGACTCCAACATGGCTGTACTCCAGTCATTATGTGGATGTTCGCGATTAAAATCAATATCGCCAAGATTATGATACCATTCAGGTTGATCAAAAGGACTTGCTGGTCGTAACTGTGTTCCGGTTTTTAACCCATCGGTCGAAGTTCGATAAGATACCGCCCCTACACCTTGCAAATAATCACCAACATGATTGGGAACTACATCCAGAATAACCTTGATTCCCTTCTCATGGCAGCTATCCACAAGCTCTTTGAGTTTCTTTCTACTCTTTTCCGGATCCGGGCTGCCAAAATAACGATTAGCTCGGTTAGGATCATTCACATTATAGCCATGATAGGCTGTTGGCCACTGCTTTCCATTTGAATCAGGTAAGCCCCATAGCTGTGGGTCTCCTACAGGAGAGATCCAAATTGCCGTATATCCCATTCCTTTGATATAGTCCAGCTTATCGATAACTCCTTGCCAATCACCACCATGCATATACCGAAAATCATCTTCGTTATTTTCAGTATTCCTGAAGGCCTCACCCGTAGCATTGTTATTCTTATCCCCGTCATAGAACCTATCAACCATAATCTCATAGATCGATTCACCAGCCAGGCTGTCCGATGCCCAAACCGACATCGGGTTTACTGCAATGATTGCCGTACATACTGCTGCAAGCGCTTTAACAAATGTTTTTTTCCTCATCATGACCTCCAAATTTCAAACTCTTTAAAAGTTCATATCCATCGTGATCGTCTCACATTCCCCTTCATATTCCCGTCTAAAGGTATAGATCTTGTTCTCCTCATCGACGCTGACTGTCCTGAACCTTCCTCGTCTTAAGGCAGGGGACTGATTCCGTTTCCCAATCCACTTCCGGCAGCACTCCTGCAGGTCGGACAGCTGCTCTGACCATTTCATGGGCTGGCGATAATCCTTTTCCTCTACGCCCGTCAGCTGACACTCATCGCCGTAAAAGACAGAGGGAATGCCCTCGGTCATGAACATAAAATAGAGGGCTTTTTTCAAGCGATTGACATCCCCATCGCAAGCCGACAGAAAGCGGGAGATATCATGGGTATCCAGAAAATTCATCTGCACGCTGGCTGTCGTATAGCGGTAGCGCATATACATCCGGTTAATCTTCTGATCAAACTCCGTCAGGGAAATTTCTTTCCTGGCAAAATAAGCGCGGCAGATATCCGCAAACCGATAGTTCATCGTAGAGTCGAACTGATCTCCGGCAAGCCATACATTTGAGTCTTCCCAGACTTCCCCGATCAGAAAGACATCTGCTTTTACAGCCTTAACGGCTTTTCGGAATTGCCGCCAGAAATCATGATCAATTTCATTCGCCACATCCAGGCGCCAGCCGTCAATATCCGCTTCCCGAATCCAATACTGTCCCACCCGGCAGAAATAATCCGACACATCTTTGTTGGAGGTATTGAGCTTAGGCATCTCTTTGACATAGGCGAAGCAGGCATAGTCAGGCGGATCCTGATAGCAAACCGGGTAATTCATCTGATAGAACCAGTCCTTATAAGCCGATTGCTTCCCTTTTTGCCTGACATCCCGAAAGGCTTCAAAACCCGCTCCGCAATGGTTAAATACACCATCCAGGATGACCTTAATGCCCCGCTCATGGCAGGCAGACACCAGATGAATCAGGTCATCCTTGCTCCCAAAGCAAGGGTCAATCTTAAAATAATCAATCGTATCATACTTATGGTAGGAAGCTGCTTCAAAGATTGGGTTTAAGTAGATGCAGGTGATGCCCAGGTTCTCCAGATAATCCAGATTAGCCTCGATGCCCTGCAGAGTTCCCCCATGAAGGGACTCACTGTGCTCTCCGTTCTCAAGACGGATGAACTTTCCCTTTCCGCTGATCGTCCGATGACCACTGGCAAAGCTGTCAGGAAAGATATGGTACATGACCATATCCCTCGCCCAGTCCGGCACCGTCGAAAGGTATTCCCGCCGCAGATAGGGAAATTGAAAGAACTGCGATCTGGCTCTCGGGGCACGGTCGATGAATCCATATTCACTCAAATAGAGCGCCCGCCCCTCCCGGTCCACAAGCCGGAAATAATAGCAGACTCTCGTATAGCCGGTCCTGACTCTGACTTCAAAATAATCTTTATCCTCATCCGATGCAATTCGTTCCATCTCCAGCTCCCGCATGGGAACCGGATCCTCCACGCTGACCCGGTCTCCATAGTAGAGCAGGCATTGCTGCAGATCCTTCCTGGCGGCATGGATCCGAATCAGCAGAGTCTGCTCATCTAACAGGCAGACGTCATCAGAAAGAGCTTTGTGTTCAATCGCTGCTGTGTTCACCGTCTCATCCTTTCACTCCGCCCGCCGTCAGTCCGGATACCATATACTTCTGAATGCGGAAAAATACCAGCAGAATCGGCACCGAAACCAGGATCGCCGCCGCGGAAAAGAGCGGCCAGCTCCGGCTATAGTCTCCGCTCTGCAGCTGATACAGGCCTCCGGCAAGAGAGTACTGGCCCTCCTGGAGAAGGAACGTTGTTGAGAAAATGTATTCATTCCATACAAAAATCAGAACCATTACGCAGGTCACAATAATGGCTGGCCGTGCCAGAGGCAAAATAATTCCGGCAATCGTCTGCAGATCGGTCGCTCCGTCCATCCGGGCTGCTTCCTCAATTTCTACCGGGATGGTGTCAAAGTATCCCTTCATATTCCAAATGGAAAAGATACACATACTGCCGGCATACACAATAATGAGACCAATTCTGGTATTCAGCAGTCCAAGCAGCTTATAGAGTCGAAAAATGGCAAACATGGACAGGATCTGCGGAAAGGCGTTCAATAAGAGCAAACTCTTTAACAGGGTTCCCCTTTGTTTAAACCGGTACCTAGAATAGGCATATGCCGCCGGGACTGCCGTCAGCATGGCCAGAATCATGGTTCCCACACTCAGTACAACTGAATTGCCCAGCCACTGTAAAAAAGGTTCCTCCCTGAAGATCCTGACATAATTATCCGGCGTGATCGACTTTGGCAGAAGACCGGTCGACAGCGCGCCGGTTCCCTTGCTGACCGAAAGCGTAAACACATAGATAACCGGAATCAGTGCCAGCAGGCACAAGATGATATAGACCAGATGCAGGATGGTCAATCGTCCGATATTTTTCACTTTTTTTGCGCTCATCCGATTTCATCCTCTCTTCCGATGTTCCGATTGCTATAGAGCGAGAACAGACAGATCAAAACGAAGATCATCATGGATACCGCCGAAGACAGCCCATAGTTGTTGGATACAAAAGCATTCTGCTGGGCATAGGTAATAATGGTCTGCAAAGTAGAGCCGGTGAGTGCCCCCTTCTGCATCGTCAGCAGATAGAAAATATCGAATTGCTTAAACGTCGTAAAAGCCGTCATAATAATCGGCGGCAGCATGATCGGTCTGATCGCCGGTACCAACACATATCTGACCTTCATAAAAAAACCGGCTCCATCCAGAGATGCGCTCTCCAGTAAACTGCGATCCACGCTCTGCATGGCAGCGTCAAACATCATGATCATAAAGGGAAATGCCATCCACAGATTCAGAACCAGGCAGGATAAAAAGGCAGGTACATTTTCCGCCAGATAACTGATCCTCGATAGACCAAGCGCCGCCCTGAACTTATTTAAAAGGCCGAAATCTGTATTATAGATTCCTACCCTCCAGATCAAAATGGACACATAGGACGGCATTGCCCAGGGGACCATCAGCAAAGTCTTATAGAGGCGGGTCAGTTTCATGCCCGGGGCATTGAGTCCCAGAGCAATGAAAAATGCTGCTACAATTTGCAGGACCATATTGACGACGGTCCATAGAAGCGTCGTTGCTAAAGCGGATAGAAATCCCTCATCCAGTTTGAAGAGCGCCCTTCCATAATTAGCAAGTCCAATGACCTTAAAGTCCTTCCAATGGTACAGGCTCATATTGGTCAAAGAGATATAGCCGGTATAGAGAATCGGAAAAATCACGATGGCACCGATCAAAATCATGGAAGGAGTGAGATAAAACCACTGCTTTGAACGTTTATTCTGATTCATTTGATTTTGATCCTTACTGCATATCCTTGATTGCTGTTTCCGCTTTCTGCTGGAAGGTCTTGGCGGCTTCATCGATAGCTGTTCCATTCTTATTGACGGCTGCCAGCATTTCTTCCGCGGGACCCCACATGACGCTCATCTGCGGAATATTGGGCATAGGCTGCGCGGTCTCCGCTGTTTCTTTGATCGCCATAATCATCTCATTTGCCGCAACTTCCTGATCCTCGTAACTCTTGTTGTTAGCCGGCGCACAATTCGACTGCTTTGCCAGCTCCTGACCGAGCTCCGGCTTCATCAGTGCCTTTAACGCCTTGCCGATAGCCTCTTTCTTTCCATCTTCCGCGTATTTTAAAATGCCGATTCCCTGCACACCGGAATAGGGCGCCAGTTTCTTACCATTTGGCAGGGTAAACGAAGAAAGAGACCGGATACCCAGATTGATGCCTGCATCCTTAATGCCCGATACCAGCCAGGGACCGCCGATGATAGCCTGCGCCTTACCTTCATTGAAGAGCTGGGCAATCGTGTTGTAATCCCCATCTCCCTGCAAGGCTGCGAACTTCTGATTGTAGGCAAGGGCTTCCTTGTAAACTTCACTGTCAAGACCCGCCTTGCCATCCTTGCTGATGATCTCCGCCCCATACCCATTGATGATGGGGGCTACATTATAAGCGGTCGAGTGCTGATTGAGCAGGGCATAGGTTCCCGCCTGGACATCGGTATGTTTCTCCATATAAGCCAGCAGATCATCTGTTTTGTCCGGAACATCCCCCTGCCACAGGTCCTTATTGTACATAAAGAGCAGAGACTCAAAGTAAAGAGGAAGCTGGTACTGCGTTCCTTTATAGGTGCAAGCATCCACGGTCATGGGAATGAGGTCCTTCTCATCCTCCTTGGCAATAAAGTCTGTAACCGGTGCCAGAATATCCATCTCCGCAAAAGTCCCCAGCGAGTCATGGGCGTACAGATACATATCCGGTCCATTTTGCTCATCCGATCCGTATAACTTGAGCTGGTCGGTCAAACCCGTCTTCTTCTCAAACTTTAAGGAAATCTGATCCGCTTCCAATTCCTTGTTGGCAGTATCTTCAATCACTTTCATGATTGCCTCATCCCCGTCGTGCCAGACGGTCAGAGAGACCGGGCCGGACCCTTTTTCACTCTCCTGGTCCCCCTTAGCCGAGGCACCGCATCCTGCCAGTGTTCCAACTGCCATCGTTGCCGCTAATACAAGGCTTAAGATTCTCTTCTTCATCATGCTCCTCCTGTCTACTGAC
This sequence comes from Lachnospiraceae bacterium UBA3689, assembly GCA_002371465.1. Taxonomy (GTDB): domain Bacteria; phylum Bacillota; class Clostridia; order Lachnospirales; family Lachnospiraceae; genus Chordicoccus. Next base: position 39,586 of record DFIU01000020.1, on the reverse strand, counting down.
ATCCTTGTTTTAATGGTTATAGCCAGGCCTCAAAGGGTGCGGCTATAAGTTCTGATTCATAACCCTATCGGATTTTGAGGAAAACTTTCCTTTCCCTTTCTTCAAGACTATCCCACAAATATGGCATTTTCAATGATTTCCATGCCGGTATCTTGATTTATGTTAGGAAAACGTTATACTATTTCTAGTAATTTTGTGCAGATTAACAAGATTCTTCCACTCCCATGAATTGAGGTCAATATGTCCGTTACTATCAAAGATGTCGCCAGGGTGGCTGGCGTCTCTGTCTCCACCGTTTCCAAAGTGCTGAACGGCTGGACCAGCATTTCCAAAGAAACCAGTGACCGCGTCCGTACCTGTGTAACCAAACTTGGCTATACCCCCAACTCCCGTGCCGTCAACTTTGCCAGACGCCAGACCAGAAATATCATCTATCTGACTTCCCTCAAACAAAATGAGGTTTACTCCAACCCTCACATGTTCAACATTATGTGCGGTGCTTTTCAAGCTCTCGCTGTCTCGGGTTACACCATGACTCTCATGGACCTGCGCAGCACAGACCACCCTAAGGAAACCATCTCCGATGTCATCCTCCAAAAGAGCGCCGACGGGATCATCATTCACGGCTCTGCCCTCAAAAACGACATCATTGATCTGATTTTGAGTCATAACTTTCCCCACATCATCGTCGGCCACCCTGATTCCGACAGCCGCCTGTGCTGGATTGATACGAATCATCGGTTAGCCGGTCAGTATGCTGCCGACTATCTGGTTCGCATGAGCAAAACGCATGCCGCCTTTATCGGGGGAAAACGGACAGAATTCATCTCTCACGAGCGGGAACTGGGCTTTCGGCAAACTCTGCGCCGCAATAACGTTGCTCTGACCAAAGATCATATCTTTTACACAGATTCCAGCTGGCAGGCGGGGTATCAATCCGCGCACAAGCTGCTAAAAGATCCCACGGTCGACGCGATCGTCTGTGAAAACAACAGCCTCGCTATTGGAGCTTCTCTTGCCTTTCGTGAAAGGAAGGGCTCATCAGCTGCTCCTCTCCCACTTTTTATGACCTTTGATATCTATCCTTACACCTCTATCATGGAGCCCCGCCCTGTGATCATCGACATCAACGTCTATGACATGGGTGCCCAGGCGGCAGCCATGATTCTGCGGAAAATAAAGAATCCCGACCTCATGATCCAGAGCTATACCACGCTTCCGGAACTGGTGGATCTCCAATAGATCCTTGAGAAAGGGAAAGAAAGCGCAAAAAGAAAGCCTTTCGGGGCATTTGATAACCCAAAAGGCTTTCTATCCATCTCTTATCAGAAACTATTCTTACTCGTCCTTTTCCTCAAACGCTTCGTCCTCGAAATCCTCGTCGTCAAAGGCAAAGGGCTCCTCCACTTCCGGCTCTTCCTCATCGTAGAATTCTTCTACGCCGTCATCCGGCAGGGTTATCTCATCCGCCTGGTCGGAATCACCTCCGCCAGCCCGCATTTCCTTTAAGATATCCGCCACTTCCGCAGCCCGGGCTACCTCAGCCTCCTTGGCGATTTCAGAACTCTCATCGGCTCCAAGTTCATCCGTCAGTTCTCCATTTTCATCCAACTCTTCCCTATCTGTATCCGACGCTTCCTCATCTGTCCGATCTTCGGTGTCAGCAGCATCCAGATTTTCTGTTTCTTCCCAATCAGACCTTTCTTCCTGTCCGACACCTTCTTCCAGATCAGGATTTTCTTTCTGCTCGCCATCCTCTTCCAGCTCTTCAACAGCTTCCCCGTCAGCGCTTTCTGTCCGGGCTTTTTGATCCGCCCGGGCAGCCGTCTCCTTGGCAAATACCGCTCCGGCTTCCCAGTTCCGCTGCTGGAAGCTGGTCAAAAGGGTCTGGTGGACATCATAGCCCTCCTTGGCAAAGGCAGTGTCCAGCATCTCATATTTCATAGGGGTCAGCCGAATCAGAAACATGGTGATGGGGAGTTTGTCCAGATGCTCTTTGGTGATCCCCTTCACCCCCATCACTTCTTCATACTCAGCCGAACCGACCGGGACCAGGTCCGCCTCACCCGTGATCTGCAGCCCCTTCGTCGTCCCCATACTCTTAAAGGGATCAAAGACAGCTGCGCAGAATCTGCCGTTTTCCAAAATACCCCGGAACTTATTGCCGCCCTCGGTCATGATGTAGAGGAGATCTTTATGGCAGACATATTCAAGAGGCGTATTGCGGATAAAGTCCCTCGCCGCAGTAGCCAGTGCCAGTGTGGTATGCCCGCTTAAGAAGGCATCCACCGCTGCCGCGATTTTCTTCTCCTCCATGGGATGCTCCGGCTTCCTCATCAGCTTGCCGATCTCCGCTCCGACCCGGTCCGTCTCCGACTCTCTCGACAGAAAATAGCCCTCCAGATCGTGAAGTCCGGTCGACTTTTCAAGTTCTACGATGAAATTCATAAAGCCCAGGTCGGCAAAGCCGATTCCAACCATGGCAATCCGGCTGTTTTTCATTTCCTCGCTGTGGGTCCTAAGATAAATGCTGGCATTGGCCGCCGTCACCGCCCCATAAAAATTAAAAACGAAGCAAAAACCTCCATAGGGACTTAAGTCATCCGGCGCTTCCGACAGTTCGCACACCTTGGCGTTTCCAATCAGGTAGCTCAGCCTGCCCGCGATCCTCTCCGCAGAACTCATTTTCCCATCGTACATCAGTAAAGTTTTAATCATTTTCCCACATATGGTCCAATGACCGGAACGGATCATTGGACCTTCCTTTCTCCCGACTCTCCGGGGTATTTCACTTCATTTTTCAGGCTATCGCTTACAGTCTCCGGATGCCCTCCCAGATTCCCATCATCAGATAGGATGGAAATACTTTGGCGACTGCCCGGTGAATCGTGCAGACGATACCGGGCGTGGAAACCGGCAGTCCCGTCCGGCTGTCTTTTAGCGCCCAGCCGGCAACTGATTCGACTTTTGACGCAAGCACAAAATGGCGGATCCTTATCTTTCTCTCCGTCGACCTGGCGCCGCCTATAAATTCCGTATCTTTGATCCAGTAGGGACAGACAGCCGTCACATGGATCCCCCTGGGCAGCAGCTCTGATCCCAGTGCCCGCGCATAGCGGTAGAGAAATGCCTTGGTCGCGGCGTAGACGTTCAGGTAGGGGAAGGGCTGAAAACCGGCAGTCGAACAGATCTCCAGAATCCGGTCCCCCCGCTTCATATAGGGGAGGGCAATCTGTGTCATATCCACCGCCGCCTTACAGTTTAAGAGGATCATGCGGTCAGAATCCTCCCTGCTGACCTCCTGGTAATCACCGATTTTCCCGAAGCCCGCCGCACAGATCAGAATACCGATCTCAGGGGTCTCCTTTTCCAGCATCTGTCTGAGCCTTTCAAACGAATTTTCCTTCAAAAGATCCAGGGAAATGACCCTGACCGGGAGACTGGTGAGATTTCTTAGCTCCTCCAGTCTGTCTTTCCGACGGGCGATCGCCCATATTTCCTCAATTTCCGGCTCTTTCCTGTCGATCTGGCGGACGAATTCCCGTCCAAGCCCGCTCGACGCGCCGGTGATGACAGCAATTTTCATAATATTCACCTGCCTGTATTATAGCATTGTCTGAATTTATCGGAAATACTTAGATATTTGATTCGATTTTCAAATCGGTATAAAATGAAGACACGCACGCTACCCTATTTTATGCAAAGAGCAGGTAATCATATGACAGCAGTTATGATCATTCTCATCACAATCCTGGTCCTCAGCCTGGCGCTGATGGCGTGGTTCGCCCAGGTTGCCGTCCGAGGTCTGATCCGGTCCCGCAAGCAAAAAGGGGAAAGCCAGCCTCAGCACCGCTTCGCAGTCGTCATCTGCGCCCGTAATGAAGAAAATGTGCTGGTTCACCTGCTCCATTCCATTAAACAGCAGGACTATCCCAGCGACCTCTGGCATATCTATCTGCTCGCCGACCACTGTACCGACCGCACAGCCGAGGTAGGAAGACGGTACGATTTTGTCACGGTCTATGAACGGTCAAACGGTCCGACTAACGGAAAGGGGGATGTCTTAAGCTGGGGAATCCAAAAGATCTTAACAGACAAGCAGGACACCTTCGACGCCCTTATGGTTTTTGACGCGGACAATGTCGCGGATCAAAATTTCATGAAGCACATGAACGCCGCCCTCAACAAGGGAAATGCCATCGTGCAGGGCAACCGTCTGGCGGGAGAGCCCTATACGACCTTTGTCACCAAATGGTACGCCATATACTGGACCCTCTATTCCTTCTTCTACTCCTATCCGAGGGAAAAACTGGGGCTCAGCTGCTTTCTGACCGGAACCGGCTTTGTCATCAAAAAGAACCTGCTGAAGGAGCATGGCTGGCAGACTTTCACGATCACCGAGGATGTGGAGCAGTCCTTTCAACAGTGCCTGCGCGGCGGTCGGGTCGCATTTTGCGTGGACGCCGTCTGCTATGACGAGCAGCCCGCCGACCTCATCACCATGGTCCGCCAGCTGACGCGCTGGTGTACCGGCAGTTATCAGATCTTCGTCCATTACGTTCCTGAATGGTTCCGCGCCTTCCGGCAAAAGCCCTCCGCCCGGCTCTGGGACGCAATGTGCCTGGTTCTGATGGGCCCGGCCTCGATCGCCATGTTCCTCACCACCACCCTTTTGGGCATGACCTTACCGGCAAATCTGCCTTACGGTCGCGTCACCGGTCTGCTCTTCTTCCTCCTGGGAACCATTTTCACCTGGATCGGGGAACGGGGCACGACCCGCTACGTCGGTATCCCCATGTACCGGCTCGGGCTTTCCTTCTTCACCTTTCCGATCTTCCTGTGGATCTATATGTTCTGCTCCCTCTTCTCCCTGATCTTTCCGCAGAGGGGCTGGAAGCCCATCGTCCACAGGGGGTTGACAGACGTGGGGGAGGATTAAAATCTTCTGTAACTTAGGCCTATGTCCTTGACAGTATCTCGCCTCTCCCTGCCCGGGATCGGTGAGCTTTCAATCAAGCAGGGAAGGAACAAGCAAGTTCAGCTAAGCTCTTGATAATTGCCCAGATACTGAAAGGTCGGGCAGTCCTCCTTTAGTTCCGCCAGCATCTCCCGCGTTCCCCGATCGCGGACCGACGCCTCGATATCGAGATAGAACTCAAATTCAAAATCCCTGCCCGCGATCGGCGAGCTTTCTATTTTCAGCAGGTTGATATTCCGCTCCGCAAATTTTGACAGCACATGCGCCAAAGCTCCGGGTCTGTGGGGCAAGGTCAGAATGATGGAAATGCGGTCTGCCCCCGGGTAGACGACCTTGCGGCTTGCGATACACAGGAAGCGGGTAAAGTTTTGGTCGTTGTCTGCGATATGTCTTCTTAAGATTTTAAGCCCATAGATGTCGGCGCACTCGGGAGAGGCGATCGCCGCGCAGTAGGGATCCGAAGATTCCGCTGCATGACGGGCGGAGATCGCCGTATTGTAATAGGGAACCGCCTTCACCCCCCGACCTAAGGAATGGAGAAACTCTCCACACTGCCCCAGAGCCTGCTCATGGGAGTAAATCGTCGTAATGTCTCCCAGCTTCGTCCCCTCTTTTGCCAGGAGCTGATGGTCAATTTTCAGGCGGTAGCCGCGCACGATATGAAAATCTCCCCCGTCAAGAAGCTGATAGACAGCTTTGACCGACCCATAGGTATTATTTTCAATCGGCAGGACGCCGTACTCGCACATCCCCTCCCGGACTGCCTTGACGACCGCCGCGAAGTTATTGAAGTAGATAAAAGTCCCCTCCGGAAACAGTCTCTTTGCCGTGATCTGGGAGTAGGCACCCTGCACCCCCTGGCAGGCGACGATCGCCTTTTTGGGAAATGCCGCCCCTTCCTCTTTTAGAAGATATCCCTCGACTTCCTTTTCCATCATGCTTTGCTCCATACTCTTCCCGTTGGGTTCCCATTCCTTTAGATTTTTAAGCTCAAAATTCAAAGGGTTTTAACCGATGGGGCTTCCCCCGTTGCCCTTTGAATTCTAATTTCTTTATTTTCGATCTTGAAAGTCCTGATCCCCCAGTGCCTTGATCTCTAATAGTCTTAATTTTTTGAATTCCTGAGTCTCTAAATCTCTCATCTCACACCAAGCCCTGATTTTCACGCCTTGGCATCAGGTATTTCGATTACTTGCACGATCTTACTTAATGATAACATCCCTGCGGTCGTCTCCGCACACATCCCGAATCGCAAAGAGCTTCTTTGCCAGCCGATCAAAGACCTCCGGCGTCAGGGACTGGGGACCGTCACAGCGGGCGTGGGCAGGATCGTTGTGGACTTCGATTAAAAGTCCGTCCGCTCCGGCAGCCGTCGCAGCCTTTGACAGATCCGGCACCAGGGCAGATCTGCCGGACGCATGGCTGGGGTCAATCACAATCGGAAGGTGAGTCAGCGCCCGCAGAGCAGGGATGCAGGACAAATCCAGCGTATTTCTCGTATAGGTCTCAAACGTCCGGATTCCCCGCTCGCATAAAATGACGTTCGGATTGCCCCCCGCCAGGATATATTCCGCACTCATGAGCCAGTCCTGATAAGTTGCGGACATGCCCCGTTTTAAAAGAACCGGCTTTTGGGTCTTGCCCAGCTCTTTTAGAAGACTGAAATTCTGCATATTTCTGGCGCCGACCTGTAAAATATCAATATCTTCAAAAATCGGCAGCTGGGAAGCATCCATAATCTCGGTGCAGATCGGCAGACCGGTCGCCTCCTTGGCGGCAAGCAGGAGCCGAATCCCCTCAAGCCCCATTCCCTGGAAGCTGTAGGGTGAGGTTCTGGGCTTAAAAGCCCCTCCCCGTAAGATTGTCGCTCCGCTTTTTTTGACCGCCTCGGCAATCCCGATGATCTGGTCCTCCGACTCCACCGAGCAGGGACCTGCGATCAGCGTAAGAGCCCCTCCCCCAATGGATGTATGGTCATCGATTCTTACGATGGTATCATCGGGATGAAATTTTCGATTTGCCTTCTTGTAGGGCTCCGAAACCCGCTTGACCGCTTCAACGATATCAAGAGCGGAGATCAGTTCATCATCGATGGACGCGGTATCCCCGATCAGCCCCAGAATCATCTGGTGTTCGCCCACCGTCGGCTGTACCATCACGTCCTGCGTATTCAGCCAATTCATCAGATTGTCCAGCTGAACCCGGTCCGGATGTTCCTTTAAAATTACGATCATACTGCCTCCCCGCCGCTGCCGGCTTACTCAAAATAGAATTACTTCTGACCCATCGCTTTTTCCGCTTCAGGCGACAACTTACGTGATTTACGTCTTCTTTTGGATACAAAAAATCTGCAGCCGGATGGCTGCAGATTCTAACATCTCCTGTCTCAAATCAAACCGCTCTTAGCCATGCCGAAAAGACCTTACCATTTTTTGAAAGGTAAAGCTTCTAAAGGCAAAAAAGAACAGAAAAGAACTGGTTCGATTCATATTGAAATTCCTTCCAAAGAGTTTTATATGCAAAAAGATTAGCACTTTGAAGCGTTAAAGTCAACTGTCAGTAAATTTCATCAGCTTCAGATATCCAGACCGGAAGTGATCTCTTTTAAGGATTCACCGGACTTGCGGATCGCTGCCGCCTCTTCTTCTGTAACTCGCGGCAGGTTGACCTTTTCAATACCCTTGGCGCCAAGGACGCAGGGCAGGGAGATGCAGACATCTTCCAAACCGAACTGACCGTGCATCATGGTGGACAGAGGCAGAACAGCCTTTACGTCGTGCAGGATGCAGGCGCAGACATAGGCTGTTACCAGGGATACCGCATAGAAGGTCGCGCCCTTGAGCTTGATGACCTTACCGCCGGCACCGTGGACGTCCGATTCGACTTCCTCGTGGTTGGGAGCCTGCAGTTCCGGTCTCTCCTCAAAGTACTTATCGATATTGTCCCCATAGATGGAGCCTGCAGACCACGGAATGACTGCCGTTGCGCCATGTTCTCCATAGACATTCAGGTGGATGTTCTTGGGGCTGACCTTTGCCATCATCCCAATCTCGTCTCTTAAACGAGCGGTATCGAGCAGGCAGCCGGTTCCGATGACCTGGTTCTCCGGCAGACCGGAAATCTTCAAAATGGTATAAGTGATGATGTCGACCGGGTTGCTGACGACAACGTACTTTGCGTCCGGAGACAGTTTTACGACCTGCGGAATGACAGATTCAATAATCGCGACATTGCCCTTTGCCAGCTCCAGACGGGACTGACCTGCCTTTCTGGCTGCGCCGAGCGTGAAAATGATGATGTCCGAATCGACAGTATCCGCATAGTCCCCTGCTTCCACACGAACCGGCATATCCATGACCGATGCGCCCTGCCGAATATCAAGGGCTTCACCCTCAGCCTTTTCACGGAAAATATCAACCAGCACGATATGGGATGCAAGTCCCTGAACTGCAAGTGTGTGAGCAACTGCGGAACCGACTCTGCCGGCACCAAGAACACTGATTTTAACGCCTCTGTTCATATTGAACCTCCATATGTTATGTTTCAGATAAAAAAGAAATCATTTCACCCAAGCATATAGAATATATTACACTTCCGCTTATCACATTTCAAGATTTTATTGATATCTCGATATCGATTAGAGAAGTCTAATCACTCTTCCCGATCCCGTTCCGACTGCTCTTCCGCCCGCATCTTCTGCCGCTCCATCGAAACGCGCTTGCGCTCGCTGACCTCGGTCAGGGTCTCGCCCTGCTGGATCTGCAGGTCGACGCCGGTATCGATCGGCCGATCGGCGGCAAAACGGTAATCCTTTCCCGGAAGAATCGCGTTTAATATAATTCCGACAAGAGAACCGACGGCAAGTCCTGAGAAGCTGATCATGACCGCTCCTGCCTTAAAGCCTACACTGCCCGCCGCGGAGTAGTTGATGCCGATCGACAGGACCAGGATCAGAGCGGCGATAATCGTATTGCGGCTCTTGGAAAAGTCCACCTGGGTTTCGACGATATTCCGGACGCCGACTGCGGAAATCATCCCGTAGAGAACCAGGGAAATGCCTCCCAGCGTCGCGGAAGGCATAACCTCTATCACTGCCGCAAACTTGGGGCTAAAGGACATGATGACCGCAAAGACCGCTGCCAGACGGATCACTCTCGGGTCATAGACACGGGTGAGGGTCAGGACTCCGGTATTTTCTCCATAGGTCGTATTGGCCGGCGCGCCGAATAATGATGCCAGGGTGGTTGCCAGACCGTCGCCGGTCAACGTCCGGTGCAGACCCGGATCGGCAATGAAATTTTCCTTACAGGTTGAAGAGATGGCGGATATATCCCCGATATGCTCCATCATGGTCGCAAAGGAGATCGGCATAATCGTAATGGCTGCCGTCAGAAGCAGACCGGTGTTCAGATTGCCGGTCGTAAAGAGACCGAAGACCGTACGGTTCCATTCAATCGGAATGCCGATCCACGCCGCTTCTCTAACCGGTGTAAAATCGATGATGCCCATAGCCGCCGCAGTCAGATAGGAACCGAGGACGCCCATGATGATCGGAATGATCTTCAGCATACCCTTGCCCCAGATATTGCAGGCGACCACAATGGCAACCGCCACCAGGGCGACCGGGATGCTGGTCGCGCAGTTATCAACAGCGGATTTTGAGAGGTTAAGTCCGATTGCGATGATAATTGGACCTGTAACAATCGGCGGAAAGAACCGCATGACCTTCTGCGCCCCGAAAGCTTTAAACAGAGCTGCCAGAACCAGATAGAGAAGACCGGCTAAAGCGACTCCAAAACAGGCATAGGGCAAAAGCTCCTTTTCGCCGTTCGGTGCGATCGCCGCATATCCGGCAATAAAGGCAAAGGAAGATCCTAAAAATGCCGGAACCTTTCGTTTTGTAAGCAGGTGGAACAGCAGCGTCCCAAGTCCCGCAAAGAGAAGCGTCGTCGATACACTCAGCCCGGTCAGCGCCGGAACAACAACGGTTGCCCCGAACATGGCAAACATGTGCTGCAGACCAAGGACCGCCATCTTGCCTCTTCCCAGAGGCCGTGCGTCATAGACGGGCTGCTCTCCGATTTTTACCTTCGTACTGCTCATAACATCCTCCATGAAATAGATTTATACAAAGATCTCAAATGAGATCATCGCATGCAAAGTCATCGGTCAGGAACTGCCGCATATCCTCCGGCAGGGGAGCGGTCAGTTCCTTTTTCACTCCATCAAATGGTGTCCGGAAGGTCGTATGCCAGGCGTGCAGAGCCGCCCGGTTCAGTTTCAAAAAAGGACCTGTGATTGGACCTTGTCCATAGATGGGATCGCCCAGAAGGGGATGCCCTATGTGGGATAAATGCACCCGGATCTGGTGGGTCCGTCCCGTCGCGATCTGCACCTTTAAAAGGGCGTAGTTCTCATACTGTCTCAGCACCCAAAAATGAGTCAGGGCATAGTCGCCGTCCGCCCTCACAACCCTCCGGATCTTTTCCTCAAATTCCCGGCTGATCGGGGCTTCAACCGATCCTTTCGCTTTGGAAAATTGTCCTTCTGCCAGAGCCAGATAAGTTTTGACCCGATCGCCGCTTTTGGTCTGCTCCAGCATATGGGCGCAGACCGTCCGGCTCTTCCCATAAAAAATGAGCCCCGACGTGTCCTTATCGAGCCTCCCGATTGTTCTGATCTCGTGTGGATCTCCTTCTTCCTGATAATGCCAGGCAAGGAAATTCGCCAGCGAGTCTGCAAAATGTCCGTGCGAGGGATGCACCACGATCCCAGCCGGCTTGTTAATACAGACCAGGTCCTCATCTTCATAGAGGATATCCAGCAGTCCCGGAGCGGGAACGGTCCTCCCACTGGGGGCGTCCGTCAGCCGGACCTCTAAGACGTCACCCCGGTGAAGAAGGCGGTTGATCATGATGGTCTCGCCGTTTACCGTGATGCCGTGGTCCGTCTTGTATTTTGCCCGAGCCAGATCGTGGGCGACCAGGTGAAATTCCCGGCGGATCAGGTCCCTGGCAGGCAGTCCCTCATCCGTCTCTGCCGCCACATAGCGTAAAATTCTGCACATGGCAACATTTTATCTTTTTTCATGCCAGGTGTCCACTAATCGGGCAAAAAAACAGGGACAGCAGAACCGGTCTTGATTCTGCTGTCCCTTTCTCTCACCCCAGGATCGCTTTATCATTGGCAAATTCTTCGCCGGATACCTTCTCAAATTCATGCAGCAGGCTCTCGACGGTGAGGTGTTTCTTCTCTTCTCCCCGGATGTCGAGGATGATCCTGCCCTCGTTCATCATAATGAGCCGGTTGCCGTGGGCGATGGCGTCCCGCATGTTGTGGGTCACCATCATGGTGGTCAGATGGTCCCGGGAGACCACCTCCTCCGTCGCGGTCAGCACCTTTTCCGCCGTCTTGGGATCGAGGGCGGCTGTATGCTCATCCAAAAGGAGGATCTTGGGCTTCTGCAGAGTTGCCATCAAGAGGGTCAGAGCCTGTCTCTGTCCACCGGACAAGAGTCCTACCTTGGCGGTCAGCCGGTCCTCAAGTCCCAGATTGAGGAGCTTTAATTTTTCTTTGTAGTCCTCCCGGTCCTTTGCCGTAACGCCCCAGCCCAGTCCCCGCATCTTTCCTCTGCGGGCGGCAAGCGCCAGATTCTCATCGATCTGCATGGTCGCGGCGGTTCCGGTCATGGGGTCCTGAAAGACCCGACCGACTACGGAGGCACGGCGAAAGTCCGGCAGTCCGGTCACATCCCTGCCGTCGATGACAATAGAGCCCGTATCGACCGGCCAGACTCCGGCGATGGCATTTAACATGGTGGATTTGCCGGCACCGTTGCCGCCGATGATGGTGACGAAATCTCCATTTTCAAGGGTCAGGTCGATTCCGTTTAAGGCGTGCTTTTCGTTGATGGTTCCGGGATTAAAGGTTTTGGTGATATGTTTTAGCTGCAGCATTTACCTGCCCTCCCCACTCTTTGAATTTTTCGCTGCCCGGCCGAAGGAACTCCTCGCCCTGCCGCGCAGATAGGGAACAGCCAGAAAGACGGCGACGATGATGGCGGTAAAGAGTTTCATCATGTTGGGATCGAGCTTGAGCCAGAGGACCAGGGTATAAACGATATAGTATAAAATGCCCCCGATCACGACAAAAGCCAGATGTCCGGCAAAATTCAGATGCTTTTTGAAAATCGCCTCGCCAAAAACTTCCCCGATAATGACGGCGGCAAGCCCGATGACGATTGAACCACGGCCCGCATTGACGTCCGCAAAACCCGAGTATTGGGAACTCATCGCCCCCGCCAGGGCGACCAGGCCATTGGACAGGGCCAGACCCAGCACCTTCATGGAGTTGATGTTGATGCCCTGCGCCTTTGCCATTTCCTGGTTGCAGCCGGTCGCTCTTAAGCCGGATCCGATTTCCGTTCCAAAAAACCAGTACATGACAGCGATCAAAAGGACAGCAAAGAGACCGCAGACCAGGATGGACCGGGGCACGCTAAGACCGGTGATGACCAGCTCCCCGGCATTTCCATTGATGGCGGTATTTGCCTTAAAGCCCATGATGGCGAGGTTGATGGAATAGAGGCCGTACTGGGTCAAAATGCCGGCAAGGATGGCGGGAATGCCCAGCTTGGTGTGAAGGATACCGGTCACCGTCCCCGCCAGGATACCGACAGCCGTGGCAAAAAGCAGAGTCAGCCAGGGGTTCCAGCCCGCCAAAATCAGCATGGCGGATACCGCCCCGCCGGTTGCAAAGGTCCCGTCAACAGAAAGATCGGCAATGTCCAGGAGGCGGAAGGTGATGTAGACGCCCAACGCCATAATGCCCCAGAAGAGACCCTGGGCTGCCGCAGCCGGCAGTCTCCCCGCAAAATCAAGAAGACTGAGTGATGAAAAATATGCTACCATAAAAACATTTCCTCCATGTCTAAAATATCCGAAAGACAAAGATCAGTGGGGCACCAAAGTCAGTGCCCCACTGCCTGTACGTTTAATCAAAGTCTTGTCTTAGGCTTCCGATTCAGCCGGCTGATAAGCCTCGTAGCCTTCCGGAGCCTTAAGACCCAGTTCTTCACAGATGGCAGGATTGTATTCCTTGACCGGCTTGTCAAAGTACTCGACCGGCATCTCGGAAATGTTCTTCTCGCCTTTTAAGATCTGAATCGCCATTTCGCCGGTCTTCTGCCCCAGACCGTAGTAGTCTATAGACAGGGTTGCGATTCCGCAGCCGCTCATCAGCCCCTCTTCTCCGCAGACGATGGGCTTTTTGGCGTTGGACGCGACATTGTGGATCGCCTCCGTACAGGAAGCCGCCGTGTTGTCGGTCGGGATGTAGAGAACGTCGTTATCGGCGCAAGCCTGCTGGGTAACAGATGTGACGTCGTTGGAGTCGGAGAAGGTGTAGGTCTTGACCGTCATACCGTCCGCTTCCGCATACTTCTGAACCTGATCCGCCTGATACTTGGAGTTGGGTTCTGCCGAGCAGTAGAGGATTCCGAGCTTCTTGGCATCCGGCAGGAAATCGCGGATAATCTTCTCCTGCTGATCCAAAGGTGCCAGATCGGAGGTTCCCGAGACATTTCCGCCGACCGTTCCGTCGAAGCCTTCCAGATTCAGCGCGACGCCGTATTCGGTGATCGACGTTCCCAGGATCGGAATGTCCTTGGTCGCCGCGGCTGAGGACTGCAGGGAAGCGGTCGCATTCGCCAGAATCAGGTCTACTTTTTCCGAAACCAGATTCTGTGCAATCGTCGTCGCCGTCGCCGCATCACCCTGGGCGTTCTGCTCGTCAAATTTCACCCGATCACCAAACTCCGCCGTCAGGGCATCCTTAAAACCCTTGGTCGCCGCATCAAGCGCCGGATGCTGCACTAGCTGACTGATGCCGATGGTATAACCGGCCTGCTCCGCTGCTGCCGCCTTGGATCCGGCTTCCGCAGCGGAACCTGCTGCCTTGCTGTCGCCGGAAGCTCCGCAAGCCGCCAGACCGATCGTTATAGCCGCCGTCAGGCAGACTTCCAATACTCTTCTTCCCTGTTTCATAACCCTTCCTCCTTGGGACGCGTCATTTTTGTGCGTCGACGCGTTGGTGCGCTAAAGTATTTTGACCTATCATACAGGTTGTACCGGTTAAAGTCAACCACTAATCTCAGTCAGAGACATTCCCATATTTTACATTTATCAGCATTGACAAGGTCTTTTCCCCTCTCTTTACCAGGCTTTACCGGTCTTTGCATTTCCTTTATTCCGAAAATACCAAAAGCCCCGGGCCGCTAGTGCGGTCCGGGACTCCCCATTTCACTTTATATTCAACGTTTTTGTATAAACTGTAAGTTCCTCAAATAACATAGAACCAGTTATGGTCGTTTTCAAAGTCTTTTTCGACCTGAAAATCAGAATCAAAATTATATTTGAGTTCCTGATTCTTGATGGAGATCTTGGCTCCTGCCGGAATGGAGGTCGTGATAAAGGCGTTGGCTCCGATGACCGCTCCGGTTCCGACCACGGTATTGCCGCCCAGGATCGAAGCTCCGGCATAGATGGTCACGTTGTCTTCAATGGTCGGATGCCGCTTCCTGCCCTTGAGCAGCTGGCCCTTCCGGGTGGAGAGCGCCCCCAGCGTGACACCCTGATAAACCTTGACGTTGTCGCCGATAATGGTCGTCTCGCCGATAACGATGCCGGTTCCGTGGTCAATGAAGAAGTATTTACCGATCTCCGCCCCCGGGTTGATGTCGATTCCGGTCTTGGAATGGGCGATCTCCGTCATCATTCTGGGAATGATGGGGACGCCGATCTTGACCAGGGCATGGGCGATCCGGTAGACCACGATAGCGTAGAGCCCCGGATAGGAATAGACGATCTCGTCCTTGCTGTAGGCAGCCGGGTCGCCGTCAAATTCCGCCTGCAGGTCCGTATCGATATAGGCGCGGATGGTCGGAATCTGCTCCAGAAAGGCAAAGGCAGCCGCCTGCGCCCGGTCCGCTAAGGTATCACACTCCTCTGTTGAGCAGTCCTCACACTCCTTGCTGGCCCGCATCGAGAGGTTGATCTGCTTGGTCAGGTTGAAGAGAACATCCTCGACCAGGGTGCTGGTGCTGTTCTCAATCGTATAGTAGCGGTAATTTTCCGCCTTATAAAAGCCCGGGAAAATGATTCTCTGCACCTTGCGAATGATGGATTCAACGGCGTCCCGGTCAGGCTGACTGAAGGTATTCTCCTTGTCGATGTCCCGCCCCTGCCGGTAATCCTTTAAGATCCCATCCGTTACATTTTTGATACGGCTCTCTACGCTGTCCATATGCCTTCTCCATTTTATCAAAAAACTGCAGATTCATCAGAACCTGCAGTCTTCATCGAATCGCCATCATTATAGCATTCCCGTTTGAGAAAGTCGACTATTTTGATACGATTAAAGTTATGGAAGTAAATGAAGCAAGGGATCAGCCCAGATAGTGGCAGGCAGCGCTTGCCGCCACGGCTCCGTCTCCTGCCGCTGTCGCCAGCTGGCGGACGCTCTTGGTCCGGCAGTCACCGGCGGTGAAGATGCCGTTTGCCTTGGTCAGGCAGTCTTCTCCGGCCGCGATGTAGCCCTTCTCATCCAGGTCGATGAGGTTGGAAAAGGCACCATTGTCCGGAACCTGACCGATCGCGACAAAAAGAGCCGCGACATCGAGCCGGGTCGTATCCCCGCTCAGCTTGTTGGTCACTTCAATTGCCTCGACCTTGTCCTGACCGATCAGCCTGGTGACATTGCTGTTGAGGACAAATTCTACGTTGCCCTTCTTTTTCAGCTTCTCAACGTCAGCCGCATCGCCGCGGAACTGGTCTCTTCTGTGGATCAGGTAAACCTTGCTGCACAGATCGGCAAGATAAGCCGCATCCTCCAGAGCCGTGTTGCCGCCGCCGTTGACAGCAACAACCTTGTTCTTAAAGAACATTCCGTCGCAGGTAGCGCAGTAGGAAATGCCCTTGCCTACCAATTCCTCTTCCCGCTCGATGCCGAGCGGTCTGTTCTTGGCTCCGGTCGCCAGAATAACTGCCTTTGCCTCATAACTATTGCCCGCCGTCGTGGTGACAATCTTCTTATCTCCATCCACTTTGATGGACGCCACGCCTTCAAATTTCACTTCGGCTCCAAGCCCCGTCGCCTGGTTGTAAAGCTCCGTCGCAAAATCAAAACCGGAGACGTGGGAAATGCCAGGATAATTTTCAATATCAGGCGTATTGATAATCTGCCCGCCGTAGGCGTTCGCCTCAAAGACGATGGCGCTTTTGCCGGCGCGGACAGCGTAAATCGCCGCCGTGAGTCCGGCTGTGCCGGCTCCTACAATAATAATGTCAGTCATTTGGCCTCCTTACTGAAGAAGTCCCAGAATCTTATCCTTCGGAATAAAACCTGTGGAACGGTTGACAACCTCTCCATTCTTAAAAACGAGCAGGGTCGGGATCGCGGTTACGCCAAACTTTGCTGCCAGGGTATCCTGATCATCGACGTCGATCTTGCCGACCTTGATATCGTCTCGCTCGCCAGCCACCTGGTCAACCAGAGGAGAGAGCATCTTGCAGGGTCCGCACCAGGACGCCCAAAGGTCTACGAGTACCGGCTTGTCGGAATTTAAAACTTCCTGATCAAAATTTTCTGTTGTCAATGTAACGATTTCTGCCATGTTTGTTTCCTCCATACTTGGTTTGTGATCAATTTGATTTGTGCTTGATGGTTTTCTTGCTCTCTTCGATGCTGTCCAGGACTTTATATAGAAGTTTGTACAGCACATCGGTATCCTCTTCGTTTAGGCACAGGCACCGGCCCATTTCAGACGGCACCTTCATCGCCTCTTCACGTAAATCCATACCCTTATCCGTAATCGTGATAATCAGATTTCTCTCATCCGACTCCGACCGGTGGCGGGTGACAAAGCCCTTATTTTCCAGCTTCTTTAAAAGCGGGGTCAGAGTACCGGAATCCAGATAGAGGCACTTCCCTAATTCTTTGACATTCAGCTCTTTCCGGTCCCACAGCACCATCATCGCGATGTACTGCGTATAGGTCAAGTCGATCCTGTCCAGCATGGGCTTATACCTGCGAACGATCTCCTTGGATGCCGCGTAGAGCGGAAAACAGAGCTGGTTTTCAATTTTCAGACAATCATACTTTCCCATAAATATCTTTTAATCCTTTGCATGGCATCTCATTTCCTCTTCCGCTCAAATAAAATTCGGAACAGTCAATTAGATTGTGAACGATTATATAATACCATGCTAATGATCAAAATCAAAGAACAGCTTTGATCTGATCCTCAATTTTCTCCGGCTTATCGTTGGGAGCAAAGCGTTCGACAACCTTGCCGGTCTTGTCGACCAGGAATTTTGTAAAATTCCACTTGATCTTACTGCCCAGAAGACCGCCCTGCTGATCCTTCAGATAGGTGTAGAGCGGGCTCTCATTATCTCCGTTGACGTCGATCTTCGCAAAACGGGGGAAGGTCGTATCATATTTTGAGGTACAGAAGGAATTGATTTCCGCGTCCGACCCCGGCGCCTGGTGACCGAACTGGTTACAGGGGAAGTCTAAAACGACAAAGCCCTGGTCCTGATATTTTCTGTACAGGTTTTCAAGGCCTTCGTACTGGGGTGTAAAGCCGCAGCCCGTCGCCGTATTGACGATCAGCAGGGTCTTTCCTTCATACTCTCTAAGGCTGACATCCTCGCCCACATTATTTTTTACCGTAAAATCATAAATTGAAGCCAAACTCTCTCCCTTCCATCCGCTTCCGCAGACTGTACTGATACTTAATAACGTTCTTACTTTGCCAGCTGAGCCTTGACTGCCTCTTCTACCTTTGCCATATCCTCGGTCGGCTCAAACCGCTCTACGACCCTGCCGCTGCGGTCCACCAGGAATTTCGTAAAATTCCACTTGATTGAAGGAGTGGATGCGTAGTCAGGATCATCCTTTTTCAAAAATTCATCCATGAATGCGCCCGTCTCACTGGATGTATCAAAGCCCTCGAATCCCTTCTGGGAGGTCAGGTACTGATAGAGCGGAATCGCATGCTCGCCGTTGACATCGATCTTTGCGAACTGATCGAAGGTCGTCTGGTACTGGGATGTGCAGAATTCATGAATCTCATCGTCCGTGCCCGGTGCCTGATGACCGAACTGGTTGCACGGGAAATCCAGAATCTCAAGTCCCTGATCATGGTACTGCTTGTACATCTCTTCGAGCGGCGCATAGTGCGGAGTGAAGCCGCAGCCCGTTGCCGTGTTGACGATCAGAAGAACCTTCCCTTCAAAATCCTTGAGGGAAACTTCTTCCCCCTGCCGATTCATTACCTTGAAATCATAGATAGACGCCATGTCCTTCTCCTTTCGAGAATGTTTATTATTGAAATATTTTAAAGTTCTTATTTATTTCTTACAATTACATTTTACACAATCTAATAATCTTGTCAACAGGAAAATACAAAAATAAAAAAATATTTTTGGATTCTCCCTTCTGTTTTCCGGGAATTGTCTGCCGTCAAAATTATGTTAAAATATTTAATTATCGTAATAAAAATTTAATCTTGGAGGTAAATAGAATGCAGCAGGAACGAAAGATAGCGTCTGATCGATTTGATCCGCAGAAATTAAAGAAGCAGACAGGCATTGTTGCTGTCCTCTTTTTGGTATCATTATTGATATCTATCGGGCTGTATGTTTTTGTGAATCGGACCCCTCTCTCTTTTGCAGAAGTGCAGGCATCTCCGGAAAATGCCGTAAAAACTACGGAAGTGTCACATCCTACTTACCGCACAGCAACGATCCGGGAAACCTATACCTTAACGGTACGGCTTGATGATGGTTCTGAAGAACAGGTTGAAGTGAATGATCCTTCCCAGTATGCGAAGGGGCAAAGCACGACTTTCTACCGCTATAATAAAGACGGCGCACTCTATGAAAGTGTCCGCGCCATTCGTTCCACTTTGCCTGCAGCAAGAGCTTCTGTTTATGTCAATCTTGTAACATTTCTGCTTTTGCTGATAACTGTAGTTATGCTGATCCTGTGGCAAAAAAACAAAAGAAAAAAGAAGTCCGTTTTTGCGGGCTGACAATCTCAACCGGCTCTTAACCTGTGTACGCCAGATACCGGTACATCAGCATGAAGTGGCAGAAGGTGCCCAACATGATAAAGACGTGAAAGATTTCATGAGAACCAAAATAAACGTGGCGGGCATCAAACTTCTTAGGGTGCAGGGCATAAATGACCGCCCCGACCGTATAGAAGACGCCTCCGGCAAGAAGCCAGGCAAATGCCGCAGCCGGCAGAGCCGCAACAATTGTCCGGAAGGCAAAGACACAGACCCAACCCATCAAAAGGTACAGCATCGAGCTGATCCACTTAGGGCAGGTAATCCAGAACAGTTTCAGTAAAATACCGCCGATTGCCAGGGTCCAGACCGCCGACAACAGGAGATATCCGACCCTTCCCTTTAAAGCCGTCAGGCAGATCGGGGTATAGGTCCCGGCAATCATAACCGAGATGCTCATATGATCAAACTTGCGGAAAAGGGTGGTCTTCTTCTCATCTAAGACAACCGTATGGTAGGTTGTACTCGCCGCATAGAGGATACAGGCGGACAGGACGAAGACAGCCATTCCGACCAATCCCGGAGGCGTTCCGTAGAGATGGGTCTTCATCAGGAGGGGACCGGCGGCAATCGACATCAGTAAAAGTCCCGCAAAATGTGTCAGGGCCGAACCGGGCTCCCGGATTTTAAAGGAAACGGTAGCAGGCATCACTCCAAACCTCGTAAGCTCTCTTAAATTTGTACTTTCTACTCGAGTTGTATTCATTGCCGTCATAGCATTATCTTTATTTTTATTATGTGGTTTTCATTACTACTTATTGTTTATATTACTTTACATTATAAAATCTAAATTGTCAAGATCCCATTGTAACGTGTCAATCTTCTTCTGCGAAGCTGCTAAAATCCTTACCTGAACTTTTAAGAAATGAGGGAAATGGTATATAGCTGTTCACAGTCTCTTCTTTTACCGCTCACATCTATAGACTTGCGGTCTGTCAGGCAGCTATAATTAAAAATATTATTTGCTGTAAACCAAGAAAATTTAAGTTACCGGAAAGGAGCTGCCTATGATAAAAATCAAGAACTGGATAAGAATTGGGACTATCCTCAACGGGTTCACAGCGGCCTTTAGCGCTTTGATTGCAGCAGGTGAGATAGTCCTTGCCCTATGGGCAGCACATTATATCCGGATACCGGTTCCCAACGACGATATGGCTTTCATCCCCATCGTACTACGGGCCCTGGGAGTGGTCTTCTCAGCCCTGGCGCCTCTTATCGCGGGGATGGCAGGCCTTGTTTTTGCGCTTTCTCTCATCTCCTGTCTTTTAGGGAGCGCTTCTTTAAAAAAGCATCAGGACCTGCCCTACAGCAGGGATGATCTTAAGAATACAGCGGGACGGATTTTATGTAATGGGATCATGGCGCTTGGATATCTGCTGATGCTTTTCTTCCTGCGGTTTCGTTCCTTTTTGGCGCTGGTCATTGTTTTCGACCAGCTCGTCATCTGCACGCTGCAAGTCATGGAAATCCGTGAAATCATAGGTCTGTCTCATGCTTCGCAGTATTGATTCGGAAATTTCCCGGAATCCTCCCGCTCCCGATCGGCTGCGGCGTGGAGACAATACCGCTTTTCTCACCAGGAACCCCGGCAAAAGAATCTTTCTATTCCGGCAGTCATACAGGTTGTTACAGCATTGGAGCAGATGATCGTCAACAGAAGGCTTCTTTTGCTGCCCGCATTCTTTTGCAAGGCGGCATATACAACCGGCAGTTCTACGGCAACCGTCATACATCCATACACAAGGCCGACGGTATAGGAAGGCCAGTGCTCAAGGTATTTAGAAAAAGCAAATCCTGAACTACCATATAAAAAAAGATTGATCAGGTACGGAGAGGCAAAGGAAAGAAGATTGGCAAGCGTGACAATACAAAACGTTTTTGGCAGCTTATGTACTCTGGGGAAATAATTGATGGAAAGCGTCTCAATCGCAATGGTCAGAATTGCGGTCCACGGCAAAATATCATAAGGTCTTGTTTCCGATATCCAGACCCAGGATGAATCTGCATAGGTGATTATCGGACAAAGAAAGAAAAGAAATGCTGATATGATGATGAGTGAAAACACTCTATCTCGTTTCAAGACCGTCACCTCCTATCTCAATATAAAGCGCCTGCTTTAATCGTTTTTAGCCTGTCACACTATCCTAAAGCGGTATATGAAACAGTATACCATAGCCTGCAGATGTTAAGAGCGCAAAGTACCTTTGTATCGGCACGATTCGTTGAAATGGTAGGGTATCAGCGCCCCGACCTTACATATATGTGATGGGAAGTTGTTGAAATATATGTGATGGGAGGCTGCTGAAATGCATAAAGGAGGAAACACGATATGGGAAAGAACTGGAAAACCCCTGCGCTGATTTTGACACTGGTCCTCTGCTGTTCCCTGTCTGCCTGCGGCATCCATGCGGAGAAAGCAGGACAGGCCGCAAAAAAGAAAGCGCTGGAAGAATTGGGCAAATTAGATAAGAGCTTAAAGAAGTCCTATGGAAAAGACGCCTCGGCGGACAAATGGATGCGTGTGATTGCGGATGGAGCCCAAAATCTGTATGACTTCCACGATATGTTTGGAAAAGAACTGCTCAGTTCCATGCTGGGGACAAATTCTCTGGAAGAAAACTGGAAAAAGCTGTATGCCTATACAGGCGGCTATTGGACCAACTTTGACCGGGTATCTGAAGAACAGTATGATCACGGCGTGATTGCTTCCGAATATACGGTCTATGTGAGTGACCATCTGTCCCGGCAAAAAGAATCGGATGCCAAGGCCAGACGCTACCATCTCTTTTTTGTCACTCATTCTCCGGAAGAAGAAAATCCGGCTTTTCGGGGCGTCTGGTCCGTCAGCATCGTGGAGGATGCCCTATATCAGCAAAAGAGATTTTCCTTCGCGGCCCGGCCGGATGCCCGGGGACAGAAGCAGGGAACATCGCCCTGCGGCATCTTTACAGGAGAAGATGTCCTGACTCTGGCGGATGCGCTGCCGACACCCAAAAGAACAGCCTCCTATGATGCGACTGTCGCAGGACCGGGCTATCAGACAGGACCTGTGACGGTACAAAATGATGCGGGGGAAGCTCCGCAGAAGTACAGCGAAGAGACGGCAAAGAAAATCGAGGATTGCCTGAACGGGCGGGACGAGAAGCAATTAAAGGACCTGTATTCTAAAACGATTCTTGATGTGAAGCCAAAGACAGAGCAGGAAATCCATCAGCTGCTGCAGTTATTTACCGAATCTTCAGATAATGTGCAGATTACAGAAATAGAGGAAGATCGGGGAACTGGCGCAACTTCTATGAGCTATCTGCTGGACTCGGAGGGAGATAATCATGTGCAGCCGGGATTCGGGACCTATTATGTCGGCTTTAGGGCTGTGGTGACCTGTGGCGGGAAGAAATATCAGCTTCAAGTGCAGTGCTGTACCAACTATGAGCGGAATGCCAGTCGCTTGGGAATCATCAAGCTGGCGCTTTATCAAGAGACGCCCGGAGGGAAGTTTCCTTATGCCGATACTCCGGCCGCAGAGGCTGGAGTAGACATGACGGAATTAAGTTGACCGGAGGAAAGGACAGAAAAATTTGATTCGAGCTGCACATGACATTTCGTCAGATTTATGACACGCGTTGACCAATCAGGACTGCTTGGTGAAAAATCAGGTACGATAAGCAGAGGTTGAATTCACATCAGGAGGGATTTGCATGGATCTTAAAAAACGAAAAAAGATACTTGTCATCTGTATTCTGGTGGGGATGGTTCTTCTGGGGGCTGGCATATTTTGCCGGACGGCAAGAGTCCTCTCAAGATGGATGATAAAAAAGCAGATCGAACAGAAATATGGGGTAGAAGACATACAGATCCCCAGATTTGCCCTTGTGAGCGGTATCGATCAGAACGCTTTCCGCGATTATATTGATGGAAATGATCTTGACAGAGCCGAGTTGTCAAATGGCATCTATATCTTCTTGGGAAAGACATCCGATGGAAAGGACTTTGACGGCTTTGTAGATAAAACCAGAAAGGTCATCTGCGACTCTTTTCCGTTTGTTTTGTACAGGGATGAACTTACGGCAGAACTGGAAGGGATTGTAGAGGGTGTCAGCGATAAACCCTACGACATCGATATGGATCTGTACAGTGAATTTGCCGGAAAACCAGGGAGTTATGAAGACTTTAAGAGGCACCTCTACCATTATCACAAAAATGCCTTATGTATCTATGTGGAGCAGTCAATCTCTGATCAAAAATATGCCATCCTTCTCCAGAAGCTCACAGAATTGAACCTGCCGATGGATATGGGCGTTGAGGAACTGCCTGCTGAAGAAATCAACAGGCTGTTAGACGAAGAAAAAGCGGGAGGTGTAGGACGCTGGGTGCAGTCCGAGCTGTCATACAATGCGAGCACTTCCGTAAACTACTGGTACTGGCGGCATCCAGAATGGAAGCTCTGTGATAAACGAAAAAATATACCTTTTAATACCGTAACCGGAAAAGCAACCGTACAATAATCGGGTAAAGAGCCGTACCTTACTGATTACCGTCTATATCGTGTACTTAATCAGGCTTTGTCGACGGCTCTGTCAGTTGATATTTTTTTTGCGAAACAGCCCACAACCCAAAGCAGATATCCCAACGATCATAATAAGATCCAGAACTACTATGCGGACAGGATGCCAGACCTCCCAGGTAGAAAGCTGCGCCGCCTGTCCGCAGGGATTGAGATCGTGGAGGATGCCATTCAGCAATCTGCGGATTCCCCCAACGTACTTGGGATTCAAGGCGCCGTCCTTAAATTCAGGCTGCACCAATATGGAATTGGTATGCATGGCGAGAAATAGCATTACGAAAGCAAGACCCATGCACAGGATCACCGCCTGTGTTTTATTGCCGCACAGCAGGGTGATAACGGAATACAGGCAGCCGGTTGTAAGACTCATCCCCATTCCTAGAAGGAAAAATCGGATAAATGTGAGGCTATCGACGTTATTCTCAAAGAAAAACTGTCCAACTCCAGCGGTAAACACAGTGACAACCGCACACACGATGGCACAGGCAATGCAGCTTACCATGATTTGTGCAAGAACCAGGCTGCTGCGATGCTCTGCCACCAGCAGCTTATTCCGTATGAAGCCATCGCTGAAATCCGTCCCTACAAATGCACTGACCAAAGCACCCATGAATACGCCATACATGCTCATCGGCAGGAAAATCACCCTGCTGAGTGGGACGGTATAGTCCATGGAGGTTGCCTGTATTGCCATAAAGGCAGACGCCAGCGCCAGCATCCCTATGAGAGAAAAACGAAGCGCTGCACTTTTCCAAAGACGCGCCAAATCGGCTCGGAGCATTCTGATCACTGATCCCCACCTCCTGTCAAAGAGAGAAAATAGTTCTCCAGGCTTTCATCCCGTTCCTGCATGGACAGCACTTCGCACTTCTCTTTTGCAAGGACCATCGTTAGTTGTGTTACATTCACACTTGCGAACACATCCGCAGTTGTGTCTGAAATAATCTGGTATTCCACGCCCATGGCGTCCAGGACACGCGCAAGCACCGATGTATCACTGACCTCCACCCGTACACATTTCCCGCAGGCAGCATTTAGCTCCTGTGCGCTAAGCTCTTTTACCATCTGTCCATGGTCTATAATGCCGTAATGGGTTGCCAGTCTGGAAAGCTCGTCGAGAATGTGGCTTGAAATCAATACCGTAATCTCCCTTTCCCTGTTCAATTTTAGGATCATCTCCCGCATTTCAACAATTCCCTGCGGATCAAGACCATTCGTAGGTTCATCCAGAATGAGAAGCTCCGGATCGCCGGACAAGGCAATGGCAATGCCCAGACGTTGTTTCATGCCAAGAGAAAACTGCCTGACCTTTTTCTTTCCGATATTCTCCAGGCCTACCAGCTTCAGAGTTGCCGAGATGCTCGCATAAGAGGAAATCCCTAATATCCTGTACTGCTGTCTCAGATTTTCCTCGGCAGTCATTTCCATGTAGACGGCTGGTGTCTCCACAATCGCACCGATTCTGCGCCGGGAGTTCACAATGTCCTTACTGTCATTGCGAATACCAAACAGGGAAAAGCTGCCGGATGACGGCTCCTGCAGCCCGCAGATCAGACGGATCAGAGTTGTTTTACCAGCGCCGTTTCTTCCCACAAATCCATAAATTGAGCCCTTTGGAATGTGCATAGTCAGTCCATCCAGCGCTGAAAATTTCTTATAGCACTTTATCAGATTGTTCGTCTGTAAAATATATTCCATATCGCCTCCAGTCAGTTCTGAAAATCTCATTTATCTTTTTACAACTAATCTTGTCTTTCTGCAGAAAGTGCTTCCTGTGCGTAATTGCCGTCACCTGCTTTATCTCTACAGGAGCAGCGAAATAATTCCCCGGTTCAGTAACCTCCACTCTCTTAATCCATATTAGCGCCTTGCTGATAGATCGAAAAGGTCAGACCTCCTGTTTCTCAAAAACATGACAACTGATTCGATACATCACATAAGCCCATATCACTGCCAAAACCGGCGAGCAACAGAGCAGGATAAATACGGTCCGATCTGTCATCACAATTCCCAGCATTGAGAGAATCTGGTATATTCCGCAGCAGATTCCCGCCGGAATAAGGAAGGAAACCAAAAGAAGAACACGGGCCTTCTCCGCCCCAAACTTAAATACCAGAGGAATCGACATACTCCCGAAAATCAGAGAGAACACCCAGGCAACCAATGTCAAAAAAAGAAGTCTTCCCACTCCTGCAGGATCAAGGACAATCTTTTTCATGATAAGACCACCGATGAAACTGCCAATCAGGCCCACAAGACTGCCGATCGCGCAAAAGATAACCAGTATAACGAATTTTCCACCCACCAGTTCCTTTTTAGAAATCGGCATGATCATGGCATATCGTGTCCATTTGGAATGGTCATCAAAAGCAAAGGTTGTGACGATCATCATACTGCACAGAATTGTGCATATAAAGATATATCCCTCTGCGCCGGAAAAAGGGATGAAGGCAAAGGCAAGAACCACAAGGATGAACATCATGGATTTTACATTGTGACCAATGTTGAATAAATCTTTCAGTATAAGACTTTTCATTTGCCTTGCTCTCCTTTCACATACAGCAGCAAAATATCGTCAATCGATGCGCTGTCTACTACGGCATTCTTGTATTTTCTTCTGGCACTGTCTTTGTCGGAAACCAGGATATTCCATTGATAATCATCTTTCCGGAAGGCGAGAATGTCATCTTTATCAATCTGATCGAACATAGCCGTGCCGCAGTGAATAATACCGTATTTATACCGAAGTTCGTCTTTCGTTTTGCAGAAAAGAACCTTCCCTTGATGAATAAAGGTGATGAAGTCTGCGATTTTTTCCAAATCTGTTGTAATGTGAGAGGACATCAGAATGGAATGATTTTCATCCTGTACAAAGTCAAGGAACACATCCAGAATATCGTCGCGCATCACAGGATCAAGACCACTGGTGGCTTCGTCCATGATCAGCAGTTTAGGTTTATGGGAAAGCGCAACCGCAATACACAGCTTCATTTTCATCCCCTTGGATAAAGACTTGATCTCTTTATCCAAAGGAAGCCTAAAGCGCCTCAGATAATCCTGAAACAGCTGCCTGTCCCATTGCTGATAGGCTGCACCGGCAATCTTTCCAACTTTGACCGGCGTAAGTGTCTCATAGAAGTTGATTCCGTCGAAAACCACACCAATATCCTCTTTAAGCTGTTTTGAAGATGACAATTCCTGTCCCCAGAAGGTGACTATTCCCTCATCCTTATGAATCAGGTCAAAAATCGCGTTGATCGTCGTGCTTTTTCCAGCTCCATTTTCGCCGATCAATCCCATAATGGTTCCTTGGGGTATCGAAAAGGAAACGTGATCCAAGGTGAAATCCTTGTAATGCTTTGTCAAATTCTGAACATCCAGAATAGCGTCCATCGTTACTCCTCCTCCTGATAAAACATCGTCAGCAGTTCAATCAGCTTATCCAACGATATTCCGCTTGCCCGTCCAATATCAGCAGCTTCCTGTAGATGTTCTTCGGTTAAACGCTGTTGTTCTTCCTGGTAGAAATCCTTATTCTGTGCTGATATAAAGCTCCCCCTGCCTACTGTCGTTTCAATAAATCCATCCCTTTGCAAATCTTCATACGCTTTTTGGACCGTAATCACACTCACATGAATGGATTTTGCCAGCGCACGCATAGAGGGAATAGGATCGCCGGTCTTTAATTCGCCACTCATTATCATGGCTTTTATCTGTGACGTGATCTGTGAATAAATTGGCTTACTCGTATTGCTGCTGATGATAATTTCCACAGCGCGGCTCCTTTTATTTCTCAATGTACTTATTGTTATAGCACATTATATAGCATTATATTCATGTGTCAAGCCACATTACTATTTCAATCAGACCTCAACCATCAGGAATCTTCCCGGTTCTGCTCCTTTTTCTCAGACTCTGTCATAGATTTTCAAAGGTTTAGGAGACACTTGTCGTGTTACAGCATATTGACATGCGTTATGTTGTGTTTTATAGTGTATAGTATAATATAATACAGTAAAACAAACAGAGGAAAATCATGCTATGGAAATAGTTGTAAGCAATAAATCAAGTCATCCTCTATATGAACAAATTGCGACACAGATCAAGGCAGCCATTATGAGCGGGGAATTAAAAGCCGG
Source organism: Lachnospiraceae bacterium UBA3689 (assembly GCA_002371465.1). GTDB lineage: Bacteria > Bacillota > Clostridia > Lachnospirales > Lachnospiraceae > Chordicoccus. The sequence continues at coordinate 11,771 of DFIU01000020.1, read as the reverse complement.
GGAAGCAATTCCCTCTGTACGCTCGCTGGCAAAATCTCTGCACATCAGTATTTTGACAGTGCAGAAAGCATACTCTACCTTGCAGGAAGATGGATTTATCGAAACAACGGCAGGAAAAGGCTGTTATGTTTCCGTACAAAACCAGGATTTCTATCTGGAGGAACAGCAGAAAAAAATTGAAGAAAAATTTTCCGAAGCCATTGAGATTGCACATACCTATGGGATCACGCTGGATAAACTCGTTGACTTGCTGACACTGTTATATCAGGAGGATTCTTAAATGAGTGAGAATATCTTAGAGATTAAAAGCCTTTCAAAAGATTATGGGGATTTCATCCTAGATAACGTAAGTTTCTCGCTGCCGCGCGGTGTCATTATGGGTTTGATTGGAGAAAACGGCGCCGGAAAATCAACAACCATCAACTGCATTTTGAATGAAACAAAGAAAAGCAGCGGCGAGATCTATATTTTTGGTAAGGATCACCTGGCCGATGAAGCTGCTATTAAAAGTAAACTGGGCCTTGTATTTGATGAAAATCATTTTCCGGATATCTTTACACCCGTAGAAATCGGAACATTTATGGCAGGCATATATCCCGGGTGGGAACATGGCACGTATAAGAATTTCCTTGAAACCTTTGAATTGCCAAAGGATAAGATAATCAGGGAATTTTCAAAGGGAATGAAAGTAAAGCTGGCTTTTGCCGTCGCGCTTTCCCATGGAGCGGAACTCCTGATTCTTGACGAAGCTACAAGCGGTCTTGATCCGGTAATGCGCGACGATGTCCTGGATATGCTGCTGGATTTTGTACAGGATGAGAACCACTCCGTTTTGGTGTCTTCACACATAATCAGCGATCTGGAAAAGGTATCAGATTATATTACCTTCCTCCATAAGGGCAGACTTGTTTTCAGCCGGGACAAGAATGATCTAATCGATCATTATGGAATCGTAAGTTGCGGCGCCTCTGTGTTTGACTTGATCGACAAGACAGAAATGATCTCATATCGAAAAGAGGATTATCAATATAAGGTCTTAGTGAAGAATCGAGGCAGCGCAGCCCAAAAATATCCGGATGCCATTGTTGATCCGGCTACGATTGAAGAAATTATGCTGTTCTATGTAAAGGGAGAATTGCAATGAGAGGTTTATTGACAAAGGACTTTTTCACGATCAAAAAGAAATATGGCGTTCCCCGCCTGCTTATTGATTGTGCGATTATTGTATCATTGATGGTTACCCTGCAGGGAACCGGAGCGATCTATGTCAGCTTCCTGCTCATACCGCTTGAAGTAACATCTATGGTCATATCCTTAGCGACCTGTGACGACCAGTGGAAATGGGGAAAATATGCCGTATCGCTGCCAGTTTCAAAATGTCAGATCGTGCAAAGCCGTTATGCCTTTGCAGGAATGATGGCTCTCGCCGGATTTATTGTCGCGTTAACCGTGAACCTGATTTCTTATTTTTGCTTCCCTGCATATCGCCTCGGCTTCTACTTATTTATTTCCGTTTCTTCGTTGTGCGTAACTCTCATCTTCCTGTCATTCACACTTCCGTCAAATTATTCATTGGGTGTCAATGCAGGATTTGCAGCCATGATTATACTGGTCGTTCTTCTGATCATCCTGGGCATCTGGTCAAGATTAACCGGTAATGCGGTTATGTGGTTTATTGTCAATCATTTTGAGGTCAGTATGGGCATTGCCCTTGCAGCAGTGATTTTACTTTGCATTGCATCCTATAAGCTTTCTATTACTTTTTTCAGGCATAAATACATTTAAAGGCAAATTATCTGAACTAAACGCAATATCTTCATACACTCTCCATGTCCGATCCGGCAGATCACGCGACCCTTGTCGATCGTTATGTATCACCGCCGATGAATTCCTCACGCTCCCACAGTCCGTACCTGCGCCTTGCTTCGGAAAAATACTCTAACGACTCACCGTATTCTTCTGCCGTGCAGTAAATCGGCCTTATACTGCTTATACTCTGCTTGGCAGACTGGTGTTGCTATCTGATCCGCCTGTTTTTTTGTATGCTGCATAGCACCATTTAGCGATGTCTGCAATCAGTGCCTCTGGCAAATCTCTGTCATGTGAAAATCGGATCGTTCCTTTGCTGACTTCAAAGTTGGCCAGTTTCTCGGCAAAAACAGCTGTCGCTTCCTCTCCGGGATAGAGCCCGATATGCTTCTTAAACGCTGCGAAGTGAATCAGATTTTTTCCCTTCCAGAAGGTAGGCATCGACCATGATATTTTTTCTTCCGCATCCGGTATAGCTTCATGGATGATGGACCGCAGTTGCTCCAGCTTCGGCCTGATGGATTCTTCTTGAGCAGCAATATATTCATCCATCGTCTGTGGCTTACTGCAGTAATGATCCTGATTCTTTTTGCTGAATTCTCTGCCGCATTTCGGACATTTCCATTTCCTTCTGCTTCCTTCTGTTTCACCGGGAGGCTGCTCCCAGATGACAACATGTATGATATCTCCATCCTTTTTGTTAAGTGTGCTGCGAATACGTTTTAATACACCGATGATGTAACAAATACTGCCATCGGCATTCCTGACGCCCATATTTACGACACTTCCATCATATGCAATTCCATCAAATTCAGCGTAAACCTTTGCTCGTCCTTTCCCAAATTCTTTTTTCAGATCCCACGGAAAGATCACATAGGCCCCGCCACTGTCAGGATCCTCATGAAGTATCGCATCATATTCATACTTTCTCAATTCGTTCATCTCAGAATAAGCTCCATTCGTTTACCCCTGGCAAGTTCATCCACCAACTTGTCAAGTTGTCATATTTTCTGCATCAAAGGATCTTCGATCGTCTCCATCTGAATCCATTGCAGCATCAACCTGTTCCGCCGTGTATCCTGTGAGCCAGGAAGCCACCTCCCACCAAAAATATATCATCCCGGAGACACTACCGTGTCTTATGAGAGCCTTTTCCCTTCACTTTCCCTCCCAGAAAAACACCTGTGATTCCTCCCATCGAATTTGTGATTACATCTGTAATATCTGACGCGCCTATGGACAGAGCATATTGGAGGATCTCAAAAATCAGACTGACCGTGATTATAATGGCGACCTTTTTTGCCATTCCTGTCGTCGGCAGCGATCTTGTAAGAAGAAAGCCGAATGGAATAAATACAATGACATTCATCAGTGCTTCCAGAAGCGGAATATCTCCGGCAGCGATATCCTTGTAGTAAAAAGGGATCAGGTTTACTTCCCGAACGGGACGAATATTCTGAAAAGAGAAATTCATCTTCAAAACCACAATCCACACCAGGAAAACCAGATAGAGAGCCAGCAGAACTCTTGAAACAAATACTCTTTTTTTCAATACACACACCTCTTTCCCAAAATTTATCTGCTTTTATATGTAATGACAATTCCAATAACGGAAGCAATAAATGCAATCGGTGCAAGTCTTACAAAGGCAAATTCAAATCCATGCATAATTGTTCCGGCAACTGCAAGTTCCGGATCATGGTAATTCCAGTTAAGATAAGCACTTTGCATAACAGTAAGAACAATAAATACCACTACTATAAGTGCACACAAAAAGATCAGTACCCGGCGAATTGTTTTCACTTTTGCCAGTTCTCTCTTCGCCAGCTTCTGATTAATTATCTCCAGTTTTTCAGAGATAACATTCAGGTCATCTGCAGCCGGCTCCGATACGGGTTCTCCAAGTAATGTACTTACCGTTGTACCCAACTCCTCTGCCAATGAAATAAGCATACTTGAATCTGGAACTGATAATCCGTTCTCCCATTTTGATACCGTCTGCCTTACCACATTCAGTTTCATGGCAAGTTCTTCCTGAGACAGCCCTTTTAATTTTCGGAGTCTTTTAATGTTTTCATTAAGCATACCATGCGCCTCCTTGTTTCTGATAGTTCCATTCTATAGAAAAAAGGGCCGCTACTACAAGCAACGCATATTAACATGGAGCCCCTTGGCGGGCTCTAAGACGCTGCCCGTTTTTTCGGAATGAACTGCAGGATTCCCTCATAACCGGACGTTCTCGCATCCCGCTAAAAATCCGACAGATCACCAATAAATTTCTCTACATCGATCATCCATGTTCCGTAAGATTTACACAGATGAATAACGGGAAGCCGCTTTTGCAAAATCAGATTCGCCTCATCCATCTCCTTAGGATCCTTAGGATAATGATAGAATTGTCTGCCCTTGGGAAAATCATTTTCCCTTTGCCACTCTTCAAATCCTTTGATAAAACATGTATGCTCCGGCAGCCTGATTCTCTCAAACAGCACCTCATCAAAAAACCTTACCAGATGATAAAATCCATGTGCCTCCGGAGCAAAACATTTTTCAATTTTTTTACGGGATAGCCCCGTCTCTGATATGCTTCACAAATTTTTTGAAGGCATTCGCTTATCCTCTCTGCATCTTTGCCCACAAGAGAAATGAAAAAACGAACATAGCACTTTTCTATGCCTGTAAGGCTTTTCTTTAACAGGAACTTCTCCGCTGCTGCAAGCGCTACCTGAAGCTTCGCATCCTTTTATAATATAATGCGCTGAACAGATTGATTACCTTGTCCGTATAACCGGTTCCTTCAAGCATCGGCAAGGTGGCCGGAACAAAGGACTCGACCACTTCATAATCATTGCAGGCAAAGCAGGTAAGCAGCCCTTTCCATAGAAAACCATTCCAGATGCCTCTGCACATTTCTCAAGACAAGTCTGATTCCCCAACGGTCTCCATGGCTCCCGGATCGATGAAAAGCGCCGCGAGTTCAACCGGGTTCCCGGATTCATCCAGTCCCCAGAACAGGTTATAGAAACCGTCTCCGAACCCCGACGCCGCCATAACGATTTCTTCGTCTGTGCCCGGAATCTGCCAGCGGATGAAATCCCCGCCTTCTCTCTGCAGTTTTGGCTCCTCTTTCCAGCTTTGGACAAAGAACGCCTCGAAATAATCGTCATAGAGGTTCTGTTCCGGATGGTCAGCGTACCACTGCTGTGCAAACTTTTGAAAGTCTTCGGCGGTCTTCGCGTCACAGATGGTCAGCAGCCCCGCATCAACCGGACATCCATCCAGCGGCTTTTTGGTTCCGTCAGCCAGATGCATGTCAATCTTTGCCATCTCATAGGTTACAGGCTTCCGGTCACTGACCGTCAGCTTCATCCCGCTCATCCGGATGCCCGCTATCTCTGATTGCAGGATGCCAAGGGACAGAGCATAGCGGCCTGTCGGAATACTCCTTTGCAGATGGCCGGCCATTTCTTCCTGCGGCAGATACGCCAGCGGGTCTGCCGCAACCAGACTGCCGGTTGGAAAGGTGACCGCCGGAAATACGCGTATCGTCACGTTCTCCCCGTGAAACACACGAAAAACCGTGTCAGGGTCCATCTCCTTTCTCGCAAGGAATGCCCGGTTTTCTGCAAAGGCACTCTGGAGTTTCCGGTATGCCTCCTTCTCCTGATCGGCCTGCACCGCCTGTGACCGGCTGTCCTGCACCTGATCTTCTTTCTTTTTCTTAAAACGGTCAAATATACTCATGCCAACCTCCCATTCTCCTGAATCATAATCTGTGCTTTCCTTAATCCGCTTCAAATAGATCGCTCTTTTTTCAACAATCCGTACATCGCCCGATCATGATTCCATTCCAAGCCGTTTTTCAACGCCACCGCGTAATCGGCGAACTGCTCTTTCCTGCTCCTGTAAATGCTTGTGCCATACTCCGTTACATAGATTTCTGTACCGTTTTCCTGGGCTCTGCGGTACTGTTCCTCCGTGTTGATATCGACCGACCAGAGAGAATTTTCACCGTCCATCTCTTTGGAGGAGAAACACTCGATCGCCTTCTCCGGTTCACCCCGGTCCAGATAGGCCAATCCCGCGAGCCGCGGCATCTCCTCTTTATGCGCAATGTAGTAACCGTCCAGATCTCCGTATTCCCGTTCCACCATGGCCAGGAAATCCGAACAGTACGCTTTCAGAAAGTCCAGCAGATCCTCGCAAAGCTTCGGCATGGCTTCTTCGCTCCCGTCATACGCAAATGACTGTGTTACATCAGGGAGCCCCGCCGGACAAAGCGCGCCGCTGTTGGCACGCAGCTTGTCCGTAAAGTGAAGCAAAGCATCCGGCCTTAAGATGCTGTGCTGAAGCTCATCAAACCGATGGTACTTGATAGAAATATGCAAGGTGATATCGACCTTACCGTCTCCCACTCCGGCAATACTGTAAAAGGCGCTGTAAAAATAGGGGTCTGCCTTCTTGTAGATGTCACGCTCAGCGGACAGTTTGATTTTCCTTGCCTTTACGGCTGCTTTCAAGGCCTGATAAAACTTCTTTTCCCATTGTCTTAATTCCTTTGCCGTCATGTCTTTTGCCCCCTCCTTCCCAGACCAGTTCCTTCTATTCTGCTCTGTCTGGTCCTGCCATCTATGAGCTTTTTCACATTCTACCACACAATTCTATAGACTTGCGGTCTGTCAAGTCGCTATAATGAAAAATATGGTTTCCTTTTTTGCAGCATTAGGAAGATGACAGAAGGATGCGTTGGGTCTTTCAGGGGGCATTGTTTAGAGGTTATATGATAAAAGAAAAACAAAAGCGACGGACAGACAAATCGATACTGCCGCTGACAGGAATTCTGCTGTTTATTTTTTTCCTGATGGCAGGACAACCAATTATAGAAGCATTGAGGGTAACCCATCTGCGAAAGGTTTGTACAAAGTCCACCAGTGGGGTCATTGAACAGATCGACTATACATGGGTAAAAACATCTCTTAGCATGCCTGTAAGGCATATGGAATATCGAATCACTTATGCGTACACAACGCCGGAGGGTTCCATCGTATCCTCCCCCTCCCGGGGGCGGCTCTATGATTTCACCCATACGCTCTTTAGACCAGGCTGGGAAAAGGGGGATGCCTATACCTGCCAGGTGCCCGGGTCGGACAGCGAAAGGAAGTATCAGGTCGGGGATCAGGTGGAGGTGTTTTATAATCCGGCGAATCCCCGGGAATGCATATCCGGCATCGATCCGGTAAATGCAGGGGCAGACGGCGGGAAGTTTTTGGGAATCGCCATCTGTTTACTGATTCTTTTTGTCCCGGGAACACTAATTGGTATGTGGGTACAGAGCCTTCACAGAAGAAAGCCAGGATAACTAAGGTGCTGCCTTTTTTACCAGGACCCCGGCAAAAATCTTTCCATTCCGGTGACCATACAAGTTATCACTTCTTCCGTACTTGCCTCCATTTCACAGATCTTTAAAATACAGAAGGTACTTTCTGTGCGGCATATAACATACTCTCACCGAATCGTCTTCCTTTCCGTTTTTGCGGAACTGCTCTTCGGCATATTCACTGACGATCAGCCGGATGGTCTGTCCTTCCTCGCCCCTGCCCTCCAGTTTCGTCTGTGAGGACGTCAGCCCCTCGAAAGGGATGCCTTCATAATCTTCAAGGTGCGGGGAGCTGATCCGGGTCTCCGGCGGATTGCCAAGATACGGAAGATCCAACAATGTCATTGGTCCGGAAAAGATCACAAAAAACAACAGGGAAAGCCCCGCGAACATGATAAGAAGCTCCTTTCGGGATATGCGCTCCTTTTCCGAAGCCGCTTCCTTTGCTTCCTCAGGGCTGTTCTGCCCCAGACGGCAGGCAAGGCTGTGACGGCGGCCAACCCACAGAAGAAGGACGATGAGAAGAGGGTTAATTCCTGTGATCCACGCGATCAGATCCTTCAGGAAGAAAAGATAAGGATGATTCCCATAGTCAGCCGCAATCCAAAGCACAATGTTCCCGATAATCAGAAATACAACCAGGAAAACCAGCAATTTAACGAGTCTGTTGATTCGTTTGCTGTTTTTGCTCTGTCTCGTTTCAGCTTCCATACCTTCCTCTTCCCCTCTGCCCATATTTTCCTCAAAACAGTTTCGACGGCTCATTGATACCACCTCAGTGTTCTGTGCTTTTCTCGAAATCATCTGTCAGTCCAAACGGGCGAAACTTCCATTTATCAGCGAGTCCCTTATGTATGCAGACCCAGCTGTTTCAGCGTAATGCCTTCTATGTCATGCAGTCGAAAGAAGAGACACCATTCACTCCTGTCATTGACACGAAACTCTGTTCCGTCCGGCGCGGTATAATAGCCCATACTTCCCATGCGGTCTATCTCCCTGCATCCAAGCTTTAAAAGCTCATCGCCGGTCCAGTCGTGATCGGTCAGGAACAGTGCTTCCTGATCCTGTTCTTCCAGCACAACTGCCTCACGGAAAAGATTGACTTCCACCACCTGCCAGGGGGTGACCTTCCCTTTTCCATATTGGTGAATACAGACCAGCATGTCGATTGTTATAATCACGACAAGTGCGGTCAGGATTCCGATCAGCCATTTTAATAATCGTTTCTTCATTAATCAGCTCCTCACGCATTTTCAGAGAAACCCTGCCTGTGCGTTTTTTGTTTGCCGCAAATTATATCCAAAATTTTTTGATAAAAATTCCAGCATCCTGCGCAAAACAGGCCTCTGCAATCGTTTCTCTTGTCGGATTTGATGAATAAGCCTGTATCGGATGATTTGCGAAGTGAATTTTTTTCTTAACACACCCTCCAGATTGTGCTCTTTGTTTATCCTTAAAAAAAACAATTAAGGAGGAATAGGAGTATGCGTTATGGTTATGTACGTGTTTCAAGCAAAGATCAGAATATCGACCGCCAGATGGCCGCTATGAAAGCGGCAGATGTACCAAAGAAAAATATTTTTATAGACAAAAAGTCGGGAAAAGATTTTGAACGTTCCGGTTATAAAAAGATGCTTCGAAAAATCAGGACGGGAGATGAAGTTTTTATCAAATCAATTGACCGCCTGGGGAGAAACTACGATGAAATTCTTGAACAGTGGAGAATCCTGACACGAAAAAAAGAAGTCGATCTGATTGTACTGGATTTTCCTCTCCTGGACACCCGCAATCCTTCCAATGGACTTACCGGTAAATTTATAGCAGATCTTGTGTTACAGATTCTTTCTTACGTCAGTCAAATTGAACGGGAAAATATTCACCAGCGCCAATTAGAGGGAATTGCCGAAGCCAAAAAGAAGGGAATCCGGTTCGGCAGACCAGAGCGTCCGATTCCGGATAATTTCCCCAGGGTGCGGGATTTATGGGAAACAGATCAAATCAGTCTGCGAAAGGCAGCGGAGCTTACAGGTGTCTCTCATGGAACTTTTAAAAAATGGGTCCGAAATGATCCATAATCAGGACCATATCAGGCATCTGTCACACCAAGAATTGCTCAAACCGCCTTTTCAGCCCTCCCAGCACCTTTTCCCGGTTTTCTTTCTGATCCTTTATATCCGATAAAAGAGCATTTCCGTTAATTGCAATCTTCATTTTCATATCTGCGGTTTCAAAATACAGAATCTGTCCTCCGCCTATCAGTGTTTTTTTAATTTTAATTTTTTTAATATCCGTAAGTGGAATGGCAAATTTTCCGGTAATCTTACTGGCATCAATGGTACCCACTGTGACAAGATTCAGGTGCTTTTCCGTAAGTCCCATGTACCCATATGTGTTGGACAGTGCCCCTCCGGCACCGCCTAAAAGGAGAGAATATCCCAGCAATTTGCCGGCGTTTGCCATAATTGTAATCCAGACCTTTCCTTCGTAGTGTTCTCCGTCTTCAAGCATACTGTTCAGGGATTCTTCCCTGACTGCTGTTGACATTGTTAAGCTCATCCACCATCCTCCTGGTTGAGTATCAGATTTTCCTTTATCAAGCGACCGTATGACGCCTTCAATATACAGGAAAAGAAGCATTTTGTCCAGATTCCCGCTTCCTTCCCTGAAAGCCATCTGAGGAGAACTCCGCTCCTTACTGCACAGGACGCATCGGCTTATCAGAATGGGATACGGGGCTCAAGAGTATCCCGATTCTTTTGAATGGACAGGCTGACAGAAGGCTGAGTTAAGGTTCTTCCACGTCTACATCTCTGAGTTTTAATTCCGCTGTATTGCCCAAATTCTGATAAATCCACAGATATACGGCTGGGCCGCCGGACGTTTTTAATTCTTTCACCAGATCCGGAGATTTTCCTCTGATACGGATACTTTTCTCTGGATTGAAGTCTGTCACGCCCCAGGCAGGATCGCTGTAGCCGTTTTGAAACATTCTGATTCCGTGAGACAGGCGGCTCTGTGCCGCATCCGAAAATACTGTTTCCTGCCAGCTGTAGGAACTGGCCGGATACCGGGCGGCGTGGTAGACCAGCTTCCGCATTCCAAGATAAAAATACCGCTTATCTTGTTCCGCAAATTCGTATGCTGTAACTTCATTTTCTGTACTTAGGAAAACCTCATGATAATCGTTCCTGTCAATCCTGGCCACGAGACTATTTTTTGATTTGCCGCATTTTTTTCAATCAGTTTCTCCAGGCTGTCACTTCCAAAGTCGGTAAAATCATGGTTATACCCGCACGAATTGATATTTTTACCAGGCTCTGCCAGAGGGGAAGATTTGCCCAGCTGATGGGCCATTAGGGCAAAGGTAAGAAGGAAGAGAATGATGATCAGAATAACCGGCGGCAGAACAGCCAGCCCGGAATTTGTTTTTCTATCCAGATGTACAAGCCATCGTCCAAAAGGCAATAACATAAGCACAGCCAGCGCAAAGCCGATTATGGCCAGAATATTTTCCGTTATAAAGCGATGGGCCAGTATTCCGGCTGCCATTGAAGAACAAAAGAGGATGGCCAAAAAGAACAAAATGCTCAGGATGATCCGTCTTACCAGATGATTCTTTCTCTTCTGTTTTGTACCCGTATATTCAGCACTTGCTAAGGTTCTGTTCCTTTTCGTCATATCCCCATCCTTTCAACAAATCTTTAAAGGATAAAAAGCTTCATCTATACCACCAAATTTTTCTCAACCTTCCACGGAAGAAAAAACTGGATACGATCAGCTGGTTTTTACTGCAAGAAGTTCATAGATCGGCGTTTTTGCAAGGCGTAAAAAATCTGTACGAAATTCCTCTATCGGAGCAGGATCTTCCTGACAGAGCCAGGCTTCAACAATAGCCATCGTTGACTTTACGAACAGCTTTGTCATGGCCCGATCCGAAAGGTGATATGCATTTCCGCTGGTATTGTAGTTGTTAAGTCCCCACTCCAGATAGATCTTCTGAATAAAAGGACGCCATGTTGGATCAATTTCCGTTGTGCAGAAACAGCGGATCAGTTTCCTGTTCTTATAAAGCATTGGAAGAATGTTGTTCGCAAAATATTCCAGGGGATTCTGACCGGTGGCCGAATTATACTGCTGAAACAGAGCATTGATCTCAGTGCCCATCGTCTGTCGGAGATATTCCACAATCTCCCTATTGCTCCTGAAATGCTGTTGATAAAGGGCCTGTCGCGTCATTCCCGCCCGTGCGGCAATTTCGTCCATGGAAAAATCAGACCGCGATGGATACTCAAGAGATAGATCCAAAAGTGCATTTGCAATGTTTGTCTGTATGTCCGTTGCCAACAAAATCATCCCCTTTCATTTTTCTTCACCATATTTGAAATCGAAACAAGACACAGCAAGCTGCCGCTGTATAAAGAATTTGTGAACATTTATTGTGTGAAAACGTAGACTTTATTTCACGGTGAAGGTTCATCAAAAGAGATGAAGAAATATGGTCTTAACACCCGAAAAGGGGAGTGTAGATAGACAGATTTATTATAGTCCCAGATGTGCGGGAAAGTCTACATTTTTGAAAAGAGGA
>DFIU01000001.1:45580-63639 GCA_002371465.1 Lachnospiraceae bacterium UBA3689 | reverse complement strand
TGACCGATACCATGGGCCGTATGCATTCCGACGCTCAGTTCGCAGGTTCTTCCTCCGTTCCGGCTCACGTTGAAATGATGGGTCTCATCGGTATGGGAAACAATCCTATGGTCGGCGCGACGGTTTCTGTTGCGGTCGCAGTAGAAGAAGCGGCTAAGGCTGGTAAGTTCTGATAAAACCCTATCATAGCAGGGTTTTTGCTCCTATCTGTGATGATATGATCTGATGTGTAGGACACTTATAGTACACAGTTAAATACACAAGCAAGATACAAAAACCTCCGGGCTATACCCGGGGGTTTTTGTATGACAATTTATATTTGGGATGGAATGAACCAAATTCTTCGTAAAGTATTTTTTATTGAAAAGAGGTCTATGTAAGCTCCGGGGTCAGGTGCGAAACTTTAAAAAAATTTCAATTTCGGAAGTGGTATCTTTTGATGCCTTGGTCTTTATGGTATGCAATTTTTAAAAAAATATCGCGCTTAAATTGACGAATTTAAGAGAAGGTCAAGGCTTCAAAATCCTTTACATCCCGTCCTGATCAGTCTACAATTAGGATACTGCAGAAATTTCCGCAGACAAATTTTTAAGGGACACCGCTCGTGGCGGCAGTCAAAAGGAGATCAAAAAATGGAAAAAGAACAGTACCTGGCGGTCTACCGTCATTCTCTGGCTCACATTCTGGCAAAAGCCGTGATTGAACTCTACGGCAAAGATGTGCAGTACGCAATCGGTCCGCAGATTGAAGACGGAGCGTATTACGATTTCGTCCTGCCGGAAGGCAGGAGCATCACCGAGAATGACTTTAAGGCGATTGAGGACAAGATGCGCGAGATCATCAAGCGCCAAGAGCCCTGGACCAGAAAAGAGGTCACGAAGGCAGAGGCTCTGGATCTCTTCAAGGATCAGAAGTTCAAAACCGAGCTGATTCAGAATATGCCGGAGAACGAAGTCATTACTGTTTACTACACAGGCGACGACTATGTCGATCTTTGCAGAGGTCCTCATGTCGACAATTCCCGGGAGTTGATGAGCGCAGCCTACAAAGTTCACGCGACATCCATGGCTTACTGGAGAGGCGATGAACACCGCGACCATCTGCAGCGGGTCTATTTCTATGCCTTCCCGTCAAAGGACGAGCTGAAGCAGCACATCCGCATGATCAAGGAGGCAAGGGAGCGCGATCACAAGAAGATCGGCGCCCAGCTGGAACTCTTCATGTTCAATGAGACCGCTCCGGGCATGCCCTACTGGCTGACCAGAGGCTGGAAAATGTACCAGGCTCTTTTGACCTATTCCCGGGAAATTCAGCTGAAGCACGGCTATCGGGAAATTTCAGCGCCTCTGATCAACAACAAGCGGCTCTGGCTGGTATCCGGTCACTGGGCTCACTATCTCCACAACATGTTTATTGTTCCGGGCATCGACGGCTACACCAAGGCGGACGTCAACCTGGAGGATATCAAGGTTCATGCCGATCCGGAGGATGAAGAAACCCGGGAGGTTACGCTTGAAAATGGTACGGTCGTCTACAACCGTGAGAGCATCGACACCATGGCGGCGAAGCCGATGAACTGCCCCAACGCGCTGATGACCTACAAGCGGAAGAAGAGGTCCTACAAGGAACTGCCTATCCGTTACAGCGAGTACGACGTTCTTCACCGTAAGGAGAAGTCCGGTCAGTTAAATGGTCTTTTCCGCGTTCAGGAATTCCGTCAGGACGATGATCACACCTTTGTCATGGAGTCCCAGATCAAGGATGAGATCGCGGATATCATTTCCATTGCGGATGAAGTCTACAAGACCTTCGGTGTCACTTATCGGGCGGAACTGTCGACCAGACCGGCTGATTTTATGGGCGATATCGATGTCTGGAACCGCGCCGAGGCGGATTTGAAAGAGATTCTGGATGAAAAATACGGCGAAGGCGGCTATGAAATCAACGAGGGTGACGGCGCTTTCTACGGTCCCAAGATCGACCTCCAGATCAAGGACGCGATCGGAAGAGAGTGGCAGTGCGGAACGATTCAGCTCGACTTCCAGCTGCCTCATAACTTTGGTCTGACCTATACGGCGGAGGACGGAACCCAGCAGATGCCGGTCGTCATTCACCGCGCCATTTACGGATCCCTGGAACGCTTCATCGGAATTATCATCGAAAACTTCAAGGGCGACTTCCCCTTCTGGTTGTCTCCCTACCAGGTCGGCATCGTCCCCATCCGTCAGGAACACAACGAGTACGCGAAGAAAGTTGCAGACCTGTGCGAGAAGAACGGCATCCGGGTTGAGGCGGACTTCAGTGATGACAACATGAAGACCAAGATCAAGAAGTTCAAGCAGTTTAAAGATCCCTACATCCTGGTTCTGGGCGATAAGGAGGCGGAAGAGCAGACGGTTTCCATCAATATCCGCGGAAATAAGAAGCTCAACAACGTACCGCTCGACGTTTTCCTCGATCTCTGCGACCGGATGAACGAGGAGAGATGCCTGGACATCATTGACACGTTGGATGAAGAGGAAGCCTGACCGGAAGCGGTCGGGTTTGGCATTTACAGAAAAAAGGACTGGCTGACAGTCCTTTTTTCGTGTTTACGGAAGGAGCTTTGTATGGTCTATATTATCCGCCACGGGCAGACGGATCGGAATCGGTCCAATGTTCTGCAGGGCCGGAGCGACACCCCTTTAAATGAAGCGGGCAGGGCAGAGGCGAAAGCCGCCGGTCGCTACTTTGCTTCAAGGGGCATCCGCTTTTCCACCTGTTATTCCAGCCCCCTGGACCGGGCAGTCGAAACCGCCTCGCTGGCAGGAGGCTTTGCCTGGAAGGACATTTTGCTGGATGACCGTCTCCTGGAAATGGATTACGGTCCCTACGAGGGGACCAGCCTGAAAGATCCGCCGGAGGAAATCATTCGTTTCTTCAAGAACTTTGTCCACAATCCGGCTCCCGAAGGGATGGAGCAGCTGGACCAGGTGGTCGGGAGAGTGGGGGATTTTCTGGAAACGCTGAAAGGGCAGGAGTCAGGAAATATTTTAATTGCGACGCACGCGATTGCTATGAAGGGGGCTTTGGAATACCTGACGCCCAAGTCTTATGGCAGCTACTGGAGCAAATTTATCGGAAACTGCGCCATTTACGCCTTTGACTTAAAAGACGGGACCTTTACCGTCCCCAAAGAGTGCATTTCCTGAACCATCTGATCGTTCAGTGTGGTAAGATAAGGCGCAGGAAATCCAATGAAAATGAAATGACAGGGGTTACGACAACAGTATGAGCGCTTGGATTACAACTTACACCGGAGAGCATTTTTATCCGACCAGACCGGAAATGGATAAAATCGTCATTCAGGATATCGCGCACGCCTTATCTTTGATCTGCCGCGGAAATGGGCAGCTGAAAACCTTTTATTCGGTCGGTCAGCATTGCATCGCCTGTGCCAGGGAAGCGGAGGCGGAGGGCCTATCCCCCCGCGTAAAACTCGCCGCCCTTCTTCACGATGCCGGTGAATGCTATATGTCCGATGTCCCCCGTCCCTTTAAGCAGGAACTTCCCCGCTATCAGGCCTGGGAGAACCATCTCTTAAACTTTATCTATACCAAATTTCTGGGGGCTCCGCTGACAAGAGCGGAGAAGGCGGAAGTCAGGCGGATCGACAACGCCATGCTCTATTATGACCTCGATGACTTGCTGGAGTACCAGGAGGGGGAGGAGCCCCGGGTTCTGATTAAGCCGGATCACTCCTTTCGGGCTTTTGAGGAAGTGGAAGAGGAGTATCTGAAACTTTATATCCGTCTCTATGCGGAATATTTATCGACCCAGCCGGATGAAGAGGAGCCGCTGGTTAAGGGCAGACACATGCGAAGAAGGAAAGGATAACCATGTCACAAGAAAGTAAGGTCAGACAAAACAGGCGGGGGCTGCTGAACGCAGAAAATAAGCTGGAAAGCATGCCGGTCGGCAGGCTCCTTCTTACGATGTCCCTGCCCATGATGATTTCCTTCTTGATCCAGGCACTCTACAATATCGCGGATTCGATCTTTGTCGCCCGGATCTCGGAGCATGCCCTGACTGCGGTCAGCCTTGCCTTTCCCATGCAGCAGCTGGAACACGCGATTTCGGTTGGCATTGGAGTCGGCATCAACGCCGTCATCCCCCGCCAGATCGGCAGCGGCAGGAGGCAGGAGGCTAACCGGACGGCGGGCTGCGGCGTTGCGCTAAATCTGCTGTTCTGGCTGATCTTTGCTCTTTTGGGGCTGACGTCCACCCATGCTATCTATGCTGCACAGACGGATGTGCGGGAGATCGTCAATCTGGGGACCATCTACCTGCAGATCTGCTGGGTCGTGTCCTTCGGCGATCTCTTCGGTCAGCTCTTTGAGAAAATGCTGGTCGGGACCGGGCGCGCCGCCCTTGCCATGACGGCGCAGGCAGCGGGAGCCGTCTTTAATATCATCTTCGATCCCCTTTTGATCTTCGGCATCGGTCCTTTTCCAAAAATGGGCATCGCCGGCGCGGCACTCGCGACCGTGCTGGGGCAGGTGCTGGGCGCTGCGGTCGCCATGATTCTGAATATGAGGAAAAACGAGTCTGTCCGGATCGGGCTTAAAGATATCGGTCTGCGCCTGACCTCCGTCCGGGACATTCTGGCTGTGGGAACGTCCAGTATGATCACGATCGGACTGGGCTCGGTCTCGACCTTTGGGATCAATCAGATCCTGCTGGGCTACAGCACGACGGCGGCAGCTGTCTATGGAATCTGGATGAAGCTGCAAAACTTCTGTTTCATGCCGGTCTTTGGTATGAACAACGGCATGATTCCGATTTTGTCCTACAACCATGCCAGAGGACTCAATGACCGGGTGAAACGGACGATCCGTCTTTCCCTGACCGCGATTTTGACCTATATGGTCCTGCTCCTGGTCATCCTGGAACTGATCCCGGGACCCCTGCTCATGCTCTTTAAGGCATCCGACAACATGCTGAAGATCGGACTTACGGCGCTGCGTTTTTGTATCCTGTCCCTGCCTCTGGGCGGCAGCTGCATCATCCTGACTTCTACCATGCAGGCGCTGGAACACAGCCGCTATACCCTGATCGTCAATATCCTGCGCCAGTTTGTCCTTCTGACAGGATCCTTTGCCGCCCTGTCGGTCCTGACCCGCAGCCTCTTTTGGATCTGGGCTGCTGTCCCTCTGGCGGAACTGGTCAGCGTCATCATTTCCATTTTCTTTGAACGGAAAATGTACCGAAATCTGTTTTCAAAGGAATAAATAGTTTTTTATGACAAAGAGCAAGTGCGTGTCTTGGAGCGGGACTAGACTTCCTGTGGTGAGATAGAAAGAACCTCAGTTTTTTGCCGATAAACCGAAAGCAGCTCCCAAACCTAGCTGACAATCGAAAAGGAAGATATCATGGCAAATAGAACGGATCGGAATAAAGAAATCAAAGCGGAACTTGAATCGGACGGTCTGATCCGCTGTCCCTATCTGCCCCAGGGGGACGCCCTCTACCGGAGCTATCACGACGAGGAGTGGTGCCAGCCCAAGCATGACGATGGTGCCCTCTACGAACTTTTCGTCATTGAACTCTTTCAGGCTGGGCTGTCCTGGCGGACCCTCCTTCATAAGAGGGAGAACTTCCGGGCAGCTTATGAGGACTTTGATGTAAATCGTGTGGCGGCATTTGATGAGGCCAAGGTAAAGGACCTGCTGCAGGATGCCGGCATTATCCGGCATGAACAGAAGATCCGCGCCAGCATCCACAACAGCCGGATCTTTTTGAAGATTCAGGAAGAGTTCGGGAGTTTTGACCGCTATATCTGGAGCTTTACGGATGGACAGGTCCTCTATGAGCCGCTCACTACGACCAGAAACGATCTGTCCGACCGCGTGGCTAAGGACCTGAAGCGGCGCGGCATGAAATTTGCCGGCAGTGTGACGATCTACTCCTACCTGCAGGCGATTGGGGTCATCTATTCCCATTCGCCCGAGTGCTTTTGCAGCAAGAGAGATGGATATTACCGGCAGTCGGAATCCTGATCTCCGTACTTTTTATCTGTTCGGAATTTTTCCTGATCCGCAGCTTCTATAAAAAGCGGATCGTTTGAGGTGGAACATGGTGCATACAAAATGGAATGATTTTTTAAATCGTAAGGTTGTGGCGGACGCCTTCAACCTGCCCTCCATCTATGAGGTTTTGGAGGACGATGGGGATTCTATCACCGCCTCCCTTGATCTCAGGTCCTATCAGGATCAGGCGGATCCGGACGATCCGGAAGCCTACTGGCAGGTGAAGATTCTGCTCTATGTCGATCTGGATGGGGATCGCCGGATCTCAAAGATTTCGGAAGGGGCGGACCTCTACGCGTCCCAGATTTCGGGTCTGGGAAATATGCGGCCCGCAGACCTCTGGCGGGAGGAGGATTATCAAAGCGCCTATGAGTTTTTGACGGATCTGACCCGGGCGTCATAGGATAGAACGAAGCTTAAAGAGTATTAAAAAGACCGGTTGTTTTTAATGGAAGGAGATGTCATGACCTACTTCACCTGTTTTTATCTGGATCGGGAGAAAGACGTGATCGTCAATCTCTATATGGATCTGGGGCGGATGTTCTATGAACTGGAAACGCCCAACTATCATTCGGGCAATCTGATCCGCAACCTGGCTAAGCTCTGCGATCTTCCTCTTTCGGAAAATGAAAACGGGCTTTTGGTTATCCGGGGCGAAGTGCCCTGCTACGTCGATGCGGAAAATGAAGAAGTGTATATGTTCCGCCTGGGCAATACCAAGATGGCAAATATTTATCCGGACGGCAAGGTGGAGCGCAAGGCGATCATTCCCGCCATTTCCAAGACCCTCATGAGCCAGACCAAGGACTTTAAATATGACGTCTCGCGAACCATTTTCAAGACTTATATCAAAAAGGAACTGAAATTCAGGAGTGACCTGCACACCCACATGAACGGCAATCTGGAGCCGGATATCCTGATCGCCCTGGGCATTTACCACCAGATCCGCTACCCCCTCTACTATGTCCGAAAACTGGGGCTTGATCTGACTGATCGGCAGGAGGAACGGGTGGCGGCACAGCGGGCTAAGGTGGAGAAGCAGTTCGTTGACTCTGAACTGAAGGGCAAATATCTGGACCGCAGGATCAATGACAATACCTTTATCAACTTCGCCGACCTGATTTTGAGAAATCTCGACCACGCCAAGGAGAACCTGGCTAAGATTCGGACCTCTCTTGCCATTTTAAAGGACGGGCAGGCGGTCTTTACCAACCTGGAGAAGGTCTACCTCTACCGCTACGTTTTCTGCAAGGGGCAGGAGAGTGAAGAGAAGATTCGGATCAGCCATATTTCCGGCATCCCGGACCGGGATGTCGTCCGCTACTTAAAGCAGATGATGAAGGATGGGGAGAATCCCGCTTATCATGATAATACCATCTACCAGGATCTGCTTCTTTGGATTGCCAGGAGCTACCAGAGGCAGGGAGTCAGCTACGCCGAGATCAGCGATACGACCCTGGTCAAGAAATACGAATCCATTCGCATGCTGGAGGAAGTCCACGACGTGATGCCCAGGATCTATCGGGAGACCGGCGTCATGATCCGCTTCCTTGCCGCCCTGAGGCGGATTCCCCTGACCATCGTCAAGGACCGGAAGACGCCGGAGGATTACCTGGTCAAGAATCTTGCCGTGCTGCGGGCGGTAACTCTCGACCCCTATGTGGCGGGCTGTGACTTTGTCGGGGAGGAGATCAACGATATCATCACCTTAAAGCCGGTCTTTGAGGAAATTGTCCGAATCGCCGCCAGGGACCCGGGCTTTGTCATCCGGGTTCACGCCGGGGAAAATGACAGCCAGAAGGACAATATCGGTCACAGTATCAAATGCATCCGGGATTCCTTAGCTCCCGGTCAGAGTCTGCCCAAAATTCGGCTGGGACACGGGCTCTATACTCACAGCTTCCGCTCCCAAAAGGGACGGCAGGTCCTAAAGGATCTGAAAGAGAACCATGTGGTTCTGGAATTCCAGCTGACCTCCAATGTGCGCCTCAACAACATGACGGGGCTGGACAATCACCCCCTCCGCAAGTATTTGGCGGAAGGCATCCGCTGCGTCCAGGGAACAGACGGAGCAGCGCTCTACGGGACCTGTTCCATCGATGAGCAGCTGTCCCTGCAAAAGCTCCTGGGACTGACCGACGCCGAGATGCAGGCGATGAAGGATGCCGAGACGGGATTGATATTAGCAAGTGAAGAGGCGTATTCTAATAAGAAGGAAGTCTTCCGCCGAATCCTGGGGAACCAGTCCATGGAAGATTTTTTCCTGGATCGGATGGATGAGGACCAGGTTGCCAAATCCATCAAGCTGACCGTAAAACGGCTCGATGCCAATACGGAACTTAAGGACCAGATCCAGGACCTGCCCTGGGACCGGACTCCGGTTATCGTCATGGGGGGTAGTTTTAACTCCGAAAAGCGGGCGACCCGTATGACCAAAGAGGGACAGAAGCAGCTGGACGCCCTCCTTAATGCCTTAAATCCGGATGAGACCTTCTTCGTGATCGGTCACAAACTGCGCGGTTACGAGAAATACCTGGTTGACCACAATGAGAAGGGCTTCCGCATCTTTGCCTTTGTTCCGTCGAGACTTGCCAGGAAGGAAGTCACTGCCTTAAAGGACAGCGGCGTCTTCATCCGGGTTTCGACCGAGAGTGAGGGCATGGGCATCTATAAGAGCTTTAACTATGAGATCTTTGAACGGCGTCCCTCCATCCTGGTCGGCTTTGACGGCAATTCCGCGGGCGGCAATATGCTGCAGGAGGCAAAAAACGGCAAGGGCAGCGCCAGGATCTTCGTCTGGGAAAAGTGTACGGCGCTAAGGGAAAAGGCGGCATCCTTAAGGGGGTATGTAGGAATCTTTGATGCGGGGCATCCTCTTGCCTCCGAAATCATGGCTGGCGGCAGAGATTGATGATAAATCAAGAGTTGTGCCGATCATAAATTTTATTAGGAAAACGTTTTAAAGGCTGATAGGTTGGGTTGATCAGAAAATCCCTGTATGATAGTTGCAGAAGTGATTTTCAGAGAATGAAAAGATACTGGGAAAGAAGCGACGGGCTTTTTAAGAAGAGAAGGGTAAGCAGAACAGATGATGCAGCGGGCACCGGAAAAAAATGAATCGATGAAAAACAGCATATCGCGGGGCATCTTTGCGGCTGCCTCCATCCTCGTCGAGGTAATCTGGCTGATCCTGGTCTTTGCCATTTTAAATCACCACTTTCGGATTCTGGAGATCTTACAGAGGACCTTTGCCGTCATTTTGACCCTGAGCATCTATGGGACCAAGCGTAATACCGGCATCAAATACGCCTGGATCATGCTGATCCTGGCTTTTCCTCTGATGGGGACGACCTTCTTCGTCCTGACCTACTATGTCGGCGGGGCGAAAAAGATGCGCCGCCGCTATAAGCGGGTCGACGCCTGGCTGATGCCTCATCTAAAGCCAGACCCGGAGACGGTTCACACCTTTGAACAGGACCATATTCACAGCGCCAATATTTCCAACTATATTTACCGCCAGTCCGGCTATCCGGTCTACGGCAATACCAAGGCGCAGTTTTTCGGCGACGCAGCGGACTGCATCAGGGCGATGGCAAACACCATGAAGCTGGCGAACCGGTTCATTTTCATGGAATATCATGCGATTGAGGACGCCAAAGTCTGGAAGGAGATTCACCCCATTCTGGTTCAAAAGGCAAAAGAGGGGGTGGAAGTGAGGATCTTCTATGACGATATCGGCAGTCTGGAGTTTCTGACGCCCCAGTTCCAAAAGCGCATGGAAGCGGAGGGGATCAAGTGCCGGGACTTCAACCGGGTACGTCCGATCTACAACATCTTTATGAACAATCGGGACCACCGCAAGGTGACTGTCATCGATGGGAGGATCGGCTTTACCGGAGGTTTCAATCTGGCGGATGAATATGTCAATCTCAAGCATCCCTACGGTGAGTGGAAGGACTCCGGCGTCATGCTCTTCGGAGAGGCGGTTCAGAACCTGACGATCTCCTTTCTGGAAATGTGGAATGCGGACGATCCGGACGCTTCGGATCTGGAACACGTTGAGGAGTATCTTCCCTCCTGGCAGCAGCTGAGCTGCTCGGAGGGCTACGTTCAACCCTACGCTGACAGTCCTCTCGACGACGTCTATATTGGAGAAAATGTCTATATCAGCATTTTAAACCGCGCCACCCGCTATGCCTATTTCACGACACCCTACCTGATTCCGACCTCCGAGCTGGTCCGAGCCTTTACGCTGGCAGCGGAGCGGGGCGTTGATGTCCGGATCATCACGCCGGGCATACCGGACAAGAAACTGATCTACACGGTCACGCGGTCCTACTACCGGGAACTCATCGAAAGCGGCGTCCGGATCTATGAATTTACGCCGGGCTTTGTCCATGCCAAGCAATGTGTCTCCGACGATGAGATCGCAACCTGCGGAACCGTGAATCTGGACTACCGCAGCTTCTATCACCATTTTGAAAATGGCTGCCTCTTTTCCCATTGCCGGGCGGTGCGGGAAGTAAGAGAGGACTTTGAAGCCCTCTTTCAAAGATGCGCCGACGTGACCGAAGCTTACCGAAAGAGGGACAACTATTTTAAGCGGCTGGGACTGAGCTTTTTACGGCTCTTTGCCTCTCTGATGTAGCCGCACGGTAGATATGCAGAAGCCAGAGAGCCTCTTGTGGGTGCCCTTGGTCCTGGTAGTTTCTTGGAGATTTGGAAGGAAACTTTAAAATCTCCTGAAAAATTCACACTCATCATCGTTGCAGCCGTTGGCTTCCGGCGTTTTGATGCGGAGATGAAAGACGTGTCCCAACTCCTTGTGATGGGGATCGCCGTAAAAGCGGAAGGTGAAGGGGATGCTCTCTTTCATCAAAGCCTGGGCCAGAAGCGGAGCCTGGTTCAGCAGAGGATCCCCTGTACAGGTCATGAGATAGGTCGGCGGAAAATCCCGGGTCAGATGGGCGGTGACGTCAAGAAGATCCAGTTCCTGGGGGCTGCCTCCCTCCGGCAGATATTCCTTTAAAAGGAGCTTCTGGGAGTCATCCGGCTGATCGCCGAAGGAATTTTTATAGACGCCGCAGTTTAAGGCAAGAGCTCTGATTTTCAAACCCTGAGGGACTTTAAAGGAAAAATGGGCAGCATAGGTGGGATTGGTCAGAAGTTCCGCATAAAGAGCCAGCCCGTTGGCACCGGCAGAGTCCCCCACGGCAAAGATCCGTCTGGTATCGGCTCCGATCTTTTGCGCGTGGTCTATGAGCCAGGTAAAGACCAGGTTGGTGTCCTCAAGGGGCGCCGGGAACTGAGACTCGGGAGCCAGCCGGTAGCTGTAGTTGATGACGGTAAAGCCGCGCTGTGCCAGAGACATGCAGTAATATTGATAAAGGTCCTTATCCCCATAGACCCAGGCGCCGCCATGGAAACTGACAATGACGGGCAGGGGAGTCTTGCCTGCCCCCTTGGGACGGTATATATCAAGAAGCTGCATCCTGGGATCGGGACCGTAGGGAATGTTGTCGATTCGGAAAATGTCATCCGGGGTCGTAAGCCCCGCATCCCTCACCTCGTCGCCCGCCTGAAACTGCTTGCGAATCGCATCACTGAACTCGGACATAGGATCACTTTTCCTTTCATATTAAGCGCCGCATATCGTACAAAATGAATCTCTTCTTATTATACCATCGAAGGTCGATAAATAACCTTTGCTTTTTATGATAGTTTGTAATAAAATAAGAATTCGTTACGTTGAATATGTTGACTGGGACTGATCAGGCGTAAGCCGGTCAGTTTTTTTATGTCAATCCGGGCAGATATACTGCCGATACGAGTTTTGGACATTCTTATGATGAAGCGGGCAGATTTGCCGGTTCTCCGAAACTTGTATGAAAAGGAGAATGAATGAATTTTAATGAACTGAATCTGAAGAAACCAATCCTCGACGCCATCCGGAAGGCAGGTTACGAACATCCGTCACCAATCCAGGAGCAGGCGATTCCGGAAATGCTGGCAGGGCGGGACATGATCGCCTGCGCCCAGACCGGAACCGGAAAGACGGCGGCATTTGCCCTTCCCATCCTCAACCAGCTGACGGTGGAAAAGAAGAGCCGGATCCGCGCCCTCATTTTGACGCCGACGCGGGAACTTGCCGTCCAGATCTTTGATAATTTTAAAAAGTATGGCAGATATATGAGACTGAGAACGGTCTGCATCTATGGAGGTGCCAAGCAGGGCCCCCAGATCGCGGCGCTTAAGAGGGGCTGCGATATCCTGGTGGCGACACCGGGGCGGCTGATGGACTATATGGACCGGAAGATCGTCTCCCTGGATGAAGTGGAGATCTTTACCTTAGACGAGGCGGACCGGATGCTCGACATGGGCTTTATCCATGATATCCGGAAGATCGCAGGTGCCGTTCCCAAGAAGCGGCAGACGGTGATGTACTCCGCGACTATGCCCAAGGAGATTGAGTCTTTGGCGAGGGAACTTCTGCATGAACCGGTCGACATCCGGATTGCGCCGACGACCAGCCCGACTGAGAATGTCAACCAGTCGATTGTATTTACCGAGAAGACGGATAAAAAGCTGGTCCTTGCCGATTATCTGAATCAGGATGCAGTCAGGAAGTCCATCGTCTTTACCAGGACCAAGCACGGCGCGGACCATCTGGTGCGCGACTTAAAGAGAGCGGGCATTCCCGCTCTTGCCATCCATGGGGACAAGACCCAGGGGCAGCGGCAGAGCGCACTCGAGCGCTTTAAGTCCGGTCGCGTCGGGGTTCTGGTCGCGACGGATGTCGCCTCAAGAGGCATCGATATCCCCAAGATCAGCCATGTCTTTAACTACGATCTGCCGGAGGAGTCCGAATCTTATATCCACAGAATCGGTCGTGCGGGTCGTGCGGGAGAAAGGGGAGAGGCGGTTTCTCTTTGCTGCAGCGATGAGATGGGACTGCTTCACGATATCGAGAAGATGATGAAACAGGAAATTCCGACGGTTGAGACCGAATGGTCCGTTGAGCTGACTCGGAAAAAATCCGGCGGAAATTCCTCCCGCCGGGGCAGAAGAAACGGCGGAGCTTACGGGAGACGGTCCGGAGGTCATTCCTATAGGAAGAGTTCCTATGCTCCCGGTCACCGCCGTTACAGCAAAAAGACCAGTCAGGTAAGCAGCCGGGTACAGGCATCCTGATTGGGGATAAGTGTAAAAGCATAGAAGAGGGCTGAGAATCGAAGTGAATGATTCTCAGCCCTCTTTATCTCTTTATTCCCGAATATTGAGATCGGGATATGCTTCTTTTGCCGCCTCCGCGATTTCGTCGTCGACATGGACGAAGACCTGGGGGATCAGGTCATTGTCCTGGGTCAGATTTTCAATTCCGGTGGCGCTGACAGCGGTGACCTTGGAAATGATCGAGATTTCATCTTGGGTCAAGCCAAAGGGCTTGGCATCCGCCTTCTTGCCCAAAGCAACCGCTTCCTCGGCATTTTTCTGGCCGAAAATAAAGGCGGGGGAGGAGTCATCCCCATCGACGCTGATCACCATGACGTACTCGTCCTTTTTTGCGTGGTAGGCCAGACCGCTGCCAAAACGTTCGGAGTAATGCAGATATCTGCCACGGATGGTCTTTTGCACGGAGCGCACCATGCGGTTTTTCTTATAGTCGCTCACTAAGACGTCCATCTTGCTTTTACGGAACAGCAGTCCGATCAGTGTGACGGTGTCTTCTTTGGTTGGAATAAAATATAAATAATCGCTCATCGTTTATCTCCCTGTGTATGGCTTGATCAAGCTTTGAAAGCCAGCCCTATGAGTTCTAAACATTTTATAGAAATGACAGGTACTTGTCAAATTGGGGCAGCGACATTCCATTTTGCGAAATCCGCGATCATTCAGTATAATGGTCGTTATGGAGGACGTAAATGAAGGAAATGAAGAAGTCCGGTTATGAGACTTTGATTGAAACGATGGTAGAGGACCCCAGGCTCAAGCGGATGGATCAGTTTATTCAGCATGGAAATGTTACGACGCTGGACCATGTCAAGTCTGTTGCCAGGATGAGCCTTGCGGTCAATGAACGGCTGGGGCTAAACGGCGATCCCAGGGTCCTGGTCCGGGGAGGTCTGCTGCACGATTACTACCTCTACGACTGGCACCACTATGACGGCGGTCGCTTCCACGGCTTTACCCATCCGGCAGCGGCTCTTAAGCAGGCGGAACAGGACTTTGATTTAAGTGATCGGGAGAAAAATGTGATTCGCAGCCACATGTGGCCCCTTACCCTGCTCCATGTGCCGGACTGCAGAGAGGCTTGGATTGTCAGTCTGTCTGATAAGCTGGTGTCGCTTCACGAAACCCTGAGGAGGCGAAGATGAATGCTCGATCCGGGATGACCGATCGGGGCAGGATCATCGGAGAGAGGCTGAATCGTTCGAGGGAGGGGGAGATATGCTGATCGCCCGGTACTTTACCGAGTTTATTTTTTACAGCTTCCTGGGTTGGGTGTGGGAATCCATCTACTGCACGATCAAGGAAAAGGAGTGGCAGGACCGGGGCTTTTTATTCGGTCCGATCTGCCCGATCTACGGCGCCAGCGTTGTGGCGGCGACCATTTTGTTTAGGGTCATTCCGCATTTAAGAGGGGGAAATCTTCCGGTATGGGTCATTTTCCTGATCTGTATGGTGGGAAGCGCCATCGCCGAGTACGGAACGTCCTGGTTTTTGGAATGGCGGTTCCATATGAGATGGTGGGATTACAGTCACACACCCCTCAATCTAAATGGACGGATCTGTCTGCCGGCAAGTGTGGGCTTTGGCGTCGGCGGCGTGGTCATCGTTCGCTACCTGCTGCCGGCAATGAACGGCATGCACGCGATCTTTTCCCCTTTGGTCTATGAGGGGCTGGCGTTGGGACTTGCCATAGGCTTTGGTGCCGACCTGGCTTTGACGGAGGCGAGTCTTTCTTCGCTGATCAGCCGGATGCAGGACTTTAAAGAGGAGTTCAATATCCGGGCGGAACTTGCTTACGATTCCGTGACCAGGGCACCCGAACTGGTCAATGAGAACCTGGAGAAGGTAAAGGGCAGGGCGGAATCCTATGTGTCCCGCATGTCCGGTCTGCAGAAGCACATTTTGAAAATTGTCGTCGAGTTTCAGCCTGTGGGCAAGGTTAAGGTGCCGGAAATTCCCATTGTCACCTCACTTAAGGCAGCGGTCAGGCGACTGGAGGGAGCCGGTCCGGAAAAGGGAAAGAAAGGGTCAAACCGTAAAAAAGTAGAATAAATGCGTGGTGAGACCCCGTAAGGTTTTACAAACCAATCAGGCTGTACAAAAAAGCGCACACCCAGGAACAAATGTTCTGGATGTGCGCTTTTTTGTACAGGCCATTGTCTATACTCCTTATATCAAAGAAAAGCGAAGCGGGTACAAGATAACCGCGATCCCAAACTCGATAGAAGGAGGACAGACAGATGAAAGGATATTCAATTGCTGACGGATTTATGGGTTATGTAGACGGAACTTATATGCTTTTTTCCAGCGAGTCCGAATATCAGGAATATCTCGAAGATGAGGATTGAGCATCGAGACGCCTGCCTCCCATAAAGTTCCCTCCGGTCTTATTTCAGCAGGTCGGAGAGCCAGGAAGTCACTTCCTCTGCGGTCGAATCCTTGGTCAGGCGGAGCGCCTTGTGCCAGACAACCTGGTCCCTGACCAGCTCTTTTAATTCTGTCTCGGACTTCTCCACGCCGGTACCGCCGGATGTGCAGAAGGGAACGACCAGCTTGCCGTCGAGGTGGAGACCTTCAATGAAGGTGTCGACCGTTCTGGGTGCGGTTCCCCACCAGAGGGGATAGCCGACAAAGAGGATATCGAAGGAATCCGCTGCCGGAAGGGCTTCCGCCAGGTTGGGGCGGGAATTCTTATCGGACATTTCGATATTGGATCTGGCCGCGCTGTCGGTCCAGTCGAGGTCCGCGTCGGTGTAGGGCTGCTCGGGCTTGATCTCGTAAAGAGAGCCGCCGGTCACTTCGGCAATGAGTTCGGCTGCGGTCTTTGTCACTCCGCCCGGGGAGAAGTAGGAGATCAGCATTCTGGGTCCCTGATCCCCTTCCTCTTCTTCGGCGATCTCTGCCTTCCAAAGCCCATGCAGGTTGCAGTATTCATAAGCTGCGACCGGAACTTCCCCTTCGGAAAGAGCGAAGACGGCACAGGGCTTGTCTCCCGGATTCAGATCCTTTTTGGTATAACCCTGATTGGTCTCCAGGATGATCCAGGCAATGTGGTGTTCTTCCAGCATAGGATGTTCAACGGAACCTACTGTAACGGTGACGGCAGAGCCATCAGCAGTGACAACCGGAACGTGCTTTTCCTGAGCGGCGTCGACGGAATTGGGAATCAGCTCGGTCATGGGCTGATCGCAGCAGATCGTCTGCGGATTTCCCGGAACAAGTTCTGCGACAATCTTTCCGCAGGATTCACATTTTAAAAACTGCATAATAAAAACCTCCTTTTGGTTAAAATGCTTAAATCCATTTGCTCTTAGTATACTATAAGTAAAAGAAAGTTCCTATGTATTTATGGAAGAGCAAGCCATATTTTATCGGGCGGAAAATCATTTACAAAGAAGCGGGACAGGATATATGATAAATCTGTTGGAAGCGCCTGCTGTTTAACACTTTAATGTGTTGACTTTTTAAAGCAATGCGTTAAAATAGGTTCAATCGATTTTCAAGGGGGAAAAGAACATGGACCAGATCGTACTTTCACTGTTGGTAGATAACACCACCGGCGTACTGAGCAGGATTGCCAATCTTTTCTCAAGAAGAGCCTACAACATTGACAGCTTAACCGTCGGTGTCACGGCTAACCCCAAGATTTCGAGAATGACGATCGTAAGTCGGGGAGACGACCTGATTCTGCAGCAGATCTTGGCCCAGCTGAAGAAGCAGGAGGACGTTCGGGACGTCAAGGTCCTAAGCCCTGACAATTCCGTCAGCCGGGAACTGATCCTGGTCAAGGTGACCGCGGATGTCAGGACCCGGAGAGACATCATGGCAATCGCCGATATATTCCGCGCCAATGTCATCGATGTCCAGAAAGATTCCCTGATTCTGGAACTGACCGGCAGCCGTTCCAAGCTGGGAGCGCTTTTGGATGTTCTGGGCGATTACGAGATTCTGGAAATAGCCAGAACCGGCATTACGGGTCTTAGTCGCGGATCCGACGACGTCAGATGGTTCTGATTATTTGATAAACAAGACAACCGCAAGTAGAGAGGAGAACATTGATTATGGCAGAAGCAAAGCTGTATCATGAAGAAGACTGCAACCCGTCCTTACTGGAAGGCAAGAAGATCGCGATTATCGGTTATGGATCCCAGGGACATGCTCATGCATTGAATCTGAAGGAGTCCGGTTTTGATGTTGTCATTGGTCTTTATGAAGGCTCCAAGTCCAAGGAGAAGGCTGAATCTCAGGGACTGACTGTTCTTCCGACAGCCGAAGCAGCAAAGCAGGCTGATATCATCATGATCCTTACGCCGGATGAACTCCAGGCTAAGATCTATAAAGAAGAGATCGAGCCCAACCTGGAAGCGGGCAATATGCTCATGTTCGCTCACGGTTTCAACATCCATTTCAAGCAGATCGTTCCTCCTGCCGATGTCGATGTCACCATGATCGCTCCTAAGGCTCCGGGTCACACGGTTCGGTCCGAATATGAGGAAGGCAAGGGCGTTCCCATGCTGGTCGCTGTTCAGCAGGACGCAACCGGCAAGGCTCTTGATAAGGCTCTGGCATACGGCGCTGCCATCGGCGGAGCCCGCGCAGGTATCCTGGAGACAACCTTCAGGACCGAGACCGAGACCGACCTCTTTGGTGAGCAGGCTGTTCTGTGCGGCGGCGTTGTCAAGCTGATGCAGACCGGTTTTGAAGTCCTCTGCGAAGCGGGCTATGATCCGAGAAATGCTTACTTCGAGTGCATCCACGAGA
>DFIU01000001.1:10537-45523 GCA_002371465.1 Lachnospiraceae bacterium UBA3689 | reverse complement strand
GAGATGAAGCTGATCGTTGATCTGATCTATCAGTCCGGTTTCCAGGGCATGAGATACTCCATCTCCAATACAGCTGAGTACGGCGATTACATCACCGGACCCAAGATTGTTACGGATGAGACCAAGAAGGCGATGAAGAAGGTTCTGTCCGATATCCAGGATGGTACCTTTGCCAAGGACTTCCTGCTTGAGATGGGCGCTGCCAACAAGGTTCATTTCAATGCACTTCGGCAGCAGGCTGTTGAGCATCCGTCCGAGAAGGTCGGTGAATGGATTCGTTCCCTCTACAGCTGGAGCGACGATGACAAGCTGATCAACAACTGATCCGACTTGTCAGATAGAAAATAGAAATAGGATGGTGCCGGCGCACACAGATGAGCAATCATTGACAGTCGCCGGCATCATTTTTTTAAAATCAGTAAAGCTGCCTCAAGGAGAATTTTATGGGAAGAGTATTCCGCTTTGATCAGGATGTGGATACGGACCAGATTATCGCGTCCCAATATCTGCTCTATCCGACCATTGACGAAATGAAAGTACACACATTTGAATCCCTGAACGGGGACTTTGCAAAGGAAGTAAGACCGGGGGACTTTGTCGTTGCCTCCGATAATTTTGGCTGCGGTTCCTCAAGGGAGCAGGCTGCCAGTGTCCTCAAAGCGCTGGGGGTCAAGGCGGTATTCGCCAGGTCCTTTGCCCGCATTTTCTATCGAAATGCCATCAATATCGGACTTCCCGCCATTGTCTGCCGGGATCTCTACGATCATGTCCGGGAGGGGGATCAGATCTCCTTTGACCTGGAAGGCGGAAAAGTCTTTGCAAACGGACAGGAATACGCCTGCACGGCTCTGCCGGTTCATTTACAGAAGATCTTAAATCAGGGCGGTCTGATCGCCTCGCTTGACAAGGAGGATGCGTGACCATGGGTATGACCATTGCGGAAAAGATCATCGCGAATGCGGCAGGAAAAGGGGTTGTTGGCGCCGGAGAGATCCATACGGTTGCCCTGGATTATCTCATGTCCAACGACGGTACGACGCATCTGACGATCGATATGTACCAAAAGCTCAGGCATCCCCGTATCGCGGACACCAAAAAGCTGGTGTGGATCGTCGACCACAACGTTCCCTGCGACAGCCCCAAAACCGCAGCTTCCCAGAAGAAGATGCGGGATTTTGCGAAAGACCACGGCATCGATTTTTATGAGGGGGATGGGATCTGCCATCAGATCATGGCGGAGAAATACGTCTCGCCCGGTATGATGATCTTTGGAGCGGACAGTCATACCTGCACCTACGGCGCCCTGGGTGCCTTCGGAACCGGTGTCGGCTGTACCGACTATCTCTATGGTATGGTGACGGGAACCAGCTGGGTCATGGTTCCCGAGACTCTGCAGTTCCGCCTTCACGGCAAGCTGGGACACGGAGCTACGGCGCGGGACCTGATCCTGACCATTATCGGTCAGATTGGAGCCAATGGGGCGAATTACAAGGCGATGGAATTCACAGGGGACGGACTGGCAACTCTATCCATGAGCGACCGTCTCTCGATCTGCAATCTCTGTGTGGAAGCGGGGGCCAAGACCGCCCTGATGGAAACGGATGCTGTTACCCTTGAGTATCTGAAAGAACACGGCAGCCGGGAGGTCAAGGCTGCCTATACCAGTGATCCGGACGCGGTCTTTGCTAAAGTTTATGAGATTGATCTTGATCAGATCGTACCGGTCGTCGCCAGGCCCCACTTTGTAGATTCCGTCGTTCCGACCACGGAATCCAAGGGAACCAGGATCAATGAAGCCTTCCTGGGGTCCTGCAACAACGGACGGATTGAAGATCTGCGTCTGGGAGCTGAGATCGTAAAGGGCAGAAAGGTGGCACCCCATGTCCGCTTCCTGGTCGTTCCCGCCAGCCGGGATGTCTATCTTGAGGCTTTAAAAGAAGGGCTCTTGCAGACTTTCCTGGATGCCGGAGCGATTGTCATGAACCCCAACTGTTCGGTCTGCTGGGGCAGCTGCCAGGGCGTGATCGGAGAAGGAGAGGTGCTGATCAGCACCGGAACCCGCAATTTCAAGGGGCGGGCAGGAGATAAGAATTCCTTTGTCTACCTGGGCTCGGCTGCGACGGTTGCGGCGTCAGCGATCAAAGGCGCTATCGCGGGACCGGAAGATCTGTAAGGGGACTGTAGAAAAAAACAGGAGTGAATGATGGAACGAACATTTTCCGGAAGAGTCTGGGTGCTGGGGGACGATATCGATACGGATATCATCATGCCGACCGAGTATCTGGCTTTAAAGTCGATTGAAAATATGAAACCCTACGCCTTTTCACCGCTTAGGACCGACCTGGCGGGGCAGATCCAGCCGGGGGATATCCTGGTTGCCGGCAAGAACTTCGGCTGCGGCTCATCGAGAGAGCAGGCGCCGGAAGTTATCAAGGCACTGGGTGTGAGCGCGATTATCGCCAAGTCCTATGCCCGGATCTTTTTCCGCAATTCGATCAATAACGGCCTGCTTCTGATTGAAAATGCGGACCTGCCGGATCTGGTGCAGGAGGGGGACACCGTCGAGGTTGAGGTGGGAAAGGAAGTTGTCTATCAGGGAAAATCCTATCCGACCGCCCCTCTGCCCCAGAACCTGCTGGATATTCTGGAGGCGGGAGGTCTGGTAAAGGCCATGCAGAAATTAAACGGCATCAAGCAGAAGGGAGAAGCGGATGGGCGCGACACTGATTGAAAAGCTGATCCGGCACCGGACCGGAAATGAAAGCGCAAAGGCCGGCGATATCGTTACGGTCCGCGCGGACCGGGTCATGGTCCATGATATTTTCATCCCCTTTGTCAAGGATAAATTTGAAGAGATGGGCTTTCAAAAGATCTGGGACCCGGAGAAAATGGTCCTGATCTACGACCACCTCGTCCCGGCGAGCCAGGTGGACGACACCCGCCATTTCCGGATCGGCGATGAGTTCGCGGAGCGGTATGGGCTGACCCATGTCCACAGAAGCGACGGGGTCTGCCACCAGCTGATGACCGAAAAGGGCTATGTAAAACCGGGAGATATCGTCTTTGGAACGGACAGCCATACAACGACCTACGGCTGTGTCGGCGCCTTTTCCACCGGCATCGGCTATACCGAGATGGCGTCAGTCTTGGGAACCGGCAAGCTCTGGCTCCGCGTTCCGGAGACCATCCGGGTCAATATAAATGGGACTCTGCCAAAAAATGTCCAGTCAAAGGACGTCATTTTGCGGATTCTGGGGGATTTAAAGAGCGACGGCGCGACCTATAAATCACTGGAATTTGCCGGAGATACAGTGGAGCGGATGTCGGTGGCAAGCCGGATGACCATGTCCAACATGGCAGTCGAATGCGGAGCCAAGTGCGGCCTCTTTGCGCCGGATGAAAAGACGGCGGCATACTGCGGGATTACCCTGGATGATTTTCAGCAGTCACTCTATGGGGATGACGACGCGGTCTATGAAAAAGTGCTGGATTATCGGGCGGAGGACTTTGTTCCGGTTATGGCTTGTCCCTCCCAGGTCGATAAGATCCGACCGATTTCAGACCTCGTTGGAACGAAGATTGACCAGGTCTTTATCGGGTCCTGCACCAATGGGCGGCTGGAGGATCTGGCAGCGGCGGCATCGGTTTTAAAGGGTCAGAAGGTTGCCCCCTTTGTCAAGCTGATCGTCACGCCCGCCAGTAAACAGATCTACCAAGATGCCATGAAAGCCGGCTATGTTGAGACTTTGATGGAGGCGGGAGCTATGATCACCCATCCGGGCTGCGGTCTTTGCTGCGGCAGGGCGGGCGGAATCCTGACGGATGACGAAGTGGTCGTGGCGACCAACAACCGGAACTTCCTGGGCAGAATGGGGACGTCCAAGGTTCAGATCTACCTCGCTTCGCCCTTGGCGGCTGCCTCCTGCGCCGTGGCGGGGGAGATTGTTGAGCCTTGTTAAGACCTTAAAGGTCTATTTTCCCCGAACCTTTCTGTGTTCGATATTAGATACAAAATATTTTTAATTTATGATATTCCCAAGATGATCCCTGTGATATTCTATAGTTATGATGTCACAGGGATTTATTTTTTTGTGATAAATGACAAGGAGGTACTTATGCAGGCACTTGAAATCAAAAAAGATCTGTATTGGACCGGGGTACTCGATCCGGACCTGAAGGTCTTTGATATCATTATGGAGACCAAGTATGGGACGTCTTACAATTCCTATCTTTTAAAGGGCAGTGAGAAAACCGTCCTCTTTGAGACCAGTAAGCTGGCACTCTGGGACGAAATGAAGTCCTACATCGAATCGGTCACCGATATAACCAAGATTGACTATCTGGTCATGGATCACACGGAACCGGACCACGCCGGAACTGTAGAAAAATTGCTGGAGCTGAACCCGGGGCTGACCATTGTGGCGACGGGGACTGCCATCCAGTTCTTAAAGCACATCGTCAACGCGGACTTTAACAGCCTGGCGGTGAAAGAGGGCGATACCTTATCCATCGGGGATAAGACCCTACATTTCCGGATCCTGCCCTTCCTGCACTGGCCGGACACCATGTACACCTGGGTGCCGGAGATTGGGACCCTCTTTACCTGCGACTCCTTCGGTTCGCATTTTGCCTGCCAGGATGTTCTTCGGTCCAAGGTGACTGACGAAGCCGGTTACGCGGATGCCGCCAAGTATTACTTTGACTGTATTTTGGGACCCTTCGCCTATCCCTATATGTGGAATGCCTTAGAGGCGATCAAGGACTACGATATTCAGACGATCTGCACCGGTCACGGTCCGGTCCTGGATTCCCACCTGGATCAGATCTTTGACTGGTACCGGGTCTGGTGCGCTCCGATAGATAAGGGCGGCAAGAAACTGGTCGTCATGCCCTATGTCAGTGCTTACGGCTATACCAAGAAACTTTCGGAAGAGATCGAAAAGGGGCTTCTTTCCGCCGGTGAAGAGGAGATTGAGGTCCATCGCTACGATCTGATCACCGATGACACGGCAAATCTTTCGGATGATATGGGCAAGGCGGACGGCTACCTTTTTGGAACGCCGACGATTCTGGGCGAAGCTTTGGAGCCGATCTGGAACCTGACTCTTGGCATGTATCCGCCTGTCTACAAGGGACGGCTCGCCAGCGCTTTCGGGAGCTATGGCTGGTCGGGTGAGGGCGTTCCCCACCTGATCGAAAGACTCAAGCAGATCCGATTAAAAGTCGTGGACGGTTTCCGCGTCAGGTTTAAGCCGGATGAAAATCAGCTGGCGGATGCCTTTGATTTTGGTTATAACTTCGGCCGTGTCCTTTTGAAGAAGGAACCCGGTAAGAAGCATGGCGCCAGAACTTTGGTAAAGTGCCTGGTCTGCGGCGCCATCTTTGATTCTTCTTTAAAGGTCTGCCCGGTCTGCGGTGTGGGATCTGAGAATTTCATTCCGGTGGAAGAGGAAGAGAAGACGAAGAACAATACCTCCAACAAGTACCTGATCCTGGGCGGCGGTGTTGCGGCTTTGGAGGCGGCACGAGCCATCCGAAAGCGGGATGAGACCGGCGGTATCACTATGGTTTCCAATGAGGAGTACCTGCCCTATAACCGACCCATGCTGACGAAGGCTATGCTGTCCGATATTACCGAGGAACAGATCTACGTCGAGCCGCGTAAATGGTACGAGGACAACAAGGTCTCTATTGTCCTGGAAACCGAGGTCAGGAAGATTGATCCGGCTGAGAAGAAGGTCCTGGTCAGCGGCCCGGCAGGCGAATTTGAGCTGGTCTATGACAAGCTGATCTACGCGCTGGGCGCCCACTGCTTCGTTCCTCCCTTTAAGGGCAGTGAAACCAACCACGTCATTTCGGTCCGGACCATCGATGATGTGGAAGAGATCCAGAACCTGCTGCCCAATGTCAAGCAGGCGGTCGTCATCGGCGGCGGCGTCCTGGGCCTTGAAGCGGCATGGTCTTTAAAGCGCGGCAAGGTCGATGTCACTGTAGTCGAACACATGGCTAAGATCATGGAACGCCAGCTCAATCCGGCTGCTTCCGATCTGCTGCAAAAGATCGTCGAAGATGCGGGGATCCGGGTCCTGACGGCGTCCGATACGGAAGAGATTACGGTGGACGGCGTGACGCTGACCAGCGGAGAGAAGCTGCCTGCCCAGTTGATTATCGTATCGACCGGCGTCAGGAGCAATCTGGAGCTGGCAAAGGATGCAGGAATTACCGTTGAGCGGTCGATTGTCGTCAATGAGAAGATGGAAACCAATCTGCCGGATATCTACGCGGCGGGCGACTGCGCTCAGTTTAAGGGGGTCAATTACGCCCTGTGGAGCCAGTCCGTCGATCAGGGCAAGACTGCCGGTGCCAATGCGGCAGGGGATGAAGCCGTTTATGAGACGGTCGATGGAGCCTTGACCTTTAACGGCATGCATACCAGCGTCTTTGCGATCGGAGATTCGGGAAATAACCCGGATAAGACCTACAAGACGGTTGAGCTGAAGGATGAAAAGCGGCACCAGTACCGCAAGTACACCTTTGAAAATAACAGGCTGGTCGGTGTCATCCTGATCGGAGATACCTCCCGTCTGGCGGAACTGACTATGGCTGTCAAGGATCATGTCAGCTACGGCAAGATTGAGCTGAACTAATAAGTTACAGGGGAAAATAGAATAAAGGGTCAAGCCCCCATGGGCTTTTGAACCGACCCCCAGAAGTCAGAGCTTAAAATCGAACTTCTGGGGGTCGATTTTTTTATGAATAGATGCAGGTATCGCTATAACGAGAATCACGGATGGCTGAGCCCCGTCCAAGGTGGTTTGCCTCTTAGAGACATAAAAATAGCGCTTAACGGCCTTGCTTAAAACTTAATTTTTTGAAGTTGCATCATTTGGTAAGGGGCTAAAGAAGGAGATTAAAAAACGGAGATTCCGATATCTTTGCGATACCGGGATCTCCGTTTTACCGTTATTTTAGGATCAGGATCTCCTTGGCACTGACCTGCTCGATTGGAAAAGAGATTGAGATAAGATCAGGCTGCTCTATTTGAGGCTTACTGGTCGTACTGAACCCCTCCCGGCAGGACAGCGGTGCAGGTGGCAGCGAGCGTTCCCGGACCGACGTGGACGGCGATGCTCATGGGCAGTTCGTCCATGTGGAGCTGGTAGTTGGGGAAGACTTCCTGCAATTCCTGCATGAAAGTCCGGCAAGCCTCCTTGTTGCAGGTGTGGGCAAGACCGATCCAGGCGTTGGGCTTTTCCGGATGAAGACCTCCGAATTCCTGTTCCACTCCGTCCTTGACGGCGGTGGTGATAATCTTCTTTGCCGTCTTGATGCCCCGGCATTTGGAATAGGCGTCCAGCTTTTCTCCCTGGATCTGAAGAACCGGCTTGAGCTTCAGGACGGATGCGAGAGCAGCGGCAGCGGGAGTGACCCTGCCGCCCTTTTTCAGGTATTTGAGCGTATCCAGCATGATGTAGATATGGGACTGAAACTTGGTCTCTTCCAGTTTTTCTTTAATTTCCTGGGCGGATGCGCCTGCGTCGGCAAGAGCCTTGGCGTCGAGGGCGGACTGTCTCTGGGTAACAGAGATTCTCTGGTTGTTGACGACCTGGACCCGACCGTCGAAATCCTGGGCGTACAAGAGGGCGCTCTGACAGGATCCGGACAGACCGCTTGACATGGGGATGTGGACGATCTGGTCGTAATCCTTTAAAAGCTCAGTCCAGAGGTCAATCACCGCTCCCGCCGTCGGCTGGGAAGTGTGGACGTCCGCATCTGTTTCAAGAGCCTGATAGAACTGGTCGTAGGAGATATTGATATGCTCCA
Organism: Lachnospiraceae bacterium UBA3689; assembly: GCA_002371465.1. Taxonomy (GTDB): domain Bacteria; phylum Bacillota; class Clostridia; order Lachnospirales; family Lachnospiraceae; genus Chordicoccus. The sequence continues at coordinate 37,699 of DFIU01000001.1, read as the reverse complement.
GGTATTCCCTGCCGTCGATGATGACCGGCATGGGCAGGAGGTGAATACCGTGTTCCCTGGCGTCTTCCGGCAGCATGCCGCTGTTGGTATCGGTAACGATTGCTGTTCTCATAGTAACCTCATTTGTTCTGTTTCCTCGTAACTGCGAATGATTTTATCATAAGAAAAATGCGGTGTAAATGTAGTAGTGATTACTACATTTCCTGCCTTAAAGGACGAGGTTCTTAAAGAAAATGAAATATTTACCAAGGGAGTTTGATCGCCCATAACTTCTTTAAAATTTCCTGAAAGAGGGAGAGAAAATTTTGAACTAATTGTGCAAAATTTAATGGACTTTGAAGGATCGGATGGTTTAAAATATAGGCATCACTCAAGCAAATTTAAAAGAGGTCTTATGCTTACTTATCAAACGGTAACACAAAAAAATGCTCCGAAAATTCGGAAATATTATGAAAATTGTGACTACGAACTTTGCGAGTATACCCTGGGCACCAAGCTCATGTGGCGGGAGGATTTAAAGCCGGAGTGGGCGGAGAGCCAGGGCTGCCTCATTGTCCGCAATACCTTTCAGGGCAAGAAGGTCTACGACTTCCCGGTTGCAGGTCCCGGTGGAGATATCGACGCGGCTTTGACGGAGATCGAAAAGGACGCCTTTGAAAATGGCTATCCGCTGGGCATCTCCATCGTGCCGGAAAAGGAATCGGTCCGCCTTTTGCACCGCTACCCCTATGTCCACGTTTACAACATCCGGACCTGGAACGACTATCTCTACCATGCCGACGATCTTGCCAGCTTTGCCGGCAGACGCTATTCCGGGCAGCGCAACCATATCCACAAGTTTGAAAAGGCTTGTCCCGATGCTGTCTTTCGTCCCCTGACGCCGGAGGATAAGCCTAGGATTGAGCAATTCTGGATCGACTATGAGCAGGAATTCACCAAAGAGGACTTAAAGAAGGCGGCGGATGAGCTGCGGTATTCCAAGCGCATGATGAAGCTGGTCGGCAAGCCCTGGTTCCGCTGCGGCGCCATGTGGGACGGCGACAAGCTGATCGCTCTCGCCCTGGGGGAGAAGTGCGGCGACACCCTGACCATCCATATTGAAAAGGCGATCTACAGTTATGAGGGGATCTATCCTGCCTTTGTCAAATCTTACGCTCAGGAATTCGCCCAGGATGTGACCTATATCAACCGGGAGGACGATGCGGCAGACCGGGGGCTCAGGACCTCCAAGCTCCAGTACCGACCGGCATTTCTGGCTCCCAAATATGTCTTCCGGCCCTACAACGATCTGCAGGAGCGCGTCCATGAGATTCCGGAACTTAAGACAGGCCGGCTGGTTTTAAATGCTATTACGGAGGCGGACATCCCTGCCTACAATGCTCTGGTCCTCGATCAGGACCGCAACCGCTGGTGGGGCTATGATGATTTAAAAGAGCTGAAAGAGCCCTTCCATGAGCGAAGTTTTTTTGATGTCGTGCAGCAGGACTGGAAGGACCATAACTGCATCAATTTCGCGATCCGGGCGGACGGCAAGTTTATCGGGGAGGCAGTCCTTTATAATTTTGATTTCCGCGGGGGAGCGGAGATCGGAGTCCGAATTGACAGGGCATACGATGGTCTGGGCTACGGATCGGAAGCCTTCCGCAGGGTCTGCGACTGGGCGCTCTACCAGGTTCACATGGTCAGGATCGTGGCTAAGTGCTATCACGAAAATGAGGCCTCCTTTAAGATGCTGTCTTCTTATATGAGGAAAGATCACAGCGATGAAACATTTGCTTATTTTGAAAAACTTGTGTAAAATAGGCATACAAATTAACGCGTTAAACCGTTAAAGTAAAATTTCGCAGGAGAGCCTCATGAATTTTGAATTCCATACAGCCGTTCCGGGACCGGATCAGATAAAAGATGAGATCCCCTTTTCCGGGGAACTGGCAAAGATCAAAGAAGAGCGGGACCAGAAGATCCGCGACATTTTAACCGGCAGGTCGGACCAGTTTCTTCTGATCATCGGTCCCTGCTCGGCAGACAATGAACCGGCTATGCTGGATTATGTCAGGCGGCTGGAAAAGGTTGCGGACCGGGTCAGGGACAAACTCCTGATCATTCCCCGGGTCTATACCAATAAGCCCAGGACAACCGGCCAGGGCTACAAGGGCATGCTGCACCAGCCGGACCCCAAGAAAAAGCCGGATCTGATCGCGGGGCTTAAGGCAATCCGCAGGATGCACATCCACGTCGTGGAAGAGACCGGTCTTACCCCGGCGGATGAGATGCTCTATCCGGAGAACCACTCCTATATGGATGATATCTTATCCTATGTCGCGGTCGGCGCCAGGTCCTGTGAAGACCAGCTCCACCGGATGGTGGCAAGCGGAATCGATATCCCGGTCGGCATCAAGAACCCGACTTCGGGAGATCTGGGCGTCATGCTTAACTCGATCACCGCCTCCCAGGCTCCCCAGATGTTCCTTTACCGGAATTGGGAGGTGAAGACCTATGGCAATCCGCTCGCCCATTCCATCCTACGGGGGGCTCAGAACCGCTACGGGCAGAACGTCCCCAATTATCACTATGAGGATCTGCGGCGGCTCTACAACTTCTATGAGGAGCGGGGATTGAAGAATCCCGCTGTCATCGTCGATACCAACCACTGCAATTCCGGCAAGCAGTTTGAGGAGCAGGTCCGGATCGCCAAGGAAGTCATGCACAGCAGACGGAACTCCGGGGACATTCAAAAGCTGGTCAAGGGTCTTATGATTGAGAGCTATCTGGTGCCAGGCGCGCAGAAGATCGGCAACGACGTCTATGGTCAGTCCATCACGGATCCCTGCCTGGGTTGGGAGGAGTCGAAGCGGTTGATTTTGGAAATTGCGGAAAAACTGTAAATTGGGTCAGATTCGGATTGAAAAAATGTAAAAATGATTAGATTCGGGATTGCAGATTTCATCAAAAACTGGTACTATATAACGGTGCTTAAAAAAGCACCGCGATTTTCGGGGTATGGCGTAGTCTGGTAGCGCGCTCGGCTGGGGGCCGAGAGGCCGCAAGTTCAAATCTTGTTACCCCGATGATGAGCAATATGGAGGATACCGCCGGCAGAAGCATTTCTGCCGGCGGTATTTTTTGTACAGGGTAAAACCTGAAGATTCGAGTGACAGGACAAAATGTGTTGATGAAAACTGCCTTTGGACCTTGTGTATCAAGGGGTGGAGGCAGTTCAATCTTGTTTGAAAGAATCTTAAGGGTGGACAAAAGAGGTGCTGATGAGAATTTAATATGAGTATAGCTCCAGCTGAAGATGTCGCCCGGATTTACAAGACCGACAATTGGGGTTAGAATGAGACCATATTTTTGAAAGGAAGAAAAGAAGATGGAGCGTTTGAATGCGTGGAACACCTACGATTTATCGATGCAAAAAAAATGTCTGGATTTTTCGGAAGACTATAAGAAGTTTTTAAATGACTGCAAGACGGAGCGCGAGGCGATCAATTTCGTGGTGACCGCTGCGGAAGATGCCGGCTATGAGGAACTGCAGAGGGCAGTGGCGAGCGGCAGGACTTTAAAGCCGGGGGATAAGGTCTACATGGTCTGGATGAACAAGTCGGTCGTCCTCTTTGAAATCGGCAAGCGTCCCCTCGAAGAGGGACTCAACATCCTGGGCGCCCACATCGACTCCCCCCGCCTGGATGTCAAGCAGAACCCCCTCTACGAGGACGGCGAGATGGCGTATCTGGATACCCACTACTACGGCGGGATCAAGAAATACCACTACGTTGCCAATCCGCTGGCTCTTCATGGTGTCGTCGTCAAGAAAAACGGCGAGACTGTTGAACTCAATATCGGGGAGGACGAGGACGATCCGGTCTTCTTTGTCTCGGATATCCTCATTCACCTGGCCCAGGATCAGATGAAAAAGACCGGGGCGGAAGTCGTGGAGGGCGAGGATCTGGACCTCTTTTTAGGCAGCAAGCCCCTGGTTATCGATGGGGAGACCAAGGCGGGCAGTGAGGGCAAGGAGCCGACCGCCAAGGATGCGGTGAAGCTTGCCGTCTTAAAGATCTTAAAGGACCAGTACGATATCGAGGAGGCTGATTTTGAATCGGCGGAACTGGAGATCGTCCCGGCAGGCAAGGCAAGGGATGCCGGCATCGACCGCAGCATGATCTTAGCCTATGGACAGGATGACCGCGTCTGCGCCTATCCCTCCCTTATGGCTCAGCTGGCTGTCCGCAATCCCGACCGGACGACCTGCACTTTGCTGGTTGATAAGGAGGAGATCGGCTCGGTCGGCGCGACCGGCATGCGGTCCCATTTCTTTGAAAATGCTCTTGCCGAAGTCATGAACCTTTGCGGCGATTACAGTGAACTGAAGCTTCGCCGCGCCCTTGCCAACAGCGATATGCTATCATCGGACGTCAGCGCCGGCTTTGACCCCCTCTACGCGTCCCGGTTCGACAAGAAAAATGCCGCCATCATGGGCCACGGCATGGTCTTCAACAAGTTTACCGGCTCCCGCGGCAAGTCCGGGTCCAACGACGCCAATGCCGAATATATCGCCCACTTAAGAAAGATCTTTGACGACGCGGACATCCGGACCCAGACGGCGGAGCTGGGCAGGGTCGATGCGGGCGGCGGCGGAACAATCGCCTATATTCTCGCCCTCTATGGCATGAACGTCATTGACAGCGGAGTTGCGGTCCTCAACATGCACGCGCCCTACGAAGCGGCGTCCAAGGCGGACCTCTATGAAGCCTACCGGGCTTATCAGGCATTTTTGGAAAAGGCATCGCTCAGAAACTTTTGATCCTTAAGAGGAGCTTTCTTTCATGGCAGAATTTGATTATCATGACGCGCTGATTCAGATCGAGATGCTGTTTCAAAGTCACATTCTCTCCTTCGGCTTTAAGGAATACTCACTGGAGACCTTTGCGGATAAGAAATATTTCCGCACCTGGAAGGGGAGAGAGGGATGTGAGGATACCGATCAGATGCGGGCGGGGCTCAACATCGACGGCATTTTGGGGTCGGCGGATCCTTCGGAAAATGAAGTGCTGACCTATCTGCAGTATACGCTCAACATCGCGGAGCTGTGTCGGAGGTCCTTTAACGCCGAAGACGCGCCGGGCTATGAGTTTGATATCCGCAACTACACGGAACTCTTGTCCCGCATCCGGGAGATCTTAAAAAGGCTGCTTTATGATGTCAAATACGTCGCGGAAAAAGAGCTGATCTATCTGGTTCCCCACGATCCGGCAGCAGACTCGGTGGAGGCGACGGCGACCGATCCGGTCGCCAATGCAGTCACGGAGTATCGGAGCGCGGAGCTTTCCGGCAAGCTGGACCAAAAGAGACAGCTTTTGGCCGAGCTTGCAAAGACCGTGGCGGATTATGAGAAGACGGGCAGTCAGTCAGCTCGTCTTGATAAGAAGATCGGTTTTCTGACGGACAGCTTCGGCATCTCGGAGGAGGGCAGCGGTCAGCCCAAGTATGAGGTCATCCAAAAACTCAACGAAAATGAGGTCGAAGACTGGTATGATGAGACTTACCAGCTTCTTTTACTCCGAATTCTCCTGCACCAAAATGCGGATCGGATGAAAAAGGTCGACAATCTGGCAAAAGAGTGCGGTGTGGAGAATCTGGAGATTTCCGAGGAGGAGATGGCAAGGCTGCTGTCGGTTAAGGGAGTCCCGGAGCCGGAAGAGGAGCCTGAACCCGACGGGCAGGAAGCTGCGGATGCAGAACTTTCTGATCGGAGCGCAGAACGTAATGAGAAAAAAGAAGTCATTGAGACGGCAAGAAAGTCCCATACGCTCCGCAATGTCATCACGGCAATCATCATTGCGGATATCCTTTTTGTCTTCTTTATCCTTTGCTATCTGTTTTTAAGATGAGATATTTTTTGAGAGAAAATAAGGAAAATACAAAGGGCTGGCGGATGGCATTTCTGCTCAACTTGTTGGCGGGAATTCTTGCCTTTGGCTGGTCCGTCTTGTCATCGGGGGGCCTGTTTTCTGTCGCCGGGGACTTCAATGTCCAGCAGATTCCCTTTGCCATGGCAGCCAACGACGCGATCAAGTCGGGTAATGTAATCTGGGACTGGTCGCTGGATCTGGGATCCAACTTTATCGGTGGGATGAGCTTTTATGTCCTGGGCAACCCCTCCTTCTGGCTGTCCCTGCTCTTTCCATCCAGATGGTTTATTTACCTGGTCGGCTGGTTTTATGTCTTAAAATACGCCTTCGCCGGCCTTACTTCCTATGCCTGGATGAGCCGCTACGTCCGGGATAAAAGGTCCGCCGTGACGGCTTCGGTCCTCTACGCTTTCTCGGGCTTTATGGCGACCAACCTTTTGTTTTATCATTTCCATGACGTCGTCCTGCTTTTTCCCCTCATGATGCTGACCTTTGATCGCTTGATGATGGAGGGGAAAAAGGGTCCCTTTATCTTTGCCGTCTGGATTAACGCCATCGTCAATTATTTCTTCTTTCCGGGCGAGGTCATTTTCCTCATCGCCTACTTCCTCATCCGCTATGTCCTGGTCAATGGCAGAGGAGAGTGGAGAAAGGTCCCGACGATTCTGACGGAGGCTGTCCTTGGCGTCATGCTGGGAGCCCTGCTTCTGGTCCCGTCCGCCATCTTTACCATGCAGAATCCCCGGGTGAAGCTGGATTATACCGGCTCCAACGCTCTGGTCTTTGGCACGGACCGCTATCTCTTTATCCTGAAGGCACTGATCTTCCCGGGGGAAGTGATGTCCGATCAAAGCGCGGTTATCAACCGCAACTTCGCCTCCTGCGCCGCCTACCTGCCTATGGTGGGACTGGTCCTGGTCATCGCCTTTGTCTTACTCCACAAAAAGCACTGGCTGACCAGGATGCTGAAATTCTGCCTGGTCATGGCGGTTATCCCCATTTTAAATGCGGCCTTTTCCCTCTTTGCCGGGCTCTACCACCGCTGGTACTATATGCCGGTCCTGCTCTTTGCTCTGGCAAGCGCCCTGGTCCTGGACCAGCTGACCTGGGAGGGCAACACCTTTACCTCCCCGACGCCGGCGGAAAAGGCGGTCGGTAAGGGAACTTTGATCTGGCTTTTGGTCACGGTGTTTTTTATCGTCTACCTGGTCTTTGTTCCCTGGAGCGCCTCGGAAGTAAGCAAGATCTTCCGGGCGGATGTCTTTGCCGCCTGGTCAGCGGTCAGCGTGGGCGGCACCATCTTAACCTGGCTTCTTTTAACCCGGATCAGGAAAATGCGGTCCCTGCTTCTTACCCTGGGAATTCTTGCCTTTGCGGTCGGAACGACGGCGGGTACCATCTTCCTCTACCACATCGCAAATGGGGAGGATGCGGTCCACCTTGAGGACCGCCTGGTCAGTGCAGCCCACTTTGATTACAAGTTGCCCCAGTACCGCTTTACCAATGTGGAGAATCCGGAGACGCTCGCTCAGGGGATTCAGGCGAGCGGGAACTTCTGCAGCACGGTCAGCGGGTCGATTTTCCGCTTCTATGAAGGACTGGGCTTAAGCCGGGATGTCCGAAGTCCGGAGGCTCCGGAGGGATTTTACCAGCTGGTATCCGCCCGCTACACCTACGAAAAATCGCCCCGGCAAAATGAGACCCCCATCCAGACCGTCAAGGGCAGGTATTACACCTACTACCTCTATCAGGATGAGGCGGTGCCGCCGATCGGTTTTACCTATGACACCTACCTGACCATGAGTGATTTTCTGGATACGCCGTCTGCGGACCGCGCCATCCTGATGCTGAAGACCCTGATTATCCCGGATGACCAGGAAGCGACAGTGGCAAAGACGATGAGAAAGTATGATGCCGACCGGGACGGAGAGGCGAGTAAGGAGTATCTGAACCTCATCAGCAGTTCTCATTTGAAGGAGGCATCCCAAAAGGTCAGGCAGACGACCTCGAGTTTTTCCTCTGTGATTACCGCTGATCGCGACAAATATGCCTTTTTCTCCATCCCGGATGATGAGGGCTGGACGGCAAGGGTCAATGACAGGGATGCAAGAATTATTGACGTCAACGGAATGATGGCAGTCCGTGTCAGCAAGGGAACCAATGAGATTTCCTTCCATTACCGGGTGCCGGGGCTAAAGACGGGAATCGCCGTCACGCTGGTGAGCATAGTCCTTTGCGTCCTCTACCTGGTCCTTGCCGCCAGGCGAAAGGGTATCGCAAATCGCGGCGGACTTTGCTATAATGCAGAAAGTAAAAAGAGCAAAGAAGGTTAATTCTTTGCTCTTTTGACTGAAACGGATGGAAGAAAGGTCAGCAGGGTCAGGATCAGCATGAAGAGAAGGGCTGCAAGACCCAGAAAAAAATCGGAATCCGAATTTTTCCCGCGCAGCATCTTTTGAAATCTGTTTTTTAAGAAGCGGACCATAGGAAACTCCTTTCAAGTGTGATAGTTTTATTATAGCTTTGCAGGTCCGATCCGTCACAGAAATTTTCGGCTTTGAGCCGGAAGAGTAAGAATTCAAGCAGGGAGAGTAATCCAAAATGATCGAAGCGGTCAATGTTACTTACAGAGTGGGTAAAAAGGCCCTCTTTGAAGATGTCAATATCAAGTTTACCGAGGGCAACTGTTACGGTCTTATCGGTGCCAATGGGGCAGGAAAGTCCACCTTTTTAAAGATCCTGGACGGTCAGTTGGAGACGACCAACGGAAATATCGCCGTCACGCCGGGGCAGCGGATCTCCTTCCTGGAGCAGGACCATTTCAAATATGACGACTACGATGTCCTCGATACGGTCATTATGGGCAACAGCCGCCTCTATCAGATCATGAAGGAAAAGGACGCCATCTACGCCAAAGAGGACTTCTCCGATGAGGACGGCATCCGTGCCTCGGAGCTGGAAGGGGAATTTGCCGAGATGGACGGCTGGAACGCGGAAGCCGATGCGGAAGCCCTCCTAAACGGACTGGGCATCGAAACCGAGATCCACCACAGCATCATGGGGACCCTGGACGGTCCGGTCAAGGTCAAGGTTCTTTTGGCTCAGGCTCTTTTTGGTAATCCGGATATCCTGCTCCTTGACGAGCCGACCAACCACCTGGACTTAAACGCGATCGAGTGGCTGGAGGAGTTTTTGATCAACTTCAGCAATACGGTCATCGTTGTATCCCATGACCGCTATTTCTTAAATAAGGTCTGTACTCACACCGCCGACATCGACTATGGCAAGATCAAGCTCTATGCCGGCAACTACGACTTCTGGTACAAGTCTTCCCAGCTCTTGAAGAAGCAGAGGCAGGAGGCAAACAAGAAGAAGGAAGAGCAGATCAAGGAATTAAAGGAATTCATCGCCCGTTTCTCCGCCAACGCCTCCAAGTCCAAGCAGGCGACATCCAGAAAGAAGGCTTTGGAGAAAATCGAGCTGGATACCATGGCTCCTTCCAGCCGCAAGTATCCCTACATCGATTTCAGACCCAACCGGGAGATTGGAAATGACGTCCTCTATGTGGAACATCTGTCCAAGACCATCGATGGAGAGGTCATCTTCAAGGACCTGAACTTCATCATCAACCGGACGGATAAGGTTGCCTTTGTCGGCGGCAATGAGAAGGCAAAGACGACCCTCTTTGAGATTTTAAACGGTCGGATGGAGCCGGATGAGGGTTATTACAAGTGGGGTATTACCACGTCCCAGACCTATTTTCCCAAGGCTTATAACGACGAGTTTGAAAATGACCTGACCATCGCGGACTGGTTGACCCAGTTCTCCGAAGAAAAGGACGCGACTTATGTCCGGGGCTTTTTGGGCAGAATGCTCTTTGCCGGTGAAGACGGCGTAAAGCGGGTCAAGGTCTTATCCGGAGGAGAGAAGGTTCGCTGCCTGCTCTCCAGAATGATGATATCCGGCGCCAACGTCCTCATCTTTGACGAGCCGACCAACCACCTGGATATGGAGTCCATTACGGCACTCAACGAGGGGATGCAGAAATTCCCTGGTGTCATTTTATTTACGACGCGCGACCAGGAAATCGTGGAGACCACAGCCAACCGGATCATGGAATTCCTGCCGGACGGCACGTTGATTGATAAGGTCGGAACGTATGAAGAGTACCTGAACAGCGACGCCATGGCCAAGATGCGGCAGATCTATGTCACGACCGAGGACGAAGAAGAGGACGACTGATTGGTAAAGGAAGGATTTGCATGACTGAGATGATTGCAGCGGCGGGAATCGGCGCAGTGGAACTCCTGATTTTTTATGTCCTGGGGTTCTATCTGCCCTTTGACAAGACGCCGGGCCATACATCCATAGCGGAGAACCTGTGCGGCGGCTTCCTGATCTTAGGCGCTTTCTTTGAAGTTACCGCAGTTGTCTGCACCTGGCTGGAAGTTCGTATGACCACCTTCTGCTATATCTGGGGAGGTATCCTGTCCGCCCTGGTGGCTGGAGCCCTGGTTCTGCATCTGCCCTCCTGGCTGGAGCGGATTCGGTACTGGTTCAAAAACCTCAAGGTAAAACCCTACTTCGTCCTCCTCTTGCTTGGAGTGGGGGGGCTTGCCGGTCTTGCCGTCCTCTTCTTTGATGCGAAGGGATCCCCGGCGGGAGCCAGGATGGCGACCGACCTCTTTACGGATTCCCTGGGCAAGTACGACCTGCTTTCCGGGGCGGAGCGGACCTCCATCCCGATTCCCGAGCTTTTAAACCGGGGACCTGTCTATGGAGCCTTTTTAAGCATGCTGACCGGATTGAGGCCTGCTGCCATTCAGCAGGTGACGGACAGTCTGGTTGTCGCCGTCCTTTTTTCCATGATTCTTTATAGGATCGGCTTTTATCTGCTGGACCAAGAAGTCGGCAGGGCGGTCCTTTTTGCGCTTTGCGCGCTGGCAGCTGTCTTCTTTACGGCATCTGCAGAAAGGGGAGCGGGACTCTTTTTCACGGACGCCTCGTCGCCCCTTGCTGTACTGGGCCTCATCTTTTTACCGGCTCTCATGCTGATTTCTCTTTGTCTCATGAAGGGGGGCGCAGACAGATCCCTCTATCTGGCAGCCTTTTTTCTGGGACTTGCCGGGCTTGGAATGGGCGGAGAGTATTGGTGGGTCCTGCCGGCGGCCCTTCCCGCTTTCCTGCTTCCCGCCAGCCTTGCCGGTAAGCGGTGGAGAGGCATCTTTGTTTCGATTCTTTGCGATCTGGTGCCGGCGGCAGCCGTGGCTGTGACAGTCCTGGTTCCGGCTCTTCCCTTTACCTCCTGAGGTTTGATGATGACAAATGGTTTAACTGCCGGGGCGGCTTTTCATAAGCTGCTCCAGGCCATTGAGACAACTGAACAACCGGGCTATTTTCTGATCCCGACGGCAATCGCCCTGCTGGCAATTGTCATCTGGGGGAAACGAAAGGGACGGGTTCTCTTTCTTTATCCGCCCATCCTGATCGCGGCCCTTTTGTTTAATCCCTATAGCCTTGCTCTTTTGGGCAGGGAGAGGGGAACTGCCCTTTGGTCTTTCTTTGCCCTTCTTCCCCTTTCCCTGATCCTGGTCTACGGGGCGGTTTGTATCGGCAGCCGTTTTCAAAAACGACGCTTTCGCCTGCTGGTAGCGGTCCTTTTTGCCCTCACCCTTGCCTTGACCGGCGTACCGGCGGTCAGTGGTTTGGGAGAGCTTAAGGCAAAAGCCGAGAATTTTGACAGTCAGAGTCAGGCGGAGGGGATTGCGGACCTTATCTTAAAGGATGCCTCCTCGGATCGGACGACGGTCTTTGTTGAAGAGGAGGATCTGGCAAGGCAGATCAGGTTCTGCAATCCGGCGATCTCCTGTAAAGTGCAGAAAGGAACAGATGAAGAGATGCTTAAAAAGGAGCTTGGTGAAGAGGGGATCGACTACTATATCGTGAAGCGGGAGAGTGGTCTGATCAAGATTCTTGAACAGGATGCTGATCAGATCGGTTATTCGGCTGACTATATGATTTACAGAAGGTAAGACTACTGAAGATAAGAGATGGAACTTTCCGGATTTTAGGGATTCGGAAAGTTCCTTTTTTGATACATTTCTTTGTGCGTTGTATTTTTCAACCAACAATTTTCCTATTGATTTACAAGTAAAAATGCCGGTGATATAATCGAATTAATCTGAAAAAGACTGTAAAAAATACATAGCTTTTTCAAATAACAAAGGAGGAACTTTTAATCATGGCGAACAGAAAATGGTTAACCATGGATGGCAATGAGGCTGCTGCACACGCTTCTTACGCGTTTACGGAAGTCGCTACCATCTACCCGATCACACCGTCATCAGTCATGCCTGAGCATGTCGATGAATGGGCGACTGCAGGTCGCAAAAATATTTTCGGCCAGGAAGTTCAGGTTACAGAAATGCAGTCTGAAGCTGGTGCTGCAGGCGCTTTCCACGGCTCCCTCGTTGCAGGCGCGCTGACAACAACATTTACAGCGTCCCAGGGTCTTCTTCTGATGATCCCCAACCTGTACAAGGTAGCAGGTGAGCTGCTTCCGGGTGTCTTCGACGTATCTGCCCGTACTCTTGCAACTCACGCGCTCTGCATTTTCGGTGACCACTCCGATGTTTACGCTTGCCGCCAGACCGGCTGCGCAATGCTCTGCGAGTCTTCTGTTCAGGAAGTTATGGATTTAACTCCGGTTGCCCATCTGGCATCCCTGGAAGGCTCTCTGCCTTTCATCAACTTCTTCGACGGTTTCCGTACTTCTCACGAAATCCAGAAGATCCAGACCTGGGATTATGAAGACCTCAAGGATATGACTGAGCCGGAATACATTGAAAAATTCCGCGCAAGAGCGCTCAACCCCAACCACCCGGTTGAGAAAGGCTCCGCTCAGAACCCGGATGTCTTCATGCAGGCTCGTGAAGCTTCCAATCCTTACTATGATGCGCTTCCGGCTATCGTCCAGAAGTACATGGATAAGGTCAATGCCAAGTTAGGTACAGATTACAAGCTGTTCAACTACTACGGCGCTGAGGATGCGACCTCTGTCATCATCGCGATGGGTTCTGTCAATGAGACCATCGAAGAGACCATCGACTACCTGAATGCCCGCGGCGGCAAGTACGGTGTCGTTAAGGTTCGCCTCTATCGTCCCTTCTGCGAAGAAGCTCTGCTTGACGCAATCCCGGAGACCGTTAAGGTTATCAACGTTCTGGATCGGACCAAGGAGCCGGGTGCCGGCGGAGAACCGCTCTATCTCGATGTTGTCGCAGCATTGAAGGACAGCAGGTTCAAGGATGTTGAGATCCATTCCGGCCGTTATGGACTGGGTTCCAAGGATACTGCTCCGGAACACATCAAGGCTGTTTTTGAGAACATGGATCAGAAGCATTTCACAGTCGGTATCGAAGATGACGTGACCGGACTTTCTCTTAAGGTCGGCAGCCCGCTGGTCTGCACACCGGAAGGCACCATCAACTGCAAGTTCTGGGGTCTGGGTGCTGACGGTACCGTCGGTGCCAACAAGAACTCCATCAAGATCATCGGCGACAATACGGATATGTACGCCCAGGCTTACTTCGATTATGATTCCAAGAAGTCCGGCGGTGTCACCATGTCCCACCTGCGTTTCGGAAAGAAGCCGATCAAGTCGACTTATCTGATTCACAGAGCCAACTTCGTCGCCTGCCACAATCCGGCTTATCTGACCAAGTTCAATATGGTTCAGGAACTGGTGGACGGAGGAACCTTCCTTTTGAACTGCCCGTGGAGCGATGAAGAAATTGCGGATCATCTGCCGGGTCAGGTCAAGAGGTACATGGCTGATCACAAGATCAAGTTCTACGCGATCGATGGTGTCAAGATCGGTATTGCGGTCGGCATGGGTCCCAAGAGAATCAACACCATTCTGCAGTCTGCTTTCTTCAAGCTGGCTCAGATTATCCCGGAAGAGACGGCGATTCAGCTGATGAAGGATGCCGCTCAGAAGTCCTATGGACGGAAGGGTCAGGATGTCGTTGAGAAGAACTGGGCTGCCATCGAAGAGGGTGCTAAGCAGGTTCGGGAGATCAAGGTTCCGGCTGAATGGGCATCTGCTCAGGATGAAGGTCTTGAATTCAAGAATCGTGAAGGCGACTCCGACCGGGTCAAGTTCGTCAACGGCGTACAGAACTTTGTTTCCGCTCAGGAGGGTGATTCCCTTCCGGTATCCGCTTTCACAGACTACGCTGACGGCACGACTCCGTCCGGTACATCTGCTTATGAAAAGCGTGGTATCGCTGTCAACATTCCGGCATGGGATGCCTCCAAGTGTATCCAGTGCGGCCGTTGCTCCTATGTCTGCCCGCACGGCGTTATCCGTACCTTCGCTCTGACCGAGGAAGAGGCGGCTGCGCTTCCGGAAGGCACTGACACTCTGGATCTGATGGGCTTTAAAGATAAGCCTTATAAGTTCCTGGTCGTTCCGTCCGCTCTTGACTGCGTAGGCTGCGGTTCCTGTGCGAACGTCTGCCCGGGCAAGAAGGGTGAGAAGGCTCTGACCATGGTCAACGCGGAAGAGAACTTCGACAAGTATCAGCCGATCTTCGATATCGCGGTCAAGACTCCGGAAAAGCAGGATGTCATTGATAAGTTCAAGATCAACACCGTAAAGGGTTCCCAGTTCAAGAAGCCTCTGCTTGAGTTCTCCGGCGCATGCCCGGGCTGCGGTGAGACACCGTACGCGAAGCTGATCACTCAGCTGTTCGGTGACAGAATGTACATCGCGAATGCGACAGGCTGCTCCTCTATCTGGGGTAACTCTTCACCGTCTACACCTTACACTACCAATGCGGAAGGTCATGGACCGGCATGGGACAACTCCCTGTTTGAAGACGCTGCTGAGTTCGGCTATGGTATGGAACTTGCCCAGAAGGCAATCCGGACCAGACTGAAGGCAGACGCGGAAAAGCTGATCGCTGACGGCGTAGCTGCAGCAGAAGCTCAGAAGTATCTGGATACCTTTAAGAGCGGCGTTGAAAATGCGCCCGCTGCTAAGGCTCTGGTAGAAGCTCTGAAGGGCTGCGATCAGGCTGAAGCAAAGGATATTGTCGGCAACAAGGACTTCCTGGCTAAGAAGAGCCAGTGGATCTTCGGCGGTGACGGCTGGGCTTACGATATCGGTTACGGCGGTCTCGATCATGTCCTGGCTTCCGGTCATGACATCAACGTCATGGTCTTCGATACCGAAGTATATTCCAATACAGGCGGACAGTCTTCCAAGTCCACACCGACCGGTGCTGTCGCTCAGTTCGCAGCAGCAGGTAAGGACACCAAGAAGAAGGATCTTGCCGGCATGGCGATGACTTATGGTTATGTCTATGTCGCTTCCATCTGTATCGGTGCTGATTACAACCAGGCTGTCAAGGCTATTGCGGAAGCAGAAGCTTACGATGGTCCATCCCTCATCATTGCTTACGCTCCCTGCATCAACCACGGTATCAAGAAGGGCATGGGCAAGTCGATCACAGAGGAAGAGCTGGCAGTGAAGGCTGGTTACTGGGCTAACTTCCGCTTCAACCCGGCTGCAGAGAACAAGTTCACTCTTGATTCCAAGGCTCCGACCGAATCCTATCAGGACTTCATCGCAGGTGAGGTTCGTTACAATTCTCTGATGCGGGCTAATCCGGACCGCGCAGCAGTCCTTGACGCAAGAGCAGAAGAGGAAGCTAAGGAGAGATTCAGAAGATATCAGAAGCTGGTAGACTTCTATACAGCAGAATAAGTTCTTCTAAATAAGATCCTTTGGATCTGAAAAAGACCGTATCGGGCAACCGGTACGGTCTTTTTTTGCCCGCCCTTTGTTGACAGCTCAAGGCCCGGCAGAATATGATAGACCCTGTATCGGAAGATTTTTCCGGCAAATGTTAAAATAAGAGAGGATTTTATGACAGATTATCAACATATAAATGGCTATGAATTGATCAGGCGGGAGGACTTAAGCGACATCGGAGCCGAAGGCATCCTGCTGAGCCATAGAAAGAGCGGGGCGAGGGTGGTTCTCATTCCCTGCCGGGACTCCAATAAGGTCTTTAACATCGCCTTTCGGACGCCGCCCAGGGATTCGACCGGCGTCGCCCACATCATTGAGCATACCGTCCTGTGCGGCTCGAAAGAATTTCCCTTAAAGGACCCCTTTGTGGAGCTGGTCAAGGGGTCGCTCAATACCTTTTTAAACGCCATGACTTACCCGGATAAGACCATGTATCCGGTCGCCAGCACCAATGAGACGGATTTCCGCAACCTGATGCACGTCTATCTGGATGCGGTTTTTTACCCCAAGATCTATCAGGAAGAACATATTTTCCGCCAGGAGGGCTGGAATTATCAGCTGGAAAGCGTCGACGGAGAGCTGAAATACAACGGCGTCGTCTACAATGAGATGAAGGGAGTCTATTCCTCGGCGGATGAGATTCTGGACCGGGAGACCTTAAGCGCCCTCTATCCGGACACCCCCTACGGCGTGGAGTCAGGGGGAGATCCTGATGAGATTCCCAACCTGACCTACCGGAACTATCTGGATTTCCACCGCACCTACTACCATCCCAGCAACAGCTACCTCTATCTCTATGGGAACCTGGATATGGAGGAGACGCTGACCTTTATCGATCAGAACTACCTCAGACATTTTGACCGGATCGAGGTTGACTCCCGGATTGCCGTGCAGAAGCCCTTTGAACAGGCAAAACGGGTCGTCAGGACCTATCCCATCTCCGATGACGAGGAGCCGGACCATAAGACCTACCTGTCCTGCAACGTCTCGGCGGGCAATCCCATGGACATGAAGGAGAGCATCGCCATGGACGTGCTGGACTACGCCCTTTTCTCCATGCCGGGCGCGCCGGTACGGCAGGCACTTCTTGATGCCGGTATCGGGGATGACGTCTACGGCGCTTACAGCGATGGCATCCGCCAGCCCTATTTTACGATTGTCGCGAAAAATGCGGAGGAGGCCGATGAGGAGCGCTTCCTTGCCGTCATAAAAAAGACCCTGCAAGAACAGGTCGATGGCGGCATCAACCGGGATTCCCTTATGGCGGGGATCAACTATCTGGAATTTCAGTTCCGGGAAGCGGATTACCAGCAGTACCCCAAGGGACTCATCTACAGCATGGATATCATGGACACCTGGCTCTATGACGAGGAAGAGCCTTTCCTGCCCTTAAAGCAGCTTACTGTCTATCGGGAGCTAAGAGAAGCTATGGACCATGGCTATTTTGAGGACCTGGTGGGGTCTGCCTTTCTTGGCAATCCCCACGAAGCGGTGGTGATCTTAAAGCCCGAGCGGGGTCTGGCGCAGAAAAAGGAGCGGGAACTCGCGCAGAAGCTGGAGACTTACCGCCGGTCCCTTTCCTTAAAAGAACGGGAGGAGCTGGTGAAAAAGACCCGGGATCTTAAAGCCTATCAGGAGGCGGAGGAAAGACCGGAGGATATCGCCACCCTGCCGACTTTAAAGATCAGCGACATCGATCGAAAGGTCCGGGACCTTTCCAACCGGGAACTGAAAGTCGCAGGAGTTAAGACCATCTGGCATGGGGCTGTCAGCAGTGGGATCGGCTATCTGGACCTCTACTGGGATATGAAACGGATCCCCCAGGAGGACCTGCCCTATGCGGCGATCCTGAAGGCCGTCCTCTTCCAGGTCGATACCAGCCGGCACTCCTACATGGATCTGACCAATCGCATCAACCAGCATACGGGCGGCATCAGCGCGGGGCTTGCAACCTTCGGCGATCCCAAAAATGAGGGAGACTATCAGGCGTTTTTCGGCATCCGCATGAAGGCGCTCTATCAGGAGTATGGGACCGGGCTTGCCCTCATTCGGGAAGTGCTGACTGAGTCGGACTTTTTGGATGTCAAGCGCCTGCGGGAGATTGTAGCGGAGACCAGATCCCACCTGCAGATGGCTCTGCAGCAGGCAGGCAACAGTATGGCGCAGCTGCGCGCCGCCGCCTACCTGTCACCGGTCGACGCCTATCTGGATCAGATCCATGGAATCGGTTTTTATCACTTTATCCGGGACCTGGATGCCCACTTTGAGGAACGATCTGACCTCCTGATCGAAAAGTTGAAAAGCCTGGTGGACCGAATCTTCCGCAAGGATGGACTTCTGGTCAGTTATACAGCGGAAGAGGCAGGGCTTGACGCCTTAAAGGACCATCTTGAACTGGTCGCTTCCATCGGAGCGGACAAAAAGAGCCTGGATTTCCCCCGGGTTCTGGTCCGGCCTCTGGGGCTTTTAAATGAGGGCTTTATGACCAGCGGTCAGGTGCAGTTCGTGACCATGGCGGGCAATTACCGGCCATCCGTCAGTCCTTTTAACGGAGCTATGGCGATCTTCCGCCAGATCATGGGTTACGAATACTTGTGGCAGAATATCCGGGTTAAGGGCGGCGCTTATGGCTGTTCGGCTCATTTCCGCAGGGACGGCATCAATGGGTACGCCTCCTTCCGGGATCCCAATTTGAAGAGGACCAGGGAGATCTACCTGTCCGTACCGGATTATTTAAAGGATTTTCATGCGGATGAGGCGGAGATGACCAAGTATATCATCGGAACTATCAGCGGCATGGACCAGCCCTTAACGCCCCAGACCTTTGGCTCGGTCAGTATGACCTGCTATCTGGAGAACCGGACAAAGGAGGAGCGGCAGCTGATCCGGGACCAGATCTTAGATGCCACGGAAGAGGATATCCGGGCACTGGAAGGAGCGGCAAGGACAGCTCTAAAGGATGGGGCATTTTGCGTCATCGGCAGCGAGCAGGCGATTCGGGATAATGAAGACCTCTTCGGCCATATTGAGCAGCTGCTCTGATGGGCTGAGGAAAAAGAAAGAGGCAGACATGGAAGATAAATTAAAGTCGGGCTTTGCGGTCATCATCGGCAGACCCAACGTCGGGAAATCGACCCTGATGAACCATTTGATCGGGCAGAAGATCGCCATCACGTCAGCCAAGCCCCAGACGACCAGGAACCGGATCGAGACGGTCTATACCGACGACCAGGGGCAGATTGTCTTTTTGGATACGCCGGGCTACATCCGGCAGACCAAAAACAAGTTGGGCGAATATATGATGGAGATCTCGGTCGGCTCTCTTAACGACGCGGACGTGGTCCTCTGGATGGTGGAACCTTCCTCCTATATGGGAGAGGCGGATAAAAGCATCCTGGCGGCGCTTGAAAAGGTGAAATCACCGGTTATCCTGGTCATCAACAAGGTCGATACCGTGGAGAAGACCACGGTTCCCAATCTGATCAAGTCCTGGCAGGAGGCTTACGCCTTTGCGGATATTGTTCCGGTATCGGGTTTGAGGAACGTCAATCTGACGGACCTAAAGGACGCCATTTTTAAGCAGCTGCCCTACGGACCCCTCTATTTTGATCCGGAGGAACTGACCGACCAGACCATGAGGCAGATTGCGGCGGAGACCATCCGGGAGAAGGTTCTCCGCCTGCTCACCGCCGAGATTCCCCACGGAACGGCGGTGACGATTGAAAAGTTTCATACCCGGGCGGACGGACTGACAGAGATTGAAGCTTCGATCATCTGCGAGAAGGCAAGCCACAAGGGCATCATCATCGGCAAGGGCGGCGCTATGCTGAAGCGGATCGGCACCGCTGCCAGGCGCGACCTTGAGATTTTGCTGGACGGCAGGGTCTTCCTAAAGCTCTTTGTCAAGGTAAGAAAGGACTGGCGGGACAATGCCCTGCTCCTGAAAGATTACGGCTATCAGAATAAGAAGGATACATGAGAGAGACTATCGATGTCAGCGGCGTGGTTCTGTACGCGCAGCCGATCGGGGAATTTGATAAGCGGCTGGTGATCCTGACGAGGGAGCTGGGCAAGATCACGGTCTTTGCCCATGGAGCCAGGAGGCAGAACAGCGCCTTTTTGGCAATCGCCAATCCCTTTGTCTTTGCGACCTTCCACATCCTGGAGGGAAAAAATTCCTATTCCCTGGCAGGGGCTGATGTCGTCGAATATTTTACGGATCTGTCCATGAAGCAGCCCGGCGTCTGGTACGGTTTTTATTTTATGGAACTGGCCTCCTACTACGGGCGGGAGGGGATCGAGTCCTCCAATATGGTCAATCTGATCTATCTGGCACTAAAGGCGATCCTGCATGAACTGATGCCCTTAAGTCTCATCCGCCGGGTCTATGAGCTGCGCATGATGGTGGAAAACGGAGATTTTGCGGTTCCGGACAGCCCCAACGGGATGGATCAAAGCGCCTGGTATGCTCTCTGGTTCTGCGCCTCCCAGCCCCTGCCCAAGATTTTTGCCTTTCGGCTGACGGATGAGGCGGAGGCGGATTTTACCCGGGCGGTTAAAAAACAGCTTAAGCGCTGCGTCGACCGACCCATGAAGAGTCTGCAGGTCATCGAGGAAGTGACCTGATCGCCCTTTACCAAAGAAGAGGGTTCGTTTATAATACTGGATACATGCGTCCTTTGGGATGTATCACATATAGCAGTAAGCAATTTGATCAAGGATGGATAGGAGATAAGCAGCTATGGAAAAGACCATGGAAAAGATTGTTGCGCTTGCAAAATCCAGAGGGTTTGTATATCCGGGGTCCGAAATTTACGGCGGCCTTGCCAATACCTGGGATTACGGCAATCTTGGCGTTGAATTGAAGAATAATGTCAAGAGGGCATGGTGGCAGAAGTTTGTTCAGGAGAGCCCCTACAACGTCGGGCTGGACGCCGCCATTTTGATGAATCCCCAGACCTGGATCGCTTCCGGTCACCTGGGCAGCTTCTCCGACCCACTGATGGACTGCAGGGAGTGCCATGAGCGTTTCCGCGCGGACAAGCTGATTGAAGACTTTGCCGAGGAAAAGGGGCTGGAACTGGAAGGTTCCGCCGACGGCTGGTCCAATGAGGAAATGAAGGGGTGGATCGACGACCACCAGGTTCCCTGCCCGTCCTGCGGCAAGCACAACTTTACGGAGATCCGCCAGTTCAATCTGATGTTCAAGACCTTCCAGGGCGTCACCGAAGATGCCAAGAATACGGTCTACCTGCGCCCCGAGACGGCACAGGGGATCTTTGTCAACTTTAAAAATGTCCAGAGAACTTCCCGCAAGAAGATTCCCTTTGGCATCGGTCAGATCGGCAAATCCTTCCGCAATGAGATTACGCCCGGCAACTTCACGTTTCGGACCAGAGAGTTCGAGCAGATGGAACTGGAGTTTTTCTGCAAGCCCGGTACGGATTTGGAGTGGTTCGCTTACTGGAAGAGCTTCATGAAGAAGTGGCTGCTGGATCTGGGCATCAAGGAAGAGGAGCTCCGCTTCCGGGATCACGACAAAGAGGAGCTGTCCTTCTATTCCAAGGCGACTACCGATGTCGAGTTCACCTTCCCCTTCGGTTGGGGCGAACTCTGGGGAGTCGCGGACCGGACAGACTATGACCTGAGCAGGCATCAGGAGGTATCCGGTCAGGATCTGACCTATTTCGACGATGAGACCAAGGAAAAATACATTCCCTATGTCATCGAGCCCTCCCTGGGCTGCGACCGTATGGTTCTTGCCTTCCTCTGCAGCGCCTACGATGAAGAGGTTATCAATGCCGAAAAGAACGACATCCGGACCGTTCTGCATTTCCATCCGGCTATCGCTCCGGTCAAGATTGCGGTCCTGCCCCTGTCCAAGAAACTGGCAGAGCCTGCTCAGGAGATCTACGCAAAACTTGCTAAGGACTGGAACACGGATTATGACGACCGGGGAGCCATCGGCAAGAGATACAGAAGAGAGGATGAGATCGGGACTCCTTACTGCGTAACCTACGATTTTGACTCTCAGGAAGACGGCGCCGTCACGGTCCGCGACCGCGATACCATGGAGCAGGTACGCGTTCCGATCGACCAGCTTCGCGACTACTTCCGCGATAAATTCACCTTTTGATTTTGAAAAGAGACCTCCGGGTCTCTTTTTTTGTCTTGGTTAATATGTCTTAAATAAACGAACCATGTTGAAAGGTTTTGTAAAAAATGCTATATTGGTAGATGAGATTTTAAATAGTTTGAATATTTTGCAAAAACAAAATAGATCAAAGGAGGATTATGGCAAAAAAATACAGTTGTAAAAACTGCGGTGCTGAACTTTACTTTGATCCCAAGAGAGGAACCATGCACTGCGACTACTGCGGATCGGATTTTGATCCCGCAGAGTACGATTTTAAGCCGGGCGAAGCGGAGACGGAAGATTCCATCATCCCCCAGACAGGTGAAGGAGAATCCCAGACAACCGGGGAGGGTGAGAGCCAGACAGCAGCTGCGGGAGCGGAGGCGCAGGCGACCGACGATTCGATGTCTCTTGAGGATCTGGTCGTCTACAAGTGTCCCAACTGCGGGGCGGAAGTCATCACCTCCCAAAAGACGGTCGCGACGACCTGTGTCTACTGCAATCGGGCGATCACCCTGACCGGCAATGTCAAAGGGGAGTTCCGTCCGGACTATGTCCTGCCCTTTGAAAAAGACCGGTCGGAGGTGGAGCGCGCCTACAGGAACCTGTGTTCCAAATCCATCCTGACCCCCCGGCTCTTTACCAGGGAGGCGACGATCAAGAAGATCAAGGGCATGTACATTCCCTACTGGCTTTTTTCCTTTGAGGGCCAGGCAGCCTTAAATATCCGGGGCAAGAATATCCGGGTCCACCAATCCGGCGACAATGAGATTACGGAGACATCCAGCTATGAGATAAGGGAGGCAGGCAGGGGCAGTTTTAACAGGATTCCTGCCGACGCCTTAAAGGAGATGGACAATCTGATGATGGACTCGATTGAGCCCTTTGACTTCAGTAAGTTAAAGCCCTTCAATCCAGCCTACCTGACCGGCTTTTACACCCAGCGTTGGGATGATACCGCATCGGAGAATGAGCCCCGCGCCAAATCCCGGGCAAAAAAAGCTCTCTCCGAGGAGGTGGCAGAAAGAGCGGGGACCTATACGACTTCCTTTATTGAACAGGAGAACTATCAGTGGAAGGAGCAGAAGGTTGAGTCCGTGATGCTGCCGGTCTGGATGATGTATACCGAGTACCACGGCAGGAACTATATCTTCGGCATGAACGGACAGACCGGCAAGATGCTGGGCCAGATCCCAAAAGATCCAGTGAAGCTGATTCGCATCGGTGTGATGGTCTTTGTCCTTTCCCAGATCCTTTTGATGCTGATCCGGATTTTGGGGGTGATGATATGAAGGGAGTACGAAAATTCCTGCCTCTGGTCCTGCCCCTCCTGCTGATCGGGCTTATAGCCCTTCCTGTTTTTGCAGGCAATGAGGAGGGAGCAGCAAGTTCTAAGGGCAAGGAGACGGTCTTTGATCAGGCGGACCTCTTCTCGGATGAAGAGGAAGCAGCCCTAAGGGATCGGGCGCGGGAAGTCGGGCAGGCAAAAAAAGCGGACCTAGTGATTCTGACCACGGAAGATGTGCCCCAGGATCCCTCATACGGTACGGAGGAGACCGAGGACTACATTAAGAACTTCTATCTGACTAAGGGCTTTGCCGATGACGGGATGGCGGTGATTATCGATCTCAACAACAGGGTTCTCTGGACAGTCGGTCACGGCAGGTACAATACTTCGAAATTTGCCCATTATACGAAAAAGATCTATCAGGATATGCTGAAGCACGCAGCGGATGGGGACTATTACCAGGCGACGACCGCTGCTCTTATAGACCTCAACCGCTATCAAAATGCGGCCTATGCGGCCCGGCCGACCCCGGTATCAATCCTCATCAGCATTGCGGTGACGGCTGTGAGCCTTTTGATTCTCCTGGCCCGGCATTGGGCAACACAGCCTTCGAGGAGGCAGATTCCAGAGGTAATGACGAATCATTACGAGGTCTTAGAACACGACGTCCGTTACCTGGGGACGAGCCGGACAGTCCGGCACATCGACAGAACTCCGTCGTCTTCCGGCGGTGGAGGAGGATTTCACAGCTCATCCGGAGGCGGGTTCTCCGGGGGCGGCGGACATTTTTAAGTTTTGCAGATTGTGATTCGGATATGTTTAAACAGAGAAAGGAGATTCTTTATGGGACTGATTAAAATTGCGGCACAGGCGCTGGGGGCTTTCGGAAACGCCATCAACACGACCGGCGGCGCCATGTGGACGGACTACTTTGAAAGCGGGGATATGTCAAACGGCGTCCTCATGAAGCGGGGGGAGAAGATCTCTTCCAAGGGCTCTAAGAACAAGGGCGACGGCAATCTCATTTCCTCAGGCTCCGGCATCGACGTTCAGGAGAACCAGTGCATGATCCTGGTCGAAAACGGTCAGATCGTCGACTTCTGCGCGGAACCCGGCCGCTATACCTTCGATGATTCCAAGGCTCCCTCCATGATGAGCGGCAGCAATAAGGGACTGAAGGCTCTGGCAGCCCAGCTGGGTCAGCAGTTTCTGGCAGGCGGCTCTAGAACCAATACCCAGCGGGTCTTCTATATCAATCTGGGCGAGATCCAGGGCTTTAAATGGGGCTCCGGCAATATCGTCTTCGACCATTGGGAAGCGGACCTGACGACGGGCAAGCCCATCTGGCACATCGCGACGACCCTCATGGGCAACGGCATGTACTCGATTCAGGTCACGGACCCGGCTAAGTTCTTTTCGGTTCTGGGCGCCCAGAAGGCAGGCGCTGACGGCAACGGTCTCATCACCCGAGAGGACATCGAACCGCAGATCAAGACCGAGGCGATCGCGGCCATCCGCCAGGGCGTGGGCCAGCTCTCCAGGCTCCACATCCCCTTTACGGAGATCGCGGCTAATGAAGCGGAGCTGACGAAAAATGTCGACTCCCTGCTCGACGAGAGCTGGGGCGAGGCACGCGGCATCAATATGTTCTCCATCGCCATCGGCATGATGGACGCGGACGACGGCAGCAAGCAGAAGATTGAAAAATTCCAGGAGACCAGGGGCTATACCGATCCCTCCATGCTGGGCGCCTACATGGGCATGGGGCAGACCCAGGCGATGCAGGCAGCCGGCGCCAATGCCAACGGCGCGGTCAACGGCTTTGCCGGCATGGCGATGATGGGCGGCATGAACGGAGCGGGCAATGTGGCGGATCTGATGCAGCAGGGGCAGGCGCAAAAGGCGGCAGGAGCAGCTGCACCCTCAGATCAGCAGGCGGATGGGACCTGGACCTGCTCCTGTGGGACCCAAAATACCGGTAACTTCTGCACCAACTGCGGCAAGTCTAAGCCGGACCAGGCAGCTTTAAAGCACTGTCCCAACTGCGGCTGCGCCTTTCCGGATCCCGCCAATCCCCCCAAGTTCTGCCCCAACTGCGGAACCAAGCTGAACTGACCCTGGTTTAAGAGCAGGCTGTCAGCAGTCTGTCTTTTCATAATGAGGAGGTATTTACCATGAAACAGAAGGAAAAGAGAAATGTCATTGTCGGCCAGTCAGGCGGCCCTACCGCCGCAATCAACTCTTCGCTTGCCGGTGTCTACAGAACCGCCATCGACCGCGGCTATCGTAAGGTCTACGGGATGATTCACGGCATCCAGGGTTTTATGGAGGGCCGCTATGTGGATCTTTCCCAGCACATCACCAATGGGCTGGACGCGGAACTGTTGAAGAGAACTCCGTCCGCTTATCTGGGGTCCTGCCGCTACAAGCTGCCGGAGATCCACGATAACCAGGACATCTATGAAAAGATTTTCAAGCAGCTGGAAGAGCTGGAGATCGACTGCTTTATCTACATCGGCGGCAACGACTCCATGGATACGATCAAGAAGCTGTCCGACTACGCCATCATCACCGGCTCGGAGATCCGCTTTGTCGGCTGCCCTAAGACCATCGACAACGACCTCGCCCTGACGGACCACACCCCGGGCTTTGGCTCCGCCGCCAAATATATCGGCACGTCCGTCAAAGAGATCATCCGCGACGGCTGGAGTCTTGAGACCGAACATGGTCAGGTCATCATCGTTGAGATTATGGGCAGAAACGCCGGCTGGCTGACCGGAGCATCGGCTCTTTCAAAGGGCGAGGACTGCGATGGTCCGGACCTCATATACCTGCCGGAGCTGACTTTTGATGTCGACAAGTTCGTTTTAACGGTCAAGAGCCTCCTCGAAGAAAAGCCCTCCCTGGTCGTCTGTGTCTCCGAAGGCATCCGGACGGCGGACGGCAAGTACGTCTGCGAACTGGACAGCTATGCGGACTATGTGGACGCCTTCGGCCACAAACAGCTGACCGGAACGGCCCGCTATCTGTGTCAGATCCTGGGCAAGGAGATTGGTTGCAAGACCCGGGCGATTGAGCTTTCCACCCTGCAAAGAGCCGCTTCCCACTGTGCGTCCAGGGTCGATATCCTGGAAGCTTACGAAGTCGGCGGCGCTGCCATGAAGGCAGCGGATGAGGGTGACAGCGGCAAGATGGTGGTCATCAACCGCATCTCTGACGACCCCTACCAGATGACGACCGAGGTCAAGGATGTCCATAAGATCGCCAATGACGAGCGGCTGGTGCCCAGAGAGTGGGTCAACGGAGACGGCACCTATGTGACCAATGAATTCATCACCTATGTCAGACCCCTCATCCAAGGCGATGTCTCCCCCGTCATGGTCGACGGTATCCCGAGACACCTCTATAAGCCCGGTATGCAGGAACTTCTTTGATACTGGTTTTTATAGCGGAGTTACGTTTAAAAATGCCTCTTTTTGCCAAGTGCGGGGGCATTTTTATTTTGCAATCCGCTATTGTGAAAATGGTGAATGTTGATTATAATATTTATGCCTATTTATTAGTAGTTTTTTTGAAAAACAGGAGGAAATCAAACACATGGCAAGAAAATGGGTGTATTTATTCACTGAAGGCAATGCCAATATGCGTGAACTCCTCGGTGGAAAGGGTGCTAACTTAGCCGAAATGACTAACTTGGGACTCCCGGTACCGCAGGGGTTCACCATCACAACAGAGGCTTGTACACAGTATTATGATGACGGAAGAGTGATCAACGACGAGATCGCGGCTCAGATCAGAGAATATATGTCTAAGCTTGAAGAGATCACAGGCAAGAAGTTTGGTGACAAGACCAACCCGCTGCTTGTATCTGTTCGTTCCGGTGCCCGTGCATCCATGCCGGGTATGATGGATACCATCCTCAACCTGGGTCTTAACGCCGATGTTGTGGAATCCTTAGCTGAAGCTTCCGGCAACCCGCGTTGGGCATGGGACTGCTACAGAAGAT
>DFIU01000001.1:0-10486 GCA_002371465.1 Lachnospiraceae bacterium UBA3689 | reverse complement strand
GCTACAGAAGATTTATCCAGATGTTCTCTGACGTCGTTATGGAAGTTCCGAAGAGCGAATTTGAGAAACTGATCGACGTAAAGAAGGCGCAGAAGGGTGTATCTCTTGATACCGAGCTTGATACGGACGACCTCAAGGACCTGGTTGCTCAGTACAAGGCTATGTACAAGATGGAGATCGGTTCTGAATTCCCGACCGATCCCAAAGCTCAGCTGATCGAAGCAGTCAAGGCTGTCTTCCGTTCCTGGGACAACCCGCGTGCCAACGTATACCGCCGCGACAATGATATCCCCTATTCCTGGGGAACTGCTGTCAATGTTCAGATGATGGCATTTGGCAACATGGGCGACGACTCCGGATCCGGTGTTGCTTTCTCCCGTGACCCGGCTACAGGCGAGAACAAGTTCTACGCTGAAGTTCTGATGAACGCTCAGGGTGAGGACGTCGTTTCCGGTGCCCGTACCCCGATGAAGATCGAAGAGATCAAGAAAACTCTGCCGGAGATTTACGAAGAACTGATCGGCATTTCCGATAAGCTGGAAGAGCATTACAGAGATATGCAGGATATGGAGTTCACCATCGAGCATGGCAAGCTCTACATGCTGCAGTGCCGCAATGGTAAGAGAACCGCTAAGGCTGCTCTTAAGATTGCCAACGACCTGGTAAAGGAAGGCAAGATCGACAAGAAGAAAGCTGTCCTTGACATCGATCCGCGTAACCTGGATACCCTGCTTCACGGCTCTTTCAGCAAGGCATCCATCAAGAATGCCAAGCTGATCGGCAAGGGTCTGCCGGCTGCTCCGGGCGCTGCCTGCGGTAAGATCGTCTTCACAGCTGATGAGGCCAAGAAGCAGGCTGCTAAGGGAGAGAAGGTCGTTCTTCTTCGTCTGGAGACTTCTCCAGAAGATATCGAAGGAATGAAGTCCGCTCAGGGTATCCTGACAGCCCGTGGCGGTATGACTTCTCACGCAGCCGTTGTTGCCCGTGGTATGGGCTCCTGCTGTGTAGCAGGCTGCAAGGAACTGATCGTCGATGAAGAAGCGAAGACTGCTCAGCTGGGCGGCAACCTCTATCATGAAGGCGATGTCATTTCCTTCGACGGTTCTACCGGTAACATCTACGACGGTGCGCTTCCGATTCAGGAAGGTGCGATCGAAGATGACGACTTCAAGACCATCATGACCTGGGCAGATGAGTTCAGAAGAATGAAGGTCAGAACCAACGCTGATACTCCGGCTGACGCGAAGAAGGCTGTTGAGCTTGGCGCTGAAGGTATCGGTCTTTGCCGGACAGAGCATATGTTCTTCAGCGGCAACCGGATCGACGCTTTCCGTGAAATGATCTGCTCCGATACCGTGGAAGAAAGAAAGGCAGCTCTTGCCAAGATTCTTCCTCTGCAGCAGAGTGACTTCGAGCAGCTCTATGAAGTTCTGGAAGGCAGACCTGTTACCATCCGGTTCCTGGATCCGCCGCTTCATGAATTCGTTCCCAAGGAAGAGGCTGATATCGAGAAGCTGGCTAAGGCTAAGAACAAGTCCGTTGAAGACATCAAGAATGTCATCGAAGGTCTGAAGGAAGTCAACCCCATGATGGGTCTCCGTGGCTGCCGTCTTGCTGTTATGTATCCGGAAATTGCCCAGATGCAGACCAGAGCCGTTATCCGCGCTGCCATCAGTGTTTCCAAGAAGCATCCGGATTGGAAGGTTGCTCCGGAAATCATGATTCCGCTCGTATCTTCCAAGAGAGAGCTTCGTTATGTCAGAAAGATCGTTCAGGCAACCGCTGATGAAGAAATCGCAGCAGCAAATGTTGTTCTGAAGTACACCATCGGTACCATGATCGAAATCCCGAGAGCGGCTCTGATCGCTGACGAGATCGCTACGGAAGCTGATTTCTTCTGCTTCGGTACCAACGACCTGACTCAGATGACCTACGGCTTCTCCCGTGACGACTCCGGCAAGTTCCTGGATTCTTACCTCAACGCGAAGATCCTGGAATCCGATCCGTTCGCAAAACTGGATCCGGTCGGCGTTGGCAAGCTGATGAAGATCGGCGTAGAAGGCGGTCGTACAACCAATCCTTACCTGCACTGCGGTATCTGCGGCGAGCATGGCGGCGATCCTGCTTCCATCGAATTCGTCAACAGCATCGGTCTGGACTACGTTTCCTGCAGCCCGTTCCGTGTTCCGATCGCAAGACTTGCAGCAGCTCAGTCTTCTTTAAAGCAGGGCGACTACAAGAAGGATTGATCGAATCAATTTTTGGCAGGGAACTTTCCTGTTAAAAGATCATAAACGTTAAGGAAAAACTCCTCATCCACTCTGATATGGACCCAGAATCCTGGACACATATCACTCGGATGGGGAGCTTTTTTACATCTTGGGAATGCTGTGTTAAAATAAGCGGGACTCTTGAACAAGAAAGGACCAAATCGGATGACGTCTAAGGAAACGATCAGAAAGAGGCTGGAAATGCTCCGCGCCGAGATGAAGAGCGCGGGAATTGATGAATATCTGGTGACTTCATCGGATTTTCATGCCTCGGAATATGTAGGGGATTATTTTAAGGTGACGGAATACCTGTCGGGCTGCACCAGCGACAACGTCCGCCTGCTGATTTCAAATGACGCTGCCTACCTCTGGACCGATGGTCGGTATTTTATCTCGGCAGCGGAAGAACTGCAGGATACCGGCATCAAGCTCATGAAGATGGGGGAGACGGGCGTGCCGACTCCGACCGAGTTTCTCAGGCAGTCACTTGGGGAGGAAATGGTTCTGGGCTTTGACGGCCGCTGTGTCAGCGCCCATGATGGAGAGGATTATCGCCGGGCGGCAAAAGATCGGGGAGCGGAGATCGAATCGGTGGACCTGGTCGATCGGATCTGGCTGGACCGGCCGCCCATGAGTTCCCACCCGGTCCTCCTTTTGGATGAGAGCCTGACCGGTGAGGGTACGGACTCCAAGCTGACCCGGGTCCGGGAATACCTGAAGCGCTTTGAGGCTTCCTATCTGGTTCTTTCCAAGCTTGACGACATCATGTGGCTCTTTAACTTCCGGGGCAGGGACATCGCCTGCAATCCGGTTGCCCTGTCCTATGCCGTCGTAGGATTGGAAACGGCGGATCTCTTCATCCAAAGTGCGGAAGTGACCGATGAGTTCCGGACGCATACCAGAAACCACCTGGTCAAGCTGCATGAGTATGGCGAGGTCTATGACTATATCCGGGACTATCATTTTGAGGGCCGCATCTTTGCGGACCGCTCATCTTCGAGCGATACCATGATCCAGCTGCTCAAGGAAAAAGAGGAAGTGATCTTTGGGACCAATCCGACGACCCTGATGAAGGCGGTGAAAAATGAGACCGAGCTGGGCCATCTGCGGGAAGTCTATCTGAAGGATTCCGTAGAGCTTTGCCGCTTCATCTGCCGTGTTGAGCGGGATATCGGCAAAAAGCCCATGACGGAAGTGACCGCCGCTTATGAGCTGGACCACCTTCGCAGTCAGATTCCCGGCTACCTGGACCTGTCCTTTCCGACAATTTCCGCCTACGGTCCCAATGCGGCTATGGCGCACTACGCCCCGGATGCGGAAAGTGCCGGCAGCCTCCTGCCGATTGGCTTTTTGCTGGTCGACTCCGGCGCCCAGTATCTGGGGGGGACGACGGACGTGACCAGAACCATTCCCTTAGGTCCCCTGTCGGATGAGATGAAGATGGACTTCACCCTGGTAGCGGCGGCGAATCTGCGCCTTCTATATGCCAAATTCCCCTACGGCTGCACAGGGGTCAACCTGGACACCTTTGCCCGGGCACCGCTTTGGAAGTACGGCAAGGATTTTAACCATGGGACCGGCCATGGGATCGGCTATATTCTAAATGTCCATGAGGGACCCCAGAACATCCGCTGGCGCGCCAACAAAAGAGGGAAGGACTGGGCGTTTGAAGCCGGCATGATCACATCGGATGAGCCGGGGATCTATGTGGAAGGCAAGTACGGCATCCGGACCGAGACCATCACGGAATGTGTCGATGCGGGCAGTTCAGATCAGGGGAGATTTCTTACCTTCAGACCCCTGACCTTTGTACCGATCGCCCGCGAGGCTCTGGACCTGACCTATTTTTCGGAAGGGGACAGAAAGCTCTTTAACGACTACCACAGGCAGGTAAGAGAACAAATCGCTCCCCACTTAGAAGGGGAGGAGCTGGACTGGCTGCTGCAGGCGACAGAGCCGATCGAAGAGTAAAGAAATCATGATGAGATTAAGTGGGAAAGAAGAATCAGAGCTGGTTCTTCTTTCCCTTTTTTAAAAAGGCAAAGGGATCGATCTTGGGACAGGTCCCGTTTTTGATGGAGGCAAGCCCCTCCCGATGACGGATTACCATGATGATACTGTAAAGAAAGACCAGGATAAATGCCTCCGGTCCATAGAGGAAGAAGGTTATGACGGCAAAGACCAGGGGAATCACGACGGCACCCAGGGGCAGCCAGCCGGTTAGAAGAACGGCAGCAAGACCGATCAGATTGGCGAGGATTCCCCAGAGGGGATGGACCAGGAAGATGGCGGCGTTGGTGACCGCGACCCCCTTGCCGCCCCGAAAGACGTGCCAGATGGGATAGTTATGACCTAAGATGGCGCCAAGTCCGGTGTAGAGAACTGCTAAGACCCGGTGGGCGGGGAAGAGAAGGACCGCCAGTCCTGCGGCAAGGACCATTTTACCCAGGTCCCCTGCCAGGACAGCCGCCCCGCAGGGGATGCCCAGGACGTGAGCAACATTTGCCATGCCGGGATTGCCGGTCCCAAAGTCAAAGGGAGACCGGCCGGAGACTATTTTAGAGACGATGACGGCGCTTAAAAGGTTGCCGAAGGCATAGCCGATCAGCATACACCAGATACGGAACATAGGATCACCCCGATCAAATTGATTTATTCTCATTATAAGCCTGTCGGTGGGGCAAAGCTATGCAAATACCCTGAAAAAGAGTAAAATATAGCAGGTATTTCGCCCCGAACGAGGCAAGTGAACCCATATATGGAGGAGCGTTTTGACGTTGCAGTTACTGCCTTATCTGAAGAAAAAAAGGATGATTCCTTTCAAAATGATCGGCACCGGTTTGGTCATCGGTATCCTGATCTGTTTTCACCGGCTCTTCTTTGAGCCATCCAGACTTTCTAATGTACCGGTCGTCGTCCCGCTGGAGGACCACCGGACGGCGGTCTTTATTTTCTTGATTCTTTTGACCCTTCTGTCCGGATTGGACGGCCTTCGGAGTTCCTACAGCCGCTTTCGGACTCAAAAGAAGACCGGCTTTTCCGGTATCGGCTCTCTGCTGATCTGGATTGTTTTGACGGCTGCCAACAGCGCCCTCAGCTTTTTTGAAATTGAGCTGATCAACAACTACTATCTCTACCGGATGGAGACCCGCTATGTGGTCCTGGGAATTGCCATCACCTTCGTTCTCTACCTGATCATCATTTTCCTGACGGATTCGATGAGCATCGGTCTGGTCATCGGAAACTGTTTCTTCCTTGCCTGGGGCATGGTCAACTTCTATGTCCAGGAATTCCGAGGGATTCCGCTGCAATGGATCGATTTCGGCTCCTTCCGTACGGCAGCCTCCGTTTCCGGCAACTACAGCTATGAACCCACCTGGCAGATCATAGCCTGCCTGGTCTTAACCTGCGGCATCAGCGGCTTTTATCTCCACGCAAGGAGCTACCACAATTTCCGCGGCTGGATCGGTCGGGCAGCGTCCCGGGCGATTGCGGTCATCCTCTTTGTCGCCTTCGCCAGCGTGACCGTCCACAGCGATTTTCTGGAGCAGCAGGGGATCTGGCTGCGCGACTGGCAGCCCTGGTACACCTACCGCCTCTTCGGTATGGAATCGGGCTTTCTCGCCTTTGCCAAGGCGTCCTATCCGGAAGCTCCCGAGACCTATTCCAAGCAGCATGTCAGAAAGATCATCGATGACACCGAGAGGCAGGAGGCGGGCTCTGGTGGGGACCAGCCGGAAAATATTATCTGCATCATGAACGAGAGCTTTGCGGATCTTTCGATCTACCCCCATTTTAAGACCACGACCAAAATGCTGCCCTATTTAAATTCCCTGAAGGACAATGCCCAACAGGGCAGGCTCATGGTCTCCGTCAAGGGCGGCACCACTGCCAACACAGAATACGAATTTTTAACGGGCAACTCCACGGTCTTATCCCCCAACACCGTGGTCTACAATTCCTTTATCAAACAGGACCAGTACTCCCTGGCGAGATCCCTGAAGGACCAGGGCTATACGCCCTACGCCTATCATCCCTACTATCGGAACGGCTGGAACAGGGAGACGGTCTATCCCCGGATGGGCTTCGACCGGTTCTTTTCTCTGGAGGATTCTTT
Source organism: Lachnospiraceae bacterium UBA3689 (assembly GCA_002371465.1). Lineage (GTDB taxonomy): Bacteria > Bacillota > Clostridia > Lachnospirales > Lachnospiraceae > Chordicoccus. Next base: position 4,099 of record DFIU01000001.1, on the reverse strand, counting down.
CAAAGGGTCATCCTACCTTAGGGGCTTTGTCTCCGACGAGAGTGATTATGACCAGCTGATCCGGGCGGTTGAAGGCAAGAAGAAGGGGGAGAAACTCTTCTTATTCAACGTGACCATGCAAAATCACAGCCCCTATGACGATCCCTTCTTAAAATCGGAGGTTCATATCCCGGACTATCACGGGGTGGATCAAAAGAAGGCGGAACAATACCTGACTTTGACCAATCTCTCCGATCAGGCATTAAAGAAGCTGATCGATTATTTCAGTCGGAGCGATGAGAAGACCCTGATCTGTTTCTGGGGTGATCACCAGCCGGAGATTGGGGACGACTTCTGGTCCTACTGTCTGGGCAAGCGGCTCGATGACGCCTCCTTTGTGGATCAGCAGCTGACCTATGAAACCCGCTATCTGATCTGGGCCAACTACGATATACCGGAGAAGGAAAACCAGACTTTAAGCGCCAACTATCTGTCCGGTTATCTGATGCAGGTGGCTGGTCTTAAAACAACGGGGTATCAGGACTTCCTGATCGATCAAAGAAAGACGATTCCGGCTATGAACGCCTACGGCTATTTGGGTCAGGATGGCCAGCAGCACGAGTGGGGAACAGCGGATGCGGGAGAGCAGGAGTCCCGGGAATTGGAAGCTTACAAATGCCTTATCTACCATGAGCTGACGGCAGGAAAGGAGCGAGATGAGTCTTTCTTTGGAATCGAGTCTTAAGGCGGACCGTGGTCAGCAGTTTCGCCGGGGCATAAGGGACGGCATCCCCATCTTTATCGGGTATTTCGCGGTCTCCTTTGCCTTTGGTATCCAGGCGGCGGATTCCTCTCTGACCGCCTTTCAGGCGGGGCTCATGTCCTTGCTCAATCTGACCAGCGCCGGTCAGCTGGCAGGAGTCCAGGTCATTGCCGCTGCCGGTTCTTATCTGGAAATGGTCCTGGTCCAGTTCGTCATCAACCTGCGCTACCTCCTGATGGCGACGGCGCTTTCCCAGAAAATGGCGCCCGACCTGCCGACCGGTCCCCGACTGAAAATTGCCTATGGCGTGACGGATGAGATCTTTGGGGTCAGCATCCTGAAGAAGGGCTATCTGCACCCCTTTTATTCCTACGGTCTCATTTTTATCTCGACCATCGGCTGGGTCGGAGGGACGGTCATGGGGGCGGGCGCCGGCAAGATCCTGCCGGGTCCGGTTCTGGCAGCTTTGGGGATCGCCCTCTACGGCATGTTCATCGCCATTGTCATTCCTCCGGCAAAGCGGGACCATGCGGTTCTCTTCGCGGTACTTGCCGCCATGGCGCTAAGTTCGGTTTTTCAGTTTGCCCCGGTTTTAAAAACGATTTCACCGGGCGTTCGGATCATGGTCATTACAGTCCTGGTATCGGCCTTTTGTGCCCTGGTCTGGCCCAGAGGGGGGGAAGATGCATAATATCTATCTCTATATCCTGCTTATGGCAGCCGTCACCTATCTGATCCGCGCCCTGCCCCTGACCCTGATCCGCAGGGAGCTGACCAACCCCTTTTTGAAGTCTTTTATTTACTACGTTCCCTATACGACGCTGGCAGCAATGACCTTTCCGGCCATCCTCTTTTCAACCGGGGAACTGGTCACGGCGGCAGCGGGTTTTGCGGCAGCGGTGGTCCTTGCCTACCGCAACCGGTCCCTGATGACGGTCGCTGCCGGAGCGGTCTGCGGGGTACTGGCTGCAGATCTATTATTACGTTTTTTGGTGAGATGAAAACACGATATGGCGAGGTGATGAGATGATTCTTGCGATTGATATGGGAAATACCCAGATTGAGATCGGCGTATTACAGAATGATGACATTTTGATGAGTGAACGCTTGTCCACGGACCAGGGGCGGACAGAGACCGAATATGCGGTCCTTCTGCATACCATTTTTGAGCTTAGGGGGATCGACCCCAAGGAGATCAGCGGCGCGATTATATCCAGCGTTGTGCCGCCGCTGACCGGGATCATCAGGCGGGCGGTCAAAAAGGTGACGGGCGTGGACGCCCTCCTGGTGGGACCGGGGCTTAAGACCGGACTGAAACTTATGATCGATGATCCCAGGACTTTGGGGGCGGATATCGTCGTGGATTCCGTCGCTGTCTCAGCTCTCTACGGCTATCCCGCGGTTGTGATCGATATGGGGACGGCGACGACCGTGACCTATCTGGATCGGGAGGGACATTATCGGGGCGGTGCCATCATACCGGGCCTGATCGCGGCGACGGAAGCCCTGATCAGCCGGACATCCCAGCTGCCCAAGATATCTTTTGATAAACCGCCGGCAGCGATCGGCAGAAATACAGTGGATGCCTTAAAGAGCGGGGCGCTTTTCGGTCAGGCGGCTATGCTGGACGGTATGATCGAACGGTTCCGGGAGGAAATGGGAGAGCCAGAGGCAAAGGCGGTGGCGACCGGAGGGCTTTCGGACGTCGTCGTTCCCTACTGCAAGCACCCGGTGATCCTGGACCGGGAACTGATGTTAAAGGGACTCAAGCTGATCTATGAGAAGAACCGAACTTAAGGGATAATTTTGAGATTTTGAAGCAAGTAGGAAATCGTGGAATAGGAATACCAAAGATGAAAGATTTTACAAAAATCTAGCACGATTTTATGATTGTTTGCTCAATATATTGATAATCGAGTAAGGCTGCCCTATACTTTTCTTATCAAAAGTATCATAAAACTGTAGAAGTCGAGGGAATGTATATGAGCAGTTATGTGATTCTAAGTAACGAGCTACGGTCGTATGAAAAACTATCCAGAATGATTCTTGAGAAGGAACCCCACTGCAATGTGATGAGGGTCAGGGATGCAGCAGAGGCTTATCTGGTCGCGCAAAAGCATGACGATCCGGTTTGTGTCATCGACATTCAGCACCTTCCTCCCCGATCGCCACTGCCTTTAGAACAGGGAAGCGAGGAGGACGTGCGGGCGGCGCGGGAACGCCTGGGGGAATTGAAACTGTTCATCCAGATGCATCTGGGCGATCACCTGTCCCTGGACGGGCTGGCAAGACGCCTTTATATCACGCCCAACTATCTGTCTACCCTCTTTCGCCAGTATGAAAATGTGACCCTGGGGGAGTATGTGGAGACCCTCCGGATGCAGAAAGCTAAGGATTTAATCGAAGAGGGGAAGACGGAGCTGAAGGATGTGGGCGGCCTGGTCGGCTATCAGAGCATATCCTATTTCGGCAGGCTGTTTCGCAAACATTATGGAATATCCCCGACCAAGTATCGGAAGAAGATCCAGGCGAGCAGGCAGAAACGTGAGTAGGTAGGAAGTGAGTAGAAAAATGTGCTGTTCGTTACGAGGACAGTAACTAATGAAAAAAGCACCGCCGGTCGAGAAGTCAGATGGCGGTGCTAGTGCAACATGGAGGCGTTGATATATTCAGCAGGTATTATTGGATGATGACTCTTTAGGAAGCTTTTGTACATCTGGTTTTATGATTTAGTGAGGCGCGCAGATGGCGACGCCCAGAAAGCCCTCCGGCTCATAGCGGTCACAGATCTCATCCAGGTAGTCGGCGATGCCTGTATAGAAGTCGATGATGACGGACTTATGGTCTTCGATGGCGGTCCGGGTTATTGAGTCGGGCGCATCCACATATTTTTCGTCATACTCTTCGGGGCTGACCAAAAGGTCAATGGCAAAGCCCTGCTTATAGGGCAGGAGGGTCGGGTCGTAGTAATCCTTAGTGAGGGTCTTGACGACTTTCCGAACCTCTTCAATCATGCCATGTATCCGGTCAAAGGGCATGATGTTGATTTCATTACGCCATTTGAATTCGCCCGGGAAGAATTTTTCGATGAAGGGGTAGAAGAGTTCCCGGGTACAGATGTTGTCACAGGACAGCTCTTCATTTTCCAACCAGTCGGCGTCGGCGTCCATGATTGCCTGACTGATGGGGGCAAACCAGAAGCGGAGTTTTTTATGGTGACCTTTGCGAATCGGGATATGAAAGGTATCTTCAGACATGGCTAATCTCCTTGGAAATTCATTTGACTCTATTCTAGCATAAAAATTGAGAGGGGAGTTACCTTTCCTTTGCGCATTGGTGTGCTACCCGTCAAGTGGA
>DFIU01000006.1 GCA_002371465.1 Lachnospiraceae bacterium UBA3689 | reverse complement strand
TCCACTTGACGGGTAGCACACCAATATCAGGTCAGATGTACGGCAGTTTTTTATTGCAGGAGGCTTGAGGAGGTCAAAGAGTAGCTGCTTAATTTATTTTTGTTTCCGAACTTTTTGCACAAAAAAGAAGATAAAATATAAAAAATATGGTAAAATATCTCCAATTAGAAACTGAAAATAGTTATACAGTTTCTACAATTCGGAGGTGAATACGTTGCAGTTTTATAAGGACCACTATGACGCGATCGTCATCGGCGGAGCTTTGTCCGGCCTTGCGAGCGCCCTGACCCTGAGCGAAAAGGGGCTGAGCGTTCTGGTGCTGGAACAGCACAATCTGCCCGGCGGTCTCGCCACAAGTTTTGTAAGAGGGAAATTTGAATTTGAAGCGACCCTGCATGAGATGATGAGCATCGGACCCAAGGAGCGGCCGCTGAAGATCCGTCAGTTCTTCGACGAATATTGCGTCGATATCGACTGGATTCGGGTGCCGGAGGCATACCGCCTGGTCCTGCCCAACGATGGGATCGACATCACGCTCCACGCCGGTTTTGAGAAAATGGCGGCAGAGATCGACGAGCAGGTTCCCGGTGAAAAAGAAAAGGTTCTGAAGTTCATGGGTCTTTGCAAGAAGGTCTACGACAGCGTCAATGTCCTGTCGGCTAATCCCATGAGCAAGTTCAGGATGCTCCGCGAACACGAGGAGTTTGTCAAGACCGCCGGTTATTCCGCGATGGAGATCCTGAAAAAGTCGGGTCTTAAGGATGAAACGATCAAGATTCTATCCGCCTACTGGATCTATGTCGGCAGTCCCCTGAATGTCCTGCCCTTTACGATCTTCGCCTTTTTGGTCGCGGATTATTTCTACGGCGGCAGCTATATCTGCCGCAACACCAGTCACGAGATGTCCCTGAAAATGGCGACCCGGGCCGAAGAGCTGGGCGCCCAGATCGAGTACCGCCAGCGGGTGGATAAGATCCTGGTCGAAGATGGCCGCGTCGTCGGCGTCAGAACCTCGCGGGGGGATGAGATCCACGCCGATTACGTCATCAGCGGCGCCTACCCCAACAAGGTCTACAGCAGCATGATCGAACCGGCCGGTGCCGTCCCTCAAAAGGCGATCAAGTGGGTCAACGGTCACCGAATGGGCGTCACAGCATTTTCCGTCATGATGATGCTGGAGGGGACCCCGGAGGAACTGGGAATCGACTCCTACAGCATTTTCTCCGGCTCGACCATGGACACGGAGGAAATCTGGAAGGGGCAATACAAGCTGGAACCCTATGACTATATCACCAGCATCTGCGTCAATCTGACCAACCCGGACGAAGTGCCGGAGGGCTATACAGAACTTTCGATCACCGCGCTTCCGACCGCCGACGGCTGGCTCAAGGTAAAGGCGGACGACTATTTTGCGGAAAAGCGGAGAATCGCCAGGGGCATGATTGAAAATTATGAGAAGGTGATCGGGCGGAAGCTCCTTGACCGGATCGCGGAAATTGAGATTGCCTCTCCCATGACGATTGCCCACTACACCGGCTCCTGGAATGGAGGCATTTACGGCTACCAGCACCATATGGACGACCATGTCGTGGCGCGGCTGACTATGCACGACGAAGAGAACTTCATCGGCGGCCTCTTCTTTGCGGGAGCCCACGCTATCAGCGGTGATGGCATGGGACCGGCGATTACAAACGGACGGGCGGCAGCAAAAGACGTCCTGAAAGATCTGGATCAGAGGGGGGCTGGCAGAAAATGAAAGTCAATGGATTTTTTAAGGATGTCAGCGGCGCGTCAAGAGACGAAAAACGGCGGCGCGCCGCATTTGACCAGGCAGACGGCAAGGTGGTCGGCGTCGATCCCATTCGGCAGACGGCGCTGGAACTGCATCCGGGACCGCAGAAACTGAAAGTGACCAAGGTGACGGATGTCTCGCCGACGGCCAGGACCTTCCGGTTCGAGGCTGTGAGCGGAGTACTTCCGCCCTTCCAGGCGGGTCAGTACGCTTCCCTGCTCTTTCAGGTAGGGGAGGAGTCGATCTGCCGGCCCTACAGCATTTCCTCTGCTCCCTATATGGCAAGAACCGGGGAGAAACCCTATTTTGACATTACGGTCAGGCGGAAGGGACCCAATTTCATGCCGGATCACCTCTTTGAAGAGCTGAAAGAGGGCGCTGAAGTGGCGGGCAGCCTGCCCCTGGGGCATTTTTATTATGAGAGCCTTCGGGATTCCAAAAATCTGGTTTGTCTGGCGGGCGGCAGTGGTATCACGCCCTTTTACAGTATGATTCAGGAAGCCGTCCACGGCAGCCAGCTGCCGGACGTCCACATCACCCTGCTCTACGGGTCGGCAAAGAGCAACGATATCATTTTCCGGCAGGAACTGGACCGACTGGAGCAGGCGGCTCCGGACCGGATCAGGATTGTGCATATCCTTTCGGACGAACCGGACTGGAAAGGGGAGAAGGGCTTCCTCGGAACAGAGGTTATTTCCAAATATATGGGGGAGGACCCGACCTTCTTCATCTGCGGTCCCCAGGTCATGTACCGCTTCGTGGCAAAGGCGCTCGCTGAACTGAAGATCAAGGAGCGGAGGATCCGCCGCGAGGTCTTCGGGACGCCGCGGGATATTACCCGGTCAGAGGGCTATCCGATGGAGGCAGCCGATAAGACCTTTCGGATCACGGTTCGCCGCGGCATCCATGAGGATGTGATTGAGGCGGATGCCAAAGAGCCGGTTGCGGTTGCTCTGGAACGGGCTAAGATTCCGTTTCTGACAGACTGCCGCAGCGGTGAATGCGGCTTTTGCCGGAGTCAGCTTATTTCGGGACGGGTTTTTGTCAGCCCGGACGGCGATGGCAGGCGGGCGGAAGATAAGATTCTGGGCTGGTTCCATCCCTGCGCCTCCTATCCGCTCAGTGATCTGACCATTAAAATTCCAATCTATTGATGGGATCATGAGATTGTCACGGACTGCTTGAACAAGAAGGTTAAGGTAGATCCGGTGTGATAGGAAAATGGTGGACTTTGCGCGTAATGTATGGAGCGGGCGCTCATCAAACCTGCTATGTGACGCTCTGGGATTTGAGGCATGGCAGGATCAAGCAGGCATGCACCAAGTGTAAGGTGTGATTGACTGGGATGCTGAATACAGTAAAATCAATTGTTTTGTAGAGTGGATTGATAACTTTTGCGGCAGGGGTGAGTCCCTGCCGCTTTTTCTTTTAGAAGCTTGTTTAAAACCATTGTAGTTTTGTCCCATTCCTATCTCCCTGGGAATCGCTTTGCGTTTTATGATGCTTAGCTAGAATCTTCTTAAGAAACAACAATAGCGGTACGCCAGCTCTCAATTTGAATTTTATGCAATTTTTTTGGATTTTGAGCGTGACAAAATGAATCCTTCCGATTAGAATTGAACCACGCATGAAAAAAGGGAAGAAAACGGCAGAAAGGTATGCCATGTGTGAATTATTTGGTTTCAGCGCGCCTAAGGCGCACAATCTGACGGAAGATCTGAAGCGGTTTTACGCTCACAGCGTTCGCAATCCGCACGGCTGGGGGCTGGCTGTGATGAATGAAAATAAGAGTTTGATCGAGAAGGAGCCCAAGTCCGCCGTCCGGTCGGACTATCTGAAGGAGCGGCTGAAGACTCCGGTGATCGGTAAAACGGTCTTTGGTCATATCCGTTACGCGACGATCGGAAATGTGGAACCCGCCAACTGCCATCCCTTTACCGGGACAGACGACCGGGGGCGGACCTGGACCTTGATCCACAACGGCACGATCTTTGATTATGACCATTTAAGTCCCTATTTGAAAGCGCAGAAGGGAGAGACGGACAGTGAGCGCATCCTCCTCTTTTTGGTGGACGTGATGAACCGCGCCTATCAGCAAAAGGGAGGAGACCTTGACGACCGGGAACGCTTTACCATCCTGGACCGGATGGTTTCTGATATGGCGGAGGGCAACAAGCTGAACCTTCTGATCTTTGACGGCAGCGTTCTGTACGTTCACACCAACTGCGAGCGGACCTTATTTTCAAAAAGAGAGGGGGATGGAACCATGTTCGCGACGGTGCCGATCGATGAGGACGACTGGCAGTCCCTGCCCATGACCCGGCTTTTGGGCTATCGCAGCGGGGAACGGATCTTTACCGGGACCAACCATGGCAATGAATATTTTCCGAATAAGAAGGAAGTGGAATATCTCTATCTTTCTTACTCTAATCTGTAAAATAAACATGCAAGCAACCTGCAGACTGTGTGTTAGTTGACAATCAGAGGAAAAATGATGGACATGAGACAATGGCTTGACGCGATGCTGAACGAGGGCGGCTTCGGTCTGGAAGAGGAAAATCAGCGGGTGACGTCGAAAGGATTTTTAGCTTCGACGCCGCATCCGTTTGGCAGCGATCCCCACATGGACCGCGATTTTTGTGAAAGTCAGTTGGAAATGATTACCGGCGTCAGCCACAATTCGCACGACGTCGTGGCGGAGATTCTATCTTACCGCAAAGCGGCGATCCGCCTCCTTGCGGACCTGCCGGAAGCGGAATATCTCTGGCCCTTCAGCAACCCGCCCTATTTAAATGATGAGAGTGAGATCCATATCGCAAAATTTCGAGGTGAGCGGGCGGACAAGACCGTTTACCGGAAATATCTGGCTCAAAAATACGGCAGAAAGCTGGAGAGCCTGTGCGGAATTCATTTCAATTATTCCTATCCGGAATCGTTTATCCGCTATCTGAAGGCGGAAGAGACCTATCCCGACCAGATCTACCTGAACCTGGCGGAGAAGGTGCTGGCCTATTCCTGGCTTATCGTGGCACTGACGGCTTCCAGCCCCCTCTTGGACAGTTCCTATGCGGAACCGGGAAATCTGGGGGAGACGGTGGCCGGACCCCGGGCGTCTCTTCGGTGCAGTGAAAACGGCTACTGGAACTCCTTTGAGCCCTATCTTGATTTTACCGACATTGACTCCTTCATCGATACGATGAATTACTATGTGAGGGACGGAATCCTCCACTCTGCGGCGGAACTTTACTACCCGGTCCGGCTCAAGCCGGCAGGCGCTAATTCCCTGGAGCGGCTGCGGAAGGGGGTCAACCATATCGAACTTCGCATGATCGATGTCAATCCCCTCTTTGAGGCGGGCATCCATGAGATGGATGTGGAATTTTTGGTCGAATTTCTGACCTATCTGACCTCTCTGCCCAAGCTGGACCTCTCCTTCTGGCAGCAGAGGCAGGCGATCCGCAACATGAAGCGGGCGTCTCATTTTCCTCTGGAAAAGGTCCGGGTCTACGCCCTGGATGGGACCCAGAAACCTTTGGCAGCGACAGCCCTTGCCTTTCTTGATGACATGGATGCCTGTCTGGGCAGGACCGAGGCGGTGGACTATCAGCGGGAAAAACTGCTCGATCCTAAGAAGCGGTACGCGGAGCAGATCCTGGACCGGTTTGGAGCTGACTATGTAAAATGCGGTCTTGCCCAGACAAAAAGCTGGGCAGAAGCTGCCCAGCTAAAAGGTTTGTCCGATTTGAATTGAAGAAGGCCGCTTAGATCAAAGACAGATCGGATCAGTTCGCTTCAAAGATGGTCCGGATGCTGTCATAGTGAAGGAAAATGCCCTCGTCGGCGAGGGCTTTGATCTCGTCGGCTGTGGCTAATTTCCAGTCCAGGATTTCAGATCCCTGGAAATGGAGGTCCTCCTTCTTAAAATCCGTTTCAAAACGGTAGACGTCGACAAAGTAGTTGTCCCCCTGCCCCGGATTTTCGCGAGAGTAGGTATAGATGCGGGAAGGCTCGATGTCGGAGACGTCGATGCCGGTCTCCTCTAAAACTTCCCGGTTGACTGCCTGACGGGAGCTTTCCCCCGCCTGCGCCCCGCCGCCCGGGACTTCCCACCAGCCTGCCGCCCAGGCCTTGGTCATGACCCGGCGGGTGATCAGGAAGCGGTGGTCGGGTCTCATGATGACGCCCAGAACCGTCAGGTGGTACTCATCGTCCCTTAAGATCCACTGATTCCGTTCCATGACCCTGCCGGTCAACTGTTTATTCTCATCATAGATATCCCAATATTCCATAACCTATCCTCTTATTATTTCTATTTCCCTGTACTTTCTATATATTGCTTAGCTTAAATTGTACTGGTCATGGCAAAGGCAGATCTGATGTTGAACAAACTACCCAGCCATGATAAAAGCTTAAAAGCAGCAAGTTCTGATTTGCCTGTCTTCCTTATAATCCTAATTCGGCTGCTGCGGCTTCCGCCTCTGCGATGACCCGGTCGAATTTTTTAAGCGCCGCGTCGATCGGAGCGGCAGTCGTCAGGTCAACCCCTGCGTGGCGAAGCTCGTCGATGGGGTCCTGGCTGCCTCCCAGGGACAGGAATTCCAGGTAGCGCTTAACCGCTGGCTCTCCCTCCAACCGGATGGCCTCCGAGATGGCGACGGCTGCCGAATAGCTGGTCGCGTATTTGTAGACGTAGAAGGGGCGGTAGAAATGGGGAATTCTCGCCCATTCGTACTGCACTTCCTCGTCGATGACCAGGTCCGGTCCGAAATAGTCTGTAATCAATTTCTGATAAATGCCGTTTAAAGCGGTCGCGTTGAGCGCCTCCCCCTGCTCAGCCAGCTGGTGGGCGCGTCGCTCAAATTCCGCAAACATGGTCTGGCGGTAGACGGTTCCCTTAAAGGCTTCCAGGTACTGGTTCAGGTAGGTCAGCTTCTCCCTGGGATCTTTCGCATGCCCAAGAAGCCGCTCTACCAACAGGTTCTCATTGACCGTGGAAGCGACTTCCGCGACAAAGAGGGTATAGTCGGCATACTGGGGCGGCTGGTTGTGGTTGCTGAACCAGGTGTGCATGGAGTGACCCATTTCATGGGCAATGGTGGAAACCGAATCCAGAGTCCCCGTGAAGTTGGTCAGGATAAAAGGATTGGACCGGTAGGTGCCGGAGGAATAGGCTCCGCCGCTCTTGCCCTTGTTGGGGTAGACGTCGATCCAGCGCTCGGAAAATGCCCGCCTGACGATATCGGTATAGGCAGGTCCGAAGGGAGCGACCGTATCAAGGACCATCTGCTGAGCCTCCTCGTAGGTGTAGGGCTTGCTGTTGCCTTTGACCAGGGGAGCATAGAGATCGTAGTAGTGGAGCTGGTCGATGCCGAGCAGCCGCTTTCTCAATTTCACATACCGGTACATAGCGGGCATATTTCTGCGGACAGTATCGATCAGGTTGTCATAGACCTCTTCCGGGACCCGTTCGCCTGCCATGGACATGGCGCGGCTGCCCTTATAGTGGCGCACTTTGGCGGATGCTGCAGCTGCCTTTACGCTGCCGGAATAGGCGGCGGCAAAGGTATTGATATGGGACCGGTAGCCCTCGTAGTAGCTGGCAAAGGCATGTTTCCTTAAGGTGCGGTCGTCGCTGGACTGAAGCAAAATATAGTTGGATCCGGTCACTTCCCGATCCGTACCTTCCTGGTCCTTGACGGGACTAAAGGTCAGATCCACGTCCTGGAGGGCGTCGGCGATATCCCGGGGAGCGGCGAAGGCTTCCCCGAAGGAGGCAAGCAGGGTCTCCTGCTCGGCGCTTAAGGTATGGGGCTTTTGATCAAGGAGACGGGTTAAGGTGACCCGGTAATCCTTGAGCCGGTCGTCCCGGGTCAGCTCCTTCAGAGTCTCCTCCGGCAGAGAGAGAATCTCTGGCTCTGCGAAAGCGGTCGCGGAGACAGCGTTGACATAGAGGGAGTAGATCTTGGCGTACATTTTCTGAGCCGCGTCCGCTCCGTTGTCCTCGTTGTGGCGGAGGGAGGCGTATTCAAAAAGATCGCTCAGGAGCAGGTCCAGATCGGTCTCCGCCTTAAAAAATGCCAGGATCCGGTCCGCGTCCTTTAACTTTCCCTGAAAGGCAGCGGCAGCGGCGACTTTGTCGTCGAGCGTGTCCAACGCTTTTGCCCATTCCTGGTCGCTTTTATAAATGCTGGTCAGATCCCAGGTGTAGCGGGGATCCATCTCGTTTCTATTTTTTAATGCATTCATGGTAATCTCCATTCTGCCGCCCTTGCCGGCGGCATAAAGTGTGAGGAAAGCAGCTGCTTTCTTTCACACGAAATCCTTTTTTGATGATTAGGACTATTAAACCATATTTTAGAGGTTGAGACAATTCCCCTGGAATTGCTGGAGCCCGGCAATGTTCTTATCTCTGGTCAGTAGCTTCAGCCTCTGGGCACAATTGATAACTTTAATCGCTTCGCAGGCTAAAGGGAGGGCATTTTATTTTTGATGGGAAAGCACACTTATCATATTGATTTCCAATAGGAAGGAGAGAGAAGGACATTGAAGCGGAATGGAGAGCTTCCTCCTGATTTTGGCAAAAGGGCAAAACATGGTATAATAAAACGACTTTGTGAAAGGATAAGGCGATGAAAGATCTGAGGAGAGGAAAGCAAAAGAGACTGCGTTTGCTGGGAATACTGGCAGCGGCTCTTTTTTTCGCTCTTCTTTTTTTGCCGGAAAAGGCAAGCGCGGAGATCGCCGGGGACCACGCCTTTGATTCCCTTGACTGGAAGATGGAATTTGCCGGGGATAGGACCGGCACTATCCAGTCGATCTGCGCGACGCCGGACTACATCATTACCATCGACAACGTGGCGGACGACGACCGGGTCAACGACGTGGTATCCGCCTATTACCGCAATTCCACCGATGAAAATGGAAACCCGGTCAAGCAGTACTCCCTTGCCAACCGGGTCAGCAACCGGAGCTGGGAACACGGCAACTGCATGACCTACAATCCCAGAACGGGGCTGGTCTATGTCGCCCTTTATACCAACACGGCAGGGGACAACGCCGGCTGCGTCTATATGATGAATCCCAAGACGCTCGATTATGCCGGCAAGATTCAGATCGGAGACGGCAGCTACAACATCCTGGGGCTGGGCTATAAGGAGGAGACGGACCAGTATGTGATGCAGACCGACGCTGCCGGCCAGTACAGCATGAAGCTGCTGGATTCCAATTTTCAGATTATCGACGATTTCGGTCCCATCAATCCGGATCCGGGCAATAACTTTCAGGGACTTATGGTCTCCGGGGACTATGTGATCAACCTCCCCCTCACCTATGGAATGGGGATCGGAGAATGGATGGATGTCTTCTCTTTATCCCGCCGGTCCATGATCTATTCCGGCCGGATGACACTGGACCTTAAGGGGGCTAAGACCTCGGAGGGAGAGGGCTTTTGCGAGCTGGACGATGGAAATTTCCTCCTCGCCATGAACCTGATCTCGAAGGACGGGGCCCGTATGGTGCGCTTTTACACCGCCCGTATCCCCCAGATCTCGGATGCTCTTTCGGAAGAGTCGGCGGTCTCTTCGCCGGAATCTGTTCCCGCGGCGGAGGCGGAAACCTTAGGTCAAGCTGCGGCAAACGGTCCGGTCGGGGCAGGGGGACAGGAAGGTTCCCGGACCCAGGGCGGGACTTGGGGAGGATCTGGTTCCGGAACATTGGATCGACCGATTGAGGCGCCGACCATCCGCATGCTCAACCATTTCTTTGGCGGCATCGGGAACTTCTTCACGGCTTTTGTGACCGGAAACAAGGCGGCGATGAGGCGGATCGGAACGGGGATGGGAAAAGCCTGGAGAGCCGCTGTCGGGAAGGCTCAAAATTTCCGCCTGCCCTCCTGGTTGGGCTGGCTGGTTCTCCTCCTCATCCTGATCCTTTTGGGACCTGGTATGCTCCTCTACCTGGTCTACGTAAGAAGGACTCGGGCGAGGAGCCGGGCACGGACCAAATATCTGCGCGCCCAGATCCGGCGGCGGATGGAGGAAGAAAAGGAATAAGAAGGACCGAATTTGCAAAAAAGATGGGGCAACATGGCTCTTTTTCGCATTGTGCATAGATAGGGGATTCAGTAAAATGAAATTCGGATTGCCGCTAAGATCGGCAGTCTGAATTTCATTTTTTATAAGGAGCATGAAAATGGCTATCATCTTTGATGAAGAGAAGAGGACCTTTTCCCTTCATACCCGGCATACAACCTATCAGATGAAGATCGACAAATTCGGCGTCCTGCTGCACCTCTATTATGGAAGGAAGACGGAGGGATGCCTGGACTATCTGCTGACTTTCGCGGACCGGGGCTTTTCCGGCAACCTCTACGACGCGGGGCAGGACCGCACCTACTCCTACGACGCCCTGCCCCAGGAGTTCCCTTATCTGGGCAGCGGCGACTACAGGAGCCCCGCCTTTGTCGTCAAGGACAACAATGGGGCACTCGACTGCGACCTGAGGTTCGATTCCTATTTTATTTCCAAGGGAAAATACGGGCTGAAGGGTCTGCCGGCGGTCTACGCCGACCAAGACCAGGCGGAGTCCCTGGAAGTGGTCTTAAAGGATACAAGGCTGGGGGCGAAGGTCTCCCTGCTCTACGGCGTCCTGCCTAAGTATGATATCATCACCCGTGCCGTCGCCGTGAAAAATGAGGGGGGAGCCTCCTTTGACATCGACAAGATCGCCAGCGCCAGTCTCGATTTCCTGACAGGATCTTACGACCTCATCAGCTTTTACGGCCGCCACGGCATGGAACGCAATTATCAAAGGAACAAGGTTTCACATGGCGTGCAGCTGATCGGGAGCCGGCGGGGGGCTTCCTCCCACCAGTACAACCCGCTCATGATCCTGACCAATCCCCAGACGACGGAGACCCAGGGGTCGGCATGGGCGATGGAATTCGTCTACAGCGGCGGTTTTCGCGGCATGGTCGGCAAGGACCAGTACAACCAGACCCGGTGGCAGATGGGGCTGATGGCGGAACAGTTCTCCTATCCTCTTGAGCCGGGCGCTGTTTTCTATGCGCCGGAGGTCATGATGACCTACAGCTCCGAGGGCTTAAGCCGGCTCTCCAACAACCTCCAGAGCTGCATCCGCAGCCACGTCTGCCGCGGCCGCTACAAGGATCAGATCCGGCCGGTTCTCCTGAACAGCTGGGAGGCATGTTATTTTCAATTCACAGGGGAAAAGCTGCTGAAACTGGCGCGGGACGCCAAGGATCTGGGCATGGATATGTTTGTCCTCGACGACGGCTGGTTTGGCAAACGAAATGACGACAACTCCGGTCTGGGAGACTGGTACGTCAATGAGGACAAGCTGGGCGGCAAACTGAAGAACCTGGTCGACCAGATTCACGATATGGGGCTGCTCTTTGGTATCTGGGTAGAGCCGGAAATGGTCAGCGAGGACAGCGATCTCTACCGCGCCCATCCCGACTGGGCGCTGACCGTGCCGGGCAGAAAGCCCATCCGGTCGCGCAACCAGCTGGTGCTGGATTTTTCCAGAAAGGAAGTGGTCGACACGATCTTTGACCAGATCTGTCAGGTTCTGGACCAGGTCCGCATCGACTATCTGAAATGGGACTACAACCGCAGCATTTCCGATGTCTACTCACAAAATGCCAGGGACCAGGGCACGGTTCTCTACGACTATATCCTGGGACTCTATGATTTCCTGGAACGGCTGACTGCCCGCTACCCGGACCTTTTGATCGAGGGCTGCAGCGGGGGCGGCGGCCGCTTCGACGCCGGTATGCTCTACTACACGCCCCAGATCTGGTGTTCGGACAATACCGACGCGGTCGACCGGCTGCGAATCCAGTACGGAACCTCCTTCGGCTATCCCATTTCGGCTATGGGAGCCCACGTCTCCGCCGTCCCCAACGAGCAGAGCGGCAGGGTGACCCCGCTCGGTACCCGGGGAACGGTCGCTATGTCCGGGACCTTCGGCTATGAACTTGATCCCGGCAAACTCTCCGACAAAGAGAAGGCGGAGATCCGCAGGCAGGTGGCTGTCCGCAAACAATACGCCCGCCTGATCTTCAGCGGCAAATACTACCGGCTCAGCAGTCCTTTCACCGACCCCGTCGGAGCCTGGGAGTTCATTTCTGAAGATGGAAATGAACTGCTGGTCAACGCGGTTACGCTGGAAAATCACTGCAACATGCCGGCGACCTATGTCCGCTTCTCCGGCCTGCCCAAAGACGCCATCTATAAGGAGACAGAGACCGGCAGGCTCTATCCCTCCAATGCCCTGCAGCAGATCGGGATTCCGGTTCCCTTCGGCATGGGAGAGTACCGCGCCTTCCAGTGGCATTTTGACCGCGTGAGATAAAACATAATAAGTCAAATAAATTTATAAAAGTGCTGCCTTTTTTATTGCAAAAGCAGCACCTTTTTGATACTCTGTTTGGACTGAAAGAGGATGGATGTCCTCTTGATTCAGGGATAAAAGCCGGATACATCCGGCATACAGGAGGAAGCGTATGAGTCAGTTTCAACGCAGGATCTGCATGACTATCTTCGGAGTTCTGGTATCGGGCTTTAGCGTCGGCATGTTCAACTTTTCCATGTTCGGCATGGACCCTTTCCAGGTTCTGTCCCACGGGATGCAGCTGCATATCCCGCTCGGTTTCGGGACCTTTTACATGCTCTTTAACTTAGCCCTGCTCGTCATCGATTTCTTCCTCGATAAAAAGAAGATCGGCATCGCGACCTTCATCAACCTCTTCCTACTGGGGTATGTCGTGGAGTTCTCCTCCTGGCTGTGGAAGAGCCTGATCTCTAAGCCCGGCATCTGGGTCCGGATCGCCTTTTTGCTGGTCGCGATCGTCGTCATCTGCTTTGGATCGGCTCTTTACTTCACCGGGGACCTGGGCGTCTCGACTTATGACGCGATTGCCCTGACCATTTCCGAAAAAAAAACCTGGCCCTTCCGCTTTGTCCGGATTACGACCGATGTGATCTGCACCCTGATTGGCTTTTTGCTGGGCGCCAGGGTCGGCGCCGGGACCGTGATCACCGCCTTCTTTATGGGACCGCTGATTGAGTTCTTCAACCGCACGGTTGCCCGGCCTCTTCGCTACGGCAGGGCCAAGGTCCACGGCCGCGCCAACATTCCCTTTGATGAGCAGGCTTAAAAGACCATTTTGAGGGAAAATGAGACCCTGCCGGAGGTAACTCCTTCGGCTAAAAGGCTGTCCTCCTGTTCACGAAAGCGGATGACCGTCTCCTCCTCCGGCAGAATCTCCCTGCGGAAGTTGATCTGCAGATCGCGCGGCTGATGGCTCAGGTGCCAGGAACTTAAGTGGAGGTCATCGACCCAGTCCAGATAGCGGGTGTTGTTGACATGACCGTTTAAATCGAGGTCGCTGAAGACCGCCCTTCGCCTGCTTTTAGTTTGGGCTTCAAAGGTCGGCAGTTCTTCCGGCAGGTCCGGTTCAGACCCGTCCTCATAACCCGGTATGGCAATGCCAAAACGATCCGGGAAGATAAAGGACCGCCTCTTATGGTCGATCAGCATCCAGATGGAGGAGCCTGTCAGGATGGGCTTTCCATCCGCATCCAAAATCCGATAGTAGCGCGGAAAGAGGACGTGCCGGGTCCTGCCCGGCCAGCTTTGAAGCTCTATGGTTTCATCGTATAAGATGGGGCGGGTCAGCTGAAAGCGCACCCGGCTTACGACCCAGAGCAGTCCCTTGTCCAGTGTTTGGTCCTTCGTGCAGCCGAGCGCTTCGGTGTGGGCGATCGATATTTCCTGTAAAAAGCGCGTCAAGACGCTCATCTTAAGGTGCTGATGAAGGTCCGTATCCGATGCCTTGATCCTGATCCTTTGCTGAAGGATTTCTGCTTGCGTATCCAATGTGACTTGTCCTGTAGGCGGTTCGGTCTTATGACCGGGCCGCTTTTTTCTGTAATTGTTTCACGGTGTCAATCAGGTCCTGCATGGTGGACAGACGCTCCCAGGTGTTGTCCGGAATCTCAATCCCAAAGGCACCCTCCATCTTACAGATGATCATGATAAAGGAGAGGGAGTCTGCTCCCAGATCCCGGTTGATGACGGTCTGGGGAGTCACCTGCTCGGTGTCAAGTTCCGGCATCGCCTGTTTTGCAATTTCCAAAATTTTGTCAAAGATTTCCTGATCTGTCATGATTTTGTCCTTTCTGCCTGCAGCTGATCCAGGTTGATTTTCCAGCGCTGCAGCTTGCCGGTGACGGTTCGGGGCAGCGGAGTTTGTTGAAAGAAGACTTGTTGGATTTTCCGTCCGAGCGGCTGGCCCTGATTAAAGGCATCGACGGCTGCCAGGATCTTTTCCTTATTCTCCCCACCGGCGACGGCAAGGAGGCATAAAAGCCCCTCCCTTTGTCCCAGCATGACCTCGGTTCCCAAGAGGTAGGTCAGCTTTTCCTCCCATTCGGATAAAAAGACCTTCTGCCCGTTGGGGAAGACCAGGACATCGTCCTTTCTGCCGGTGATGTGGAGCCTGCTCTTCTGGTCCAGATAGCCGACGTCCCCGGTATCGAGTTCGCCATCCTTAAGTTTTTCCACTGTATGGATGGGATCGTCCAGATAGCCCTCCATCATGCAGGGGGTCCGGACGAAGATCTCCCCGTCTTCACTGACGCGGAGGCGGGTGTCGGGACAAAGCTCCATGGAAAAGGGATCCTCCCCCTTTGGACTCATGGCAAGGCCGCTCGCCGTTTCGGTCAGCCCATAGCCAAAGCGGACATCGATCCCCTTTTTTTGCACCGCTTCCAGGATATCCCGACTGGCGGGACCCGCGCCTACCAGGACCTGTTTCAGCTCCGGATTGAGACTGCCGGATTGCAGCAAAAACTTCAAAAGGGAGGGGACGACCGGCAGGATGGTGGGGGAGAAGGTTTGGGGATCATCCATCAGGCGGTGCATTCCCCGTCCAAGGGCAACTTCCGCCCCCTGGGCGAGGGGCCAGATCAGGGTACAGACAAAGCCGTAGATGTGATCGAGCGGCAGCATGGACAGGAGGCGGTCCTCCTCATCTGCATGCATCAGCTGTTCCCCATTCCAGGCGCTTCTTAGGATCGCCTTCTGGGTCAGGATTACCGTTCGGGCGTTCGCAGTCGTTCCGGATGTGTGAAAGAGGAGCTTAGCCCCCGCCGCAGCCTGGGAAAAGAGATCGATCAGGGCGTCGATGGATTTCTCTGCCCCCACTTCCAGATAGGACGGTTTGTCCAAATTGGGGTTATTTGCCCGGCTCTGGACCGCCCGGTAGAGGTCGGAATAGGAGATCGTTCGCATGGCCCCGTCCCGCATTTCCATCAGGGCGATATGGTTGGGGTTTCTGTTTTTCCTGTCTTTTAACAGCTCTGCAAAGGTTTCGTATGGATGAGTTTCCATGGTTTGCTTTCCTTACAGGATGAAAATCCTTCATTTTGTCATTAAACTATCATAGCAGAGACGATTCGCTTATGCAATATTGACGATGATATAATAAACACTTAAAAATAAATATAAAAAATGCACAATAAATGTCGGCTTTGTGTTATACTTTTATGTATCCGGAAACTGCATGACGGATTTTGGTATCGACCCCGGACCAAAGCCGGCAGGCAGTTTCAAAAACGAATTTTTGCGGCGCCTGCCGCAGGTTTTATGAGGAGGAAATCACTTTGGAAACAAATCATGATGAGAAGATCTGCATCATCGGCGCCGGTCCGTCCGGTCTGACCATGGGCATGTATCTTGAAAAAGCGGGCTACAAAAATTACACGATTCTTGAAAAGAATGACCATGTCGGCGGCAAGTGCAACTCCCCGGAGTACAAGGGCAAGCGGTACGAGATGGGCGCGATCATGGGCGTTCCGTCCTACTATGCGGTCAAGGACGCCATGGACTTCTGCGGCTTTACCTATGACGGTCCCCAGCTGAACCGGAACTATAAGCGGCTCGACGGCTCGGTCTATGATCCTTTCGATCCCAAAAAGCCCTACAACATCCCCAAGCTGCCGCGCCTGATGAAGCTGAAGAACCAGATGAAGAAGCTGGGCACCCTGCTTGAGACCAAGTACAAGGGCTACGACGTCAATGGTCACCGCGGCGTAGCGGAAGGCCGGTATGAAGGTTTTGACGCAAACGGCACCGGCGAATGGGTGACGGGCGAAAATCCCAATCTTAAGGATCTGGCGCTGCCCTTCAAGGAATTCTGCGAGTTAAACGGCGTTGAGCTGACCCAGGATATCTGGATCGGACCTTTCACCGCCTTTGGCTACGGCTATTTTGATGAAATCCCGGCGGCCTATGTTCTCAAATATCTGGATTTCCAGACAACCATGAACTTCGTCCGCTGCAATCTGTGGACCTGGAAGGACGGCACCCAGCATATCTGGGAGCGGTTAAATGATCACCTGGCTCATTCCGCAGTCCTCAATCAGACCATCACCAAGGTTGAGCGCAGGGACAACCATGTCTATGTGACGGCAAATGGCGAGACGACCGAGTACGACAAGGTTATCGTCACGGCTCCGCTTCAGTTTATGCCCGATTATTTCGACGCCTCCGAAGAGGAGAAGAACCTGTTCTCCAAGATCGAATACGAGCGCTATGATGTTCTTGCCTGCCTGCCAAAGAAGGGGCAGTATCCGCCGATCTCCTACTACATGTTCGACAACATGGCGGTTAAGAGACTGGGGCATCTGATGGTTCTTTACTGCCGCTGGAAGGGTGAAGAGGACCAGGTTATCACGACCTACGCCCTCCGCAAGCACAAGGACGGAAAGGAAATTCCCTACGAAGAGTGCAAGCAGACGGTTCTGGAAGATATGAAGATCTGCGGCTGCGAAGTCGACAAGGTCATCAACGAACAGAGCTGGTACTATTTCCCCCACGTCTTCAGCGAAGATTACAAGAACGGCTGGTATGAGAAGGTAGAGGCGATGCAGGGGCAGAACAACACCTACTACGCCGGCGAAGTCATGGGCTTTGGTGATATGGATGAGACCTCCCAGTACAGCAAGGAACTGGTCTATCGCTTCTTTAAATAAAGCGGGAGAGTGAGTTAAGAGAAATAGGCGTAAGAAGTGTAGTTAGCAAGTGAAAGGGGGAGGGCTGGAAGACAGTTTCTTCTGAAAAGGTAAAGAGCAGCGACCTGTCGGACGGAGGTTCGATAGGTCGCTGCTTTTTTACTTTGTCGAAAACCCCGGAGAAATCATCCTCCGGAGTTTTAGTATTCTATTGATAATGCTGGTAATGTTTGAATTCTGATCCTTGACATTTATGCAAAACATCCATATAATTCAAATCAGTTAAAAGAGTTAACTAATTAATAACCAAAAGATTGGTAAAATAAATTTATTAAAGTAGGAGGAGCTACTGATGAAATTCTTTCTGGACAGTGCAAAACTTGATGAAATTGACTACGCCTACCGGACATTTGGCATCGATGGCGTCACGACCAACCCCAAGCACATCATGCTGAGCGGCAAATCTTTTGAGACGGCGATCAGGGATATCGCAGCATGGATCAAGGAGCAGGGACTTGAGGGGATTGATAAATTCCCGGTTTCGATTGAAGTAAACCCGCATCTGGATACAGCAGACGATATTGTCAAGGAAGCGGAGCACTATGCAAAACTCTCTGAGAACTTCGCGATCAAGATTCCGGCAACAGAGTATGGCGTGGAAGCAGCCCGCCGTCTGGAGCGGGAAGGTATCCGGACCAATCTGACCCTGGTTTTTGCCCCGGCTCAGGCGATCTTTGCGGCCAAGAACGGATCCCTCTTCGTATCACCGTTTATCGGCTGGAAAGAGGACAACGGCGAGGACTGCAAGCAGTACATCGAGGACATCGTTTCCATTTACAAGAACTACGGCTACTACGGAAAGACACAGATCATCTGTGCGGCGGTTCGGTCTCCCAAGCAGATCGTGGACTGCGCGGTAGCGGGAGCGGATATCGTGACGGCAGGGCTTGCCATCTATAAGAGCGCCCAGCATCACGCCTATACGACACAGGGGCTGGGAACTTTCTGTGACGCCTGGGACAACACCAAGAAAGATTGAGAGAAGAAAAGAGGCAGACATGAAAATCGGATTTATCGGACTTGGCATCATGGGCGAGTCCATGTGTGAAAATATTGTCAAAAAGCACGACGACACGGTCTATTGTTCGGACATGGTGCCGGAGAAAGTCGAAAAGCTGGCGGCGGCAGGAGCCGTCGCGGCGGAAGGCAACGCGGATCTGGCGGAGAAGGCAGACGTGATCATTTCCATGGTCCCCAAGTCAGAACATGTAAGAGCCGTCTACACGGAGATTCTGCCCAAGCTGGGAAAGGGAAAGATCTGTATCGACATGAGTACAATCGATCCCAGCGTTTCGGTAGAAGTCGCGGAAATGGTTAAACAGACGGGCGCGCAGTTTGCGGATGCGCCGGTCGTCAAGTCCAAGCCGGCGGCGATCGCAGGAAAGCTCGGTATCTACGTCGGCTGCGACGAAGACCTCTACGCTAAGGTCGAACCGATCCTTGCCTATATGGGCGAGAACATCATCCGGATGGGGGAAAACGGTGCGGGTATTACAATGAAGATTCTGCACAACGCCCTGGTCGGTCAGATCCAGAATGGTGTCAATGAAGTATCGAACCTGGCGGCGGTTTGCGGCATCGATATTCAGACCTTTGCCAAGGCAATTTCCTACGGCGGCGGTCAGAATTTCTATCTGGACAGTAAGAAGGACGTCATCGAAAAGAACGATTTTACGACAGCATTTTCCGTCGAAAACATGAATAAGGATGTCCATATCTGTCAGAACCTCGCCAAAGAGCACGGACTTCCCATGCCGGGCGAGCAGAATGTGGTCCGCATCTATGAAAAGGCTATGGAAGCCGGATACGGCAAGGAAGATTTCTCCGCTACGGTCAAGGTGGTCCGGGAGGAGAAAGCCTGAGATGGATCTGTTAGAACATTTAAATGAGGTCAATGACGTCTCCATCTGCTCCGTCCTGGACCGGGAAGCTTTTAAAACTTACGGGCGGGTGGTCACGGGTTACGACTTTGACTCCTATTATCGGTATATGGAGGACCAAACGCCGATTCCTGAGGAAGGCAACATCTACGTGGCTTCCGTCGGGGACATGGAGGATCTGCCGGAGACGGAAACGGTTCAGAACCTGATCTACGGCGGTCTGCCGATTGAAGTCGGCTACTGCAATGGCAGAAATACGACCTATAACGGGTTTGAGTACCACAAGGGCAGCGAGATTAACCTGGCAGTGACGGACTTTATGCTCTGCCTGGGCCACGTCTGGGACATTGAGGAAAATACCTACAGCGTCGATGACGTTCAGGTCTTCTTCGTTCCGAAAGGCACGGCGATCGAACTCTACCAGACAACCCTGCACCTATCCCCCTGCCGGGTCTGTGACGAGGGCTTTAAGGCTGTTGTGATCCTGCCCCGGGGAACCAATACTCCGCTGAAGCGGAAGACGCCGCTTGATAGGGAAGGGAACTTGCTTCTTCAGACCAACAAGTGGGTGATCGCCCATCCCGAGCGGGAGCCCCTGATAAAGCAGGGGGCCGTTGCAGGGGTTATAGGTCCCAATAAAGAACTCAATTACTGAGGATGACAGGATGGAAATAATCAGAGAAGAAGGTCTGTTTCAGTTAAAACACGGGACGGATGTTCTGCTGGAGGAATCAAAACAAAACCCCCTGATCTATGTGGGGCGAGGCCAGGAGCGGGTAGATATGTACCGCGGCAACTTCAAGATCGAGGACTATCTGACCCGGCGCCAGGCTCTCTTCCTTAGGGATTGGCGGGAAGAAGAGGAGACCCTGGTCCTTGATTTTGATGGAGTGCTGCAGGCATCCCTGACTCTTGACGGAGACTGCGCCGTGCTGAAGTTTAAGGTTTTGGATCCCGGAATCAACCGCTTCTGGATCCGGATCCAGGCGGATCCCAGGGAGCATGTCTACGGCTGCGGAGAGCAGGAATCGTATTTTGATCTACGTGGGAGACATTTTCCGCTTTGGACGTCAGAACCCGGAGTCGGCAGGGACAAGACCACCTATGTGACCTGGAGGTCCGATGTGGAGAACCGGGGAGGCGGAGATTACTACAATACCAACTATCCCCAGCCAACCTTCCTGTCCTCCCGGAAATATTACCTCCATGTCGATTCGACCGCTTACGCGGATTTTGATTTTCGCAATGAGACCTTCCACGAGCTTCAGATCTGGGAGGTACCGGCATCAATTCGGATCGAGGCGGCGGACAGCTTTCCGGAGCTGTTGGAGAAGGAGACTGCCTTTTTTGGTCGGCAGATCGAGCTGCCGGACTGGGTCTATGGAGGACTGATCTTCGGCGTGCAGGGCGGCAGAACACGGACGCTGAAGGAAGTCGAGCACATCGAAGAAGGCGGTGTGAAACTTGCCGGCGTCTGGTGTCAGGACTGGGCAGGCAAGCGGGTTACCAGCTTTGGCAAGCGGCTCCAGTGGGACTGGCACTACAACGATAAGATGTACCCGAACCTTCCGGGGATGATTGAAGAGTTACACAAACGGGACATTAAATTCCTGGGCTATGTCAATCCCTATCTGGTAAATGATGGAGTGCTCTTTAAGGAGGGCGAGGAAAAAGGCTATTTTGCCAAGCGTAAGGATGGGGCCACCTACCTGGTTGATTTCGGAGAGTTCTACTGCGGAGCAGTGGATCTGACTAATCCGGAAGCCTTCACCTGGTTCAAGGACATCATCAAGACCTACAGCATCGACATCGGCATCGACGGCTGGATGGCGGATTTCGGGGAGTATCTCCCGACCGACGTCGTCCTGGCAAATGGAGTGCCGGCTATGATCGAGCACAACCACTGGCCGGCTCTTTGGGCAAAATGCAACATGGAAGCCGTTGAAGAGAGTGGTAAAAAGGGAGAGATCCTCTTCTTCATGCGGGCAGGAGGCACCGGCAGTCAGAAAGACTGCACCCTCCTTTGGGCAGGCGACCAGTCCGTTGATTTTTCCAGACACGATGGTCTTTGCACCGTAATTTCCGCAGCGCTCAGCACCGGCATGACCGGCTGCGGGCTCAATCACAGCGACATTGGAGGCTACACCTCCCTCTTCGGCAATGTCCGGTCTAAGGAAGTTTTCTTCCGCTGGGCGGAGATGGCGGCTTTCACTCCGGTCATGCGGACCCACGAAGGCAACCGACCCGACGAGTGTTACCAGTTCTATGAGGATGAGGACGGCATCAAAAAAATGGCGAGGCTGGTCAATATTTACCGGGACCTGTCCCCCTACATGAAGACCTGTGTCAAAGAAAACGCCGATCTGGGACACCCAGTCCAGCGTCCCCTCTTTTTCCACTATCCGGACGAGGACCGGTGTCTGACGGAACAGTTTGAATATCTGCTGGGAAGGGATCTTTTGGTTGCCCCCGTCTGGCAGGCGGATCAGACGGAGTGGGAAGTCTATCTGCCTAAGGATCGCTGGATTCACCTCTGGACCGGTGAGACTTACGAGGGCGGGACCAATGTCGTTTCGGCAAAGCTGGGCTATCCGCCGGTCTTTTACCGGGAGCCTTCTGCCTGGAAGGATCTCTTTGAACAGATTGGTCAAACTTACGGAGAGAAATAAACGATGGGAATGTTAAACCTGGCTCTGTTCTTTCTCATCATTTTTTTGGCCCACATCATGCAGGGGGTGACCGGTTTTGCCGGAACGCTTTTAGCTATGCCCCTAAGCCTCATGCTGGTGGGCTATCCGGTGGCAAAACCAATTTTAAACGTCCTGGGTCTTGTCAGCGGCATCTACGTTTTTCTGGGAAATAAGAAGCATGTGGTCTGGAAGGAGCTGTGGAAGATTGTCATCATTATGGGTGCCGGCATCCTGGCAGGGATCCGAATCAAGGACCTCCTCCTGGGGAGGGAAAAGCTCCTCTACCTGATCCTGGGCATCTTCATCGTGGTTCTGTCCATACAGGGCCTGGTCGTCCAGCTCCGAAAGAAAGAGGAAGGAAAGGAAAAGCCCTTTTGTCCCCTTCTTTATCTGACACTTCCGATCGGCGGCATTATCCACGGTATCTTTGTCACGGGGGGTCCCCTTCTGATTTCCTACCTGACAAAGAAAGTTCCGGATAAGAACCAGTTCCGGGCAACCGTTTCGACGGTCTGGATCTTCCTCAACAGCATGGTCTTGTTTGACGATCTCAGACACGGTTACTGGCAGGGACAGCTGGTCCTGACGGCACTGGCGGCAGCACCTTTTTTATTCGGAGGCTTAAAAGTCGGCTCGATTCTCTATCGGAAAATGAGTCAGAGAACCTTTATGATCCTCACTTATGCCCTGCTTCTGGTCATGGGGATCAAACTTCTTTTTTGAACCTGAGTCCTTTTGCAAAGCATTTTGCGGGACTTGAAAATAAAAAACATGCCCGAAAAAGGGCGATCGATAAGGAGGAACGTTATATGAAAAAGAGATTTGCAGCAGGAGCTCTAGCAGCCCTTATGGCAATCAGTCTGGCGGGATGCGGCGGAAACGCAGCGGCGCCGGAGAGCGCGGCAGGCAAGACGGAGACAACAGCAACATCAACGGCAGAGAGTGGGAAAGATGCAGGCGGTGCTGCAGGCAGCGGGGAAACTGTGAAGATCATCTGTCCCTACGGCGTAGGAGGCACGGCCGATATCATCGCCAGAAAATTCGCGGAAGTTGCGACCAGCACCCATCCGGAATATAACTTCATCGTCGAGCAGCAGACCGGCGGCGACGGTTTTGCGGCAGCGACCGCCTTCACCCAGGAAGATCCCAATGCGACCGACCTGCTGGTCTACGGTTATGGCGTCGCTTACCGCCACGATCTGGGCAAGCAGTTCCAGACAGAAGTTGTGGATTTCGATCGGAGCGAGATCCTGCCGCTGGCAACGATCGACGATCGGACCTGGATCCTCTACACGACGCCGGATCAGTCTCTGGAGAGCCTTTTAGATAAGGCAAGAAACGGCGGCATCAAGATGTCGGGTGGTAACCCGCTTTCCGATCCGCACCTGGCTCTGGGATCTCTCGTAGCCCAGGAGGGCGGCAAGGTGATCGTCGTTCCCTACGATGGCGGCGCAGCTCAGAAGAAAGGTCTGACCGATGGTGAGGTGGACTGCTTCGTCGGGACAACCCAGGCTGCCCAGGAAGATGTCGAAGCGGGCAACCTGATCCCGGTTCTTGCCTTTTCTGACAAGGCTTTCACCCTCTTTAAGGGGCCGGATGGGGACATCAAGGTTCCGTCTATTGTCGGCGGCGACAAGGCACCGGAACTGAATGCGGACAATGATTACACCACTTCCATCCTTGCCGCCGGCGGTTCGATCGCGACCCACAAGGGAGCATCGGAAGAGTGGCAGAACAAGATGATCCAGGTCTCCAAGGACGTCTGGGCGTCTGCAGAATATAAGGACTTCATTTCCAGCATCCTTTTAAATGAAAAGCAGCTTTACGGCGAGGAGTGCGTTCAGCATTACGAAGATGTCTGCAAGGTTGCGGTAGACGCATTTAAGGCTTTAAGCGGACAGCAGTAAACCCAAACAGGTCTTTTTCAGCCGAGAATGATTTTCTGCCCGGCATTGCCAAGCGCTGTGCCGGGCAGTGGCTTATCAATAGGAAGGAAGATTCATATTCATGAAGAAGATAAAAATCAAAACAAATCTGCTAGCAGGCCTTGTGATGGGCGTCTTTGCCATTGTTATGCTGGCGCTCCTGCCCAGTCAGGTCCGCCTGCCCATGTGGGATTCCGGCGCGCCCAGCCCCCGCATTATTCCGGGCATCTGTCTGGTGGGCATCCTGATCTGCTCAGCGATCCTGATCATCCAGAGTCTGGTCTTTCATAAGGAACATATCTATGAGTTTGTCTGGGACCATGAGAAACATGAGCTTGTGCTGATTCTGGCTCTGATTCTCTTCGTCGTTCTCACCCGCTTTATCGGCTTTATCCCGGCGGGTATCCTCATTTTCTGCGGCGTTCAGTGGTATGAAAATGAGCGCAAACCGATCATTTACATCTACACGATTCTGATGGTGATTTTTGTATTTTTCCTTTTTCAGAATGTATTTCATGTCAGTCTGCCTGCAGGTTTTATGGAACGTTTTCTTTGACGGAGGGAAGTTATGGGAACTTTAAGTGTTATTGGAGGTGCATTTGCCGCAGTTTTTACTCCAACAAATCTGCTGTTTATCTTTGGAGGCATGCTGATAGGGATGATCATCGGCTGTATACCGGGGCTGAGCGTGACGCTTGGGATTATCCTCTTTTTGCCGCTGACCTATGGGATCAAAGATCCCAGTACGGCGATCATCGCTCTTTTAGCTGTCTATGTCGGCGGCATGTACGGCGGGTCGATCAGCGCGATCACCTTAAATACGCCGGGAACCAATTCCGCAATCGCGACGACCTTCGACGGCTATCCCCTTGCGAAAAAGGGTCATGTCCTAAAGGCTCTTGATACCTCTCTCTTTGCCTCCTCCTTTGGCGGTATCGTCGGAGCCCTGCTTCTTTTACTTTTGGCGGCTCCGATCGCTCAGCTGGTATCGAGATTTACGTCTGTTGAATATTTTTCCATGGCGATCCTGGGCATCTCCCTCCTGGCGGGTGTCTCCGGGAATTCTCTGCCCAAGGGAATCCTGTCCGGTCTTTTTGGCATCTTCCTTGCCAGCATCGGGGTAGATGCGGTAACCGGTGTCTCCCGGTTTACATTTGGAATTCCGATTCTTCAGTTTGGAATTGATATGCTGCCCGCCATGATTGCCCTGGTCGCTCTGAAACAGGTGGTTGGAAAACTGGGCGAATTTAAAATCAAGGGCGGCGATATGGGGGCTGCCAGTAAGATCGATAAGAAGGGGCTGACCCTCAAAGAGGCGAAGTCCATCCTGCCCGCTACGGCGCTTTCGACAGGAATTGCCTCTTTCATCGGGGCTATGCCCGGCGTAGGCGGCGGTGTGGCTCAGTTTTTGTGCTATAATCAGGCGAAGCAGGTCTCCAGGCATCCCGAGCAGTTCGGCAAGGGCTCACTGGAAGGGATTGCAGCGGCTGAATCCTCCAACAACGCGGTGGTCGGATCCGCCATGATTCCTCTGATGACCATGGGCATTCCGGGTGATGGCGTCACAGCTCTGCTGCTGGGAGCTTTCATCCTCCACGGGATGCAGCCCGGTCCCAACATGTTCACCAAGCAGGCTCTGCAGGCTTACACCATCATCGCGGGTTGCTTTGTTGCCAACCTCTTCCTGTTTCCCTTGGGCAAAGTCATGACCCGGCTGGTGGCAAAGGTTGTGCAGGTGCGCTACACCTATCTGGCTCCTGCCATCATGCTCTTCTGCTTCGCGGGTGCCTTTGCCGGAACCGGCAACTTCAAGGAAATGATTTTCTGCGCGGCTCTGCTGGTCTTTGCGTATTTCCTCAAGATCATGGAGATTGATCCCATCCCCATGTTGCTGGGACTGATTCTTGCAAATATCATGGAGACCAACTTTGTTACGGCGATGATGTCCTATGACCGGGATTACCTGATCTTCTTCAAACGTCCGATTTCGCTGGTTATCCTTATCATCACGGTGGTGCTGGTTGCATCCATGATCCGGATCAACAAGAAGGTCGATGCGTTAAACGCCAAGCAGATGGAAGAAGCAACGGAACTGCACGAGCAAATGAACGAGGAAGAAGCATAAGGCAGAAGAGTCTAAGCCTTATGTTGTGAGGCAGGCTTGCTGATCTTTTAAACGAATGGGGATAGGATGACCTGCCGTAGAAGTTAGAGTAAAAGTTTTAGCTATAGAACAATTTGGATGAGAAAGAGAGACCTAATATGAATTTTCAAGCCGCTTATGTGCCGATCGGCGTCGGCACCTTTCACCTGGAAAGCGCCCAGGATCAGTTTGAGCAGTCAATCACAGCCCTGAAAGCCATCATCCCGGATGTGGTCGTGCCGGATGAGATGCTGCTGGCGATCGACCTGCTTGACCAATATTTGGAAACCCTTCAGCCGGACCTGATTATCCTCCAGAACATCACCTTTGCCAACGCTGCCTACGCCAGCGAAGTCCTGCGCCGCTTCACCTGTCCCATTTTGCTGTGGACTTTGCGGGAGCCGGTAATCGACGGGGGCAGACTGAGACTTAATTCCCTGACGGGGGCGTTTTCCGCAGCGAACGCGATCAAAGTCTTCCGCAGGGACGGACAGTTTGAATACATATTCGGTGCTCCGGATGAGGCAGAGGTGCGGGATAAGATCAAAAAGACCGCGGCGGCGGCAAGACTGAAAAAAGATCTGAAGGGCTTAAAGCTTGTCTCCATCGGTCATACGCCGCAGGGCTTTGGCTTTGGACGGGCGCTGGATGCGGAAATGATGTCGGTCTTCGGCGCAACCCTTGATTCCATCGAATCCCGCGAGCTGATCAATCAGGCAAAGTCCTACACCGACGAGGAGTGTCAGCCCTACCTTCTTGAGGCGAAGGAGAAGATCGTGGGTCTTGAAGGGACGCCGGAGAAAAATGTTAAAGATTTTGCAAGGCTCTATAAGGCATACAGGGATTATGCAACCGAGAACCGGGTTGGCGCTATCTCGTCCCGCTGCTGGCCGGACTTCTTCACGGACTTTGGAACCCCGGTCTGCACCGTGCTCTCCCTCTTAAATGCCATCGGCGTCAGCGCCAGCTGCGAATCGGACACCTACGGAGCCCTTTCCATGTACATGGGTTCTAAAATGACCGGCGAGGACAGTTTCTTCGGCGATCCGGTTTCTTTAGATGAGGAGGAGAACAGCATCACTTTCTGGCACTGCGGCATGGCATCCTGCAATCTGGCGCGGAAAGATACCGGAGCGGAAGTCGGCGTGCATCCCAATCGCAAGATCGGACCTACCATGGAATTTGGCTGTAAGGAGGCTTCCGAGGCGACTATTTTCCGGGTGGGCAGAACGCCGGAAGGCAAGTTCCGCTTCTTTATCGCCAAGGGCTCTGTCCTGGATAAGCCCAAGCAGTTCTGCGGAACATCGATTGTGGTAAAGACGGAGCATACGTCTAAGGAAATCATCAACAAGGCTGTGCTTGCCGGCTGGGAGCCGCACTTTGTCGTCACCTATGGCGACTGTGCGGATGCCCTGGAGATACTGGGTCACATGCTGGGTATTGAGGTTTGCAGGTTCTAAACGATATGTGACATTTGACAGAGGCTCTGGTATATTTTGACATATACCCGAGCTTTTTTTGATCTCATCTGAGGTGACATCATGGATTACACAGGCCTTAATCTGACGAATATGAAACGTACCAACCGCAGCAGAATTCTCCGCCTTTTAAATGATAAGGGGGAAATGTCGCGGAAGGATATTGCCGGGGAACTGTCCCTGACGCCCGCCGCGGTCACGCAGATCTGCGGAGAACTGTTAAACCAGGGAATCTTGAAGGAAAAGGGGCAGGTGACCGGAGAAAAACGGGCGGGGAGGAAGAAGATCCTGATCGGGATTGACTATGACTTTGCCTACGTTCTGGGAATTGTGATCGAACTGGATCTGACGACTGTCTCCGTGAGCAGTCTGCGCGGAAAGTGTTTGAAGAAAAAGACGTTGGTGACAGACCCTTCTGCCGATCCCTTCACTTTCCTCATGAAGTGCGTCAACCTTGCCCGCCGGTTGTTGGAGGACCTGCACCTGAAAAAGGACCAGTTCCTTGGCTGCGGCGTCTCCATCCCGGGCCTGGTCTTACGGGACAGGGGGATCAGCGTCAACACCTACCGGATCTGGAA
Source organism: Lachnospiraceae bacterium UBA3689 (assembly GCA_002371465.1). GTDB lineage: Bacteria > Bacillota > Clostridia > Lachnospirales > Lachnospiraceae > Chordicoccus. Next base: position 76,587 of record DFIU01000006.1, on the reverse strand, counting down.
TCAGGAGATTCCCATTCGGGAAAAACTCAGCAAGATGCTGAATATGCCGGTAATTGTCGAAAATAACGTCAAGGCCTGTGCCGAGGCGGAACTTACCTACGGAGCCGGGCGGGAAAATAAGAATTTGTTCTTCTTAAAATGGGGACCCGGCGTCGGGTCGGCGCTTGCGGTTCATAACGAGATCTATGACAATCACGAAGGGCGGACATCCGAACTGGGGCACGTCGTCATTCAGCCGCATGGGGGAGAGCGCTGCCGCTGCGGCAAGTATGGCTGTCTGGAGACCGTGGTCTCCACTCATGCAATCGTCCGCGCCCTAAGGGAGGGCTTTAGCTGGGAGTCCATGCCAAAACTCTGGGAGTTTGCGAAAGGGGATCCCGAGAACATTACCGTAGACAACCGGAGCCAATGGTCAAGTCTTGACGATCCGGGTATGAACCGGACCTTCGACCGGCTGCTGGGACTCCTCTGTCAGACTCTTGCCAACGCGGCAACCGTGATTGCCCCCGACCAGGTGATTTATTATGGGGATATCTTTACCATCCCATATTTTAAGGATCATTTTGAAGAAGCTTATTACCGTGAAGATCCCTGGCACAAGGAGGGATTTTTAATTCACTCTACGCTCAGTGATAAGATCGATTACATCGGTCCGCTCGCCATTTTATATAATGAGAAGCTGCTGAACCAGAGATAAGATAAAATATTTGATCCAAAATGAACGGAATCGTTCTGCTAAAGATAGCCTATTACGGAGCCGTCTTGTTCCTCAGCTGCCGCCTTACCCGGTTGATGTGGCGCTCAAAGCTGCCGCTGCCGATGAATTCCGCCAGGACGTACTGCTCAAAAACGGGCACCGTGCAGGAGTAAAAGTCGATCTTCCGGCTAAACTGGTCCGCTAGATCGGAAGGCAGGACCATATAGCCGGACCGCATGGAGGGGGCGATCGTCCGGGTGAAGGTATTCATATAGATGACTGTCCCGGTCGGCTCCAGGGAAAACATGGTGTCCTCCGCCTTGGTTGACATGGTAAATTCCGAATCCATATCATCTTCAATGATGATGCCGCCCCGCCTCTTTGCCCAGCGAATATATTCATGCCGTTTGGAGACGTCGGCGGTCACGCCGGAGGGGTAGCTGTGAAAGGGGGTGATGTGGAGAACCCGGGCGCGGGTCGAATTAAGGGCTGAGGTCAGGATTCCGTTCGATCCCATCTGCAGGGGATCGACTTTGGCTCCGCAGGCTTCATAGACGCGGCGGATCTGGCTGTAGGAAGGATCTTCAATGCCGTAGAGTCGGTCCCGCCCCAGCATCTGGACGATCAGGGTGTAGAGATATTCCGAGCCGGAACCGATGACGATCTGGTCGGGACTGACCACCATGCCCCGGCTCCTTGCCAGATAGCGGGCAAGGGCTGATCTGAGTTCCGGGACGCCGAAATTGGGAGATTTGATCAAAATGCGCTCCCCGTACAGGCTGAGAACTTTCCGCATAGTCCTGGCAAATGCCGCAAAGGGAAAATCAAATGTCTTCGGTTCGACATTGGCAGGAGGGATAGGGGGGACTTGGGGGATCGGGTCGAAAGCACGGTCCGCAACCGGGAAGTTGTCCTCCTCCTTGTAGGAGACGTAGTAGCCGCTCCGCTCCCTTGCTTCGATGTAACCCTCCTCCTGGAGCAGCTGGTAGGCATGTTCCGCGGTGATGACGCTGGTTCCGGTGTCGTCCGAGAGCGTCCGCTTGGACTGGAGCCGTTCCCCATAGCGCAGTATGCCGGATGTGATATCTCTGCGGATCTGGCGGTAGAGCTGCATATATGCCGGTGTGCCGGCATTTTTTTTGATTGTGTAGCGATTCATAGGCGATATTTAGAATATGAAAATCAAACTGGTCATATAAAAATATTGAAAACTGGTGATTTTAATATCATCAAATTAAATTATAATACCCTGTAAAGCGTAAGTGCAAGATGTTAGAAAAAGGCTGTCTGGGTATTAGCTGGTAATTGGGATACCGGAAGGCAACCTGGATATTAGAAGATGATCCGGGTGATCCGGTTTATCTTTGCCGGATTTGTCTGAAGGGACGGTGGTCATATTGCAGCGGGGAAAGCAGGGCAAGTTCCATAAAAATCCCCAAGGTACGAGAACGGTCAAGAGTACTGCTGATCAGATCCGAACTTTGACTCTGACCGCAATGGGCATTGCGGCAGTCTTTCTGGCAACCAGGATCATTCAGTTTCCGATCCCTCTGGGCTATGCTCACCTGGGCAATGCGGTCATTTTTCTGTTTGCCGTCTACGCAGGACCTTTTGCCGGAGGGGCGGCAGCCGGTCTGGGATCGGCTCTGGCGGATCTGACCAGTTTTCCTGCCTGGACGCTGCCCACCCTTATCATCAAGACACTGATGGGACTGCTGGTTGCCTGGATTGCCCAACAAAGCCAAAGGGAAGGTAATACTCAGAAAACTTATAACAAAGTAGAACAGAGTAGTCAAAGCATAGCAGTACAAGACAACCAAGGTATAGCAGCACCGGGAAGTAAAAGTACGATGTTGCAAGCAGATCAAAGTTCAACACTTGAGGCAAACCAACAATTCGTAGAGCAAAAATCGGTGAAGAAGGCAGGACGGTCTATATTGAGACGCCCCAGGACCTTTATTGCGGTTTTTCTGGGGGCTTCGGAAATGGTGCTGGGCTATTTTGCAGCCGGTGTCCTGCTCTATGGGGGCGTGACGGCAAGTGCGGCGCAGATTCCGGGACTGGTCCTGGAGGCGGTCATTGGAATTGCTCTTTTTTATGCATTATCCGAGGCGCTTGAAAAAGCCGTCTTGACCAGATTGATGAGACGAGTTTAAGAGACAGCGGGAGTAAGGCAGATTGAGGACAGACATGGCAGAAAGTGACCATAATCGACAAAAGAAGATTGCGGTGATTAACGATATGACCGGCTTTGGCAGATGCTCCCTCGCCGTCGCCATCCCGATCATTTCCAAACTCAAGATCCAGTGCTGCTGGGTGCCGACCGCGGTACTGAGCAACCACACCGGCTTCCCCAGCTATTTTCTTGACGACTATACCGGACATTTTCGGGATTATACTAAGGAGTGGGAGAAGCTGGGACTGACTTTCAACGGCATTTCGACCGGTTTTCTGGGATCGAAGGAGCAGGTCCAGCTGGTTGCGGAATTTCTGGATACCTTTGCCGGGAAAAATACCGTCGTCGAGGTCGATCCGGTGATGGGTGACTATGGGCGGAAATATTCGAGTTACACCGATGAAATGTGCCGGGAAATGAAGACGCTGGTCCGCAGGGCGGATATCATTACACCCAACTTGACGGAAGCCTGCATCCTGACGGATACCCCTTACCACGATGGACGCTGGAAAATGGCGGAGTTGAAGGAACTCTTAAAAGAGCTGGCCAACCTGGGACCGGAGAAAATTGTCATCACGGGGATTCCCCAGGGAGAATTTTTAGCAAACCTCAGTTATTATGGGGATGGAAGAGTGAGGCTGACCCGCCAGTACCGGGTGGGAGAGCAGCGGAACGGAACCGGAGATGTATTTTCCGCCATCGTCGCAGCAGACGCGGTAAATGGCGTTCCCTTTGACAAGTCGGTCCGGAAGGCGTCGCGATTTGTCAAACAGTGCATCATGAAGTCGGTCGAGCTGGGCATTCCGATAACCGACGGTGTCGCCTTTGAGGAAGTGCTGGATTCCCTTCATTGAAAAGGGAGAAGGGTTCATTGAAAAGCAGATAGAGTGAGGCAGAACGTGTCCTGAATTTTTTCTAAAAGTAGAGGTATAAAGTCAAAGATGCTCAAATTTAGCCTGACTGAATTACCGTGAAATTAATTGGAATGAAGTAGAAATATAGACCTAAAGGAGGAAGAGAAATGGCTGAGAAAAAAGAAACGATCCTTTATAAAGTACATAACAACCTGTACGTCAATCTGACCAACCGGTGTCCCTGTGCCTGTACCTTCTGTCTGAGACAGACCATGGACCGGATCGGGGAATCAGATTCGCTGTGGCTGGATCACGAACCGACCTTAGAGGAAGTGGTGGCAGCTCTCAAGGAATGGGATGTAGATTCTTTTGACGAGGTCTGCTTTACCGGATTCGGAGAGCCGACAGAGGCATTTGATGTCCTGCTTCAAGTGGCGGACTTTATCAAACAGGCTTACCACAAGCGAGTCCGGATCGATACGAATGGCTTGGGAAATCTGGTGAACGGCAGAAATATTTGCCCGGAGATGGAAGGAAAGATCGACGCCGTCTCAATTTCCCTCAATACGCCCAACGCCGAGGAATACAACCGCCTGGTCCGTCCCAAGTTCGGCGAGCAGTCCTATCAGGCGATGCTGGACTTCGCGAAGGAAGCGGCGAAGTATGTGCCCAATGTCACCTTTACGACGGTCGCGACGACTCTGACCAAGGAAGAGGAGGAGGCGTGCACGAAGATCTGTGCGGATCTGGGCGTCAATTACCGTATCCGTCCGTGGGAAGACTGATATATAAATTCCGGTTAAAGCAGAAGGACCTTCAGATTGGTGAAATCTGAAGGTCCTTGTTTTAGGTACATTTTGCGTATCTATAAAGCTATCTTTATCATCCGGATGTTGGTAAAGACCTGTCTGTTGGTCTGTTTACTTCTTTTTTCGCACTAACCAGAGGATCAGAATGAATATGGCAAGCCCAATTATAAGTGCTAACCAAACCATATCTTTTGGAATCATGTCTCCGAAAAAAGATGCCCCTATGATTAAGAATAGAAGCAGGATGAAGGTAAGAAATTGCTTTTTATTCATTTAATAAGTTTCCTTTCAAATGAGTAAAATAGACTATTGGCAACAAGTATTTTAGACCGATGCTCCCCCCCTTTTCTGATTTTTGAGTAAAGTTATGATAGAGATGACGGATAAGCAGGCACAAAGCGCTGCCGATTAATCCACCCAAGGTGTTCAGGATGATATCGTCGATATCGGCTCCCCGCAGCTCAAAATACTGGACTAATTCGATGCAGCAGGAGAGCAGAAGAGGGAACAAGATGAGCTGTTCATTTCTATGCCGTCCCTTAAACAGGAATGCTGACAAGATTCCGATCGGAATAAAGAGAGCAATATTTCCTGCTATATTTAAATGTTCTACTTGCACTTTATTAACAGCATCCATACCCGCAAAGGCTTTTCCAGAGGCAACCGACAGGATTGTACGAAATGGAACAAGATTGAAGTGCCGGGTCTGATAGCTGGAGGGAGAATGAACTTCAATGTGTAGGGAGTTATCCGGTGCAAATAGATAAAATTCAAGGCGGGGTAAGACTGTCACCGTCAATACTGCGGTTATATAAAGAGTAAGAAGAATCACAAGTCTCTTTGCCCTGGTTGGGATGGAGCTCTTTTTATGGGCAAGTACCAGCTTTGTCAGAATGTAAGCCAGGCATGCATATACAAGAAATGAAAAACTGTACTGAAGTAAATATGTGCTGAGCATTTGCTTACCCCCGATCCACTTCTTTCATACCGCCCCGAACCGGCAGTGTCAAGGTTTGCGGCATGGAAAAATCCGGCTTCCTACAGTCAAGATTCAGATAATATCTACTTTGAATTGCTGCAGGATGAAGAGAAATCCAAGAAATTGCCTTATTCGTAGATTTTCGGCATCAGTAATTCTGCTTCATTTGTCTTTTGGTTTGCGACACTGGCAGCTGAGTTTTCTTGATATGAGCAACTAATCAAAAATATCTACCTATTACAAATTTTTATATCCAACATGAAAGAATGTGTTATACTCTTACCTAATCGCAATTTACTGCGTTGAAGTGGCACTGCAAGAAAGCCCTGTGATCGGAAGATGGGGCAAAAGCAGCCGCTGAGCGGTAGTGGCAAGGGCGCCGCTTCCATGTGGATTCCTTAGCCTGCGATCAATGTTTGATGAGGGAGAGGGTAACACATGAAAGCTTACAAGAAATTCATGGGCATCGTGGTCAAAGTGGAACATGCGGTGCTGGCTCTTGCCATGCTGCTGGTTTTGGTTCTGACCTTTGGAAATGTCATAGCCAGAAAGGGCTTTCGCCATTCCTGGGGCTTTACGGAGGAAATCGTGGTAGCGGTCTTCGTTCTGCTGTCTCTGCTGGCGGCGGGCGTTGCGGCAGGGGAGAAAGGCGGGCTGGTCAATCTGGGTCTGATACCGGACCTGGTCAAGCCTAAGACCAATAAAGCTTTGCAGGTGGTCTCTACGATCATCTGTCTCTTTTATGCCTTGATCCTGACTGTCCAGGGGATTAACCGCGTGATAATGGATGGGACGGAGACTCCGATTCTGCATATTCCCAAGACTTATTTTTGGATTTTTGTCGTGATCGGCGGTATCTCTTTGATTCTGCATTTTATTGAATTTTGTATCGACTATATGCAGGAGGCGGAGGGAGAAATTGAAAAAGAAGAGGAGGAACACAGATTATGATTACAGCCATCCTCTTTGTATCCTTCTTTGTCATGCTTTTGATCGGCGTTCCGATCGCGATCTGCTTAGGGATGAGTTCCACGCTGGCGATCCTCTACGCCTCCCACTTTGTGCCTCAGTTTGAGGGGCTGACCCTCAGTATCATCGCGACCAATACCTATACCGGCATTGCCAAGTTTTTGCTGCTTGCGATTCCCTTCTTTATTCTTTCCGGAAACATTATGGCGAAGGCGGGCATTTCAAAGCGGCTGGTCAACTTCATTGACGACTGTGTCGGCCACCGCCGCGGCGGTATGGCGATTGTCTGCGTCATCGTCGCCTGCTTCTTCGGAGCCATTTCCGGCTCCGGCCCGGCTACGGTGGCGGCACTGGGAGCGGTTCTGGTTCCTGCCATGATCGCGTCCGGTTTTTCTCCGTCATTCTCCGAGGCCCTGATGGCGGCGTCGAGTTCCATCGCGATCGTCATTCCTCCCTCGATTGCCTTTGTCGTCTACGCCTCTATTGTCGGCTGCTCCGTCGGCGATATGTTTATGGCGGGTATCATTCCGGGCATCCTGATGGGTGTCGCCCTGGTTGTGATCGTTATGATTGAGACGAGAAAGAAGGGGATATATGCCGCGCATGAAAGGAGGACCTGGGGAGAGAGATGGAAGAGTTTCCGCTCCGCTTTCTGGGGACTGCTGATGCCGGTTATTATCCTGGGCGGCATCTACGGCGGTCTCTTTACGCCGACCGAGGCAGCGGCGGTATCGGTCATTTACGGTCTCATCGTTGGTATGTTCATTTACAAGGACATCAAACTCAGCGATCTGCCGGGCATTTTCATCGATTCCGCCAAGACTTCCGGCGGTATCATGCTGATCGTGGCGTGCGCGTCGCTTTTCTCCTACTGCTGCACCCTCTTCGGCATTTCCGAAGCGTCGCAGGGCCTGTTGTCTACGATCGGATCGAATAAGATCGTCTTCCTGCTGATCTGCAATATCATTTTCCTGATCGCGGGCTGCTTTATCGACGCCAACTCCGCCATGTACATTTTCATCCCGATTATGTATCCGGTCGCTCAGAAGCTTGGCTACAGCGTCATTGCCTTCGGTGTCATGGCGACGGTCAACCTGGCGATCGGTCAGGTCACGCCGCCGGTCGGCGTCAACCTCTTCGTCGCTATGGGGCTTCGGATTCGCGACGAGGTCAAGTCGGCGGCTGAGAAAGCGGAACATTTCTACAAGGTCACGTTGCCTATGATCTCCCGGTCGGTCCTGCCTATGATCCTTGCCTGCATCATTGTACTGGGACTTTTGACCTATGTGCCGGGCATTTCCACCCTCCTGGTTCGGGGCGATGCCTCTGCGACTGGGGAGACGGTACAGAATATTACCGTCAATGGCATGACCTACCACGACTACGAGGATTCCGACCACTATGACGCATCTGCGGAGGCGGCAGAGTATAAGGGGACAGAGGCCTGGCCGGAAGCGACCTGGAACTTCTCCTGCTCTCCGGGGGATGCCTGTACCTGGGCGCAGGCGGGCTACTATTTCAACGCCCTGATGCGGCAGTCGACCGGTGACAGGATCCATGTCGATATCTACGCGGGCGAACAGCTGACGAACGGCGATCAGGTCGCCGGCATACAGGCTCTGATGGACGGCGATACTCTGCAGGTTTCCATGCACTCCAACCTGATCTACGCCAACTTTGATCCAAGGTTCAATGTTGTCTCCCTGCCCTATCTGTTCGATGGCTATGACAATATCGACCGGGTTTTTGCCGGCAAGGGGGGACAGGATATGAGTGCTGTTCTTAATGAATATGGCATCCATATGTTGGGCGTCGGCGACAATGGCTACCGGCAGATCACCAACAATGTCCATCCGATCCGGAAGGTCGAGGATTTAAAGGACGTCAAGATGCGGATCAGTTCCAACAACCTCTGCGCGGAAGTCTACCGGCAGTGGGGCTGCAACGCGACGGCGATGAACTGGGCAGAGACCTACACCGGTCTGCAGCAGGGGACAATAGACGGCCAGGAGAATCCGGAAACTTCGATTGATTCCGCTTCCGTTCAGGATGTGCAGAAGTACTTCTCCCAGTGGAACGCTTACTATGACTGCATTTTCTTCGGTATCAACCAGAAGGTCTACGATCAGTTCACCGATGAGCAGAAAGCTGTCATTGATGAAAATGCCCGTAAGGCGATGGAATATCAGAAGGCGATCAATCGCCGCGACATCGAAAATCTGGTTGAAGAGTGGAAAGAGACCGGGGCCATGGAAGTGACGACGATCGACGAAATCGATACGGATTCCTTCCGCGAGGCTTCCCAAGGGGCCTATACCTGGTATGAAAAGATGCTGGAGACCGAAAAGGGAATGAGCAAAGAAAAAGCTCAGCAGCTGATCAGTGATTTTAAACAGTGAAGAGTTTCTTCCATATAGAATAGATGATTTTGGTGGGCAGGTCTTAGGACCTGTCCATTTTCAAACCCATGCCTGATAAGGTTATCGGTAGTGCCGCTGAGATTAAAACAACACTGGATTTTATCTCCTATGCATAGACGGGGAGATATTTTTCATCACAACCACTTTTCTAATTGCTTGTTGATCCTTCCACGCATAAGGGAAGAGATACGCTTTATCGTAGCAGCCTTTGTCTGCAGGTTTACCTACCCACATAAGATGCAGATCTACCTCAGGTAAAATTTATTGCGTAAAATCTAATTTACAGAGGAAAGAAAAGACGCTAGAATAGAGCGCAGAACGATTAGATCAGTCATACGGTTTCCGTATTAGAAAGAGGTATACGTTGGAATTAGTAGAAAATAAAGCCCTGATGGAAAAATATGAGGCCCTGAAGGGCTATCTCAAGGAACTGGGATCTGTCGCAGTCGCATTTTCCGGCGGTGTGGATTCGACCTTCCTATTAAAAACGACCCACGACGTGTTGGGGGATCGCTGCATCGCCGTGACCGCCAGATCGGCGTCCTTTCCCAAGCGGGAGCTGCACGAGGCGGAGGAGTTCTGCCAAAAGGAGGGCATCCGTCATTTTGAAGTGGATTCGGAGGAGCTGAATATCGAAGGCTTTTCCCACAATCCCAGGAACCGCTGCTATCTCTGCAAGCATGAACTTTTTGAAGAGATCCTGCTTTTGGCAAAGAGAGAGGGAATTGCCTATGTCGCGGAGGGGTCGAACCTGGATGACAACGGCGACTACCGTCCCGGTCTGGTGGCGGTGAAGGAACTGGGTATCACCAGCCCCCTTCGTCAGTCCAACCTCAATAAAGAGGAGATTCGTCAGCTGTCCAAGGCACTGGGTCTTCCGACCTGGAACAAGCAGAGCTTTGCCTGCCTCAGCTCCCGCTTTGTCTACGGCGAGGAGATCACCGTCCCCAAACTGGGCATGGTTGACCGGGCAGAGCAGCTGCTGTTGGATCTGGGTTTCCATCAGGTCCGGGTCAGAATTCACGGTGATACGCTGGCAAGGATCGAAGTCGATGAGAAGGATCTGGCCCGGCTGCTTAAGAACCGGGAGGAGATCATTTCCAAGTTTAAGAGTTTCGGTTTTACCTATGTGACGATGGATCTTTCCGGCTATCGCACGGGAAGTATGAATGAGATCCTGGACAAAGAGGCGCTGGAAGCGTAAGCCGGTCCGATTGGAGCAGATAAAAATGGAAACAAGAGATATTCTGGAACGGGTAAAGACGGGCGAGATCTCGATCGACGACGCGGAGAGCTACTTTAAGGCGGAACCCTACGAGGACCTGGGCTTTGCCAAGCTGGACACGCACAGAAAGATTCGGACCGGTTTTCCGGAAGTGATCTACTGTGCCGGGAAAGAGGACCAGTATCTGGTTCAGATCTATCAGAAAATGGTGGAAGAGGACGGGCGCGCTTTCGGGACACGCGCGACGCGCCATCAGTATGACCTGGTCAAGGCGGTCCTGCCGGAGGCCCAGTACGATCCGGTCGGCAGAATCCTGAAAATAGAGACCAAAGAACCTGAAGAAAGGAAGGGTCTGATCGCTGTCTGCACAGCGGGAACGGCGGATGTGCCGGTCGCGGAAGAGGCGGCTCAAACCGCGGAATATTTCGGGTCCAGGACGGAACGGATCTATGACGTCGGGGTCAGCGGTCTTCATCGGCTGCTTTCAAGGGTCGAAGTGATTCAGAAAGCCAACTGTGTTATCGTCGCCGCCGGCATGGAAGGGGCGCTTGCCAGCGTCATGGGCGGACTGGTTTCCAGCCCGGTCATCGCGGTTCCGACTTCGGTTGGGTACGGCGCCAGCATGCACGGACTTTCCGCCCTTTTAACCATGATCAACACCTGCGCCAACGGCGTGGCGGTGGTCAATATCGACAACGGCTATGGAGCGGGCTATATGGCGACCCAGATTAACCGGCTGGCGGAACGGCAGCCCGATAAAGATCAGGACCGGTAAGGCTTAAGACGATAGGGATTAAGACCGATCAGGATCAAAACCGGTACAGTTTAAGACTGGTAGGGACAAGCGGAATATAGACAGGGGGAACGTTATGGGAAATACCTTGTATCTGGAACTTCATTCCGGCATCAGCGGAGATATGACGGCGGCTGCCCTCATTGATCTGGGCGGAGATCAGGAAGCCCTGGATCAGGCGCTAAGGAGCCTGCCGGTGAGCGGCTTCCGGACCGTGATCAGCCGGGTAAAAAAAGCGGCGATTGACTGCTGTGACTTTAATGTCATCCTCGACGCCGAACATGAAAATCATGACCACGACATGGACTACCTCTTCGGGGATTTCAGAGGAGAAGGGCATGAGCATGGACATAGCCATGAAGATCATAGCTTTGGTCATGCTCATCACCATCACGAGCATAGGAGCTTTGCGGATATTAAGGAGATCCTTGCCAAAGCTAAGATGACGGAAGGAGCCAGGGAGCTGGCTCTAAAGATCTTTACGATCCTTGCCAAGGCGGAGGCAAAGGCTCACGATACCGCTGTGGATCAGGTGCATTTTCATGAGGTCGGAGCGGTGGATTCCATCGTCGATATTGTGGCGGCAGCCGTCCTCTTTGACAGCCTTGACATCGACCGCGTCATCATTCCATCCGTTACGGAGGGAACGGGCAATATCCGCAGTCAGCACGGTATCCTGCCGGTACCGGTCCCCGCGGTATTAAATATTGCTGAGGAAGAGGGGCTGCCCCTCCATATCGATGTGTCAAGAAAAGGAGAACTGGTGACGCCGACCGGGGCTGCATTTGCGGCAGCGGTTCAGACGGAGGACAAACTTCCTGAAAATTTCCGGATACTAAAGATCGGAATCGGAGCGGGCAAGCGTAAGTACAATATCCCCAGCATGGTCCGCGCCATGCTGATCGAGCCCATCGAAGAGCCTGTCCGCGCGACCTCTGCTGTCCAAGCTGGTGAAGATCTTGAAAATCATGAAGATCGGATCATGAAGTTGGAAACCAACATCGATGACAGTACCGGGGAACAGCTGGGCTATGTCATGGAGGAACTGATGGCAGCCGGGGCGCGAGATGTCCATTATGTCCCATGCTATATGAAAAAGAACCGTCCCGCCTGGCAACTCAATGTCATCTGCACGGTCGATCAGGCGGAGAAGATGGAAGAGATCATTTTCCGGGATACGACCACGATCGGAATTCGCCGCCTTAAGCTGGAGCGGTCCTGCCTGAAACGGGAAATGGCGCAAGTTATGACCAAGTGTGGACCTGCCCGCATCAAGGTGGTCCGGCTTGGCGAGCGGAAGAAGTGCTATCCGGAATATGAGGATATCGCCCGGATCGCAGGGGAAAATGGTCTTGCCTTTGACGAGGCCAAGCAGCTGGTCCTGGAGCAGGCAAAATTTTTATGATAAATTTTTATAGGTGAGCTTGAGTAAAACCGGTTATGGTGATCCTCACAAGCCTTGAGGGTAGAGGTCTGTGGGGATTTTTTGCGGTTCGCTGATTTATTTTTGGCAAATCCTGTTTTTTAAGCCGGTAGAGATGGTTTTTTTATTTGCTCAATAGCTGCTCTAAGGCAGCAGTGTTTTTTATGTTGATGACAGGAGGCTGATAAGAAAGCAGACCACCTGTCTGCATATTTTTCAGCTCCCGGTGCAAAGAGGTGCGGGAAACATGCAGGATCAGAGCCCAGTTGGAAACAGAATCCGGTATGGGAACTGCATTTGACTCCAACTGCTTTGCCTGAATCAGGAGATAGTAGGCGATTTTTTGCGCAATCCCGGTGTAAGAGAGGAGCTCCAGCCGCTGCTGCAGCAGGTAAGTGGCAGAGGCAAGCTCCGTGATAAAATGCTTGAGAATCCGGATATCCTGTTGCAAAAGAAGCAGGATATCATGTTCCTGAAAGACCATAAGGGTAGCGGGTTCCAGCGCAATCACGTCGCAGGGATAGCGCTTGCTTTTTGAAAATACTGCTGCAGGTCCGATGATTTCTCCCGGCAGGCGGGCAGAGAAATTGATCTGGCTGCCGTTGGGGAAGGGCTTTTGCGCCTGGACCCGTCCCTCCAGAATAATAGCGATCCGATTGGCAGGTTCCATCATCTCGAAGATGGTTTCGCCTTTTGCGTAGTATTGAATATGATGGGGAACTGTTTCCAGGTTTTCCCGCAGTTCCTTTGCCGGGATATCAGAAAATAAGGAACATTTTTCTAAGGCAGAGTCTTTCAAAAGCTTTTCTCCTTTTAGTTTTGATCATAGTATACGATAAATAAATTTAAAACTGTATCCGGAGATACAGAATTTTGGAAATTAAAATTATATACTTGATGGTGAGCCGGACAGGAAGCCAAGGGTACGGTTTGCATGGCAAGAGGACGGCATAAGAGGCTGCCCGGCACGGCAAAACCCAGACGAATAGAGGTGGTGGTCAAATGAAAGTAAAGGTTGGAGAAGTGTTTTCTCTTGCAGGGGACCATGCTCCGCTTCCGGGGTGTACCATATCCAAAGAAATCCATAGCGGAGAGAACGCCGTCATCTGTTTTTCGATGGCAAAAGATACAGACATCAGTGCGGAACTTTATCCCTGCCACAAGCTTTTACTTGCAGTTGGGGGCAGTCTGGAGGTCTATAGTGGCAGCGGAAGTTTCGGACAGGTCAGATCCGGAGAGGCGGTCATCACGCCGGTGAGCGTGCCTGTTGGAATGAGAACTCGTGAGGGCGCGGTTTACATAGAAATTGCGGTAAGGAGGAAGAACAGAATGAACGAAACCATTAAAGCTGGTGAGGTCTTTAACCTGGCGGACAAAGTACCCTATGCGGAAGGTCAGATTGTCAACATGGATATCATGCATAACGACAAGATGAAATTTGTCGTCATGGCATTTGATGAAGGAACGGGGCTTTCGGAACATGCAGCGCCGGGGGAAGCCCTGATTTTTGCCCTTGATGGAGAAGGCGTTATCGGGTATGAGGGGAAAGAACATGTGATCAAGGCAGGGGAGAATTTCCATTTTGCAAAAGGCGGTCTTCATTTTGTAAAGGCGGCAAAGCGCTTCAAGATGGCCCTATTACTGACGCTGGAAGCATGATTTTTAAGAAGAGAAAGTGAGGAAAAGTATTATGAAGTATGTTGTTAATGAAGAATGTATCGGCTGCGGGCTTTGTGCGGGAACCTGCCCGGCAGTGTTTTCTATGACGGATGAAGGAACTGCCTGCGCCATCGAGGGAGATGTTCCGAATGAGGAACTGAACAGCGCGGCAGAGGCAATGGACAGCTGCCCGGTTGGCGCAATCGAGGAGGCGTAAGAGACGGTTACCTTTTGTTGGGAGATGAGTAAGAAATGCGTGAACTGAAGGCTGTCAGGGTCTATGATTTGTCAGAAGATGATGAAGGGTATCGGATCTTAATTGATCGTTTATGGCCGCGGGGTATCAGAAAAGACACCCTGCGGCTTGATCTTTGGGTCAAAGACCTGGCTCCATCCAAGGACTTAAGGAAATGGTTCAATCATATTGGCGAGCGATTTGACCGGTTTGAAGCAGCTTATCGGGAAGAGTTATCCGAGAATCCCGCAGCCGAGGAATTTATCGGAAGGGTTGCGGAAACCTTAAAATCCCGGGATATACTTTTCCTCTATGCCGCGAAAGATAAAGAGCATAACAATGCGGTCGTCCTCATGAAGTGGGTGAAGGAGCAGTTGAAACGGATTTAACATATCTTGTAAGCTGTGCGGAAAAGCAGGCTTAAGAAGGATACAGCAAAGGAGTTTGCATCTATGGCAAGGAAACTTGATTTGAATAAAACAGTCTATGAACTGGCGCAGGAATATCCTGAACTGACCGATATTATGGCAGGGCTTGGTTTTACCGAGATTACGAAAAAACCCGTTCTGCATTCTGTCGGAAAAATTATGACGATTCCCAAGGGAGCAAAAATGAAGAATATCCCCATGAAGGACGTTGTGACGACCTTGATGGGCAAAGGCTTCGAGCTTGTGGGCGAGATGCCGGATCTGGTTTATGCCGCGAATCCTGCAGCAGGGACCGCAGAAGCCGTCAGCACGCCCGCAGACCGCACCGAGAAGCTCAAGGTCTATCTGAAAAGGCTTGGCGAGGGGGAATCTTTAGATGATGTCAGAGCGTACTTTGTTCGTGAATTCAGTGAGGTTGAGGCATCGGAAATCATGCAGGCGGAGCAGGAACTGTTGAAAGAGGGCATACCGCTGTCCGAAGTGCAGAGACTCTGCGACGTCCACTCCGCACTGTTTCATGGCGCGACTGCGGAGGAAAAGATCGCCCATGCGGAAAAGGAAGTAGAAGCTTCTCTTTTGAGAAAAAAGGCGCAGGAGGAGCTGGCTAAAAAAGCTTCCTTCCCTGAAAAAGACTATTCGGACAAGAAAGCCCGTGCCGCCGAATTGGAAGCGATTATCGGCCATCCGCTGTATACGCTGACAAAAGAGAATCATGCTCTTTCTGAACTGCTTGCAACATTCAAGGAAAGCGGTGATGAATCTCTTATCCCCGCAATCCGTGAACTTTCGGTGCATTATGCAAAAAAAGGCGATCTGCTCTATCCGCTGCTCAAGGTAAACTACGGCGTATCCGGCCCGTCCGATGTAATGTGGACGGTTGATGATGAGATTCGTGATGAACTCGGCACGCTTGCGGGAGAAGCTGACCATGGGGAGAACTGGAACACCAGGCTGGGCCCTGTGCTGACCCGCGCAGAGGAGATGATTTATAAAGAACAGAATATCTTATTTCCAATTTGTGCCGTGAATTTTACCGATGAGGAATGGCGCGGCATCTATCGTGACGAAAAAGACTATGCGATTTGCTTTGGCGTTGAACAGGAGATCTGGGAAGATGCCGAAAACCCGGCTGCGGCCGAGACAGACCAAGCCAGGGGAGAAATCACTATGCCCGGCGGTCATATGAGCGTGGATCAGCTTACCGCACTCCTGAACACAATTCCGTTGGAAATAACATTTGTGGATGATAATAACATCAACCGGTTTTTCAATGAAGGGCCAAAGGTCTTCAAGCGCCCCGGCATGGCGATTGATCGCGAGGTGTTTTCCTGCCATCCCCCCAAGATAGAGCCGATGGTGCGCCGGATTATTGATGATTTCAGAAATAATCGCCGGGATGAAGTTCCGGTCTGGATGGAAAAAGGCGGACGCGCGATGCTTGTCAGGTACAAAGCTGTGCGCGACAAGTCCGGTAAGTATATCGGCACGGTTGAGCTCGTGCAGGATATGGAGTTTGCAAAGGAGCACTTTCAGCAGTAACCGCTGATATGCGGCAAACCGGTTTATCACATTGAAATTTTACTAATCGACGGATATGTGGATGCCGGAACCTTGAATATTTCTCTTGCCATGCGCAGCATTCCTTTATATAATCAGAAGTAGGAAAACCCTACTTTCCTACTTTTCAAGGAGATGATTTTATGGCAGCAACGACTACAGAATTTGTTAATGATGCAAAGGTAATGTCCAAGGGACAGGTGACGATTCCGAAGAATGTTCGGGAGGCACTCGGTATTGATGTAGGAGACCGGGTCACATTTATAGTAGACGGCACGGATATCAGGATTATGAATTCTGCCGTGTATGCGATGAAACGCCTGCAGGAGCAGATGATGGGAGAAGCGGAAAAGGCCGGTTTTACATCGGAAGATGATATTGCGGAGTGGATTACAAAGTCCAGAAGAGAGGATGACGCGCCGTGAAGGTGATGATTGACACGAACATTATCATCTCGGCGGCGCTCTTCCCGAGTGGACGTGTGGCGGCAGCTCTGATGAAGGCATTGATGCCCCCATATGAGCCGGTGATCTGCGATTATGTCGTGGACGAGCTGCATCGCAAGTTTCGGGAGAAGTTTCCGGACAGGATGGTAGAGCTGGAGGCACAGGCAAAGCGATACAACGACAACCTGCCTTATGGGGAAAAGGCGAGGTGGATCGTGACGTCTAATTTTGCGGAAATCTGGGCGTATGACATGGATGCCAGAGTGCCGGAGCCGGTCAAGATCTCTTTGATCGAGCTGCCGAGCAAATATTCTCTTCTGGATTTCATGGTCAAGAAGGACGTGAAGAAGATTTCTCACGAGATGGAAGTTTCCATACAGGCGGGCGATATCGTGGGAAAACTCTACGATGCCGTCCTGAAGCAGTATCATGATCCGAAAAATGAAGAGACACTCAAGAGCCTAAACGTCCTCTGCGTTCGTCTGGTTTTCTGTCTCTATGCGGAAGATGCCGGGATCTTTGGACGCAGGGAAATGTTCCATGACTATATGTCCGGTGTGGACACGGCGCATATGAGAACAGCCTTAATTGATCTTTTTCATGTTCTGGACCAAAAGGCGGAGGACCGCGATCTCTATCTAATTCCGGAACTTGCCGAATTTCCCTATGTAAATGGCGGGCTCTTTGCAGATGAGAGGATTGAGATCCCGATGTTTACGGATGAAATCCGGGACCTTCTTCTGGTAAAAGCCAGCGAGGATTTTAACTGGGCAGATATCAGCCCGACCATTTTCGGGGCGGTGTTTGAATCGACCTTGAATCCGGAGACCAGACGATCCGGAGGCATGCACTATACGTCGATTGAAAATATCCATAAGGTCATTGATCCGCTCTTCCTGGACGATCTGAAGAAGGAACTGGCAGAGATTAAATCGATCACCGTACTTCGAATGAAGAAGCTGAAATTAGAGGAATATCAGAAAAAGCTGGCTTCCCTTGAGTTCCTGGACCCCGCCTCAGGTTCGGGAAATTTCCTTACGGAAACGTATCTTTCGATTCGGAGATTGGAAAATGAAGTGATCCAGACTTTAGTGGATTCCGAGCGGGGTCAGACGGCGGGGCAGATGTCATTTGTCGGACAGCAGATCAATCCGATCAAAGTATCTATCGGCCAGTTCCACGGCATTGAAATCAATGACTTCGCCGTGACCGTCGCGAAGACCGCACTCTGGATCGCAGAGAGCCAGATGATGAAAGAGACGGAGAACATTCTGTATGGCACGCACCTGGAGTTCCTGCCCTTAAAGACCAACGCCAATATCGTAGAGGCAAATGCGGTGCGCATCGATTGGAATGATGTGATTCCGGCGGAGAAGCTGAACTACATCATGGGAAATCCGCCGTTTGTGGGGGCTAGATGGATGAGCAAGTCACAAAAAGAGGATATTCATTCTGTTTTTGATGACACAAAGGATTCTGGAAATTTGGACTATGTTACTGCGTGGTACAAGAAAGCAGCTGATTTTATGGAACAATCGGGAATCCATGCAGCATTTGTTTCGACTAATACAATAACGCAAGGCGAGCAACCAGCAATTTTTTGGAAGAAGCTCTTTGATAATGGGATTTGCATAAATTTCGCATACCGTACATTTCGGTGGGATAGTGAAGCAAGCCTAAAAGCGCACGTTCATTGTGTAATTGTAGGTTTCAGCTATATCAATGATCCTAAAATAAAGATTCTATTTGATGAAAACGGAATTGGTCGGGGAGTGAAAAATATAAACGCATATCTTCTTGATGCTGATAATGTATTTGTTTCTAGTCGGTCTCGTCCAATCTGTAATGTTCCAGAAATTGGGATAGGGAATAAACCTATAGATGGTGGATACTATCTTTTTGATAAGGAAGAAATGGACAACTTCATTCAAAAAGAGACGAGAGCGAAAGCTTATTTCCATCCGTGGTATGGCGCGAGAGAGTTTATCAATCGTAAGCCAAGATATTGTCTGTATTTAGGTAACTGTTCTCCTAATGAATTAAGGCTGATGCCGCAAGCGATGAAACGTGTGCAAGCGGTAAAAGCGTATCGGAAAAGTAGCAGTAGTGCAGGGACAAGAAAGATTGCGGCAACGCCTACAAGATTTCATGTGTCAAATTTTCCAACAGGGGATTATATAGTTATCCCGCAAGTATCTTCTGAAAGACGTAGATATATACCGATGGGGTATATGGACCAGAGAGTACTATGTAGTGATAAGGTTCGTATTATGCCCAAAGGATCCCTGTACGAGTTCGGAATCTTAGAATCTAATGTGCATATGGCTTGGATGCGAGCAATAAGCGGAAGACTAAAAAGTGATTATAGTTATACGGTGAATCATGTTTACAACAACTTCCCTTGGCCCCCACGCCGACCGATGCACAGAAGCAGAGAATTGGGAAGACGGCGCAGGGAATCCTTGACGCAAGAGCCTTGTATCAGGACAGCAGCCTTGCCGATCTCTATGATCCGCTGACCATGCCGCCGGAGCTTCGGAAAGCCCATATTGCCAATGACAAGGCGGTCATGGAAGCTTACGGTTTCAATATAAAAATGTCAGAAGCAGATTGCGTTGCAGAACTGATGAAGATGTACCAACGACTCGTAGCTGATGAGGAGAAGAAGTAAGGTGTTCTGTATTCAGGATGACATTGATGTGCGGAATATTGAACATACAATGGAGAGGGAGGATCATATGAGTGCACCGGAATCCTGGAAAGAAGCCTACAGAGAGCTGATCGGAACCGTTGCCCGGATGGGCTATCCCGAGGAATTCGGCAAAGCCATAGCGAAAAATCTCGGTTCTGAAAAAACAATGCGGCGGATGACGGCTTATCTTCATTCCGCAAAGCCGCGGTCCGCAGAGGAAATCGCGGATGAAATGCTTGCCATCATGAGTGACCGGGATCGGTGGATCGCCAAGAAAAGGGCTGAAGAAGCCAATGCCCGATACAACGAACTTCTCAATTACGGGCTTGGCACTGATGAAGATGATGATTTGTAATAAAGGAGCAGGAACGATGCCGGTATGACTGCAGAACTTCTGATGGCGATGAATTCCGGTGTATGGGTATGGAATTATGACTTCGAGAGAGAAAGTGCTTGCGCATTTGAAAAACAGAATCGGAGAGTTTGAGTCGGGGGAAGCGATTGCCGAGGAACTGGGGCTTTCCAGAAACGCGGTCTGGAAGGCGATCAACGGACTTCGAAAGGAAGGTTACCGGATCGAAGCGGTGACTAACCGCGGCTATTGTCTCCTTGAAGGGGAGAGCCGGATGGCTCGGCGGGAAATCGAGACTTATCTGGATCCCGGGCTTGATCCCCAAATTACCGTGTTTGATTCGATCGAATCGACCAATGAGACCGCCAAGGAAATGGCGCTAAAGGGCGCGCCGCACGGCACGGTTCTGATTGCGGAGCGGCAGACGGCTGGAAATGCCCACCATTTTGGGCAGTTCTTTTCGCCTGCCGGCGGGATTTACATGAGCCTTATTTTGCGACCCGGGAACTTGCGGAGGACGGATTTGGAAGATTTTTCCAGGACTTCCGCGGTTGGCGTTGCAAGGGCGATTGAAACGGTGACGGGGCTTGAGGTGAGAATTCGCGGCATCAACGATATTTGCCTGGGAGATAAAAAAGTCGCGGGGATTCTCAATGAAACGGTCACGAACTTTGAGACACGGGACATTTCCTGGATTGTGGTCGGAGTCGGGATCCATTTTTGTGAGAAGGCGGAAGATTTTCCGAAAGACCTGCAAAATACTACGACTTCCCTCTATCCGACTGGTCAAGCGGGTGCGAGCCGGAACCAACTGGCGGCAGAGGTGATCAACGAGTTTCTGGGTGAGAAGTATGGAGATACCGAGCAAGTGGAGCGTGAGTATGCCCGGCTGTATGAGTGAAAGTAAGTGGGACTTGAAATTCATAAAACATCATTGTCAACCTGAACAGGGTATCAAGGTGACATTACGGCTCATATGATGAAAATATTGTTAATATAGACAAATGACGATATAATGTGTCTATATCAAAGCGGGAGGTGATCAGCATGTTTGCACAGCAGGAAGCCATCAGACCATCTGCGGATTTACGGAATCATTACAATGAGATTTCCAAACAATGCCGTGAGGATCATGAGGCAGTTATTATTACGGTAAATGGAAGAGGCGATACCGTTTCAATTGCATACGAAGAATATAAAAGAATGAAAGCAAGGATTGAGCTTTTGGAGATTCTTGCAGAAGCGGATGAAGATGTTAAATATGGAAGAGTTGCCCCTATGAAGGATACGTTTGATGACTTAAGGAGTCTGCTTAAGGAGGATAAGGCTTGAAGTACCAGGTTATCCGAACGGACACGGCAGATTCCTTAATCCGGAAAATTGTTCTTTATATTGCGGAAAATTTTGGGACCGATGTGGCATTGGAAAAATTGGATGATCTTGAAGAAGCGATTATGAATCTGGGGGATGATCCATACCTTGGTGTAGAACCAAGATATAATGTGCTAAGGCGGCAAGGATATCTGGTTCTTATTTTGGAAAAAGATCTTGTGTTCTATAAGGTTGATGAAAATAAGAAGCAGGTTGTTGTATATGCCGTTGTAGACCAAAGACAGGATTATCTAAGTATCATAAGAGGCATGTAGATTTTGTTAACTCTGATTGTCAACCAAAATAAAATATAAAAGGTTGACAACCGGCCCGCAGATCCTTATACTGGGGCGTTGAAGCGCTTGCTTCGGCAAATAAACCGGAAGGGATTTAAAATAATGTCAGATTTTAAAATTAAGGATATGGTACTGATTGCCGTCATGACGGCTGTGATTTGCGTGCTAGGACCGCTGTCGCTCCCGATCGGACCGGTGCCGATCTCCCTGACCAACTTTGCCGCCCTGCTGACCCTCTATGTGCTGGGCATGAAGAGGGGAACCATCAGCCTCCTTCTCTACATCCTGCTGGGACTTGTGGGGCTGCCGGTTTTCTCCGGATTCACGGGCGGACCTGCCAAGCTGTTCGGACCGACTGGCGGCTATATCATCGGTTTCATTCCTATGGCGCTGATTGCCGGCGCGGTCATTGAGCGGAACCGGAAAAGTTATGTCCGAAACGTGCTCGCCATGGTCCTGGCGACCCTGGTTCTCTATGCGCTGGGAACGGCTTATCTTGCCTATTCCGCCCACATGACCTTTGGGGCTGCGCTGGCAGTGGGCGTGATCCCCTTCGCTCTGCTTGATTTTGTAAAGATTGTCATCTGTGCCCTGGTCGGACCGATCCTCTTCGGCGCTCTTCAAAGAGCGGGGCTTGTCGGCAGAGAGCTTAAATTATTAGGGTGAGAACTTGGTCTATAGAACTTCAAGGTAGTGCAGTTGTCGGAGATTTTCTTCGATAGCTGCACTTTTTCAATTGGTAATCCAGTCATTTTCTTTATGGTTTTTCTTCAATGCTTTTACCCTGCCTGTGTGCTATTTCTTCTCCATCACGGCTTTTTGCCCTGAATTGAGAGGGGGAGATCCCCATCAGCTTTTTAAAGACGCGGGAAAAGTAGAGGGGATCCTCGTAGCCGACCGAGGCTGCGACGGAGGTGACCGGCAGGTCGGTCTGTTTCAGGAGCTGGATGGCGCGGCGGTTGCGGTAACGGTCCAGATATTCCTTGGGAGAGAGCTGCTTGACCCTGCGGAACTGACGGAAGAGAGTGCTGCGGCTGACGCCGACGAAGGCGGCGATATCCTCAACCGTGATGGCGTAGGAATAGCGGGAAGCGATGTAGGTGACCGCCTGATTGACATTTTCCGTGTCGGAAGATTTTTCGGACGGCGTCAGGGTAGCGTAACGGATCAGGATGGAGAAGAGCAGGTAGAGTTCGCCGGTCATCTGAACGGCATTTTGAAAGGTATTGCCGAAGGCAGCGTTGATCCGGCTTAGCTGGTGGCGGAGGGCGTCGCCGCAGATGATGCTATGGACGACGGGGACGGTCCGGGAAAAATCCGTGCTGCTGATCATGGGGGCGGCATCGGATCCGGAGAAACCGACCCACTCATAGGTCCAGGGATCCTCTTCGGAAGCCTGATAGCAGATCTCGGTATCGGGATAGGCGAGAAAGGCGTCCCCTGCGTGGAGGACGTAAGTTTTACCCCCCGTCCGGTAGGTGCCGCTGCCGGAACTGATATAGTGGATCAGGTAGTGGTCGCGGATGCCCGGTCCCCAGGAGTAGCCGGGCGTACATTTCTGCCTGCCGACGTTGTGGACAGAGAGCGAGATCGCGGACAGATGCTGAACCTTATTGCTGAGTTTAAATGTATCTTCCATAACTTCCTCCTTCATTTATCATAGTGGCATATTCGGCTTGATGCAACAAATATCCATGCCGTCCTGTCGATTTTTCCATTGTGAAAATATCTCCTTTAAGCGAAGATAGGGACAGAAAAAAGAAGGCGGAAATTAAGTAAAACCGCCTGTCTTTGGGAGAGGATAACATGGCAGAGTTTAAAAATGTGGAAGAGGCAGTCAAAGCGCTGGTCACCTACGCGATCAGAAATGATCTGATTGTGCCGGAAGAGGCGGCTTATGCGGCTAACAGTATCTTTGATGTCCTGAAAGTTGAACCGGACTATCGTTTTTCGACCGATGAAACGGCGGAAGCGGCGAGCAGGCAGGATCCGATGGAAGCGGATCAGGCGGGATCGGCCTTAGAGGAGATTCTTTCCTATCTTCTTGACGATGCGGAAGACAGGGGTGTGATCGAAAGCGGTATCGCAAGCCGGGACCTCTTTGACACCCGCATCATGGGAACGGTGACCCCCAGGCCGGGAGAATTTTTGAAAACTTTCCGGGATCTTTATCAGGAGGATCCGAAGAAGGCGACGGATTATTTTTATCGGCTCAGCTGTGATTCGGATTACATTCGCCGCTATCGGATCAAGAAAGACCGGAAGTGGATCGCGCCGACCAAGTACGGGGATCTCGACATCACCATCAATTTATCGAAACCGGAGAAGGACCCCAAGGCGATCGCGGCGGCGCTTCAAAAAAAGCAGGAACATTATCCCAACAACCTGCTCTGCCACGAAAATGAGGGATACGCGGGGCGCCTTGATCATCCGGCGCGGCAGACGATCCGTCAGCTGCCCCTGACCCTGGGCGGAGAAAAATGGTACATGCAGTATTCTCCCTATGTGTACTATAATGAACACTGTATCGTCCTTTCGGGACAACATGTCCCGATGAAGATCGACCGGATGACCTTTGTCCGGCTGATGGAATTTCTTGAAAAATTCCCCCACTACACCATCGGATCGAATGCGGATCTTCCCATCGTCGGCGGATCAATCCTGACGCACGAGCATTTTCAGGGCGGCTGCTACACCTTCGCGATGGCTAAGGCAGACCTGCGGGAAAGGGTTTCCCTTGCCGGTTTTGAGGATGTGAAAGCCGGCATCGTGAACTGGCCCATGTCGGTCATCCGCCTGGACGGCAGGGATCCGGAACGGATCATTGAACTTGCGGATCGGATTTTGAAGTCCTGGAGAGGGTATTCCGATGAGACCGCGGATATTTTAGCCGAGACGGATGGGACGCCCCACAACACGATCACACCGATTGCCCGGATGCGGGGAGAGGACTATGAGCTGGATCTGGTCCTTCGCAACAACCGGACAACGAAGGAGTATCCGCTGGGCATTTTCCATCCCCATCAGGAGCTGCACCATATCAAGAAAGAAAATATCGGTCTCATTGAAGTGATGGGGCTGGCGGTTCTGCCGGCACGGCTGCTGGGAGAGATGGATCTGCTGAAAAAAGCTTTACTTGGCGGCGAGAATATCCGGGAAAATCAGGCGATCGCAGCCCATGCGGACTGGGCGGACGAGATTGTTAAGAAATATCCGGTCATTGATGAAACTAATGTCGATCAGATCTTAAAGGATGAGATCGGGATCGCGTTTTCCATGGTTCTGGAAAATGCAGGCGTCTACAAAGATACTAAGGCAGGCAGGGAGCAGTTCCACCGCTTCCTTAAGCAGGTCAAGTAAGGAACTTTAGTAGGGCACCTAAGTGGGGAGCCTAAGTAAGAAGGTTCATTAAGTAGCTTTAGCAAGTAGCCTCAACAAGAAGCTTTAATAAGTAGCTTTAGTGGGAAGTTTTAGCAGAGAGATATAGCAAGAGGTTTTAGCAGGGGAATTTAGGTATAGAGGATTGAGCGCTAAGAGAATCTAAGGCTTCAATTGAAAAGAGACAGTCGACATATCAATAAGTCGGGATTTCAGTAAAGAGGGAGTGACACATGAAAGACGAAACGGTAATTGTCAATCTGAAGGAAACATTTGCAAAGCTGTTCGGGGAAGGGGAGATGAGACTCTTCTTCGCGCCGGGCCGTGTCAATCTGATCGGGGAACACATCGATTACAACGGCGGTCACGTCTTCCCCTGCGCCCTGACACTGGGGACCTATGGCGTTGCCAGAAAGCGGACTGACCGGAAGATCCGGTTCTATTCGACCAATCTGCCGGATACCGGCGTGATCGAGGCGGATCTTGATCATCTGGTCTATCAAAAGGAGGACGATTGGGCAAACTATGCCAAGGGTGTCGTCTGGGCGTATCAGAAGCATGGTTTTCAGCCTGACGCAGGTTTTGACCTCTGTGTCACGGGAACTATCCCAAATAAGTCCGGTCTTTCCTCCAGCGCGTCCCTGGAAGTCCTGACCGGAACGGTTCTGATGGGGCTCTATGGGTTTGATAACGACCAGATTCAGAACGCTCAGTTTGGACAGCTTGCGGAAAATCAATTTGTCGGGATGAACTGCGGCATCATGGATCAGTTCGCGTCCGCGATGGGGAAAGAGGACAGCGCCATTTTCCTCAACTGCGCGACGCTCGATTATCAACATGTGCCGGTGGTCCTGGGCGACGCCAAGCTGGTCATCGTCAACACCAACAAGCCGCACGAGCTGACCAACTCTGCCTACAACGACCGGAGACGGGAGTGTGAGGAGGCTCTGGAGATGCTGAAGACCAAAGCGGATATCAAGGCCCTTTGCGAGCTGACCCTGGAGCGCTTTGAAGCGATCAGGGACGTGATCCGGGATCCTGTGGTCTTAAAGCGGGCGAAGCATGCGGTCTATGAAGAAGCCCGGACGGTCGAGGCGGTTCAGGAACTGAACGCCGGTCGGATCGAAGCCTTCGGTCAGCTGATGGGGCAGTCCCACATTTCCCTCCGTGACGACTTTGAAGTTTCCTGCCGGGAACTGGACGTCCTGGTGGATGAGGCATGGAAGGTTGACGGTACGATCGGAGCCCGGATGACGGGAGGCGGCTTCGGCGGCTGCACGGTCAACATTGTCCGGGACGACGCCATTGACGCCTTCATGGAGAGCGTTGGGAAACACTACACCGAGCAGACCGGGCTTACGGCAAGCTTCTATGTGGTCTCCATCGGAGACGGGGCGCATGAGGTGCTAGCCTAATAGATTAAAAATCAAAATCACCAAAGGAGGATACAAGATGCAGATTTTAGTAACCGGCGGCGCCGGATTCATCGGCAGCCATACATGTGTGGAACTGATCAAGGCAGGCTATGACGTGGTCATCGCCGACAATCTCTACAATTCCAAGGCTCTGGTCATAGACCGGATCGAGACGATCGCGGGCAAGCGGCCCAAGTTCTATCCGATCGACATGCTGGACCGCGACGCCCTGACCGATCTCTTTGATCAGGAGAAGATCGATGCGGTCATCCACTTCGCGGGCTACAAGGCGGTCGGCGAATCTACCAGAAAGCCGATTGAATACTATCACAACAATCTGGAGTCGACCCTGACCCTCTGCGACGTCATGCGCAAGCACGGCTGCTGCAACATTGTCTTTTCTTCCTCCGCTACGGTCTACGGCGATCCGGCTCAGATTCCGATCACGGAGGAGTGCCCGCTGGGAACGACGACCAACCCCTACGGTGAGACCAAGGCGATGCAGGAGCGGATCCTGACGGATATCTGGAAGGCGGACCATAAGTGGAATGTCATGCTGCTCCGCTATTTCAATCCGATCGGCGCCCATGAGAGCGGCCTCATCGGCGAAGATCCCAAGGGCATCCCCAACAACCTGCTGCCCTACGTCGCCCAGGTGGCGTCCGGCAAGCTGGAGAAGGTCCATGTCTTTGGAAATGATTACGATACGCCGGACGGCACGGGCGTCCGCGACTATATCCACGTCGTCGACCTCGCCAAGGGTCATGTCGCCGCGATCCGGGGAATGGAGACCCTGAAGGGAGTTCAGATTTTCAATCTGGGAACCGGAGTCGGTTATTCCGTTCTTGATATCATCAAGGCTTTCGACAAGGCCTGCGGCAGGGACCTTCCCTATGTGATCGATCCCAGAAGGCCGGGCGATATCGCGACCTGCTATTCCGATCCTTCCAAGGCGGAACGGGTACTGGGCTGGAAAGCGGAGAAGAATATTGAAGATATGTGCCGCGACGCCTGGAACTGGCAGACCAGGAATCCGGACGGCTACGGAGACTGATATGGCCAAGACGAAGCAGCAGCCCCTGGACTTTCGCTTCTACGATATGCCGCAGCGGGACCCGGTCCTTGCTTTCGGCGGCGAGGCGTGGAGGCGGGTCTACGGCAAGGGTGCTCCCAACCTGCATTTTCACAATGTGATGGAGGTGGGTGTCTGCCTGGAGGGCAGCGGGAAGATGATCTACGAAGAGGAGGAAATTCCCTACCATGCGGGCATGGTTTCGGTCGTCCCCCAGAATGTCCCCCACAATACGGTCAATGAGCCGGGGGCCTATTCCCTCTGGAGCTATGTCTTCATCGACGCCCACAGCTATCTGCTGCGGGCATTTCCAGATGATCCCCAGTTCCTTGCAAAGACCGAGAACCGGATCGGTGTCCGATATTTTCTGGAAGAGGCGGACCAGTGTCCGGAAATTGTCTCTGCGGCAGAGGGCATCCTGCGGGAAAGGGAGAAAAATGAGCCCTACGCCCGGGAAATGATCAACGCCTATGTCATGCAGATCCTGATGGCGACGGCAAGAAACAACCGGGCTTATGACCAGGCTAATCCGGACGAGGAACACCGGCACAGCAAGCAGCAGATCCGGGGCGTTCTTGACTTTATCCAGAAGCATTTTTCGGAACCCCTGACCATTGGGGATCTGGCGGGCAGTTTCCATGTATCGGAGACCCATTTCCGGAGAATCTTCAAGGAGTGCATGAATATGTCCCCCGCCGATTACCTCAATATGATCCGGATTCAGCAGGCATGTACCATGCTTTTGAAGACAGATTTTCCGGTGGACCTGGTCGCGGAGAAGGCGGGCTTTACCACCCTGTCGACCTTCAACCGCAACTTCCGGCATTTTATGGATGACTCTCCCCTAAGGTGGAAGAAGAGACACGTTAATACCGAGCACACCAGCGGCCTGAGGGTTAAGGCCTTGAGGGGCTGGACCGACGATGTTTTGTGAAAGGTCTCTGGCGATCTGCATGGACGATGGTTTGTAAAAGGTTCTTAACGATCTGTAGCGACGATGATTTATAGAAGATTCTTAAGGATCTGCAGTGACGGAAAGTAAAAAAATATAGGGGATTTGATGGGATAAAACGCACGGTTTCTGGTCAGGAATGCAAAAAAACGGAAGTGGATTCCTGCTATGATTTGGTCATAATCAGGAGTTTTATGCCGACAGGAGGTATCTGAAATGGCTGATTTTGACAGAACGATCATCAGCGACCCGGAACGATTCGGAGAGGGCCGGGTGAAGGCTCATTCCGACCATGTCTGGTTCGCGTCCAGGAGGGAAGCAAGTCTTGATATGACCAGCTTCCGCTACTCTTTGGACGGCCTTTGGAAATTCGCCTACGCGAAGAATCCGGACGCCGCTCCCAGGGACTTTGAAAGGGAAGAATTTGACTGCCACACCTGGGATACGATCCGGGTACCCGCCCACATTGAGATGGAGGGCTACGGCGTTCCCCAGTACTGCAACACCCAGTACCCCTGGGACGGCAGCGAGGAGGTCGAACCGGGCCAGGTTCCGACCGCCTTTAATCCAACGGCAAGCTATGTCAAATATTTTTACCTGCCTGACAATATGAAGGACAAGCGGGTCTTTGTATCCTTCCAGGGGGCGGAGAGCGGCATTGCGGTCTGGCTCAACGGCCACTATCTGGGTTACAGCGAGAACAGCTTTGATCCTTCCGAGTATGAACTGACCCCCTATCTGAAGGATGGGGAGAATAAACTGGCGGCTCGGGTCTTCCGCTTCACATCCGGTTCCTGGACCGAGGATCAGGACTTCTTCCGCTTTTCGGGCATTTACCGAAGCGTCTATCTCTACGCTACGCCTAAGACCCACATCCGGGATCTGACCATCCGGACCCCGCTTGCGGATGATTTTATGTCCGGATCTCTGGACTTCTCCTGCCTTTCGGAAGGAGAGGGCAGCGCCCGCCTGACCTTAAGTTTTGAAGGCAACCCGGTTTTAACCAGGGAGCTGACACTTCCGCTGAAAGAGAAGGTCTCCTTAAAGGTAGAGGAACCGCTGCTTTGGAGTGCCGAGGAACCCAACCTCTATGACCTGGAGATTGAGGTTCAGGACACGGAAGGTGTCCTGCAGGAAGTCATTCCGGTCAAGGTTGGCTTCCGCCGCTTTGAACTGAAGGACACCCTCATGAAGATCAACGGCAAGCGGATCGTCTTCCGGGGCGTCGACCGCCACGACTTCAGCTCCAAGACGGGCCGGGCGATCACCAAAGAGGAGATCCGCCAGGACCTCCTGACCATGAAGCGGCACAACATCAACGCGATCCGGACCAGCCACTATCCTGACGTTTCCTATCTCTATGAGCTGGCGGACGAACTGGGCTTTTATCTGATCGCTGAGAACAACATGGAGACCCACGGCGTCTGGGACGCCATCGCCCGCGGCTTAAGGGAAGAATCCTATGCCCTGCCGGGAGATCGGGAAAATTACCGGGCGGCAATGCTGGACCGCGTCAACTCCTGCTACCAGCGGGACAAGAACCATCCCTCCATCGTCATCTGGTCCTGCGGCAATGAATCCTACGGCGGCAGCGTCATTTACCGGATGAGTCAGAAATTCCGGGAGCTGGACGACAGCCGCCTGGTCCACTATGAGGGCATCGCCCACGATCGCCGCTACAATGACACGACCGATATGGAATCAATGATGTACCCGCCGGTGGACCAGATTAAGGACTTCCTCAAAGACCACCGGGACCGCCCCTTCATCTGCTGTGAATACACCCATGCCATGGGAAATTCCTGCGGTGCCATGTACAAGTATACGGACCTGGCGGATACAGAGCCCCTCTACCAGGGCGGCTTCATCTGGGACTACATCGACCAGTCCATCGACCGCAGGGACCGCTACGGCAGGGAGTATCAGGCTTACGGCGGCGACTTCGGAGATAGGCCCTGTGACTATGAATTCAGCGGCAACGGCATCGTCTACGGCAAGGACCGCCTGCCCTCGCCCAAGATGCAGTCCGTCAAGTATAACTATCAGGCGATCAGCGCCAGAATTGAGCGGGAAGACAGCGGTCTTGTCGCGGAAGTCAGGAACAAGAACCTCTTTATCAATACCGATGTCTATGACGCCTATGTCCTTCTGGAAAAGGAAGGACAGAAGGTCCTGCGCCGCCGGGTGACCGGAATCGCCGCGGCTCCGGGAGAGAGCGTCCGGGTCCAGCTGCCCCTTGCCCTGCCGGAAGAGGCGGGAGAATATGCCATCACTCTGTCCTTTGTCTTAAAGGAGGATACCGCCTGGGCTAAGGAGGGCTATGAGGTCGCCTTCGGACAGGCAGTCTTTAACGTAGAAGGTGATGAGAAAGAAACGGACGCCCTTGAGCGGAACCTGACCCTGGCGGGCCGCTATGCCGGGGACATCCAGCGGTCCTTCTGCGGCAATGGCCTGCTCTTTAAGGAGGGCAGGGATGAGGAAAATGCCCGCCCGAGACTCAAAGTGGTCCACGGCCTTGCTAATGTGGGCGTGGTTGGAGATAATTTCCGGGTGCTCTTCTCCCTGATCGGAGCGGGCATGACCTCCTATAACTACGGCGGCAGGGAAATGCTGGAGAGCATCCCCAAGCCCAACTTCTGGAGGGCGCCGACCAACAACGACGACGGCAACCTCTTCGGTCTGCGCTATGCCCAGTGGAAGACGGCGAGTCTCTACGCCATCAATAAGGACGCCTCTATGCCCTACCTGTCCAACGCCCCCAAAGTTGAGGAGGCGGAGGACCATCTCGACGTCACCTACACCTACCAGCTGCCGACTATTCCGACGTCCGCGGTCGATCTGACCTACAGTGTCTATGGGGACGGAACGGTTCGTACAAGCCTTGATTATGACCTGACAAAGGAGCTGGGAGACCTGCCTGAGTTCGGCGTCATTTTCCGCATGAACGCGGATTATGACCGCGTGAAATGGTACGGTCTGGGTCCGGAGGAAACCTATGCGGATAAGACCCAGGGAGCTAGGCTGGGCATCTACGAGGAGACGGCGGCTGAATCCGTCGCCAAATATCTGACGCCCCAGGAGTCGGGTCTTAAGACCGGGGTCCGTTGGGCTAAGGTCACGGACAAAAACGGCAGGGGTCTGGTCTTTGCCGGGGATGAGATGAGCTTTTCCGCCCAGCCCTGGTCCCCCCACGAACTGGAAAACGCCAGGCACGCCTTTGAGCTGCCCCAGGTCCACTTCACCTGGATCCGCTGCGCCCTCGCCCAGATGGGAATCGGAGGGGATGACAGCTGGGGTGCCAAGACCCAGGAGGAATTTTTACTGAAAGCGGACGGTCGTCTGCACTTCGAATTTGCCTTCAGAGGAATCTGACCCATCCGGCTTTTGCGCGGTGAAGTATAGAATTTTATCGGCTGCAATGATACAATAAAACAGATTATGATAATGCTGACCCCGGGAGGGCTCTCTCTGCGACTCATTCTGCCGCAAAAGGAGCCGGCCCGGGGCGGCGCTTTCAGGAGGAAGTTTTATGTATCGGCTGACAGCAAAACTGGTGATCTACCGATCCATCCCCAAGGACAGCATTCTCTGCCGGCTTTCCGATATCTGCCGCAGGTTCAGCAGCGGAGCCTATGAGAAGGAGGACCTGGTCGGGGAGATCTACGATCAGATTCACCGCCTTTTGGACGTGGCGACGCGGTACGGCTTTAACGGCAATCTCTGGCACAATTACCTTGCCTACCTGCTGGCGACAACGGAAGTCCCCTTTTCTTTAGTTTCGGAGAAGGTGGGCGCTTCGGAGGGGACGGTTGCGGAATTTGCCAAGAGCGATCTTGCCATTTTTAAGCAGCTCTTTGACTATGATTTCGGTATTCTGGAAGAGGAACTGGGGATCAACTGCTTTACGATCATCGAACACTATCGGGCAGTGGTCAAGGAGGAGCGCATTTTTAACCGCAGCGTCAGCGACAAGGTCCGGCTTTTAAGCGGAAACATCGAAGAGGCTAAGGATGCGGAGGAGCTGTATTCCATCGTAACCGGTTTTTACAGGGACTATGGCGTGGGCAAGCTGGGGCTTAACAAGGCTTTCCGGGTCGCGGATCATGGGGACGGGGTCAGTATCCTGGAGCCGATCACGGCGACCGGGGATATGAGACTGTCCGACCTCATCGGCTACGAGCTGCAAAAAGAGAAGCTGACGGAAAATACAGAGGCTTTTGTCTCCGGCAGGCACGCCAACAACGTCCTCCTCTACGGGGACGCAGGCACCGGCAAGTCGACTTCGGTCAAGGCGATTTTAAATGAGTACTATGACCGGGGGCTGCGGATGATCGAAGTTTACAAGCACGAATTTCAGTACCTGTCCCGCATCATCAACGAGATCAAGAACCGCAACTACCGCTTCATCATTTTCATGGACGACCTGTCCTTTGACGAGGGGGAGACGGAGTACAAGTACCTGAAGGCGGTGATCGAAGGGGGGCTGGAGACCCGGCCGGACAATGTTCTGATCTACGCGACCTCCAACCGCCGTCACCTGGTAAGGGAATCCTGGAACGACCGGAGGGCGGAGGCGGAAAATGACGACCTGCACCGCAACGACACCATCCAGGAGAAGCTGTCCCTTGCCGCGCGTTTCGGCTGCTCGATCGGCTACTTTAAGCCCAACCAGAAGGAGTACTATGAGATCGTGACGGCTCTGGCGAAAAAGTACCCGGAGATCGACCTGCCGGAGGATGAGCTGAAGAAGGAAGCGACCAGGTGGGAGCTGCAGCACGGCGGCTTCTCGGGCCGGGCGGCGCAGCAGTTCATCGATCAGATCGCCGGTAGGGCAAAGGAGCATTGAGCCTTGTTCAGAAATCTATTTAAAGTGGACGGACCGGTGACGGAATTTTTTGCCAAGGTCTTTAACCTCTTTTACTTAAACCTGCTGACCCTTGTGCTCTGTCTGCCGGTGATCACGGCGGGGGCTGCCTTTACGGCGCTTGATTATTGTGCCTTAAAGATCATCAGGGACCGGGAGGGGGCGGTGACCAAGGAATATTTCCACTCCTTTAAGCAAAATTTTAAGGAAGCGACCCTGATCTGGCTGATCTACCTTGCGGTCATCCTGGTCGGCGTACTTGACTTTGTGATCTTAAGGAGGAGCGGCATGGGAGCGGCATTTCTGGTCCTCTTTGCTATCCTCGCCCTGATCCTTCTGGTCGGCATGGCCTATACCTTTGCTTTTTTGTCCCGCTACACCGATCCGATCGGCAAGACTTTAAAAAACGCCTGGCTGACCGGCCTCATCCGGCTTCCCAGATCCCTGGCCCTGGCGATCCTGCTTTTGGTCTGGGGGCTTTTGCTCTACAGCTTCTGGCTCTACCTGATGCCCCTTATGGTCATGTTCGGGTTTTCGGTTCCGGCTGTCATCATCATGGCGCTTTTAAATCGGGTCTTTAAGGAAATGGAAGGGGATCAATAATGGACCAGCTCAATGAACTTGTAACAAGGATCGACAACGCGGTCTGGGGACCGGTCATGCTGATCCTCTTAGTCGGGACGGGGGTCTTCCTGTCCTTCCGGCTGAAATTCGTACCGGTGCGGAACCTGGGCTATGCCTTAAAAAGCGTCCTGAGCCCGGAGGCGAGAAAGAGCGGCAAGAACGGGGATGTCTCCGCCTTTGCGGCCCTGATGACGACCCTCGCCGCGACGATCGGAACCGGCAATATCATCGGCGTGGCGACCGCCATGTACTCCGGCGGTCCGGGCGCCCTCGTCTGGATGTGGATCTCCGCCTTCTTCGGTTTTAGCACCAAGTACACGGAGTGTATGCTTGCCTTTAAGTACCGCGAGAAAAACGCGGGCGGCGAGATGGCGGGCGGCCCCATGTATACCATGAAAAATGGCTTTCGCAATAAACGGTTTGGTCTTATCTTAGCCGCTCTCTTTGCCTTTTTTGCGGCTCTTGCCTCTTTTGGGATTGGCAATCTGTCCCAGGCAAACTCCATTGCCAGCGCCGTCCGCCAGTCTTTCCGCCTGCCGACCTGGATCACGGGGCTTATTCTGACCGCCCTGACCCTCCTGGTCGTAGTCGGCGGCATTCAGAGCATCTTCAAAGTCTCTTCGGTCATTGTGCCCCTCATGGCAGTTTTCTATACGGTCATGGGCGTTGTCGTCATTGCGGTCAACTACCGCAACCTGCCGACGGGCATGGAGCAGATCTTTGTCATGGCATTTAATCCCAGGGCGATCGGGGGCGGCGTGTTAGGAACCATTACGGCGACGCTGATGAATTCGATTCGCTACGGCATTGCCCGGGGCGTCTTTTCCAATGAGGCGGGCCTGGGCTCTGCCGCGATTGCGGCTTCCGCTTCGGCGACCGATGATCCGGTTCAGCAGGGCTATATCTCGGAGACCGGCATCTTCTTTGACACCATCGTGGTCTGCACCATCACCGGTCTTGCGATTGCCGCTTCCGGCGTTCTGGGGATGGTCGGCCCGGACGGGCTGCCCCTAAAGGGTGTCGCCCTGACCATGGCGGCATTTGAATCAGCGGTCGGTCCTTTAGGCAGATGGCTGGTTTCAATCAGCATCATTCTATTCGCCTTCTCGACCATCATCGGATGGGAATATCAGGGGGAGAAGTCCTATGAATACCTGGTCCGCGGCAACCGCCGCCTGATCATGGGCTACCGGATCGTCTATTCCCTGATCGTTTTCGTGGGGGCGACCCAGTCCCTGGACCTGGTCTGGAATATTTCCGATATCATGAATGCCCTGATGGCCATTCCCAACCTGATTTCCCTCCTCGTCTTAAGCGGTGTGGCTGCAAAGGAGACGGAGCGCTACCAGAGGGTACTGATGAGAAAGAAAAAAGAAAAAAAGGAGAACCGGTTATGAAGTGGATGATTGCGTCCGATATACATGGATCCGCAGCTTACGCGGATCTGATGATCAAACGATATGACGAGGAAGGGGCGGACCGCCTGCTGCTTTTAGGGGATCTGCTCTATCACGGACCCAGAAATGATCTGCCCGACGGCTACGCCCCAAAGAAAGTGATTGCCCTTTTAAATGAGCGGAAGGACGACATCCTTGCCATCCGGGGCAACTGCGAGGCGGAAGTGGACCAGATGGTCCTTGATTTTCCGGTCCTGGCGGACTACGCTCTCCTGCCCATGGGGGACAGAAATATCATCTATGCGACCCACGGACACCACTACGGGGAGCTGACCCCGCCGCCCCTTAAGGACGGGGATATTCTGTTAAACGGCCACACCCATGTGCCGAAGTGTACCCAGCACGAGCATTTCCTCTACCTCAATCCGGGATCGGTCTCGATCCCCAAGGAGGACAGTCCCAGAAGTTATATGATCTGGGAGGGGGCGCATTTTAGCTGGAAGCGCCTGGAGGACGCCGCCACCTATTTATCCTTTGACTATGGTGCCTGATCAGCGGTAAGTTTGGGAAGGGGGAAGATTGATGAGAACCTGTAAGGAATGCGGAACCCCGCTCAAGGATGAGGCTCTTTACTGTTTTGTCTGCGGAGCTCCCCGGGCAGGAAGGAGGGATGACCCGGATGATGAGGAGCGCCATAAGGTTTATCAAAGGCAACAGCAGAGGCAGCGGCTTGAGACCAGAAGACGGCACACCGCGGCAAAGGCGGTCCTGATTCTGGGAGCCCTGGCGGCGGTGGGGATCTTTGCCTACAGCCGCTACTCGCCGGCTCTTCGCACTCTGCGCCTGGTCCGCCAGGCGGATATCAGCGGGGCGCAGACCTTCTACCGGGACCGGGTCGTAGGGAAAAAGCTGGAGGAGTCTTTGCTTCGCTTCCGGTCCGGTCCCGCCGCAGGCGGTGTCCTTGACGACTACAACGAGGATCGGATCACCTACGAGCAGGCGGAAGGGGAGATGAAGCTTCTGCAGCAGCTGGAATTTCCGGCAAATGGAGTCGCGCCCCATCTCAAGGACCTGGCAGGCTTAAAGGATTCCAAGGCTGCCTATGCCCTGGCGGTGGATGCGGACCAGAAGGGGGACTACGCCCAGGCGATGGCGGGCTATGCCAATGTTTCGTCCATCGACCGCCACTACAAGGAAGCGGAAGAAAAGGCGGAAACCATGGCGAAACAATATAAGGAGGACATCCTGGCCCAGGCGGGCAATCCGCAAAATGAGCAGGACTATGCCAGGGCGATCAAGATCCTGACGGCGGCGCAGAAGATCCTGCCCAAGGACCAGGATTTCTCCGATACCCTGGTTACCCTCAAGCAGGGCTATTCCGCGGCCGTCAAGCAGCAGGTTGTCGCAGTCGCCAAGGACTATATTTCCAAGGGTTACTATAAGCAGGTCATCGACATGGTGGGCAAGGCTCTGACCTACAGTTCCAATGACCTGGAACTGCAGACCCTTTTGACCACGGCGACCAACAACTATGAAGATTTTGCCAAGGACCAGGTGGAAATCTATCTGGGCAACCGGGACTACGCCGGCGCGATGGCGCTTCTGGAGCGGGTGAAAAGGGACCTGCCGGACGACGCCGTCATCGGTCAGCTCTATGAGACGACAAAATCACAGGCAGATCTCTATCGCTGAGATCTGCCTGTGATTTTGGGGGTTTTAATGGGAAGCCTCGTAGGCGGTAATGGTATTTAAGTTCGCCTTTTCCGTATCACTCAGCGGTACCTTAGAGGGATCGGAGACAGAGCCCTTGTACCAGGTCTTGCCTGCAAAATATTTGTTTAAATCTTCCGATTTAAAGATCAGTCCGTGCCGGGCGTAGATTTCATTTCTTGCCAGGCGGAGTTTGGCGGCGTCCATACCGGCAAGGTCCGCGTCGGAGATGATCCGACTGTCGCTGCCGCCCAGGACATAGCTCCCATCCTTTGCCGCCGGAGACGGCGAGGGGCTTGGGGACGGTGTCGGGGATGGAGTCG
This sequence comes from Lachnospiraceae bacterium UBA3689, assembly GCA_002371465.1. Taxonomy (GTDB): domain Bacteria; phylum Bacillota; class Clostridia; order Lachnospirales; family Lachnospiraceae; genus Chordicoccus. Next base: position 39,471 of record DFIU01000006.1, on the reverse strand, counting down.
GAGTGGGCGAAGGCGTCGGCTCCGGTGTTGGGGTCGGCGTCGGGATGACCTTGGCGCTGACTTCCGGCAGGTTGGCGATGGGGGTCACGGTGGGGGTCGGCGTCGGACTTTGAGCCGGGATGATTTCCTGGGTGGACTCCGCCTGCTCCTCCTGGGACTGCCCCTGGGAGATCAGGGCGGTCACGCCCCCCTTGTCATGGGGAGCCGGGGCGGGAGAGGAAGAAACTGCCCTCTTTTTGGGGGATATGGCAAAGAGCCAGAGACATTCGGCAAGAGCCAGGGCCAGAATGACGCCGATCACGGCAGCCGCTGCTTTTCCCCTGCGGCCGGACCGGCTGGACAGCCGGGCGGTCTTATTGCTTTCATAGGTCAGGTCCTGACCACACTCGGGACAGACCTTGGCATCGTCAGGAACTTTATTCCCACAGTTAGAACAATACATAAACATCTCCTGTTTAAAATTACCGATCTTGATCCTATCATACCATGAAAGGGAACTAAAGCCAATGCGCGGTCGGGGCGGACTGGAGATGGGCTGAAGGAGATCCATGAACCAATCGAAAACGTTGAGAAATACCCTGCTTCTGGTCTTAACTTCCATGATCTGGGGGCTTGCTTTCGTTTCCCAGAGTATCGGGGCGGAATATGTCGGTCCCTATACCTTCCTGGTGGCAAGAAGCTGGCTTGCCGTCATCTTTCTGGTCCCGGTCATTGCCGTATCGGACCGGCTGGCGATCAGAAGATCCGGAAGGAGCCGGGCGCCCAGGAACAAAAGCCAGCGCAAGGTCCTCCTGACCGGTGGGACTTTATGCGGCATCCTGCTCTTTGCCGCCAGCGCCTTCCAGCAGGTGGGCATTCCCTATACGACGACCGCCAAGGCTGGTTTTCTGACCGCCATGTATGTCGTCATTGTCCCTATCCTGTTGATCTTTCTGGGACACAGACCGGAACCTAAGATCTGGCTCTGCGTCGGTCTGGGCGTGGCCGGCCTCTATTTTCTCTGCATGAAAAATGGAATCGGCTTCTCATCGGGGGATGTCCTCATGCTGATCTGCGCTCTAGGTTTTTCCTTCCAGATCCTTACGATCAATCACTTCGCCCCCATGGTAGACGGAATCCGGCTCAGCCAGCTCCAAATGCTGGTGGAGGCGGTTATCGCGACGGTCTTTATGCTGATCTTTGAACATCCGACCTGGGCGCAGATGAAACCGGCTGTACCGGCCTTTCTCTATGCCGGCATCATGTCGGGCGGGGTTGCCTATACGCTTCAGATCGTTGCCCAAAAGGACTTAAATCCGGCGATTGCCTCCCTTGCCATGTGCCTGGAGAGCGTCTTCAGCGCCATTGGGGGCTGGCTGATTTTAAACCAGATCTTATCCGGCAGGGAACTCTTTGGCTGCGCCCTGCTCTTTCTGGCGATCGTGCTGGTCCAGATACCCCTGCCTGCGCGAAAACACAAAGAGAATAAAAAGGATAAAGCAGTACCGCAAGGATAAAGCGGGAGCAGGCAGATCGAAGGTATTGAGCATTGGTCAGAAGGCAGGGAGAAAGACCCGGCAAGAAGATCGCGATCACGCAGGGTTAAGCATAAGGATAGAAGAGGAGAAGCAAAATGGGTGAGCGAAAACAGATCATGATCGTAGGCTGTGGAGTCGGAGGGGCTCCCTTGTTGACCAGGCAGGCAGCGGCGGCGCTGGGGACCGCCCAGGTCTGGATCGGACCGGAGGACGTACTGGACCGCCTTCAGAACCTGCCGGGGCGGAGGGAGGAACTGTACCTGACGGACCCGGGGGAGATCCGCCTTAAGGTGGAGTCCCTGCCCTATCAGAGGCTGGCTGTTTTGATCGGCGGAAATCCCGGCTTTTTCAACCGGGGGGCAGAGCTTTATCAGGCGTTGGAGGACCTGCGTCCGGTTATCGTGCCGGGACTTTCGGAAATTGCCTATATGATCGCCCGGACCGGCGTATCCTTTGACGGCGCCGTCCTCTTTGACCCAAAAAGAAAGGGCAGCGGGCTCGTCGATCAAGTCAGACGACACCGCAAGGTATTTTTGTTATCGCAGGGGGAGCCGGGCAGGCTTCTAAAGGATCTGCTTGCCGCCGGAGAACGGGGGCTGATCGCCTATGTAGGCGAAGGTCTGGGGACGAAGCATGAGCGCATTACCCGGGGGACCCTCGCCGAACTGGCGGACGGGACTTATGCGTCCGGTTCTGTGCTGATCCTGATGAGGACCGCGCCTTCAAGGACCCGGAGGTTTGGAATAGAGGATGAGACCTTTATCCGGGGCAGCCTGCCTATGACTAAGAGCGCGGTGCGGGCCATCATTCTCAGCCGGCTTATGTTGACGGAAGAGGATATCGTCTACGATATCGGAGCCGGAACCGGTTCGGTTTCGGTGGAATGTGCCCTTGCCGTTTCATACGGCAGGGTTTATGCGGTGGAAAAAGAGGCGGAAGGCATTGAGCTGATCAAAAAAAATGCGGAAAAGTTCGGTCTTGACAACATCTATCCCATTCAAGGGCTGGCTCCGGGCGCTCTGGGCCATCTGCCGGCTCCGGACGCCGCCTTTATCGGCGGCAGTGCGGGTCACATGAAGGACCTCTTACAGGTTTTGACATCAAGAAATCCGACCGTCCGGATCACCGCGGCAGCTGTGACACTGGAGACGGCGACCGAGACGGTCGGATATATGGAAGCGATGGGCTTAAACCCTGAGCTTATGCAGCTGCAGGTGTCAACGGCAAGAAAAGCCGGCGGCCGCCATCTGATGATCGCGGGGAATCCGGTCTATATCGTTTCCGGAGGTGCTGCCCCAAAAGAGGGGGGTGTGGGCTGACGGTCAGAATACCGTCCGGTCCACAGTCTGCTCCTTCATTTCCTGCTTCTGGCTAAGAGCCCCATAGAGAGCGGAATGTGTCAGGTTGATATAGGGATTGACGTAGAAGATTCCCAGGATTCCCAGCGTGCAGGCATTCAGGAGATTCCAGGGGATAAAGGAAAGATCCAGGACGAAGGCATTCCACTTCTCTCCGTACATCATTTCCCGGGAGAGGTGAAAGACTTCCTCGCTGCTCATCTCCGGATGCTCCGCCTGAATATAGGGCATCATCAGATATTCATAGTGCTTGACGATGCCGGGAATGATAAAGAGCAGGCTCCAGAGGAAGGTGAAGATCGATCTTAAGAGCTGGGTCTTGACCACGTTCCAGTAATTCGGCGTAAAGCCTGCCGTCAGAGACTCAAGACCGACCGGCCGATAGAGATCCTGGCGGAAAAAGTTCTGAGCGCTGACTTCCAGAGGATTGAGAAGAAAGATTTTCAGAGCCAGGCTGAAAATCGCGAAGACCAGGACGATAATTCCGATGATCATCAAAAACAGATAGGATTCGGGGGACAGGATATCCTCTTTCCACTCCTGTACCCGGTGATTATAGCTGGCTGAAAATGAGCCGCTGAAACCGCCGCTGCCGCCGATGGCGATGCCCAGGATCAGGCTGACCACAACACTTTTCCAGTAAGAACCGTGGAGGGCAATTCTTGCCATTTCTTTTAATCTTGCTCTGCTCCAGTTCATAATTGTTCCTCCTTTTTGATTTTTGAAGAATTTTCGCCACTATACCATATCCGGCGGATAAGGACAACCACGGACAGGGAAAATCCGTTTTTCTTGCGCGATTGCTTCAAACAGGATAAAATCAGAGTGAAACACGCATCTTTTCCATAAAGAGGAGAACAACATGAAAAAGAATCTTATGGCACTTGCGCTTTGTGCGGGCCTTCTTCTTGTCGGCTGCGGAAGCAAAAATCCAACAACAGCTTCGACCCCGCAGGAAGCAGCTTCTTCCGTTCCTGCCGGGAAAACAGAGTCGACGGTAAGCGGCGTTTCATCGGCTGCCGAGAGCGTCGGGAGTGATGACGGCGGCTATGATTCGGCACCGACTACGACGGACACATCAAATGATGGGGACTACTCCGATTTTCTCGATATGCCGGATTACAAGGGTTATCAGCTGGCTCTGCCTGCCGGGAAGACCGCTGAAAAGGGCATGATTGTCAACATCGACTATGAAGGAACGATCGACGGAGAGAAGTTTGAGGGCGGTTCCGCGAAAGGCTTTGATCTGACCCTTGGGTCCGGTCAGTTCATCAATGGGTTTGAGGATCAGTTGATCGGGCATAAAAAGGGCGATACCGTCGACGTCACAGTGACCTTCCCGAAAGATTACGGTGTCGATTCCTTAAATGGGAAAGAAGCCCATTTTAAGACGAAGATCAATGAGGTTAAGGCCAATACACCGGATTCAGCCCTGACCGATCTCAGAGACCGATCAACGGTCAAGTCCTATCCCCAGGACCTGGTGGACAAGTGGGTCAACATCTATCGGTCCGATTATCAGGCGGCAGCGGACGCCGCGGGTCAGGACCTGGATGCTTATTTGGAGTCGATCGGTGTGACCAGCGATATGATCGAGACTAACGCCAAGAACACGGTCAAGACCGATATGCTCTGCCGGACCATCGCGGCTAAGGAGGGGGTTAAGAAGGGCGACCCCTTATATAAAGAGGCAGCGTCTTCCCTGACTCTGGAAAACGGAGAGAAGACCACGGCTGAAGGCGCGGCAGCTATGGGTCTTAGCGAGGACCGGATCGAGGCGGCAACCTATCTCAATCTGGCGCTGAAGATCATCGAAGAAAACGCAGCGGCTTCCTAAAGTTCCTGCGCGAAGACAATAAAAGTTACGGCTGATCTGATCACCCCGACCGGTTTTTTGGATGATTTGTCCAAAGAACCAAAATGGGGTGATTTTTTTGCGTTTTATGGGGATTTTTAGCTCTTGACAGAGGAAAAGGGAATCAGTAACGTAGAGACTGTATAAGTGGCATTTTATTTACTTGATATAGAAAATAACCTGAAGGACCGGAATGGAAAAAGCAAAAAGTCGCAGACCGGGGGTCCAGACGACCATCCGAAAAATCCCCAGCCAAGCGGTGAAAACAAAAAACAGACAGCGGGCGGACCTGACCAGGACCGGCTCTTCCCCCAAAAGGAGGAGAAGACGGCAGGATCGAATGAGTTACAAGATTGCCAGGGCTCTGCAGAAAAGATCTGGGAAGTCCCGTAAGGGACGGGAAGTCGGAAGCGGGCAGAAGGCGGGAGGCGTCCGCCCGACGACGGCTGCTCTGAAGCAGTGGACGGTCGGCTCGGTTCAGTCCGCCGGTGAGGCGGCCAAAAGGACAGTAGCGGCAGGAAGGCTGCTGACGCAAAGGAGCAGTGACCGGGTCGTCAGGCGCAAGCAGAGGGTCTATAAGCAAAGGCTGGCGATCAGCGCCGTTGCCGCTGCCGTCGTCCTCTTTTTTCTTTCGGTCCTGGTCCACGCCTTTCGCTTTAATAAAAATACCTATGTAAACGGAGTCAATGTCAGCGGTCTTGGCGCTGCTGCGGCTGCCAGACAGCTGGAGCAGGCAGGGACGTCCTATTCCATTGAGATCAGGGGAGCCGGCGATGTAAGGGGACAGCTGACCGATGCCAACCTGGGGCTGAAAATCCTTGATACCAAGGGCCTGAAAGAGGCGATGAAAGAGCAGAATCCCTTCACCTGGTTTGTCGGCAGGGGGAAGAAAAAGTTCTATACGGTCGAGGTGAAGACCGCTTTTGATGAGAATCGCCTGCAGGCAGATCTGGCAGCCCTTGACATCTTTGATCAGGAGCAGATGCGCGCCCCGGTCGACGCTTCCCTGCGGCAGACGGATGACGGCCGCTGCGAGATCGTGCCGGAGCAGGAGGGCTCTACCTTTGATGTCGCTGCTGCGTCTGATTTAATTGGAAAGGCGGTCGCCTCCTATCAGCGGACGGTGGACATTTCCTCCGCTCAGATCCACCCTGAGGTCTATCGGGACAATGAAAATTTAGTCAGCCGTTTCAATCAGTGGAACAAGTATCTGGAATCGGCAGGCATTTCCTTCAACTTTCCGGCAGGAACCGTTTCCCTTGATTCAAAGGACATCGCCTCCCTTCTGACCGATGACGGAGATGAGGTCACGGTCAGCTACAGCAAGGTGGCGGTCCTGATAGCGGACTGGAGGAAGACTTACGATACCTACAACAACAGCTTTTCCTTTAAGACGAGGAGCGGCAAGGTGATCGATACCTGGTACGAGGGGGACTACGGCTTTGAACTCAACCAGGAGGATACGGCCAGGAACCTGATCGACTTCATCAAGGCGGGGGATAAGGGCAACCACGATCCCAAGTGGTACCACAAGGGAGCTTCTATGGAAAATATGGGCCTGGGCGATACCTATGTGGAAGTGAGCCTTGAGGATCAGCATATCTGGGTCTATAAGGACGGAAAGGTCGTGGTCGACACCGACGTAGTGACCGGCAATCCCAACCCGGATGAAAAGGGCAGAAACCGGCAGACCTACAAGGGCTGTTACGCGGTCAAGGGTAAGTATGAGGATGTCGTGCTGGGTACTTTGGATGTACAGGGCTACGCCTCTCCGGTCAACTACTGGATCCCCTTTAATGGGGGCGAGGGCTTCCACGACGCGCCCTGGCGGGACAGCTTCGGAGGTCAGATCTACTTAAATAACGGCTCTCACGGCTGCGTCAACTGTCCCAAGGAAGTGATGAGCAGGATTTTTGAAAATATCAGCAGGGGAGAAGCGGTCATCATCTACTGACCGCAGAGAATATGGGAAAAATCAGAAATATTCACCAACTGACCGACTATAAATTTTTGAATTTTTATGAGCTGGAGACCGTCAAAAAGACCGGGCGGGAGGGGAAGTACCTTCTTGCCTCCCGCGCCAGGACTGCGGGTGATCTGGAGATCAATCGCAAAAAGACCCGGGCGGACGGAGTCGCCATGTATGTCCTCTGCGGTCCCAAGAGGGACAAGGTCCTCTTGATTCGCCAGTTCCGCTGGCCGATCGGCAACTATGTCTATGAGTTTCCGGCTGGTCTTGTAGAAGAAGGAGAGGATATCCACGAGGCGGCGGTCCGCGAGGTCCGGGAAGAAACCGGCATGGAGATGATGCCCCTTCAGGTGGACCCCATGTACGAGCGGCCCTACTATATGACGGACGGCATGACCGATGAGTGCTGCGCCCTGGTCTATGGGGTATCGGATGATGAGCGGCACGAACAGGACCTGGAGGAGGGCGAGGAAATCGAGGTTGTTCTGGCTGACCGGGCGGAGGCGAGGCGCATTTTAAAAGAAGAGCGGGTCGCCGGCAACTGCGCCTTCCAGCTCATGCACTTTATTCATGACAAAGATCCCTTCGCCCACCTAAAGTGACCTTGCGCACTTTAGCTGGATGAAGTATACTGGATGGCATTAGCGGGCTGTCGGGAAGGACGATTTTTGTGGTGACGAATGACCGGTCCTGGCAGCCGGATTTTTATGTTTTGATAAAGGGAGAGACAACTATGCAGATTTATGAAGAACTGAAAGCAAGAGGACTGATCGCGCAGGTAACCGATGAAGAGGTCATCCGGGACCTGGTCAACGGCGGGAAGGCGACCTTTTATATCGGCTTTGATCCGACGGCGGACAGTCTTCACATCGGCCATTTCATGGCGCTCCTTTTGATGAGGCGGCTGCAGCAGGCGGGAAATAAGCCCATCGCCCTGGTCGGCGGCGGAACGGCTATGATCGGAGATCCGTCCGGTCGGACCGATATGCGGAAAATGATGACGGTGGAGACGATCGATCACAACGTCGCCTGCTTCCGCAGGCAGATGAGCCGCTTTATTGAATTCGGACCGGGCAAGGCTCAGATCGTCAACAACGCGGACTGGCTGCGGGACCTCAACTTTCTGGAATTTATGAGGGATATCGGGTCCTGCTTCTCGGTCAACGATATGCTGAGGGCAAGATGTTACGTCAACCGGCTGGAGCAGGGTCTTTCCTTCCTGGAATTTTCCTATATGCTGATGCAGGGCTACGATTTCTACCGCCTCTATCAGGACTACGGCTGCAACCTGGAGTTCGGCGGAGACGACCAGTGGTCCAACATGCTGGCGGGGACAGAACTGATCCGCAAGAAGCTGGGCAAGGACGCGTCGGCGATGACCATCAACCTTTTGTTAAAGCACGACGGCACCAAGATGGGCAAGACGGCGGGCGGAGCCATCTGGCTGGATCCGGAGAAAACATCTCCCTTTGAATTCTATCAGTACTGGAGAAATGTCGACGACGCCGATGTTCTCAAATTCCTCCGTATGATGACCTTTCGGCCCCTGGAAGAGATCGACGAGATGAAGGATTGGGAGGGAGCCCAGCTCAACCGCGCCAAGGAACTGCTGGCGCATGACCTGACGGTCCTGGTTCACGGCGAAGAAGAGGCGGAGAAAGCGGAAGCGGCAGCCAGGTCCCTGTTTGCGGGCGGCGCCAGGGCGGAGATTCCCACGACCGTCCTTCATGACGAGGACTTTGAAGACGATCAGATCGGCATGATCAAAATCCTGACCAAGGCGGGACTTGCCACCTCCAACGGCGACGCCAGACGCGCCATCCAGCAGGGCGGCGTCAAGGTCAACGATCAGAAGGTGACCGACGTCTACGCCAAGCTCGATAAGGCGGAGATCGCCAAGGGCGAGACGGTCGTTCAGAAGGGCAAGAAGAACTTCAAAAAGCTGATTGTAGAATAAGAAGCAGAAAATGGCAGGCTGGAATCAGCCTGCCTTAACTGGATAGCAGGAGGAACTGGATGATATCGGAAAAGATGCAGGAGTTTGTAAAGAACAGTTCGGCGATCCGCGCCATGTTTGAAGAGGGCAAAAAAATGGCGGAGGAGTTCGGCGCCGACCGGGTCTATGACTTTTCACTGGGCAATCCCAATGTTCCCGCCCCACAGGAGGTGGAGGACGCCCTTGTCGATATTGTGACGCACGAGGACCCGCTCAAGATCCACGGCTATATGAACAATTCGGGCTTTGATGAGACCCGGACGGCGATTGCCGGCCATTTAAATGAGCTGTATCATACCCGTTTTACGGCTGATAACCTGGTCATGACCTCTGGCGCGGGCGGAGCGCTCAATGTGATCTTAAAGACCCTCCTAAATCCGGGGGACCAGGTGGTGACCTTCGTACCCTATTTTGGGGAGTACCGGTCCTACGTCGCCAACTTTGACGGCGTTCTGGTGGAGAGCCCTACCGATTCCGAACATTTTTATCCGGACTTTGCGGCTCTGAAAGAAAGACTGACTCCTAAGACCAGGGCGCTGATCATCAATTCCCCCAACAATCCGACCGGGGCTGTCTATCCGGAGGAGGTCCTGGTTGAGATCGCTTCGATCCTGACGGCAAAAGAGCAGGAATATGGGACCGATATCTACCTGATTTCGGACGAACCCTACCGGGATATCGTCTATGGCAGTACCGTTGTGCCCTGGGTGACCGGCTACTACCACAACGCGGTTGTCGCCTCCTCCTACAGCAAGAGCCTCTCCCTGCCGGGGGAGCGGATCGGCTATCTGGTCCTGCCGGATGAGCTGAGCGGAGCTAAGGATGTGATGGCGGCTGCCAATGTCGCCAGCCGGATCCTGGGCTTTATCAATGCCCCCTCCCTGATGCAGTTGGTTGTGGCAAGATGCCAGGACGCAAAGGCGGATGTGGCATTTTATGAACAGAACCGGGACGACCTCTACGGAGCCCTCATGGCGGCTGGCTTTGAGTGCGCGCCACCGGACGGAGCCTTCTACCTCTGGGTCAAGTCCCCGGTCGAGGACGAGCGGGAATTTGTCAAAGCGGCGAAAGAGGAGGAACATATCCTCCTGGTGCAGGGACGCAGCTTCGGCTGTCCGGGCTGGGTCCGCATCGCCTACTGTGTATCCCATGAGACCATCTTAAATTCCCTTCCGGGATTTGAACGACTTGCGGAGAAGTATCAGTTATGAGCTGGGAAGATCGCGTCCGAAAGGTTGTCCCCTATACGCCGGGCGAGCAGCCGAAGACGGACCACGTTATTAAATTAAATACCAATGAGAACCCCTATCCCCCTTCTCCTAAGGTGGCGGAGGCCTTAAGGAATCTTAAGACGGACGACCTCCGTCTCTATCCGGACCCTGCCGCGTCGGACCTGGTTCATGCGGTCGCTAAAAACTATGGCTTAAAGGACAGTCAGGTCTTTGTGGGAGTCGGCTCCGACGACGTGCTTGCCATGTGCTTCATGACCTTCTTTCACTCAAAGGACCCGATTTTCTTTCCGGATATCACCTACAGTTTTTACGACGTCTGGGCGGACCTGCTGGAGATTCCCTATGAGACCAAGGTTCTTAAGGCGGACTTTGGGATCGACCCTGAGGACTATCTGGCCCCCAACGGCGGCATCGTCTTCCCCAATCCCAACGCGCCGACCGGTCAGGACCTGCCTCTTTCCCGGATTGAGCGGATCGTTGCCGGAAATCCGGACAGCATCGTCATCGTCGACGAGGCTTATGTGGACTTTGGGGCGGAGACTGCCTTGCCCCTGCTTGAAAAATATGATAACCTTGTCGTCACGCAGACCTTCTCCAAGTCGAGAAGCCTGGCGGGACTTCGAGTGGGCTGTGCCATGGCAAATGAGCGGCTCATCAAGTACTTGAATGATGTCAAGTACAGCTTCAATTCCTATACGATGAACCGGCCCACGATCGCGCTCGCCAAAGCCTGTATCGAAGACCAGGCTTATTTTAAGAGTTGCTGCCAAAAGATCGTGGCAACCAGAGAAAAGACGGAGGACCTGCTTAGAAAGCTGGGCTTTATCCTGCGCGATTCCAAGGCAAACTTTGTCTTTGCGACTCATCCGGAAAGACAGGCAAAGGAGATCTTTGCCTACTTAAAGTCCAGGAACATCTATGTCCGCTACTTTGATAAGCCCAGGATCGACAACTATCTGCGGATTACCATCGGGACGGACGAGGAGATGGAGACTCTGGCAGGGGCTCTGGAGGACTACTTTAAACGAAGTGAAATATGAGGGGATTTTCTAAATGGATGCATTTGTAGCATGGTATACGGCTCACATGGGCTTTTTGCCCAAGCAGCTGGCGGTCATGATTCTGTCGATCTTTCCTCTGGTGGAATTAAGAGGGGGCATCCCCCTCGCCAGGTTTTTGCAGCTGCCGCTGTTTCAGGCGATTTTATTTTCGGTCATCGGCAATATCATCCCCATTCCTTTTATTCTCTTCTTTATTAAAAAGATATTTGACTGGCTGCGGCCGACCAGGCACTTTGGAAAGTTTGTCAGGAAAATGGAACAGCGGGCGATGAGTAAGTCCGACAGCATTTCAAAGGCGGAATTCTGGGGGCTGGTCGCTTTCGTCGGCATCCCCCTGCCGGGAACGGGCGGCTGGACCGGCGCCATGATTGCGTCCCTGTTAAAGATCGACATCAGGAAGGCTTCCCTGGCGATCCTTTTGGGCATCGCCATAGCAGCGACCATCATGAGCCTGGTATCCTACGGTATTTTCAGGATGTAAAAAATCCCTGTTTTACAGAGAGGTCAAGGCTGGGACGGACATCTGTTCCCCTGGTCTGGGGTTTGGGTGGAAGGTCGTCTCACCAAGTTTTAGGAAAGGAGCCTTGTTTGTCTGGGATCAAGTCTTAGGAGCATATCTTCAAAGTTCTATAGTGGAAACGTGATATACATACGAATAGAGACTAAAAGGCAGTCAAAGGCGGCTTCCGGATTCAAACTCCTACGCCCTTGAGCTGCCTTTTTCTTTTTTGAGGCCTGCTCAATCATCGCGTCCTCCGGCATTGCGTTTGCAGCAGGAGAAGGGGGACTTGACCGCCGGGGCTGTGTCGGGATGGATCTTTCCTTTTTATTGCGAAACCCGGGGATTTGCTCTTATAATAACGATAGGTTAGCCTGATTTGGGAAATGGATGATTCAGTTAGACGCATAAGTTTGATTGCTCCACTTGTTAAGCTTGATAAAAGGTTTGAGTGATAGATCACATCAGTAAATCTGATCGATCAATCTGATTCCTGCGGAACGGGTGGTGAATGGTGCGCCGAGCTTATTCTCCAAAGGGGATCAAACTGGTCATTTAAGAAGAGGAGTTTCAAATGGTAGAAAATAAATTAAGACACTTGGGCGTCATTATGGACGGCAACCGCCGCTGGGCCAAGCAGCACATGTTCCGGTCGGTGATGAAGGGACACGAGGCGGGGACCGATACTTTTATCGACCTGTGTGAGTGGTGCGAAAATGCTGATATTCCCTACCTGACAGTCTACGCCTTCTCCACGGAGAACTGGAAGCGGTCCCAGGAAGAGGTATCCGATCTCTTCGCCCTGATGCGGAAATTCTTTGTCGACGAGATCCACCGCTGTATCGAGATGGGTGTCGGCGTCCACGTCGTCGGCAACTTAAGCCCGCTGACGGAGGAGGACCGGCAGATCGTCCGCAATGCGGAGGAGGTCACAAAAGACTGCCACAAGCTCTACCTGCAGATCGCCATGAGCTACGGCGGCAGGGATGAGCTGCTGCGGGCGGTCAAGTCTTACGGAGAGGACCTCTTAAGCGGCAGGGAGGCCCTCGGGGACCTGACTGAAGAGAAGTTTGAAACCTACCTCGATACGGCGGGCGTGCCGGACATGGATCTGGTGATCCGGACCGGCGGCGACCAGCGGCTCAGCAACTTCTTCCCCTGGCAGACCACCTATGCCGATCTCTGGTTCACCGATACCCTGTGGCCGGATTTTTCGGAAGAGGAGCTGCATAAGGCACTCGATTTTTACAGAACTGTCAAGGTCAACAAGGGGAAATGAGCATGGAAGAAGCAAGGGACCGGGAAGCTTTTGAGGCATTTTACTTATCTTCAAAAATGCGGCTTGAGGCGGTCCGGGAAAGACGGAACCGGGAACTGAAAACAGACGATAATCCCCTGATCCGCCCCTTTAAGGAGGACTTCGCGAACCTGAACAGCGGGGGCAAGATGCTGCGGGGCACGCTGGTCAACCTGGGCTACCGGATCGCGGGAGGAAAGAACATTGAAGAGAGCGACTCCCTCGCCCTTGCCTTTGAACTCTTTCAGACCGCGGTTTTAGTCCATGACGATCTGATCGACAAGGCGGACCTAAGAAGGGGCAAGACCACCATCCATAAGCGGTATGAGGCGCGCCTTAAGGAGCGGAAGATCCGCATGGTTGCGGAAGGGGAGACGGAGGAATCCCTTGCCTGTTCCGCGGCTCTCTGCGCGGGGGACCTGGGACTCTTTTTTGCCAATGTCGAGATCGCGGACCACTACGAAGGCCACCCCAGGGTGGGGACGCTGATCCGCTACTTTGACCATGTCATCCTCGACACCATCCGGGGGGAACTGCTGGACGTGGTCCTGCCCTACGAGCTGCAGGATCCTGGTCTTCCTGAGGATCAGCGGCAGGATCTGCTGCAGAAGTCGGTCTTTGACATCTACCGCTTAAAGACCGCCTTTTATTCGGTGATCGGTCCTCTGCATCTGGGCATGCTCCTGGGGGATTTGCCGAAAGAGCAGATGGGGCAGCTCGATTCCCTGGGCGACGATCTGGGCGTCGCCTTTCAGATCAAGGACGATCTTTTGGGCGTCTATGGAGACCAGGCAGCTTTGGGCAAGGACGTCGGCTCCGACATCTCGGAGTTTAAACAGACGGTTCTCTATCTCTATGTCGTGACAAGGGCGCCCGAGGCAGTCGAGGAGCTGCTGCGTTACTATGGCAGGACGAACCTGGGTCAGGCTGATTTGAAGCGCGTGCAGGATCTTTTTAAAACTTGCGGCGCCTACGACTATGCCCGGGATTTGATGGAAACCTGTTTTTCATCGGCAAATGAGAAACTTGAAACAATGCATTTTCTGCGGGAAGGGGATAGAAGCATCCTAAGGGGCTTTATCTCTTACCTGCGGGGAAGACAAGCATAAGGGAGGACCAGCATGCATTTTACGAAAATGCACGGCATCGGCAATGACTACGTCTACGTCGATGGCAGCAAGGAGAAAATCAAAAACGCCCCCCAGGTGGCAAAATTTGTCAGCGACCGCCACTTCGGGATCGGCTCGGACGGGCTCATCATCATCCAGCCCTCCGACCGGGCTGATTTTGAAATGGAGATGTACAACGCCGACGGCAGCCGGGGGCAGATGTGCGGCAACGGCATCCGCTGCGTCGCCAAATACGTCTACGACCACGGGATGACCCGGAAGAAACGGATCGCGATCGATACCCTGGCGGGTATCAAAGTCATCGACGTGACGACCGGGGGGGACGGCAGGGTTCAGACGGCGCGGGTCGATATGGGCGAGCCGATTCTAAAGCCGCAGGATATACCGGCTGATCTGGGCAGGCAAAGAGCTTTTTCAAAAGACCGCATCGTCAATGAGAAAATGACCCTGTCCGACGGCAGGACCTTTTTCGGTACGGCGGTTTCGATGGGAAATCCCCACAACGTCATTTTCCTGAAGGATGGGGATGTCAGGGACCTCAAGCTGGAAGGGGACGGACCCCTCTACGAAAACTGCGGGATCTTCCCGGAGCGGGTCAACACGGAATTCGTCAACGTGCTGGACCGGAACCACGTCCGTATGCGGGTCTGGGAGCGGGGCTCCGGCGAGACCTTAGCCTGCGGAACCGGCGCCTGCGCGGTCGCGGTCGCCGCCGTGCTGAACGATCTGACTGACCGGAACGTGACCGTGTCGCTTCCGGGCGGCGACCTCCGCATTTTGTGGGAGGAAGCAAGCAACCATGTCTTTATGACGGGATCGGCAACGACCGTCTTCGAGGGAGAGATCCAAATTTAAGAGAAGGAGAACTTCACCATGTACAAAGTAAACGACAACTATTTGAAACTTCCGGGCAGCTACCTTTTTTCGACAATTGCCGGAAAAGTGACGGCATTTCAGGCTCAGAACCCGGACAAGAACATCATCCGTCTTGGCATCGGGGATGTGACCAAGCCCCTGACCGCCCCCATCATCAAGTCCCTCCACGAAGGGGTCGATGAGATGGCGGACGCGGCGACCTTTAAGGGCTACGCCCCGGACCTGGGCTACTCCTTCCTGAGGGAGATTATCGCAAAAGAGGACTATGCATCCCGCGGCGCCCATATCGAAGCGGATGAAATCTTCGTATCCGACGGCGCCAAGAGCGATTCCGGCAATATCCAGGAACTCTTTGCTGTCGACAACAAGATCGCGGTCAGCGATCCGGTCTATCCGGTCTACGTCGACTCCAACGTCATGGCGGGCAGAACCGGCACTTACGACGCCAGCACCGGCTGCTGGAGCGACGTGGTCTACATGCCCTGCACCGAGGAAAACGGTTTTGTCGCGGACCTGCCCAAGGAGCGTGCCGACATCATTTACCTCTGCTTCCCCAACAACCCGACCGGAGCGGCGATCACCAAAGACCAGCTGCAAAGATGGGTCGATTACGCCAATGAACACGGCAGCGTCATCATTTACGACGCGGCTTACGAGGCTTATATCTCCGAGCCGGACCTGCCCCATACCATCTATGAGTGCGAGGGGGCTAGAACCTGCGCGATCGAGATCCGCAGTTTCTCCAAAAATGCCGGCTTCACCGGGGTCCGCCTGGGCTTTACGGTCATCCCCAAGGACCTCAGGTGCGGGGACGCCTCCCTGCACGATATGTGGGCTCGCCGCCATGGCACAAAATACAACGGCGCTCCCTACATCATTCAAAAGGCGGGCGCGGCCTGCTATACGCCGGAAGGAAAAAAGTCTTTAAAAGAGCTGGTCGGCAGCTATATGAAGAATGCGGACGCCATTTTAAAGGGGCTTCAGTCCATGGGCTACACCGCTTACGGCGGCGTCAACGCTCCCTATATCTGGCTGAAGACGCCGGATGGCATGACTTCCTGGGACTTCTTCGACTTCCTGCTGGAAAAGGCAAATGTCGTCGGTACGCCGGGCTCCGGTTTCGGACCTCACGGCGAAGGTTACTTCCGCCTGACCGCTTTCGGTACCTATGAAAATACTCTGGCGGCTCTGGATCGGATCAAAGAACTTTAAGATAAAGGAGGGCGCGATGGTAAAAGATGGTAAGATTCGCGTAGCGGATACAAAGGACGGCAGGGAAATCTGCCTGCTGCCTAAGATGGCGAACCGGCATGGTCTTATTGCCGGGGCGACCGGCACCGGCAAGACGGTCACGCTGAAAATACTGGCGGAAGCCTTCAGCCAGCTTGGCGTTCCGGTCTTTGTGGCGGACGTAAAGGGAGATCTCGCCAGCCTCCTCTTCCCGGGAGAGGCGAGCGAGGATATGAAGGCGAGAATGACCGCCTTTGGTCTTGAGGAGGGGAACTTTGCTTTTGAGGGTTATCCGGCGGAACTCTGGGATATCTATGGAAAGAAGGGCATCCCGCTTCGGACGACCATTTCCGAGATGGGTCCCCTCCTTTTGGCACGGATCCTGGACCTCAACGACCTGCAGAGCGACATCTTATCCATCATCTTTAAAATTGCGGACGACCGTCGGTGGCTTCTGATCGACACCAGGGACTTAAAGGCCATGCTGACCTATGTCCGGGACCATGAAAAGGACTTGGCCGGCGACTACGGCAGGATCAGTCCGGCTTCGATCGGGGCGATCACCAGGTCCCTGGTGGCGCTTGAGACGGCGGGCGGCGACCAGTTCTTTGGGGAGCCGGCTCTCAACATCGCGGACTGGATGCAGCGGGGGACCGACGGCAGGGGTGTTATCAACATTCTTGACTCGGAGAGCCTCATTCAAAACGGAACCCTCTATTCGACCTTCCTGCTCTGGCTCTTAAGCGAACTCTTTGAGACCTTGCCGGAAGTCGGGGACCTGGAAAAGCCCAGGATGGTCTTCTTCTTTGACGAAGCCCACCTCCTCTTTAAAGGGGCTTCCAAGACTCTGCTCGAGAAGATCGAGCAGGTGGTCAAGCTGATCCGCTCAAAGGGCGTCGGCGTCTATTTCTGTACGCAAAATCCCCGGGACATCCCGGACGGCGTCCTGTCCCAGCTGGGAAACAAGATTGAACACGGGCTCAGGGCTTTTACCCCGGCTGACCAGAAGGCGGTCCGGGCAGCGGCGGAATCCTTCCGTGTCAATCCCGCTTTCGATACCTACGAGACCATTTTAAATCTGGGGACGGCGGAGGCTGTGGTCTCCTTCCTTGACGAGGAGGGCATACCGGGCATGGCGGAAAAGGTCAGGATCCTGCCTCCCCAGAGCCGTTTGGGCTCCATCAGCGAGGAGGAACGCGGCAGGGCCATGAAGGCGAGCCTCATCTTTGCCCGCTACGCCAATCCCGTCGATTCCGATTCCGCCTATGAATTCCTGCAGCGAATGGGTCTTGAGGAAGATGCGAAGAAGCAGAAGGAGCAGGCGGAGGCTGACCAGGCGAAGGAAGCAGCCCTCCTTAAAAAAGAGGAGGCAAAGGCAGCTGAGAAGGAAGCAAAAGAGGAAGAACGGGCGAAAGAGCGACAGAGGAGGCAGGCTAAAAGTGCCGCCAAGTCTGTGGCTGGCAGCGTCGCCGGCACGGTCGGCAGAGAGGCCGGCAAGATGCTGGGCAGCGGCTTTGGAACCTTCGGCAAACGATTGGGCGGCAACTTGGGCGCTTCCCTGGGGCGGGGCATTTTAAGCACCCTCTTTAAGCTCTGACCCAAAGAACCTAAGGGTCTGTCAATCGGAATCCTTCTGAATTTTAGTCGGAAGTATGCGCAAAGACTTGTGCATACTTCCGATTTTTGGCTTTAAAGAGGACAGTTGTCACCCGGAGATACAAATCACCTTTCTGGATTCTTGTGATTATCGCCAAAAAACGGAAAAATGTCTTGGAGGGATTATACAAATTACAAATAAAATGGACAAATGACCTTTTAAGGTGTAAGGTTAAATGGTACCTTAATGTCAACAAGTTGCTACGTTCCAAATGGCAGGACAAAGGTCCTGCGCGAGGGGAAAAGGAGGACATTTATGAACATGAAGAAACTTGTGGCTGGCACGCTCGTATCAGCCATGACCCTTTCACTGGCAGCCTGCGGCGCATCGGCACCGGGCACCAGCACAGCATCCAAGGCATCGGAAGCGACATCGGCAGCAGCACCGACCGAAGCAGCCTCTACGGCAGCGGGATCCACCGCAGCCGGAGTCGACAGCTCCGTCAAAGTTGCCATGATCACCGATACCGGCGGAATCAACGACCAGTCTTTCAACCAGTCCGCCTGGGAAGGTCTGCAGAAGCTGACCAAGGACACCGGCATCAAGACCAACTACATCGAGTCCAAGCAGGCGTCCGATTTCGTCAACAACTTCGACACCCTGATCGATAACGGCAACACCCTCTGCTGGGGCATCGGTTTTGCCTGCTACGACGCGATCAAGGAATCCGCTGAGGAAAATCCGGACATCCATTTCGCCATTGTCGACAACCAGAACACGGACCAGATCGACAACCTGACCGGCGTCATGTTCCGCGCCCAGGAACCCTCCTTCATGGTCGGCTATGTAGCGGCAGCCGTGACCAAAACCAACAAGGTCGGCTTCGTCGGCGGTATCTCTTCCCCCATCATCGATCAGTTTGAATGGGGCTACAAGGCAGGCGTCGCTTACGCCAACAAGGAACTTGGCAAGGATGTTCAGGTAGACGCTCAGTACGCGGAGTCCTTCTCCGACGCTGCTAAGGGCAAGTCCATCGCCAACAAGATGTTCACCGACGGCGCGGATATCGTTTACCACGCTGCAGGCGGCACAGGCCAGGGCGTCATCGAAGCGGCAAAGGATGCGGACAAGTTCGCGATCGGCGTCGACCGTGACCAGAACTACCTGGCTCCGGAAAATGTCCTGACATCCGCCATGAAGAACGTCAACGTCGCGGTTGAGGACCTCTCCAAGAAGTTCGCAAGCGGCGAAAAGCTGGATAAGGACGTTGAGTACGGTCTGTCCGAAGACGCTGTCGGCATCTCGGAGGACCACCATCTCTACGGCGACGACATCTACAAGGCGGCGCTTGAAATCGGCGAGAAGATCAAGGCCGGAGAGATCACTCCGCCTGCAACCGAGGAAGATTACAATACTTACATTTCCTCCCTTGGCTGATCAAAAGCTCTGATTTAAAAATTTTGCATGGTTCACAGACGGTGACCGCCTGAAAGGGCGGTCATTGTGCTAAATAAATGAGGACCCGGAGGTAAGAAAATGGCGGCAGAAGTGAGCAGCGGGTACGCCGTTCAGATGCATGGGATCACCAAGAGTTTCGGCTCTTTCTATGCGCTGACGGATGTCGACCTGGATGTGAAAAAGGGAACGATCCACTCCATATTGGGAGAAAACGGAGCCGGCAAGAGTACTCTGATGAATGTTCTTTACGGTCTGTATCAGGCAGACTCGGGCCGCATCTACATCAATGGGCAGGAAGTCAATATCAAGAACCCGACTGCAGCCATTGAACACGGGATCGGCATGGTTCATCAGCACTTTATGCTGGTCGATACCTTTACCGTCACCCAGAACATTGTCCTTGGCAGTGAGTCCACAAAGGGCGGCATCACGCTGGACATGAAAAAAGCAAGACAGGCTGTTGTGGATCTGGTTGAGAAGTACGGATTGGAGGTCGATCCGGATGCCCTGATCCGCGATATCACCGTCAGTATGCAGCAGAGAGTAGAGATCCTGAAGGCTCTCTATCGAGGGGCGGAGACGTTGATCCTCGACGAGCCGACCGCCGTTTTGACGGAGCAGGAGATCGACGAGCTGATCCAAATCATGAAAAATCTGGTGAAGGATGGCAAGACCATCATCATCATTACCCATAAACTAAAGGAAATTCAGGCGTCCTCCGATGTCTGTACCATCATTCGCCGGGGACACAGGATCGATACGGTCCCGGTCAGGGGCGTATCCGAGGATGAGCTGGCGGAGAAAATGGTCGGACATGCGGTCAAGCTGGTCGTCGACAAGACGGAGGCAAAGCCCGGGGACGTGGTCCTTGACATCAAGGGGCTCTACGCTAAAAACGACCAGAAGCTCGACGCCGTCAAGGACTTCAATCTGCAGGTCCGGGCGGGCGAAATCGTCGGTATAGCCGGTATCGACGGCAACGGGCAGAAGGAGCTGATGCAGGCGGTCAACAACCTGATCCCGGCGTCAGCCGGAACCATCAGCATAAGTGGCGTTGAGATTCAGAACAAGACGCCTCGGTTCGGAATCGACCAGGGTATGTCCATCATCCCAGAGGACCGGCAGAAAGAGGGATTGGTCCTGAATTTCTCCGTCTATGAAAATGCCATCCTGGAAAAGTACCGGGACCCGAACTTCAATCCGGGTTTTACGATCGACCGGAAGAAGATGATGGATTTCACCGAAGGACTGATCCTTCAGTACGATATCCGACCGGACGACTGCGGCCCCAAACGGGCGGGCGGCTTGTCCGGAGGCAATCAGCAGAAGGTCATCATCGGACGCGAAATTGCCAATGATCCCAAGCTTTTGATCGCGATCCAGCCCACCCGGGGACTGGACGTCGGGGCGATTGAGACAGTCCACAAGACGCTGATCCGGGAGAGGGACAAGGGCGTCGCCGTTCTGCTCATTTCCTATGAGTTGGATGAAGTCATGAATGTTTCGGACCGGATTGCCGTCATGTACGACGGTCATATCCAGCAGATCTTCAAACAGGGGACCGTCGACAACCGGACGCTGGGTCTTCTTATGGCAGGAGGTAGCTACGATGGAGAGTAAGGGACGTAAGTTTTTAAAGAACCCGTTCGTTCTGACGGTCATCGCCATCATCCTGGGCTTTTTGGTGGCAATGGTCGTTCTGGCGGCGGCAGGCTTCCCACCGCTTAAATCCGTGGGCATCCTGATCAAGAGCATGGTCGGCAAGCCCAAGGACATCGCCGCCGTTGTGGTCAAGTCGACACCCATCATCTTCACGGGTCTGGGCGTTGCCTTTGCCATTAAGACAGGCCTCTTTAATATCGGCGCTGAGGGTCAGTACATGATGGGATGCGTGGCTGCGGTCGCGGCCGGTGCCGTTCTCGATCTGCCGGCTCCGCTGGAGATTCTTGCGGTCATCCTGGCAGCTGTCCTTGCCTCCGCTCTGTACGGCGGCATCGTCGGCGTCCTTAAGGCAAAGATCGGCATCCACGAGGTTATCACCAGCATCATGCTGAACTGGATCGCCCTCTATTTCAACAACTGGTTCACCAACACCAGGCTCTATCACAAGCCGGCGACCATTGGAACCTATCCGATCCATGAATCCGCCTATACCATGGTCCTCTACCATTGGAAGAAGTCCGAGGCGGGGCGTGCCGTCTTAAAGAGCAACGACTTTTTAAAGCAGGTCCTGGGCAGAAATGATATCAACATGGGCTTTGCCGTGGCGGTCATCGCGGCGATCTTCGTCACCTGGCTGCTGACCAGAACCAAAAAGGGATTTGAACTTCGGTCGGTCGGGTCCAACATCGATGCGGCGCGCTACACCGGCATCAACGTCAGTAAAAATATCATCGATTCCATGATGATTTCGGGTGCCTTATGCGGGCTCGGCGCTGCCTTTTATATCACGGGCCAGTCGCCCCACCTGTTAAATACCCTGTCGGCTACGGAAAATGTCGGCTTCAACGGTCTGTCCGTTGCCTTTATTGCCCAGTCCTCCCCGATCGGATGTATCTTTGCGGGACTCCTATTCGGCGGTCTCCTCTATGGAGGGGCGAGCCTGCAGTCCCAGGTCGGAGCGCCGACGGAGATCATCAACATCGTCATCGGTGTCATCGTATTTTTGGTAGCTCTCTCTGTCATCATTCCGCAGTTTCTTGACAAGCACGTCAGGAAGGCTGCGCCCAAGACGGAGACGGTCGGGACGGACAAGAAGAAAGGAGCCGGAGATGCTAAATAATATCCTAGTTGCAATCGGCATCACGCTGATGTATTCCACACCTCTTGCTCTTGCCGGACAGGGCAGCGTCATTTCGGAAGTATCCGGCGTCGTCAACATCGGGATCGAAGGCATGATGACCATAGGCGCCTTCTTTGGCACCTTTGTCGGGCAGAGAACCGGCAATCCCTGGCTGGGCTTTTTATGCGGCGGCCTGGCGGGCGCGGTCTTCGGCCTGGTTCACGCCTTCGCCTCGGTCACCTGTAAGGCGGATCAGACTGTAACCGGTATCGCTATGAATCTGGTGGGACCGGGGCTCGCCCTCTTCCTCTGCCGGCTCTTCTATGACGGGGCGACTCAGTCCCAGCCGGTCGACCACAAGATTCCGACCCTCTTCCCGTCCGGGATGCTGCACGGGGCGGCAAAGAACCTCAACGTCAGCTGGACGACCATCATCGCCCTTTTGATCGCGGTCGGCATGTGGTATGTCTTCTACCATACGACCTGGGGCCTTCACATCCGGGCTGTCGGCGAACATCCGGCTGCGGCGGATACCCTGGGCATCAACGTCTACAAGGTCCGCTACTTAAGTGTTATCGCTTCCGGTTTTTTGGCGGGTCTTGGCGGCGCGTCCATGACGCTGGGCGTCGTCAGTCAGTTCTCCCCGACCGCCATCAGCGGCCAGGGCTTCATCGCAATCGCGGCAATTATTTTTGGAAAATGGACGCCCCACGGCGGCTACCTCGCCTGCCTGCTGTTCGGCTTCTTCACTGCTCTGACCGTCCTCTTCGGAGGGTCTGTCATCCCGGTTGAAATCATTTCCATGCTGCCCTATGTCGCGACCATCATCATCCTGATTCTGTTTGTCGGCCGCGCATCCGCGCCTAAGGCAAACGGTGTCCCGTATGAGAAAGGATCGAGATAATGAACGAAGTTGACCGTCTTTTGGGCCAGCTGAAACATGAACATGCGGTCTATCTGGAACAGTATTTAAGAAATGCCCCTCGGTGGCTGCTTGAAGAGTTCCAGGTCGTAACCGTGCCCAAGGGCGTTTCCTTTATCCGGGAAAATGAGCCTGCAAAGACCATCTTTATCTTAGTGGAAGGGATTGTCACCGCCACGGACTTAAGAATCGAACAGGCGACCTACGACTATATGCGCTTTGAGCCGGTCGAGGTCTTTGGAGCCATGGAGTTTCTGGCGGATCTTAAAACCTACCAGACTACCCTCTACGCGGAGTCGGAATGCCGCTTCATGAAGATCTCCAAGGACCAGTTCGCCAGGTGGATGATGACGGACATCAACGCGATGAGTATGCAGACCCGGGAAATGACCCGCTACCTGGTGGAACAGAACCGGACCGACCGCCTCAACCTCTTCCTGCAGGGAGAGGATCGGGTCGCCCTTTTTTTGGTCAATTACTACGAAAAGACTCAAAAAGAGGGGCGTGCCATCCTGTCCATGAACCGGGCGGAGATCGGCCGCAGTACGGCTCTGTCGGTTCGGACCGTGAACCGGACCTTGACCGACATGATCAGTCAGGGACTCTTAAAAAAGAGCGGGCGCAAGCTCATTTTAAATGAGGAAAACTACCGGATTTTGACCGAGCAACTGGCGGCGAAGATCGATACCATCAAGCTGTAAGAGGGCGGGGGCGGCAAGAAACTGCCGCTCCCCGCTTTTGGGGGAAGCGGTCACAAGTCCTTTTATGGCCTCTTTCGATTCGCTATGATGGATTTATGAGAAACAGCTTGCTTCATATCGATGAAAAAGAGAAACAGGGCTGAGGAAAGAGGTAAAGGAGGCTTAAGATGCAGTATTCTAAGGACCCGAATCGCCAGTATCATATTCAGGTGGCTAAAGGAGAGGTCGGAAGATATGTGATCCTTCCGGGCGACCCCAAGCGCTGCCAAAAGATCGCGAAATATTTTGAAAAACCTAAGCTGATTGCGGACAGCCGGGAATTTGTTACCTACACCGGAACTTTGGACGGAGTCCCGGTTTCGGTTACTTCGACCGGCATCGGAGGTCCGTCCGCCTCCATCGCCATGATGGAACTTCATAAGGCGGGAGCCGATACCTTTATCCGGGTGGGAACCTGCGGAGCCATGCAGCTGGATATCAAGGGCGGCGATATCGTCATTGCCAGCGGAGCCATCCGCATGGAGGGAACCTCCAAAGAGTTCGCCCCCATCGAGTATCCGGCGGTCGCGGATTTAGATGTGGTCAACGCCCTGGTCTCTGCCGGACACAAGACCCTGAAGGATACGCCGAGCAGGGCTTACGTCGGGGTGGTCGAGTGCAAGGACTCCTTCTACGGCCAGCACGACCCGGCGGATATGCCGGTCAGCTATGAGCTGCAGAACAAGTGGGAGGCTTGGAAACGCATGGGCTGTCTTGCCTCTGAGATGGAATCGGCGGCGCTCTTTATCGTATCCCAGTATTTAAAGACCCGCTGCGGTTCCCTGTTCCTGGTTATGGCGAATCAGGAGCGCGAGACGGCGGGGCTGGACAATCCGGTCGCTCACGATACCGACCTGGCTATTCGCACGGCAGTTGAAGCCATTCGGGAGTTGATTAAGGAGGACCGGGCTGATCAGTGAGAGGAAAGCTGGCAAACAGGGATCAAGCATGCAGCTAAGCTTAGCTGCAAGTAAGTAGCGATTGAGAACGCAGATCAGGTAAGAAACAAAAAGAAGATTTAGAAAGACTAAAGATCAGAAAGGAAGACCAATATGTCAAATGTACCGACACCCCACATCAATGCCAAAGAAGGCGATTTTGCCAAGACTGTTCTGATGCCGGGCGATCCGCTCCGCGCCAAGTATATCGCGGAGACCTACCTTAAGGACTGCCGCCAGATCACCGATGTCAGAAATATGCTGGGCTTTACCGGAACCTATCAGGGCAAGGAGATCTCCGTCATGGGCGGAGGCATGGGGATGCCTTCGATCGGCATTTATTCCCATGAGTTGTTTAATTTTTACGGCGTCGACAATATCATCCGGATCGGATCGGCTGGATCCATGAGCCCCAAATGTCACGTCCGGGACGTCGTGATCGCGGAGGGCGCCTGCACCAACTCATCCTGGCAGAACCAGTACCATCTGAATGGAAATTTTGCCCCCATTGCCAGCTGGGAGCTTTTGAGCAAGGCGGTTCGGGCGGCGGATGCTCAGAACAAGCACTATGTGGTCGGCAACGTCCTGTCATCCGATCCCTTCTATGACGCTGACCCCAACGCCAACGAGCCCTGGAAAAATATGGAGGTTCTGTGCGTAGAGATGGAGGCGGCTGCTCTTTATATGGAGGCGGCAAGAAGCAAGAAGAATGCGCTCGCCATTTTGACGATCTCTGACGATACCCTGACCGGCGAAGCCCTTTCATCGGAAGAACGCCAGGTGAGCTTCCACGAGATGATGGAGATCGCCCTCGATCTGGCGTAAATTATGAATGAAAAAGTCCGGCTGATCCGGACCAAGGAGGAAGTTATGAAGAAGGAAGAGATTTTAAAATATGTGGACCACACTCTGCTGCTGCAGACGGCGACCTGGGGAGAGATCAAGGAAATCTGTGACGATGCGGTTAAATACGGCGTCGCGTCGATCATGATTCCGCCCTGCTATGTCAGGCAGGCGGTCGACTATGTCGGCGGCAAGTGCCCGGTTGCGACCGTCATCGGTTTCCCCAACGGCAATACGACAACCGCGACCAAGCTCTTTGAGGCAAAAGAAGCTCTGGAAAATGGAGCCCGGGAGATCGATATGGTGATCAACATCGGCTGGCTCAAGGACGGCAAATATGATCAGGTGGAAGAGGAGATCAGAGCCCTCAAGGAAGCAGCGGGGGAAAAGGTTCTTAAAGTGATTATCGAGACCTGCCTGTTGACTGACGAGGAGAAGATTAAGATGTGCGAGCTTTGCGCCAAGGCAGGGGCTGACTTCATCAAGACTTCCACCGGTTTCTCCAAGTCCGGCGCAACCTTTGAGGATGTCAAGCTGATGAAGGAACACGCAAGCGGCGGTTTGAAGGTCAAGGCAGCGGGCGGTATCAAATCCTTGGATGACGCGGAAAAATTTATCGAACTGGGAGCGGAACGGCTCGGCACATCGAGAATCGTCAAGATTATCAAGGAGCAGGAGAACGCCTGACCCTGGAAAGGAGACGGTAACATGGCACATCTTACAGAAGAGACAATTAAAAAGTTGATGGAGACGGCAGTAGACATGCTGCAATTCTCCTATATCCCCTATTCCAACTATGCGGTCGGCGCGGCTCTTTTGACCAGGAGCGGCAAGATCTATACGGGCTGCAATGTGGAAAATGCGGCTCTGACTCCCTCCAACTGCGCGGAGCGGACAGCCTTCTTTAAGGCGGTCAGCGAAGGGGAGAAGGAATTTGCCGCCATCGCCATCGTCGGAGGCAGGCAGCGAGTCGCGGAAGAGGGCTGCACCCCCTGCGGGGTCTGCCGCCAGGTCATGCAGGAGTTCTGTGACCCGGAGACCTTTGAGATCTATCTGGGAACCGGACCGGACCACTACTATATGCAGACCTTAAAGGATCTGCTGCCGGGCGGCTTTGAAAAGAGCCGGGTTCTGGGTTGAATGCAAGCGGAAAGGGGAGGTCCCCTTTCCGCTTGCTCCATTTTCGGGTAAAGGACTATAATGGGGTCAATATGAAAGCAGATTGGGAGGAGAATATCGGATGAAGATCAGTTTTATCGGCTGCGGCAATATGGGCAGCGCCATTATCGGCGGCTTAATCAAAAGCGGGGCAGCGGCAAAGGAGGATATCACCGCTTCCGACCCCTTTGAGGGATCGAGAAAAAAGGCGGAAGCGGAGTTTGGCATCCATACAACAGGTGACAATGAAGCCTGTGTCCGGGGGGCGGATCTGGTTCTGATCGCGGTCAAGCCCCAGGTCCTGGAGGCGGCGCTTGCCGGTCTGGATCAGGTTTTTACCAAAGACCAGCTGATCATTTCCATCGCGGCGGGGCAGTCCCTTGACCGTCTGCAAGGACTTTTGGGACAGGATAAGAAACTGGTCCGGGTCATGCCCAATACGCCGGCGCTGGTCGGGGAAGGAATCTCCGGTTGGTGCGCCAACGCAAATGTAACCGAAGAGGATAAGCAGCAGGTGACCCGGGTCCTGACCTCCTTCGGAGAGACGGAAGAGATTCCGGAGAGCCTCATGGGTGTTGTCACATCCTTAAGCGGCAGTTCCCCTGCCTATGTCTTTCTCTTTATCGAAGCCCTGGCTGACGCGGCGGTCTTGGACGGTATGCCGAGAGCTAAGGCTTACCATTTTTCGGCTCAGACTGTGCTGGGATCGGCAAAGATGGTCCTGGAGACGGGCAGGCATCCGGGCGAGCTGAAGGACATGGTCTGCTCCCCGGCGGGGACGACCATTGAAGGGGTCGCTGCCCTTGAACGCGGCGGCTTCCGCGGAACGGTGATCGACGCCGTCCACGCCTGCACAAAAAAGGCTGCTGAACTTTAAGATCACAAAACCCTGATGAATCATGGGATCTTAAAACATTGTAAGAGCACAGCAGGCTGCATAGTTTTAATGGACTGTGAGCGTAAGGAATTAAAGAAGCGACAAGTTCGACCTTGCCTGCTTAAAGAGAGCTGCGGAAGAGGAGGTTTCAGATGAGCAAAGTGAGCGTGCTGCTGGCGGATGGATTTGAAGAAGTAGAGGGGCTGACGGTTGTCGATCTGCTCAGAAGGGCAGGAATAGAGGTCGAAACCGTCTCGATTATGGAGACCAGGCGGGTGATCGGCAGGAGCCGGATCCAGATCAAGGCGGATACGGACCTGGAAGAGGCGGAATTTGGAGATGTCGATATGATCGTCCTGCCGGGCGGTCAGCCAGGAACGACCTATCTGGGGCAGAGTGAGAAGGTAAAGAAGCTGCTCCTGAAGTTTGCCGAAAAGGGCAAACAGATCGCGGCGATCTGCGCCGCCCCGACAGTTCTGGGCAGTCTGGGGCTTTTAAAGGGCAGACGGGCAGCCTGCTATCCGGGCTGTGAAGACCAGCTGGTCGGAGCCGAAGTGGTCCTGGATCAGGAGGTTGTGGTCGACGGCAACATCACGACCAGCCGGGGAGCGGGGACCGCCATCGCCTTCTCTTTACAATTGATTGAGAACCTGCTCGATGCGGAAGCGGCGGAAAATGTCGGCAGGGGAATCGTCTACAAAACCACGATCTAAGATCAAAAACCCCCTTTTCATGCGTGTTTGCGTGTGTTATACTAACCGAAGTTTGCTAAAACGGAATCGTGTCCGTTCTAAATTTAGGAGGAATCATGAGCAATCAGGTAGAAAGATTAGAGCATAATATGGTAAAGATCACTGTCACAGTTCCGGCAGTTGATTTTGATAAGGCACGCACACAGGCTTATAACAGACAGAAGAAGAGCATTTCCCTTCCGGGCTTCAGAAAGGGCCACGCTCCCCAGCAGCTCGTTGAAAAGATGTATGGACCGGAAGTCTTCTATGAAGATGCCGCGAACCTCTGCATCAACAACACCTACAACGACGAAGCACAGAGTACGGATCTGGAATTCGTTTCCCGCCCGTCCTTTGATGTCGAGCAGATGGAAAAGGGCAAGGACTTCATTTACACCGCAGAAGTCGCTGTCCGCCCGGAAGTCAAGCTGGGCGAATACAAGGGCATCGAAGTCAAGAAGCAGGAGATCGTTGTCTCTGACGAAGATGTCGACAACGAAGTCAAGAAGGAGCAGGAGAAGAACTCCCGCCTCGTTGACGTCACAGACCGCGCTGTAGAAGACGGCGATACGGTCATCCTGGACTACGCCGGCTATGCGGATGGTGAGCAGTTTGAAGGCGGCACGGCTGAGAACCAGACCCTGGTCATTGGTTCCAACTCCTTCATCCCGGGTTTTGAGGAACAGCTGATCGGCGCTAAGATCGATGAGGAGAAGGAAGTCAGCGTTACCTTCCCGGAAAAGTACCATGCAGCAGACCTTGCCGGCAAGGAAGCGGTCTTTAAATGCACGGTTCATAAGATTCAGAAGAAGGAACTTCCGGAGATCGACGACGATTTCGCTAAGGACGTCTCCGAATTCGATACTCTTGCTGAGTACAAGGAAGATGTAAAGAAGAACCTGACCAGGCAGAGAGAGGACGCAGCCAGGACCGAGAAGGAAAATCAGGCTGTCGACAAGCTGATCGAGGCTTCCGAGATGGATATTCCGGACGCTATGGTCGACGCGCAGACCGAGCAGGAGTTCGATCGTTTCGCTCAGCAGCTGCAGTCCCAGGGCATCCCGATGGATATGTACCTGCAGTACCAGGGTTCCAATGCGGATAAGCTGAGAGAGGAAATGAAGCCCCAGTCCCTCAAGCAGATCCAGACCAGACTGGTTCTGGAAGCTGTCGCTGAGGCTGAACATATCGAAATCACCGATGAGAGAATCGATGAGGAGATCAAGAAGATCGCTGACCAGTACAAGATGGAATTCGAGGATCTGAAGAAGTCTGTCGGCGATCTTGAGAAGGAACAGATGAAGAAAGATCTGGCAGTTCAGGAAGCAGTCACTCTGATTGCGGAGAATGCCAAGGAGGTTTGAACTTGATCAAGAATGCACTGGTGCCCTACGTCATCGAACAGACGGCGCAGGGTGAACGAAGCTACGACATCTACTCGAGACTCTTGAAGGAACGGATTATTTTCCTGGATCAGGAAGTCTCGGATGCGTCCGCAAGCGTGATCGTCGCTCAGCTTCTGTTTCTGGAGTCTGAAGATCCGTCCAAGGATATCAGTCTTTACATCAACAGTCCGGGCGGTTCCGTTACGGCAGGCATGGCGATCTATGATACGATGCAGTACATCAAGTGCGACGTTTCCACGATCTGCGTGGGGATGGCTGCCAGCATGGGGGCATTTCTTCTGGCTGGCGGCGCTAAGGGAAAGCGGCAGGCTCTTCCTAACGCCGAAATCATGATCCATCAGCCGTCCGGCGGAACACAGGGGAAGGCATCCGACATGCTGATTGACGCGGAGCATATCCGCAAGATCAGACAGAACATGAATGAACTTCTGGCTGCCAATACCGGAAAGCCGGTCGAGCAGGTTGCTCAGGATACCGACCGCGATCATTGGCTCAGCGCCGATGAAGCAGTTTCATACGGACTGATCGACAGTGTTGTAACAAATCGATAAGACGAAAGTTTTGGACTCCTGTGTGATAAGCCACAGGAGTCTTTTCGCACAATATAAAGGAGAAGAAATGGCTGGAAGAAATACACCGAAACTTCGCTGCAGTTTCTGCGGCAAGACAGCCGACCAGGTCCGCAAGCTGATTGCGGGCCCCGACGGCGTCTACATCTGTGATGAGTGCGTGGGGATCTGCTCCGATATCATTGAAGAGGAGATGATGGAAACCGCTCCGGAGGAGACGGATCCCGGTGATATCAATCTGATGACGCCTGAGGAGATCAAGACCTTCCTCGACGACTATGTCATCGGGCAGGACGACGCCAAGAAGGTCCTCTCGGTCGCGGTCTACAACCACTACAAGCGCCTCTTAGCTCCCAAGGACCTGGGCGTCGAGCTGCAAAAGTCCAACATCATGATGCTGGGTCCCTCCGGTTCCGGCAAGACTTTGCTCGCGCAGACCCTGGCACGGATGCTCAACGTTCCCTTTGCCATCGCCGATGCCACGACTTTGACGGAAGCGGGCTATGTCGGTGAGGACGTGGAAAATATTTTGCTCAAGCTGATCCAGGCTGCCGATTACGACCTGGACCGGGCGCAGCACGGCATCATTTACATCGATGAAATTGATAAGATCGGCAGGAAGTCGGAAAATGCCTCCATCACCCGGGACGTTTCGGGCGAGGGGGTCCAGCAGGCTCTCTTAAAGATCATCGAGGGGACCGTCGCTTCCGTTCCGCCCCAGGGAGGCAGAAAGCATCCCCAGCAGGAGATGATCCAGATCGATACGACCAACATCCTCTTCATCTGCGGCGGAGCCTTCGTCGGCATGGACAAGGTCATCGAGAACCGGCTGGAGACCAAGTCTATCGGCTTTGGCGCCGAGCTGAGCAATATCAGCGAACAGTCGGAGAGCGAACTTCTCAAAGAAGTGATGCCCCAGGACTTTGTCAAGTATGGTCTGATTCCCGAGCTGATCGGCAGAATCCCGATCGTGGTCTCCCTCGATGCCCTGGATGAGGACGCCCTGATCCGGATCTTAAAGGAACCCAAGAATTCCCTGGTCAAGCAGTACAAGGCGCTCTTTGAGATGGACGGAGTCAAGCTCCGCATCAAGGAAGACGCCCTCCGCGAGATCGCCCGGGAGGCAGTCTCCAGAAAGACCGGAGCCAGAGGCTTACGCGCCATCGTGGAAAAGACCATGATGGATGCCATGTACCAGGTCCCGTCCGACGAGTCCATTACGGAGTGCGTGATTACCGGGGACACCGTGCAGGGCAAAGCTCCCGCCGAGCTGATCCGGAAGGCGTCCGCAAAGGAAGCACCCAAGGTAAAAGTCAAAAAGGCGGCCCGGAAAACGAAGCCCGAGCAGAAGGCGGAATGAGCCTGGGAGGTGCACCTTGTACAAGATAGCGACAAGCGAGCTGGAGACCGTATGCGGGATCACCAGCAAGATTCCGGACAATCCGGTCTTTGAAGTGGCATTTGCGGGCAAGTCCAATGTCGGCAAGAGCAGCCTCATCAATGCCCTGCTGCAAAGAAAGGCTCTGGCCAGGACGTCCAGCCAGCCGGGCAAGACGCAGACCATCAACTACTACCGGGTCGACAAGGGCAGAAAGGCAGAGGAGGGCTTTGCCCCGGACTGCTACCTGGTCGACCTGCCGGGCTACGGCTACGCCGCCAGGTCCCGGCATGAAAAGGAGAAGTGGGGAGACATGATCGAAAACTATCTCCACACATCGAGGCAGCTCCGTACCGTCTTCCTTCTCGTCGATATCCGCCATGATCCTTCGGAAAATGATAAGCTCATGCACGACTGGATTATTGCGAGCGGCATGCAGCCGGTTATCATCGCGACCAAGAAGGACAAGGTCAAGAAGAACGAGCTGAAGAAAAAACTGGACGCCATCCGGACCAAACTGCACATTTCCGCGGATTCCCCGGTCGTTGCATTTTCCGCCGTCTCCAAAGAGGGCAGGGAAGAGATCTGGGATATCATCCGGGACTGCGGAGAAGAGGAAGGCTGAGTATGGGGATTATCAGAGCTTCAAAACTCGGTTTTGACTATATCAAATATCATGATGATTCCGAAGATCCGGAGAAAATCAACGCCATCAAAGGCGTTGATTTTGATGTGGAGAAGGGGCAGTTTATTGCTGTTTTAGGACACAACGGATCGGGCAAGTCCACCCTCGCCAAGCACATCAACGCCCTTTTGGTTCCGACCAGGGGGACCATGTATGTGGACGGCGTCAATACGTCGGAAGAGGAGGAACTCTGGAAGGTCCGGCAGAAGGCGGGCATGGTCTTTCAGAATCCGGACAACCAGATCATCGGGACCGTCGTCGAGGAGGACGTGGGGTTTGGCCCTGAAAACCTGGGCGTTGAGACCGAGGATATCTGGCACCGGGTGGACGATGCCCTCGCCAAGGTCGGCATGCTGGGCTTTCGGGACCGGTCGCCCAACCGCCTGTCCGGCGGTCAGAAACAGCGGGTCGCCATCGCCAGTGTCGTCGCCATGCACCCCGAGTGCATCGTCCTCGACGAACCGACGGCTATGCTGGACCCCAACGGGCGCAGGGAAGTCCTGGAGTGTGTCCGGGAGCTGAACCAAAAGGAGGGCATCACGGTCATCCTGATCACCCACTACATGGAAGAGGTGGTCTTTGCCGACAACGTGATCGTGATGGACCGGGGGCAGATCGTTATGCGGGGGACACCCAGGGCGATCTTTTCCCGGGTAGATGAGCTGAAACATTACGGTCTGGCAGTTCCCCAGGTGACGGAACTTGCCTGTGAGCTGAAACAATCCGGCGTGGACCTGCCGGACGGCATTTTGACGATTGATGAACTGGTGGAGGCCCTATGCTGATCGAATTAAAAGATGTCTCTTATACCTACGGCAAGGATACGGTCTATGAGGTCAACGCCCTCAATCATATCAATCTGGGCATTGACGAGGGAGAATTTATCGGCATCATCGGCCACACCGGGTCCGGCAAATCGACCCTGATCCAGCATCTGAACGGCCTCATCAAGCCGACGTCCGGTCAGATCCTTTTTGACGGATCGGATATCTGGGAGGACGGCTACAATCTGCGGGAACTTCGGACCCATGTCGGTCTGGTCTTTCAGTACCCGGAAAATCAGCTCTTTGAGACGGACGTCATCACGGATGTCATGTTTGGGCCTAAAAATAAGGGACTTTCCAAAGACCAGTGCGAGGAACGGGCGAAGGAAGCGCTGAAGCAGGTCGGAATTCCCGAAAATTTCTATAAAGTATCGCCCTTTGACCTGTCCGGCGGACAAAAGCGGCGGGTCGCCATGGCGGGCGTTCTCGCCATGGACCCTCAGGTCCTGATCCTCGATGAACCGACGGCGGGGCTGGACCCGGCGGGCAGGGATGAGATTCTGGGGCAGATCAAATATCTGCACGACAAGCGGGGCATTACCATCATTCTGGTCTCCCACAGCATGGAGGACGTGGCGGTCTACGCCAAGCGGCTCCTGGTGATCAATGACGGCAGGATCGCCTTTGACGGCTCGCCCAAGCAGGTCTTTACCCACTATCGGGAACTGGAGCAGATGGGGCTTGCCGCTCCCCAGGTCACCTACATCATGCACCGCCTGCATGAAAAGGGTCTGACTGTCGATCTGACCGCGACGACCGTCGAGGAGGCGAGAAGAAGCATCCTGCTGGCTCTGTCCATGAAAAAGAGCGGCGGGACGGAAGAAGGGGGGGGATCTCCATGGGTGAAGTGACCTTGGGGCAGTACTATCCGACCAACTCCATTCTCCATAAGCTCGATCCCCGGGTCAAGTTCGTCGGTACGCTGACTTACATTATTTCCCTCTTTTTGATTCGGGGCGTGGCAGGCTGGATCTTTGTGACAGCCGTCCTGGCGGGACTTATGTTCCTGTCCCGGGTGCCGTTTCCCTATCTGATCAAGAGCATGAGACCCATCCTCTTTATCCTGGTCATCACGGTTATTTTCAACCTGCTGCTGACGCCGGGAACCATCGTCTGGAAATTCTGGATCTTTCAGATCACCAAGGAGGGGATTCGGGTCGCCATCCAGATGGCGCTTCGCTTAAGTTACCTGGTGATGGGCTCCTCCCTCATGACCCTGACGACAACGCCCAATGCCCTGACCGACGCCATGGAACGGCTCTTTGCCTTCCTCAAAGTTGTCAAAGTGCCGGTGCATGAGATATCCATGATGATGTCCATCGCCCTTCGCTTTATCCCCATCCTTATGGAGGAGGCGGACAAGATCAAGAAGGCGCAGATGGCGAGGGGGGCGGACTTTGAAAGCGGCAGCTTCATCCGCCGGATGAAGGCGATGATTCCGCTTCTGGTGCCCCTTTTTGTATCCGCCTTCCGCCGCGCCAACGATCTTGCCATGGCTATGGAGGCGCGCTGCTACCACGGGGGTGACAACCGGACCCAGATGAAGCCCCTGCGCTACAAGGGACGGGACTATGTCGCTTACCTGCTCATGGCGGTTATGCTGACGGCCTCCATCCTCTTTCGGATCTTTGGGAAGAGCGCCATTTAAGGATTGGGATTCAAGAGATACACATATTAAAAAGGATGCAGGATGAGAATTAAGCTGACAATCGCCTATGACGGCACGAATTATCACGGCTTTCAGTGCCAGGTCAACGGGCTGGCAATCCAGGACGTGGTCAACGGCGCCCTGACCGATCTCTTCGGCAGGGAGATCAGGACCATCGGGGCCAGCCGCACGGATGCCGGCGTTCATGCGGAGGGAAATGTGACGGTCTTTGATGCGGAGACGCGCATCGCCCCGTCGAAAATTGCCTTTGCCCTAAACGCCCGCCTGCCGGAGGATATCCGGATCGTCAAAAGCGAGCAGGTCCGGGATGACTGGCACCCCCGTTACCAGGCGACGGTCAAGACCTATTCCTACCATATCCTGAACCGAACCCATCCGGACCCTCTGACCAGACATTTGGAAATGCACGTCTACGGACCCCTTGACGCAGCTGCCATGGATCAGGCGGCGGCATATCTGGTCGGGGAACACGATTTTGTTTCCTTTTGCGCGGCGGGCAATTCCAGTTCAACCACGGTTCGGACGATCTACGACGCCCATGTGGCGCGGGAGGGGGACCGGGTGACCTTCACCATAACCGGCAACGGCTTCCTTTACAACATGGTGCGGATCATAGCCGGGACCCTGCTTGAAATCGGGAAGGGAACCTGGCATCCGGAACAGATGAAGGAGATTCTGGATGCGAAAGACCGGGAGGCAGCGGGACCGACCGCCCCTGCCAAGGGGCTGGTTCTTAACGCCATCCGCTACCCGGAGGATGAAAACGACAGAATTACTTCTTGACTTCAGCGTGAAAAAGTAATATTGTTGTAAACAACTTCATAAGCCTGTGAGAAAGAGGAGTACCTTATTTGAGGAACCTTGAGCGAGCCGCGTATGGTGTGAGGCGGCAGAGGACGGGTTTGGGAATGGACTTTTGAGGCAAAGCGATTGAGTGACCGGTGATGGCCGGTAAACTGAGTGGCACCGCGGTAGAATCTTATCGTCTCAGACTAGCTTTAGTCTGGGACTTTTTTGATTCTGCCTCACCCCATTAAGGAGGAAAAATGATGAAAAAGAGCATGTTGACACTGGTTCTGACAGCAGCGATGGTTTTCTCTCTCGGCGCCTGCGGCAGCGCAGGTTCTTCAGCAGGCAGCACATCCACCAAGGAGGCATCTTCCGTCAAAGAAGTGACTTCCGGGACAGCCGTAGAGGGAAACTTCAAGGTCGGCATTTCCCAGTTCGCCGAGCATGGCTCTCTGGACGACTGCCGCAACGGCTTTGTCGACGGTCTGGCACAGGAAGGCTTTGTTGAGGGGCAAAACCTGACCATTGACCTGCAAAATGCCAATGCCGATACCGGTACAGCGGCGACTATCGCCCAGAGTTTTGTATCCGGTAAGGACGACCTGATCTGCGCGATTGCCACTCCGTCCGCCATGGCGGCTTACAACGCGGCAGCCAAGGCAGAGATCCCGGTCATCTATACGGCGGTTTCCGATCCGGTCGCGGCGGAACTTGCCAAGGAGGACGGGACTCCGGTCGGGGAGATCACCGGTACATCCGACGCCCTTCCGGTCGAAGCCCAGCTGAAAATGATCCGCGCCTTCCTGCCGGAGGCGAAGACCATCGGCATTCTCCACACCTCTTCCGAGACCAACTCCGACGCGACCATCGCCATTTACAAGGATCTGGCCCCCAAGTATGATTTTAAAATCGTGGACAGCGCGATCAGCCAGCTGAGCGACGTCCCCATGGCTGCCAACGATCTTGCATCCAAGGTTGACTGCATCTCCAATCTGACCGATAATACGGTTGTTCAGGCTCTGTCAGCCGAACTGGACGCGGCGACGAAGGCGGGCATCCCGGTCTTTGGGTCCGAGATCGACCAGGTCAAGGCAGGCTGCGTCGGCTGCGAAGGGTTGGATTACTATGAACTGGGCATCCAGACAGGCAAGATGGCGGCAAAGGTTCTGAAGGGCGAGGCTAAGGCTTCCGAGCAGAACTTTGAAACCATTACCGAACCCAGTGCCTTCATCAACACCAAGGCGGCGGAAGAGATGGGCATCACCGTTCCGGACGAGTATTTAAAGGCAGAGGGCGTGCAGATCTTTGATTCCATCGAAGATTCCACCCAGGAAAATAAGTAATCGTAAGTTTTTTGGATGGCATCAAAATAGGCGGATTTTCCGATCAAGTAGACAGAAAATCCCGGTCAGGCAGGAAATGATTTATGGCTTTATTGATCAGTGTTTTTGAACAGGGCTTCATCTATGCGGTGATGGCGCTGGGTATTTACATCACTTATAAGATTCTGGATTTTCCGGATCTAACCGTTGACGGCAGCTTCCCTATGGGAGCTGCCATTGCGGCTGTTATGATCACCAACGGAGTTCCGGCGCTTGTAACCCTCCCGGTCGCCTTTTTAGGCGGCGGGGCAGCGGGACTTCTGACCGGACTCATCCACGTCAAGCTCCGGGTCCGCGACCTCCTGTCCGGTATCATCATGATGACGGCGCTCTACACGGTCAACCTAAGGATCATGGGCAAGGCAAATATCCCCCTCTACAGTTCCGAGACCATTTTCGACAACGATCTCGTCAATGGGATCTTCAAGGGACCCCTGGATGATGCCAAGACGACCATTATCCTTTTAGTCATCGTCCTTGTGGTCAAGCTGGTTCTCGACTGGTATTTAAAGACCAAGTCCGGTTTCATCCTGCGCGCCGTGGGCAGCAATGACAAGATCGTTACGACCCTGGGCGTCGATAAGGGCAGGATCAAGATCCTGGGCCTTGTGATCGCCAACGGACTCTGCACCCTGGCGGGCTGTCTCTACGCCCAGGAGCAGCGATATGCGGACGTCTCAATGGGAACCGGAACCATGGTCATCGGACTTGCTTCGGTCATCATCGGGACCACCCTCTTCCGCAAGGTATCCTTTATCAATGTCACGGCGTCTGTCATTTTGGGGTCGGTCATCTATAAGGCCTGTGTTGCGGCAGCGGTGCATTTCCTGCACAATGCGGACGATATGAAGCTGATTACATCGGTCCTGTTCACGATTATTCTTGTGATCTCCATGGACAAGAAGAGAAAGGTCGCCAGCGATGCTTGAATTAAAACACATTGATAAGACTTACAATCCGGGTACAGTCAATGAGCTGTGCTTTTTCCGGGATTTCAATCTGACCATCGACGACGGCAGCTTCGTCTCGGTCGTTGGGTCAAACGGCTCCGGCAAGACTTCCATGCTCAACATTATCTGCGGTTCGATCGATATCGACGGGGGGCAGCTGGTGATGAACGGCGAGGACATTTCCCGGCAGAAGGAATTCATCCGCCACAGAAAGATCGGCCGTGTCTACCAGAATCCCGCATTCGGCACCTGTCCGGATATGACGATTATGGAAAATATGTCCCTTGCCGACAACAAGGGTAAGTCCTATAATCTGACCCGCGGAGCCAACAAGGCAAGACGGGAGGAGTACCGGGAAATGCTGGTCCCACTGGGACTGGGACTGGAAGATAAGCTCGATATCAAGGTCGGCAGCCTCTCGGGCGGACAGCGGCAGGCGCTGGCTCTTTTGATGTCCACGATGACGCCGATCGACTTTCTGATCCTCGATGAGCACACCGCCGCTCTTGATCCCAAGACCGCCGAGATTATTATGGAGCTGACCGGCAGGATCGTCGCGGAAAAGAAGCTGACGACGGTCATGGTGACCCACAACCTGCGCTATGCCCTGGAGTACGGCGACCGCCTCCTGATGATGCACGAAGGTCACGTCATCCTGGATAAGGCGGGAGAGGAGAAAAAGAAGCTTAAGCTGGAGGAAGTTCTTCACAAGTTTGATGAGATCTCCATAGAAGCAGGAAACTAAGAAAAAAGTCCCGAGACCCGGGACTTTTTTCTTGACGTAAGCGGTCCTTATCGCTATACTTTACAGGTGTGGCATTCCCGGCCACATCATATTTTTGTGTGTTTATCGAACCTGCCCCGGTATCGATAGGCGGCACGTCCGGATCTGATGAATGGCATCGACCGGATTCAGATAATGAAAAAGATCGTCTGTAAAATGATTGGAGGAATAACCATGAGAACATTTATGGCTAAACCGGCAGACATCGAACGTAAATGGTACGTAATCGATGCTACGGACTTGACACTCGGCCGTCTTGCTACTGCTGCAGCTAATATTCTGACAGGGAAGAATAAGCCGATTTATACACCGCATGTAGACTGCGGCGATTACCTGATTATCACAAACGCTGAAAAGATCGTTGTTTCCGGCAAGAAGCTGGATCAGAAGATTTACTTCAGACATTCCAAGTACGTCGGCGGCGCTACTTACACCACCCTTCGTGAAATGCTGGAAAAGCATCCGGAAAGAGTTGTTGAGCATGCTGTCCGCGGAATGATTTCCCACGGCGCGCTCGGCGATGCTGAGTTCAAGAAACTTCATGTATATGTTGGCCCGGATCATGAGCAGGCAGCTCAGAAGCCGGAAGTCATCACACTGTAATAGGAGGGTACGGAATTGGCTACTGAAAAGTTTTATGGTACAGGTAGAAGAAAAAAGTCTGTCGCTAGAGTGTACCTTTCTCAGGGAACAGGCAAGATCACTGTCAATAAGAGAGATATCGATGATTTCTTCGGCGCAGAGACCCTGAAGGTCATTGTTCGTCAGCCGCTGACAGCAACCGAGAACACGGACAAGTTCGATGTTAATGTTACGGTTCACGGCGGTGGATACACCGGTCAGGCTGGTGCAATCCGTCACGGCATTGCCCGCGCTCTGCTGAAGGTCGACAATGAGTACCGCGCTGTCCTTAAGAAGAACGGATATCTGACAAGAGATCCGAGAGAAAAGGAAAGAAAGAAGTACGGT